>CAVPHP010000010.1:0-99507 GCA_963704275.1 uncultured Ignavibacteriaceae bacterium | reverse complement strand
CGAGAAATCTAAACAGCGATTGAAAGATTTCTCCTCGCTTCTCTCGCAGAAATGACGCTTCAATTTATTTTATCGTTTACCATCGTAAACATAGCGTAGGAATTCGTTTCTAACATTACTATTTAAAAATTTTCCATGATAGCTCGAAGAAATTGTTGAACTGTTAACATCCTGTACACCACGTGAAGCAACGCATAAATGATCGGCTTCAATTATTACTGCAACATCTTCGGTCTTAAGCATATCTTTTAATTCATTTGCTATTTGAACTGTCAATCTTTCCTGCACTTGCGGACGTTTAGCAAAATATTGAACTGTACGGTTTATTTTAGAAAGCCCAACAACTTTATCGCTGGCAAAATAGGCGACGTGCGCCTTCCCAATTATTGGAACAAAATGGTGTTCACAGTATGAGTAAACAGAAATATTTTTTTCAACAAGCATTTCGTTGAATTTATATTTGTTATCAAATAGAGTAACATTTGGTTTATTTTTTGGATTTAATCCGCTGAAAGTTTCCTTCACATACATTTTAGCAACACGTTTTGGAGTGTCTTTCAAACTGTCGTCTGTTAAGTCAAGTCCAAGTACTTCCATAATTTCTTTAAACTTTTTCTCAATTAACTCTATTTTTAATTCATCATCAATTTCAAAAGCATCAGTACGAATTGGAGTTTCAATCGAACTTAAAAAATGATTAGAATCTTCATTTTCAAATTCAGCTAATCTAACCGGACCTTCTTTCATAGTTTATCCTTTTGTTTATTTTCATGATTGATAACCAAAATAAATTTTATATCGTTCCATTTGAGGAAATTTTAGGGTAAAATTATTGAGAAAATAATCGATAATAAGAAAAGAGATTTTTGATTGGAATCACGATACGATTTTCAAAATTGAAATTTTGCAGTGAATTGCTTATCTATGCACAGAATCAAATTTAATTATGATAAAAAATGATAGATAAAGATAAAATAGAATTAGCAATAGATTATTTTAATAAAGCTTATCAACTTCACATGAGCGGCAATATTAAGGATGCAATTGATGCATATAAAAAGTCAATTGATTTTTATCCAACACCTAAAGCGCACACTTTTTTAGGCTGGGCTTTTAGTCTTAACGGTAAATTTCAAGAAGCAATTGATGAATGTAAAATTGCAATTGATCTTGATCCAAATTTTGGAAATCCATATAACGATATTGGTTCATATTTAATAAATCTTGAACAATATGATGAAGCAATTTATTGGTTAGAAAAAGCGATTGAAGCACCTGATTATGAACCGCGCCATTTTCCGTATTATAATCTTGGAAAAGTTTATGAAAAGCGAGGCGATTGGTTTTCTGCACTTAATAGCTATGGAGAAGCGCTCAAACAAAATCCAAACTATGAATTAGCAAAAAATGCTTTCATCCGATTAACTGCAATGATGAACTAATTATTTTATACTTCATTTACACTTCTCATTGTAAAACTATCATTCCATTGTTAAATTACCTTTTAGATAAAAAGTATTATTTCATAGTCTTATTAATTCAATCCGAGTATAAATGAAAGTAAGCGAACTATTAAAACCAGAATTTATTCTGTCTGACTTGAAGGGCGAATCAAAAGAAGAAATTATTAATGAACTGATAGATCTTTTTAAAAATGATAGCCGTGTAGAAGATATCGAAAAAGTTAGATCAGCCGTTCTTGATCGTGAAAAAGTTATGTCAACTGGAGTTGGAAAAGGTTTTGCGATTCCACACGGCAAAACGAATGCTGTTAAAGAAATAATCGGTGCATTTGGTAAAATAAAAGATGGAATTGATTATGATGCACTTGATGGTAATCCAGTTCAGCTTGTGTTTCTGCTTGTTGGTAAAGATAATTTGATAAGCACTCATATAAAATTATTGAGCAGAATTTCGCGATTGATGAACAAAGATGATTTTAGACATCGTCTTATGGAAGCTAATAATGCTGATGAAATAGTTAAACTATTTAGTGATGAAGAAGAACACTTTTTAGAGTTATAGTCCTAATGTCATTTCGATCCCAATTTTAATTGGGAGAGAAATCTGTATGAAACAGCGTAAAAGATTTCTCCCTTTGGTCGAAATTACTGAATCAAGATTTAAATTAATAAATAAATACCCCCTTATAAATATTTCTTTTTATGATCAAAGCAATAACCGGAACAAAAGATATTTTACCTGTAGATATTTCTAAATGGCAATATCTTGAAAAACTTCTTAGGGATACATTCCAATTATTTAACTACAAAGAAATTCGCACACCAATATTTGAGGAGACAGCATTGTTTGCTCGCGGAATTGGAGAAGAAACTGATATCGTTAGTAAAGAAATGTACACTTTTAAAGATAGAAGCGAAACAAGCATAACATTACGTCCTGAAAATACTGCTGGTGTTGTTCGATCATTTATTGAACAATCACTTGGTGCACAGCAATCTTTAAACAAACTTTATTATATCGGTGCGATGTTTAGGCAGGAAAGACCTCAAGCCGGCAGACTTAGACAGTTTCATCAGTTTGGCGCGGAAGCTTTAGGAAGCACTTCACCTTTACTTGATGCTGAGATGATTCAGGTTGCGTATTATATCCTAAAAAATCTTAGATTAAAAAATTTAGTTGTTAAGATAAATTCGCTTGGAATTCCGGAAGTAAGAGAAAATTATAAAAATGTTTTGCGTGATTATCTAAAAGATAAAAAAGATAAACTGTCTGAAGAGAGCAGAAAAAGATTTGATACAAATATTTTAAGAATATTTGACAGCAAAATTGAAGTCGATCAACAGATCATGAAAGATGCTCCGATGTTGATGGATCATTTAGATGAACAAAGTAAAAATGATTTTGAAATTGTAAAAAATTATTTAACAAAAGTTGAAATTCCATTTGAAGTTGATTCTGCACTTGTGCGCGGATTAGACTATTACACAAAAACCACTTTTGAAATTGTAAGCGGAAGTGTTGGTTCGCAAAGTGCTTTATGCGGCGGCGGAAGATATGATTTACTAGTTGAAGAACTTGGCGGAAAAGCTACACCAGGTGTTGGATTTGCAGCGGGAATGGAAAGAATTCTTTTAGCATGTGAAAATGAAAAATCATTAAATCTTAGAAGATGATTCTATTGATGTTTATTTAATTAAGAATTGATTCTGATCTTGAACTTAGAGATTGCAAACATTGCCTCAAACCTAAGAAGAGAAAATTTTAGCTGCGATTACGATTATTTAAACAGAAGTATAAAAGCGCAGATGCGCGAAGCAAATAAACTTAACGCAAAGTTTGTTGTATTTGTTGGCGGCGATGAATACAAACGAGGCGAATTGAATGTTAAAAATCTTTCAAACGGAGAACAGCAGCTAATAAAAATTAACGACTTTGAAAAACTTAAATTGTTATTAAAAAGTTAATGGCATTAAAAAAACCAAAAGACGTTCCAAAACTTCCTAAAGCACGTGAAAAATCGATAGATAAACTTAAAAAATCTACACCTGCAAAAAAGAAAACCGAAGTTGAATTTAATTGTAAAATTTATTTTCATGTTGATGGAACTAATGGTAAACAAAAATATAGATTTGAAGTTGAAACGTTAAAAATATTTTCATTCTTAAATTATAAAATTACCGCGCAAGCCCGTAAAGAAAAAAAAGTTATAGATATTAGTTTACTTGGCTTAACTGCTTTAAATGATTATATGGCTAGAGTGCAATCCGCAAATATTGAAATTGATTTTGAAGAATTGTTTGGTGAATACACTCTAAATGTGATAAAACAAGATGGAACAATTAATAGCGCTCTAGTAAAATTTAACATTTACAAAAAAGAAATTTTAATTGTAAAAGAATTTCTTCCAGAGAAAAAAAATAACAGTAAGTTCTGCACTTTCGAAATTGTAAAAGAAAAATTTACTTACTCAAAGGAATATAGTAAATGAGTTTAATCATTGGAAGAAAACCAGTTTTAGAAGCACTTAATTCTGAAGAAGAGGTTTCTCAGGTTTTTATTTTATTTGGGCAAGAGGGCGGAATAATTGACGCGATTCGAGTAGCTGCAAAGAAGAAGGGTGTAAAAGTAAATCAAGTTCCGTTTGAAAAATTTAGACAAATCACGCAAAGTAAAATTGCCCAAGGTGTTGCCGCCTCAAAGTCTGAACAAAAATATTATGATCTTTACGAAATTATTAATGAATCAAAAAAATCTACTTATCCACTTCTATTGATTTTAGATTCAATACAGGATACACACAATGTTGGCGCAATTTTGCGAAGTGCAGACTGCAGCGGCGTTGATGGAATTATAGTTACAAAACATAATTCTGCACCAATAAACGAAACAGTAGTAAAAACATCAGCGGGCGCAAGCGAGCATGTAAAGATTGCACAGATAAACAATCTTTCACAAACAATTGATGAACTAAAACAAAATGGTTTCTGGATTGTTGGCTCTTATTTAGAGGGTGCAAAAGACTACACAAAAGTTGATTACAAAATACCGATTGCAGTAATTGTGGGTAATGAAGAAAAAGGAATAAGAAAACTTACCGCAGATAAATGTGATCACCTTGTTCGCATACCTATGAAAGGAAAAATTCAATCGTTAAATGTTTCTGTTGCAACAGGTGTTTTACTTTTTGAGATTTTAAGACAAAGAAATATTTAACCTGTCTTTACTTTCAAATGTTTATTTCATACGTTTGAATATACATTACGGGAGGTGTTATGAAATCTTTGATAGTTTTTCTGTTAATTGTTTTTTTAGCAATCTCAGCATATCCTCAAAAATTTCATTCCTTAGATGGAATTGAAGATGAGCAAGGCAACACCCAATTGCTTTATCGTTTAGGCGAACAATTCTATATCTACAATCCTGTTTATAAATTTAACACAAACACACTTCAAGAATCATTATTGATACAAGCTTTCTATTATAATTTTCCCGGCGGTGATTTAGCTAAAGCCGTTTTGGATTTTGAATTTTTTCCAAATGATGAAAACAATTTTATGAATGTCGGATATGAAATAAATCCTGATAATCATTCATACATTGCAAGAAATGATACGATTGTTTTTGGTGGCTTTAATGGATTTACAGGAGTTGATATTTCAAAACAAAATCCGCTGAAAGTTTTTGTATTTGGCGGCGGTGGTCCGGTTAGAAGCTGGGATGGAGGATACACTTTTCCTTTAGATTCAATTCCTGCTGTCACAAATTTCATTCCAATTGCATTAGCAGATTTTGATGATGAAGTAATGTTTGGATTTGATGAAAATAATAATTTTTGTAGGAATGGAGAATTATCAGATACAGCACTTGTTATCTTTGATCAATATTCAAAGTTATTATACGATGTTAATCAGTTCCATGTTTTTAGAGTTAACAAAACTTATGGCGGCTATTCCTTTAATGTTTCCAACAACAAAGGTAATTTTTTTACTTGGACAAAAACATTTTACAGTCAAAACAAAATCTATATCGCAATTGATTCAACACAATCAGGTGTAGTTTACCTGGCTGAAGGCAGAAGGATTTATAAATCCGTTAACAATGGATATACATTTGAGGAATATAAAGCACTTCCAAGTAAATTAGTCGGGATATACAAAAAACCAAACTCTGAAATTATTTATGCTGCCTCTAGTAACAAGCTATTTAAAGTTACTGCTGATTCCATAGTAATTCTAAAGATTCTTCCATTTGCTAGTGAAGAATTGGGGTGGTTCCCGCTTGCAGTAGGAAACATATGGGTTTATAATCAATATTGGTATGAATACTGGGGCGGAGGTCCACAAACTATTACTTTTGCCGGGACAAAGAATATGGAGGTAACAAAGGATACATTGATCGAAAATAAAAATTATTTTATAGTTGAGAATGAGTACATATCATTTGCAGTATTTCCACCGAAGATGTTATTACGTGTGGACTCTTTAACTGGACTTATTTATCGTTACTGGGAAGATTTAAATGGAGAATATATCTTTCATAACTTAAATGCCGAAGTTGGTGATACAATTTTTTATCCACCTTATCCGGAAAATCCATTTTACATTTTGGAATATGAACAACAAGTTCATTCTCTCGGAATTGATACAAATGAGAGAATGTATTGGGAAAATTTACCTTGTGGATGTTTTCACACATTAATAAAAGGATTTGGTTTAGCCAGAACATATTTCAATGAGTTTGGCGGAAGTGAGAGCATTTTGAAAGGTTGCGTAATTAACGGAGTTTTGTATGGAGATACAACCTTTGTTGTTGATGTTGAAGAAGAACAAAATCCAATTGCAACAGAATATAAATTAGAACAAAACTATCCAAACCCATTTAACCCCAGCACGCTTATTAGTTACCAATTACCAAAAACTGGTAATGTAACTTTAAAGATTTATGATGTTTTGGGAAGAGAAGTTGCTACATTGGTTGATGAATACCAAAATGCTGGAAGTTTTGATGTTGAGTTTAATGCAAATCAATTATCAAGTGGATTTTATTTCTATCAGTTAATATCCGGTACATTCGTTGAAACTAAAAAAATGATGCTTCTCAAATAATTAAAGGTTTAGGCTCCTTAATCATGAAAAATAATTAACATATCTTTAAGGAAATGAATTTCAAAAATTTCTGAACCTCCAATAAACCAGTTGATTTATTTGGGTTGGAAAACTAATGACTTAGACTTTATGATGATTCTGAACTTAAGATCTTTAGGAATAATGTAAAATGAAATCGCTTCTCTTTACTGTTCTTATCACAGTTTCATTTTGCTATGGTCAGACAATATCACCTCTTCTTCCACAGGAACAGTTTCGTAAGTTTTATAAATTAAATGTTGATGACGGACTCTCACAGAATTTGGTGACGTTTATCCATCAGGATAATCAAGGTTTTTTATGGTTTGGCACTGCAGGTGGTCTTGATCGTTTTGATGGAATCGAATTTAAAACTTACCGCAATATTAAAGGATTAAATAAACAGCCTGTTTATTATTTCGCTGTTGTAGAAAACTCGGACTCTACTTTTTGGATCAGTACTGAACTTGGGTTGATGTTATTTGATCCAATCACTGTTTCAGCAGAAATGTTTGTTCCATCTACTTCCCAAACTCAAGGTATGGGATCAAAAGCTATTCATCCATTGACTAAAATAAATGATAACACACTACTTCTGGGAATTACAGGAAAAGGGTTATTTAAATTTGATATAAATTCCAAAAAATTTTCAATTATTTACAATATTAATTCAATGATTGGAAGGCTGGCACCTGATATTGTCGGCATAATTCCTAAAGATAAAACAACTGCCTTCGTCATAATATATAATCAGATTTTGTTGTACAATCATGGTACTCAAAGTATTGAGCCGTTAACCGAATTTCCAAGAAGTCTATTGGCAAATTGTGTCTGGTTTAATAAAGAAACCGGTTCAGTATTGATTGGTACAACGAATGGGGTGTTTGAATTTCAAAACAACATTCTTACGCCTTTAGTTTTACCTGGTATGAAAAATTTAAAGCAGGAGAGTGAGTCCGTTCATGCAATCCATAAAGATTCTAAAGGTACGTTGTGGATAGGTACAGAGAATGAAGTTATTGCAATTGATAACGAGAAAAGAGAATCAGTTCTCTATAAAAATAATCTTTCAGATGCTTCGAGTATATTACAAGGAACAGTTCGCGGGTTTTTTGAAGATCGATCGGAAAATCTTTGGATAAGCATTCAGGATAGGGGCGTATGTCGTATTGATTTAAAGAAAGAAAAATTTTCCACGATTACCAACCATCCGGGATATCCAAAACAACTTGAAGATGCAATGGTTAGGGATATAACCATAGATAAAAACAACAATCTGTGGATTGCAGGTAACGGAATTACATTTATTGATCAATTCAATAAAAAAGCAGAATTCCATTCCTCATCATCACCAAATAATTTGTATGCTTACGATACCAGGCAAATCTATTCATTAAAAGATAATCTGTTAGCCATTCTTGCCAATAAAAAAATATACATATATAATACATTCACATCGGAAGCAAAAGAATTAAGAATAGATGGATTTGAAATTAATTATGTTTACCGTGCATTTGTCCGCAGCCGCACTGGAAATCTAATATGTGTAACAAAGGAAAGTATTTTTGAAATTGATGCTATCCATTGGCGTGTTATAAAAACACTAATAAATTTTTCTGAACAATTATTTATTCCTTCCATCGCAGTTGTAGATGATATTATTGAAGATGCAAAGGGAAATTTATGGATAGGTACAAGCCACGGTCTTCTATACTGGAACGAATTACAAAATTCATTTCAGTTATTTTCAGACACAAGTAAACATACAATCATATTGCCCGAACCAACAGTTACGTCACTAGCTTTTTCAGAGGAAGAAATTCTTTGGATAGGCACCACAGCAGGTTTGTATAAGTATGATCTTCGCAGTAAAACAATTAAAGGATTTCATATAAAAGACGGTTTGCCAAATGAAAAAATCTGGAGTGTTGCAGTTGATAAAAAGGGGAGAATATGGGCTACAAGTAACCGCGGATTAATAAGACTGCAAGAATTGCCGGATGGAAAAATTTTAATTCGTTCTTATACTATTGATGATGGACTTCCTTCAAACGAATTCAATATGGCAGTTGTTGCAACGGACTCTAAAGGTGTATTTTATTTTGGAACCCCAAACGGGGTTGTCTATTTCCACCCCGATTCAGTTATGGATAATCCCAATAATTCTCCAATTGTTATTACAGATTTTAAAATTAATGGAGTTTCTATTCCTACCGAAAACGAGATTTCATTTACCAAAGTAATCCAAATCCCGTATGAAAAAAAAGTCTTTTCGTTAAGATATGCTTCGCTTGATTTTACTGATCCTTTAAGAACTCAATATCAATATAAGCTGGATGGATACGATGACCACTGGATTGAAGCAGGTAAAAGACGTGAAGCAATTTATACCAATCTTGATCCAGGCAAGTACACACTTCTAATTAAGGCAACTAATAGTGATGAAGTGTGGAATGAAAAACCGTTTTCAATAGTTATAGAAATTATACCACCGTTTTGGATGACCTGGTGGTTTCGTGTGATAATTATTTTGAGTTTAATCGGCATTGTTGGCAGTTCTGTCCGTTATCTCGAATTAAAGAAAATTAAACAAAAAATAAAAAAGCTGGAAGAGAAACAGGCTCTTGAAAAAGAACGGACAAGAATAGCGCGTGATATGCATGACGAAATTGGTGCAAACCTTACCCGCATTTCAATACTCAGCGGAATCATTAATTCGCAGTCGGATAAAGAAAAGAACGATGCATCTTTAAATCAAATAGCTCATTCAGTAAATGAAACCATTGAAAAACTTGATGAGATTGTCTGGGCTGTAAATCCGTCGAATGACAATTTAAAAAACCTGACTGCCTACATAAGCGAGTATGCCGAGAATTTTTTTGATGCATCAGAAATTCAATGCCGTTTCAACTTACCTGATATAATTAATGAAATAAATTTGACTTCAGAAAAAAGACATCATCTTTTTCTTATCATTAAAGAAGCCTTAAACAATGTGCTTAAATACTCTCTAGCTAGGAGAGTTACTATTTCATTAATTATTGAATCATCTTTTTTTACTTTTACAATTAAAGATGATGGGGACGGATTCTGTCCTGAATCTATTTTATCAACAGGAAATGGAATTAAGAATATGAAAGAAAGAATTAGTTTAATCGATGGTGAGTTTGTACTAAATAGTGAGATTGGTAAAGGAACTGAAGTACTTTTGAAGATATTTATTTAGGAGTGAGGCGAAGAATCTATTTTAAAGAGATATGCTTACTCGAATGCAATCATAAATCCTGACTCCTGAATTCTGTCTCCCGGATTCTGGGAATAACATCTTTATGCGATTGGCAGAAAACTCAGATACTAATATTTTTAAGCAACAAAAATGTGTTATGATGGAAATCAAAGTAGCTATAGTTGAAGATAACGATGGAATAAGAGAGAGTCTCTCAATTCTAATTTCCGGTTCAGCCGGATTCGAATGTATTGCTGCTTTCAATAACTCAGAATCAGCAATTGATCGAATACCTACTCTCGATGCTGATGTTATCCTGATGGACATTAATCTTCCCGGTAAAAGTGGAATAGAATGCACAAGGATTCTGAAAGCAAAAAATCCGAAACTTCAAATAATTATGCAGACGGTTTATGAAGACAGTGACATGATTTTTGAATCACTGAAAGCCGGGGCGAGTGGTTATTTACTTAAGCGCACACCACCTGTAAAACTGCTTGAAGCAATAGAAGAGGTATATAAAGGCGGCTCGCCAATGTCCAGCCAGATTGCAAGAATGGTAGTTGAATCTTTCCAGGCAAAAATTAAAGGAGATAATAATTTGCCGTTGTTAACAGACAGGGAAGAAGAAATTATTATTCATCTTTCTAAGGGATACAGATATAAAGAAATTGCAGATAAATTATTTATCAGCATTGATACAGTCCGAACTCACATCCGAAATATTTATGAAAAGTTACAGGTTAGATCACGCACAGATGCTGTTTTAAAATATTATAAAAAATAATATCAGCCGTCTACTCTCATTCTCCTAAATTTTGCACAAACACATAGTTGAAGTGTGAAAGTCATTGTTCGGCAAATTCAGGATGATGACATACGAGTAGACTAAATAAATTCAATCCATCCCTACAAAATCACATTAAAATGCGATTGATACCTTGCTAATCTTCAGTTAGAATTCATCAAAAGATTTATAACATTATTAACTAATTAAAGGTAACAAAATGAAAAAGTATGTTTACTTATTTTCTCTCTGGCTCTTTTTCGTTACAACAAATGCACAAATTGTTTGGCAGCCAACAGGACTTTCAGCTATATGTCCTGCAATTACGGTTTCTAATTCAGGGATCATCTATGCCGGATCTTCGACTGGTGATGTTTATAAATCAATAGATAATGGAGCTAATTGGACATCATCTAACATCGGTGCAGCTTTCAACATTGCTGATATTGCAATTGGATCTAACGGTTATATGTTTCTGTCAACTTCTCAAAACGGTGTTTACAGATCAAGTAATGAGGGTACTACGTGGCAGCATCTTACAATGACTACCGGAATTGAAGCAAGAGATCTTGAAATTAAATCCGGGACTATCTTCGCTTCGACAAAAGATAACGGCTTAGCCAAATCTACAGATAATGGTGATACCTGGGTATTAACGAGCGGTTCTATTCCTGAAAGTAACGTAGGTGCATTTACAATTACTGAGAATGGTACTCTTCTGCTTGGTGTTAAAGGTTCAAATGGTCTTTACCGCTCAACTGATGATGGTGCCACATGGACGCTCACTAACTTCCCAACCAGCTATAGAGTTTACTCACTTACAGTAGCTTCGAATAATATATTTGCAGGAACCGGCGAATATCTTGATGGTATTTATAAATCTGTTGATGACGGTGCTACATGGCAAAAACTTAGTAACTCATCCACCAGCTATGAGTATTATTCAAATGGAATTTTAACATCCGACGGAAAACTACTGATTGGAGTTTTGAATACGGGAATTTACGGTTCAACCGATATGGGTAACACTTGGCAATTGTTTAACAATGGTTTAACGAGTTTGTACGGATTTGATCTTGCCCAGGCACCAAATGGAATAATCTACGCAACATCCGGTGACGGAGTTTTTAAAAGTACAGGAACTACTGATATAGGAAACGAGGGCACTGACATAAATAGTTTTCAATTGGAACAAAACTATCCCAATCCTTTTAATCCATCAACAACAATCAGCTATAACCTTCCTGCTCAACAACACGTTACTTTAAAAGTTTATGATGCATTGGGAAATATAGTAGCAACTCTTGTTAATGAAGAACAACAAGCAGGAGTACATTCAGTTAACTTTGATGCATCACGGATCAGCAGTGGAGTTTATTTCTACAGACTTGAAACAGAAATATTTTCTGAAACAAAATCAATGATTCTTTTAAAATAAAAAAAACATAATTATCAATACACAAAAAACAAATGGAGTAGTTCTATGAAACTAAAAATGTTCATTGCAGCAGGTTTACTTGTCTATGCAGTTTTTTCAACCGGTTGTGCAACAATTATGAAAGGATCGGAATCTGACGTCTTCTTTGTGAATGGGCCAAACGATCTTGAAGTTTATGATGAAACAGGCAAGCAACTTGCTCTTGATTATCAAGAAGCTAACGAACTTTATAGTTTTAGTGATTCATACGGTGATGAAATGAATAGCACACGAACAACATACTATGCTTATGGTTATACATTTCCAGATGCAACTAAAACATACAATTTGACTCTTAAAAGTTCTACCATGGGAGAAACGCAAGTCAAACTCGAACCAGAAATGGCAATGCGTTGGTTTTGGTTGGACTTGTTCACAGGGGGGATTATAGTAGATGCAATAACAGGTAATTGGAATGAACTATCTGAAGAAGATGGAGAAATGAATCAGGTAGACGTGTATAAACATTTCAATAATGTCTCTAAACATTCAACAGGAAATTAATAAATTCTAACTATGCGTTGTAGAAGCAATTAATATTTTGATTGCTTCTTTTCTACTTTTAACTAGTTCAAATGGAGGTAAAATGGAAACACATGAAAAATGCTAGTTTGGAAGGTTTAGTGAAAGACTGGCAAGGGTTTTCTTGGATGAGAAATATGGTTTAAATAATAAATCAGGAAAAATAATTATTCCCTTAAATTATGGTTATGCAGAACCTTTTACTGAATGACGTGCATATGTTGAAATCGGGGGTAAAAGTTTTTATATAAACAAAACAGGGAAGGATGTAAAATAAATCTGTTAATTTTTAACAAAATCAATGATACTAATTAAATAAAAAAATCTATTAAACAATTAAAAGGAAAACCATGAAAAAAATATTATTTCTATTTGTACTTCTTTCTGTTACAATTTTGTTTGTTGGATGCGGAGGAGGTTACAATTTAACCAAGTATGAAAATGCACCATCACTCGGTTCAAGTAAAGAATTTAATGATGATGAAGATTTAGCTGAAATCCAATTAGATATGGCGGCAATAATTCTCGATCTTGCAATTGGGCAGGATGATGTTAGTGATAAAGAATTTTGTCTTCAGACTCTTGAAAAGTTAGAAAACCATGATGAAATAGAATACTGCTCTTATTCAGTTGATAGTAAAAGGGACCTTGAATCTTCTTTGGACAATTTAGGAACTATTGCTGAAGAGTTAATCTGGGAAAATTACTATTACGTTTATGTGATCAAGAATTCTAAAGGAACAAAAATTTATTACTATGACAGTGTTTATAACAGCGGAACGCTATATGACCTCAATTAATTTTAACGCAGAAAATTAAGCAGTGGTGTTTTTTCTACAGGCGTAATGTTTGAATATTTTTTGAAACAAAATTGATGATCTTAATTAAATAGCGACAAAAGCCAGACAATAAATAAGAATTAATAAACTTTTCTTATCAAGAGGCTGTGTTAAAATATTAAAAAACATCAAATCGAGGGAAGCTTGCCTACCGAGTCTGTTGCAGAACTCGATTAAGTCATTTCTTCCGAAGGCATTCCTTCGGAAGAAGTCCGCTACGACGAATTCGACCTGCCTACCGGACAGGCAGGCCCGCTCAGCCTGACGAATACAAATTTTCACACAACCTCATCAAGGGAGGGTGGTGAGGTTTGATCATTAAAGATAATTTTTACTTGAATCGTTGTTTATCATAACTATTAATATTAGTTTTCTACAAGTTCACCTTAATTTCTAACATCTTTAAGGAGGTTCTATGTTCAAAACTCTTCTTTCCATTTTTGTTTGTTTCTTATTAACTGCACTCTTATACTCACAAAGCGAATATTCTCAACAGTATATTGAAGAAAACGGAGATGGCGGAAAAACAATAATTTCCAGCTATGATGAACTGCAAGTCGCTTTGGGATGGACAAGCATTACTGCTGCACCCGAAGCTTTTGGCAGATCTATTGGGGGAGTAATTGGTGATTATGCCTATGTGTTCTGCGGACAAGCAAATAATAGCATGGCTGCCGCGTATAACATTTCTACAAATACATGGAGTGCGTCAACTCCACCAAACTCACCTGCATATAACTCAGGTTTTGTTGTTGCAAATGATGAACTTTATAAGATTTCCGGAACAGGTGCAGTTACCATAATGGAAAAATTTTCACCGAACGGGACAGGTACAGGTATTTGGACAACATTGGCAAGTGGACCAACAGATGTTATGAATGCTCAAAATGCTGCCGCCTGGGATGGTGGGGATTACATTTATGTTCACAGTTCTAATTACAGTACTACAGCTCCAGCATCTTTTTTATATAAATATAGTATTTCCGGAAATACATGGACACCAGCTACCTCTGTTAGTATAATAAAAAGATATCCCGGATTAGTCTATCAAAATGGATTTCTTTATTTGGTTGGCGGATTGGTTCTTGCAGCTGACGATCCTACTTTGTGTGCAAAATATGAAGTAGCAACTGATACATGGAGTGCAATTGCCTCTTTACCGGAAGCCGTCAATTTTTCTAAATGGACCACTACTGTGGCTGCAGGTAAAGTTGTACTTGTTGGCTCCGGAGGTGGTTACTCAACATATCCTTCTAATCCAAAAGTATTTTATTATGATCCATCTTCAAATATGTGGGCTTATGATGGCGATACGCCTGCAATACGAGGATTAGCTCTTGCATTTTATCTTCCATCTGAAAGTAATATATTTTTTGGTGGTGGTAATGAAGGGAATGTATCAACGAATTATCAGGCAACAAGCTGGACTGGTGATGGCGGTTTTATTCCGGTTGAGCTTACCTCATTTACAGCAAAATTTAGTAATGGAAATGTTGTTCTAAATTGGATAACCGCAACAGAAATAAACAACCAGGTTTTTGAAGTTGAAAGGAAAACTGCTGATGGTCAATTCATAACTATCGGTCACGTTCAAGGTAACGGAACTACTACTGAAACAAAAGAATATTCATTTACAGATGCTAATGCTCAAATTGGTATTTATACATATAGACTAAAACAAGTTGATTTTGATGGATCATTTGAATACAGCAATGAAATATTTGTTGATGTATCTGCTCCATTAGCATTTTCTTTAGATCAGAATTATCCAAACCCATTCAACCCAACTACAACAATTAATTTTTCAATTGCTGAACCATCATTTGTTAAATTAGCTGTCTACAATTTATTGGGTGAAGAAGTAAAAGTTCTTAAGAATGAAAATATGAGTGCAGGTACATTTAATGTTAGTTTTGATGCAGCATCATTACCAAGTGGAATGTATTTATACAAAATTGAAACTGCACAATACACAAATGTCAGAAAAATGATGTTGATGAAATAAAATTTAGCTTCATTCAATTAAATTAATTTAACCCTCAGCACAAAAATGTTGAGGGTTTTTTGTTTAGTGTTTGATTAATTATTCATTTTACTAAATTTAGCTATCAAAATTATTTAGGTGTTTAATGAAATTCTTATTCAGATCTTTACTATTAATAATTTTTACCTTTTCTCTTTTCGCACAAAACTTTCCTGATAGCGAAATAGATGGTAAATATTATGATGTTAATCGGTGCAAAGCTCTGGACAGTTAGTTTTGGAACAGGCGAGCCGATATTTCTTTATTGCTGGCGGACCTGGAAACGCACACTCCTATTTGAGAAAGTTTGATTCACTTTCTACTACCAACACTTTGGTTTACTATGATGCTTTTGGAAGAGGAAAATCTGATACTGCAATAAATGTTACTGATTATAGTTTAGCGAGAGATGTTGAAGATCTTGAAGCTTTGCGAAAAGAAATGGGCTATAAATCAATTAGTATTTTAGGGCACTCTTACGGCGGAGTTGTTGCTCAAGGTTATGCAATAAAATATCCACAAAATGTTGCAGCATTTAATTCTTGCAAATTCATTTCATAGTTTTTTGATGTGGCAGGAAAACTGTGATAATTCAAATCGCGAAATAAAAACTAATTACCCGGAAGTGTGGTCTGATTTGATGGAAGCCCGTGAACAAGGAGCAATTTCAAGCGATCAAATTCATCAAGATATCTATGGCCGTGTTCCGTATGGGTTTTTGTATGCTTATAATCCAGAGAACTTTAGAGGAGGCAGCAGTAAACCATATCCAAATTTTATGAACACCAAGTTGTATTATCAAATGGTTGGTAAAGATGGAGACTTTATTGTTGGTAATGATATCGGCACTTTCGATTTCAGAAAAGAATTAAAAGAATTAAAAATGCCAATCCTTATTTACGGTGGAAGATATGATCGTGTTGCAGTTCCATGGATGATGGATAAGTATAAAGAATACTGTCCGCAAGCAAAATATGTTATGTTTGAAAAAAGCGGTCACAATCCACAGGTAGAGGAACCTGAAGCTGCTTTTGAATTGATAAGGGATTTTCTAAAAAAATAAATTACTGTGTACTTCAGAATGTATTAACTCTAATAGAGCTTTACTTGTTCATTTTAATTGATAGTATATTGAAAAGGTAATAAGTTTGCATACCTCTATTTGGCAGCATATAATGAAAAATAAAATTGAATTAACTTTTGAAATTAAATACCGGCTTCTACGCGATATTTCCCATCAGATTAGAGGCACACTTGATCTAGATAAAATTTTAAATCTTCTTTTAGATTTATTGGCTGACGTGATTGATTATAATGCTGCCGGCATTTTTATCTTAAGTGAAGATATTAATCATCCGGGTTATCATTTCTCAAAACAAAAAATTGCAAGTATGGCACAGCGCGGCTTTGGAAATTTACCTTTAGAAGCCGACGCAATGCTGATGGATGCAAAAGGTATTGTTGGACAAACTATACAAAGTGGTAAAAGTATAATTCTTAATGATGTAAGTAAAGATGCACGTTACATTCCTGGCAGAAAAGAAACGCAGTCTGAAATAAGTGTTCCCATTCAGCGTGATGGCAAGACCATTGGTGCACTAAATGTTGAAAGTGATAAACTTGCTGCTTTCGAACCGAATGATATTGAAGTTTTAAATTTCTTTGCAGAAGCTTCGGTAATTTCAATTGAGAAAGCCTTACTGCACTATCAAATACTTGATAAGAAAAAGATTGAGGAACAGCTTCAACTTGCAAAAGATGTACAACTAAATTTGCTTCCTAACTCTGCACCCGAAATTAAAGGATATGAGTTTGCAAGTGTGTGTATCCCTGCTTACGAAATTGGTGGAGACTATTTTGATTATATAACTTTGGATGAAAACAGGTTAGCACTCGTGATTGCAGATGTGTCCGGCGATGGTGTTTCGGCTGCGTTGATTATGGCAGCTTTTCGTGCGTTACTTCGCTACAATTCAAAACTTTTTTCCGAACCAAATGAAATAATGAAATTAATGAATGAACAGGTTTCTGGATTTATGCGTAAACGGGATTTCATTTCGGTTTTTTATGGAATACTAAATCACACTGCTAACACTTTTACTTATTGTAATTGTGGTCATAATCCAGCACTGCTTTTAGATGATAATAAAATAAATTTGATGGAAGGCGGAGGTCCCGCATTAAATCTTTTAAAAGATGCTGAATTCAAATCGTTTGAAATAGAAATGAATGAAAATGATCAGATACTTTTATACACTGACGGAGTTATAGAAGTTTTTAGTAAAGATAAAACCCAATTTGGTTTAGATAGATTAATCGAAATATTTAAAAATAACAGTGCTCAACAACCTGCCAAAATGATCGAAGAAATAATATCTGCTACAAAAAATTTCAGTTCTTCAGATATTTATAATGATGATTTTACGCTTCTACTCTTAAAAAGAAATAATTAATTGTTGCTGATTTTTATCAATCTATTCCAAATTCTGCACTCAATCATAAAAAATTTTCTTAAGTTTGATTAGTAAATAAAAAGAATTATCGGAGAAAAAATTATGCACTCAAAAATTATCCCAGCAGTTAGAACCAATAATATAACTTACGCAGTTAGAGATATTGTCGTACTTGCAAATAAGGTTGCAAAAACAGGAAAAGAAATGTTGTATCTAAATATAGGTGATCCAAATCTTTATGATTTTGCGCCACCAAAACATCTTATTGATGCAACTTATCAGGCAATGTTAAAAAACTTAAACGGTTATGCTCCGTCATCAGGTATTGGCGAGGCTGTTAAAGCAATTGAAGCAGAGGCGGAACGAAAAGGCATTACAAATGTTCACGATATTTTTGTAACAACAGGCGCAAGCGAAGCGATTGAAATTTGTTTAACTGCTTTAGTAAATGATGGAGAGAATGTTTTAACACCATCACCGGGATATCCACTTTACACCGCAATTTCAAGCAAACTTCAGATGATGGAAAACCCTTATTACTTAGATGAAGAAAACGGATGGCTGCCTGATATAGAAGACATCAAATCAAAAATAAATGATAAGACAAAAGGGATTATCCTTATCAATCCAAACAATCCAACCGGCTCACTTTACACAAAAGAAAATTTACAGCAAATAGTTGATTTAGCACTTGAGCATAATCTTGTAATTTTTGCTGATGAAATTTATGACAAGCTCTTATTTGATGGTAAGAAACACATATCAATTGCATCATTAAATAAAGATGTTTCTTGCATTACTTTTGGCGGGTTATCTAAGAACTATATGGTTCCAGGATTTAGGATAGGTTGGGGAATCGTTAGCGGAAAAAAGGAATTTCTTGCAGATTATATCGAAGCTATAAATAAAATTTTGCGCGCGAGATTATCCGCAAATCATCCCGAGCAATATGGAATTAAACCATCCCTTGAAGGAAATCAAGATCATCTTGTTGAAGGAATGAAAAAACTTTCTAAGCGACGAGATTTGACAGTAGAAATGTTAAATGCAATACCAGGAATTTCCTGTGTAAAACCTGAAGGTGCATTTTATGCTTATCCAAAATTAGAAATGAAACAGCCTGATGCACATTTTGTTAGTGAATTAATTAAAGAAACCGGAGTTGTAGTTGTTCCCGGAAGTGGATTTGGACAAGTACCAGGTACAAAACATTTTAGAGTTGTGTTTCTGCCAAACGAACAAATTCTCGAAAAAGCTTACAAAGCTATCGGCGAGTTTTTTGTTCAGTATCAGGCAAAGTTTGCTGATTTGGTGGAAGCTTAATTTAAATCATTACTCAAGTCATTTTGAACCTGCCTTTGCCGGCAGGCAGGCAAAGTGAGAAATCTGTTTAATAATTCATAAAAGATTTCTCACCGACTAAAGTCGGGTTCGAAATGACTTTTCTAATTCACAATTCTCCTTTTTCCTTTCTTGATTGACTAAACCACTTTATCTATATTTGAACCTCATTTAATTCATTATTAATAGACGGAATTGTGGATAATTGTAAAGTAACGACACTTACAAACGGTGTAAAGATTGTATCGGAATTCATTCCTTATTTAAAATCATTTTCACTTGGATTTTGGTTTAACGTTGGTGCACGTGATGAAAATTTGCGTAATAATGGAATTTCACATTTCATCGAGCACATGCTTTTTAAGGGAACCAAAACCCGCACTGCAAAACAAATTTCAGATGGTATAGAATCTTACGGCGGCTATCTAAACGCTTTTACTTCAAAAGAACAAACTTGTTATTACGGCAGAGGATTATCTGGAAATTTTAAAAAGACTTTCGTTGTACTTTCGGATATGATTCAAAATCCATTGTTCAAGGATTCTCATATCAAAAAAGAAGCGGGTGTTGTTATTGATGAGTTAAAAGATATTGATGATAATCCCGAAGAATTAATTTTTGATAAGTTTGAAGAATCCATTTTTAATGGACATAGTTTAAGCTATCCGATTATTGGAACTGAAAAAAATGTTCTTTCATATAATTCAAATAATTTACATCAATTTCACAAAGCAAATTACCGTTTAGATAATCTTTTAATTTCTGTTTCCGGTGCAATCGAACATGATGAAGCAGTTAAACTTGCAGAAAAATATTTTGATGGAAAGAAAAGTTCTTCAAATCAGAAAAGAAAAAACTTTGTTAAACCAAGAATTGATGATGTAGTTATCGGAAAAGAAATTCAGCAAGTTCATTCGATTATAGGTACAACAACTTATGGTTTTAATAATTCCAAGAGGCACAAATTAAAAGTGCTATCTACTTTGCTTGGTGAAGGAAGTTCATCGCGTTTGTTTCAAGCGGTTAGAGAAAAACTTGGAATGACCTATCAGATAAATACTTTTTTAAATTCTTATCTCGATGTTTCTTCATTTGGAGTTTATTATTCCACAAACGAAAAACAATCTGAAAAAGTTAATGAAATAGTTTTGCGTGAGTTTAACAAACTTAGAGCCACTGAAATAAAACCAAAAGAACTAAGTCGTGTTAAAGAGTACATAAAAGGCAACACATTAATGAGCCTTGAAAATACAACAAACAGAATGATACGATTAGCAAATTCAATTTTACATTACGGAAGTGTTTTGCCGATTGAAGATTTGCTTGTTAAAATAGATTCCGTTACTGCTGAAGATTTATTAAAGCTTTCGAAAGAAGTTTTGGATGAAAACACTTTAAGCAGAATAATAATTTGTTCAAAAGATAATTCAATTAATAAAGCAGCTTAAAAATTTTAGAGTAGATTATGCCCAAAATTAATATTGATGGAAAAGAATTAGAATTCAATCAGGGTCAAACCATCATCGAAGCAGCAAAAGAACATGGAATTGAAATCCCAAATTTTTGCTGGCATCCCAAATTATCAATTTCCGGTAATTGCAGAATGTGTTTAGTGGAAGTTGAAAAAATGCCAAAGCTTGTTATCGCTTGTTCAACAATTGCAGCCGAAGGAATGGTAGTTCACACAGAATCCGATAAAGCGATTTCTGCACGCAATGCTGTGATGGAATTTTTTCTGATCAATCATCCGCTTGATTGCCCGATTTGTGATGAAGCAGGAGAATGTAAATTACAGGATTATGCATATCAACACAGTACAGGCGAAAGCAGATTTGTTGAAGAAAAAGTTCATAAAGATAAACGTGTAGAGCTTGGTCCTAATGTAATGTTTGATGGTGAACGTTGCATTTCTTGTTCACGCTGTATTCGTTTTTGTGATGAGATTGCAAAAGATCCGGAACTAACATTTGTTAAACGCGGCGATAGGGTTACAATTACTACTTATCCCGGCGAACAGCTTGATAATCCATACTCAATGAACGTTGTAGATATTTGTCCGGTTGGAGCGCTTACAAATCGAGATTTTAGATTTAAAGCACGTGTTTGGGATATGTCTCATACAAACACAATTTGCAGCGGCTGTGCGCGCGGATGCAACATAGAAGTTTGGGTAAGAAATAATGAAGTGCTAAGATTGGTTCCCAAACACAATGAAGATGTAAACAGCTATTGGATGTGCGATCACGGAAGATTAAATACTTTTAAATTTATAAATGCAAATGATAGAGTTGACGGACCACACATTAGAGTTGAAGGCAAATTAATAAAAGTTGGCTGGGATGAAGCTTACGCAAAAGCAGCATCACGATTAAAATCTTTTGGTAAGGATGAAGTTGCGGTACTCGGCTCTGCTTATGCAACTGTTGAAGATAATTTTGTTGCAGCTAAGTTTGCTAAATCTGTAATTGGAACAGGTAATTTGGATTTTGTTCGTCACATCAATCCATCGTTTGGAGATGATATTTTAAAAAATGAAGACGTAACTCCAAATACAAAAGGCGCTGAATTAGCAGGTGTTTCGCCATCTAAAAATGGTTTAGATTTTAATGGAATTGTTAAGGCAATCCGCGAAGGAAAAATAAAAGCGCTTTATATTTTAGAAGATGATATTTTAAATGATAATCCGGAACTTGAAAATCTTTTATCAAAGTTGGATTTATTAATTATCAATTCAACTAATTTTAACAAGACATCTGCACTTGCCGATATTGTTTTTCCTGCAGCAACTTACGCCGAAAAAAATGGAACATTTGTAAACTTTGCCGGAAGAGTTCAGCGAATTCGTCCTGCAGTTGCAACACTGGATGTTGACCGCGCATTAGAAGGAATGTCATTAAGTCGTTTAGATAAATTCGGAACCAAGTATGATCGTTGGGCGCAAGGTAAACATTTCGATGCAAGATCAAGCTGGAAAATTTTAACCGGATTAGCTTCCGCAATGGGACAAAAATTAAAATACGGTATGGCGGAAGATGTTTTTCTTGATGCGGCAAATTCTATTGAAGCACTGAAAGGTTTAGACTATGATGTACTTGGCGAACTTGGTGTGCAATTAAAATTAGTAGATTCAAAATCTGCTGTAAAAATTTAGGTTATAAGGAATAATATTTTAATGGATGCAATCTTAAATTTTTTGTGGTCAATATTTAGCTTTTATAATTTTTTATTAATAAGAATTGTAATTGTACTTGTGATGATGCTGCTAACTGCAGCCTATCTTGTTTACTTTGAAAGAAAAATAAGTGCGTGGGCGCAAAACCGATTAGGACCAAACAGAGTAGGCTGGAAAGGCGCTCTTCAATCGTTTGCAGATGTGTTTAAACTTTTATTTAAAGAAGATATTGTTCCTGATGTTGCAAATAAAAAAATCCACACACTTGCACCAATTTTGGCACTGTTTGTTGCGTTTACTACTTATGCTGTAATTCCAATTGGACCAGGAATTACAATTGCTGGTTATCAAATTCCAATGGTTATTGCAGATGTTAATATCGGAATACTTTATGTTTTAGCTTTAGCATCTCTTGGAGTTTATGCAATTACTTTTGCCGGATGGTCATCAGGAAGTAAGTATTCTTTACTTGGTGGGGTACGTTCATCTGCACAAATGATTTCTTATGAAATCTCAATGGGATTTTCAATCGGCGGTGTAATCCTTTTGGCAGAATCACTAAGACCAATGGCTATTGTGGAATCACAATCAGGCTGGATGTGGAATGCATTTGTTCAACCTATAGGATTTATTACCTTTCTTGTTTCCGCTTTTGCAGAAACAAACAGATTACCGTTTGATTTACCTGAAGCAGAGCCGGAGCTTGTCGGCGGCTATCACACGGAATACAGCAGTATGAAATTTGCAGCATTCTTTTTAGCTGAGTATGCAAACATGCTGATTGCAAGTACTTTAATCGTAACTCTATATTTAGGCGGATGGCAAATTCCATATATAGAAAAATTAGGATTGTCATCAGGATTGGTTCTTGCATTACAGGTTGCAGGATTTTTTGTAAAAGTTGGTGTACTTCTATTTTTCTTCATCTGGGTTCGATGGAGTATTCCAAGATTTAGATATGACCAGTTAATGAGTTTAGGCTGGAAAGTAATGTTTCCGCTTTCGCTTTTTAATATACTTTGGGTTGCAATTTTAATAATGATCTTTAAATTATAATTTAATATTGTTGATCTGTAAAGAAAGAAAATATTAACAGGAGTTTTGATGTCTGATAATAAAATACCACCGAAGAAGAGAATTAAGGATTTAACTTTTAGTGAAAGAACTTACATTCCGGAAATAGCTAAAGGACTTTCATTAACGCTTAAGACCATGTTCAAGCCTAAGTTTACGATGGAATATCCGGAAGAAAAATTTATTCCGCCGCAGTCTTATCGTGGAAGACCTGTGCTTGTTCAAGAGTTAAATGGTGATGAACGATGTGTTGCATGTGGTTTATGTTCACGTGTTTGCCCCCCGCTTGCAATTGAAATTCAAGCTGCTGAAACTGAAAAAGAAAAAGAAAGATATCCTGAAAGATTTGAAATAAATATGCTGCGCTGCATCTTCTGCGGATTTTGTGAAGAGGTTTGTCCCGAAGAAGCTATTGTTATGAGTAAAGATTATGAACTTGCATTTACAAATAGAGCAGATGCTATTTATGGAAAAGATAAACTTTTAGTTCCTGTTATTCAGTTGCAGGATAGAATTGATTTTTTAAGAAAATATAAATAAGAGTTCTGTTATAAAATTTTAGTTTTGATACTTAGGTACGATTTAAACTTGGGGTGAAATTTGCTCACCTCATTTTACAAATTAAAATCCAAAAACAAACTGGATTATTTTTATGCTGTCCAAAACACTTACAAGTGCAACATACGGAATTGATGCTTATTTAGTTGAAGTTGAAACACATGTAGAAAAACAAATTCCCGGTTTTATAATTGTCGGCTTACCCGATAATGCGGTTCGTGAAAGCCGCGAAAGAGTTATCGCAGCAATAAAAAATTCCGATATAAAATTCCCGCTTAAAAAATTTACAATCAATCTTGCTCCTGCTGATATAAAAAAAGAAGGCAGCTCATTCGATCTTGCAATCGCAATTGGAATTCTTGCTGCAGAAGAATTAGTCTCCAACAAATTTTTAACAGATTCAGTTTTTCTTGGTGAATTATCTTTAGATGGAACACTGCGGCATATCAAGGGAACACTTCCAATCGCAGTCGAATCAAAGAAAAAAGGAATTAAGAGAATTATCCTGCCAAAAGAATCTGCAAATGAAGCTTCTATTGTTGATGGAATTGACGTTTATGGATTTGAAAGTTTAACAGATGTTATTGCATTTTTGAATGAAGAATCTAATCCTGAAAGAACAGTTACAGATAAAGATGATTTGTTTTCATCAATCAATTCTTACTTGCATGATTTTTCGGAGGTTAAAGGCCAGGAGAATGTAAAACGTGCTTTAGAAGTTGCTGCCGCAGGTGCGCATAACATTTTAATGATCGGACCTCCGGGCTCCGGTAAAACAATGCTTGCAAAAAGATTACCATCAATACTGCCGCCACTTACTTTTGATGAAGCATTGGAGACAACAAAAATTCATTCGATTGCCGGCATCCTGCCAAAACATACAGCAATAATTACTGAGCGGCCATTTCGCAGTCCACACCACACAATAAGTGATGCTGCGCTAGTTGGCGGCGGATCTTTTCCAAAACCCGGTGAAGTTTCTTTTGCACATTACGGAGTTTTATTTTTGGATGAGCTGCCTGAATTTAAAAAAAATGTTTTGGAAGTTTTAAGACAGCCTTTGGAAGATGCACGAGTAACTGTTAGCCGGTCTAAATTATCACTTGAATTTCCTGCCAACTTTATGTTAGCTGCTGCTATGAATCCCTGTCCATGCGGTTTTTATACAGATCCGAATAAAGAATGTACCTGCGCTCCACCACAAATACAAAGATACATGGCAAAAATTTCTGGTCCTCTTTTGGATAGAATTGATATTCATATTGAAGTTCCTGCCGTAAAGTATAAAGAGTTATCATCAAAATCTGTTGGCGAAAAATCCGAGAATATTAGAATGCGTGTTATAGCAGCTCGCCAGGTTCAGTTACAACGATTTAAAGATCACAAAAACATTTTTAACAACGGCGATATGGGTTCTAAAGAAGTGCGAACTTATTGTAAGTTGGATGAACAGGGCGAAGAATTATTAAAAATGGCAATGACTAAGTTGGGTCTTTCTGCAAGAGCCTACGATAGAATTTTAAAAGTTAGCAGAACGATAGCCGATTTAGAAAACGTCGAAAATATTTTACCACAGCACATCAGTGAAGCAATTCAGTATCGAAGTTTAGATCGGGAACTCTGGAAGCATTAAAAAGACTGGCAAAGCAATTAGGGCAACCGAATTAACAAAACATTTATTTTTTAGGTATGATCAGTTTTTATTGCTTTACTAAAACCAAATTAGGATTTGAGGGCCATCAACAAGAATAAGGTATGCAATTTCACAATCAGCATTTACAACATTAAAAGTTTATTCAGTACTTGGGCAGGAGGTTGCAACTTTAGTAAATGAAGAGAAAACGCCTGGCGTTTATGAAATTAATTTTGATGCAACTAATCTTACAAGCGGAACATACTTATGTAAACTACAAGCTGGAAATTTTACAGAAACAAAGAAGATGATATTCCTCAAATAAATTTCTAATTATTAAAACTAATATATTAACATTAATAAATCTTTTTTAGAGGCGATTCAAATGAGTCGCCTTTTTTATGTTAAGTTCTCAATTATTATTATTATCATTTAACCAATAATTATATCATAAAAAATATTGATTGCATCTGCATTCTTATTATAATTGAATTATGATTTAAATTTTATTTTGGAATTTCGTATAAATTATTATATAATTCTAACTTTATTATTTAATATGGATCAATCAATTCATGCACAAAATAACGACTGGGCTAATCTTAACAGATACAAAGAAGACAACTTAAAAATCGGATTGCCTGATGCCGGTGAAAACCGAATTGTGTTTATGGGCAACTCAATCACAGAAGGATGGAAAGAACTTGACCCTGATTTCTTTAGTAATAATGGATATATCAATCGTGGAATTAGTGGACAAACAACGCCTCAAATGCTTGTACGATTTAGACCTGATGTTGTAAATCTTAAACCAAAAGTTGTTGTAATATTAGCCGGTACAAATGATATTGCAGGCAACACAGGTCCATCAACTTTAGAAATGATTGAAGATAATATTAAATCGATGGTTGAAATTGCAAAGGCAAATAATATTAAAGTTATAGTTTGCTCTGTACTTCCTGTGTTTGATTATCCCTGGAAACCAGGATTAAATCCTGCACAAAAAATAATCGATCTTAATAAATGGATAAAAGAATATTCATTCAAAAACAATATTGTTTACGTTGATTATTTTACATCTGTGGCGGATGAAAGAAACGGACTTAAAAAAGAATATTCTGAAGACGGTGTTCATCCAAATTTAGCAGGTTATAAGTTAATGGAGCCTTTAGTTGTAAAAGCAATTAAAGAAACACTGTAGTGCAGAAAACCCTTCCTGCGTTTTACCACTTTATTTCAGATCAATAATCCTTAACAAATTTCAAAAAACAAAAATATCTTTACCAGCCTGTCATTACCTCAAAAGTAACATCTTTCGTGTCTCATCATAAGTGTCGGTTTTTAATCTATAAAAATAAACTCCGCTGGGTAAGTTTGAAGCATTCCAAGTTACAGTGTTGAATCCGGAAGGTAAAAACTTATCAATAAGTGTTGCAACTTCATTTCCAAGTACATCATAAACTTTTAATGTTTGCCAACCTCCAACAGGTGATTGCCAGCTTATTTTTGTACTCGGGTTAAATGGATTTGGATAATTCTGTGAGAGGAAATATTGTTCAGGAATATTATTGTAAATATCATCAACACTTACTGCGCCGTTAACTTTTTTTACTGCTCTTAAATCATCAAAATATATTGCACCGGAAATAGAACTTTCCGAAGTTTTAGTTAACTGATAACTATCAACTCTAAAATACTGTCCGGTAAGATTTCCATCTCCAATCCAAATACCAACGCTGTTGGGATCATTTAATTGCCATTCAACTAATTTCCAACCGTACCAGTCAATCGTTACCCATTCAGAAACTTCGTGATCGCCCCATGCAGTGCCTGTGAATTCATCAATGCAAAATCTAAAACGTGTGTTACTGCCATCGCCATAAACATAGCTTTGTAAAACATGACTTGTATCAAAGTAAACAGCCTGCGGTGCGCCGCCGTTTAAATACTCACGAATTAAATAATCACTCGCATTTGCATCCCATAAATAAGTAAGCTTTGCAGATTTTTTTGGAGAAGTGGAAGGCAGATACACAAGATTTGTAAACTCAAAATGAGTTCCCGAAGCTAAAATCCCTGATGTAGAGCCGCTGTAATCAGGCTGTTTCCAATCACCTGGTACGGAAAAATTATCAATCATTTTAAATTCGCTGTAGGCTAATTCGGAACTCGTAAAATTAATTTGTGTAATTGAACCGGAAATATTTCCCAAAGTATCTGCATAGTCTCCACTTAAAGTTAGATTAAAATTAGTACTGTGATTAAACAGATTAATTGGTTGAATGCAAACAATACTTTTACCGTCATCAGATTTTGTATGCTGATAACTAAATCCCACAGGCGAAGCTCCGCTTGTTAAATTAATATCTGCTGCTGTAAATGTTAATGGATTAATCGCTTCATCAAAAACAATTGTTAAAATGGATCCGGCATCAATGCCAACAGCATTATTGGCTGGATAGCTGTGAACGATTTGCGGACCAAGAATATCTTCCGGATTGGTTTGAAAATGCAATACAAACGGATCGCCTTCTATTCCATTAGAATCCCCATCAAGTTTTCTTCCATTAACATCACTAACAGTTGAGTCAATTGTTAATGTGTAATTTGTTTGATGAAGATATCCTGTTGCTGAAACAGAAACAGTCTGATTATTATCGCTCCAACTTAAGTTAGTAACCTGGATGGAAGGAGTAATGTGTACTGCATTGGTAAAAGAATTTACATCCATAGATTTAGAAAAATGAATAATAATATTATCTGAAATATTTAATATTCCGTTTTCAGAAGGAGTTGTTGCAATAACTGTAGGCGCAAATGAGGGTATAGGTAAAGTTGTTGCAGAATTTGATATTTCAGATTCATTCCAGTATCTATTTAATGTTGTCGCAAAGTATTTATATGTCCCATTAAAATTTTGCGTCCCAGTATAAGTATCAACAAAATTGTAAGGAACATTTCCAAACTTTACGTTTACAATCAGATCATCATCTACACTAAGCATATCATCTTCAGATCTGTAAATTGTATACCAGTGATTAGTAGTTATTGATTGATCGGGAGTAACAGTTATTTCATAATTAAGAGAATCAATTTGATTTAATGAAATTGACGGTGCAGCAGGCTGAGATACAAAATTTATATCTTTTATTTTAACTATTTTGTTAAAAAAAGTTGCGCCGGCTTCATCCCAATAATTGTAGGAATTCCATGATCCATAGCTAAAAAACTGAAAACCATCAACCCAAACTTTGTCTCTCATTCGAGATACTATCCCGGGATGATTTGACCAAACATTATTTTCATCTAATCTGTACGAACCTGGACCGCATGTATAAAACCTGCCGGCCAAAATTCCTTGTTGGATATTTGGTTCCCAATCGGAAGTAATCGCATTAAAAAGATCGTTACCTGTTAACCAGTGATAATGCATTGGAGTTAGTTGTTCTATGTAACCCTGATTAAACCAGAGCGCTGCATCCTGATAAACAACATAGTATCCATTCCATCCATTAACACCGCCGGATTTATAATTGCCCAGAGCTGCGGGTGATAAACGAACCCAGGGCTTTACAACTTGAATAGAATCGTGTAAAGTTTTTACAAATTCTGTAACAGACCAACGCCACCAATCTTCCCACGTGCTAAATCCTGAGGGCACTCCAGCACTGTATGGATGTTCAATATCATATAAAAATCTGTTTGTACTTTGGGTCGATGTTAATTTATTAATCGTTTCATCAGAAAAATCTCCATCGAGTTTGATTTCTTGTTCCAACTGTTCAGGCGCATCCAGCATATCATCTGTGTCATATTCATTCCATCTAATATAATCTAAATGTAAACCATCAATATCATAGTTTCTTACAATTTCCATCGCAACACCAACTGTATAATCTCTAACAGCCTGCAATCCAGGTGATGCCGCTTTATATGAAGTCATAGGATTTCCATTTTGATCTCTGCAAATCCATTCCGGATGTTCAACAGGAATTGTTCCGGAATGCGTTGATGAAACACTAAAAGCATTGAACCAGGCATGTAATTCGAGACCTCTTTTATGGGCTTCTTCAATCGCATATTGCAGAGGATCAAATCCGGGATAAGTATAACCAGCATAATATCCCCAGGGTTCATAAGATGATTGATAGTAAGCAGTTCCACTTTGTCTTATCTGAAAAAGAACTGAAGTCATATTTGCTTTTTTATGATTGTCTAAAATTTCCCTAATTCGTGCTTTGTTTACTTCAACGGAACTTCCAGAATTTATATACTCCCACGTAATTACCCATGTTGCTCTAAATTCGTTATTGTTTTGTTGGGCATCTGTTAAGCCAGATAAAAATATTATGGATATCAGTATAAATTTTAAGTATAAATTTGAATTCATTATCAATCTGTTAGAATATTAATAATTATTTGTTAAGTGCAAGCAATTTATAAAAAAATAGCTTTTGATTAAAGGATAAAGACTGTTCGATTACATTTGATGCTGATTTCTAAAATATGAAAATCATTTTGATGTAAAACACTTAAACCATCACTCAATTAAACTTTTTACACTCATTATTCAGCTAATCTTTAGCCAATTATTCTTAAATTGCATATCAAAACATATATATTTAATTTTTCAATAGTAATTACCAACGGAGAAATTTACGCACAATGTTAAACATAATTAAAAAAATATTTGGCGATAAACACGAAAAAGATCTAAAAGTTATTTTACCAATTGTTGATGAAATTAATGGCTATTATGAAACAATAAAAAATCTTACCAATGATGAATTAAAAAATAAAACCACTGAATTTAAAGAAAAAATTAAAGCTCATACAGAAGAAACTCGCAAGCAAATTGCTGAATTAAAAACACGTTTACAGTCTGATGAAGATTTTGATCGTAACGCTGCATACGATGAACTTGATGCACTTGAAGAAAAACTTAATGATGAGTATGAAGAAATTCTGGATGAACTATTGCCTGAAGCCTATGCAGTTGTAAAAGCTACTTGTCAAAAATTAGTAGGTACAAGCTGGACTGTTGCGGGCAACAAACTTAATTGGGATATGGTTCCTTACGATGTGCAGCTTATCGGAGGAATCGTTCTTCATCAAGGTAAAATTGCGGAAATGGGAACTGGTGAAGGAAAAACTCTGGTTGCAACTTTACCAATGTATCTTAATGCATTAACTGAGAGAGGTGTTCATCTTGTTACAGTTAACGATTATCTTGCAAAACGCGATAGCGAATGGATGGGTGAGATTTTTAGATTTCACGGGTTAACAGTCGGTGTAATCTTAAATACTATGGATTCCGCACAGCGCCAGCAGCAGTATGCCTGCGATATAACTTACGGAACAAATAACGAATTTGGTTTTGATTATCTGCGCGATAATATGTCAGTTGAATTATCACAGCAAGTACAACGTAAACATAACTACGCAATTGTGGATGAAGTTGACTCTGTTTTAATTGATGAAGCAAGAACACCGCTTATTATTTCCGGCCCTGTTGATCGCGATGATCAGCAGTTTAACGATATGAAACCCCGAATTGAAAGATTGTACAGACTTCAGAAAAATCTAGTCGCTTCTCTCATCCAGCAAGCTGAAGAGATGTTGAATGGTGATAAGAAAAGCGAAATTGAAGCCGGTGTTTTGTTGTTTCGGGCGCAGCGAGGTTTACCTAAAAGCAATAAACTTGCAAAAGTTTTTTCTGAACCATCTGCTAAAAGATTAGTACAAAGCACAGAGATGGAATATCTTAGAGAAAAAGCAAAGAACATGTATATCATTGATGACGAACTTTATTTTGTCATCGATGAAAAAAGCAATCAGATTGATCTTACAGAAAAGGGAAGAGAAGAACTTGCTAAAGGCAGTGGTTTTGAAAAAGAATACTTTATTTTGCCCGATCTTGGTTTTGAAATAAGCAAGTTTGAAAATGATGATACAGTGCCGCTTGAAGAAAAAGTTAAAAGAAAAGATGCGTTGTATAAAAAATACTCAGAGGCAAGCGATAGAATTCATACTCTTAATCAATTACTAAAAGCTTACACACTTTTTGAAAAAGATGATGAGTACGTTGTAACTGATGAAGGAAAAATAGCTATCGTTGATGAGTTTACAGGTCGTGTTTTGCCCGGAAGACGTTACAGTGATGGTTTGCATCAGGCAATTGAAGCAAAAGAAAATGTTAAGGTGGAAAGAGATTCCCAAACTCTGGCTACAATCACCCTTCAGAATTATTTTAGAATGTACAACAAACTTGCTGGAATGACAGGTACTGCTGAAACCGAAGAAGGTGAATTTTTTGAAATTTATAAATTAGAAGTTATTGTAATTCCAACAAACCGACCTATTGCAAGAGACGATCAGGATGATGCAGTTTATAAAACAAAACGGGAAAAGTATAACGCCATAATCGAACAGATTGAAACTCTTAAAAAAGAAGGAAGACCTGTTCTAGTTGGTACAACTTCAGTAGAAGTTTCTGAAACATTAAGCAGAATGCTTAAACGAAAAGGTGTTCAGCATAATGTTCTTAATGCAAAACAGCATCAGCGGGAGGCAGAAGTTGTACAGCATGCCGGTGAATTAAGCGCTGTTACTATCGCTACAAATATGGCTGGTAGAGGTACAGATATTAAATTAGGAGCTGGTGTCGTTGATAAAGGCGGTCTTTATATTCTTGGAACTGAACGACACGAATCAAGAAGAATTGATAGACAGTTAAGAGGTCGCGCAGGAAGACAGGGCGATCCGGGAACTTCTAAATTTTATCTTTCTCTTGAAGATGATTTGATGAGATTGTTCGGAAGTGATAGGATTTCTTCGGTGATGGAACGAATAGGAATTAAAGAAGGTGAAGTAATTCAGCATCCGATGATCAGCAAATCAGTAGAGCGTGCACAGAAAAAAGTTGAAGAGAATAACTTTGCAATCAGAAAAAGATTGTTAGAGTATGACAACACAATGAATTCTCAGCGTGAAGTTATTTATTCCAGAAGAGAAAAAGCTTTGCAGGGCGATAGATTAAAAAGTGAACTGTTAGGTTTGATGGAAGAAATTGTTGAAGAAATTGTTGATAAAAATTTTGAAGACATAAATATTCCTGCAATAAAAGAGCAACTGCTTCAAAGTTTGCTTGTGGATATTAAACTTGAATCGGAAGAATTTGAAACGCTTGGTAATGATGGAGTTAAAAAACGCATAGTTGATGCGGCAATCGATTTTTACAAACGCAAAGAAGAAATGCTTGGTTCAGAATTAATGGCACGATTGGAACGATACGCAGTTTTGAGTGTACTTGATCATAAATGGAAAGAGCATCTGCGTGAAATGGATGATCTTAAAGAAGGTATTGGATTAAGAGCGTATGGACAAAAAGATCCATTAGTTGAATACAAAGGCGAAGCGTTTAAATTATTTGTTGAACTTTTAACTCAGATTAGAAATGAATCTGTTTCATTTGCATTTAAGTTCTTTCCGCAGGCGGCAGAAGAAGTTCAAAGAAGACGGACAGCACCCGTTAGAATGATGGAAAGTAAACAAAGTACAGAAAATATTGGACTATCAAATCGACAGCCCCAAACAAATGCTGAAGGTAAAGTTCAAACAGTTAGAGTTGAAGAAAAAATTGGGCGCAACGATCCCTGCCCATGCGGAAGCGGAAAAAAATATAAACAATGTCATGGTAAAGCTTAACGGAGAAAGCTATGAAAAAAATCGAGGCAATTATTCGTCCCTTTAAACTTGATGATGTAAAAGAAGCTTTGGTGGAAGAAGGAATAAAAGGTCTTACCATATCCGAAGTTAGAGGATACGGAAGACAAAAAGGACACACTGAAACCTATCGCGGAAGTGAGTACCAGATTGAATTTATTCCAAAAATAAAAATTGAAATTGTTGTTGATGATAATTTACTTGAGAAAGTAATTGATGCAATTCTGCGAACTGCAAAAACCGGACAGGTTGGCGACGGAAAAATATTTATTTATGATGTTCAGGATGTGATTAGGATCAGAACTGAAGAATCCGGCAGCCAGGCTTTGTAGAAAAAAAATGCCTTTTTCTTTTTGCTAAGGTTTAATAGCTTAAACTATGATTTTTAGAAACAATACAAGCAAGTTTACTACAATATTATTTCTTCTGCTTTTTTTAAGCGGATGCTCAGTATGGGATAATTTTACCACCTACTTTAATCTATATTATAACACCGCAACACTTTTTGAAGATGCCGAAACGGACATACTTTCACAAAAACGCGATTTATTTTCTAACGATCCGTTAATAATCTCTGGCACTGCAAAAACATCATTAATTAAAGTTGTTGAAAAAAGTTCAAAACTTTTACAGTTCAACGCATCATCCGCTTATGTTGATGAAGCACTTGTTATGCTTGGAAAATCATTTTACTATCAGGGTAATTATCAAAAATCTAAAAGAAAATTTGAAGAACTGCTTGCAACCGATATTGATGATGATGAGATTATAGCAGATGCTAATTTGTGGATAGCAAAAAATAATTTTGAACTAAGAGAAAACACTCAAGCACTAAAACTTTTGGAAGAAGTGCGTGCAAAATCTGTTGAAGAAGGTTATGACGATATTATCAAAGGCTCATATATTCAAGAAATTAAGTACAGACTCAGAGAAAAAGATTATCCAAAAGCCATAGCACTTGCCAATGAATTTGCAGATGCTTATGATAATGACCAAACGAGGGCACAAATATATTTTGAACTTGGAAATTTATATACACTGATTGAAGAAAATGATAATGCAATTTTAGCTTATGAAAAAGTTTTTAATTATTCACCTGATTTTGATCTTGAAATTATTGCAACAATTAAATATGCAGATGCGTTACGCAACGGCGGACAAACCCAAAAAGCTCTTGATGTTTTTGAAGATATCAGAACAAAAGACAAGTATATAAACTCTTTTAACGAGATTGATTTTGAGATTGGAAAAACTTTAGTTGCACTTGGCGAATTTAACAAAGCTATGGATCAGTTTAGAATAGTTGATACAACATATAAAAATACTCCGTTTGCTTCTGCTTCAAATTTTGAAATGGGTGAATTGTTCAGAACAAAATTTATGAATTATGACAGCGCCGGATATTATTTTTCAAAAGCATCATTATCAAATCCGCCTAAAGAATATGTTGATGTAGCAAAAAGTAATAACCTGCTTTTTGCAAAGTACTCCAAGCTGCGCGGCGAAATAAATAAATTTGATAAGCAGCTTTATTATTCCCAAAATCTTGAAATATTTCAGAAAGATTCATCGGAATATCTTGCTGACTCATTAAAAATTATGGATGAGTTTCTTGCACAAAAAGAAATGGAAGATATTTGGAAAAATGTTGGCGTTGATACATCATCATCCCAAAAAGATTCTTCGTTTATTAAAGATTCGCTTTTTGTTAAAGATAGTTTAGCACAGGTTGATAGTTTAGTACAAATTGGTGAAATATCAGCTTTTGATACCACGGGTTTAGAGTCTCGTTTAACTCAGTTTATCAACCAAAAAAGAATTGATGCTATTAACGAAAAAAAGAACAAAGATTTTTTAGCGATTCGTAATCAGGGACAGGTTAGACTTGATAGTTTGAATTTTAAAGGTAATCCTCCCAAGCGATTATCGATACCAATTGATTCCGCAAAATCAATAATTTCTAAAAATAATTTGGAACTTGGTAATCTGTTTTTAACGGAGTTTAATGTTCCAGATTCTGCTTATAATTTTTACAAACAAAATCTTGATGAATATTCGGGTACAAATTATTATCCAAATACTCTGTACGCTATGGGCAGTTATTATTTAACTGTTAATGAAAAACAAAAAGCCGATAGCTTGTTTAAAATTATTTATGATAATTATAAAGACAGAAGCATCGTTAATGCGGCTGCGGATAAATTACAATTACCATTAATCGATCTTAAATTTGATCCAGCAAAAGATTCGTATGCATCTGCAGAGGATTTAATGCTGTCTGGAGATTTTCGAACTTCTGTAAGCAAATTTTTGAATATATATACCGACTATCCAAAATCATCATTAGCACCACAGGCATTGTATGCCTCGGCTTATATCTTAGAAAATGATTTATTTCTTTTGGATTCTGCGGCAGCCGTTTATGATACTTTGATAGCAAAATATCCAACTACTGTTTACATAAAAAAGATCTCACAAAAAGTTACAGCATACAAGCAGGAAAAAGCAAGGATACAAAAAGCACTGCAGGATAGTTTAAATGCACTTGCAAATACTCAAACAGATTCTACGTTGATTGCTGTCAATGATATCGATCAAACCAATCCAGATTTAGGTAGTGAAGAATTAAATGAGCCGGGTAAAATTGATGAAACAAAGATTCCGGTAAATACTGCAAATGAAAATCAATCGTTAAATCCGAACATTCAAAATATTGTTCAGACAAAGAAAAAATTAGAACCACTTTGGGATCCTCGTAAACATTTTAATTGATTTTTTTCTTAGAGTTAGTGCTGATATGCGATACCGAGAATTGTTAGATATTATTGAAGAGGGAGAGAATATACAATGTGAGTTTAAAAGAAAATTTTCAACTCACGATAAAATCGCACGGGAAATGATTGCATTTGCAAACACTAAAGGCGGATATGTTTTATTTGGAGTTGATGATGATAAAAAAATTATTGGTGTTGAAAGTGAAAAAGAAACCACCGAACTTGTAAAAGATGCTGCGCTAAACTACTGTGAGCCTCCGCTTGATTATTCCATCGAATACAGAGAAGTTGAGAGCAAAGAAATTGTAATTGTAAACATACCCGAATCAGAAAAAAAACCACATCGCATACAGGATTATCAATCAGAGCTTGATATTACTACCGCCATAGTTCCAATCCGTGTTAATGATAAAAGTGTTCAGGCAAGTAAAGAAATGATCAGAATCCTTCGTGCGCAATCAAATCAAACAGCGTTAAAAAAATATGTACTTGGTCTAACAGAAAAATTGGTGTTTGAATATCTAGCTAAAACAGAAAGAATATCTGTTAAGGAATTGAGTAATCTTGTAAACATTTCAGAACGAAGAGCCTCACGAACATTAGTAAAAATGGTTCGTGCAAATCTGCTAATGATCCACACTAAAGATAACGGGGAAGAGTATTTTACTGCTGCGATGTGATAATTTATATTTTGTCAAATATCTTTCTCATCTCAAAAATGGCTATACCATAAGCTACTGCAACATTTAAAGATTGTTTAATTCCATATTGCGGAATCTCAATTGAGTAATCACATAAATCCAAAACATCTTGAGAAACGCCTGTTATTTCATTTCCAACTACAAGACAAATTGGAAAATCATTTTTTGTAATTGTGTTATATGGTTTGCTGTTTTCAGTTAATTCCAAAGCACAAATTTTAACTCCTTTGGATTTTATTTCTTTTATCGCTTCCAATGGATTTTTAACATATTCCCATTTTACAGATTCTGTAGATCCAAGTGCTGTTTTTAAAACATCTTTGTTCCCTGTTTTCTCTGTCATTCCGAATTCAGCTTTAGCTGATGAGGAATCTGTTTTTCTATTTGCAAAATCAGATTTCTCGCTCGATGACTTACTCGAAATGACATTATTTGCTATAGGCGGATGCGGAGTGTAGCCGCATAAAATAAGTTTTTCAATCATTGCTCCGTCTGATGTTCTGAATATCGAACCAACATTGTAAGAGCTTCTGATAGAATTTAGTAAAACATAAACGGGAAGTTTTTTTACGGAGTGAATATTCTCAAGCGTACTTCTGTTTGCAGAAATTTCATCGTGAGTAAGCTTACGCATTACTCAACTTTATCTTGTTCAAGTTTGTAAGCTAATTGTCCGCACGCTGCAGCAATATCATCACCCTGAGTGTATCTAACCATAACTACTATATCATTATTTCTAAGCGTGTTTACAAATTCATCAACACGGAATTTTTGCGATGGCTCCAACTCTTTTGCAAATCCTGTTGGATGCATGTGAGAAATCGAATTGAAGGGAATAATATTAATTTTACACGGAAGCGATTTACACAATTTTATCAGAGCATCTAAATCATCATTTCGGTCATTTAAGTCTCGTAGCATCACATACTCAAATGTAAGTCGAGTATCAGTTTGCTTTGCGTAATATCTAACTGCTTCCAGGTTTTCTGCCAACGAATATTTTTTATTTATCGGCATAATTTTGTTGCGTGTTTCTTCAAACATTGAATGAAGCGAGAACGCCAGCTTTACTCTCAAGCCGCTGTCTGCAAGTTCAATAATTTTAGGTGCAATTCCCGCTGTAGAAACAGTTACACGTTTTAAACTAATATCTTTGGTTTTTCCTTCTGCAAAAATTTGAAGTGTTTTTAAAGTGTTGGCATAATTAAGTAACGGTTCACCCATACCCATATAAACGATATTAGAAATTTTATTTTTCCCATAATCGTTTGAAGCCATTAGAAATTGATCAATTATTTCCCCAGAAGTAAGATTTCTTTTGTAACCCATCAAACCAGTTGCACAAAATTGGCAATCAAGCGGGCAGCCAACTTGTGTGGATATGCAAAGTGTTATTCGTTTTGGTTCCGGAATTATTACTGATTCAATTATCAGATCATCATGAGTTTTAAATAAATATTTTCTTGTACCGCTTTTTTGTGATTGAGTTGCGGAAACTAAGGTAAGTGTATTAAGCTCGCAGTAAAGATTTAATTTTTTTCTAAGATAGTTTGGAATTGTGGACATATCATCAAAACTTGAAGCCATGTGTCCATAAATCCATTCAAAAACTTGATCGCCTCTAAATTTTTTTTCATCTGCGGTGGTAAAAAAGTCTTTTAATTCTTTAAGGGTCAATCCCTTAAGCACGGTTTTGTTAACCAATTCCTCAGTTGTACCTTGTTCAATCATTTTGCAACACTACGAAATAAGATATGTTAAAAAAATATTTATTCAGGATATTAACAACCATCCCCGATTGATACATAAGGATTATTACTTTATTTTTGAAATAAAATTAAACCCTCAAATCAACAGGGTTAAAATTAACAGGTTTTTATCAAAATTAAAAAGGATTTAAAATGAATTTTGATCTCACTGAAGAACATTTAATGATTCAAGAATCTGCAAAAGATTTTGCATTGAATGAAATTGCACCGTCTGCAGTGCAAAGAGATAAAGCCGCAGAATTTCCGTATGAGATAGTAAAAAAAATGGGCGAACTTGGTTTTATGGGAATGATGGTTTCGCCGGATTACGGCGGCGCCGGATTGGATACATTAAGCTATGTGCTTGCAATGATAGAAATTTCTAAAGTTGATGCAAGTCTTGGTGTTATAATGTCAGTTAATAATTCATTAGTCTGTCATGGATTAGAAATGTACGGTTCAGATTTTATTAAACAAAAATATCTTATTCCGCTTGCTAAAGGTGAAAAGCTTGGTGCGTTTGCTTTATCCGAACCCGAAGCGGGAAGTGATGCAACAAAACAAAAAACTATGGCGGATAAAGATGGAGATCATTTTTCTTTAAATGGAATTAAAAACTGGATTACAAACGGAACAACTGCCGACTATGTTTTAGTTATGGCGACTACAAATATAGAACTCGCTCACAAAGGTATTTCAACTTTTATTGTTGAAAAGGGAACACCGGGATTTGAACACGGAGTTAAAGAAGATAAGCTTGGAATTAGAAGTTCGGATACCTGCTCACTAACTTTTACAAATTGCTTGGTGCCAAAAGAAAATATTGTTTGGGAAGAAGGAAAAGGATTTAACTTTGCCATGAACATTCTTAACGGCGGAAGAATTGGAATTGCATCTCAAGCTGTTGGAATTGCAGAAGCTTCATTGGATGCAGCAGTTAAATATGCAAAGGAAAGAAAAGCATTCGGACAAACAATTTCTAATTTTCAAGCAATTCAGTTCATGCTTTCAGATATGGCAGTAAAGGTTGATGCTGCAAAAATGTTAACATTTAAAGCTGCGGCACTTAAAGATGCTGGCAAACCATATTATAAAGAAGCTGCTATGGCAAAACTTTATTCGTCAAAAATTGCAGTACAAAATGCATTGGATTCAATTCAAATTCATGGTGGTTACGGTTACGTGCGCGAGTATCTAGTTGAAAGATATTTACGTGATTCAAAAATTACAGAGATTTATGAAGGTACTTCGGAAATCCAAAAAATAGTAATTGCAAGAGCGTTGCTTGATAATAAATAAAAAATATTTTTTTCTGATTTTATTTTTTTTTCAATTTTATATTTACTCTCAAACAGATTGGGTCAGATGGGAAAAATCTGACCCGACTTATCAAAAAAAAGATTCATACTTGCAACGTGAGTATGATCTTTCTATTAATTCTGTTTCAGATGTAATTATAAAGCCTGTAATAAATGCTTATTGGTTTTTTGTATCTGATATTGACGGCGCTAACTGTCCATTTCATCCATCGTGTTCAAGTTTTCTTGCTCAATCAATTAAGGAAACAAATCTGCTGCAAGGTACTGCAATGTTTTTTGATAGGTTTACAAGAGACACAAATGTTTTTGGAAGATTAGAGCATTATCCATTTTATGGAAAAAATCATTTTTATGATCCGATAGCTCTTTACACCTTGGATAAAGACAAAATAAAAATTATACCTGCTAAAACTTTTGTAAATGAATGAGAAATAAGCTGCTTGTATCTCTAATTGGTTTTTCCTTTCAAATCTTTTCTCAGCAAATTGATTTTCAATCACCGCAAAACATAAAACAATTTGCGGATTTTTTATTTTGTGAAAAGGACTATCTGCGAGCAGTTGAGGAATATCAAAAATTTTTGCAATTGATTGATGATGATTCTGTACAGTTTAAAGTTGCAATCGGATATTCATTAATGAATGATCAAACAAACGCAATAAGCAAATTTGGGTTGATTAAAAAAACATCCAAGTTTTATGAATCAAGTAAAATCCAAAAACTTAAATCTCAGTTTATGATTTATATTGATTCAATATTTTATCAATCGGCGGATTTATTGATAAACTCAAATTCGATTTATTCCAACAATGCTTTCAAATTAAAAAATACGTCACTTCTAATGATTGATAAAAATCTAATAAGTAAAGAGAGATTTTTAATTCCGTTTGAAGGTGAAGAGAAAAATAAATTATCTACTTTTTATGATCTGAAAAAAAATCCGCCCTACAAAAGCGAAGCTTTAGCAGGAATCCTTTCAGCAGTTATTCCCGGTTCGGGAAAAATCTTTACAGAAAATTATGGAGATGGAATAACCGCTTTTTTGCTAACTGGATTATTCGCCTACTTGGCTTACACAAATTTTGAACATGATCATCCAACGCGAGCTTGGATATTTACCGCGCTTGGCGCAGGATTTTATGCTGGAAATGTTTATGGCTCAATTGCATCTGCACAAATATTTAATGCAAAAGTTAATTTTGATTTTAATGAAGGAGTAAATTTGTTTTTACAAGAACAAAATTATTTTACACCGAGTTATGATTTTTGCAAGTAAAAAAATATCCCTGCTTTTTATTCTATTTATTGCAAATGTATTTCCACAAAACTCATTGCAGCAGCAGTTTGATTATGCAAACAATCTTTTTAATCAAGAAAAATATTATGATGCAATTACTGAATTTAAACGTCTTCAATTTTTTGATACTGAAAACCTCTATTCTTTTCAATCTAACTATTTAATTGGTAAATCATACAAAGCAGGCGCAAAGTTTGATGAAGCAGTAAAGTATTTTACGCTTGCTGAAATCAATGCTCACAGCGATAATGAACTTTTTGATTCTAAAATATTAAATGCAAGAGCAAATATTTTACGCCGCACTACAAAGCAAGCGGAAAGAATTCTAAACGATTTAATTGAAGATCCTAAATTCTTATCCAAACAAAATGAAATAAAATACTGGATTGGCTGGAATTATATTTTTAGTGATGATTGGGATAAAGCTTACGATGTTTTTAGTGAAAGTAATCTTGATACAACATTAGCTGATTTATGTAAATCAGTTGATGAAGATTTATACGATAAAAATTTTGCTAAGTACAGCTCATATATTATTCCCGGTTTTGGGCAGTTTTATACAGGCGAATATTTAAGCGGAGCGCTTTCACTTAGCTGGAATATCTTGTCCGGATATCTAACAATAAATTCTTTTATGGAAGATAGAGTGTTTGATGGGATTATGATTGGTAATTTTTTATGGTTAAGATTTTATTCCGGCAATGCGCAAAATGCTGAAAAATTTGCAGTCCAAAAAAATCTGCAAATCTCAAATAACGCATTAAAGTATTTGCAATTTAATTTTGCGGGTGAAAGACCGTAAATAAAATCTATATTTTTTACAAGTATTTTCTTTGATTAAATATTATATTTTAAACGCTAATTAAACAAAGCAATTAACTGATAAATCTCCACTTATAAATAGTTCTTAGGAGGATCAATGAAAAACAAAAGTATGATGATCGGCTGTGCAATTGGGGCAGTAGTGCTTCTTGGCATTGCTCTGCTCGTTTCGTGGGGAATTAGCTCTTACAACAATATGGTTTCGCTTGACCAGTCCGTTATACAACAATGGGCTCAGGTAGAAAATCAATATCAACGACGTGCCGATCTTATACCAAATCTGGTAAATACTGTAAAAGGTTATGCTGATTTTGAAAAAGATGTATTAACAAAAGTAACGGAAGCTCGTGCAAAAGTTAGTCAATTCAACATCACGCCAGAGCTTCTTAACGATCCACAAGCGTTTGCAAAATTCCAATCTTTGCAAGGTGAACTAAGCGGCGCACTTTCTCGCTTACTTGTTACAGTCGAAAATTATCCTCAGTTAAAAGCCAACGAAAATTTCTTACAACTTCAAGCTCAGTTAGAAGGAACTGAAAACAGGATTTCCGTAGAACGCAAAAAGTTTAATGAAGTTGTTCAGCAGTATAACACAACTATTAAAAGATTTCCTGCATCTATGTTAGCTGGAATGTTTGGATTTGGAGAAAAGCAATATTTTAAAGCAATTCAAGGTGCAGATACTCCGCCAAAAGTAGAATTCTAAAAAATGAAATTATACTTTGCAATTTTTTTAATCTTTACAGCATCTGTATTTGGGCAGCCGGAAATACCCAAACTTACAATGTGGGCAACTGATTTGACAAACACTTTAAGTCAATCAGAATTAAGTGATTTAAATATTAGGTTAAAAACTTTTGCAGATACTTCGTCAAATCAATTAATCGTTTTGATGATTCCTTCGCTTGAAGGTTATCCAATAGAAATGCTTGCTGAGGAAACCGCAACCAAAAATAAAATTGGAACAGCAAAAAATGATAACGGAATTTTACTTCTCATCGCAAAAGATGATAGGGAATTAAGGATTGAGGTTGGATACGGATTAGAGGGCGCGGTTCCTGATGCTATTGCAAGCTCGATAATTAGAAATGTTATAAGACCGCAATTTAGAAATGATGATTATTATGCGGGATTAAGTGATGGTGTTAATGCAATCATCAAAGCAATTGGCGGCGAGTATGTTGCAGATGAAACTGGAGAAGATTCCGGTTTTCCATTTATAATTTTTGTGATCATTTTAATTGTCATTTTTATATTTATTAGAAATGGCGGTCCGTTTGTTCCGGGGGGAGTTTACAGAACAGGTACACGATCCGGTGGATGGACAAGCGGAAACAGCAGTTGGGGTGGAAGTTCTGGTTGGAGTGGCAGCAGGTGGTGGTTTTAGCGGCGGCGGCGGTTCTTTTGGAGGAGGAGGTGCAAGTGGAAGCTGGTAATTTTTTAAAAAAATCAAATATTTTTGTTTGTACCTTGAAGAATAGCCCGATATTTTATAAACTGCATACAGATTTTAATAATTTTAGTAATACTGATTAAATTTTTTTAAGGAGAAAAATATGGCTATAAAAATAACTGAAGAATGTATCAACTGCGGTGCTTGTGAACCAGAGTGCCCAAACACTGCAATCTATGAAGGCGGAGTTGATTGGGAATTAGCTGGAAATCATTATAGCAGCGGCGATGCAGCACCTTCTGGCACTACTGGTTTTTATTCATCAGATTTCTTTTACATTGTGCCTGATAAATGCACAGAGTGTAAAGGTTTTCACGATGAACCACAGTGTGCGGCAGTTTGTCCTGTTGATTGCTGCGTTCCAGATCCCGATCACGTTGAAGATGTTGATACTTTATTAAAACGAAAAGATTACCTAGATGGAATAGGAAGATAATATAGAATTTGCTTAAAGGGTGGTTTATCCACCCTTTTTTATTTTTGGAATTGACACTTTTACAACCGTCCCATACCATTTTTTTACTTTTAATTGTTATTGATGCATTGTTAACGTAACAGTATTGTTTTACTAAAGCCATTCCTAACCCATTACCCTCATACTTTCTATTATAGCCTTGTAGTTCTTGTGTAAATGGATCAAAAATAATTGGAAGATATTCTTCAGATATTCCGCAACCCGTATCAGAAATAGTAACTATTACATTTTTTTCTTCTGATTTTGCAATTCAATTCTGAACTTCTCCCATATCTGTGTATTTAATTGCATTATCTACAATATGATTAATTGATTGACTTAGACTGTAGGCATCACCTTTTATAAATATACTTTCATATTTCCTCCAAATTATTAATTCTATATTTTTCTCTGCCGCTAAAAACTCTCCACTGTTCAATAGATGGCTTTAAATATCATCATATAATTTAATCTTGTTGTTTACGATTAAATGTTCCTGCTTTAAGTTGAGCCATATTAATTATTGAATCAATTGTGGAAATGATTCTATGACTTTCAGTTTTTAACGGCAGATATAGAATTTTTTAATTCCGATGAAAGTTTATTTTGCAATTCATCTTCATAAATCTGCATAAAATTTGATATGATATTTATGGGGGTTCTAATTTCGTGAGACATTTGAGCAAGAAATTCAGATTTTAATCGATCAGAACGTTCGGCGTCTTCCTTAGCTTTATTTAGCTCAATCTCAGTTCTTTTTCTTTCAGAGATATCATTCTTTATTGCAATATAGTTTGTTATTTCGCCTAACCTGTTAGTAATGGGGGTAATAGTCATTTCTTCATAATATAATGAACCATCTTTTCGTTTATTTATTACCTCATTTTGCCAAACCTTACCGTCCTTTATGGTACTCCAAAGGTTTTCATAAAATGATTTATCATGTTTACCGGATTTCAATAAATTTAAATTTTTCTGTAAAATATCAGTAGTTTCATACCCGGTTAATCTTTTTATAGATTTATTTGCCCAAACAGGCAAACCTTCTTTATCCGTAATAACAATTCCATTGTAAGCTGCATCTAAAGCGCTTGTCTGAATTCTTAAAAATTCTTCTGTCGTTCTATAATAAGTCATATCCTGGAACACTACCACAACACCAACTATTTTACCGGAATCATCTTTAATTGGTGAACCTGCATCCATAATTTGTATTGCTTTACCAGATTTTTGAATTAACTCGGTGTGGTTGGCTAATCCAATAACTTCTCCTTTTTCCAATACTTCTTCATACGGATTTAAAACTGTTTCCCCGGTTTCTTCAGATCTTACAGTATAAACTTCAGAAAGTTTTTTACCTATCGATGCTGCACTGCTGTATTGTGTCAGCTTTTCAGCCATAGGATTCATGAACCTAATAATTCCCGACTCATCCGTAGCAATTATGCCATCTCCAACGCTTGTAAGAACTGTTGAAAGCCATTTATCTTTTTCTCGAAGTAATTTTTGTGTCTGATCTTTATAAAGAGCAATCTCGATGCTTGTATGAAGTTCGCGCTCTTCAAAGGGTTTAATTATGTAACCGAATGGATCAGTAATTTTGGCTCGCTGTATGGTTTTTTCATCTGCAAAAGCCGTTAAAAATATTACAGGTACCTCTAATTGTTTTCTGATCTCTGCGGCCGTTTCGATACCATCCAAATCACCCTTAATTTTTATATCCATTAAAATTAAGATCAGGTCTAAGATCAATCACTTTTCTAATTGCCTCCGCACCGGAAGCCGCCGAACCGGCAACTTCATAACCTAAAGCTTTTAACCTGGTTTGTATTTCCAACGAAACAATACTTTCGTCTTCAACAACAAATATTTTTTTCTTATTCATAAATTTTAAACCTCTTAAAGAGTATTAACTTTTTTATAGGATATTTCCGTTAAATGTTATTTTAAATTCCGTATCGTTCTTAGGATGTATCTCAAGTTTCCCTTCAATTTGCTGGACTAAACTAGTAACAAGTTTTAGTCCTAAGTGATTCCGATTCCCTCAATGTCAAAATTATCTTTTAATCCTGCGCCGTTATCCGATATCGAGATAATATGTTCCGATCCATTTAATTTTTTTAACCTTAATAATATTCTTGGATCAGGATTGAAATGATCTATTTGATGTCCGCGAAATGCATACTTTAAAGCATTGGATAATAATTCGTTTATTATCAATCCAAGAGGAACCGAAACCTCAACCGACAAATAATACTTCATCTAAATCATAATCGATTTGTAAGTTTGGAACATTTGTTTTATAGGTTGTAAAAATAAAATTACGATAGATTTTTTAAATAATCTGAAAAATCAATCCTTGCAAGGTCTTTAGATTGATAAAGTTTTTCGTGTACAAGCGCCAAAGATTTTACACGGTTCTGGCTGTCTTTAAATATTTCCTGTAGTCGCTTCATCCTCAATTTTTAATGATTGAAGATAAAGCAAACTTGTAATTATTTGCAAATTATTTTTTACCCTGTGATGAATTTCTTTTAATAATACTTCTTTTTCTTTTAGTGAATCTTGTAATTCCTCAGCAGTGATGTTTTAATTTTTCTTCTAAGCTATAGCTGCACAATTGCAACAGCAATCTGATTACTGATTTCCAAAATGGTATCAAGTGTCACTTGATCAAATTTGATTGTCATCAGAAAATGCAAAATTAAGTTCCCCAATTAAATGTCCCTGAAATTTTAATCCAATACAGATATACGATTTTACTCCTTTACTATAAACTAACTGTTCCATCTCCGATTTATCTTCTTTTGAAGATAAATTCTCTTCCAAAAAATATGGATGGTCTTTTAATTTTTTATTGAAGAAAAATGGCTTCGATGGAAAAGTCATTTTCTACTTCTGAAATTTCACTCTTTTCGTTAAATGAAAAAGCGTGTAATACAGCAGTGTTATTTGTAAAATCAAAAATTGCTGCACTTGAACGTGAAAAATTAATTAGGTTATTATGAATCTTTTGAGCTGAGTTTTTAAAAATTTCAACTGCTGATTTTGAGGAAATAATGCCTTTATAAATCTTCTTCAAGGTTTGCAGTTTAGTTGTGTACTGATTTAAAATTACTTCCGTCTTTTTTCTCTCTTCAATTTCAGATGTTAATTGAATATTTGTTTTTGCAAGTTCATTTGTTCGCTCCAACACCTTGTTCTCAAGAGTTTCCTGGCTTTTACTTACCGCTTCCGTCATTTTATTAAATGATTCTGACAGCATCCCAAGCTCATCGTTAGATCCTATAGCTACTCTTGCAGATAGATCACCCGATTCGATCCTTTTTGCCGTCACAGCCATATCAGAAATTGGTTTCGTTAGTCTGCGTGTAAATAATATTGTGGCAAAAAAGGATCAAAGAATTGTGGCTAATGACAGATAAATATAGCTCGTATCTCATTTCTGCACTTGCTTTATTATAACTTTCGGTTGAAAGCCTACATGAATCCAACCCCAATCGACTCCGGAATAAATAAACTGTTTGGCAAGGTGGTAAACTTCTTCATTTGCAATTTCTGAATTTATTATTTCCCCAATAAGTAACTGATCCCGGATCAGTCCAAAAACCTTTAAGTTTTCTTACTCCAATCTACTTTTCTGAAACAAAAATGATTGACTCATATCGTTTTTTTTCACGACTACATATAGAATTGAATTACTGGTTTTTAAGTGTTCATACTGTAGTCCACAATAAGCTGATAGTCATCTGTAATTAATGCTGATTCATTTGCTTGTACGTATGATGAAGCAACATCCTGTGCTTCAAACTGCATACGCTCTAAAAGACTTTGCTGTTGATATGGTATGCTAAAAAAAACATAAAATGTGATAGTGAAAATTATCATTATCCAAATAAGCAAAGTTATTTTAAAACTTATACTTTTCTGTTTAAATCTTGAAAAGAAACTCATTTCAATAATCCTCTAAATCCTTATAATCATTTAAAATATTTATTGTATTTATTTATAATTGCTTCAGACTCTATAATATCTTTTTCAGAAACTCGTATTATTTTTTGGATTTTGAACAAATTTAATATTTGTTTCCCTTCAACATCTTTATGAATATCAATCGCAACATCTGCAATAGATTTAACTGTAGTAGGATCAGTACCAACTCTATATGCAAAAACTCCATTCAATAAATTTCCGGATCTTTTTAGAATTTTAATTTTTGATTTTAATGTAGGGTTTAATTCACAGCCTAAATCAAATGAACTTTCGGTGATTAAAACATAATCGGTTTTGCCGAAAAAGACTGAGAGCATAGCTTCAGAATCTTTTTGTTTAGAAGTTAAAAAACTTAATGATTTAAATTTATCTTTTCCCAAATCTTCTCGAAGAACTGTTCTAAGCCAATAGTCACCTATGGAATGCTCAATTGATTTAGGAACAGATATAGTAATATTTTTTAAATCCTTTAATTCCTTAATATTGTTATTATTGTTTGTAATTAATAAATAAACATCAAAATTTTCTGATGAGTGATTGGTACCTGATAAAAAAGGAATGAATTTAGCTCGATCAATCAAACTAAAATATTCTACAGTAGAAACGTTAAAAAAATTAATACTTCTGTTATCAATATCTGCTTTAAGTGTTTTTAGATCAGAATAAATCTTTCCTTCAAAGTCGAAATCATATATTTTTTTATTTCTAAGCCGTTTAAGAAAAGAATCTGTCCAGATTTTAAAAGCAGCTTCAGCATCTTTAATGTCAACTCCATCTATAATGTTACTTAGTGCTCCAAGCCGTACAACTTGTTTTTTAAGGGTATTGTTTGATTGACAAAAACTTTCATTAAAACTAAAAGCAAAGGCAATAACTATGATTAATAAAATACAATTTTTCATAATGCTCAATATATTTTTACTTAGTAAGATTATAGTAACCCCTTAAATATTCTTCCTTGAATAAGATCAATTTCTCCGCTCTAAACAAATCAAGAAATTGTTTGCCATACTGGTTTTCTTGTAAAGTTGGCAATACGTCTTTTAGTACTTCATAGCCTATTTCATTTTTTCTATCTGAGTTTAGACATGTTAGACCCACAATTATTGGCTCTGAAGTATAGAGGATTTTTATTTGATTTTTTATGGCAGGATTTAGTTCCATTAATAAATTTAGTGAAGCATCAGTTATTACACATGCTTTTGCTTTGTTAAAAAAAACAGGCATCAAAACATTTGTTGCTTTGTTATCTATAATTATATCTTTAAAAAATTCTTTCTTGCTTTTGATATTTGCATGTTTTAGTAGCTTATCCACCCACATAGTTGCTGCTTGCTCTTTTGTATGTGCCTGAGTGTAAATGGATTCTCCTTTTAACTGATCAATATTATTGATGTTATCTTTTCTATTAACTATTAAATGATAGATAAAACCATAATGCCCGTTTGCATAATTAACACAAAAAGGCTCCAGAGGCATTTTGTTTTTTAGTTTTAGATATTGTTCAGTTGTAAGTACCAGTAGATCAAAATCATTGCGCCGGTCAAGTATTTCATTTTCTTTGCTGACAAGCTCAACTATAAATTCATTTTTTATATTTTTAATCTTTTTAATATGATTTGCTAATATTTGAGTAGTAGCTTTTGCATCTTCAATTTTTATATTATGAAAAGAATTTTTAGTGAAAACTAATTTAATATCCTTTAAGTTTTGACTATTCGTAACATTTGTAATTAAGAAAATTAGATATATAATAGAAAACACTTTTTTCATTTGTTTACTTTGTAAGATTATAATATCCTTTTAAATACTCTTCTTTAAATAAAACTAACTTTTCTGCTCCAAACAGATTAATAAATTGCCTGCCATATTCGTTTTCGTGAATAGTTGGTAGCACATCCTTAAATATTTTGTAAGCTTCATCATCTTTTTTATTTGAATTAAGACAGGTGAGTCCTAATATTATTGGTTTTGTGGAATGCAAAATTTTTACCTGGTTTTTAAGGCCTGGATTTAATTCCATTAGAAGTTTTAATGAGGAATTAGTAATCATACAAGCTTTTGCTTTTTTAAAGAACACTGGTAACAATACGTTTGTAGCTTTACTATCAATAATAATTTCTTTAAAAAATTTGTCTGCAGATTTTAATGATGCTTCTTTTAATAATTTATTTAAAAATAATGTTGCAGCCTGATCGTTGGTATGCGCTTGAATAAATATAGTTTCTCCCTTTAGCTGACTAATATCATTTATGCTGTCATTTTTATTTACGATTAGATGGTATACGTACCCATAGTTACCATCAGCATAATTGGTAGTAAACGGTTCTAGTGGAAGTAAATTTTTCAATCTTAAGTATTGTTCCGTTGTAAGTAAAACAAGATCAAAATCATCTTTACACATTTCTAATATTTGCTTTTCATCTTTAGCAAGCTTAACGATAAAGTTGTTTTTAAGATTTTTCAAATTTTTAATATGATTTGCCAAAATCTGAGCTGTAGCTTTAGCATCTTCAATCTTAATATTGTGAAATGAATTTTCAGCAAAAATAAGATTAATGTTTTTTGCAGTTTCTTGGATTTTATCTCCTAAATTTTGGCTTAACGCCAAATTACAATACAAACAAAAAATTATTAATATATAAAGTGGTTTTTGCATTTTATTACTTTAACAGATTAAGATAACCATTTAAATACTCGTCTTTGTACAGAACTAATTTATCAGCGTAAAATAATTTTAGTAACTGACGACCTTACTCATTGGTGTGTAGTGTGGGAATAATATCTTTTAAAACATTGTATGCTTTTGTGTTTTTATTTTTAATATTCAAACAACCAACTCCTAATAAAATATAATCAGAGGAATATAAAATTTTAGTGTTGTTTCTTATTCCAGGATTTAATTCCGAAAGCAGATTTAACGATACCTCAGTTACTACACAGGCTTTTGCTTTTTTAAAAAATACAGGAAGCAGTACATTCGTGGCTTTGTAATCAGTAACTATCTCTTTAAGATAAATTGTCTGAATTGGCAATCCTTGGTTCTTTAATAATTTATCTAACCAAAAAAAAGGTGCTTTTTGGTTTTGTCTGGATAAAACATTTATTGTTTCATTTTTTAGCTGAGCGATATCATCAATGCTGCTGCTTTTATGAACAACAAAGTGATATTTATATCCAATGTGACCCTCTGAATAATTTGTAACAAATGGTTCAAGTGGAAGTTTTTCATTTAGAATTAAATATTCTTCAGTACTCAGTATTATAAAATCAAAACCTTTTGCTGCAGCATTTTCAATATCCAGAATGCTCTCCGGTGTTTCTACAATAAAATCAAATTCCAGACTATGTGTCTTTATCATATGATTTGCAAGTATTTGTGCTAAAGCCTGTGCATCTTGTGTCTTAACATTGTGAAATGAGTTTAAAGATATAATTAATCTAATTTTCTTTGGATTATTTTCTTTACTTGTCTGTCCAAACCCAGAGACTGAAAACAAAATAATTAGTATGTTAATCAAAATCAGTCTCATTATTTACTTATACAGCTGTAAAAAACCTTGCCAGTATTCATCTTTAAATGGAACTATTCTATCCACATTGAACATATCCAGTAACTGTCTTCCATATGGGTCTTCGTTTAAGGTAGACAGAGTTTCATAAATAAAATTTTCTCGTTCTTTGTCTTTGTTCTTTGTATCAAAAAATATAACTCCAAACAACATAGGTTCAGAAGTTTCTATAATTCTAATTTGTTTCAATATCTGTGGATTCAATTCACAAAGAAGGTCATAGCTTGCTTTTGAAACTATAGATGCCTTTATTTTTTTAAAAAATACTGAAAGAACAATGTTTGTGGCTTTATAATCATATGTGATGTCATTAAAAAAAGATTCCTTTTTTGGTAATTTATTATCTCTTAATATTTTATCTAGCCAAAGTGACGGCACTTGATTTGGTGATCGAGCGAGAATTGAAAGATCACTTTTCTTCAAATCTTTTATGTTGTTAATAGCATGCTCTTTATGGGTAATTAAATAATAAATAAACCCGTAAGAGTTTTGGGTTTCGTTAATAAGAACGGGTTTTGCTCGGCCGCTCTTTTTTATAGCTGCCATTTCTACTGCTGTAACAAGTAAAAAATCGAACTCGGTTTTTATTTCATCTAAAATTTCTTTTTCAGTATTGCAGACAATAATCTCAAAATCTTCTTTAATATTTTTATCCCTTTTTATTTTATTCATCAAAATCGTAGTTGATGCTTTGGCATCTTCTATTTTTTGGTTGTGGAATAAATTGACTGAAAAAATAAATCTGTATGGTCTTGATTTCTCTTCACTTTTATTTTTATTTGTCTGAGCGATTCCAATACTTGCGATGATAAATAACAGTAAAATTATTTCTAGAGTATTTTCTTTCTTTTTGAATAAAGATGCAAAAAGTTGAATAGATATTTTAACAGCTCTCGAAATCATATGTTAAGAAATTAGATTTTGTTATTATTATTTTGATTTGAATAACGATTTATATTTTTGAATAAGGTTTTTTGTCTCTTCAATATCATTTTTATCTATTTTTTCTACTCTATCAACTTTAAATAAATTAAGAATTTGCCGACCATCATCATTTTCATTTAAATCCGTTGCATATACTTCCAGTATTTCAGACGTAGAGTTAGAAATATTTTTTTTTCTTGCAAAAAAATTATTTATCAAATTGCCTGAAGTTGCTAAGATTTGAGTCTCTGATTTTACTTTCGGGTTTAATTCACATACAACATCATAAACTGATTGTGACACAACAGCACATTTATATTTGCCAAAAAAAACACCTAACAGCAAGTTAGATTCTGAAATTAGCGTACTTTCAATATCTATAGCTTTCTTTAATTTTTGTCCGGAATTTTCTTGAATTGCTATTTTTACCCACATAGTTGATAGATCTTCATAAACTGATTTTGCAGTGGTAATATCCTCTTTAATAATATCAGTAATATTTTTGAAACCGGATTTTTTATTGGTGATCAAAATAAAATTTTCAAACTTTGACTTTGCGCTTCTCGTTCCAGCAAAAAACGGAACATAGTCGTTTACGTTTTTTAACCTGAAGAAGTCAGTGGATTTTATACTAAATACATCTATTTGATTATTTCTAACATCATCTTCCAGCTTAATTAGATCTTCATAACTTTTATAAACTATATCAATTTTTTTAACACCTTTTTTTAATAAACTTTTTTTGGTTGATTCCATCCACATTTCTAAAGCTGCATTACCATCAGAAAAATTTACTTCATCAAAATCATAAACCATCAAACCCATTTTAAAATTTATTTCGTTGGGATACTTTTTTTGTGCAACTAACATGAAAGTATTAGATATCAAAAATAAAAGTACAATTAATGAGTATTTATGAAAGTGTATCATTAATTTTTAATTAATTCTTCATACCAAGAAGAAAATCTAGTTTTGCCTTAAGTTCAACTCGTTCATATAGTGATAATTGATATTGTCCCATCATTAATGATTCAAAAATTTGTGCTTCAATAAAATCTTTTACAGGTCCAATGTCGTTCTGATAAGCTCTTTGATTTAGATCTCTGTTTTCTATCCCGCAATCATAGCTTCTTTTGAACTTTTAATGGTTTCTTCAGATTTATTAATTTCCGTTATCAACTGGTTTAATTTCATTTTTAAGCTTTCTTCAACAAAGACCTTTTGTAACTTTAAACCATTAAGTTCTGCTTCATTTTCATCAACCTTTCCTGCTGTTCTGAACCCATTAAATATTGAAAGTTTTAATCCAAGACCAACAGTAAAAATATTTTTGTTTTCTTTTGTAGCATATCCGGCATCATAATTATTATCTAATCTTTGATAATTACCGAAAAATGCTAACGATGGGTAATAATCACTTTTGCCTCATCAATTTTTGCTTCATAAATATTTGATGCTATATCAAGACTTTTTAAATACGTGGTTTGATGATAAAAGATTGTTTAAACATCATTTTCATCGGGGAGGAGATATTCAAACTCAAGATTAGTATCCTTTATTGAAATATCTGAAGCCAAATCAATTCCCAGATAATATTTTAAACCAGATTCTGCAATTTTCTGTTTGCTTTTAAGATCGGATACAATTCCCCTGAATAATTCAAAGTCATTTTATTTTTTAAGTAATCAATTTTAGTTACTGTTCCAGAGCCGGTTTTATAAAGGCTTTCAGTAAGATTGTATGTTGCTTCAAATCTTTCAAAAGCATCTGTACCTATTTGCAATAATTGCTTGGTAAGTATAACAGCATAGTATGCGTTTTTAACATTTAAGACTACATCACTTTCTGTTAAAGCAAGATTGTTTTGCGCCATCAAAATGCTTAGTTCAACCTGATGAACTATTGAAGATACTTTACCGCCTGTGAAAATTGGATAAACAAGAGTCAATTCACTTAAAACACTTTTGTTATCTGCTAATTTTATATTTTGCGGAGGAATTGTAAAAGGAAAACTAGGTATTGTGAATTGAGTAAGGGAAATAGGTGGTACTATAAACGTTGAAGAAGGAAAAATAAAATTTTGCGGTTGATCTTGTATTAATGCTTTTGAAGTAAGTTCCAGACTCGGCCAGCGACCGGATTCAGCTTGCTTTAAATGTGATTTGCTGACATCTAATTTAGATTCTGCAATTTGTTTTTGCTTGCTGTTTTCTTTTGCAATTGCAATACAATCTTCTAAACTTAGGTTGTTGAAACTGCTTTGTTGTGATAGTAAAACATTTTGCAACAATACAAATGTTAAAAAAATCATAATTATAGATTTCATAATTTCCTTTAGCAAAAACTGAATAATTTGGTTCATTTAATTAATTCGATAAATATTTACAAAACGCATTCCATCACAAATAGCAATTATTGGTATGTTTTTACTAATGCGAACTTTATTTCTATATTATTATAAAAAATTCTAAAAACTCAAAAATTTTGGCAAATTTGAATCGAAATGATAACAGAATGGCTGGTTTTAATAACAGATTTTAATGTGGATCACTTTTTAGATAAAAAAATTCAATTAGTGTTAAAAATACTTTTTTGCTCTATTGGTTAATATTGTCCTTTAAATGAGCTTTGCTTTTAAATAGAAATGATTTTTTTTCTTAATGATTTGTAAATTTCAGTTGTTTTTATTGACTTGGTATTAACTGAAAATAAAAAAATAAATAACTTATGAAAATCGGAAAATATACTTTAAAAACTATTTTATCCGGATTTATCGGATTAGATGGTGGCGCAATGTTTGGCATTATCCCCAAACCACTTTGGGAAAAAACAAATCCTGCTGATGAACAAAACAGAGTTACACTTGCTACCAGAAATCTTTTACTTATTTGTGATGATAGAAAAATTCTTATTGATACCGGGATGGGAAATAAGTGGGATGAAAAATCAAAAAATATTTATCGCATTGATCCCAAACTTGAACCTGCCTCGCCGGCAGGCAGGCTTGAAAAGACTCTTGATCTTAATGGAATTAAACCTGAAGACATAACAGATGTTTTATTAACCCATCTTCATTTTGATCATACAGGCGGATCAACAAAATTTGAAAACGGGAAACTTATTCCAGCATTTCCCAATGCAAAATATCTTGTGCAAAAGAAAAACTTTGAATGGGCAATGAATCCATCTGATCGTGATAAAGGCAGTTACATAAAAGATAATTTTGAACCGCTTGTTAAAGAAGGAGTTTTAACTCTTATAGATGGCGAAATAGATTTTGATGAAAATATTTCATTCAGAATAATTAATGGTCATACTTTTGGACAGCAGATGATAAAAATTTCTGATTCATCAAATACAGTTTTGTACTGTGCTGATTTGATACCTTTCGCTTCCCAAATTAAAATCCCATATGTTATGGGATATGATTTACAGCCTATGGTTACAGTTCAGGAAAAGAAAAAATATTTACAATTAGCTGCTGATGAAAACTGGCAGTTATATTTTGGTCATGATCCGGAAATTGCTTTATCAACAGTTAAACATTCAGAAAAGGGGATTGTGCAGGATAAAGTATTTAAGGATTTTGAATAAATGGACAATGAGTATATAAAAATTTGTAAAGTTTCGGAGTTAATTGAAAATCAAGGAAAAAGATTTTTAATTAATGATGTTGATGTTGCTGTTTTTAAAGTGAATGGAGAAGTTTTTATCGTTGGTAATACTTGCCCACATCAGCATACTTCAGTTATTTATGATGGATTAATAGAAGACGGTTGTGTTGTTTGTCCTGCACATGGCTGGATGTTTAATCTTAAAACAGGTAAGCAGCCAACAGGTGCCAGAGGATTAGATACCTATCCAATAAAAATTATTAATGATGAAGTTTTTGCACTTGTAAACCCAAAAGAATTGAAGTGGTGAATGTGATCTGTCATTTCGATCGGAGGGAGAAATCTGTTTCTAATTTATTAATGTTTCTAAACTTTTTCTTATGCCCAAACTAACAAACCAGATAGTAACAGAAAAAGCAAAGCAGCTTGGATTTGATCTTGTTGGTTTTGCAAAAGCTGATCTACTTGAAAATGAAACAGAAAAACTTCAACAATGGTTGGATAAAGGTTATCAAGCTTCAATGGGGTATATGGAAAAAAATCTTCACAAAAGAAAGGACGTAAAAGAAATTCTTCCGTCAGCAAACAGTATAATTTCACTTGCCCTTAACTATTACACACCAGAACAACATTTAATTGAAAATGATAAAGGCAAGGACTGCCTGCCGGTAGGCAAGGTTTCTCGCTATGCATGGGGAAAAGATTATCATCTTATCATCTGGCAAAAACTAGATGAACTTGAAACAATGTTAAAAGAAATTGATCCTGCGTTTGAATCAATTTCTTATGTGGATACCGGTCCTGTTATGGATAAAGCTTGGGCTGTTCGAGCTGGAATTGGCTGGATGGGTAAACATACAAATGTTATAAACCCAATTATAGGCAGTTGGTTTTTTATTGCAAACATAATTACAAATTATGAGTTTGATTATTCTGAAATAATAACGGATCATTGCGGCACTTGTACAGCTTGTATTGAGGCTTGTCCAACAAATGCAATAGTTGATGAATATGTTGTTGATGCAAACAAATGTATTTCATTTCAAACCATTGAAAATAAAAATGAAATTCCAAATGAGTTAAAAGGTAAGTTTGATAACTGGATCTTTGGATGTGATATTTGTCAGGATGTTTGCCCGTGGAATCAGAAATTTTCTATACTTACCTCGATTGAAGAATTTTATCCGCAGAATAAAGAATTGAGCTATGATGAAGTAATGAAATTGGATAACCAAACATTTAAAGAACGTTTTGCTGAAAGTCCGATTAAAAGAACAAAGATTAAAGGCTTACAGCGTAATGCAAAGTTTTTATTTGAGTGAAAATCCAGGAAAGTCATTTCGACGACCAAAGGAAGGAGAAATCCGTTTATCAGCGAATGAAATTGACTGAAAAATTAATATCCAGATTTCTCACCCACTGAAGTGGGATTCGAAATGACATTTTCAATATTAACAAGATTAGAATCAATTCCGTTCTTGAATCTTCACTAACTTATCTGAATCTTACGAATACAAATAAAATTAATTATGCTCAATATTTATTGTTGGAGAAAAAATGGTAGAACAAGCAAATCAAAAAAATCATTTTAAAGTTTTAATTATTGGTTCTGGTCCTGCAGGATTAACCGCCGCAATTTATGCAGGTCGTGCAAATCTTAACCCTGCTATATTTGAAGGTATGCAGCCCGGCGGACAATTAACAATTACAACGGAAGTTGAAAATTATCCTGGATTTGAACACGGAATTGATGGACCGGCTTTAATGGATGTAATGCGCAAACAAGCTCAGCGTTTTGGCGCGCAATCTTTTTATAAAGAAATAACAGAAGTTGATTTATCAAGTCGTCCATTCAAAGTAAAATCTTACGATGAAAATTACACTGCTGATTCAATTATCATTTCAACCGGAGCATCAGCAAAATTACTTGGATTGGAAAGTGAAAATAAATATATGGGTTACGGTGTTTCTGCCTGCGCTACTTGCGATGGATTTTTCTTTAAAGGATTAAAAGTTATTGTTGTTGGCGGCGGTGATACTGCAATGGAAGAAGCAACATTCTTAACAAAATTTGCAAGTGAAGTTACAATCATCCATAGAAGAGATGAATTCCGTGCATCAAAAATTATGACTGAACGCGCACAGAAAAATCCTAAAATAAAATTTATGACCAATAAAGTGATTAAAGAAGTTCTTGGTGTTGAAGAGAATGGAAAGAAAAGTATGACTGGCGTTCTACTTGAAGATACAAAAGATGGTTCAATAAGAGAGTTTAAAGCTGAAGGATTATTTATTGGAATCGGACATCAGCCAAATACAAAACTGTTTAAAGGCTTATTGGATATGGATGAAACAGGTTACTTGATAACGAAACCTAATTCAACTTACACAAATATTGAAGGTGTTTTTGCTGCCGGTGATGTTGCTGATCATACTTACCGTCAGGCAGTAACTGCTGCCGGCACAGGTTGTATGGCGGCTCTTGATGCTGAACGGTGGCTTGAAGCACAGGAATAATGTGAACTGAATAAAGAATAACGAACAAGGAACTTTGAATTTAGAAGTAGTAAAACTTCATCATTTATCATTCCTTGTTCAATATTCGTTATTAAAAACATATTATAGACCAGCTTTAGCATTATTTTTTTAACTTCATCTTTTCAGCAAGAACATTGGCAACAACGAATCCAATTCCTGTTCCAACGAATAATAAAAATGGTATCCAATATTCTTTTGTGGTCGCATCTTCGAGCATCATTCCAAATCCCAATCCTATACCAAAGAAAATTGATATAACTCCAATTTTCATCAATCCAAGTCCATCACGTTTTTCTTCAAAGAATTTTTTAATTTCTTCAGCGGATAGTCCTTTTTCAATTAGCATTTGTTTTTCTTTGGACTTTAAGAAAAAATAAACAATTAGTATTGCTCCAATTACAAGTGTTATTATAATTGGAATAAATACTGCTATTACTTCTTCGCGCATTTTATTATCTCCTTATGTTTCTAATCCTTTTGACCAAAGAATTTTTTTAAGGTTACAGATTTTAATTATTTAAGATCCAAGACATTTGACTGAATAAATATTATCAAGGTTACAAATTGATTATTTAATTAAATCATTCTAACTTTTAACCGTCTGTAAATATTTGTAACCTTTGATACCCTGAAATAGTCTATAATAAAAATGAAAAACCTTACAGATGTTGAAATCATTGAATCCGTTAAGAAAGGTAACGCTGCGGATTATTCCGTTCTTATAGGCAGATATAAGAATAAAGCTTTTTCTATGCTCAAACGGATGTTAAAAAATGATATGGATGCTGAAGAAGTTTTAATGGATTGTTTTTTGAAAGCTTATAATAATTTGAACGCATTTAAATTTGATTCAAAGTTTTCGACATGGTTTTATCGTATAGTTTATAATACAGCATTAACAAAATTATCTTCTGCAAAAAGAAAAATTGAAATGGAAATGAGCTCTATTGATGATTTACATTTTCTTAAGAGTAATTACAATGCAGACATATTAGTGAATGAAGATGTTTCTGTATTGATGAAGAAAGTTGTAAACCAACTACCACCAAAAAATGCGGCTGTTATAACGATGTTTTATTTAGAAGAAATGACAACAGAAGAAATTAGTGAAGTTTTAGAAATCTCTGTTGCAAATGTAAAAGTTATTTTACACCGCTCTCGTAATTTATTAAGAGAGATTTTTGAAAAAAGAAATTTATTGCAGGAAGTTTTATGATAAACATAAATGATGAGTTGCTGAATAAATATTTAGATGATGAATTAAATCGTGAAGAAAAAGATATTGTAAAAAATGCGATCGAAAATTCTCCCGATTTAAAAAAGCAGTATGCTGCATTAGTTCAAACACATAACTTGTTAAAAAATATTGCAGAGGATTCGCCGAGTATAGATTTTACAAAACTGGTTATGAATAAAGTAAACAAAAAAACTTCAAACGCTAAGCAGCAGAAATATTTTATGTTTGTCTTATTATCAATTTTTGGTGTGATAGCTCTTTGCATTACAGGATATATCTTATTTCAAATGATATCTACATCAAAGGCAAGTGAAACAAATGAAATAGTTACAACTTATTCTAAGAGTATCGGAGATTATCTTTTATCTCTTTTTGGGAAAAAGAATCTTACAATTTTTGGTTCATTACTTTCATTTGCAATGCTTGTATCAGGTTATTTCTTGTTTGAATTTCAGAAACGATCGAAAAAAAGATTTATTCACTAATCATAGTTTTGCTTTATTCTGATCTGTACTTCTTATATTCTTCCGAATAATACTCACTCATTTCGTATATTTGCACATCATAAAAAGAAAAGATAAGAATGAACACAAAAGCCGGATACGCCGCAATTATAGGTTTGCCGAATGTTGGTAAATCAACCTTGATGAATGCTTTGCTTGGACAAAAGATTTCCATTACAACATCAAAACCTCAAACAACTCGTAAAAGAATATTGGGAATTCTTTCTGAAGAGAATTATCAAATAATATTTCTTGATACACCTGGAATACTAAAACCCGCATATCTGCTTCAAGAAAAAATGATGGATGATATTGATTTATCCGTAAAAGATGCAGATGTGTTTGTTATAATTTATGATGTAAGCTCTGAGCAGTCATTTAAAGGTGCGGAGGAAAATGAGTATATCCAAAAAGTAATTAAAGAAAAATCAAATCCTAAAATTCTTGTTCTAAATAAGATAGATACGATATCACAAGAACAGGCGCTTTCTTTAATTGATAGATTTGAAAAGCTAAATATTTTCAAATCGGTCATTCCAGTTTCTGCAAATCTTAAATTCAATTTAGAAAAATTACTTAATGATATTGTTGAGAGTTTACCCGAAGGTGCAAAGTTTTATCCCGATGATATTGTTTCCGAAGAAACAGAAAGATTTTTTGTAACTGAAATAATTCGTGAAAAACTTTTTGAACTTTATGAAGATGAAGTTCCATATAGCTGCGAAGTTTTAATCGCTGAATTTAAGGAAAGGGAACATTCTAAAGATTTTATCAGTGCAGAAATTGTGGTTGAACGTGAATCTCAAAAACCAATTATTATTGGCAAAGGCGGCAATGCAATTAAATCACTTGGAGAAAAATCAAGAAAAAGTATCGAAGAATTTTTAGACCGTGAAGTTTATCTTGAATTGCGTGTAAAGGTTAGAGAAAAATGGCGTTCAAATTTAAATATGCTTAAATCTTTTGGATACGTGCGTGCAAAAGAAAAAGAATAAATTAAGGGCAAGCCTGCCTTCCTATTCTTTTGCATAACCAAAGAAAATTGTCATTTCGAATCCACTTTAGTGGATGAGAAATCTGAGTGTTAAATAATTATTTGAGTTCAATATATCTAAGGTTTCAGATTTCTCCTCCTTAGGTCGTCGAAATGACTTTTTGCTTCTACGACAAAGAGTGTCCGGGGTAGGTCCAAAATTTTAATTTAGTATCATTTTATGAAAAAATACACTGGAGAAATTGCACTTCTTTTTAATACTTTAATTTGGGGCGGAACTTTTGCATTAATCAAAAATGCTTTTACTGATATTTCTCCTTTATTATTCCTCGCTTTAAGATTTACTTTAGCTGCGTTAATATTTCTACCTTTCGTTTATTCATCATTAAAAAAAACAAACACGCAAACATTAATTGCGGGATCAATTCTTGGATTATTTTACTTTGCAGGTTTTACCTGCTCAGTCGCTTGGGTTAAATCTAACCACTGCAACTAAATCAGGTTTTATAACAGGAATGTTTGTAGTATTCATCCCGATTCTGCAACTCATCATAGAAAAAAGAAAACCAAAATGGTTTAATCTTTTAAGTGTTTTTTTAGTATTGATTGGTTTGATAATGTTATCCAGTAAGGGTGAAAATGTGATTGATTTTATTCACCAACTTGGATCAGATTTTAATCTTGGTGATTTACTAACATTAATTTGCGCATTACTTTTTGCGTTTCAAGTTGTTTATGTAGATGTGTTTACAAAAAAATATGATTACCTGCCGATGGTTTTTGTTCAGCTTTTAATTACAGGCCTTGGCGGATTTATCTTAGCTTACATCTTTTCATTTACTTCATTGGAAGCTGTTAGATTTACAATAAACTTTAACGTAGTTAGTGCAATTCTTTACACATCAATATTTGCTTCGATAATTGCGACCGTTATACAATTGAAATATCAAAAAACTGTTTCACCGACAAAAGCAGGAATTATTTTTTCTATCGAGCCAATATTTGCTGCTGTGTTTGCTTACTTTTTACTCAGTGAAAATATTTCTAATTTTGGCTTGGCTGGATGCGTTCTTATTTTCAGCGGCTTAATTATTTCAGAAGTATTTACAAGTAAAAATGAGTGATACTAAAAGAGCAAAAATAATTGTAAATGGTTTAGTTCAGGGTGTAGGATATAGATATTTTGTGATGAGGTACGCAGAAAATTTTAATTTAAAAGGATACACACAAAATTTATTTACCGGTGAAGTATTAACTGAAGTAGAAGGCGATGAAGCAATGATTTTAGAATTAATTAAAAAGCTAAAAACCGGTCCAATGAAATCACACGTTGTAAATTGCTTTGTAGAATGGTCGGAATCAATAAATGAATTTAAAAGGTTTGAGGTTAGATATTGAAATTAAATTTTAGAACTGGTTTTGGTTTTGATGTTCATGCTTTTGCAGAGGGAAGAAAATTAATTATTGGTGGAGTGGAAATTCCATTTGATAAAGGATTAGAAGGTTACTCTGATGCTGATGTTCTGCTTCATGCAGTTTGCGATGCAATGTTTGGTGCACTTGCACTTGGTGATATTGGCAAACACTTCCCAAACAATGATCCAAAATGGAAGGATGCCGACAGCGCTGAATTGCTTAAACATTGTAATCATGTTATCAACACAAAAGGATATGAATTGGGAAATCTGGACTGTGTACTTGCAATGGAAAATCCCAAAATATCTCCTTACGTTGAACAAATCAGAAAACGTATTTCCCAAATTCTTAAAGTTGATATCGATCAAATATCTATTAAAGCAACCACAACAGAAAAATTGGGGTTTGTTGGCAGAACAGAAGGCGTAGTTTCTTTTGCAACAGTTTTACTGATGAAAAAAGATTTGAAAGATTAGAATGTTTGAAACTATTTTTTCAGAGTTTTCAAGCTTTACTCCTTTCTGGATTTATCTCACAATCTTTTTCTTCGCATATATCGAAAATTTATTTCCTCCATCACCAAGTGATATGGTAGTTGTAATTGGCGGTTCATTAGTCGCAACAGGCTCTTTACATTTTATTCCGTTATTTCTATTTGCAACTTCCGGCAGTTTATTAGGATTTTTAACAGCATTTATAATAGGCTGGCAGTTTGATAAAAGATTAATTCACTCTGGTAAACTAAAATTTATTACTGTGCAATCATTTGAAAAAGTTGAAACTTCATTCCGCAAATACGGATACTATTTAATTGTTGCCAATAGATTTTTACCTGGTACGCGCGCAGTTATTTCTTTCTTTGCTGGAATGAGCAGACTGCATGTTGACAAAACAACACTATTGAGTTTAACTAGTTCAGCAATTTGGAATGTAATTTTAATTTATCTTGGAATTGCGTTCGGGGAAAACATTGATTTAATAGACAGTTATCTTAATACTTACAGCAATATAATTTTAATTATTACTGCAGTTATTATTTTGATTTTTATTGTTCGATACTTCATTAAAAAAAGAAAAACACAAATTTGAAATTTTTATTTAAGAAAAAAGTTTTATCAGACATAGAAACAAAAGAGAGAAGAAAGGATAGATTTCTATTAATTCTTTCCGGAATATTTTTTGGAATTTCATTTACACCGTTTCCATTTCCGTTTCAACTATTTCTCATTGTTGCATTCGTTCCTTACTTTTTTGTGATAACTAAAAAACAAACTCTGCTAAAAGTAAACTCTGCATCTTATCTAACTTTTTTTGTTATGAGTTTGTTAACGGTTTATTGGGTTGGAAGCTGGCAAAGCGAGTCCGATCCGTTTTTAATGCTAAGCGGAACAGTTTTAGTTCTCTTTTTGCCATGTGTTATGCTCATAAACTCAACTTTGTATTTCTTATCAAAAAAAGTTTTTAAAAAAGATTTATCACTTTATTTTTTCCCATTCTTTTGGGTAACGGCAGAATATTTACTAACTCTTACAGATTTAAAATTTCCTTGGCTTACAATTGGGCATGGTCTTGCAAAGTTTACAGCGTTCATTCAGATCGCAGATATTATTGGCGCATTTGGTTTATCGTTTGTTGTTTTGTGGATAAACATTTTTATTTACAAAGGATTAAAATCATTTAAAGAATCATCAAAAACTGGTTTGATAAATCTTTCAATCGCAGGTTTGATTTTTATTTTTATAATCGTTTATGGATTTATTAAGGTCTCTTCTTTAAACAATGATGAGAAAAAAATAAAAGTAGGAATCATCCAGCCAAATCTTGATCCCTGGAATAAATGGGAGCTTGGCGGATTGAATGAAATATTAAATAATAATTTAGAGCTTTCTCAACAGTGCGTTGATGAAGGTGCAAAAATAATTTTCTGGCCCGAAACAGCTTTACCTGTCTATCTTTTATCAGGTACATATCAAACAGAACTTGATTCGATTTATTCTTTCCTAAATAAAAATAATGTTTCGCTTTTAACGGGAATGCCTGATTATCGAATCTTTGAAACAGATGCTCCAAAAAATGCAAAGTACAGCGAAGCGGGCAAGTATCACTATGGAACTTATAATTCTATTTTACTTTTACAGCCAAACACTTTTGGAGTTGAGCGATATGGAAAGATGCAATTAGTTCCGCTCGGTGAGCACATACCGTTTGTGGATCAAATTCCATTTCTTGGTGATTTATTAAAATGGGGAGTAGGTTTAAGCGGCTGGAATGTTGGACAGGACACAACTGTATTTAAATTTGTTGATAAGAAAGACACAATAAAAATTGGCGGATTGGTTTGTTATGAATCTGTGTTTCCAACTTTTCCAAATTATTTTGTGGATCGAGGTGCACAATTTTTAGCAGTGCTAACAAACGATAGCTGGTACGGCAAACTTAGTGGACCATATCAACATAAAGAATTTGCAAACTTACGCGCTGTCGAAAATAGGAGAGCAGTCGTTCGTTGTGCAAACGGCGGAGTAAGCTGTTTAATTAATAAATTTGGAGTTACAGAAGTTGAAACTGAAATGTTTACCCGCACACATTTAGTTGTTGATGTTCCATTAAATAATGAAAAAACATTTTACACAAAAAATCCTTTGATTATTCCTGTTATTTCATCAGCATTTTCTTTGTGGATTTTTGGTATCAACATTTTAATTTGGATGAAGAAAAAATTTAAATTATAAAACTTCAATGTCATCACGAGCGTAGCGAAATGATCTATAGGATTATAATGTTTAAGATTGCTTCGTCAGTTCTCTCCTCACATTGACTTAGATAGGAAAAAAATGATAGACTTAAGAAGCGACACAGTAACACGCCCATCTGAAGCAATGCGCAAAGCAATGTACAATGCTGAAGTTGGTGATGATGTTTTTAAAGAAGATCCATCCGTAAATAAACTTGAAAAATATGCAGCAGATCTTTTAGGAAAAGAAGCTGCACTTTATGTTCCAAGCGGAGTAATGGGCAACCAAATTTGTTTAAATGTTTTAACAAATCCAGGTGATGAAGTTATATGCGAACGCGATGCACACATTTTTAATTATGAGTCAGGTTCACCAGCCGCGCTTAGTGGAATACAATTATTTCCGATTGAAGGTAAACACGGTGTAATAACTCCTGAACAAGTAGAACCAATCATTCGTCCAACATCTGCGTATTATATGCCGCGCACAAAAGTTATTGAAGTTGAAAACACTCACAATCGCGCCGGCGGAACTGTTTGGCAAATTGAAAATATTATTTCTCTGAAACATCTTGCAAAAAAATATAATCTGTTTTATCATCTTGATGGTGCAAGAATTTGGAATGCATCGGTTGCAACAGGAATTTCTGTAAGTGAATATGCTTCACATTTTGATTCAATTTCCTGCTGTCTTTCAAAAGCTCTCGGTGCTCCGGTTGGTTCTATCTTAGCAGGAACAAAGGATTTTGTTAAAGAAGCGTTTCGTGTTCGTAAGGCATGGGGCGGAGGAATGCGGCAGGTTGGAATTCTTGCTGCTGCCGGATTATATGCACTTCAAAATAATATTGAAAGATTAAAAGAAGACCACGATAAAGCTAAATATCTTGCAGAAAGAATTAATGTAAATCCAAATCTTGAAATTGATATGGAAGCTGTTCAAACAAACATTTTACTTTTTCATCCAAAAAATATTTCTATTGAAGATGGATTGAAGAGATGTAAGGATAAAGGAGTTTTATTTTCCGTTGGCAAGGTTGATTTAATTCGTGCAATTACACATTTAGATGTTTCGTTTGAAGATGTTAAAATAGCTGCGGATATAATTGATGAGGTTTTTGTCTAATGGACATTAAAGATTTTACTCATAAAACAACAGTAAAAGTTCGCTTTCACGAAGTTGATATGCTTGGTGTTTGCAACAATGCAGTTTATATTAATTTTTTTGAACATGCTCGGTTAGAGTATGTTAAGGAAGCAGGATTGATGCCTGAAGGTGGAATATTTACTGACGGTAAATTATTTTTTATGGTAAGAAATGAAATCAATTACCGCGGACATTCATTTTATGATGATGAACTCGATGTATATTCCAAAGTATCTTATATTAAAAATTCTTCTTTTGGTTATGATCATTTAATCGTACGGAAGAAAACAGGAGAATTAATTGTTGATGGAAAAGGTGTTGTAGTATTTGTTGATCCGAAAACAAGAAAATCAACTCCGCTAACAGAAGATTTTATTGAGAAGATAAAAAAAATTGAACCGGGTGTTAATGTTTTAAATTAAAATGATCGCAATGACATTTTTAAGGAGGTACTAAAATGCGCAAATTGATCTTTGATATTGAAACTTGTTCTTATCCATTTGAATCTTTGACTGAAAGCCAGCGTGAATATTTATTAAAATACGCTGAGAAAGAAACTGAACCCACCAAAAAAGAAGCGATGAAGGACGAAGCAATTCGTTACACATCACTTTATCCATTTACAGCTAAGTGCATTGCAATTGGAATGTATGATGTGCAGAGAGAAAAATCCTATGTTTATTATGAATCAGACAAAGCTGAGGAATGGAATTCTGAAAACACAAATGTGCATTACAAAGGATTATCAGAAAAGGAAATGCTGGAATCTTTTTGGCGCATTGCACAACATATCGATCAGTTTGTAACATTTAACGGAAGAAATTTTGATATTCCATTTTTGATGATGCGCTCGGCAATGCTGGGTGTTAAAGTAACAAAAAACTTGATGGGTTATCGTTACGGCGATATTCATATTGATTTGCTTGAGCAATTTACTTTTTACAACACGACAAGAAAATTTAATCTGGATTTTTACTGCCACGCATTTGGAATCGAATCTCCAAAGGCGAAAGACATTTCTGGAATGGAAGTTAAAACTCTCTATGAAGCTGGAAGAATAAAAGACATTGCTGTTTATTGTTCTAAAGATGTTTATGCAACCTACCAGTTGTTTAAGATTTGGGAAGAGTATTTAGCCCATCCCTAAAGCTTTCTTTAAGGAACGTGCTTTTATAATATTATATGATTGTGTAAGTTTGCTAATAAAACTGTGTAAGGAGAAAATATGCCGACAAACTTAAACATAAATGATTCTTTGTTGGAAAAAGCTGTTATACTAGGAAAGCATAAATCAAAAAAGGAAGCAGTTAATACTGCTCTTGAGGAATATGTTAAACTGCGAAACCAAATGAAGATAAAAGATTTATTCAACACAATTGAATACGATAAAAATTACAATTACAAAAAACAGCGCAGCAGAAAATGAAGGTAATTGTTGATACAAGCATTTGGTCACATGCTCTTAGAAGAAAAAGAGCAACAGTATTTAAAGAAGTTAAATTTCTTGAGTCTTTAATTGATAACCAGAGAATTTGTATGCTTGGTCCAATAAGACAGGAATTATTGTCTGGAATTAAAGAGCAAAAACAATTCGCTCAATTAAAAAATGTATTATCATCATTTGATGATCATCCTATCATAACAAAAGATTATGAGCTTGCTGCCGAATATTTTAATACCTGCAGAAGTAAAGGAGTACAAGGCTCTAATACAGACTATTTAATTTGTGCAATTTCTTATCGAAACCGGTTTCCAATTTTTACAAACGATAATGATTTTGAAATATTCTCCAAGTACATTCCGGTTACGCTTGTAAAAAATTATTGAGAGTTATTATACTTTGCAATGGTTTAAGAATTGTGACTAATTTTCCAATAAGAGATTAAAGTTTTATAATTATTTTTTGATGTGAAAACCTATAATAATTATCCGGACATTCCTTTCTCCGCTTTGTGAATAAAATCTTTTCAAATATTTCAAATCATAGAATTCAATATTTTTTAAGTCAGTTTTGATTAAAAAAATCCCCATAAAATAGTTTATATTTACCACACAATTTTAAGTTTTTTTTACCCGATTAAGAATCTAAACTATTTAGCATTTTCATTTAATGTCAACCAAATCAAATACAAAAAATCAAATTGTCTGTTACCATTGCGGAGATCTTTGTAAGGATGAATCTATAGCGATTGATGACAAGTATTTTTGCTGCTCAGGATGTAAAACTGTTTATGAAATTTTGAATCAAGGTGAACTTTGTACTTATTATAATTTTCAAGAGAATCCCGGAATTTCCCCCAAGAATTTTGAAACAAAAAAGTTTGATTACTTAGATGACACAACAACAATTAATAAACTTTTAGATTTTAGCGATGATAAAATTTCTAAAATTACTTTTTTCATTCCACAAATGCATTGCAGTTCTTGTATCTGGCTGCTTGAAAATCTATTTAAATTAAATCCTGCTATTACAAGTTCTACAGTAAACTTTGTTCGTAAAGAATTAAGTGTAAAATACCTGCACGAAAAAATATCCTTAAAAGATGTTGTCGTTTTAATTTCTTCAATTGGATATGAACCGCAGATAAATCTTGATACTGCTGAAAAGAAAATCGAAACCAAATCTAATAAAACCCTGTACTACAAGGTTGGTGTTGCTGGATTTTGTTTCGGAAACATTATGATGTTTAGTTTCCCGGAGTATTTTTCAATCACAACTGCGGATAGTTTGTTAAAATCATTTTTTAATTATTTAAATCTTATTCTTTCTCTGCCTGTCTTTTTCTATTCAGCTTCCGATTACTTTGTTTCTGCTTACAAAGGTTTGCGAAAAAAAATAATCAATATTGATGTTCCATTATCGTTGGGAATATTAGTTTTATTTCTTCGTAGCGTTTACGAATTGCTGATTCTAAATCAAGCTGGATATTTTGATTCTTTAGCCGGATTAGTTTTCTTTTTGCTAATCGGAAAAATCTTGCAGGAAAAAACTTACGCTGCTATGAATTTTGAACGTGATTACAAAGCATATTTTCCGCTCTCAGTTACAATCAAACAAAATGAAATTGAAAAATCTATTCCTGTTGCAAATCTAATGGTTGGGAATAGAATCATAATCAGACAAAATGAAATTGTTCCAGCCGACGCAATACTTATGAACGGTGATGGATTAATTGATTATAGTTTTGTTTCCGGTGAGTCTCATCCTATCCATAAAGTAAGCGGAGAAATGATTTATGCTGGTGGAAGACAAAAATCCGGATTGATTGAGCTTGAAGTAATTAAAGAGGTATCGCAAAGTTATTTAACACAGCTTTGGAACAATGATACCTTTAACAAAAAAACAGAAAGCGAGTTTACAAATTTTTCAAATACTGTCAGTAAATATTTTACAATTGTTATTTTATTAATTGCATTTGCAGCAGCCGCATTTTGGTTTTCAGTAAGCTCTTCAATTGCAATTAATGTTTTTACTTCAGTTTTAATTGTTGCTTGTCCCTGTGCTTTAGCTTTATCTACTCCATTTACTCTTGGCAATACAATGAGAATTTTTGGGCGGAACAAATTATATCTAAAAAATGCTGCTGTTGTTGAGGTGATGGCAAAGATAAACTCTATTGTGTTTGATAAAACAGGAACGATTACGGAATCCGGAAAATCCGATATTATTTATTCGGGAAAAATTCTAAATCCAACAGAACTAAAATGCATAAAATCTTTGGTTAGAGGTTCTACACATCCATTAAGTAAAAAGATTTTTGATTCAATTGATGGATCAGATTTTTTTCCTGTTACAAACTTTAATGAACCAACCGGAAAAGGAATTGAAGGTGTTGTTTACGGAAATATTATAAAAATTGGTTCCGCTGATTTTGTAAATTTTAAGAAAAGTGAAACTGAAATCGATATTATTAAAACAAAGGTTTATGTTTCAATTAATTCTGAGGTTGTTGGTAACTTTACAATTTCAAACTCTTATAGAGAAGGGATTGATAAAGTTGTAAAAAATCTCTCTAATGAATATCAGTTATCATTATTATCCGGTGATAACAACGGCGAAAAAGAAAATCTTTTAAAAATATTTAATTCTGATTCGCAGCTTCATTTCAAGCAATCGCCTGAAGATAAATTAAACTTTATCAAAAAATTACAATCTGATAAAGGAAAAGTTTTAATGATTGGAGATGGATTAAACGATGCTGGAGCGCTAAGCCAGAGTGATGTTGGAATTTCAGTAACAGATGATGTAAGTAATTTTACACCTGCTTGCGATGCAATAATTGATTCCGGGCAACTAAAAAACATTTCAGTTTTTTTAAAATTTTCTAAATCCAGTTTAAAAATTATTCATCTAAACTTTTTGATATCATTTTTTTATAATTTAGTTGGGCTAAGTTTTGCAATTAATGGAATGTTATCACCTCTAATTGCTGCAGTGCTTATGCCGATAAGTTCAATCAGTGTGGTTTTGGTTGCAACACTCGCAACAAATTTAATTGCTAAAAAAAGAGGATTGCTATCTCTGTAATAGTTGTTTTGATAGGATTTAGTTTGCTTGTGGCAATTGGATTTTTAATCGCTTTTTTATGGAGTGTTAAAAACGGGCAATACTCTGATACTTATACGCCATCAGTTCGAATGCTTTTCGAAGATGAAAAACCAAAAAAAGAAAAAAAATCTGAAAATGAAATTGAAATAAATAAAGAGAAAAAATCTTGATAATTAAATTACAACTTCAAATAAAGGAGCTCCTATGCAGTTAGAGAAGTTTAGCTACGATAATAAAATCGTTAGAGACTTTACTATAGCATCATTGTTATTCGGTATTGTGGGTATGCTTATTGGAGTGCACATTGCCAGTGCGCTATTTGCACCCGAACTTAATTTTAGTATTCCATTTTTAACTTTTGGAAGACTTCGACCCTTGCATACCAATGCTGTTATTTTTGCTTTTGTTGGAAATGCGATTTTTGCCGGCATTTATTATTCGCTACCAAGACTCCTTAAAGCCCCAATGTTCAGCACTCTGCTAAGCCGCATTCACTTTTGGGGATGGCAATTAATAATTGTGGCTGCTGTAATTTCACTTCCGCTCGGTCTTACATCAAGCAAAGAATATGCTGAACTTGAATGGCCAATAGATATAGCTATAACACTTATTTGGGTTGTTTTCGGTATCAACATGATCGGAACAATTATCAAAAGAAGAGAAAAGCATATGTATGTTGCAATTTGGTTTTATCTTGCAACCTGGGTTACAGTTGCGGTATTACATATTGTAAACTCTTTTGAAATTCCTGTAAGTTTATTTAAAAGTTATTCGTTGTATGCAGGTGTGCAGGATGCTCTTGTTCAATGGTGGTACGGGCATAATGCAGTTGCATTCTTTTTAACAACTCCTTATCTCGGTTTGATGTACTATTACTTACCAAAAGCCGCAAACAGACCGATATACTCTTACAAACTTTCTATCATCCATTTTTGGGCATTGATATTTTTATATATCTGGGCAGGTCCGCATCACTTACTATATTCATCTTTGCCGGATTGGGCGCAATCTTTGGGAACAGTTTTTTCTATTATGTTAATTGCTCCAAGCTGGGGCGGTATGATAAACGGACTTTTAACTTTACGCGGTGCGTGGGATAGAGTTAGAGAAGATCCCATTTTAAAATTTATGGTTGTAGCTGTAACTGCTTATGGTATGTCAACTTTTGAAGGTCCAATGCTTTCATTAAAAAATGTAAACGCATTTGCACACTTTACAGATTGGATTATTGCTCACGTACACATCGGCGCACTTGGCTGGAATGGATTTTTAACAGCGGGAATGTTCTATTGGTTAATTCCTAAAATATATAAAACGCAACTTTATTCTAAAAAAATGGCTAATGTACATTTTTGGATTGGAACACTTGGAATAGTGTTTTATGCATCTGCAATGTACTGGTCTGGTGTTGCTCAATCATTAATGTGGAAACAATTTAATGATACAGGAATGCTGCAATATCCAAACTTTTTAGAAACAACACTTCAAATAATTCCAATGTATATTATTAGAGCTTTTGGCGGCACTTTATACCTAACTGGAATGTGCATAATGGTTTACAATCTTTATAAAACTATGATGATTGGCAAATTAGTTGCGAACGAGGAAGCCGAAGCACCACCAATGCAAAAAGATGTAAAAGAAAAAATTTCACACCGCTGGTTAGAGGGGAAACCGATTTACTTTTTAGTTGCATCTCTAATCGTAATTCTTATCGGCGGGGTTGTAGAATTTGTTCCAACATTTTTGGTTAAATCAAATATTCCTACAATCGCTTCTGTAAAACCTTACAGTCCACTTGAGCTGGAGGGAAGAGATATTTATATAAGAGAAGGCTGTAATAATTGTCACTCGCAGCTCATCCGTCCTTTTAGATCTGAAACGGAAAGATACGGTGAATATTCCAAAGCAGGAGAATTCGTTTACGATCATCCATTTTTGTGGGGATCAAAACGTACAGGACCAGATTTGCACAGACAAGGTGGAAAGTATCCAAATTTGTGGCATTATTTGCACATGGAAAATCCACGCTCAATGTCCCCGGGTTCGATCATGCCGCCTTATCCATGGCTGCTTGAAAATCAGCTTGATATTTCATTAACATCTAAAAAAATTAGTGTGATGAGAACGCTCGGTGTTCCTTATCCGGAAGGATATGAAAATCAAGCTAATGATGATTTGATGAAACAGGCAGAAGCCATAGCACTTGATTTACAAAAGAATGGAATTGCTGCCGAGCCTGATAAAGAAATAATTGCTTTAATTGCTTATCTGCAAAGATTAGGAATTGATATCAAAGCAAATCCAGTTTCAGAGAGCAGGTAGAAATAAATGTATAAAGAAATTCTAAATTCAATTGAAGGTATTTCGATCTATCCGATAATCTCTTTAATTGTTTTTGTTTTGTTTTTTGCAATCATCCTTATCTGGATGTTTAAAGTTGATAAAACTTATATTAAAAAAATGGAAAATCTTCCTTTTGAAAAAGAGGAAGAAAATAATTTTAACAATACAGGCGATTTTTATGAGAAAAAAGTTTAATCATTTCACCATTTTTTTTGCGGCAATAATTTTGTTTTTTACTTCACCTGTTTTTGCTGCAGGTGAATCAGATTTTCCACCATCGTATTATGATATTGTGGCAATTTTTCTCATTGCAATTATCATAATCAGTTTTATTGCAATTGTTTATTATGAAGGCAAAACGGCTGTATCTAAAGAAGAAGATATGGTTTTAAAAAAGGAACCTTCTGCTTTTGCTAAGTTTAGAAGATATATAACAAAGACAACTCCGGTTGAGACTGAAAACGAATTATTATTAGAACATGAATACGATGGAATACGTGAACTTGACAGTAAAATTCCGCCATGGTTTTTGTGGTTGTTTTATCTATCTATTGCTTTTGCAATTTATTATATGCTCGATTATCACATATTTAAATCAAGCCCGCTGCAGGATGATGAATATCAAATGGAAGTTAAACAAGCTGAAGTTGAACGAACCGCTTTAATGAAATCCGGTGCATTACTAAATGAAGAAACAGTAACCTTTCTTGCCGATCCATTATCTATTGATGCAGGTAAACAAATATACACAACAAATTGTGTAGCGTGTCATTCTGCAGATGGAGGCGGAATAGTTGGTCCAAACCTTACTGATGATAATTGGATACATGGCGGCGGAATTAAAAATGTATTTAAAACTATTAAATATGGTGTGCCAGCAAAAGGTATGATTGCGTGGGAAGGGCAGTTAAATCCTAAGCAGTTACAAGAAGTTTCAAGTTATGTTATTTCGTTGCAAGGTACTAAACCTGCAAATCCTAAAGTACCGGAAGGACCAGTTTGGAACGAATCAGATTCTACAAATGCTGCTTCCAAATGATGCAGTGAAATATTTTTATTGAGAGTATAATGGAAACGAATGAGAAAATAGTTAATGAAGAAAAACAAGAATACAGAAACCAACTTGCAACTGTAACTGATGACGGAAAAAGAAAATGGGTTTACCCGAAGAAACCTTCAGGCGTATTTTATAATGCAAGAACAATTCTTAGTTTCTTTCTGCTTGCGTTTTTGATTATCGTTCCTTTCATAAAAGTAAATGGTCATCAATTTCTTTTATTTGATTTTTTAAACAGAAACTTTATTCTCTTCGGTATCCCTTTTGGTCCGCACGATTTTCATCTTTTTGTTCTTGCAATGATTTCGATAATCGTATTTATAATTTTATTTACTGTCGTGTTTGGTAGAATATTTTGCGGATGGGCTTGTCCGCAAACCGTTTTTATGGAAATGGTTTTTCGAAAGATTGAATACTTAATTGAAGGTGATGCAAGAGATCAGCGCAAACTTGATGCTGAAAGCTGGAATGGTAAAAAGCTTTTTAAAAAAGGTTTAAAGAATATTATTTTCTTTATCATTGCATTTTTTATCGCTCACATCTTTTTATCGTACATAATTAGTTTAGATAAGGTAATCGAAATTGTTACACAGCCGCCCAGTGCTCACTTAAGTGGATTCGTTGCAATCATTGCTTTCTCATTTATCTTCTATTGGGTGTTTGCTTTTTTTCGTGAGCAGGCTTGTACAATTGTTTGTCCTTACGGAAGATTGCAGGGTGTTTTGCTTGATCAGGATTCAATTGTAATTGCATATGATCATAAGCGAGGCGAACCAAGAGGTAAACTTAAAAGAAGCGAAGTAAATTCTGATAAGGGTGATTGCGTTGATTGCCATTTGTGTGTTGACGTTTGCCCTACCGGAATTGATATCAGAAACGGAATACAATTAGAATGTGTTAACTGTACAGCCTGTATTGATGCTTGTGATGAAGTAATGGAAAAGATTAATCGTCCTAAGAAATTAATCAGGTATGATTCGCTTAATGGAATTGAAAATAAAACTAAGTTTAAAATAACACCAAGAATGATGCTGTACTCAGTGATTCTTGTTGTGTTAATTGGAGTTCTTGGCTACCTGCTTTCTATCAGAACAGATTACGCTGTTAATATTTTAAGAACTCCCGGAATGTTGTTTCAGGAACAACCAAACGGAAAAGTTAGTAATGTTTATGATCTTAATATTGTGAACAAAACTTTTAATGAAACCCCGGTGCAAATTAGATTAGAAAAACCCGTTGATGGAGAGTTAAAATTAGTTGGAAAAGATATTGTATTAAAATCACAAGAAATTGTTGAAATAAAGTTTTTAGTAATGCTGGATAAATCAAGCCTTAATAGAATGAACACACCAATTGAGATTGGTGTTTACCATGGAAATAAATTGATTAAAAAAGTTCAAACTTCATTTTTAGGACCGGTGGAAATAAATGAGCAAAAGTAAATTCAATTGGGGCACAGGAATTCTAATCACCATAATTAGTATTTATGGCTATTACAATTAGCACAGTAATATTTTTAATGAATCAAAAAGTTGATTTGGTTGCGAGCGATTATTATGATAAAGGTATTCATCATCAGGAACAGATTGACAGAATGAACAGAACCAATAAAATGGGTGATGACGTAAGCATTAATCCTGAAAATGGTTTTATAAAATTAGTTTTGCCGAAATCATTCGTTGCGAAAAAGTTAACTGGAACAATCCAATTTTATCGCCCATCAGATGGTAAAAAAGATTTTGCAGTTGCTCTTGCTATTGACACAAGCGGGCAGCAGCTTATCTCAACACAAAATATGGATAAAGGTTATTGGAAAGTAAAACTTAACTTTACTCAAGATGCAGTTGAGTATTATAAAGAAAGTTCTTTTGTAATTAACTGAGTTATCACATTTTAGTAAAAGATTTAGAAATAATTAACTGTCATTTCGATTCTGCCTTTGCCGGCAGGCGGAGGGAGAAATCTTTTTTAATTAGGGGTTCAGATTTCTCAGTCGAAGACCTGACTGCCGACAGGCAGGCTCCTTCGAAATGACTTTTACATTTAATTAGATTCTTTATTTTTTTACAGATTAAATATGTCACCAGAAATTTTAACAGCATTTTTTGTCGGATTATTCGGAAGCTTCCACTGTATTGGAATGTGCGGACCAATAGCCATTGCACTTCCAGTTCCTAACTCCAATAATCTCTCATTTGTAACAGGCAGATTGCTTTACAATCTTGGCAGAGTTGTAACTTATTCTTTTCTCGGTGCAGTTTTTGGATTGCTTGGATCGCGACTTGTTATATCGGGATTCCAACAAAGTATTTCCATCGTATTGGGAGTCGCAATTGTAATTGCGGTTTTAATTCCGCCAATGTATAAAGCTAAAATCACACAGCATAAATTTATTCAAAAAATTACACTGCCATTAAAATCCGGTATTAGTGATTTATTTAAACGCGGAACTTTTTCTGCAATGTTTCTCATCGGAATACTAAATGGTTTTCTTCCGTGCGGATTAGTTTACGTTGCGTTAGCAGGTGCAATTGCAAGCGGCGATGCAATTTCTGGTGCCGCTGTTATGATTTTATTTGGATTGGGAACTGTTCCAACAATGTTTGCTGCAACAATTTTTGGAAAATTTATTAATATTAACATCCGAAGAAAAATTACAAAACTCGTTCCTGTCTTTGCATTAGTACTCGGTTTACTTTTTATTTTACGCGGAATGGGATTGGGAATTCCGTACATCTCACCGAAAATCTCAGCACAAGTTGTTGACGAATCCAATTTAGATTGTCATTAGTTTTAATTTATTCATTAAAGTAAATCCAATCCCTCTTAAATAATTCTTATATTTGATTATCACATTTCAATTAACCTTTATGCGCAAGTGGAAAAAAATATTAATAGGTTTATCAGTAACATTTGTAATAACATTTATTATTGCAGGCGCAATATTCTACAATATGCTTTCATCTTCTTTACCGCAATACTCGGGAAAAATTTCATCCTCAAAAATCAACTCCAATATTGAAGTTTACCGCGATAGTTTTGCTGTTCCATATATCATTGCAGAATCGGATGAGGACGTTGCGTTTGCTCTTGGATATTTACACGCACAGGAGAGATTATTTACAATGGATTTTATCCGAAGAGCAGGTGAAGGAAGATTGAGTGAGATACTTGGTGAAGCAGCAATTCCATTTGATAGAATGTTTCGCACTGTTGGAATAGAAAGAAACATAGCAAAAAATCTTAGCAAGTACGATCCAACTGTTATGAAAATTTTGCAATCTTATTCAAGTGGCGTAAACAAATATCTAAAAGAACGAAAAGGAAATTATGCAATTGAATTTGATATACTTGGATATGAACCCGAACAGTGGAAACCAATTCATAGTTTGATTGTAATAAAAATGATGGCTTGGGAATTAAACATAAGTTGGTGGACTGATTTATCTTTTGCTGAACTGATTCAAAAACTTGGCAAAGAAAAAGTCTTAGAAATTTTACCTGATTATCCTGAAAACGCTCCCACAATTATTACAGATAATTTTAAATATCTTCCATCCATCAATTCAACACTTGCAGAAACTGATAAAGCTTTTCGGCAAATGATGGGCTGGACAGGCACGCACATTGGTTCAAACAATTGGGTTGTAAATGCTAACAAATCTGTTTCCGGTAAACCAATTATTGCAAACGATCCGCATCTTGCTTTTAGTGCACCGGGTAAATGGTATGCTGCAGTTATCAAAAGTAAAACTTGGAATGCTGCGGGAGTTACTTTGCCCGGAGTTCCGGGAGTTGTGATTGGAAAAGGAGATAATATTTCCTGGGTGCTTACAAATGTTATGAATGATGATGCTGATTTTTATGCAGAAAAACTTGATTCATCTAAGACTAAATATTTTGTTGATGGGCAGTGGCAAAATCTCAAAATCATAAAGGACACAATAAAAGTTAAAGATGGAAAAGATCAGGTAATTAAGATTAAAGAAACTCATCGTGGTCCAATCATTTCTGAAATTCATCCATTTAAATTTATTTATAATAAAGATGATGAAAATATTCCGCCAATTAGTATGCGATGGTCTGGCAATGATTTTAGCGATGAGATGCTGGCGTTTTATAAAATCAACAAAGCAAAAAACTGGAATGAGTTTCGTGATGCTGTTAAATATTTTGGAATTCCCGGACAAAATTTTGTTTATGCAGATGCACAGGGAAACATTGGTTACATTATGGGTGCGAGAATTCCTCTGCGAAATAGTAACAATCCAACCTTAGTTTTTGATGGAACAACTACTGAAAATGATTGGAAAGGATTTGTACCAACGCAGGAAATTCCTGTTATCTTAAATCCTTCAGAAAATTTTATTGCCTCAGCAAATAATAAAACTTTAAAGAATTTTAAATATCATATTTCAAATCTTTGGGAGCCGCCATCCCGCATTGATAGAATAAGGGAATTATTAACATTCAAACAAAAGCATTCTGCAAATGATTTTAAAAACTATCAGATGGATCAAACATCGCCTTATGCCCGAATTATCGTTCCATATATTTTAAAGTCGTTTGACGGAGTTAAGATAAAAGATAAAAATCTAAATACTTCACTTGAGTTATTTGAAAAATGGAATTTTGATTTAAATAAGTACAGCCAAACTCCAGCAATATACGCTGTGTTTTTAAAATATCTTTTAAAAAATATTTATTACGATGAAATGGGCGATGATCTTTACAATCGTTTTGTGTTTCTTGCAAATGTTCCTTACAGAAGTTTACTTCAGATTTTGGAAAAACAAAACTCTATTTGGTTTGATGATGTGAAGACTAATAAACGAGAAACTCGTGAAGAAATAATCAGAAAAAGTTTAGCTGATGCTTTGACTTATCTTGAAGAAAATAATGGAAAAGATTTAACTAACTGGCAGTGGGGCAGAATGCACAAAGTAACTTTTAAACATGCTTTTAGTGGTAATTTCTCTTTGCTTGATAATTACATAAACATTGGTCCGAATGAAGTTGGCGGAGATGGAACCACAATTGATAACACAGAATATCCATTTGCAAAAAGTATAGAAGAGTATTCAATGTTTAGACATGATGAATTTGATAATGTACTCGGTCCTTCGATGAGATTTGTTTATGATTTTGCAAATCCGGATGAGTTCTATCTTATATTAACAACAGGACAATCGGGAAACGTGATGAGTGATAATTATAGAGATCAGACTCCACTTTGGCTTAAAGGAAATTATATGAAAATCAGAACGGATGAAGCATCTATAAAAAATAACAGTAAAAATCTTTTAAGGTTTGTACGTTAGAAAAATTTTAAATTTATGTAGCTGTATAATGAAATCTTTAGTGTCGAGCGTATTGCAGAAATCAAAAAAGTCATTTCGAAGAAGCCCACGACTGAGAAATCTGTTTAAATACAAAATCCAGATTTGTCACCAACTTAAGATACTTAGGACCTGTTGATACAAATTAAATGAATTCTAAAAGTATTATTATATTAGAAATGTATTCCTAAAAAATTGAGAATGTATGAAAGTAATTGAGCATTTAGATAAAGCAAAAAATCCATTAATAAGTTTTGAATTAATTCCACCTAAACGCGGCGGCGATATAAAAGGTTTGTTATCGGTACTTGATGACATCGTTAAATATAATCCGCCATTCATCGATATAACTTCGCATGCTGCGGAAGTTATATATGAAGAAACTTCAACCGGAATTCAGAAAAAAGTAAAACGTAAAAGACCAGGCACACTTGGTATTTGTGCTCTTATCCAAAACAAGTACAACGTTGATGCAGTGCCGCACGTTCTTACAAAAGGTTTTACTCGAGAAGAGACTGAAGATTTTTTAATAGAGTTGGATTATCTGCAAATTCAAAATGTGCTGGCGATTCGAGGTGATGATTCAGGATACGAAAAACCAATTCCCGAAGGTAAAAGTAAAAATCGTTTTGCATCAGAATTGGTGAGCCAGATTATGAATATGAATCACGGTAAATATCTGGAAGATAGTTTGCTTGATGCACGACCAACTGATTTTTGTGTAGGAGTTAGCGGCTACCCCGAAAAACATTTTGAAGCACCAAATCTTAAAACCGATGTAAAATTTGTTAAAGAAAAAGTTGATGCCGGCGCAGATTACGTTGTTACCCAAATGTTTTATGATAATAAATACTACTTTAAGTTTGTGGAGCTGTGCAGAGAAATCGGAATCAATGTACCGATAATCCCTGGGCTAAAATTATTAACATCACGCGCACATTTAACATCGGTGCCAAAGAATTTTTATATAAATATTCCCGATGGATTAGCTGATGAAGTAATGGCAGCAAAACAAGAACACGTTACTGATATAGGAATTGAGTGGGCTGCAAAACAAGTTGAAGAACTTTTAAATAAAAATGTTCCCAGTGTGCATTTTTATATTATGCAAAACTCTAAACCAATTGTAAAATTGATGGAAAAATTAAAGCTGTAATCTTATGGTTGAAAAAATTTACAAAGGCAAAAAACTTAAATGGGGTGTGGCTGGCTGCGGCAGGTTTGCAGAAAACTCATTTTTACCCGCGGTTAGATTAACACGAAAAAGCACAATAGTTTCGCTTTACAGCAGAGATAAAGATCGTGTAAAAACTCTTGGTGAAAGATTTGGTGTGCAAAATTCTTTTGATAATTATGATGAGTTTTTAAAATCAGATATTGACGCGGTATTTGTCTCAAGTGCTAACTCACATCACTACGAGCAGGTGATTAAGGCTGCAAAAGCGGGTAAAAATATTCTTTGTGAAAAGCCACTTGCTGTAACTTCCAAACAAGCCGAAGAAATGGTAGATGTTTGCAAAGATAATAATGTGCTGCTCGCTGTAAATTATATACATCGTTTTCATCCTCTTGTAATAAAGGCAAAAGAGTTACTTGTTAATCAAAAACTTGGTAAACTTGTTTCTATTGATGTTCACTTCAATACAGATTTTCCACCTGATAATAATTTTAGATTTAAAAAAGAATTAAGCGGCGGTGGAGCATTGCGCGACATAGGAACACACATGATTGATTTGCTAAGATTTATTGGCGGTGAGATTGAAACTATTGATGGCGTTGTTGCGAACTTGATTTATCAAAGTGAGGTTGATGATTTTTCTTTAGGTACGGTTAAGTTTTCTAAAGGTGGATACGGAACCTTTAATGTTTCGTTCAATAATAAAAAAGCCTTTAACAGAATTGAAATTCTTTGTCACAAAGGTGCAATTGCAATTGATAATTTAATTGGTAAAAAACTATTAGCACCAAAACTTACTATACTTTTAGAAGATGAAACGCGAAAAAGTTTTCGTAAGCGCGGCAATAAAATGGTTTATGTTTTAAAATCGGTGCAAAAATCATTTCTAAAAAATGAAACTCCGCATGCAACCGGTGAAGACGGCTTGATAAATTTAAAACTTATGGAAGAATTGGAACAGAAATGTCTGATAAGAAAAAATTAGTTGAGATATGTCATAAAGTTTATTCTAAAGGATTTGTTGCAGCGTACGATGGAAATATTTCCTGCAGAACATCAAAAAACACTGTTTTAATTACTCGTTCCGGAATCTGCAAAGGTGATGTTACCGAAAAGGACATTGTTGAAGTTGATTTAGCTGGAAATGTTTTATCTGCCAAACAAAAAATTTCTACGGAAAATAAAATTCATCTTTTGGCGTATCAAAAAAGAAAAGAAGTAAATGCAGTTGTTCATTGTCATCCAACTTATGCAACTGCTTTTGCATTGATTGGTGAGGGTTTGGATAAACACTATTTACCGGAGGTGTTTTTAACAATTGGTAAAATTCCGCTTTGTAAATATGCAACACCATCAACAGATTTGGTTCCCAAAAGTTTAGAACCTTATATTAATTTTTCGTGGGCTATGCTGCTGCAAAATCATGGTGCTGTAACTCTTGGCAAAACTTTGGATGATGCATATTATAAAATGGAAAAACTTGAGCATGCTGCAAAGATAATTTTATTAGCAAGATTAGTTGGTAAACCAAAAGAATTATCCAAAAAAAATATAAATGATATTCTAAAAATCTCTGAAAAGACTTACGGAATAATTCCGGATAAAAGAAATATTTAATCCGTAGCACAGACTTCAGTCTGTGATTTGTATAAAATTATTTATTTGTAAGCAGACTCAAGTCTGTTCTACGAAAGTTCTCGGAAGAAAATAATGAAGGAAAAAAAATGAAAGTACTTTTACTTCTCGGAGGTACATCACCGGAAAGAGAAGTTTCAAAATCAACCGGTAAATCTGTTTATCAAGCTTTAATAAATCTTGGATATGAAGTTATCATGCTTGATCCGGCTTATGGAATTAATCAGCCTTTGGAAGTTGAAGATTATTTTTCTGAAAAAGATTATGCGGAAATATCAAACGAAAATTATCTTGATGCGGTTAATCTAATTTCTACAGAACAAATTAGTGTTGCGTTTCTTGCACTTCATGGAAAGTATGGTGAAGATGGAACAATCCAATCATTGTTAGAACTAAAAGGGATTAAATTCACAGGCTCAAAAGTTTTATCCAGCGCAATTGCAATGGATAAGATTATGTCTAAAATTCTTTTTGAAGAATATCTTGTTCCTACACCAAAATATTTTCATTTTAAAAATGGGGAACACACAACCGAAGAAATTAATTATAAAATTGAAAAACAATTTGGTTATCCTGCGGTTGTAAAACCGAATGATCAGGGTTCAACAGTTGGATTAACAATTTGTAAATCATCTGCTCAGCTTGATGATGCTATCCATAATGCATTCGAATATTCAGATAGAATTTTAGTTGAAGAATATATTCCGGGTAGAGAATTAACGGTTGCGGTTATTGATGACACTGCATTGCCGGTTTTGGAAATCAGACCAAAGCATGGCATTTATGATTACGAATGCAAATATACTTCAGGAATGAGTGAATACATTGTGCCTGCAGATATTCCTGTTGATACAGCAAAATTGCTGAAAGATATTTCTGTACAAGCCTGCAAATCTTTGCGTTGCGAAGTCTATGCACGGGTTGATTTTCGTTTGAGTCCGGAGAACAAACCTTATGCTTTAGAAGTAAATACTCTACCGGGAATGACATCACTAAGCCTTGTTCCTAAAGCAGCAGGAGCTGTTGGAATGTCATTCGAACAACTTGTAGAAAAAATTATTAATCTAAGTTTGAAATGAAATTTATAGAAAATAAAAAGACACGTTTTTATATAATTGCCGCCGTTGTTGTGATTGGAACTATGTATCTTGTTTTTAATAACTATGGTGTGGTAAAGTATGCAAAGGTTAAAAGTGAGCTTGAAGATTTGAATACGCGAATTACACAGCTTGAAGAAGAAAATAGAAATCTTGAAGCCGAAATAGATTCATTGAAAAGAAATGTTCCTGCTAAGATTGAAAAAATAGCTCGTGAAAAATATGATATGATTAGACCGAATGAGAAAAAAATTGAGTTTAAAGCTGATGAATGATTAAGAACGTCATTGCGAGGGAAGATAGTCCCGAAGCAATCTATTATTTTTAATACCATCTAAATATTGTCAGTTTAATTTAGTTCGGGGATTACTCGTTGAAGACTCCTCGCAATTACAGAACAGAGTATGAAAAACAAAATTAAAATTCCCGCCACACCGCTCGCAGAAAGAATTCGTCCGCAAAGTATAATTGATTTTTTTGGTCAGCAGCATTTGCTTGGTTCCGGAAAGCCAATTCGTTTGATGATTGAAAATGATACACCATCTTCATTTATTTTGTGGGGACCGCCGGGAACAGGTAAAACTACGATTGCAAGAATGATTGCAAATCAAACACAGGCGGAGTTTTTTCAAATCAATGCTGTATCTAGCGGAGTAAAAGACATTCGATCTGTTATTGATATTGCCACACGAAATAAAGATATAAACAAACGCACAATACTTTTTATAGATGAGATCCATCGCTTTAATAAAGCACAGCAGGATGCACTGTTAAGTTCGATTGAATCAGGCGTTTTAATTTTGATTGGAGCAACAACAGAAAATCCATCGTTTGAAGTGATACCGGCTTTACGTTCTCGTGCAAGAGTTTTTATTTTGGAAGAATTATCCAAGCAGGATTTGGATGATATTTTAAAATCTGCAATTGTTAAAGATGAGTTTTTAAAACATCTAAACATAAAATCTATTGATGAAGATTTTCTGATTTATCTTTCCGGCGGCGATGCAAGAATAATGTTAACAATTTTTGAAGCAGCATTAATCCAGGAAATTGATAAGGATGAAATTATCCTTACAAAAGAAATTTTTGAAAACATCGTACAAAGGAAAAATATTTTGTATGATAAAGGCGGGGAGGAACATTACAATATAATCTCTGCATTCATAAAAAGTATTCGCGGCAGTGATCCTGATGCCGGTTTATATTGGATGGCGCGAATGTTAGAAGGCGGTGAAGATCCATTATTTATTGCAAGAAGATTAATTATTCTTGCATCTGAAGATATTGGAAATGCTTCTCCAAATGCATTGGTACTTGCTGAAGCTGCGTTTAGCGCTATTCATAAAATTGGAATGCCGGAAGCAAGAATAATTCTTGCTCAATGTGTTACTTATCTTGCATCATCGCCCAAAAGTAATGCATCGTATATGGGGATTGAAAGTGCATTGAATGAAGTTAGAAAAAATCCATTAGCCAAGGTTCCAAATCATTTGCGTAATGCTCCAACTAAATTGATGAAGGAAATTGGATACGGAAATAATTATAGGTACGCACACGATTTTGAAAATCATTTTGTAGAAGAAAATTATTTACCGGATGATTTGAAGAATAAACAATTTTATTTTCCAACAGAAAATGGACAGGAAAAAAAATTGAAAGATTGGCTTAAGTTTTTGTGGAAGAAAACTAAGAGATATTGATTTTTAATTCTTTCGTTTTAGAGCATATAAATACTTCTTTTTTAAAAATGATTGATATTCAAATTTTTGAATTACGGTGTAGTTTTTTAATTCACCAAATGAGACTATGTAAGTATCATTTTTAACCCACCACCAGCTTTTGGATTTATTTGGAATATAGTTTGGGTCATAACCCATCCAGCCATTAAATTCAAATCCTCCATCGATATTATCTGGCTGTATTTTTAAATCATATGTTAAATATTTAATTGCTTCCCACCTACACCTGTTCCATGAAAAGTAATTTTGTGTCTCATAAACTGTAAATAAAGTTATCACTATTAAAATCAGGTATCCAATTTTTTCAGCAAAGTAGCTACGCTTAATAATTTCTTTATTATATGTTTGTAAAATTAAGAAGGTTACCAATGGAAGTAATTGAAGTAGGTATCGGTCATAAAAATTTGACAGACTTAAAATAATTACAGTTAGACAGATTGTAATAAAAATGAATATAGATGGAGGATCTGTATAAATCAGTTTTTTAAATTTGTTTTCCTTTAAGTATAAAAAGATTGTGATGATTATTAAAATAGATCCTATAATCCCAATTAGTGTCAGCATTATCCAAATATCGTGATGTATTTGGTCTATATGAGGCAACTCAAGTATATCAACATCTTTTAAAGTCGCAGGGCCCAATCCATATTTCCATAATATATTTGGTCTTAATGGTAATAATTTGTTAAAGGCTATCAGCGAGATTAGTAGGAATACAGAAGATGCTATAATGCTTAAATAAAACTTACTTTTTCTGAAAGAATTTCTTTTTATCAATAAATAGGTATGATTTATAAGAAATGGAAATAAAAATAAACCTATATATATCAAAGCAAAAAAACTATTCTTTAACAAGGGAATTAATCCAAATACATTTACAATTGAAAATGCGTCCAGAAGTTTGTCAGTCCTGTGGTTGTTAACTAAAGGATTATCCACACCACTTTTTATTAAGTATTGAGAAAGAAATAATAGAAGAATTAATACTAGAACGGATAATATTGAATATATTTTCTTTCGGAGTGGTTTATTTTTGTTTAGTGAATATGTGAGTGCAAATGAAAGTAAAACCAAAACACCTATCTGCCTAATAAATGAAGCAGCAACTATAAAAAGGAAGCCGATAAGAAAATGATATTTATTTTCCGTTTTAAAAAATCTTATAAATAAAAATGTTGATATTATGGACAAAGTAAAAAAGGGTATGTCTGTCATAAAAGTTGAAGAAAGCAAAAAATAAATCGGATTGATTGCGATTAAAGCGGTCGCTACAAATTTCAAGTACACTTGTTTTGTAGATTCATTGAAAATCAAATAACAAAAGATTATCCCAATAATGCTAAAAACTATAGTTGATAATCTGAGAGCTTCAAATGAAAACCCTGCGAAAGAACAAAATAAAGAACCCCAAAATATTTGAGTAATAATAGGCATACTTGCCCAGCCGGTCAATTCAATTCTACCATCTTCAACTAAAACTTTTGTGGAATGTGCATATGACCAATCATCGTTTAAAGGAAAATTTCCGCGGACATCTGATAACAGCAGTAATGCTATCCAGCAAAATATTATTATGCTTAATACTAAAAAATCTTTTCTATGAAATGCCATCATTCTATCTCAAGGAAAAAAAAACTATTTAAATGGTAATCTAATTCACATCAACATAAACATTTTACCGGGCAACTGTTTTACCATCCCTTTAAACTCTAACGAAAGTAAATTAACAAGACAATCAGAAGTTGATAGATCGGTTTTTTCTGCGAGCATATCAATGTGGAGCGGTTCGTTCATCAAACAATTGTAAATTTTCTCTTCAAAAATTGTTAAGTCCTTTTGCTGCTTTGGAATGTTCTTCCCAAGGATTGGTTTAAGTTTCAATTCGAGTTCTAGTAAAATATCCTCAGCATTTTTTATTAGTTCTGCTTCACCACGCTGGATAAGCATATTGGTGCCTTCAGATTGTTTTATGCCAAGGTTGCCCGGAATTGCAAATACTTCACGATTTTGATCAAGTGCCAAACGTGCAGTTTGCATTGCGCCGCCCGTTATTGCTGTTTCAATTACAAGCGTTCCTAAGCTTATTCCGGAAATTATTCTATTACGTTTTGGAAAATTTTCTGCATTTGGAATCGTACCAAGATTAAATTCAGAAATGATAACTCCTTTTTCTTTAATCTCATTAAACAGCTTTTTGTTTTCTGCGGGATAAATTACATCCAAGCCTGATCCAATAACCGCAATAGTTCTTCCATTATTTTTTAATGCGGATGAATGGGCAACGGAATCAATACCGCGCGCTAAGCCGCTTACAATGGTAATATTTTGCTCTACCAAATCAGTCACAATTTTTTCTGTTTGAATTTTTCCGTAGTTAGTCGGCATTCGTGTTCCAACAACAGCTATCGAGTATTTATCTTTTTCATCAAACTGACCTAACACAGATAAAACCAATGGAGGATCATAAATCTTTTTAAGAAGCGGTGGAAAATCTTCATCCCAAACTGTAATGATTCTGCCGCCGAGTTTATCCAATGTTTTTAATTCTTTTTCAAGAAATTTTTGGATTGAATCTTTTTGTGATGAGATTTTTCGGATGCGTGAAGCAAGTTCTTTACTTATGCCTTCAGTTTCAACAAGCTCAGGTGTTGATGCGGTAAATACGTTGGATAGTTTTTTAAATCTTGCAAGCAGATTTCTAATCTTTGCAGGACCAATTCTATCTACAGAAAGAAGAAGATAAAGATCTGTTAGTTGATCAAAATTTAACTTACCCACAAGATCTACTTTAAATTTTAAAAATTAATTATCAGAACTTGGTTTATTTGATTGATCAGTTTCTTTTTTTCTATATAGAATAGATGCGGGCATTACCACAACAAATCCAAGAAAAAGAAAAATAGGTGAAACCACAAGTGAGGATGAACTATTCCATTCACCAAGACTCATAAAATAAAATCCCAAAATTATAAGCAGCGCTCCTAATCCAAACAAAATATAATTAGTTTTTTCCCAGTAAATATTAAAGGGAGAAGGAAGTGCTTTTGCACTGGTTTTTACATTTTTCTTTCTTGTTTTTACTGCCATAAATACTCCGGGTTTAAAATAAGAACCCGGTGATGGGGAATCACCGGGCCTGACTCATTCATATCAAAGGGCAGGGGAGAACCCTTTGAAAGAGTCGATTGAAAAATAATTTGATAAATGTTATTTGTCAAGTATAATGTGATATAAATTATTTACTTATTTGATATACTATTTTTCTTATAGTATCAAACTGTAAATATGGATATTCAGCTCTAATTGCATCAATCGCATCTCCGGCACTTAATTTTCCGGATCTAAGCTGTTTAAATTTTTTCCTTATCTGATAATCTCTTACGGCTTTTTCGTCTATTAAGCCATGAGTATCAAGAAGATCAAATATATCATCGCTGATCAGTTCAGATAATGGATTGTCGATTTTTGCTTTTATTTCTCTCATCACGCGTTCCTCCGATTAAATTAGTGATTGCAGTTACCTAAAAGTACCGTATCAAATCGTATAAATTAATCTCCATTATAAGTTTATGTAATATAACAAAAAACCGACCAGAGAAATTCCCTAAATCGGTACATTTGCTACTCTGGTTAATTTTCCAACATTTAATATTTTAGACGAACGAAAATTAAAACTGTAGCAAATCGGTTATAAATTTTTTCCTTTGATTATTACTGATGTAAATATTGACAGAAAATTACATAATGTCAAGTATTTTTTTAGGTCCGCAGTAATCAATTACGCACAAGCATGTAGCACGCTGATAGTTATGATTTTATATGATCAGTTACGATTATAAATATATCAGTCAGATCAGTGTACCAATTCTTAAGATTTACTTTGCTAATTACCATATCTTAAAAAGATGTTGTAAATTTGTTCAGAATTAAATCAAAATTTTAAATATTAATTTTACCAACTATATGAAAACTGCACTAATAACAGGAATTACCGGACAGGATGGAGCTTACCTAAGCAAATTTCTTTTAGAAAAAGACTACAATGTGATTGGGATAACAAGGAATTTGCAATCCGGCAATTTAAACGGATTAAGTTTTCTCGGAGTTGAAAACGATGTTCAATTAGTCGAAGCGAACGTTTTTGATCTTTCAAATATAATCCGCTTATTAGAAAAATATAAACCGGATGAGTTTTATAATCTTGCTGCTCAAAGTTCTGTTGGATTATCTTTCGATCAGCCTATTGGAACTCTTGAGTATAACATAATTTCTGTTGCAAATATTTTGGAAGCAATAAGGATTGTAAACAAAGACATTAAAGTTTACCAATCCTCCAGCAGCGAGATGTACGGCAATGTCAATAAAAACTTGCTGCCAATTGATGAAAATTTTAATATACATCCAGCAAGCCCTTACGCAATATCTAAAGCTGCTGCGCACTGGATTTGTGTAAACTATCGCGAAGCTTACAAACTTTTTATTTCCAGCGGAATTTTATTTAACCACGAATCTGTTTTAAGACGACAAAACTTTGTAACAAAAAAAATTATTTCATCAGCAATAAAAATCAAAAGGAAAGAACTTGATTATTTAAAAGTTGGTAATACTTCTATTATGCGTGATTGGGGTTACGCGCCCGAATACATAAAAGTTATGTGGAAAATGTTGAATGTTGAGAAACCAAGTGATTATATAATCTGTACAGGTGAAGCTCATACACTGCAAGAATTTATTGATAAGGTATTTATAAAACTCGGACTTGATCCAGCAAAGTATGTTAAGTTTGATAAAGCACTATACCGACCTGTTGAATTAGAAACTATTTTTGGAAATCCCAACAAAGCAAACGCAGAGCTTGAATGGAACTACTCGATGTCATTTGATGATTTGATAAACAAATTGATTGAAGATGAAATAAAGTACAATGAATGGTGGATGAGTAAAAGCAAAATTTAAAGTAACGGCAATTCTATTTATACTTAAAAATAAATTACACTGATGAAAATACTCAAACTAATCCTTCTGCTTACTTTATTCTTTTTGTTTGATACAACTTTCTCGCAAGTTGAAAATGTTCCGATCACAAACAGCGTTTATACTTTTCTTAAGGAAATGAAAGTGAAAGGAATCCTTTCATTTATTCGGGAGGATGATCCTGTTCTTTCTAGATTTGAGGTAAAAAATTTACTCGAAAAAGTAAATAATCAAATAACCGAACTTAGCGCCACAGAAAAAAAACTTTTAAATAAATATCTAACCGAATTTTCTGATACTATTGATCCTGATTCATCCACGCAATTGTTTAATCCACAAAATGGATTTTTTACAGATCTGAATCAAATGTTGACTAATAAAGTAAAATATCTTTACGCATATAAAGAACCTGAAAATAATATCTACTTTGAATGGCTTGGGCATTTTTATCACGGGCAGGATTTTTCTCAAGACCAGGCTGTTAACTCAAATCTTTATGATATTGGTTTTAGAATTAGAGGAACAGTTTTTAATCATTTGGGTTATAACTTTACTGCTATTAAAGGCGGTGTTAGCGGTAACAAAAACTTTGCGGAAGCAATTGATCCGCGTTTGTTAACAAATTTTAAATGGATTGAAAATTCTGAGAACATCGGCAACTATGATTTTACTTATGGTTATTTAAAATATCACACAGAGCCTTATAAAGATATGCATGTTAGTTTACAGCTTGGCAGAGAAGATGTTACTCTTGGTTACGGCTACGGAAGTAAATTGATTTTATCAGGTGATAATCCCTCGATGGATTTTATTAAGTTCAACTTCGATTACGGAATAATAAACTATACATCATTGCACGCTTCTACCGTAGGATATTTTAGTTTTACACCTGAGGAACGATATACAAAATACTTTGCTCATAATCATTTAAAATTAAAGTTTAATAATTTGTTTGATATCGGAATTGGCGAAACTATGATTTACTCCGGCAGGGGAATTGAGCTTGGCTACTTATCGCCGGTAGCATTTTATAAATTTATAGAAATGGAAATACAGGATAGAGATAACGGAAATTTATACTTTGATCTTCAAACGAAGTTTGTAAAAAACCTGGAACTGCAGGCAACATTTCTGCTTGATGAAAACATATTAAGTAATCTTGGAGATTTAGAAAAATACACCAACAAAACAGCTTACCAACTTGGGGCTTTTTGGTATCAGCCTCTTAACATAAATGACCTTTCTTTGATTTTAGAATACACGAGAATTAGACCTTACGTTTATACACACTTTGATATAAAAAACAATTACACCGCATTCGGTGCTAATCTTGGACATAGAATTGGACCCAATGCAGATGAACTGATGATAAGAACTAACTACAACTTTAATGAGTGGATAAGAGGAACAATTGAGTATCGTTATCAAAGAAAAGGGAATAACATTTATGCAGATGATGGAACGCTTATAAAAAATGTTGGAGGAGATATTGCTCTAACGCACGGCTATGTGCTGCCAACAGATCGTGCATATTTTTTAGATGGCGAAAGAGTAAACACAAATTTTTTTAGCGTAGGATTTAGAGTAGAACCAATCCGTGATTTTATTTTTGATATTTCTTATAACCTGAATAAAAGTACAAATACAACAAAAAATATATCATCTGATTTAAACTATGCACTTTTCCGGTTTACTTTAGAGTATTAGAAATCTATTCCAGACGAGGTTTTTTCAATTAGAAAAGTAAAAAGCATAGGGCAGAGTGCTGAGTGATGATAAAACATTGTCCTTAAATAGATTTTGCAAAAGTATCTTTACTTTTAATAAAAAAAAGTTAATTTAGAAATAGTTCTTTCCATTAAATTATTTTTCTCATTTTTTCATAGAGGATCTTTATGAAAAAGTTAATTAGATTATTTTTTATAATACTTTTATTTTTTTCTTCTGAAATTATTGGACAATGGTTTCAGATTGACTCCTTACCTCAAAATAATTCCTTAGCAGCAGTTGAATTTACAAACCCAAATACAGGTTGGGCTGTAGGTACTTATGGAACAATAATTAAAACTACAAATGCTGGAATTACTTGGGGTATACAGGATAGTTTAACCGATGGATATTTAAGTGATATTAAATTCATTGATGAACAAATTGGAATTATTGTAGGTGGAATAAATGTAAATGGACAAATTGAGAGCGTTATTTTAAAGACTTCAGATTCTGGAATACATTGGGTTTCAAAACCAAGTGGCATGGGTTTAAATATTTATGCAATCTCATTTTCTGATTATAACAATTCTACAGTAGTTGGTGAGTTCGGAAATATTCGTAAAACAACAGATGGTGGGGAAACATGGTCATTTCAAAATGCTTATGTAACCTCCAACTTATATGGCACTTTCTTTATTGACTCTTTAAAAGGATTTATAGTTGGAAGTTATCCACTCATACCTCCCTTTGATCCATATACAATATTAAAAACTATAAATGCAGGATCTACTTGGGAAAAATATTACTTTAACAAAGGTTTAAAAGATATTTATTTTATAAATTCAAATACTGGCTTCATTGTTGGGGAACAAGGCACAATATTAAAGACCACAAATGGGGGAGGTTTTTGGGAAACAAAAAGAAGTAGTAGTGAATATCAAGATTTAAACAGTATTTTTTGTACTGATTCGAATACTATATGGGCTGTTGGAAATGCAGGAACAATATTGAGATCAATTGACAGCGGAAATGCCTGGGATTTAGTAAGTAGTGGAACGACTAATCACTTGAATGATATATATTTCGTTGATAAAAATAATGGCTGGATTGTGGGAAATGATGGAATTATGCTATATACCAAAAACGGGGGAGTAACATCAGTTGAACCCAGTGTGAATAACCCTTTTGATTTTTTATTATCCCAAAACTACCCAAACCCATTTAACCCAAGTACAAAAATTACCTGGCGAACACCGGTAGGCGGTTGGCAAACTTTAAAAGTTTATGATGTTCTTGGAAATGAGATTGCAGTGCTTGTTGACGAATATAAAAATTCAGGAGCATATGAAACTGTTTTTAATGCATCCAATTTTCCAAGCGGGGTATATTTTTATCGATTACACGCTGGAGATTTTATTGAGACAAAGAAGATGATTTTTCTTAAATAACTGCTGGGTGTATTATATGAAAAATATTACTTTGACTTTACATTTAGTTTTTTTATTTACTTTCTCCAACCTAATAAATGCGCAATGGTTTTGGCAAAATCCTTTGCCTACTGGAAATGAATTGAATTGCGTTGATTTTGTGGATGCAAATTTTGGAGTTACGGTTGGACGTACTGGAACAATATTGAAGACAACTGATGGCGGTATTAGTTGGATTCAAGAAACGAGTGGAACTACTCAAAACTTATATGGAGTCAGTTTTGTCAATAGTAATTTTGGGATAGCTGTAGGTTATAATGGAACAATTCTCCGAACTACTGACGGTGGAACAAGCTGGTCGCAACAATCTAGTGGAACAACCTCAGGGTTAATAAGCGTTTATTTATCAGATGAAAATGTTGGAACAATAATTGGAAATAGTGGAACAATACTCCGCACAACAGATGGCGGGACAACTTGGGTTTCACAACATGGTGGAACCGCACAAACTTTATCAGGAGTCCGATTTGTAAGTGGAAGTTTTGGGATAGCTGTTGGCTATGAGGGAACAATTCTTCGAACAACTGACTCTGGAACAAGTTGGGTGCAACAATCTAGTGGAACAACCTCATGGTTAAGAAGCGTTTATTTATCAGATGAAAATGTCGGAACTATTGTTGGAAATAGTGGAAAAATTCTCCAAACAATAGATGGTGGTCAAACTTGGACACAACAAAACAGTAATACTTTTGAAGATTTATTTAACATCGATTTTATTAATGAAAATATCGGATTTGTGGTTGGGGTTAGAGGCATAGTTTTAAAAACCTCAGATGGCGGGCATAATTGGGTTCTACAATCCTCTGGGCTGGCCAATTATCTTTATAGTGTGAAATTAATTGATGAAGAAAATGCCATAACAGTCGGCACATCTGGGAGTATATTCAAAACTACAAATGGGGGTAACGACTGGGTCAAAAAATCTTATGCAATAACGACCGAGTATCTTTATAAAGTACAATTTTTAGATACAGATAATGGGTTTGCTGTTGGTGCAAATGGAATTATATTAAAAACAAATGATGGTGGTTTAAATTGGATTCAACAGTCCAGTGGAATTTTAAATTGGTTATTTGATGTGTGTTTTATAAATAATAATACAGGATTTGCTGTCGGTGATAATGGTACAATTATAAAAACAACAGATAGCGGCTTAAGTTGGTTCAAACAAAATGTTGGGGTTAATGTGCCCCTATCCGGAATCGACTTTATAAACGAGAATATTGGTATTGTTGTTAGTATTAATGATATAATATTAAAGACCACAAATGGTGGAACAAATTGGGTTCAACAATCCAGCGGGATAATCTACGGTTTAAATGATGTTGATTTTTCTACAATTAGCACAGGCACAGCGGTAGGGGACTATGGAACTATACTGCGCACTTCAAATGGTGGTGCGAATTGGATTCAACAATCCAGTGGAACTAATTATGCTTTACATGCAGTCAGTTTTTCTGATATTAACAATGGTACAGCAGTTGGTATGTATTCAACTATAATCCACACTTCAGATGGTGGTGCGAATTGGGTTCAACAATTTACTCAATTACAAGGTTCACATATGGATGTTATTTTTACTGATTCAAATAATGGAACAATAGTTGGAAATTCTGGAATTCTGAGAACTACTGATGGAGGAACTAATTGGACAAAACAAAACATTATAACAGGATTATCGTTATATGGAGTTTCTTTTATCGATGTAAATAATGGTTGGATTGTTGGTGATGGTGGTACTATTCTCCATACAACAAATGGTGGTGTAACTTTTATCGAAGATGGACATAACCTTTCACAGCCAGAACAATTCCTATTATCCCAAAACCACCCCAATCCATTTAATTCTCGTACTAATATCAAATATGTAATACCCAAAAGCGGATTAACAACTTTAAAAATTTATGATGTGCTTGGAAATGAAATTGCGGTACTTGTTGACGAATATAAAAATTCGGGGACATATGAAACTGTTTTTAATGCATCTTATTTTCCTAGCGGGGTATATTTTTATCGCTTACACGCTGGAGATTTTATTGAGACTAAAAAATTAATTCTATTAAAATAAGTTATCTTAATCTTTTGCTTCCGTTGCAGTGAAAGTCTTGTTGAAGTTTTTTATGAACCAAGGGGATTTCCCATCAGATATTTAGGCCATATCATAATTTCTAATACAGGTAATAGTTCAACTTAAAGATTGGATTGTCATATCTAAAGAAATATATTAACTTTACACATAATATTTTAACAAGAAAACATCACAATATGGCTGAATATAAAGGATTTGATATATTAGACTATTTAGTTTTAATAGTAAAATGGAAAAAATTTTTGTTGGCAACTTTTCTCATCTCACTGGTAATAACATATTTATCGGTTTATTTTCTAATTGATGAAAAATTTGATTCTACATCATTAATTATCCCTGCCGAAAATAGTGACTTGTCTGGAATATCATCTCTAATGAAAAGTTTTTCAAATTTACCCATTAGTATTCCAGGATTAAATGGCTCAGAGAGTTCAACAGATATTTATACAACTATTATTTATAGTAGAACTTCAATTGTTGATTTGATTGACAAATTTGATTTATTGAGAGAATATCAATCAAAGAATATTGATGAGACTATTAAAGTTGTAAGAAAAGATATTCACGCTGAAGAAACAGAAAAAGGGGCATATGAAATTTCCGTTAGAGCCAGCTCCCCCCAAAAAGCAACCGCTATGACAAATTATATTGTTGAAAAAACTTAATAGTACTTTAATTAAGTTGAATACAACTAAAGCTAAAGATAATAGGATTTTTTTGGAAAATAGATATGAGGAAATCAAAAATAATTTAATCAAGTCACAAGATTCTTTAGTCAGATTTCAAAAACATAGTGGATTAATTTTTGCCGAGGAGCAAGCAAAAACATCAAAATAGAAGCATATACAAAATTAGAATCAGAAGTTGTATCTAAACAGGTAGAGTTGTCTATTCTAACTAAGATTTTGGGTGAAAATTCACCGCGGACTCAAGAAGCTAAAATTGCTTATGATGAGTACCGAAGTAAAATTGAAAATATGAAAAGAGGTAAAGATAAATCCGAATTAATTTTACCAATCGATAATCTTCCTCAAAAGGCTATGAATTATCTCCGATATTACAGTGAAGTTGAAATAAATAAAACTCTAATGGAATTTATAATTCCACTTTATGAACAATCAAAATTTGAAGAACAGAAAAGTATCCCATATATTCAAATAATTGACAAAGGAGTTGCTCCAATAAAAAAATCCTTTCCTCCTAGAACCCTTTTGACGACATTAATAACATTTTTTGTTTTAATGTTTGCTTTTGTTATTCTCATTATCATCGAGAAAATTAAAAATACTGATAATGAAAAAGTGAAATACATTACCCAAAATGTTTTCCATTTTAGGGATAAAAATTAAAAGCAATGTCATTTTTTGAGAAACATCTCTAAATAAATTTCTCCGCAGAATAGATATAATTTTTCATTTTCAGTATTATTTGTTCTTGCCTTAATTGTTTTGACATCAATATCAGTTCAATTCTTTTCTCTGAAGAGTATTATCTTTTCACAGGTTTTGTGTTTATCATTCTGTTAAGTTTTAATTTTTATTTGATGTTCAACACGTTACTATTTTTAATTGTTTTTACGCCATACATTGCTGGTATACATACCTCTGTGGTTTTTAGCTTGTTTTTGATTTTGTCGCTGATCTATAACTTCAAATTCAATAAAAATGAAAATTTTCAGAACCCAATACTTTTTTTCCAGTGGTTTTGTATGTATTTTTAGCTTCATTATCTATATATAATGCACCAAAAACTTTTGAAATATTAATGGACTATTTCAATTTAGTTTCCCTTGTACTACTCATATTTATTGTTCCTATAGCTTTTACTGAACATAAAAAGATCTACCATATTTTTCAAATTTTTATAATTGCTGTCTTGCTCCATTCAGTTTTTGTTATCTTTGAAAGTTTATCAACAGGTGGCCGTGCCTTTGGACTTTTGGGAGTATTTTATGTTGACCTTGCAGGATTAGCTCTTTTATATTCGATTCTCTTTTTTTTGTATAGTCGTGGTTTTAAAAATTATGCCTTTGGTTTAACCTCGATAATAATTTTAATTGGGCTCCTGCTTTCCCAAACTAGGAATGCATGGTTATCTACTGTCGTAGCTTTCTTCGTCCTTTTAGTTTTTCTTTTTATTTATAATAAAAAATACAGAATGAAACGAAAAACAATTTTAATTGTTATTACATTTTTCGTTTTATCTGCAGGATCTATTTTTCTATTAGCTTCAAAGGATCTAAATGTTAATGTAGGAGAAAGGTTGGAAGCAAAAAATCAGAAGATAAATATTACTGAAAATCCTTCTTCAATTGGCGATAATTCTTTGCTTTCAAGAATGTTATCTGGCACACAGCAATTAATGCCTTTTCTAGAGAACCAGTATTTGGGATTGGTTTATACTCATTTAAATATCCTCAAAAAATTATTACACTATTCCAAAACCATTTTATAAGCAATATGTTGAACATAGAACGCCACATGTTTCATATCTTGAGGTTCTAGTTGAATCAGGCATAGTTGGATTTCTTGGGTTTATTATTTTTCTTATAGCGGTTCTTAAACATATATTTAGATCCCTAGTATTTGTAAGAATGGGTAGAAGAAATTTTACAAACACTTTTATTGTTGGTTTCAATGGTTTACATTAGTTTTTCGATGTTTATGACTGAAGCTTGGTTATATGGACAATACTTGGTTTGGTTTGGAATCATTGTTGGGTTAATTGTTGCCAATACTAAAATGCTTGTTTCAGAGGCTCCTTCCAATTAAATGAATTCAGATAAAAAAAATTCTGCGTGGCTTTCAATTAATTTCATTTCTTTATCAATAATCTCTGTAATAACATTAAAATTAAATATTGATCATTATGGCAAAGAATTGTTTGGTATTTGGATCATCCTTTCATCAATATGGGGTTTCAGCAGTACCTTGGATTTTCGTTTTTCGGTACTACTTTAATTAAATATATTGCTGAATATAAAAATGATAGTAAAGAGAGAACTTCTATCTTATTATCTAGTAGTATTTTTGTTTTTATTTTTATAGGGATAATAATTGTATTAATTGGTAATCTGATAGCATTCGGAGTTTATTTTAATAATATTAAAATAATGCCTAAGAATAATAGAGTTGAGTTTATTGCAATATTCTCAGTATTAGGGGTCTCTTTTTTATAAAATATATCACAATCTTTTTTAATAGTTTTTTTGAAGGGTTAAGTAAATTTGTAATAACAAGTAAGACGACAATGTTACAAACATTATTAACATTTATATGTGTTGTAACTATTACTATTTTAAATCTAAGTCTGATTTATCTTGCAATTAGTTATTTGTTAGTTTCAATAATAATATTAACAATTCTTTTAATAATATTTAATACTAAGTACAAAGAATACAAAATAAACATAAAATATTTTACGAGATCAGAAATTAAAAAGGTGTTAAAGTTTAGTTTTTCTGTTCAAATTATTTCAATTTTCAATGCTGCAATTGATCCACTAGTAAAATATTTAATAGGGAATTATTATAGTGTAAATTCAGTACCAGCTTATGAAATAGCAAAAAAGTTTGCGGTAACTATTTCAGGTTTATATTTTAGTGCTTTTAAAATTATCCTACAAAGGTTAGTGCCATTTTTAGTAAGGAGGAAA
>CAVPHP010000009.1:0-19970 GCA_963704275.1 uncultured Ignavibacteriaceae bacterium | reverse complement strand
GGGAGAATACTGGTAAGTTGTCATACACATATGATGGAAACAATAATCTTACTGAAGAGCTCAATCAATATTGGCATTTTTCTGCTTGGGTGAATTATTATAAGTATTCAATCACATATAACGTTAATAATATTCGGACTCTAATGCTTGGACAAACCTGGAATGGTACTATCTGGGTGAATTCTGGGAAGTGGTCATCTACGTATGATGGAAATAATAACAAGGCTGAAGAACTCTACCAAACCTGGGATGATTCTGTCTGGGTGAATGATTGGAAGGCTTCATCCTCATATGATGGAAATAATAACGTAACTGAAGAACTTTACCAAACTTGGAATAGTTCTGGCTGGGTGAATGCAGAAAAGTATTCATTCACGTATATTGGAAACAATAACGTGACTGAAGAACTCTATCAAACTTGGAATATGTCAGCCTGGGTGAATGCAGAAAAGTATTCATTCGTATATGATGGAAACGATAACCTGATTGAAGAACTCTACCAAAGTTGGGATGGCTCTGCTTGGGTAGATACTTGGAAGTATTTATACACTTATGATGCAAAGAATAACTTGACTCAAGAACTCTACCAAACGTTGGATGGTTCTGCCTGGGAAAAGCATACGTATACTTATGATGAAGCCAATAATCGAATTGAATGGCTTTGGCAATATGGGGATGGTTCTACCTGGGTGAATCTTTTTAAGTTTTCATTCACTTATACTTCATTAACGGCGGTTAATCATGAATTAAGTTCTATAAATTCTTATAATCTTTTGAACAATTTTCCAAACCCATTCAATCCTACTACAACAATTCAATATGAAATTAGTCGTAGGCAATTTGTTTCTCTTAAAATTTTCGATGTACTCGGAACTGAAATTGAAACATTAGTTAACGAAGAAAAACCTGCTGGCTATTATGAATTAAATTGGAATGCAGCCAATCTGCCAAGTGGAGTTTATTTCTATAGAATGAATGCCGGTGATTATGTTCAGACACGAAAAATGATTTTATTAAAATAAGAATCAGCAATGTAATTTTATTTGTAGGTATTGATCTCTTGGTCGATCTGAAAATAATAATGATAACTTATCTATCAAAAATTATAGACTGTATTAAATAATAATTATTCGGAACGGACGGGAGTCCGTTCCCTACAAAAATTTATTTTAATCCACATCATCCACAATTAGTGTAAACAATCCAGCAATTATCATCGAAGCACCACCAAGAAGTAGGGCATAAATTGCTTCACCGCCAACAATATTTTTAACAAAGAATCCAAGGATTGCTGCAGCAGTAATTTGTGGAATTACGATAAAGAAATTAAAAATTCCCATATACACTCCCATTTTTTCTGCGGGCAATGATCCAGCAAGTATTGCATAAGGCATTGCAAGGATTGAAGCCCAGGCTAAACCAATTCCAAGTTCAGGAATTATTAAGTAATTAGGGTCACTAATAAAGTAAAAAGAAAAGAAACTTATTCCACCAACTATGAGAGCGTAAATATGAATAATTTTTCTTTTTGTTTTATTGAGTAAATAAGCTAAAACCCCAGAAAGAATATTAAACGTTATAAGCCAAATAAAAAATAATTTAATTATATAAGTACTATTGAAAAAAAGTAATACAATTGTAATAGTTAAAAAATTAAAGACACTCAAAAAAAATAATATTCGTTTCGGATTTTTTAATATGATGATCGCTGCTAATATTGCAGCAAATCCATTATAAACAGCCATTAAAACTCCAACCCAATCTGCTCCCTGATTATATAATTCTGATGATGGATCAGTTGCGCCATAAATATGATTAGTTACTGCAGGAGTAGTATAAATCCACATTGCAAACAGCGCAAACCAGGAAAAGAATTGAACAACTGCTAGCTGCTTCATCGTCTTTGGCATTTTGTACAAATCATTTAGTATAGAAACTAATCCGCCTGAAGTTTTATTTTGATTTGAAAAGAATCCAGCAAGTAATTGCAGCAAACCAAAGATGATTGATCCGACAAATAAAACATAAAGTCCGTAATCATTTTCTTGGAGAATAAAGTGAAGAATTGCAGAACCAATAAGGCCAACAAATATCCAAATAAAACCATTTTTATTAAACGATGTACCAGAGATTAACTCAGTGTTAAGTGATTTAGTATCAGATAATTTTTTTTCTTCATCAGCATATTTTTTTAATTCTTCGGGTGAATATTCTTTAGTTGAAAACACGGTGTAGAGAACTGAGAGCAGAAAAACTGCTCCACCTATGTAAAAAGAAAATTTTACTGAGTCAGGAATTTCTCCCTTAGCAGCAGTGTTTGCAATTCCAAACCAGTTTGTCATCATATAAGGCAGAGCAGATGCAATGATTGCACCAATTCCGATAAAAAAACTCTGCATAGAAAATCCAACTGTACGCTGCTCTGATGGTAGCATATCTCCTACAAAAGCACGAAAAGGTTCCATTGAAATATTTATTGAAGCATCCATTATCCACAGCATTCCTGCAGCAACCCAAAGAGTTGGAGAGTTAGGCATAAAAATAATTGCAGTTGATGCGAGTATCGCTCCAACAAGAAAGAAAGGTCGTCTTCTTCCCAGCTTGTTCCAGGTCTTATCACTCCAATGTCCAATAATTGGTTGAATAATAAGTCCGGTAACAGGTGCTGCAATCCAGAGAATTGGAATAGCATCAATGCTTGCACCAAGCGTTTCAAAAATTCTGCTCACATTAGCATTTTGAAGCGCGAATCCGAATTGAATACCAAGAAATCCGAAACTCATATTCCAGATTTGCCAGAAGGATAGACGCGGTTTGTTCATAAGTGTTCTCGAGTATTATTAAATTAACGGTGGTGAAAAATAACAAATGGTTTTTAAATTAGATAACAAATAAATTATACTTTGTATTTGATTTAGTACCTCATTTGAGGTTTTATTTTTTAGAGGTAAATAAAATTTAAACTAAGGACACGAAGGTTCCCTAAAAATACAAAATGAATATTCGTGAAATAATAAATAAAGTAACATCAACACCACACGCTGCTTTTTTTTACACGCCGCCAATTTACGGCAAGAGTGATTCGTATCTTTTCTTAAAACCTAAAGAAATTATCACAATAAAATCGTTAAGAAATATTGATGAGAAATTAACAAAAATAGATAAGTCGATTGAAAAAGGATTGTATGGATATTCGTTAATTAATTATGAAGCTGGATATTTATTTGAGAAAACGTTAAACAGATATTTACCAAAGAATGAAAACCTGATACAGTTTTTCTTTTACGACAAAAAGGATTTGATAAAAATTAAATCGAGTAAAATTGATTTTAATTTTAAAGAGGAATTTCAAATCAAGAATTTCAAATTAAATACTGCAAAAAATGAATTTCTAAAATCAATAAAAAAAATAAAATCATTCATTGAAGAAGGGGATACGTATCAGGTTAACTACACGATAAAAGGAAAGTTTAATTTTGAAGGTTTATACTCTGGTTTCTTCAGTCATCTAGTGTTCAATCAATCAGCGCAGTACATCGCTATAATTAACAATTCCAAAGATGTGATCATTTCTCTTTCACCGGAATTATTTTTTGAAATTGAAAAAAGTAAAATCATTTCTAAGCCGATGAAAGGAACTACCAAAAGAGGAATTGAAACTGCGGTTGATTCACTTATAAAATATGAATTAGAGAACAGTGAAAAAAATCGTGCTGAAAATGTTATGATTGTTGATTTGATAAGAAATGACCTGGGAAAAATTAGTAAGTATGGTTCTGTGAATGTTAAAAATATTTTTGAAGTTGAAAACTATGAATCGGTTTATCAAATGGTAAGTACGATTGAATCTAAACTTAGGCAGAACATAAAACTTTCTGATGTGTTAAAAAATATTTATCCGTGCGGTTCAATTACGGGTGCGCCAAAAATTAGAACTATGGAAATTATAAATGAACTTGAAAAAGAAACACGCGGTATTTACACAGGCGGAATAGGTTTGATCAGACAGAGTAAAATTACTTTTAATGTTCCGATTAGAACTCTAACAATTAATAAAAAATCCGGTAAAGGTGAAATTGGCCTTGGAAGCGGAATTGTTTGGGACAGCGTTGCCAGCGAAGAATTTGAAGAAACAAAACTTAAAGGAAAATTTTTATCACAACCAGAAAGACCATTTGAGATTTTTGAGACGATGCTTTTAAAAGACAGTAAAATATTTTTATTGGATGAGCATTTAAACAGATTGCAGCAATCAGCAGAATATTTTCTTTTTAAATTTGATAAAAAAAGTATTGAAGAACAGTTAGAAAAGATCATTAAGAATATTGATGCTAAATCATACCGATTAAGAATTTCGTTAAACAAGTTTGGTAAACTTTCATATTCACTCTCAATCTTATCTGAGTTATCTAAAAATATTGATGTAATTGTTTCTACAAATCGAGTTAATCCAAAAAATAAATTTCAATATTTTAAAACAACTAATCGTAATCTTTATAATCGTGAATACAAAAAATATTATTCAAAAGGATTTTTTGATGTAATTTACTTAAATGGATTTAATGAAATTGCGGAAGGCGCAATTACAAACATTTTTGTTGTTAAGAATGATGTGATTTTAACTCCACCTCTTAGTGCTGGAATTTTATCAGGTGTTTATCGTAAACATCTTCTAAAAAACAATTCAATGATTCGTGAACGCAGATTGCACTTAAATGATTTGATTGAGGCTGATAAGATATTTTTAACAAATTCTTTACATGGAGAAGTGATCGTGAATAGATTGTTTTTGGATGAAACGGAATACATAAAATTTACTTTGTAATTATTCTTCTAAACAATACAGTACGATCTGAATAATGCTATTTTGACAATCGTTTTTAATTACTATTTTCTAATTGAATTTTAGGAGAATATATGAAAAACAAGGAAATAATTTTTTTAATTGAAGAATCATTAGATGGTGGTTTTGAAGCTAAAGCTGTCGGTTATCCAATTTTTAGCGAAGGTGAATCTGAAGATGAAATTAGAAAAAATATTTTAGATGCCGTTCGTTGTCATTTTGATGAGAATGAAATGCCATCATTTATCAATATTAGATTTCTGAGAGAAGAACAAATCGCTCTATGAAAATTCCCCGTGATATAAATGCCAAAGATTTAATTAAATATTTAAATAAAATGGGATACGAACAATCAAGGCAAACTGGCAGTCATATCAGGTTATCTGTAAAAATAAACTCAAATCTATTTCACATTACTATTCCAAACCATAATCCAATTAAGATTGGAACACTTAATAATATTTTAAAAGAAATATCTAATCAGTTGTCAATTTCTAAAGAAGAATTGATACAAAAACTTTTCTAATAAATTTTGTTATGCAGCATCTTTTGGACAAGTTGGATGTAAGTTCACTACAAGAATATTTATTTTATTTTCCATATTTTGCAAACAAATAAATAATCAATTCAGAAATGTCTAAAGCCGTAACAGAAACTTCTAAAAGAAAAAAAGAGCACATTGAACTTTGTTTAACTGACAAAGTTGCTTTCAATTCCAAGTCTAATGGATTTGATAAGTATGACTTTATCCATAACGCAATAACTGAAGTTGATATTTCTAAAATATCTTTTAAAACAAAATTATTTTATAAGAATATTGATTATCCATTTCTTATTTCCTGCATGACAGGCGGAACCGAAGAAGCAGAACAGATAAATGAACGGCTTGCGGTAATTGCAGAGAATTTGAAAATCCCAATCGGTGTTGGAAGCCAGAGACAAGCGATTGAAAACAAAAATTATCACAATAGTTATAAAGTAATTCGTAAAACTGCTAAAAGTGTTCCCGTACTTGGTAATATTGGCGCCGCACAACTTGTTCAATCAAAAAACTTGAAAGATATTTTAGCGTTAATTGATATGCTGGAAGCGGATGCGTTTGTTATTCATCTAAATCCTTTGCAGGAACTTTTGCAGAAGGAAGGCGAACCTTACTTTGTTGGGTTGTTAAAAAAAATTGAAAAATTAATTAAAAAATCTAAAGTGCCAATAATCATTAAAGAAGTTGGTTCGGGAATAAGTAAAGAGGCTGCAAAAAAACTTTTAGATTTAGGTGTTAGCGGAATTGATATTGCAGGTGCAGGCGGAACAAGCTGGGCTGGTGTTGAATTGTTGAGAAATAAATCAATGGAAAATGATTTTTGGAATTGGGGTTTACCAACATCTTACTGCCTTAAAGAAATTTTTCCGCTAAAAAAGAAATACAATTTTACACTAATCGGATCTGGCGGAATTAACTCAGCAAATGATCTTGCAATGGCTTTTGCAATGGGTTCTGACATCGCTGCTTCGGCAAGAATTATTTTGCAGACATTGATGAGTAATGATGAAGAAGCTGTTAAAAAATTAATTGTAAATTGGTTCCAGTATCTTAAAAAAATAATGTACTTAACAGGTTCACAAAATCTTTTGCAGCTTAAAAAAAATAAACTAATTAAAAAGGAACTTTTGTTTTGAATCTAAACCAAGTAAAGAAATTCGCTTCCTTCTATGAACGAGAAAGAAAAATAATAGATCAAAAACTTAAACGATCTTTAAAAAATAGAAATCCTTATTCACTTTATGATCCGGCATCTTATATTTTAGAAAGCAGCGGCAAGCGATTACGACCGTTACTAGTTTTACTTTCTGCAAACGCTGTTGGCGGAAATTATAAAAAATTTTATAACGCAGCTCTTTCCGTTGAGATGCTTCATAACTTTACACTTGTTCACGATGACATAATGGATAATGCAGATTTACGCAGAGGAAATCTTACTCTTCATAAAAAATATAATTTAAATACTGCAATTTTAACCGGCGATATTCTTGCTGCAGTTGCATACGAGTTTTTGTTAAAGGATTGTAAAGTTAATGCAAAGCAAGCACTTGATTCATTTACAAAGGGTTTGGTTGAAGTTTGCGAAGGACAAAGTTTGGATACGGAATTTGAAACACGTAAAAATGTTTCACTGCCTGAATACATAAAAATGATTGAGAAAAAAACAGCTGCGCTTGCAAGAATGTGCTGTGAACTTGGCGGCTATCTTGCAAATGGAAGTAAAGAGGATATTAAAGCACTTTCAAACTATGGAAAGTACCTTGGAATTGCTTTTCAAATTCAGGATGATCTTTTAGATATTACTGCTGATAAATTTGAGTTTGGTAAAAAAATTGGCGGCGATTTAATGGAAGGCAAAAAAACTTTTTTGTTTATTAAAGCTCTTGAAAAAGCAAAAGGAAAAGACAAAGCAGATTTACTAAAAGTAATTGCTAATAAAGGTATCAAAGAAAATCAAATTGAGTATTACAAAAAAAATTACGAAAAGCTCGGCGTAATTGACGATGCTAAAGGTGCAATTCGTAGTTACACTAACAAAGCGTTAAACTCAATTAATAAACTATCAAACAAGGGTGAGATTGAAATATTCCACTGGCTTGCCGATTCATTAATCAAAAGAAATAAATAATGATTGAAAAAACTGTTAAGATAGCAAACAAAGCTGGACTTCATACTCGTCCCGCAGCAACAATTGTTAAACTTGCTGCAAAATACAAAAGTGATTTTTTTATTTATCGTGATGGAATGAGCATTAATGGCAAAAGTATTATTGGTGTGATGACACTTGCGGCTGAAATTGGTTCTGAGCTGAAATTGACTTTTGATGGTCTTGATGAACAACAAGCTTGTGATGAAATATCAGCATACTTTGAAAGGGGATTTGACGAGTTATGAAATCATTTAAAGACATTTACAAGAACGCTGAAAATAAAATTACAGGAATTGCTGCTGCACCCGGAATTGTTATAGGGCAGGTTTATCTTTTTGCAAAAGAAAAACTTGATATAAGTAAAGCACCAATAACCGATGTTGATGAAGCAATCGAAAATTTTCGTGAAGCTCTGCTTCATTCAAAAAAAGAATTAAATAAAATATTTGGATTTGCACGCGAAAAAATGGATGAAGTTCGTGCTGCAATTTTTGAAGCTCAAGTAATGATTCTTGATGATCCAATTTTAATCCAAAATATTGAAGATAGAATTAGCAACGAAAAAATTCAGCCGGAGTATATTGTTGCGAATGAGATTTCTAAATATCAAGAGTTGATGATAATCTCGCACGAATCCTATATGAAAGAACGTGCACACGATATTGAAGATATTAAAAATCGTATCATAAGAAATCTGCAAAAGAAAAGATGGCAATCTAAAATTGAAACTAAGTTAATTGTTATCAGCGAATTTTTAACTCCTGCTGATACGCTTTTATTTTCAAGGAGAGAAGCGTTAGCATTTGTAACGGATCACGGTGGATTAACTTCACACGCAGCAATCATTTCGCGATCGTTAAATATTCCCGCAGTTGTTGGAACACATAATGCAACTGAACTTATTAAAGATGGTGATACCGTTATTGTTGATGGATTTCATGGTTACATAATTCCAAATCCAACGGAAGATCAAATAAATTTCTTTACCGAAAAACAAAAGAAGCTGCAGGAGATTCAAAAGGGATTAGAGGAGTTAAGAGATCAACCCGCTGTTACACTGGATGGAAAAGAAATAAAGTTAGAAGCAAATGTTGATGTTACAGGTGAGATTGATGTTGTACTAACAAGCAGTGCTTCTGGTATTGGATTATACAGATCAGAACAAATTTTAAATGAGCTTGGTTTTTTTCCTGAAGAAGATGAACAAGCAAATATTTATTCAAAGCTAGCCTCAAGAATGTATCCTAAAGTTATTACCATTAGGGCATTTGATGTTGGCGGTGATAAGTTTAGTATAAGTGATTACAAAGAGCCAAATCCATTTTTAGGTTTACGCGGGATACGATTTCTTTTGGAAAATGAATCGTTATTCAGAACGCAAATTCGTGCTGTGCTTCGAGCAAGTGAAAATAAAAATGTTCGCTTTATGATTCCTATGATTTCTACTCTCGATGAAGTTTGGCGTACAAATGATATTATTCACGAGTGTAAAAGTGATCTAAAAAGAGAAAAAATAAAATTTGATAATCAAATTAAAATTGGAATTATGATTGAAGTTCCATCAGCCGCTGTTATGGCTAAAGAATTTTCAGACGAGGTTGATTTCTTCAGTATTGGTACAAACGATCTAATACAATATTTGATGGCTGTTGATCGCGGTAATGATTTAGTTTCTGATCTATATCAGGAATTTAATCCCGCAGTTATCAGAACTATTCATCATATTGTAGAAGCTGCAAAGCACAGGAAAATTCCGATTAGTATTTGCGGAGAAATGGCGGCTGATACACTTGCAATTCCGCTGTTGGTTGGTTTAGGAATGGATTCTTTAAGTATGAGCCCGGCAACTCTTCTTTATGCTAAAAGAATTATTCGTGGTTTTGAATTTAAAAAAGCAAAAGCATTGGCTGAAGAATGTCTAAAATGTAAAACTGAAATTGATATTCAGAAAAAAGTTAAAAAGTTTTTTGATGACAATAACATAACAAGGACAAGGAATATTATTTAATGCAAATAAAAGAATATGCTGCAAAGTACGATCCTCAGAATCAATTTGATGTTTTAATTAATACATACAAACAAGTTGAGTTTGCCTGGAGGAATAATTTTATTATTGCTGGAATAAACTCATCCGAATTATCAAATATCGTTATAAGCGGATTGGGCGGCTCTGCAATCAGTGCTGATCTTATAAAAAACTTTTTGAGTGATGAAGTTTTGATTCCAATTGTAGTTAATAGAAATTACAACTTACCAAAGTTTGCAAATAAAAATACTTTATTTATTGCGTCATCATATTCGGGCAACACTGAGGAAACTATTTCATCATTAAAACAAGCAATTGAAATTGGATGCAAAATAGTTTGCATTACAACCGGTGGCGAAGTTGAAACGATTGCAATAAATAAAAATATTCCAATAGTAAAAGTTCAAACAGGATTTCAACCGCGCTACTCACTTGGATTAAGTTTCTTTTCGTTGTTAAAAGTTTTTCAGCATTTAAATCTTGCTGCTGATCAAACAGAAGTTGTTGAAAAAATAATTAATCTATGGAAGCAAAAGGGTATTGAGTATTCACAGGATGGAAACTTTGCATACAAATTTGCAGAATCTTTGTTGGGATTTATTCCTGTTATCTATTCTGTTGCTGATTCTACAAGTGCTGTTGGTTACAGATTTAAATGTCAGTTGAATGAAAATTCCAAACTTCATGCTTTCCACAATGAAATTCCGGAAATGAATCACAATGAAATTATCGGCTGGGAATCATATCAGGAAAAAGTATTCCATTCAAAAATTATAAACATCGTTGATGAAACTTATCATCCGCAGATAGAAAAAAGATTTGAAATCTTAAAAGATATTTTTGCAAAAAGCGGAGTTGAAACGCTTACGTTAAACAGCAAAGAAGAATTATTTAAAGTGCGTTTGTTAGATCTAATTTATTTAGGCGATTGGATTTCTTATTACGTTGGTGTGTTACGTGGTTACGATCCAAGTGAGATTGATAATATCTACACGCTTAAAGACAGATTGAAATAGCGAAAAGATTTTATTTTCAAGTTAAGTTCAGATTATTATTTTCCGTTTAAACACCTTTCAATATAATTTTATTTATGATTACAGTATTAGAAGTTATAAAACTTTCCACAGAGTATCTTGATAAAAAAGGTGTAGAATCTCCCAGAGCTAACGCAGAAATTTTACTTGCTGAAATTCTGAAATGTAAACGTTTAGAACTATATCTTGCCTTTGATAAACCGCTTGCTGAAAGTGAAGTACAAACTTATCGAGAAGCAATTCGCAAGCGTGGATTGAGAATTCCGTTGCAGTACATTGTTGGTAATGTTGAATTTTACGGAATGAAATTAATTGTAAACGAAAATGTTTTAATTCCACGACCGGAAACAGAACTGCTTGTTGAGCAAATTATTAATGAAACCGATAAAAATGCTGAGTTAAAAATTTTGGATATTGGGGTTGGCAGCGGAAACATTTCGCTTTCACTTCTAAAAAACTTACCAATGATAAAAGTTACTGCGATTGATATTAGTGAAAAAGCATTGCAAGTTGCAAAACAAAATACTGAATTAAATTTATTGCAGGATAGAATTGATTTAAAGTTATTTGATATACTAAATAGCGATCTAAATCAGCTTGGTAAATTTGATGTGATAGTTTCAAATCCACCGTACGTTTCTGAAAAAGATTTTGAAACCCTTGAACCTGAACTAAAAGTTTATGAACCACGCTTTGCATTAACTGATAGCGGCGATGGTATAACTTTTTACAACAAAATTATTTTATCTTCAAAAATACTTTTAAATAATGGCGGCAAATTATATTTTGAAATCGGAAAAGATCAGCAGCAAAGAATTTTTAATTTGATTGAAGCTGCAGGATTTACAAATATTAAAATCACAAAAGATTATGCCGGAATTGAAAGAATAATTTGCGGAGAACTTAAATGAGAGCGCTTGTTCAAAGAGTTAAGGAAGGCGGCGTTTACATATCCGAAGAAAATTATAAAGAAGAAATTGGAAAAGGAATTGTAATTCTACTTGGAATTAAATCCGATGATACTGAAAACGATTTATTATTTGTTGCCGATAAATGTTCAAACTTAAGAATATTTTCCCAAAGGGATGCATTTGCACAAGATGAAAATGATAAAATGAATTTATCATTAAAAGATGTTGATGGAGAAGTTTTAATTATTTCTCAATTTACATTGTATGGAGATGCACAAAAAGGAAACAGACCAAGTTTTATTGATGCTGCGCGACCAGAAACTGCAATTCCGATTTACGAAAAATTTATTGAGCGGATGAAACAAAATCTTGGTGCAGAAAAAATTAAAACCGGAAAGTTTGGTGCGATGATGCAAGTAAAAATTATTAATGATGGTCCGGTTACCATTTTAGTTGAATCCAAAAAATCGGATAAAAATTGAATAATGTTTTAATGATATTTATTGACGGCATTGGGATTGGAAAAAAGGATTTTGAGTTTAATCCGTTTTTCAAATATGGATTTGAAACATTTGAAAAAATCTTTGGAGAAATTCCACATTTAGAAAATCAATATTTAAATAAAGATGGAGTTTATTTATTTCCTGCCGATGCAAGATTAGGTGTTGAAGGTTTACCACAAAGCGGAACGGGGCAGGTATCAATATTCTGCGGAATGAACGCACCAAAATTTGTTGGAAAACATTTTGGACCGTTTCCATATTCAACCACAATTCCAATAATCGAAAAAGAAAATATTTTTAAAGCGTATAAAGACAGCGACAAAAAAGTAAGCTTTGTAAATGCATTTCCAAAAGTTTTTTTTGATTACCTAAAATCCGGTAAAACAAGATTAAGCGTAACATCGTTAAGCTGCCGATTAACAGGCATTAAATTAAATACGATTAAAGAAATCAGAAGAAAAACAGCTCTTACTGCAGAGATTACAAATGAAAGATGGAATCGTAAATTAAATTATCAGCTTAAAATTATTAGTCCTGAAATTGCAGCACGAAGATTATTAAAAGTTGCAGCTAAAAATGATTTTACATTATATGAATTTTTTCTAACAGACCATTTGGGACACGGAAGAATTGCTGATGAGTTTGAAACGATTTACAATAATCTGGATAAATTTTTATTTAGTATCTTAACTGAACTTAATTCAGATGAATTGACTTTAGTTATTTGTTCTGATCACGGAAATATTGAAGATCTGTCAGTAAAAACACATACGTTGAATCCAGCTCTTATGATTACTGCCGGGAAAAATGCAAAGCAATTAGCTGAGAGCATAAAAGATTTATCCGACATAAAACCATCAATAATAAAATATTGCACTTGAAAAATTATCCATTTATAAAATCTACAATAGCATTTATAATTGGAATCCTTGCTGCAAACTTTTTCCAATTCCATTTTAACTATTTTCAAATAATAATTTTCTTTGTGCTTTCAATTCTATTATTAATAATTTTCAATTATCTAAAATTTCGATTTAATAAAATTCTTTTAACATCAATTTTATTATTGATGATGTTTGCTTTTGGATATTTAATTGCGGCACAAAATCAAACACAAATAAATACTCCACTCACCAAATATCAAAAAGAAAAAAACGCGCAACTTTATGCTCAAGTTTTAGATGTTGAACTCAAAAGATCATTTGAAATAGTTTTTACTGTTAAGACTGATTCAATTTTGATAGATAATAAATTGATTGTAGCTAACGACAAATTGATTTGTAAATTCAGGGGTAATGATGAACAAAGAAAACAACTTTACAAAAAGGTTAACGCCGGAAATAAAATATTTTTAACAGGCACATATCAAAAGGGAAGAGACAGAAGAAATCCTGGTGAGTTTGATTATGATAAATATCTAAAACAAAATGGCATAACGGGATTGTTTGTTTCATACGATACGGACAGTATTAAAATTCTTTCATCAGAAAAAAGTTTTTTTAAATCTTTACTTTTCACAGTTAGAAAGTCAATTGATAAAATAATTCACGATTTGCATAATCAGCAAACCGCAGGCTTGTTACGCGGATTGCTTCTTGCAGACAGAAGTGAAATTGATTTTGAAACAAAAAACGAATTTATAAATTCAGGTGTTGTACACATACTTGCTGTTTCTGGTTTGCACGTCGGATATGTGCTTGTGATTTTTATTTTTATCTTCGGACGATTTGGAATCTATCTTCGATCAACACTTACAATACTTGGATTATTAGGATTTATGTTTTTAACAGGTGTGCCTCCGTCAGTGTTTCGGGCCACATTAATGACAGTTGTAATCATTATTGCTTTTCTTTCAAACAGAACTACAAATATTATAAACTCAATTTCAATCGCAGCGTTTATAATACTATTGATAAATCCGAATGAAATTTATAATCCGGGTTTTCAATTATCTTTCTCTGCGGTACTCGCAATTGGAATTCTTCATCCATATTTCAAAAAAATAATTTATAAGTTACGCTTAAAACAAAAGTGGATAGAAAATATTTTATTATTTATTGGCGTATCGTTAAGCGCACAAATCGGAACGCTGCCATTTACACTTGCTTACTTTAGTAAGCTATCTATAATTGCGCTGTTCGCAAATTTAATTGTTATTCCCGCAGTCGGTGTGATAATTGGAATTGCATTTATAACCGTATTTGTTGGATTATTTTCATACAGCATTGCAATTTACTTTGCTGCAGCCAACGATTTGATTTCGGGTTGGATGATTTCATTTATTAAATATACCGGTAGTTTAGATTTTTCTTTTTTGTGGATTAGAAATTATACTTTGTACGATGCAATTATTTTTTATGCAGGATTAGGTTTGATATTATTTGTAACTCCAAAAAACGGATAAACTGTATTTAAAAATTTCACTATCAATCGTATTAATTTTTTCAATGATCATTTATTCTACTTTTGATAACAAAGAAATACTTGAAAAAAATAAACTAAATATCTTTATGGTTGATGTTGGACAGGGTGATGCATTTCTTATCCAATTTCCAAACGGTAATACAGCATTAATTGATGCGGGTGAAGCAAATCCGTTTATCGATAATGGTGAGCGGGTAATTATCCCGTTATTAGATTATCTTGGGATTAAAAAAATTGATTATGGATTTATTTCTCATTTGGATTTAGATCATTACGGTGGATTTATTTCGTTGATTTATAACGATAGAATAAGCGAAATATTCAGACCTCGACCGGATTCAAATAAAAAATCTTTGCGATTAGAAAAGTATTTAAAGGATAGAAAAGTAAAAAGTAAAAGCTATGATAAATATTCATTCGATGTCGGCAATGCAAAAATATATTTTTTAAATGATCCAAACAGTTATTCCTATAAAAGTTTTTCGAGTAATAATAAAAGTGGAGTAATAAAAATAGTATTCGGCAAAACTTCATTTTTGTTTGTTGGCGATTGCGAACATCCGGCGGAATATTTTCTTGCAACCAATTTTAGAGAGATGCTTGATTCTGATGTTTTAAAAGTTGGGCATCACGGAAGTAAAACAGGATCTTCTTTGGCTTTTTTGAATTTAGTAACACCAAAAATATCCTTGGTGAGCGCGGGCATAAAAAATAAATTTAATCATCCTGCAAAATCAGTTATATATTCTTTACAAAAATTAAATTCAAAGATTTACAGAACTGATGAAATGGGCGCAGTACTTTTGCAATCGGATGGAAAAAATATAAAACAGGTAAACTGGAAATAAATAAAAAATAGAAAGGTAAATTATGTCAAATACAATTCAAGTCGGAATAATTATGGGCAGCGATTCTGATCTTCCAATTATGAAAGAAGCATCAGATATTTTAAATGAATTTGGAATAACAAATGAGATGAAAATAATCTCAGCACATCGCAGTCCTCATTTACTCGCAGAATATGTAAGCAATGCCCACGAAAGGGGAATGAAGGTTTTAATTGCAGGCGCTGGTGCCGCGGCACATTTACCGGGTGTTACTGCTGCTTTTACTCCGTTACCGGTTATTGGTGTTCCCATTAAATCTAAATCCTTAGAAGGATTAGATTCTCTTTTATCAATCGTCCAAATGCCTTCAGGGGTACCTGTTGCAACAGTTGCAATTAACGGTGCAAAAAATGCGGGAATCCTTGCAGCCCAGATACTCGGAACCGGAAATTCAGATATTCAAAAAAAGATTATGGATTTCAAAAAAAAATTATCGGAAGAATCAATTAAGAAGAATGAAAAAATAGGGTTAATGTAAACTTTGGCATAAAATTATTTTGATTAATATTTAAACTAAGTCGATTAAATATTTGCTTAGAATATAAATATTCATTAAAATCTTGAAGCCATTTAGAGATTGTTTGGCTATATATTGATTTTTGTAATTATTTTTATCTAAAGTAATCCCACTAGTCATTTTATAAAAGTGTTGTATCGTCGAAATTAATATGTTGTTTGATAAAAACAACAATTAAATTTATACTAACTCTCATTTACTAAATTATTTCACGGAGGTTCTATGTTCAAATTTCGTACATTCCTTTGGTCACTTTTAGTGCTAATGGTTTCCTTACCAATTTTAGCCCAAGATTTCTCATCACAGAAACAAACAGTTGGTAAATATACAACAAATGGCACCACGGGTAGCCAAAATACAGAATCAACAGTTTTAAGATGGGATAATGGTACTAACCTCGATGCAATCGGTCTTACATCCGGTGGTACTTTTTCTGTTGCCGCAAGATTTACTCCAACAGAACTTGGTGCAGTTGCTACCCAAGGATTAATGTCAGTTGAAGTATACATAAATGATGTGCCAACATCTGCGAGATTAGTGCTTTATGGCCCTAATACTGATTTAATCGCTGGACCTGAAGTTTATAGCCAGGCATTTACACCTGTTGCTCTTAGCTGGAATACAATTACCTTAACAACACCTTATATCGTAACTGGAACAACAGACCTTTGGATAGGTTATGAAGTAACACACGCTACTGGCAGTTATCCTTGTGGTGTTGACCCTGGACCTGCTGCATATAATGGTGATAGAATTTATAGCGGCGGTGTTTGGGATAGATTATCTGTTCTTGCACCAACTTTGAACTATAACTGGAATATAGCTGCTACTTTTGATCTCGTTGGTCCTCCATGCCCTGTTGTTCCTGCTTCAAATCCAAGTCCCGCTGATGGAACTACAGGCGTTAGCATAACTACTCCTGGCAATGCAACCTGGACCAATGGTGCAGGTACAAATAATGTAGAAGTATTTTTTGGACCTGTTGGAAATTTAGTTTCTGTTTATAGTGGCGCACCAATTGCTTCACTACCAATTCCTTCTCCATTAAATTATGCAACTGTATATCAATGGAGAGTTGTTGATAAAAATGATACGTGTAGTGCTGCTCCTGTTGCAACATGGTCATTTACAACTGAACAAAATCCAAACGTATTATTTGAAGATTTCTTTGCTAATTTTAGTCAATGGACAGCAGTTGGACCATTAGGATTAACAAACTGGTCATCAGCAGCAGGTACAAATGCAGGCGGAGCAACACCAGAGTTAAAAATGAGCTGGACACCATCATTTAATGGTGAATCACGAATAAGATCTGTTGTAATTAATGCGCCAAATTCTTCTGATTTAACATTCCAATTCAAATGGTTCTTTGATTGGTATGCAGATCCATCAGGAACAATAGCTTTAGAAGCAACATATGATGGCGGTGTTACTAAAGTTCCATTATGGTCAAATGTAAATCCTACTGGAAATGTTGGACCAGCAGACTATACTGTAAACTTTACAACACCAGCATCAGGTTCATCAAATCTACAATTAGAATTATCATTTAATGGTAATTCGTTCAATAACGACAATATGTATTTTGATAATATGCAGTTGACCTTTGTAGTCCCAGTTGAATTAACATCATTTGCAGCAACAACAGATAACAAGAATGTAAATCTAAACTGGTCAGACAGCAACTGAATTAAACAACAGCGGCTTCCAGATCGAAAGAAGCAGCGGAAGTGAATATCAAGTTGTAGGATTTGTAGCCGGACACGGAACAACGACTGAAGTTCAGAACTATTCTTACGTTGATCAGAATGTAAATGCAGGTACCTATACATACAGACTAAAACAAGTAGATTTCGATGGAACATTTGAATATTCAAATGCTATAGAAGTTGACAGTTTTAGGAATAAAAGAATTTGCATTAGGTCAAAACTATCCAAATCCATTCAATCCAAGTACAAAAATAAACTTTAGCTTAGCAGTAGATAGCAAGGTAAGCTTAAAGATATTTGATGTATTAGGACAGGAAGTAGCAACATTAATAAATGGACAATTAGCAGCAGGAAGCCAGGAAGTTTCCTTTAATGCAAGTTCATTAAACAGTGGTGTATACTTCTACAGAATAGATGCAGATGGAATAGATGGACAGAAATTCAGTTCAGTAAGAAAGATGATCTTAACGAAATAAAATCATTTTCTTATTAACTTAAAGTTAAAAGCCTCGCTGAAATATGCGAGGCTTTTTTTTGTGAAGAATTATTGTACAAGTATTTAAAAACTAACTTTGAAGAAGAATTAATTATTTGGCATAAAACTTTATTTCAAAAAAATAAAGTAAAAACTTGCGTAAAATTAGATTTTTGATTAAAATCTAATCGTATTTTGAATTCAGTTCTAATTAATACTATTTCAAACAATTCATTCGGAGGTTTTATGTTAAAAAGAATTTTCACTTTTTCAATTCTTTTTGTTTTGCTCGGGGTGAGCAGTAACTTTTCTCAACATTTTGAATCAATTCAAGATGTGAGTCCTAATTTAATTTCTAACGAAGTTAAACCTAATTACCAAACAATTGAAGCTATATGGGATGTTCAAGTTGACTATGATGCTACAGTTGTTACCGGTCTTGCAGGTAATGCAGCCGCAATATTTTTACCAAATGTTAATGAATATTGGACTTCTCGTTGGGCATCAGCCCTATTTCATAGATGGACGTCTTCAGGCACATTAATAGAAGAATTTTCTGTTACTGGTGTTACTGGAACAAGATCTCTTACTTTTGACGGTACATTTTTATATGCCGGACGAAATACAACCTCAATTGCCATAATTGATCCTGCAACAAAGACATTAGTTGGAACAATAACTGCGCCTCAAACTGTAAGATATATTACTTACGATCCTACAGCAAATGCAGGAGCAGGCGGTTTTTGGATTGGTAACTTTTCAACAAACCCACAACTAATTAGCATGTCTGGCGCACTTTTACAGACATTAACTTATGCAACATTAGGTACAACTAGTATATATGGCGCTGCATTTGATACTTATTCTCCAGGCGGACCATTTTTATGGTTCTGGGGACAGGGCGCAGGTGCAGGTGTTCCACAAATTATTGTGCAAGTTAATCCAACAACAGGTTTACCAACTGGCGTTCAACACGATGTTATTACTGATATTGGTGTTGGTCAAACTGGTGCAATTGCAGGTGGACTTTTTGTTAGTACAGGTATTGTTTCTGGTTTTGCTTCTATTGGTGGATTACTACAAGGTCTTCCTGATAGATTATTTGCTTATGAGTTAGTTTCAACTGGTCCTCCATGCCCGGTTGGTCCTGCAACTAATCCAAGTCCTGCTGATGGAACCTCAGGTGTTGATCCTCTTTCACCACCAGCAAACGCTACCTGGACAAACGGCGCAGGTACAAATAACGTAGAAGTATTTTTTGGACCAACAGGAAACGTAGTTTCCGTTTACAGCGGTGCACCCATTGAAACATTTCCAATACCACCACTTCAGTATTCTAAAACCTATCAGTGGAAAGTAGTTTGTAAGAATGATACTTGCAGTGCAGCTCCTTCCGCCACATGGTCATTTACAACAATGGATGATCCTGCTTTAGTAACATTATTCGAGGATGATTTTGAAGCTGGAACCGGACATTGGACAATTACCAATGATGGTGGTAATCCTATTGGTATATGGACAATATTCAATCCACCTTATCCAAATGCTTATACTCTTCCTGCTTCTGCAACTGGTGGTGTTTTTGCTGCTGATGCAGATAATGTTGGTAGTGGAGGTAACTCACTTACCACAGCAACAGTTACAAATCCAATTGATGCTTCTATGTATCTTTCAGTTCAGTTAGAATTTGATAATGATTGGCAAGCAATTAACACTTCTGATTTCGGATATGTTGAAGTAAGTGTTGATGGCGGAACAGCCTGGACTGCAGTTAAAACCTTTGATGTTACTGATATTAGAAACACACACGAACTAATAAATATTAGTTCTTCTGTTGCATCACAAAGTTTCTTACTCAGATTTAGAAGTGTGCAGCCGGCGTGGGACTGGTGGTGGGCAATTGATAATGTAAAAGTTATCGGTTGGGATGTAGTTCCAGTCGAATTAACC
>CAVPHP010000008.1:0-116597 GCA_963704275.1 uncultured Ignavibacteriaceae bacterium | reverse complement strand
CGTTATTAATTGACGCAAAGTTCGCGATATTAGTTTCATCAAAAAGGTTGTAACTGATCTGTGTGTAAGGGCTTCTTATTCTGCTTGCTAAATCAGTGACAAAACTGGATGAGGAAGTGTTGAGAGCATCGTAGTAAGTTCCTGCTTGCCCAAATATAACTTGAAAATCAAAAAATATAATTACAGGTGTTAAGATCATGACACAATAATTTTATCAAGCATAGTAAATCCGAATAGTTTGTAGCTGTATTAGCTTGTAATTAAAATTGTTTGGCTTTTCTGAAAGGGTGAAAATTTCAAAAAGAGGCTGAAAATATATTTAATTAGAAGAAAAAATATCTCAAAATAATGTTAAAATTTTTTCCCCGATTTGTTGGGTGAAATATATCGAAAAGTTATTCAGTGACAAAGTAATTGTTTAGTAATATATACTTAAAAAATACTCTATTGATTAATTATTATTAACCAGTTTTCACAACTAAACCTTTTTGTAATTGAGATGTTTAATCATTCGTCAAATATTTCGACCTCTCAGAATAAATTAAAATTCTAACTTATTATTTTCTCTTAGACGATAATTTTCCATAAACACCACTGTAACCTGTTAAATCAGAATTGATTGCGCCGACTACAACTTTTGTTTTAACTCTAACCGGAATTTTTGCTTCATCGTTTGTTAGCCAAATCATTATGCTGCCTTCGTTCTTAAACAATCCGCCTTCTTGTACCAAAGGTTCAACAATTATACAATCAAATTTTCCAGCTTCAACTTCAATAGTTTCTTTGCCGTGGTAAACTACATCAAGATCGTAAACTTTATCTTTATAAAAATTCTTTAATGGAATTCTATCACCAACTTTTAATCCTGAGTAATCCAAAGTTCTTGCATAAAAGAAAGCTGAAACAATATCGTTTACATATTTAGGAATATCATATTCACCGCCGCTGGTTTTTGCTTTGCCTTTTCGCTGATCAAAGAAAGCAGAAAAATCTCTTGAGTAACTTCCTTCGCGTATGTGCTGTTCAAATCTCCAGGGAAAAATTCCTTTCACATCAAGGTATGTTTCGTATCGATCGCGCACTTTAAAAAAGTTATCAAATGTAGAAACTGTATTTACTTCAAAAGTTACGTGGTATGCTTCTCTACCGGATATCTTTTTAATTTTTGGTATTTCAAAAGATGCGACTCCTGCTGTAACAAAACCATACTTAACATCAAAGGTAAGTTTTTCACCTTCGCGAAATGCATTGTTTTCAATTTTACGGAATTCATCTTTCTTCTGCGCCATAATTGATGACAAAGCAATCATTGTTATAAACAGAATTATTGTAATCAAATTTATTTTAATAAAGGATTTCATCTACAACTCCTTAAAGTTTATTTAGAACATTTTTAATATCGATATACACATTATTTATATCAATCGAATCCATACAATTTAATTTTTCGCACTGCTCACGTTTACAATTTTTGCAATCTATGCTTGGCTCATACACCAATTTTTTATTTGTGTAGGGCGACCATCTTTCTTTTGAGCAGGAAACAATTTTGGGATAAAAGCCAACTGTAAATTTTCCAAGTGCCGCCGCAATGTGAATTGGTCCTGTTGAGTTTGAAATAAACATCGATGATTTACTTATCACTGCAATTATTTCAGCTAAATTAAATCTGCCCGAAAGATTTTTTGCATTACTTGTTGATTTAATTTTATCACAAAGTTCAATTTCATTTTTGCTGCCGGTTAATATTATTTGATAATCATCATCATCAAGTTTTTTTACAAGTTCAGTAAATTTATTTATTGGCAAATCGATTGAACTTCCGCCGCTGCCGGGATGAACAATTACAATTTGTTTTTGCAAATCAATTTTTTCATCCAATAAAATCTTAATTATTTTTTGTAATGATTGTTCATCCACATTTAAACTATAGCTAACATTTTCTTCATCAACATTGTTTTTGATATTTAATTTTTCAAGAAGATTTATGTTAAACTCAAGTTCATGCCGCTCTGCATTTTTTCTATGTTCATAAACTTTTGATTGAACAGAAAAGAATACCATCTGTAACCAGTTCCAATTCTATTTTTTATTCCGCTTAAAAACATAATTAATGAAGGAATAAACATTGGACGAACGACAATACAAGTATCAAACCTTTTCTGTTTGATAAGATTTAAATTATCAAACAAATTGTCTTTGCCATCAGATTCTTTAAGAACAATTACATCATCAATAAAAGGATGATTGCTTACAATACTTTTTGTGTATTCGCGAACAAGAAAATTTACTCTGCAGTTTGGATATTGTTTTTTAATCAAACCAGCTAAAGGTAAAGTTAAAACAAGATCACCGATTCTATCGGTTCTAACAATTAAAATATTTTTAGGTTCAGTAATCATTTTGATAAATATGGATTTCCAATTTCAAAAAATCTCCAGGGCAATCCAGCAGATTTTGTAATTCCAATTCTTTTAGAAATACCAATCATATTTTTTTTTAGCTTTGGTTGATCGATAATAAAAATATTACTGTTTGTTAAATCGTAACCGTAATGTTCTATATTAATTCCTAAAGCTTTGCAAACTTTTCCGGGTCCGCTTGTTAGATTATAAATTTCTTTTTCGGATTTCAAATCTCTGCCAAATCTGTTTTCGATCATTTTATTAATCCCGCGTAAAGGCTCAACAGCACGAATCAAAACTGCGGTACCATGATTTTGTTTACCGGTAACAACATTGCAGCAAAAATGTGCACCGTAGGTAAAGTAAACATAAAGATATCCGCCTTCATTGAACATAATTTCGTTACGTTTTGTTTTGCCAATATACGTGTGGGCTGCTTTATCAATTTTTCCATCGTATGCTTCAACTTCAATAATTCTTGCGGCTAAAACAAGGCTCCCATCTTTCTTTATTAGCACTTTACCAAGCAAGTCCTTTGCCACAGTTAGAAGCGGACGAATATAGAATATTCTAGTTAAAATTTGACTTTTAGTTGTATCAGTCATAGTACAAAGGTAATAAAAAAGTATGCAGTAATAGAAGAATAATTAACCGTTTATCTTTGCTTTCAACTCAGCAATTTTTGAATCAAAATAATTTTCTTTTTCAGGATTTTTTTGTTTTAGTTTTTTATAAACGTAGATAGCTTCTTTAAACTCACCCTGGGTGATGTAAATCTTCGCAAGAGTTTCAGAAACAATAAAATCGTTGTGTGAAAAAGTTTTGGGTTTTGTTTCTTCTATTTTCTTTTTTGCTTCTTTAACGATTTGAGTTGTGCCTTCAATTTCGGCGGTAAGTTTATTAAGTGTTTCTTCGATGCTTTCGGTTGGATTTTCTTTTTCTGATTTATTTGTTTGTTCCGGGTTAACCATTAAAAATTTTTCATTTGCAGAATCAGCCCAGCGCGATACATTAAATAATTGTCTTTGTTTTTTTACAGCATCAATTTCGCGTAAGTAATAATCAAATGTTTTTGGCGAGTGAATAAGTTCACTTCCCTTTTTTACATACTTTAATGCTTGTCCGTAATTGCCTTTAATAGTGTGAGCTTTACTAAGTAGAAAATAAGCGACAGAAAAATCAGGATGATTTGTTAAGCCTTCCGTTAAAATTTTTATTGCTTCATCAATATTATTTTTTTCTATTTCATTTTCAGCAACACGAGCAAACAATGGTGATTTATTGTTGTACTCATAAATCAAACTTACTTTTTGATTGAACGCATCGTATTGATTAATGCTCATTGAATTTTCTTTACCGCATAAGCGTGTTTAATTGATGTATAAGCAATGAACGAAAATCCTAAAGTAAACAAAATCTGGAACGGTATTGAAGCAAGCTCCATAAAATAAATTGATGAAAGAACTCCGATAAAACAATAAACAGCAAGTACTGCTTCAACAAAGACTGAAAGCCCAAGTTTTTTATTTAAATATTTATTTCCTACAAAGGTATCTTTTCCGCTTTCCTGTTTAAATTTTGGCGTACGAACAAACTCACTTTTTCTGTTCATTAATCCTTCAAAGACTGCACGGGAATTATTTACAGCCAAGCCCATACTGCCAGCCATAAATAATGGGAAAAGCACTATTCTCTTTCGCCAATCTGTGCGAATATCTTTTTGTGAGTACATATAAAATAAAAATGAGCTTACAAATGCAAGTACAAACAAAGACATTATTGCAAAATATACTTCATGTGCTCCACTGTTCTTTATAAATATTAATGGAACATTTAAAATTGCTGCAAGCAGAATAAATGGAAAAACTAAATTGTTAGTTAAATGAAAAGTTGATTGAAGTTTTACCCTCATTGGTACTTTTGATTTCCAAACTAGCGGAAGAATCTTTTTTGCCGTTTCCACAGCGCCTTTTGTCCAACGGAATTGCTGAGCCTTTAAAGCATTTATTTCAGATGGTAATTCTGCAGGTGAAGTAAAATCTTTTAAGAAAACAAACCGCCATCCAATTAGCTGAGCACGATAACTTAAATCCAAATCTTCAGTTAACGTATCAGCGTGCCAGTTGCCTGCATCCTCAATACATTTTTTTCTCCAAACGCCGCCGGTTCCGTTAAAGTTGATAAAGAAACCTGATTTGTTACGAACAGTTTGTTCAATTACAAAATGTCCATCAAGTGCAAGTGCCTGCGCTTTTGTAATGATTGAATAATCACCGTTAAGATGTTCCCATCTCGTTTGTACCATTCCAACTTTTTCATCGGTAAAATGAGCAAGTGTTTTCATTAAAAATTCTTTTTGCGGAATAAAATCTGCATCAAAGATTGCGATAAATTCACCTTTGGCAATTTTCATTCCTTCTTTAAGCGCACCGGCTTTATATCCTTCGCGCGAACCTCTTCTAATATGAACAATATCAAATCCTAATTTTTGTTTTGCTTCAACAGCTTTAGCAACAATGGCTGTTGTTTCATCAGTTGAATCATCAAGAACTTGAATTTCCAGTTTATCTTTTGGATAATCAATTGCGCAAACCGAATCAATCAATCTTTCGATAACATACATTTCATTGTAAAGCGGAAGTTGAATAGTTACAACTTTATCAAAAATATAATTACTGTCCGGTACAGGATTTTTATGACCATACTTTCGATGGTAATACATCATAACAAAACCGTGCAAACCAAATAAAAATAAAATTGAAAGTGAAAAAAAATATCCGATTAAAACTGCTTGTTCCATTTAAATAAAATATCCTCTCTAATTACCAACCAGAAACTGTATCTAACAAAATATCTTCACTAATAAGGTCGATTGCTTCTTCAATAGCTGTCTTTCTTCCTTCAATTGGATTACTCGAAAGATAATCACTGTAATTTGAAAAAGTCTTTTCAAAAACCGTTGTGCGTTTTACAAGATCACGATAAATAACTCTAACTCCAACTGTTACTCTTCTTGATGTAATACTTTCTCCTGCTGAAACTATTGCAGGTGCATCAGAAAGTGAAACGATTGAACATTCTAAAAGAGCATTTGCAGATGTACGCTCAGAAACCTGCAGAGTATTATCATCAATAAATTTTTGAATTAATTTTTGTGTTAAGTTTTCTCTTAAACCAGGTTCACCTGATCCGCTTCTATCATCAGCAATTGGAATTGCAATTGTTTTTAAATGTTCCGGAACCGAAGCACCTGTAAAAGAATACGCACAGCACGATGTAAAATTAATTGCTGTTAATGCAACAAACAATAAATTTAAAATCGCTATTAAAAATATTTTATTTCTTTTATTCAGTAATATCATATTCTTTTAATTTTCTGTACAAAGTTCGTTCGCTTATGTTTAACAATCTTGCAGCTTTACGTTTGCTGCCTTTTGTTTTATCCAATGCTTTTACTATCGCATCTTTTTCTAATTCTCTTATGGATAAAACATCATCGGCATTTTCTTTTCGATTATAATCCTCAACATTAAAACGATGCGTGATTATATCCTTTAATTCCATTATATCTTTTTTGATTTCAAAAAGTGCGCGGTACATTAATTCACGATCGGCATCTTCAGGAGTTTTTCTTAAGAACACAGGCAGATTTCTTCGCTCATCAAAATCGACATAATCAGATCTTAACTCTGTAAACATTTCTTCAGTTAAAGTTTTTCCTCTGTTTAATGCGATTGCTGTTTCAACAGTATTTTTCAATTCGCGGATATTACCTGGCCAGGTATAGTTTGTTAAAATCTCTATAGCACCGAGAGTTATTTCAGGAACTGAAAGTTTATTGTTTTCAGCATATCCTTTGATAAAATGTTTTGCAAGTTCTTCAATATCTGGTTTTCTTTTTCTTAACGGAGAGATGTTTAACGAAACTGCTTTTAATCTGAAAAATAAATCTTCCCTAAATCTTCTTGCATCAACTTCTTTTTGCAGATCTTTATTTGTTGCCGCTATAATTCTAACATCCACTCTTACGACAGTTTCCGCACCAAGTTTCATAAATTCTTGATTCTCTAGTACGCGTAATAATTTTACCTGGGTAGTAAGTGGTAGTTCGCCAATCTCATCCAAAAATAATGTACTATTATCTGCAATTTCAAAATAGCCTTTACGTGATTCTACTGCACCTGTAAATGAGCCTTTCTTATGTCCGAACAATTCACTCTCAATTATTCCTTCGGGTATCGCGCCGCAGTTAACAGAAATCATTGTTTTGTTAGAGCGATTGCTGTGAGCGTGAATTGCCTTGGCAAAAATCTCTTTACCAACTCCACTTTCGCCATTAATTAAAACAGAAATATCAGACTGTGCAACTTGCATAATTATATCAACCAAATCATTAATTTCTTTTGATTTGCCGATAATTCCGTTTTTTGTTTTAAACTCTTCTCTCGTCATTTAATTGAAATAGTTTTGTCTGTCATTTTGTAAAAATTGTGTGCCAAATATAGCACAATGCGGGATGCTAATAAAGTGGAATTTAAGTAGATTGATTTAATTCAAGTCCATCGAAAGCTGATATAAACCGTTCTTTCTCCACAGAACGAAGAATACTTTTTAGGAAAACTTTAACAACTTCTTCAGTGGCGTCATCAATATGCGTCAAAACTATTTTACGCGGATCCAAATCTTGTAAAACATTTATTAAACTGTTAAGATCAATGTGCGTTACCTCGGAAATAAACCAATCAACTTTTTGATTGAAAAGAAACAAATCCTTTTCATTTCCAACATCTCCGGTATAAATACAGGAATTTTTATCATCTTTAAAAAGAAAACTTAGTGATGTAAAACTTAATTTATTTTCTTTGTCATGTTTTTTGTACTTATTCAAGTGCAAATTGATTTTTGAAACAAATCGAAATTTATTGTTAATAATAATTTCATTCTCTTCATTAAACGGAATAATATTTAAATCAAACGTCATTCTTTCTTTAAAAAGATAAGAGTGCAAAATAAATTTTTCTAAAAAATCTTTTTCAGATGAATGAACATAGATAGCAAGATTTTTTTTTCGGTTATCTATTTTCATCTGCGTTATCAAAGAAGGCAAACCGGCATAATGATCTGCATGAAAATGTGAAATCAAAATTGAATCAATTGAATTGTATTCAATTTTTTGACTGAGAATTGCTTTTGAAATCCCATCGCCGCAATCAACAAGTAAATTGTAATTTGATGAAGTTATAAGAAAGGATGAATGAAAGCGACGCAGTAAGGTTACACCTGAACCAGTACCTAAAAACTTAATGTTCACTGATTTATCTCAACAACTCGTCCTGATATTCTAAAACGTGCATCCGCAATCGGAAGAAAATCTTCGGCTTCTTTTCTTGATTCAAACTTGCCTACATACACAACGTTAAAAACTGTGCCCGCTACATTTTTTTCTTTAATAAAAGAAGTCATCCCAACTGATTCAATTTCTTTTTTTAGGGCAGCAGCGTTTGCAGCGTTTGTAAATGCTCCTGCTTGCACAGAAAATAGATAAACTTTTTCATCATTAGTTTTTATTTCTGTGGTTTGCGGAGTGGTTTCTTCAACATCGTTTTTTACAACATTGGCGGAAGCCATTTTTATATAAGGCGATTCAGGATAATCTTTTTTTAATTTATCTAAATTTTTATCAGCAGTATTATATAAACCAAGTGCAAAATAGTATGAGTAAATTCTGTAAAGCGCTGCATCTGCGTAACTGTTCTTGGGATATCTTTCGAGTAATGTTTGATAAAGCACAACAGCGTCCTGTCCATTTTCAGTTAACACACCTTCAAGAAAAATTAGATTTGCACTTTTAGGATAATCAGTTTTTAAATTAATCAAATTAGATTTTACTTCTTCAAGTTTTCCTTGTTCAATCTTTTTTAGATAAGGAATAATATCAACTTCCTGTGCAATAATCTGCGAAGCAAACAGAAAAGAAAAAAAGAATAGAAATATTGAAAAGTGTTTTTTCATAAATATGTAACAAACTAAAAAATAATTAATGCAAATTAGTTTGTTTAGGCTGTAAGCGCAATACCTTCTTTTTCAGATTCGATATGCAAAAGATAATCACCAAACAGTGTTCCTGATGTAGCTTTATTAATTTTTACTTTTATGTAATCGCCGTTTTTTATTTTGTCGTTGATTGGAACTATCACAGTTTTGTTTGTATCTGTTCTGCCAGCAATAAAATCGTTAGATTTTTTGCTAAATCCTTCAACCAGAATAATATCTTCTGTTCCAATTAGCGATTGATTTATTTCAAAAGAAATTTGCTGCTGCACATCAATAATCTCTTGCAAACGTTTGGATTTTATATCTTCGGGAACATCATCTTCCATTCTAAATGCTTTTGTTCCTTCACGCGGAGAATACTTAAACATATAAGCGCCATCGTATCTAACTTGTTTCATCAAATCTAACGTTGCTAAATGGTCTTCCCAGGTTTCTGTGGGGAATCCCGAAATAATATCTGTAGAAAATGTAGCACCTGGAATTATTTTCTTAGCTTTATCAATTAAGTTAAGATAATGTTCAACAGTGTAAGTTCTATTCATCAATTCTAAAATTCTGTTAGAGCCTGATTGAACAGGCAGATGAATATAGTTGCAAAGATTTGGATGTTCTGCAATTGTATATAAAAGTTTATCTGAAATATCCTGTGGATGTGATGTGCTAAATCTAATCCTCATTCTTCTATCAACTTTTGCTGCGGCAGAAAGTAAATCAGCAAAATCTCCACCGTCTTTTGATTCTTCATCTAAATAAGAATTAACATTCTGACCAAGCAAAGTAACATCTTTAAATCCGCGAGCAGAAAGATTTTCTAACTCTGCAATAATTGATTGAAGTGAGCGGCTTCGTTCTCTGCCGCGTGTAAACGGAACAACACAAAATGTGCAGAACTTATCACAGCCGCGCATAACAGAAATCCAGGCAGAAAGTCCATCTTCACGATGCGGCTCAATATCATCATAAGTTTCTGTTCTCGAAAGTTTAACCCCAATTCCTTTATCACCGTTCAATGCAACATCAATGTATTCGGGCAATCTTCTGTACTCATCAGGACCCACAACTAAATCAACTGCTTTTTTATCTTCTACTAAATCTTTGCGCAAGCGTTCTGCCATACAGCCAAGAATTCCAAGTACAAGTGTTGGATTATTTGCTTTAAGCGTTTTTAGATTTCCGATTCTGCCATAAATTCTTTGCTCAGCGTTATCTCTGATACTGCAGGTATTTAATAAAACAACATCAGCATTTTTGGGATTATCAGTTACATCGTAACCTTGCTTTTTTAAAATGCCAAGCACAATCTCGGTATCAGCAAGATTCATTTGGCAGCCATACGTTTCTATGTAAACATTATTTTTTTGCATAAAATTTTAAATCAGAGTGAAAGTTTATCAGGAATTGATCATTAAGTAAAGTGCAAGATTTAAAATAAGAAGAGCAACTATTGAAAACGCAATTGTAAAAAGTTTATCTTTTATCTTTTTATCTTCAAGAAGATCGTTATAATCTAATTTGGTTTTTTCTTCTGTTTTAACAAATCCAAACATTTAGACCCACTAAAAAATTGAACAAATACTGTTGATAAAATAAGTATAAGTTTTAATAAAAAGTATAGTTTAATTGAGCAACTACTATGGATAAATTTTTGAATTAAAAATGTTTTAGAAAAATTTTTATAAAGTAAACTTTTATTGAATGAGTAATGAATATTATCGAGAATAATTGCAATGTATTTGATAGGTAATAATAAATTTTCAACTAATATTTTTTAATTTTTTATGTTATAAAAATTTATTACATCGGCATTTTTTACCTTATATTTTGCTAGGCAACTATTTTGTAAACTAATTATTTCTCATCTTTTTTATTAGCTAAATAGCGTAACCTCCTTAATTTTAGCAAGTTAGAGTTTAAATTTTATTTGCTTATATCAAATTGTTTATTTATTTATGGGCAACAAATTGGGCACTTTATTTGGATAATTACCGTGTTTCTGAAAAAAATATAGGATATAATAAATGAACAAGATTTACATCTTTTATCTAAGTTTTATAATAGCAATTTTACTATCTACACTTGCCTTAAGCCAAACAATTGTTTTTCAAGACAATTTTGAGGGTTATACAGCAGGACAGCAAATTGCTTGTCAAAGTGCTGGCGTTTGGAAAACATGGAGTGGTGTTCCCTGTAACTTAACAGAAGATGCACTAATTTCGAATAGTTATTCATTTAGCGGCGCTAATTCAGTTGTAATTAAAGACAGCAATGATATTGTTCGAGAAATAGGTACACCAATTTCCACAGGTATTGCAGAAGTAAATTTTCAGGTGTTTATCCCTACAGGAAAATCCGGTTATTTTAATACTCTCGCAAATTTTAACCCACCGACGTATGCCTGGGCGCTGCAAGTCTTTCTAAATGCTAATGGTAATGGAACTCTTGATGCTGGTGGTGCAAGCGCGGCAACATTTTCTTATCCTCAAAATCAATGGTTCCCAATTAAAATTGTTGCTGATTTAACTGCTGATACCGGACGATTTTATATCAATGGAACTTTTATTCATAAATGGCAGTGGTCAAAAGGAACATTTGGAACTTCAAATGATAAAAGATTAGATGGTAGTGATTTCTTTGGCTATACCGTCAATGATGAAATGTATATTGATGATTATAATATTGTGCGCACCAATAGCGTTACCAATAAAATCTCAAGCACACCAACAGGTGGTAATTGGAGTGATCCGGCTACATGGGTAGGGGCAGTTGTTCCTGCAGAAAACCGATCGGTTGAGATTGTTGCTGGTTCTACAGTTACTTTAACGACTAACATTAATGATAGAAACGTCAGCACTTTTGTTAATGGTACATTAGTTTGCGGAAATTATATATTGTCTGGCACAGGAGATTTTGTGCTTAGCGGCAGCGGAACTTTACAAATTGGTTCCGCGGATGGAATTTCGATTTCTGGAGCTACAGGTAATATTCAAATGACAGGAATTCGTACCTTTAATCAATATGCAAACTATGTTTACAACGGAAGTACAACAGCACAAGTTACAGGAAATGGCTTACCTGCATCTGTAAAAAGTTTAACAGTAAATAACTCAGCAGGTATTACACTTAGTTCTAATACGTTGGTTAATGGTGCATTAGACTTAGTCAACGGAAATTTAATTACAAATTCAAATTCTATATCACTCGGTACAAGTGTTACTAATTTAGGAACACTAAACAGCTCATCAGGAGTTGTTGTAGGAAATTTTAATAGATGGATTTCAAATACTGCAAGTGTTTTATTCCCTGTCGGTACTTCATCAACAAAATACACACCTGTAACATTAAGCAATGTTGTTGGAAGCGGTAATTTTTCAATAAGTGCAGTTGCGGGAGCACATCCAAATGTGACAGGAACAAATGTTTTACAAATGTACTGGAAACTGACAAATAGTGGTTTAACATCTACTGATTTAACGTTTAATTATTTAGATGCTGATGTTATTGGTGATGAAACACAATATGAATTAAGCCGATACAGTGGTGGCTGGGCTTTTCCTACTGGTACAAATGGTACACCAAATTATGATTTTGTAAGCAACACAGTTTTTATATCTGGCGTTTCTTCATTTTCCGATTGGACACTTGGTTTTCCTCAAGCTCTTCCTGTTGAACTCTCATCATTCTCAGCGACAACAATTGGCTCCAATATTAAGCTAAACTGGAAAACAGCAACAGAAATAAATAATTATGGATTTGAAGTAGAACGCTGTGCGCAAAGCGCTGAGCGCAAAGCGTGGGAGAAGATAGGCTTTGTTAATGGAAATGGAAATTCGAACTCTCCAAAGGATTATTCTTTTGTTGATAATAACCTGCCTGCCGGTAGACAAGGAGTTTCTTCAGGAAAATATTCTTACAGATTAAAACAAATTGATAATGATGGACACTTTGAGTATTCTAAAATTATTGAAGTTGATATGATTGGAGTAAAGAAATTTGAGTTATCTCAAAATTATCCAAATCCTTTTAATCCTGCAACAACAATTAGTTTTTCTTTACCCGAAGCTTCGAATGTAAAGTTAACTTTATATAATTTGCTCGGACAGGAAATAGAAACTCTTGTAAATGGATTTAAAGAATCCGGGGTTCATACAGTTAATTTTAATGCAAGTAAATTAAACAGTGGAATTTATATCTATAAAATAGAAACTAACGGTTTAACTCAAACTCGTAAGATGACGCTTATTAAGTAAAGTCAAAAATATTTAAATAAAAAAAAATCCCGTTGGAGTATTTTTGATCTAATCTTGTATAATCATCACATTGCAAATTTTTAAAAAATAAATTTTCATTCGGGCTTCCCTTTATACATATGTTTTTTTATTTTAATAGCACAAATAAGCTATCTGAAATTATTTAATAACATTTAAAAGGATCCCAAATGAAAAAAAATCTAATATTTTTCAGTTTTCTATTTTCGTTCATTTTTGTAGTTCCAGCAAATAGTACAACAATTGATATTGATGTTAGTAATTTTGAATTTTCAGTTATTTCTTTTGATGCTGCTGTGGGAGATACAATTACATGGACTTTAGTTAGTGGCACACATACAACAACTTCTACATCTGTTCCAGTTGGAGCAGCAACTTGGGATTATACATTTACAGGAGTTGGTGATTCATTCAGTTATGTAATTACTGTTCCAGGAATTTATGAGTATCTCTGTTCTTTCCATCCAATAACAATGAGAGGATCTTTCTCTACTGCAATACCTTTTCCTTTCTCAGAAGAATTTGATTTTCCAGCTAATGATAATTTAACTCTACATGGTTGGACTGCTCATAGCGCTGGTGGGACAAATCCTAATACAGTTAATGATGGTGGATTAATATTTCCAGGATATCCTTCATCTGGAATTGGCAATGCAGCATTAATTTCTGGAAATAGCGAAGATATTCATAGATTATTCCCATTAGTAACCAGTGGTTCTGTATATGTTTCATTTATGATGAGTGTAAATGGTGCTCCTACTGGTTATTTTTTACATTTAGCTCCAAACCCTCACAATACCTTTGATTTTAGAGCGAGAGTTTGGCTTAAAACAGATGGAAGTAATGGATTGTCTGTAGGATTTAGTTATGCAAGCAGTGATACGACATTCACAAATTTTGATTATAGCTTAGGTGATACGTTACTTGTTGTCGCAAAATACCAAGTGGTTGATGGTGCTCTTAATGACATTGTTTCATTATATATTTTCGATAACAGTACACCAGCTCCACTTACTGAACCCTCTACACCAACGATTGGCCCTATTGTCAATGGAACAACATCCGCAGACATTAATCCTGGATCAATCAATATTCGTAAATACAATGCATCTCAAAATATAATAGTTGATGGCTTTAGATTAGGTACTGTTTGGGAATCAATTGTTCCCGTCGAGTTAACTTCATTTACAGCAAATGTTTCTGAAAATTCAGTTAGTCTAAATTGGTCAACTGCAACAGAATTAAATAATGCTGGTTTTAACATCGAAAGAAAATCTTCTACATCAAATTGGGCTAATGTTGGATTTGTTGCTGGATTCGGTACTACTTCTGAAATAAGAAACTATTCCTATTCAGATAATAATCTTTCCACAGGCAAATACAGCTATAGATTAAAACAAGTTGATTTTGATGGTACTTTTGAATATTCAAAAGTTGTTGAAGTTGAAGTTGTAACACCAAATAGATTTGAATTATCACAAAATTATCCAAATCCATTTAACCCAACTACTTCAATTAAATTTAACTTACCTGAAGCAGGAAATGTTAAACTTGCTGTTTACAATCTACTTGGTCAGGAAGTTAAAACACTTGTTAATGGATTTAGAGCTGCTGGTTCTTACACTCTAAATTTTGATGCACAAAATCTTTCAAGTGGAGTTTATATTTACAAGATTGAATCAGGTAATTTTGTTCAAACTCGTAAAATGACGTTGTTAAAATAACGACAAGTTATTTATTTATAGACAAAAAAGGCTCGGGTAACTGAGCCTTTTTCTATAAGAAAACACTCCAAATTAGACCTCAACCCAAATATTATTAAATTATTAATATTATTGATTTATTTCAAATTTAACGAATATTTCGTTATTTTGTAATAAATAATTCAATAAATCTATTCATTAACTACTTTGAGGTTAATTATGCAAAAATCTCCTTACATACTTTTATTTTCAATTTTTGTTTTACTTTTTTCTGGTAGTCTGTTAGCACAAGAAAGTTCTACAAAAAGTATTTTACTCCCAAAAGATCCAAACTTTAAGCCAATCACAATTACACCAACAAATATGGAAGGTACTGTTAAATGGGAGGAAACATTTGACACTACAGTACAACCAACCGATTGGTTAATAGTCGATAATGATGGGAGTGGATTAGCGTATACTTTTGAGCAAAGTTTAACTTTTACAAGTGGAACTGTAAATCCTCAAGCTGGGCAAAGTTTTTGGTATAGCAATTATGCAAACGCTAATTTAAGTGGATTGATTGATGAATGGTTAATTACTCCTCAAATTCCAACTATTTCTGCAGGAGATAGCTTAGTATTTTATGCAGGAGCTATTGGTGGCTCTTATCCAGATTCTCTTAAAGTTTTAATCTCTACAACTGATCAAAATCCTACCAGTTTTACAGAAATAGCGTATTTCTTAGTAAGTGGCCCAATTGGTGCATGGAACAGATATGCATTTGATCTTACTCCTTTTGCTGGCTCACAAATTTATGCCGCAGTTGATTACTACATCGTAGATGGCGGTCCAACTGGAAATAATTCAGATAATATATGGGTTGATCATTTTATGGTTACTTCTGCTGCTGGTGGGACAATTACTATCGCACAGGCAATAGAAGATCTTAATAACGATTTTGTTCCAGACAGACTTGGTGATACAGTTACAGTTCAGGGAATTGTTTTCTCACCTAATTATCAAACAACAAATAATTCTTATTATATTTCTGATGGAACAGCTGGCACAGATATATTTATGTATGCCCCGCCTCTTTATCAATGGGCTATGGGAGATGAACTTAAAATAACAGGTGTCGTTACACAGTATAATGGAATGTCAGAAATAATTCCTACCGATTCAACAGGATGGGTTTTTGTTGGTTCAGGAAATCCTACACCTAATCCAGCTGTACTCACCCTTGGACAGTTTCTTGCAAATGCTGAATTATATGAAGGATCATTAGTTGGTTTCGTTGGATTAAATAAGGTAAGTGGTACATGGCCAGCAGCTGGCAGCAGTACAAACTTATCTTTAAGCGATGGTATTGATACTGTTGTATTCAGAATCGACTCTGATACTGATATTGATGGTAGCCCAGAACCAACATGGCCTGTTGATGTAATTGGTATTGGAAGCCAGTTTGACAACAGTGTGCCTTATAGCAGTGGATATCAAGTATTCCCAAGATTTTATTCTACAGACTTTTTACCAACTGGTTCACTTCCAGTTGAACTTACTTCATTTACCGCAAATGTTTCTGGAAATTCTGTTAATCTAAACTGGTCAACTGCAACAGAATTAAATAATGCTGGTTTTAACATCGAAAGAAAATCTTCTACATCAAATTGGGCTAATGTTGGATTTGTTCCTGGATTCGGTACTACTTCTGAAATAAGAAACTATTCCTATTCAGATAATAATCTTTCCACAGGCAAATACAGCTATAGATTAAAGCAAGTTGATTTTAATGGTGCATTTGAATATTCAGATGCTATTGAAGTGGTAGTTGTAACTCCAAATAATTTCGAGTTATCTCAGAATTATCCAAATCCATTTAATCCAAGTACTACAATTAAGTTTAATCTACCAGAAGCTGGAAATGTAAAACTTGCTGTTTATAATTTGCTTGGTCAGGAAGTTAAAACACTTGTTAATGGATTTAGAGCAGTTGGCTCATATTCAATTAACTTTGATGCAAGCAATCTTTCAAGTGGAATATATATATATAAGATTGAAGCTAATAGCTTCATTCAAACAAGAAAAATGACACTTCTAAAATAATTTGGAATTGTAAATTCTGAATTTGTTTTTAGCCCTGCTCTTTAGCAGGGCTTTTTTTTTGAACTTAGATTTTACTAATCTTGTTACCAAAATAAAAGAACTACAATATGAAAAAAATAATAATAACAGGTGCAACCGGACTGATTGGGCAGAAACTCGTCTCTGCACTTATCCATCGGGGAGATGAAGTAATAATATTCAGCAGAGATATCGCAAAAGCAAAAACGATAATTCCAAATGCATACGAATATGTTAAGTGGGATTATTTAAAGCCCGAATTGTGGAAAGCCAAATTAGAAAATTCTGATGCTATCGTTCATCTTGCCGGAACAAATCTTTTCGCTAAAAGATGGACCGATAGTTTTAAAAATGAAATTCTAAAATCCAGACAGATAAGTACAAAAAATCTTGTTGATGCAATAAAATCCTGCAGTAATAAACCACAAGTTTTTATTTCTGCATCCGGAGTAGGATATTATGGAGATTGCGGTGATACAATTTTAGATGAAGCATCATCTGCAGGTAATGATTTTCTCGCTGAGGTTTGTAAGCTTTGGGAAGGTGAATCAAAGCGAGTTGAAAATGCTGGGATAAGAAGTGTACAAATTAGAACAGGCTTAGTTTTAAGTACAGAGGACGGCGCATTAAAACAAATGATTCCGCCATTTAAATTTTTCATTGGTGGTCCACTTGGAAAAGGAACACAATGGGCATCGTGGCTGCATATTGAAGATATTATTAGAATATATGTACACGCTATTGATAGCACGGAATTAAGAGGCGCTGTAAATGCTGCTTCTCCAAATCCTGTTAGAATGAAAGAGTTTGCAAATAAATTGGGAAATATATTACATCGTCCCTCCCTATTTCCAGTGCCTAAATTTGTATTAAGAATGGTAATTGGAGAAGCGGCTGAAGTTGTTACTGCAAGCCAAAAAGTGGATATCCAAAAACTTTTAAGCAGTGGTTTTAAATTTAAATTTGATTTTATTAAAGAAGCTTTAAAAGATCTTTTATAAAATAAACTGTTGTCAGTCTGGTCCTTTTTTCAGGAGTTTGACAATTTTGTCGTTCATCATTCTATCATTTATAATCATTACTTAATTTTATTTTACAATTGTAAATGTTTTTATGACAGGTAGCAGCACAATAAAATTAGTCTTACGTTCATTACGGCATAGAAATTACCGTTTGTTTTTTGGCGGACAGGGAATTTCTTTAGTCGGTACCTGGATGCAGCAAATTGCTTTGGGATGGTTGGTTTACAGATTAACTGATTCAGCTTTTCTTTTAGGTTTGGTTGGATTTGCAGGACAAATTCCAACTTTTATTTTGGCTTCTTTTGCAGGTGTTTTAGCCGATCGATTTAACAGACATCATATTATAATATTAACGCAAACCCTGGCAATGATTCAGGCAGCAGTACTGGCGGTGCTTACTTTAACTAACACAATCCAAATCTGGCATATAATATTTTTAAGTGTTTTTATCGGAATCGTAAATGCATTTGATATGCCAACAAGGCAATCCTTTGTCGTAGATATTGTTGATGATAAAACTGATTTGCCAAATGCAATCGCTCTCAATTCATCAATGTTTAATGCAGCAAGACTTGTTGGTCCAACCATTGCAGGGATTATGATTTCGCTTCTTGGTGAAGGTCTTTGTTTTTTACTTAATGCAATAAGTTATATCGCTGTCATTGTTGCATTATTGATGATACACATCATACCTAAAACTGAAGTTATCAAACCAGAAAAAGTATTAAAAGGATTGAAGGATGGTTTAAAGTATGCGTATAAATTTAAACCGATAAAAGTTCTTTTGCTCTTTCTCGGATTAGTAAGTTTAACCGGTGGACCATACACAGTGCTGATGCCTATTTTTGCAAAAGACATATTGAAAGGAAACGCAAACACTCTCGGATTACTATTTGGAGCAGTAGGTATCGGAGCTTTGACAGGTGCAATTTATCTCGCATCAAGAAAGAGTGTATTAGGTTTAGGAAAATGGATTGCAATATCTGCATCTATATTCGCGATTGGATTAATACTGTTTTCTTTCTCACAAAACCTGATCTTCTCTCTCGTGTTGCTGTCATTTACAGGGTTTGGTATGATGGTTCAGATGGCTTCCACAAATACACTTTTACAAACTCTTGTTGATGATGATAAGCGCGGTCGAATTATGAGTCTTTATGTAATGGCATTTATGGGTACAGCACCAATTGGCAGTTTAGTAGCAGGAACTTTAGCAAGCAAACTGGGGGCACCATTTACAATATTTTCCGGCGGATTAATTTGTTTAGCTGGAACAATTGCTTTTGCTGTTTATTTGCCTTCATTAAGAAGTCATATCAGACCATATTATATAAAGTTGGGCATCCTTCCCGAAGTATCAAAAGGCTTGCAATCCGCCACACACTTAAATATGCCGCCAAATAAATAAAAAAAAGGCTGAACTTTCGCACAGCCTTTAATATAAATTTATTTTACTCTGCTTTTAATACCTGTAATAATCAGGCTTAAAAGGTCCTTCAACTGTTACTCCAATATATTTTGCTTGTTCAGGAGTTAAGGAATCAAGTTCAACACCTATTTTCTTTAAGTGTAATCTTGCAACTTTTTCATCCAAATGTTTTGGAAGAGTGTAAACTTTATTTTCATATCTCTCAGGATGAAGCCAAAGTTCCAACTGAGCAAGTGTCTGATTTGTAAACGAGTTTGACATTACAAATGAAGGATGACCTGTTGCACAACCAAGATTTACCAATCTGCCTTCAGCAAGTACGATTAAATCTTTACCATCAATTGTGTATTTATCAACCTGCGGTTTGATGGTATTTTTTGTGCTGCCGTAGTTTTTGTTCAACCATGCCATATCGATTTCTGTATCAAAGTGCCCGATGTTACAAACAATCGTTTTGTCTTTCAACATTTTAAAGTGTTTGCCGTTAATCACATTCATATTACCTGTAGCAGTAACAACAATATCAGCTTCTTTAACTGCATCATCCATCTTTTTAACTTCATAGCCTTCCATCGCAGCTTGAAGCGCACAAATTGGATCAATCTCTGTAACAATAACTCTTACATTCGCATTCTTTAAAGATTCTGCAGAACCTTTTCCAACATCACCAAAGCCTGCTACAACAGCAACTTTTCCGGCAAGCATTAAATCTGTTGCTCTGCGTATTGCATCAACTAAAGATTCGCGGCAACCGTACTTGTTATCAAATTTAGATTTAGTAACTGAATCATTTACATTTATAGCAGGAATTGGAAGTGTACCGTTTTGCATTCTATCATACAAGCGATGAACACCGGTTGTAGTTTCTTCAGATAATCCTCTAATACCTTTTGCTAATTCTGGGTAAACATCCAAAACCATGTTTGTTAAATCACCGCCATCATCAAGAATTAAAGTTAATGGTCTTGATTCATCACCGAAAAATAATGTTTGCTCAATACACCAATTAAACTCTTCTTCATTCATCCCCTTCCATGCAAATACAGGAACACCTGCAGCAGCAATTGCAGCAGCAGCGTGATCTTGAGTTGAAAAGATATTACAGGATGACCATTTTACTTCAGCGCCAAGTTCAACAAGTGTTTCAATCAACACTGCTGTTTGGATTGTCATGTGAAGACAGCCTGCAATACGAGCTCCTTTAAGCGGCTGCTTACCTTTATATTCTTCTCTCAGCGCCATCAAGCCTGGCATTTCAGCTTCAGCAAGTTCTATTTCTTTTCTTCCCCATTCAGCCAGCGAAATATCTTTAACTTTATATTTTAGTGAGAAATCAATTTTCTTTTCTAACACGTCACTCATTTTTTTTCCTTTACTTTTCTTATAATAATTTCTTTTGATTGATAACATTAACTGAACTACAATCGTTCAATAAATTACTCAATAAGTTTCTGTTTCACAGACTAAAGTCTGTGTTACGAATTTTTATTTATTTTTTTGCATACTTTTTAAATACTGGAACAAGATCAAGCTGTTCCCATGTAAAATCTTTATCATTTCTACCGAAGTGACCGTATGCAGAAGTTTTCTGATAGATTGGTCTTCTTAATTTTAATCTGGAAATAATTCCTTTTGGTGTAAGATCAACTTCTTTCTGTATCATTTTTGAGATTGCTGAATCAGGAATAACTCCCGTTCCTTTTGTATCAACAAAAACAGAAATTGGCTGAGCAACACCGATTGCATAAGAAATCTGAACTAAACATTCTTTGGCAAGTTTAGCAGCCACAACATTTTTTGCGATATGCCTTGCAGCATAAGTTGCAGAGCGATCAACCTTTGAAGGATCTTTACCGGAAAATGCACCGCCGCCATGTGGGGCCCATCCGCCGTAAGTATCAACAATAATTTTTCTTCCCGTTAATCCGCTGTCGCCGTGTGGTCCGCCAATTTCAAATCTTCCGGTTGGATTTACAAAATATTTTGTGTTCTTATCTAAATATTTTGCTGGTATAACTTTTTTAATAACATGCTGAATCACATCAGACTTAATTTTACTTTGCTTAGCATCGCCATCATGCTGCGTTGAAATAACGACGGCATCAACTCTTAGCGGTTTATTTTTATCATCGTATTCAATCGTTACTTGTGATTTTGCATCCGGTCGTAAATAAGGCATTAACTTTGGATTTTTCTTTCTGATATCAGCGAGCTTTTGCATTAGCTTATGTGCAAACATAATCGGCATAGGCATTAATTCTGGAGTTTGATCACAAGCGTATCCAAACATAATTCCCTGATCGCCTGCGCCTCCTGTATCAACACCCATTGCAATATCCGGAGACTGTGAATGAATGGCGTTAAGCACAGAACAAGATTCTGAATCAAACTTATAATCTGCTTTAGTGTAACCAATTTTCTTAACAGTGTTTCTTACAATTTCCTGAACATCAATGTAAGTTTTTGTTGTAATCTCACCACCAACTAACACTAAACCAGTTGTAACAAAAGTTTCGCAAGCTACTCGTGCATTCGGATCGTGTTTATAAATTGCATCTAATATTCCGTCGGATATCGCATCACTAACTTTATCCGGATGACCTTCAGAAACTGATTCTGATGTGAAAAAGAATGACATATTCTAATATTCCTTTGTATAATTTTTAATATGCTTATCTGGATTTTGAGTGCCAAATTTAACTAATCCCCTTACTATATACAAAATAACTTTAGTCAGATTTAGGTATCTTTTAAATACTATTTAATCAAATCTTGAGATATAAATGAAGACGAGAATTACTGATTTATTACAAATAGATTATCCAATTATCCAGGCAGGAATGGTTTGGGTTTCGGGTTGGAAATTGGCTTCCGCCGTTTCTAATTGCGGCGGCTTGGGTTTGATAGGTGCAGGTTCAATGAAGTCTGATCTGCTGCACGAACATTTACAGAAATGTAAAGACGCAACAAACAAATCGTTTGGGGTTAACATTCCTTTGTTAAGAAAAGACGCTGATGAACTTGTTAAAGTTTGTTTGGATGAAGATGTTAAAATCTTTTTTACTTCAGCCGGAAATCCAAAAACATTTACTTCTCTTTTAAAAGAAAATGGCTGTACAGTTGTTCACGTTGTTGCAAATCTAAAGTATGGATTGAAAGCACAGGAAGCCGGATGTGATGCTGTTGTTGGTGAAGGTGTTGAAGCCGGCGGACATAATGGTGCTGATCAGATTACCACATTTACATTAATTCCTCAGCTTGTTGATGCGCTTGATATTCCTGTTATTGCAGCTGGCGGAATTGCCGATGGAAGAGGAATTTTAGCATCACTTGCTCTCGGAGCTGAAGGTGTGCAAATCGGAACTCGTTTCGCTGCAACTATCGAATCATCTGCGCATGAAAATTATAAACAGGAAATTGTTAAAAGCGGTGATCAGGATACAACACTTGCTTTTAAAAAAATTGGTTTAGTTAGAATGATTAAAAATGATTTTGCTTTCCGTGCAATGAAGGCTGAAAATGAAGGCTGGAATGAAACTCAATTACGAGATTTACTTGGAACTAAACGTGAGCGAACAGGAATTTTTGAAGGTGATTTGATTGAAGGTGAGCTTGAGGCTGGACAAGGTGTTGGATTGATAAATGATATTCCCACTGTTTTAGATTTATTTGAGAGATTACTGAAAGAATTAGAATCAGCAAAAAGAAGATTTGAAACAAAGAAACAGTAATTCTCAAAATCTGATATGATTTGTTAAAATCATAAAATAAAGTGTGCGATTGCAAATTTTTAATTTATCTTTTTAGAAATATGCTGATAACTTCATCCACATCTTGAGCGGTTGGAAAGAATGCATGAACTTTTCTTAATACCGCTTCTACTACCGCATCAGGACAGCTTGCGCCGCTTGTTAGTATAATATTTACAACATCTTGTTGAGGCAGATAATTTTCCGTCTCAATTTCTATATGATTATGAAGATTAAAATGTTTAATTGTTTTATCGCTTAAAATCTTTTCTTCTGATGAAATAAAATAAGTTGGTAATTTCTCTTTACACAATTCTACAATGTGCGAAGTGTTTGAGCTGTTATATCCGCCAACAACAATTGCAAAATCTGCGCTTTCTTTTAGTAAGCCGTAAGTAGCTTCCTGATTATCATTAGTTGCATAACAAAGTGTATCGCGTGTATCTGCAAAATGTTCTTTAATATTTTCTGCATCGTATTCTTTTAATCATGGTATCTTTTAACAAATCAGCGATTGCCTGTGTTTCTGTTGCAAGCATTGTTGTTTGATTTACAACTCCAACTTTTTGTAAATCTTTTTTAAAATCAAATCCATCAGAAAATTTACCTTCAAAGATTTCGTAAAATTCGTTATTTGATTTTTCACCAAGTATAAATGATGAAAGTAATTGTGCTTCAGCCAAATCTCTTACAATAACTGATTTAGCATTGATTTTACTGTGCGAAAACGTTGCTCGTGTTTCTTCGTGATATGATTTACCGTGAATGATAACTGTAAAATCCTCGTTGCCGAGCTGTTCGCTTCTGTTCCAAACTTTTTCTACAAACGGACAGGTTGTATTGTAGCTATACGGATTTATACCAATTTCATTTAGTTTTTTTTCGATTTCAATCGTTGTACCAAAAGCAGGAATTATTACAATATCCTCTTTGCTTAATTGATCCCAATTAATTAACTGTTTTCCTGAAGTGTCCATTAAAAATTTTACACCAAGTTTTTGAAGATCATCATTGACTCCGGGATTGTGAATCATTTCACTTAGCAAATAAATTCTTTTTCCTGGATTATCTTCAATCGTTTTGTAAGCTATTTCGATTGCATTTTCAACTCCATAACAAAAACCAAAATGGCGTGCGAGATAAAATCTAACGGGACCGAAATCTAAAAGTGTGGGGGTAAAATCTTTTTTTCTCGGGTCAAAATCTTTTCGCGCATTCTTAACTAGCGTGATAAAAGAACTTCTATAAATATTTGGGATATCAAATTTTTTCATTACGTATCTTTTAACTCCTTAAACCTATAAACAAATTCAAAATAATTTTAGTTCTTTTTATGATAAAATATTTAGAGCTTCATCAGCGGTAATTTCATAATCCATAATAAATTGTTCCTTAGTTGGTCTGTTAAAAAAGAAAAGAGTTATTAGGATCACAAAAAATGCAGCATAAAAATAGTTTGCTGTAATTATCATAATGGAAATACTAAAAATATTTGCACCTTCTAAAATCGCAAGTTTAATAATGCTATTTGTGCGAAACGAAATCATTTTGTTTTCTAATAATGAACTCTTATCAAAATTGCCGACTAATTTTGCATAAATAAATTTTGATACAAGAATAGCCGATAAAATAACAACAGGTGTAACAAACATAAAAACTGTATCTAACGTTGGATTTACAGTTATATTACCAGATTGAATTAAAAATAAACCAACAATGAAAAAAATTGTTTGTCCAGCAAATAATGCAAAGAAAATTATATTTAACGATGTAAAAAAGTTTTTTGTAAATTTAGATTTTTCATTATTCATAAAGTAAAGACAATAATTTGTTGATTATTCATTATTAGAAATCTGAAGCTACTTCAGTATATTTGCTTTCCAAATTTAGAGAAATGAAATGAATTTATTAGATAGATTAGAAAAAATTAAACTGCGTTATGATCAATTAAACTCGCAGTTATCTGATGCTGCAAATACAAAAGATTATGAGAAGATAAAAATTCTAAATAAGGAAAGATTAAATCTTGAAGAAATAATTGCGGCACATGAAAAATATTCAGCGGTAATAAAAAATATCGAAGGTAATTTAGAAATCATTAATTCATCGCATGAAGCTGAACTAATTGAAATGGCAGAACTAGAACTTGACGATTTAAAAAAACAAAAAGAAATTATGGAAGAAGAAATTAAGGCTTTGCTGCTTCCAAAAGATCCAAATGATGATAAAAATATTATAATGGAGATTCGTGCTGGTACAGGCGGAGAAGAAGCTGCTCTGTTTGCAAATGATCTTTTCAGAATGTATTCTCGTTATGCAGAAATCTGTGGATGGAAATATGAACTAATTGATTTAAACGAAACAGGACTCGGCGGAATTAAAGAAGTCGTGTTTTCAATAACCGGACAAAGTGTTTATGGAAATTTAAAATTTGAATCTGGTGTTCATCGTGTACAGCGTGTACCAGAAACTGAAGGCAGTGGAAGAGTTCACACATCAGCAGCCTCTGTAGCAGTTATGCTTGAAGTTGAAGATGTTGAAGTTGATGTGAATATGAATGATGTTAAAATCGATATTTTTAGATCTGGCGGAGCTGGCGGTCAAAATGTTAACAAGGTTGAAACCGCAGTAAGAATGACTCATATTCCTACTGGTCTTGTCGTTCAATGCCAGGATGAAAGATCGCAATTAAAAAATAGAATTAAAGCAATGAAAGTTTTAAAAGCCAGGCTTTATGATCTTGAATTGAAAAAACATAATGCCGAACAATCTGCCTTAAGAAAAGCAATGGTTGGAAGTGGTGATAGAAGTGATAAAATAAGAACTTACAATTATCCGCAAAATAGAATTACAGATCACCGCATAGGATTAACATTATATAACTTATCAAATATAATGGAAGGACATTGTGAAGAGTTAATTGAACAGTTAAAGATTGCGGATAAAACGGAAAAACTTCAAGCAGTCGATACAGAATAATATTTTTTTTATTCTGGCTTTGAAGGACTGTTTTTTACACTTATCAAAATTAAACTAACATCGTCATCGTATTCTGATCCTGTGAACTCATCAAACTTCTTTTGGATTATTTCAAGCGGGTTTTCATCGGGCATTACATTTTTTATTATCTCATAAAGTCTGTGCTCCCCAAAACTTTCTAAAGTTTTTGCACGTGAATCAGTGATTCCATCTGTGGTCAGATAAACTTGTTCACCTTCTTTAAGCTGCAAAACATTGTCTTCGTACTCACCTATTTTAGAAAAGCCAAGCAGCAATCCTTTGGATTTAATACTTAATAGTTCACCATTAATATTTTTATAAATAATTGGAATATCGCCAGCACCTGAGTATTTAAGTTCGTTAGTTTTATTATTAATAATTATAATAGAAAGTGTAGCAAATACTTCAGAAATTTTTGTATCACCATATACTGTAAGATTAACCTGCTGCAAAATTTCTGATGGAGAATATTCTTTAGCATTCTGTAAAACGCTTCGCAGCGCACTTCTAATATATCCAGCGTAAGCATAAGCGAAATACCATGCGCCCCATTTTTTTCCCATCACATCTCCAAGAATTATTACCAGATTATTTTCATCAAGTTGATAATAATCCAAAAAATCTCCGCCAGGAATTCCTTTAAAAGGGATATGCATATGCGAAATTGAAAAACCATCAAACACGGGAAAAGTATCGGGAACTACCTTGGTTCTGAGCGAACTTGTTGCTTCCTGCAGCTCCGAAATTACTTTTTTTCTTTCATTGCCAAGACTTTTTATTATTGCCGAAACTTTTGCAACTACTAATTTTGGTCCGGCAGTTTTAACAACATAATCTGTTATTGCTAAATCATATCCTTCCAGAATATCTTCTTCACTTCCTTTTGCAGTAAGAAAAATAAATGGAATATCTTTTAAAGATGGGATTTCAAGAAGCATTCTTCTAAATTCAAAACCATCAACTTTTGGCATCATAATATCAGAAACAATAACATCTGGAATATTATTTTTAATAATTTCCATCGCTTCATCAACAGTGTTTGCAACTGTACATTCGTATCCGGCTTTTTCAAGATTATATTTAAAAAGTCTGGACATTGAAGTATCATCATCAACAAATAAAATTTTAGGAGTGACTTCATCAAAAGATTTTTTTAAACTTTTTCTTATTCCATAAGTTCTGTAGATATCTGATCTTCTGATTAACGCCTGTGTTTTTAATATTAATTCTTTAATATCAAAAGGTTTGGTAATGATATCATCGCCGCCTGATTCAACAGCTTTTGATTTATCTTCAAGTGTATTTTTTGCGGTTACAAATATGAATGGAAGAAATCTATGATTTTCATTCTCACGTACTTTTTGACAAAACTCAAAACCATCCATACCTTCCATTGTTACATCGGAAAGGACGAGATCTATTTTTTCGGTTTTTAGAATATCAAAAGCCTGGTAGGGATTTTCAGCTTCAAAGGGAATGAAATTATTCAACTTCAAATGATGAGTAATAAGTTTTCTTATAGTTTTGTCATCATCAATAATTAAAACTGATCTTTTTTCGGATTCGGACATCTATTAACAACTTAGTTTAAAATCTATTTGATGAATATATTTTATCATACTTGAAAATTAAATTGAGTAAATAATTAATTATTTAAAACTTTGAACCGCTTCATCGGAGGATTTGAAGGATTCAAACACACGGTACATTCTTGTTAATTCAAACATCGAGTGAACTGCTGGTTGAAATCCTACTAATCGAAGATCGCCGCCAAGTCCTGTTAATTTTTTTAATGAAACTACAAGGCTTCCAAGAAAAGTTGAGTCAATAAATTCACAAGTTGAAAGATCAACAACTATTTTTTTAAAGCCACGTTGTATTTCCTTTACAAGTACTTCTTTAAATTCTTCTGCTTCAACTAATGTTGCTCTTTTTAGATTTACCGTTAATACAATAACATCATCTAAATTTTCTCTAAAAAATTCCATTTTATTTTTTCCCTCTATTCTGTTGATCTATTTTCAATTTTGTACTTGTCCATCAGTCTGTATATTGTTGCTCTGCCAAGCTGCAATCTTTTGGCTGCTTCAACAATATTTCCATTTGTAATATTTAAGGCATGTCTAATGGATTCTTCTTTTAATTTTTCAAAAGGAATTACGGTTTCATCGCTGAATAGTGGACCCGTATATTCAACTCCTGTGGAGCTTTCACCCGATCTTAAATGTGCAGGTAAATCATCAACATCAATTGTATCCTTATCGGTAATAATTAAACATCGCTCGATTGTGTTTTCTAATTCTCTAACATTTCCGGGCCAATTATATTCGTAGACAAGTTTTAAGGCACGCTTAGTAAATCCTTTAGATACTTTCTGAAGCTTTGCACTAAATTTTAGAATAAAATGTTCTGATAAAATCAATACATCGCTTTTACGTTGTCTTAAGGGCGGAATTGATATCGGAAAAGAATTCAATCTATAATAAAGATCTTCTCTAAACTCTTTATTCTCTACGGCTTTTTTCAGATCTCTGTTTGTTGCAGAAATTATCCTCACATCAGTTTTAATTAGTTCCGTCCCGCCAACTCTTTCAAATTCTTTTTGCTGGATTACACGAAGTAATTTAGCTTGAAGCAGCATTTCGAGTTCGCCAACTTCATCTAAAAATATTGTTCCGCCTTTTGCAATTTCAAACTTACCAAGCTTGCGTGCATGTGCGCCGGTAAATGATCCTTTTTCATGACCAAACAATTCGCTTTCCAAAAGTTCACGAGGAATTGAGGCACAATTGACTACAACGAACGGTTTATCTTTCCTCTGTCCATTATAATGAATTGCGCGTGCAATAAGTTCTTTACCTGTACCGCTTTCACCATAAATTAAAACCGTAATATCATTGTGCAATACTTTTGTTACAAGCTTAAAAACATCCTGCATTTTTCCATCTGATGAAATAATGCTATCAAAGCTGTATTCTTTTTTTACGTTCTCTTTTAAATTTTGCAGTTCACGGGTAAGATCATAATTTTTTATCGAATTTTTTATTGCAAGTTCTAACTTTTGCTGATCGATCGGTTTTGTAAAATAATCAAACGCTCCGTATCTAAGAGCTTCAACAGCCACTTCTATGCTGCCTTGCGCAGATAGCATTATAACCGGAATGTTTTCATCAAACTGCTTAATACGTTTAAGCGTTTCAATTCCATCCATCCCCGGAAGCATAATATCCAAAAGAACTACATCCGGTTTTTTGCTAAGATTTTTTAAAGCATCTTCCGCTGTTGCAAAAGTTTCTACTTGATACTTCCATTTGTCCTTAGCCCAATAACTAAGCAGTTTTGAAATTGCTTGTTCATCATCCACAATAAAGATCAGTTTTTCCACTTTTCTATCCTATTTTTTCTAATCTCGAATATTCTTTAATAGTTTTATCAAAACAGAGGTCCCTTTATTGGATTCGCTCTGAATACTGATTAAACCCTTATGCAAATCTACAATTTGTTTTACAAAAACCAATCCCATCCCTGCGCCAGAAATATCAGAATCAGAACGGTTAACTCTATAAAATTTTTGAAAAAGGAACGGCAAATCCTTTTCAGGTATGCCAATTCCGGTATCTGTAATAACTATTTCAACTTCTCTAAATAGATTATTCAAAATAACCTTAATTCTTCCGCTTTCTTTAGAAAATTTTATTGAGTTTTCTAATAAGGAATCTAACGCCTGCAATAAGCGCTCTTCATCCGCTTCAATCATTATCTCTTCATAAGGCGCTTCTAATGTTAGAATAAGATTTTTGGCCGATAATGCTTCTTTCCCATTATCGATCATTCGCTTAACTAATTTAACGATATTAACTTTGGATTTATTAAGCGCAATCCTTCCCGTTTCCATTCGAGATATATCCAAAACATCATTTATAAGTTTTGCTAATCTTTTACCTTCATTAAGTATAATAAGATTAAACTCATTCCGCATTTCTGTCGGCATATTTGGATCGGATGCAATTGTTTCAGAAAATCCAACAATTGAGGCAAGCGGCGTACGCATTTCGTGTGAAATGTTAGAAACAAATTCGCTTTTCATCTTATTCAATTCATCCAGCATCATTCTGTGGTGAGATGATCTTGCTCTTTCTATAGCTATAAGTCTTTCAACTTCCATTAGTTTTGGTTTAAGAACTGCCAGCTCATTTTCAAGTTTTCTTTGAAGAGTTACTTCTTTTCCCACACCAAGCAGACCAATAATTTTATTTTCTCTTCGTATCGTTCTAATACTTACCTGGTAACGATTTATTTTTTCATATCGATTTATAAGTGAAGCTTCAAAAAAAGAGTTATCGTTTTTAAGCGCAAGATTAATTGAGGCATTTACAAGCTGCGCATGCATCGGATCAATTAAATCCATAAAATGTTTGCCAATTAATTCCTCGGTAGTATAATCTAAGGTTGATGCTCCAAACTGATTAATGGAAAGAATTAAACCTCCTTCATCGAGAATAAAAAATAATTCCTTCGCCACATCAAAAAGACCAAGGAAAAGTTCTTTCCAGTCTCCAAGCTCAAGTAATTTTTCAAGATCAAAGTGATTTGATGATCCTAAATTTGTTTTTTCTTCCACTAATTTTTCGAACATCTTTTGATAAGTAATTACTATAAAATCCTATTGAATAACAGGTTAGAAAATAGCAAGTTTGTGATTGGAAATCAATCGTTGATGAGAACTAAATAATGTTTACACATAGCTTAATTATTGATTTTTTCCTTTTGAAGAGCTTCATAATATTTTCTAATAAGCTCTTCATAATCTTTGTTGTAACCTTCCTGCACTGCACGATTCAACTCATCTTTTAATTTTTCTTTTCCTTTTTGATTAGAAAGATTTAATTCGACTGGACTGTTGCGTGTAAAATTATTTCCGCTTTCAGATTTTCTTTCCTTTTCAAAATCTCTTTCATTAATCGATTTTTGCGCATCCAGAAGTTTTGATAAAATCTTTTCCTGTTTCTGAATCAGATCATCGCTCAACTTTTCTGTATTCATATCAGTTACAACTTCGCGCATTTGATTAACAATATTTTCAAGATCAGCAGGAATCTTTTTTGATTCGCCGCTTTGCTTTGCTTCTTTATTTAATTGCTCAAGTGATTTCTGAATCATTTGTTGTTGCTGTCCCAACCTTTGCATTTGCCCTTGCTGTTCCGGTGATAATTGACCTTGTTGCATTTGTTTTAACATTTGCGTCATATTATTTAAATCCATCTGCTGTCCGCTCATTTTTTGTAACTGCTGCATTAAGGACATCATTCCGCCGCTTCCACTACCGCCCTGCATCATCGATTCAAGTGAACTTTTCATCATATTTGCAGCCTCATTCAATTGCATCATCGCATCGCCTTGCGAAAGAGTTGCCATACTTCCGTTTCTGTTCTGCATCGATTGCATTGACTCATTCATTTTTTGATTTGCATTGCCGAGAGCTTTTCCCATTTCAGGTGAGATTGCAAAAGTTTTTTGTGACAACTCGGACATTTGTTCTAAAAGTTTATTAAGATTTTTTTTGATATCGTTTTGCTTCTGTAAATTCTGCTCAAACTGGGATGAATTCGGATCAACATTTTGTAGTTTATTTTTTAGTTCTTCCTGCTGTTTTGATAAAGACAAAATATTATCAAGAATGCGCATCATATCAGTAAAAGTTTGCATTTGGTTTTCCTGCTGCATCTGTTCCTGCATTTGCTGCATTGATGATTTCATCTGCTGCATATTTTTAGAAAGCTGCTGCTGATTTTTTTGTGCCTTTTGTTTTTGATTTTGTTTTAAATCCTGTTTTGTCTGATCAGATAATTTTTCATTTTCTTGTTTCTCAAATTCTTCCTGCAGCTTTTCCATTTCTTCATTCGGCATATCTTTAAGTTCGCTCATCTTATCTTTAAGCTCATCCATTTTTTCTTTTAAGCGATCAAGTTCTTTAGAAATTTCATCCTGCTTCTTACTAAGTTCATCAGATTTTTTTTGATCGGACAAATCGCTTTTTTTTGTTTCTTCATTAAGTTCATTTTGTTTCTGCTCAAGATTTTCAGCACGTTTAACCATTTCATCCATTTTCTGTTCAATCTGAATTCGCTTTAACAAATTCATAGTACGTTCTATACTTTTCTTAAACTTTTCCTCATCCATTTTCATTTGATTCATTGCATCTTGAGTTTGATTGCGATTCATTTTCTCAAGTGCATCCTGCATTTTCTGCATAGCTTTCTTCATTTCATCGCTTGTCATCTCATCCATTAACTTTTGTAATTCCATATACTTTTCAAGTGTTTCTTCAGAAAGTAATTGATTCTGTTGAAGTTCATTCTGCATTTTTTTTAACTGTTCGCTTGCACTTTCCATTTTTTCCTGAAGCTTTTCAAACTTATCCAACGCTTGTTCAATTTTTTCTTTTTCCTCCCAAGTTATTTCCTGCTTATCCTGTTTTAAATCTTTATCAATTTTTTCTAATTCTTTTTTTAGCTCTTCAGCTTCTTTTAAAGTTTCCATCATTTCATCCTGAACATTATCTTGAGTTTCATCAGCGTTAGCCAATATTTCATCAAGCGAAGGAACGCGTACATTGATGATTTGCGTTTTTGCAGATTTTGGTCCGCTTATATTATCATTGTCGAAAACTTCCAAATAAAAAGAGTAAACATCATTAACTGCAGGATTTATTTGTGTAAGATTCCAAATATGATCTACAATTTGTTCTTTGGCTTTTTTATCGATAGCAATTTCTAAAGTAGAAAATTTTTCCTGCACAGGTTCATATCTTGATGAAGAAAGTTTGTAATTAAGATTAAGTTTTGTAAACCCATAATCATCATTTATTTTAACTTCAATAGCAACTCTGCTGTCGTTAGCAAGATTTATATCTTGTTTTGGATACGCTAATTCAATGGTCGGATTGCCATCATAATTTGCTTTAATATAATATCTAACCGGTTGAAGATTTTGATTTTCATTTAGATCATTCAATAAAATTACATAAGAATTATCTTTCCTGATTTTAAAAGATCCTTTTACCAAATTATTTTGCACAGTCAAGTTCGTTTTAGTTGAGTCTTCAAATTCAATGTATGCAGATTTTAATTCTTTGTTTGATAATAAATTAATCTCAACTGTACTTCCATTTAGCGCAGAGATATTTCCGTTATCCTTTTGTTCGATAATCGGAATGCCTGAATAACCCGGGGAAATAACTTTTACATCCATCGATCTTATAACCGGGCGATCAATAACGCTAATTTTAAACTCTTCACTTTTTATATCTTCAGCAGAAGCATAATAATTTAAAGATGAGCGAAGCTGCTGTATCGAAAATTTGTAATTACCAACAGAATCTTTTTGAAGCTCGTGTTCCTCAAAATTTGTTTGCGACTCTTCACGCGTTAACAGAAAAACTTTTTTAGGTATTTCCCCTTTTATTCGAATTAAAATATCAACATTTTTTCCTTTTGTTATTTCTGTATTACCGGGAATAACTTCAAAAGAAAATTTTGCGGGTGGAATAAATTCCTGATTAAAATTTACTAATCTGTTTGATGCAGCCTGCAATCCGGGAACAGTAATAAAAAGTAAAACAGATAAAATTATTAGAGATAAAAAATAAACTGAAAACTTTTTAACTTTGGTAAAATCAACAATACTTTCAAAGTTGATCGGCTTAGCTCTTTCATAAACATTTTTAAATGCCGCATCAAGCAAATTAGTTGAGTAAAGTGATTTTGATTTATCGTTAGAAACAAGCTGCATTGCGTTTAAAAGATCATCCTTAATTTCTGGGAAATATTTTCCCACTTTGTTTGCGGAATAAAAATAATCCCACTTTTTAAATGCATTAAAATATTTCAAGAGTGGAATTAGAATCAAATAACTCACAGATCCAATTGCAGTAATAACTAAAATAAAAAACAAAATAGTTCTAACTAACGATTTGAGGTTTGAGACTAATTCTACTAAACTAAAAAAAGTGAAAACTGCGAGAATTATTATTGAAGCAAATAATAATCCTTTTAAAAAAAGTGCGGCATACTCTTTCTTGATAAGTAATTCTAATTTATTAATTATTTCTTTGTAAAAACTTGTATTCATTTTTATTTACTTAAAGCATAAACAATAATATTAGTGCCAAACTTAAGCGCTTCTTCTCTTTTATTTTGAGGATCGTTATGAACTTCAGGATCCGCCCAGCCATCGCTGGGATTTGATTCGTAAGTATATAACACAGCTAATTTCTCTCCATTAAATATTCCAAAAGATTGCGGAGGTTTTTTATCATGCTCATGAGTTTTAGGTGTTCCATTTTCAAACTTATAGAAAATATTAAAAATTTTATTACTAAATGGTAATTCCAAAAAAATCTTTTCCGGATATACTTTTTTCATTTCTCTGCGTATTGCTTTATCCAAACCATAATCATCATCAATGTAAAGAAATCCGCCGTTATCTAAATAGGTTCTTAAGCGTCTTGCCTCATCGGATGAGAACACAATATTTCCATGTCCGGTTAAAAACAAAAATGGATACGAAAAAATTTCATCCGATGCAACATCAACAAATTTATATTCCGCTTTTACTTTAATGTTTGTATTTGCTTGCACAAATTTTAATAAATTAACTTCCGCCGATGGGTCATTGTACCAATCGCCGCCGCCGCTGTACTTAAGACGCGCAATCTGAAATCCTGTTTCATTTTGTGCATTTAACGGTACTGCAAATAATAATACAAAAAGTAAAATGGTTTTCTTTATAGTCATTATGATTTAATATATTTACACATAAAGTGAATAGCAATTTAGAAAAATAGTATGAATTAATAGTTAGAATAAACGGAGTATTATAATGCAAAAATATTGGCTCATAAAATCAGAACCGGAATCTTTTTCGCTTAACGATTTGAAGAAGAGCAAAAATCAAACAACTTTTTGGGATGGAGTAAGAAATTATCAGGCAAGAAATTTTTTACGTGATGAAATGAAAAAAGGTGATAAGGTTTTATTTTATCACAGCAACTCAGATCCGCTAGCCGTTATGGGAATTTGTGAGGTTGTAAAAGAAGGATATCCTGATCACACACAATTTGATCCTGATAGCAATCATTACGATCCAAAAGCTGATCCCAAAAATCCAGCATGGATAATGGTTGATGTAAAGTTTGTAAAGGAGTTTAAAACTCCTGTTACACTTGATGCAATAAAATCAAATCCAAAACTAAAAAATATGAGATTGGTAGCTCGTGGAAACCGATTATCTGTTATGCCTGTAACTAAAAATGAGCTTGATGAGATAATGAAAATGGGAGAACAGAAATAGCAAACTGATAAAGCAGATGATTCTGATCTGCGCTGATCCGCAAAATCCGTGTCACACGTGTTCTATTTTCTTTACCATCAAATAATGTGGAATAATTCCAAACAAAGTGTGAGAAGGTTTTACAACTTTATAACCATTTCTTTCATAAAACTTAACTGCATTATCACGAGCGTGGAGAATAATATTTTTTGCCCCTTTTTCTTCTGCAATCTTTTCCAATTCACTCAGAACAATTGAACCAATTCCCTTTCCTATCCATTCCTCTTCAACTGCCATTGAACGAATTTGTGCTTCTGTCTCAGAATTAAAATGAACTCTGCCAACTCCAATTGGAATTCCATCAACTTCACAAACCATAATTGGAAAAGCTTTTGCTTCGATCTCATCAACTTCACTTCCTCTCGGCTGATTCCAGGGTGCGCGCAAAATTCTCCATCGTAAATCTCTGTATCGTTCAATTTCTTCTTCTGTTTGCGGTGGTCTTACAATCATCAATTATCCAATAAATTATCATCATCAATATCAGCACGATTTAACGCAGCTGGGGGCAATGTTTTGCTTGCTTTTGCTCCAAGCTGTTTCATTTTTTCGACTCCGGAAATCAAATTCCCTCTTCCATCGTGTATTTTCTTCATCGCATTTTCATAGGAATCTTTTGCTGAATCTAATCTCTTGCCAACATCTAAAAGATCATTATAAAAATTCACAAACTTATCGTAAAGCGTTCCAGCTTGTCGAGCAATCTCCATCGCGTTTTTATTTTGATTTTCCTGACGCCAAATACTTGATATAGTTCTTAATGTTGCAAGTAATGTTGATGGACTGACAATTACAATATTCTGTTCAAATGCATCTGTAAAAATTGAAGGATCATTTTGCACAGCGTAAGCAAATGCTGGCTCTATGGGCATAAACATTAAAACAAAATCTAAACTTTCAAGCTGATAAAGATTTTGATAATTTTTTCCGCTTAAGTTTTTTATGTGCGAACGGATTGAATTTATGTGTTCTCGTAATCCAAGCTGTTTTTGATGCTCATCTTCTTCAGAAATAAATTTTTCATATCCGATAAGCGAGACTTTGGAATCGATAATTATACTTTTATTCTCTGGTAAATTTATAATTACGTCCGGCTGGAATCTTTTTCCGGATTCTGCAGTTAAACTTTCCTGCACAACATATTCTCTGCCTTTTACAAGTCCGGATTTTTCAAGAATACTTTCAAGAATAAACTCACCCCAATTACCCTGAGTTTTACTTTGCCCTTTTAACGCATTGGTAAGATTGGTTGCATCCTGCGTTATCTTTTGATTCATTTCCTTTAACATTTGAAGCTGTTCTTTTAAAGAAGCATTTCCTTTTATATTCTCTTTATTAGTCTCTTCAACTTTTCTTTCGAAATCAGAAATTTTTTCTTTTAATGGATTTAAAATCTCACTTAATTTTTCTTTGTTCTGTTCAGAAAATTTATTCCCTTTTTCTTCAAAGATTTTGTTAGCAAGATTTTCAAATTCCTTTGTAAACTTTTCCTGTAACTTTTCTACTTCACCTTTTTGTTCGGCTAGTTTTGTTTGAAGATTTGTAAAATCAGATTTGAGTGAGGAATTCTCAGCGGTGAGTTTCTCGGATTTTTCTCTTTCGTTCTTTAAATCAGATAGAAGTGAAAGTTTATCAGTCTCAATAAGTTTTATTCGTTCTGTTGATTTTCCTGCTTCAACTTTAAGTGAGTTAATTTCTGAGTTAAGTTTGTTTGCTTCTTCAATCGGAATTGTTTTCTTTGTTTTGAAAAATAAAAACGCAATTACAAACCCAACAACCAACCCTATAATGAGATATATTATTTCCATTTTTTACCTTTAAGAGAATTTCACGCAAAGACGCTAAGTCGCAAAGATTTATAAATTATTAACAATTCTTTTTATACCATCTTTGATTAATGCTTCATTAAAATTTACTAGTAGACCTAATTTTAATCCTGTTAATTTTAAATATGTCAACAGTTGTTTTGTATGAACTGGGGCAATTGCTTCAATCGATTTTAACTCAATTATCACTTTGTTTTCTAAAATAATATCAGCTCTAAATCCTAATTCCATTTTTATTTCATCATAAATAACTGGAATGCCCTTTTGCCCTTCAAGAAGTAGTCCTCTTTTGATTATTTCATAAGACAGTACCTCTTCATAAACAGATTCTAACAAACCTGGACCTAATTCAGTATGAACTTTAAAACAACAGTCAACTAAAATTTTTGAAATTTCATTTTCAGTCATTTTCTTGCTTTGCACCTCTGCGTCTTTGCGTGAAACTTTTATTCCAAACTTCCCACAACTTTCTCAACTTCCTCAAGAATCTCGCAAGATTTTACAAGTGCCTTCATCTTGTTATGATCTGTATAAAGCGGACGATCGATATCAAGAAAAGCTACGTGCTTACGGATAACTTCTTTTGCCTTTGCAACACCTTTACCTGTCAAGTGTTCACGAAAATCCAAGGCTTGTGCAGCAGCCATAAATTCTATTCCAAGGATTCCATACGCGTTATCAATAATTTGTTGATTCTTCAGGGCTGTATTCATTCCCATCGAAACAAAATCTTCCTGATCCGCAGCAGCGGGAATTGATTGAATCGAAGCAGGAGTTGATAAAATTCTTTGCTCTACAATCAAAGTATCTGCTGTATATTGGCTCAGCATCAAACCGGAAAACATTCCAGCACCTTTTGTTAAGAATGCAGGAAGCCCAACACTTAAAGCTGGATTATTTAATCTATTCATTCGTCTTTCGGATAAGAACACTAACCATTGTAACAGCAGCACTAATCATATCCATCGGCAGAGAAACCGGTGTGCCCTGGAAGTTAGCTCCCGTTAAAGTTATTTTGTCTTCGGGAATAAATATTGGATTATCCCCTACTCCGTTTAATTCAATTTCTATTTGTGATTTTGCATAAGCAACTGCATCGTGTGCCGCTCCAATTACTTGCGGAGTTGACCGCATAGAATACGCATCCTGAACTTTTTGTTTTATTTTTCCGGTTAGCAAATCACTTCCCTCAACACATTTTTTTATGGATTGCGAACTGCGAACAGCTCCCAAAAATCCTCGCAACTGATGTAGCCGAACATCGTAAGGTTTCATGTTTGCTTGAAGTGCTTCGAGAGACATAGCAGCAGCAATTTCAGCTTGTTTTAACCAGCGATTAATATCAAACAATTGAAGCGCACTTATTGCAGTTATAAAATTTGATCCGTTAATTGTTGCAAGCCCATCCCGCGCTTGCAATCCGGGAACCTTTATTCCCGCTTTTTCAAATGCAACATTTCCTGGAAGTCTTTCGCCGTTATAAAATGCTTCACCTTCACCCATTAATAATAAAGCTATTTGAGACATTGGAGCCAAATCACCACAAGCACCAACAGAACCTTTTTCACACACAACGGGAATACAATTCTTATTTAACATTTCAACAAGCGTTAAAGTTATATCAGGTCGGCAGCCGGAATTCCCATGAGCGTGAACATTAATTCTACCCGCAATAGCTCCTCTCACATGCTCAATCGGCATTGGATCACCAATTCCTGCCGAGTGATTATAGATAAGATATTTTTGAAAATCTTTTACCTGATCATCATTTAAAACCACTTCAGAAAATTCACCGATACCGGTGTTAACACCGTACATAATTTCTTTTGCTTTGATTTTATCTTCGAGCATTGCGCGGCAGGTTTTAATTCTTTGAAGAGCTTCTGCACTGATTTCAACTTTTTCTTTATCGCGAGCGATACGAACTATTTTTTCAATTGTAAGATTTGAGCCATCTATAATTACTGACATGATTTCTCCGAATAATTAAATATTTAATGATCAAATTTAGTTATAAGATTTGAAAAAGAAGAGTTGAAATAGAGTTCAGAATCAGGAAGTGGTCAGAATTTTCCAGGATACAAGGGTTAAGAATAACTAGTTATTTCTTTTGGCTTTGTACAAAGCTCCGCCAATGTTATCATAATTAGCGCCTGTAACTGATGCTAAACAATTTGGAATATCATATAAATACAATACACCAAGAAAAGCAAAAATGAGTGCTTCTTTATAATTTATTATTTGGGAATCAGGTATTTGATAAATACACTGTGGAGCGTTTGCGCGCATTCGCTCTATTAAATAAGTGTTAAACGCGCCGCCTCCTGTTACTAAAACATTTCCCGATGTAATGGTTTTGCTGATTTGAACTGAAATATGTTCTGTATAAGTAGCAAGTGTATCTTCTAAACTAAAATTAAAAGAATCAATAATTGGAAAAAATATTTTTTCAACATCCTCTCTTGCTAATGATTTTGGTCCTGCTTGTTTATAAACATTTAAGGCATTCAACTCATTTAATAATTGTTGATAGATTTTTCCAGATCTGGCTTTATCGCCATTCTCATCAAAATCTTTCCCTATGTTTTTCATATAGTGATTTATTACAAAGTTAACCGGACAAATATCGAACGCTATTCTTTTATCACCTCTTTGAAATGAAATATTTGAAAACCCACCTAGGTTTAAACAGAAATCATATTCCGAAAATAAATACTGATCACCAATTGGCACTAATGGAGCGCCCTGTCCATTCAATGAAACATCGGTAGTGCGGAAATCACAAATTGTATTGATACCTGTTTCAGCAGCAATACAAGCACCACTTCCTATTTGAACAGTTGACCTTTTTTCAGGTTGATGAAATATTGTGTGACCATGTGAGGCAACTAAATCCGGCTTAAGAGAATATTTATTAATAAACTGATTAATTTGTTCGCCGATGTAAAACCCGTAATCGGAATGAAGAAGAGAAAATGTTTTTGAATCCGTTAAATGAGCATTTTCAATTTTAGATTTTAATTGATTTGGGTAAGCTTTGTTTTCTGCAGCGATAATTTTGTAAGTCCAATTATTTTTCGCATAGATAAAATTAGCACAACAAATATCTAATCCATCCAGTGATGTACCAGACATAACGCCAATAACATTAATATCAATTTCAGGAATACAATTAGTCATCAATGTGTTCAGGATTTAGATGCAATTCCCATTCATCGACATGCTTAAGTGTTAGCACACCATTTTTAATAAAAGGATCATCCTTAAAAAGATTTCTAATTGAACTTTCATTTTTTGAAAGAGCAACTACAATAACTTTTGATTCATCCTTTAATGCACCGCACATTGTTATTTTATGCTGCAAAAAAAGTTTATCAGCAAAGCGGGTATGATTTTCCCAATGCGATTGATCATGAAATGTTTTGTCTGACTGATAATTTGGCCCGTGTTCAAATGTTAATAAAAAGGTTTTATTCATCGTGTTTTCTCAAAAGTTATATCAATTGTAAATTATTTTTTTGATCTTATCTGAATTTTGTTTACTTGTTTTGTAATGGATTTTTATCCCATCTTCATCATAATCTATCTTTAATACTTCTGCCAACGAATGTATCTGCGAAACTTTTTTTGATTCATTCAACTGTAAAGAGATTTTAGCTTCAACAAATTGATCTTCAATTATTTGATTGAGTAAAGATTTTAATGATGTAATATTTATTCCACGTTTTGCAGAAATCATTATGCTATCTTTGTGGGAGTTACGAATAAAATCAATTTTACTTTTATCTTTTATAAGATCAACTTTATTAAATATCCTAACAACTTTTTTATCGGTACTGCCAAATTCTTTTAAAGTGTCTTCCACAACAATAAGATGATCCTCATAAAACGGGTGCGAAACATCAACCACGTGAAAAATTATATCAGCTTCGCGCACTTCACTTAATGTACTTTTAAATGATGCAATAAGCTGCGGTGGTAGTTTGCGTATAAATCCAACAGTATCACTTATTAAGATTTTTTCTGTATCGTGCACCTCAAGTGTTCTTGTAGTTGAATCAAGTGTTGCAAATAATTTATCTTCTGCAAAAACATCAGAACTTGTTAACAAATTAAACAAAGTTGATTTACCGGCATTTGTGTATCCGGCTATTGCAATTCGTGTTGAATTTTTTCTTCCTGCACTTTGAATAACTCTGTGTGATTCAATTTCAGTAAGTTTTTCTTTAAGATGTGCAATTCTTGTACGAATAATTCTTCTATCAGTTTCAATCTGCGTTTCACCGGGACCCTTAGTACCAATACCGCCATATTGTTTTGATAAGTGAGTCCAGGCACGTGTTAAACGCGGCAAAAGATATTGAAGCTGTGCAAGTTCAACCTGAGTTTTTGCTTCTTTACTTTTTGCACGCGAAGCAAAAATATCGAGTATCAATCCGCTTCTATCAATCACTTTTCGTTTAAATAAATCAGAAAGATTTCTTACTTGTACAGGAGTTAAATCATCATCAAAAATAATTATGTTGATGTCGTTCAATTCAACAAGCTGTGCAAGCTCTTCTGCTTTTCCTTTTCCAATGTAGTACGCAGAATCCATTCTTGCTTTGCTTTGAATGATTTTAAAAATCGTTTCTGCTCCAGCAGTGTTAGCAAGTTCTTCAAGCTCAGCAAGATGTTCTTCAACAACTTCTTTGCTGTATTGTTTTGTATCAAGTGCAACAAGCATTGCACGTTCAATTATCTTTTTTGTTATTTCTATCATAATTTTTTTTAATGTCATTGCGAACGAGTCTTCGAGTGAAGCAATCTACCATATTTATTTGGCAGATTGCTTCGTCCCGATGGGACTCGCAATCACGTCACTGAATTCCTTCCAAATCTTTTTTTGTATTTCTTGCAATTGTCATTTCAATCAAAGCTAATATTATTGCAGCAAGCAAAAAATATCTCCACAACTCACTGCCAAATCTTGCTTGCAAAATTTTTTCCGTGATATTACTTTCTTTATCAATTGGAACATACTTACCATCAAACTTTATTTCTTTTAGATAATTTTCAAAATCACTTTCATCTGCATAATTAGTTTTTGATTCAGCAGGATCAGCGTTAATTGAAATATTATCTACCAATTTATCTCCCGAATAAAATTTATAATTACCAGCCACGTTTGTATTTGAGTAAGCTAAATAATCTCTCGATGAATTATCATTAAGATTGATGAACTCTTCAGATTTATCCGGCTTAACAATTTTTATTTGTGAGGAATTTTGATTTCTTAAATTAATGTTTACTTCTTCACCGGTAATAAAAACGTTTTGATCTCTTTCTTTTGATGAAAGATATGCAGCTGATTTATTCATTAACGGAGCAAAAATACTTTTAATCGGAAAATCACTCCAGGTTAAAACCGGCGCACAGTTAAATACCAAAATTTTACCTTTGCCAAATCTAATCTCACTTAAAAAGGATGAACCATCAACTAAAGAAATTATTTGATTGCCTGCTGATGAATTTTTGTAATATGCATTTAGCTCAGGTGATTCATATTTTTTCTTTTCATCATTCTGAAAGACGTTTTGAAAGATGGGATGATTGAAATCAGTTTTATCAAACTTTATTTTCAAATCATTGCTGTTCACCTTCCCGACAATAGATGAGTTCACTCCTAATCCTAACTGAGAATACAATTGATTAAGTTTTATTTGATCAGGAACAGATGAAGGAAACAAAATCACTCCGCCGCCGTTTTGTATATAATTTTTTATTTGTTCAATTCCCGATGATAAGCTATTTGCCGAAAGTATTATTGTTTGAAATTTATTTAATTGCTGCGAACTTAATTGATTTATATTTTTTCTTTCAATTACATACTTCGTTTCACCCGTTGTTTGCAATGCTAAATCAACAAAGGATAAATCATTATTATTTTCCGCAAACAATCCAACAGAAATTTTTTCCGGAATAAACAAACTTGCAAACCGTTTGTTATCCTGTTCAATTTCATCAGTTTCAATTTCAGCAGTTACATCAATAAATCCTGTGGATTTTGGGACTGCTTCAATCTCAACATTTATTGACTGCCCTGCGTTAACATCGAAACTTTTTTGCGCTGCTCTTTCGTTATCTAAAAATAACGACACAACAGCACTGTTTACATTTTGCTTTGAATTATTTGTAACCGTGATTGAGAAGCTAACCGGTTTATCTTTTTCAAAAATTTGATTGTTAATTTTTAAATCATCAACTGAAAGATTAAAAACATCCTTATCAGATAAATCAAACGAGTAAAGTTTAACGCTTTCGTTTAGTAATTCACTTAAATCGTTTGTAAGGTTTTTGTTTGTGATTTTATCTTTTTGAAAATCAGATAGGATATAAATTTCTTTATTAAAATTTTTACTCTCGGAAATCAATTGTGCAGCTTTTACAAGTGCGGAGTTTATATCGCCTGATGTATAATTTAGATCTAATTGATCAGTAGTTTTCAAAAACTCAGATAGATTGGAAGTTAGTTTATTTTCTTTCTTTGGATTAGAAACCAAAATCAATCCAACTTCATCCCCTTCCTGCAACTGAGAAACTACTTTATTAATAATTTCTTTTCCCTGATTAAAGTATGAACCCTTTTGATCAACAACAGACATGCTAAATGTATCATCCAATATAAATATTGCAGTAGTTTTTGCAGCAGAAGTTGTTCCGCCTACTTGAAATGATTTTAAGGTCGGACGTGCAAAAGCCATAACTATAAATAATATTATCAGCACGCGCAGAGCAAGAAGAATCCATTGCTTCAGTTTTATTTTTCTAATTTTATTTTTTTGCAGTTCTTTTAAAAATGCAAGCGTACTAAATTCAATCTTTTTAAGTTTTCTAAGATTGAATAAATGTATGATGACCGGAATGGAAGCGGCGAACAAACCAAATAAAATTGCGGGATTAAGAAAAATCATAAAAACTAAATTGTGTTACTTTTTTGTTGTGCAAAAAATAACAATAATGATTTGAGAATACTATGCGATTTTTGAGTAAAAAGTGAAAAGGAAAATGGTGTACAGAAATATGTAATATTTGAGTGGTAGAATATTTGAATTTGGGGAAGTGATTGTTGCGACAAAACCTATACCTCATTTACCTTCCACCCAATTCCTCCTTTGATATACTGATTCAAAAAACTATTTTTAATGTTATAACACACTAAATTATTTATAGATTATGGGCGAAATACTAAAGCGATGGCTGAAACAGACTAAGTTTTCAAATTTAGATCAAGAAGTTTCATTAAATATTTTTGTTACATCTTACTTCTTGCGTTCCAAACACGAAGAAGTTTTATGTAAATATGGATTAACTATGCCGCAGTATAATGTTTTGCGAATTCTAAAAGGAGTTTATCCCGACGGACATCCTCGCTGCGAGATAATTGAAAGGATGATTGAGCCTGCACCTGATGTTACAAGATTAATTGATAGACTATTAAAGGATAAATTAGTTGAAAGATTTAATTCAGATTCTGATAAAAGATTATCAATGACCCGCATTACAGAAAAAGGAATGAAATTATTAGAAAAAGTAAAACCGGAAATTGATTCATTAGGAAATTTTATTTCCACTACCTTATCAAACACAGAAAAGAAAACACTTTCTGATTTGATGGAAAAGATTTATGGTGCGCATATTTGATATTTAAAATATAAAAGGCGACTCAATAGAATCGCCTTTAATTTAATGGGAAATCAACAGTATTCCCTATTAGTGCGCTTTTTTATTTTTGTTTACTTGCAATTAAATTTAATGCACTGCCGGCTTTAAACCATTCTATTTGTGCAGCATTAAATGTTTGATTTAACATAACTTCATCTTTACTTCCATCTTTATGTTTTATAATCATCTTAACTTGTTTTTCAGGAGCTAGTGATGAAATTAATAAATCAACTTTATCATCTTCTTTTATTTTATCATAATCTTTTGGATCTGCAAAAGTAAGCGGCAGCATTCCTTGTTTTTTTAGATTTGTTTCGTGGATGCGTGCAAAACTTTTTACAATAATTGCTCTGCCGCCAAGAAATCTTGGTTCCATTGCAGCGTGTTCACGCGATGAACCTTCGCCGTAATTTTCATCACCAACTACAATCCAGTTTGTACCTTTTGCTTTATATTCACGCGCAACTTCCGGAACTGATTTTGTTTCTCCCGTAAATGTATTTTTAACTTTACCGGCTTCTTTTGTAAAAGCATTTATCGCACCGATAAACATATTATTTGAAATGTTATCTAAATGTCCTCGGAATTTCAACCAGGGACCAGCCATAGAAATATGATCCGTTGTACATTTGCCAAATGCTTTCAACAAAACAGGAAGATCAACTAAATCTTTTCCATCCCACGGAGTGAACGGTTTTAATAATTGTATCCTTTCGCTCTTTGGATCAACTTTAACATCTACCTTATTTCCATCCTCTGCGGGCGCAACAAATCCAGCAGCACCTTCATCAAATCCGCGTGGCGGCAATTCTTCTCCTGTTGGAGCATCAAGTTTTACTTTTTCACCTTTTTCATTTACAAGTTCATCTGTGATAGGATTAAAAGATAAACTACCTGCAATTGCAAGTGCCGTTGTAATTTCTGGTGATGCAACAAACGCAAGTGTTTCGGGATTTCCATCATTACGTTTTGCAAAGTTTCTGTTAAAAGATGTAACGATTGTATTACGTTCACCGGTTTTAACATCCATTCTTTTCCACATTCCGATACACGGTCCGCAAGCGTTTGCAAGAATCAATCCGCCAATATCTGTTAAAGTTTTTAATTGTCCGTCTCTTTCGATAGTTGCACGAACTTGTTCAGAACCAGGAGTAATTGTGTATTGCGATTTTGCTTTTAATCCTTTTGCAAGTGCTTGTTTTGCGATACTTGCAGAGCGATCAATATCTTCGTAACTGGAGTTTGTGCAGCTTCCGATCAATCCAACCGAAATTTTATCAGGATAATTTTCACTCTTTACTGCTTCTTTCATTTTAGAAATCGGCCATGCTTTATCGGGTGTAAAAGGTCCATTAAGATGCGGTTCAAGTTCACTTAAATTTATTTCAATTACCTGATCATAATATTTTTTTGGATCAGCAAACACTTCTTTATCGGCGCAGAGTTCATCTGCTAGACCTTCTGCGAGAGCGGCAACATCAACGCGTTTTGTAATTCTTAAGTAAGAAGCCATCTTTTCATCAAACGGAAAAACAGAAGTTGTTGCGCCAATTTCTGCACCCATATTACAAATTGTTCCTTTGCCTGTGCAGGAAATTGAATTTGTTCCTTCACCAAAATATTCTACGATTGCGCCCGTTCCGCCTTTAACAGTTAAGATTCCTGCAAGTTTAAGAATTACATCTTTTGCAGAAGTCCAGCCGTTTAATTTTCCTGTTAACTTAACACCAATAATTTTTGGCCATTTTAAGTTCCCAAGGCATTCCAGCCATAACATCAACAGCATCAGCACCGCCAACACCTATTGCAATCATTCCAAGTCCGCCTGCATTTGGAGTATGTGAATCAGTGCCGATCATCATTCCTCCTGGGAAAGCATAATTTTCTAAAACAACTTGGTGGATAATTCCTGCTCCCGGTTTCCAAAACCCGACACCAAATTTTTGTGAGATGCTTTCAAGAAAATCATACACTTCTTTGTTTTCCGTGTTTGCTCTATTAAGATCATCAACAGCACCAACCTGTGCTTGAATCAAGTGATCGCAATGAACGGTTGAAGGAACTGCTGTTGTTTTTCTTCCTGCAGACATAAATTGCAAAAGCGCCATTTGTGCTGTTGCATCCTGCATAGCCACTCTATCCGGTGCTAAATCCACATAATCTTTACCGCCTTTAAATTCTTTTGTGGCATTATCGTAAAGATGTGTGTATAAAACTTTTTCGGTGTACGTTAATGGACGATTAACAACTTTTCGTATTTCGCTAAGTTTAGTTTTGTAATTGGAATAGACTTTTTTGATCATATCATAATTTGCTGTCATAACTTTAACCTTTTAACGTTGAATGTAAAATATTTTAGTTTACAAAGATAAGAAAATTGAATTTTAATAATTATATCTATATCACTGTCTTAATTTAGGCGATAAATTTGACGTATAAATTTGAACCATATAGTTAGGCAGCAAGTAAAAATTTCCTGATTTCAGTAAAGATTATCTAAAATATTCGGAAAATTATATTATTTATTAAAAAGTAAAACTTTACCTGACCCAAAAAGAGAATATTTTTTTGTACGATAGTTGCTAATAGAGACACCAAATATTAAAAAGTATTTATTATGAACACGGGACAATCTCTTTTTAGCATTGGTGCTTTGCTAATACTTTCAATAACAGTTCTAAAAATGAACAACTTCATACTAGCAAATGAAACTGTTATGCAAGACTCCAAACTTGGCATCTTAGCCGTTTCATTGGCAACATCTTTAATAGAAGAAGCAAGTAAAAAAGCTTTTGATGCAAATACTCTAGACAGCGAAGTTGATGCCTGCAGTTTACTAACCAATTACCCATTAGGTCGCGGAGTTGGGGAAATTCAGGATTCCAGCCAAACATTTAATGATTTTGATGATTACGATGGATATCATTATCACTATGATTATCTACCCTCTGCAGAGTATGATTTATTTTGTAATGTTTACTATGTAGCATCAAATGCGCCAGAAACCAAAGTGGCATATAGAACCTGGAATAAAAAAATGGATGTGATAGTTACCAGTGAATCGATGCAAGACACGGTGGTGATGTCAACAATCTATAGTTATTGGCATTTTAGATAAGGGAATAAAATGGGCTTCACAACTTTACTTGATATACTAGGCTCTGTAATAATAGGCGGGGTAATGATGACTATAGCATATAGATTGAGCGACTCAATTACAGAAAAAACTTACAACCATTCTGGAGAATTATCAATTCAACAAAACCTGGCAACACAAGCTCAAATAATTGAATATGATTTTAGAAAAATTGGATACTGCAAAAACTGGAATTTAATTCCGGATCCAACAAAAGCTTTACTTTACGCCGATACTTCAGAAATTAAATTTTATACAGATATCGACAACGATGGCACCGTGGATTCTATTCACTACTATTTAGGTCCAGCTTCGGAGCTAACAGGCACAGCAAATCCAAGAGATAGACTACTGTATAGGGTACTAAATAGTGAGGAACCTAAAAGTGCAAATTTGGGTGTCACACAATTTAAATTAGTTTATTTTGATGCTCTTGGCGATACTTTGCCCCCCCCAATTGGACTTAATGGTGGTATTACTTCTATCGAAATAAATTTGACTGTAGAAAGCACCGAAGCTTACGATCAAAAATTTTCAAAAGCCTTTTGGAGACAAATAAGAATGGTTTCCAGAAATTTAAAAAACAGGTAGGATATTATGGCTGGCAAAGCAACTTTTCTTGTAATTATTGGTTTTACTATTGTATTTATGGTTGCCATAAAAAATTTTGGAAGAATATCTACGGATGCAGTCGGAAACATGGTTACGTATTATACTGAAATGATTGCGCATAATATTGCAGTAAGTGGAGCTAACCTGGCAGCCAGCCAAGTATTTGTTGATCCAACATGGACTGATGGATATTCAAATAAAACTTTTTCTGGCGGAAAACTAGATGTTTCAATTCAAATTGTTGATGCATATAAAAATATCAGACAAATAACTGCCACAGGAATTTACCATGGATTAACAAGTACTGTAACTGTTACTCTTTCACCAAGCAAATTTTCAAAATTTGCTTATTATTCTGTTAGCGAAGGAGGTACGATTTGGTGGACAGGAAGTGATACTGTTTGGGGTCCATTTCATACACAAGATTATTTAAGAGCAGCTTATCATCCGGTATTTTTCGGAAAGGCGTCAAGCCTAAAATCTCTTATCTATAAAACAAATAAAAGTACCGATAAACCTTATTTTCTTGGTGGATATGAATCAGGCGTTAGTCTGCCCATGCCAACAGATGCTGTGGATAATATGGAATCTGCAGCTGATGCCGGTGGATATAAGTTTACTGGTCATGATACAGTTTATATGTGCTTTGCGAACGATTCATTAAAGTACAAATATTCATATGGTGCTTCTTATAATTCTATTTATCTGCCTGATGCTGCAGCAAATGGGATGATATTTGCCAAAAATTCTATTGTAAGATTAAGTGGCACTGTTAAAGGACAGTACACCGTTGCTTGCAATAATACAACTAGCGGAAAAGGAAAGATTTATCTGGATAATGATATTGTTTATAATCAAGATCCACGTGAATATCCCAATTCCATAGATATGCTAGGTATTTGTGCGGAGTACGATGTATTATTAACTAATAATTCAGCAAACAATTCTGATATTAATATTCATGCCTCAGTTTATTCAGAAAAAGGTGGATTTGGTGCCGATGCATATAATACCAGACCTATAAGTGGCAATATCAATTTACTTGGTGGAATTATCCAAAATACAAGGCAAGCAGTTGGTACGTTTAGTGGATCAAGCATTAATCACGGATATGCAAAGAGATATAAGTATGATGAAAGATTTATGTTAGCATCTCCACCCTTTTTTCCTGGAACGGGCGGCTTTGAAATTGTATCTTGGCTTGAATAAAAAAACTTTCTTTAATTGGGGTAATAGTTCAATATTTAATAAAATCCTCTGGACTATTCATTTCTTTATCTATACATTTTAGAAAAGCAAAAGGTAATTTAATTGAAAGAAACAATTTTACTCGTTGATGACGAACTGTCATATTTAGATTTACTTAAAAGCATTCTTCAGCACGAGGGATATGAAAACGTAATTACTGAATCTAATCCATTAAACGTTCCTCAAATATTAAAGACTCAAAGTATTGATTTAATTTTGCTGGATATTTATATGCCGCAAATGAATGGTCTTCAATTACTTGAGCAGATTACACCGGAATATCCAAACATTCCTGTTATAATTGTTACGGCTGTTGATGATAAAGAAATTGCTTTGGAAGCAATAAAATTTGGAGCTTATGAATTTATAATCAAACCGCCGGATACTGATCGTTTACTGCTTACAATACGAAGAGCGATTGGTTACAAACTTTTAGAAAAAGAACGGGATGTTTTAAGATCAGAAGGCACTGTTGTAAAAGCAGATGAAAATAAATTTGCAAATATCATTTCCGATTCTGAAACAATGTACAAGGTTTTTAATCTTGTAGAAATATTTGCTCCAACTAACGAAACCATTTTAGTTGTTGGTGAAACTGGAACAGGCAAAGATCTTATCGCAAAAAAAATTCACGATTTATCTTCAAGAAAATCTGAACCTTACGTTGCAGTTAATCTTGCATCAATTTCACCTTCTCTATTGGAAAGTGAATTGTTTGGAAATCTAAAAGGTACTTTGCCAGACTCTACAAGTGATAAGCAAGGTTATTTTGAAGAAGCAAACGGCGGAACAATTTTTCTGGACGAGATTGCAGAGCTGCCTAAAGAATTACAAGGCAAATTATTACGGGCAATACAGTACAGCGAAATTTTTAAAATTGGAAGCTCTAATCCAACAAAATTAGATATTAGAATAATTGCTGCAACTAACAGAGATCTTTCTGATGCTGTAAACAAAGGTAGTTTCCGTGCTGATCTTTACTACAGACTAAATCGCGGACACATAAGTCTGCCGCCGCTGCGCAAACGCAGCAATGATGTTTTGCTATTATCTAATCATCTTATAAAAGTTGCAAACACCACATATAATAAAAATATTATAGGTTTAACTCGTGAAGCAATTGCACAATTAAGAAATTATTCTTTCCCGGGTAATGTACGAGAATTGGAAAATGTTATCTTCAATTCAGTAGTTCAGGCAGATGATAATCAGCGTTTGAGCGTAGTTGAAATCCCGAGGATAAACGATGGTAGAGAACTTGAACTGCAAAAATCAGAAATTCTAATTTCTATAGAAGAAGCGGAAAAAAAACACATAACAAATGTTATGGGCGCTTTAAATAATAACGTAAGAAAAGCATCTGCTGTACTTGGAATAAGTGAAAGAACTTTACAAAGAAGACTTCAAAAAATTCGAGAAGATTGATCATCCAATCAAAAAAACGAAAAATATGACGCAGAAATTGGCGGGCTGTATTTCTGTTACATGTTTACTGCGAAATTTTTACCGACATAAAATTATATTTTAACCGATACTACAAACATTTTTTCAGCACACTTTTTGTGAAATCTATAATAATCTCTTTATCCCGCAGCCAAATGATTTGGGATAAAGAAGAACTTAAACTATAAATTATAAGGTCATAAAATGAAAGCGGCTGTAAATTCATCAAACCTGATTTCAGATTTTAACTACGGAAAAGTGTTTGCAACAGAAAGAAAAAATGATTTTTCAATTATTATGAAAATTATTATTGCTTCTTCTTTTTTGTTTGCAATCGGCGTAATGATTTTTTAACTATCAAATCGCAAAATCATCATTCCTAATAAGTAATAAAATTGCAGAGTTGGGTACAATTAAAAATTTCTCTTTTTCAAACTCAATCTCAAAAGCTTCTTTTCTTAAAAAGATAGCTAAATCACCATCCTTTGCCTGCAACGGGATATACTTTACTTGATCTGTATTTCCCTTCCAAGATTCATCCTCGCTTTGCGCGGATGTTGCGTAGCCTGGTCCAACTTTAATTACATATCCGCTTTGAATTTTTTCCTTTTCTGCAACGCCTGCAGGTAAATACAATCCGCTGTTAGTTTTATTTGCATCTTCTTGTGGTCTTATTAATACTCTATCACCAACAACAATAAATTTTTGAAGACTTCTTATATCCATTATACAAACTCTTTTTTAAAATGATTATTCAAAAATACAAATCTGTTTACAACTTAACTGCTTTCCGATATAAATTTTATTCGATAAATTTACAATAAATAATAAACGGCTTATATTTTAATGAGTAAAGATTTTTGGAACGATAGATATTCTGATAAAGAATTTGCATACGGCATAAAACCAGATGCATTCTATAAAACTGCTATCGAAAAACTTAAACCGGGCAAGGCGCTGTTTCTTGGTGAAGGCGAAGGTAGAAATGCTGTTTATGCAGCCACACTTGGTTGGGATGTTGATGCTGTTGATTTTAGTTCATCTGCAAAAGATAAAGCATTGAGTTTGGCTAATAAAAACAATGTTACAATCAACTATGATGTTTGTGATCTAGGCGATTTTAATTTTAAAGAAAACTATTACGATTTAGTTGTTATGATTTTTCTCCACCTGCCAATCGAGTTAAGTAAAAATATTTTTAAGAGCAGTATTAAATCCTTAAATCAAAACGGCAAAATGATTGTAGTAACTTTTAGCAAAGATCAAATCAACAACAATTCCGGAGGTCCAAAATCAATTGAGCTTCTATACTCCGAAAATGATATTTTAAGTTTGACCAAGAGTTTGAAAACCGAAATCTTAGAATTAAAAGTTATTGATTTAGAAGAAGGCAAATATCACAAGGGCAAGGCAAACGTAATTAGATTTGTTGGGGCAAAGATTTAATTGATGAAAAAAGTTTTATTCATATCATACTTCTGGCCGCCATCCGGTAAAGCCTCGCTTCATTGGCCTCTGGATATAATTCGACATCTTCCCAAAGAAGAAATCGAACCTATAATTTTAACTGTTGAAGATGAAACATTTACGCAAAAAGATGAAAGTCTTTTAAGCAAACTCGACCCGAATTGGAGAGTAATAAAAACAAAGGCACTTGAACCATTTGGTATTTATAGAAAATTTATCGGCAAAAATAAAAACGAGAAACTTGTTGCATCAGAAACTATTTCACTTGAAAACAAAGGTTTAACACATCGTATTTCAATCTGGATTAGAATGAATTTATTTGTTCCGGATGCAAGAGTTGGCTGGAATTTTACTGCAATAAAAGCGGCAAAGAAATTTTTAGCTAATCAAAAGATTGATGCAATCGTATCAATCGGCCCGCCGCACAGTTCACACTTAATAGGATTAAAATTAAGTAAGAAGTATTCTATTCCTCACATTCCTGTTTTAATTGATCCATGGGTTGATATTATTTATTACAAAAATTTTAAACGTAATAAACTCACTTTAAAACTTGATAATCATTTTGAAAAATCTGTTTTAAAAAATGCAAAACAAGTTGTATTTGTTACAAAATCAACACAGGAAGATTATTTAAATAAGTATAGATTTTTAGAAGATAAATCAACCGTTCTTTATTGGGGCTATGATGAGTCTTCCTTTAAAAATATTTCTGTTAATAAAGGAAATCAAAAAGAGAAATATTTAGTGCACGCGGGAAATATTTTTTCTTATCAAAATCCAAATAAACTTTGGGATCAGATAAAAATTGAAAATGAGAAAGGCAGTAATATTAAAATTAAGTTTATCGGAACTGTGGATAATGAGATTTTAAAGTATATAGATAGTATTGGGTTAAGAAACTCGGTGGAAATTGCTGGTTTTCTTTCATACAGAAAAATGATTGAACAAATTTGCAATGCAGATATGCTATTAGTTTGTTCGTCAGAGCCGCGCCACGTTCCTGGAAAATTATTTGAAGCCATGCGAACCGGAAATCCGATTATTGCGTTTGGTGATAACAACACAGAAGTAAAGCAAATTCTGAACGATGCTGATGCAGGAATGATGTTCAATTATGATGAAAGTGTTGCTGAGTTTTTTAGAACTAATTTTAAGAAAAATAATGATCATAAAAATATTTTACAATATGATCGCGCAGTTATATCAAAAGAATTTGCTGCTTTGATAAAACCTATCTAAAATTTATTCATCATTTCCACAACTTTATAAATCTCATCTTCCGTATGCCCGAACGAACACGGCAAGCTTAAGGTTGTGTTATGAATCTCTTCCGAAATTGGATAGCTGCCAGATATAATATTCTTCATGGCGATTTGTTTGTGCGGCGCAACAGGATAATGAATATCAGTTTTAATTTCATTATTTAATAAATACTCGCGCAGCTTATCCCGTTTTTTGTGGCGCACATTAAAAATATGATATACATCAAAATAATTTTCATCAACAACTGGTTTTATAAAATCTGATTTAAGATTTTCTAAATAAATTTTTGCAAGTTTTCTTTTGTGTTCATTTATTTCATCAAGTTTTTTCAATTTGATACTTAAAAATCCAGCCTGTGTTTCATCAAGCCTTGAGTTATATCCAACAACTTCATTATAATATTTTACATCAGAGCCGTAATTTCTTAATCTTTTAATTTTTACTGCAAGCGAATCATCATTTAATAATAATTGCGCCTGCATCACCCAAAGCGCCAAGATTTTTTGTTGGATAAAAACTAAAAGCTCCAAACTCGCCAAATGTTCCTGTTAACTTTCCTTTATATTTTGCACCGTGAGATTGTGCACAATCTTCAATCAATTTTAAATTATGTTTTTTGCAAATCGAAATAATCTCATCCATAGCACAACTTTTACCGTAAAGATGCACAATCATTATTGCTTTAGTATTAGCAGTAATACTTTGTTCAATTTTTTTTGGATCAATATTGTAAGTAGCAATATCAGGTTCAACTAAAACTGGTTTTAATCCTGCATGAAGAATAGAAAGAATTGTTGCAATGTAAGTGTTTGATGGAACAATCACTTCACTTCCCTTTTCAAACTCAAATGCTTTTAACGAAAGAAGAAGCGCATCAAGCCCGGAGGCAACACCAAAACAATATTTGGAATTATGGTAGGATGCAAAATGTTTTTCAAAACTCTCCACATTTTTACCGAGAATAAACCAGCCGGAGTTTAAAGTTTCTTCAAACGATTTTTTGTATTCATCAAAAAATGTTTTATTTGAACAATAAAGATTTTCGTACTCTATCACTTATATTCCTCATAAATATAATCTGCGGGATCAAACTTTGTGCTTGCAAAAACCAGTAAAACAGCATCAGGTGTAAAGTGATGCATAGTATGCCAATCATAAGTTTCCAACAACAAACATTTACTTGGATGATCTAAAAGAAAATCTTCTTTCGTCTTGCCGTCATTGTTAGAAACTATGCAGCTACCGTGGATACAAACCGCAGCCTGTCTTGTAGTTTTATGCCGATGCCCGCCGCGCACAGAATCATCAACACCGTAAATATAAAAAACTCGTTTTGCTTCAAAAGGGATTTGATCTTCGATAACAGTAAGATTGCCGCGTTTATCGGAAAGAGTTTTTAGTGAAATAAGTTTTGCCATAAATTATTTTATAAAATCCGATTTATTAAAAATATTATAAACGCCTGTAAGTTTTCGGTAAATATACAACAAAGGTGTTTTCCAATCACTTGGCTTTTGTGTTGCACCATTTGGATTGAATGAGCTATCAAGTGTTGTGATTTCTGATTTGATTTCATCCAGATAGTTGATGTACGGTTTATAGAAAGTATCTAATACATTCTTGTTTAATGTTCTTCTTCCCAGCTCTATCTGATCATTATTAAAAAACCTTAAATAATGAAAATGATAGAACACTACATTAAACTTTTTATCAGAATTAATTTCAGTTCCAATCAAATCTCCATTAGCATATTTAAATGAGTACTGTTGAATATTCCAGGCTGCTAATCCACCTCCGAGATGCTTCATTACGTGCACGCCTTCAAATCTTTCAGTCCAATCATCAAGATAAAGCTGATCCCCAAATTTTCCATCCTCAAAGCGATTATAACACCATTCGATACATCTATCGCGCCACCATTTTAGCGCCTTCAATGCACGATCATCATTTTTAAATGTTACAAACTGCACACAATATTTTCCGGCTTTTAATGCTTTGTTGTATTTTGGAGAATATCTATGCTCTGTCAATAATATGGATTTATCACCCATTTCATCAAAAATTATTTGGGGAGATGAGTAGAAATAAATATCGGAATCGATGTAAGTGCAATTATCAACTTTAAAATTTTCAAGTACATAAAGGATAGTTGATGAAGTTGAAGTCCAGCAATACTCTGCAATTGATCTTGTAGGTTTTACGGAAAGCAATTCTTGCATCTTCAAATTCTTTAAGCGAAATGATTGTTGCATTTTTAAAATTTAATTTTTTAAGAACATTAAAAGATTTTGCATCAAAAGCAAAAATGTATAAATGAAAATCATTACAATGTTTTTCTAAAGAGCGGTAGCAAGCAATGCCGCGTGATAAATAATTGGAATCGAACAATGTGCAGAAGTTATACATGTTTATTTTTTCTTAGCAAGAACAATGTTGTCTAAATATAGATCATTATTCTTTGGTAATATTTTTGAAATTATTATTCCGGAAATTGTTACCGGAGCTAATATTAAAATCAAGGCAAGATTTTTTATCAAAATATTTCTTCGTGTAATTTTGTAAATATAAGCATTGAACAATTGTGCAATTACGCTATAATCATTTACACTCTTTCTTAGATCTAAAATCTCAAAACCATTTTTCTCAAGCAGAGCCTTCAACCCAAACGAAGAATATCGAGCATAATCGAAAGGCTGTTCATGTTCATCCCAAACAAATGGAACTGTTAATAATAATTTTCCATTTGTTTTTAGTACACGATTAATTTCACTCAAAAATTCATCAGGATTAAAAATATGTTCTAAAACCTGATTTGTAACCACTGAATCAAATTCTGATTCTTTAAAAGGAAATATTTTACCATCATAATAATAATCTGCCACTTTTTTTTCTGAATCGATACCCGTATCGAATTCAAGTCCAACATAAGTTGAATGATTAAAAAGTTTTTCGTAAGGTTTAGTTCCGCAGCCCACATCAAGAGTTTTTCCGGTAATCTTATGTCCCAAAGATGAAAGATTATTATATAAGCCTTTACGAGCTATGTAAAATGGATTTACAATAAGTCCTAAAAAACCTGGGTTAAAATATTGGTCTTCAATTATTTTTTTAATTTTTTTAAGCATCTTTTTTTGATAAGTAAAAAATGGGAATTGCCATGAATAAATCAGGGAAAGATTTACTTAAATAATCTTTTATCTTATTATTTGTTTTGACCCAAAGTAATTGTTCTACTTTAATTCCGCCAACATCATAAATTAATTCATAAAAATCACTAATTGAAAATTGATGAATATGCCCTGTGTTATACCATTTGTAATCAAACAACATAGGTTTTGGCATTCTGCCATTAAAAAGTAAATCTATTCTGTTTTTATAAAATGCAAAGTTATGGAAATGAAATGATTTGATATTTTGAAATTCGTTTCATTTCTTTTAGTAAAATTTCCGGATACATCACCATTTGAATGGTTACATTACAAATTGAATAATCAAATGAGTCATCATCGAATGGAAGTTTCTCATCTATTCGTCCTTGAAAAACTTTTAAACCTTTCGTTTTACAAGAATCAACACCGCTCAATGATAATTCAATCCCTTGCCCGTTAACCTTTTTCTCGTCAATAAGCTTTTTTAGTAACGAACCATTACCACAGCCTAAATCAATAACTGATGAATTTGGCTTGACTAACTCAACAATATATTTATAGTCGTCACGTTCAAATTCATCATGACCCGAATAGTCATAATTTCGGTTATCGTTAAGTTTAGGGTTATCTATTGAACTGGGTCTCATATTTCAGGAATAAAAATTATTGATTCGATTTTTTTATTAGAACAAATATAATCAGAAAATACTTATCAGATTAGAAATTATCAGAAACAAAAAACCCCGCAATAGCGGGGTTTGAATAAAAGTTATATGCTCGTTAGTTGGCTGGTCTTCGCATAAAACCGATTTTATACATGCCCTGATTCCAGCCGCTGTAATAAACTCTATATTCGTTCCCTGTTTTTATTAAACAAGGGTAAGCAATATCTGTGTATGCCCATCCGTTTGTTGTATTTTGAGATAAAAATACTGGATTGTGTTCAGATTTAATCCAATCTTTACCATCAATTGATGTTGCATAACCAAAAGCATCACTAGTGCTGCCAATCTTCATATATACCATTTTAAAAACGCTGTTATCTAAAATAACATCTGACCATGAAATTCCATTCTCTTCCCAGCTTTGGGTTGGCACAAGAATAGGGTTACCGGAATACTTTGTCCAGTTGATTCCATCATTTGATATTGCTAATCCAATCTTTCCTTCCCCTGTTTGAAATCGACCACCATAGTACATATAATAAACACCATTAATTTTTAGAATAGAATGTGCTGCAATTTGTCTTTCCCAACCAGATGTTCCATACATAACAGGATCGGGATTTTTTTGCCAAACTTTACCATCCAGGGAAGTCGCTAAACCAATTCCATATTGTCCATACGGATCGCTGTAACCGAGATAATACATTTTATATGTTTGCCCTTCTTTTATCACCGGACCAGCCGCAGCTATCCACGAATCCCAACTACCGGAAGGTCCCGGATTTAATACAGGTGACTGAACCGGTCGTATCCAATTTATTCCATCCTGGGATTCAGCATATAATGTATAACCTCTTCCACTAGAGAGTCCTAAGTACCACATCATATACTTTGTACCATCATAATATACTTTTGTTTGAGAAATACCCTGATTATCATATGAATTATTTAATGGTGAGAGAACTGGATTATTATAATAATCAATCCAATTATTATTAATTGGCACACCCCAATTAACTGAAATGTAAATTGATCCTGTTCCTGAACCTGTTGGACTTAGTGTTAAATATACTTGTGATGTAAATCCTGCAAAGATCTGTACATCTGTTTCACCTGTGTATAAAACTAATCCGCTATCATCTTCTGCATCGACTTTTAAGTGCCATTCTCCTGCATTAATATTATCTAATAGAATATCAGCAGTGGAATCTGATTGCAGATTAAGTGTTCCAACTATGGGTTGATGATTTTCTCTGGTTAGATATGCTTTTACAAATACAACACTTTCCGGTGCGTTTTGTTTTTCTATCTTTAGTAAGATTTTACCGGAATCCTGAAGTGTAATTGATCCTACTGGATCGTTACCGCAATTAAAAAAAGTAACCAGCGCAAAAAAAACAAAAAGGACTAATATAGCTCTCATAAAAACCTCTGCGATAATATAGTCTTATCAATAGTTAAAAAACATAAACCCCGCAATTGCGAGGGCTAATTAAAAATTCATATAAGAACATTAGTTAGCTTGTTTGCGCATAAAACCGATTTTATACATGATAGTGTTGTCACCAATTCCACTATAATAAATTCTGTACTCGTTATTTACCTTTATGAAGTTAGGATAAGCAATATCATCATCTGCCCAATTATTTGCTGTCTGCTGATCCGTAAAGAATGGGTTTGAAGCGGATTTTGTCCAATTAATACCATCTGTAGATGTTGCCATACCAAAAGCACTAGTAACTCCGTTTACATTCATATAAACCATTTTAAACATATTATTCTCGTAAATCACAGATGGGTAAGAAACCCCGGAACCTTCCCAGTTTGCATCCTTTTGTAAGATTGGATTACCTGGATAACGTGTCCAATTTATACCATCGGAAGAAGTTGCTAAACCTATTTTGGGTTGACCGGAATTAATTCCACCTAAATAATACATGAAATATGTGATTGTCGACTTTTAATACTGATGAAACTGCAATTTGATATTCCCAACCTACACCAGCATAAAGAACCGGATTTTGTAATTTAGTCCAATTAATTCCATCTGATGATGTAGCTAACCCAATATGCCAACTATCATACTGATTATCAACAGCCAATATAATACATTTTATAAATACCATTGTCTTTTAAAATAGCACCCAGGTTATTGGTTGCTTCGCATCCCAAGAACCTGGTGTTGGTGAAAGTACTGGATTACTATTCTGACTTTGTCCACATAATCCCATCGGGTGAAGTAGCATAACATCCAGTAACAACATAAGGTCCACTACATAAGGAATGATACCACATTTTATATTGACCATTATCAAAATAACCTTGGATTGTTGAACTCCAAGTTCTTCCCACCATTGATTGGATTTTGACAAGAACAGGATTGTTAATATAATCTATCCAATTATTACTAATCGGCACACCCCAATTAACAGATATATAAATTGATCCTGTGCCTGAACCTGTTGGACTTAATGTTAAATATACTTGTGAGGTAAATCCTGCAAAGATTTGTACATCTGTTTCACCTGTATATAACACTAATCCGCTGTCATCTTCTGCATCTACTTTTAAGTGCCATTCGCCTGCATTTATATTATCCAATAAAATATCTGCAGTGGAATCTGATTGCAGATTTAGTGTTCCAACTATGGGTTGATGATTTTCTCTGGTTAGATATGCATTAACAAACACTACACTTTCCGGTGCGTTTTGTTTATCTATTTTCAGTAGAATTTTTCCTGAATCTTTTGGAATTTTCGGATCCAATCGGATCACTTGAACAAGCAATAATTATTATTGCTAAAAGTAAACTGAAGAGAACACTTAATTTTTTCATACCCGAGCCCCTATATAATAAATGTAGTTGCAAATTAAACTAAAAATAAAAACAATTTCAAGTATTTCTATTAGTATTTTTATAACACTAAGAGCATCAGTTAACAATAGTCAAATATAAGTACAATATCATATCCGTCTATAACTATCAACTAATATGCCACCCAATAACAAAAGAAGAAAAGAGATTTGAAAACGTTGACATTCAGTTTTTATAAAAATCAACAATTATGAAAGTATATCTAGTGTTCTATCAGCATTTCTTACGTCTTTTATTTAAGATCTAGAGATAAACTCAGATTTATCATTTTTATAAATGGAATGAAAAATATTATGGAAGAATGAAAACATTTTGAGCAGGACGTTTTTCATCGATGTTGTAATACTTTTAAGCGATAATATTGATTCCTCAACCGTCTTAAAAAGGATCTATTAAACATCTTTTTATATTGTGCCGTAATTATGGATTCAGTATAAACTGTATTACTGAAATTATATTTTATTTTTAATTCATTATCAATTTCAGTATCAAGAATTTTTACCTGGTTTTTGACATGGGTCGCTTCTCCACCTTCTCCAATATGAACTATTTTAGATTTTGTTGGATAAGAACAAAAAGCACTATTTCTAAAATGAGCATAACACCATCTTACTGCCCACGAATCAAGCTTTCCTAATTGTTGTCTAAGAAGCATTCCAATTAAATCAGCTCCAATTTTATTAAATTGTTTTAACTCTGATTCGTTTTTTAAGAATGTTTTAAATCCCTTCAAATTCCAATCAGCTTTTATCCACCTATCTTTCCAGGTACCCCAACCCAATGATTCACACCTAGGTGTAAAATAATTATCAAATTCATATCTATCAGGGATTTTCATCTGATATGTATAACCAGTCACAGAAAAAACTTTTTCATTATTCTGATATTCAGTTAGTGATGAGTTTATATAATCAAGAAAATTCGCTGATGAGATCAGATCCTCTTCTAAAACGATAACTTTATTATAAGTATTAAAAACTTCCGTAATTCCAGTAATAATAGAATTACCTAACCCGAGATTCTTTTCTCTTTCAATAACCTTAACGCTTTTAAAACCGGTAACTGATTTTATTGTTTTACGTACCTCTAAAACAGTAGATTGAAGATTTGGATTTTTAGGTCCATCTGAAAATATAATTAGGTCAGACTCTTTTGCGAGAAAATTTTTAGATAATGATTCAATAGTTTTTTTTGTTTCAATCGGTCTGGCATAAACAAAAAGAACAACTGGTGCTAGTTCCATTCAGATACCCAAACAATTATTCTTTTTGTAAAATATAGTGGTGCAGGTTTGATTAAAATATCCTGCTGTAATTCCCCAGAAATCAATTTTTAAAAAACCAAGTTTAATTAAATAATTAATACTACTTGCGTATTCCTCTCTATCTGAATTATCTAAAATAATTACGCCTTCATCTTTTAAGTTTTCTTTTAGATTAAGAATAATCTCATTTCGTTCATCTGCATCAACAATTATCAAATCAAATTTTTCATTTGTTGACTTAATGAAAGTTTGATATTTAATTTTATCCTGAGAATAATCACAATAATGGATGATCGCATTATTAGGTAATATCCTTTTTGTTTGCTGATACCAGTCTTTATTAGTTTCGACTGAAATGATTTTTTTTACAAAGGCTGCGAAAAACAAAGTTGAATTACCCGATCCATATTCAAATACTATCATATTTTTTTGCAAACGTTTGGATAAGAATACTGTCGCAGGATAAGCAAACCAGGGAATTGGATTTCCTTCTTTATCCACCGGCTTTCCGGTATCAAGTGATCTGAACCAACCCATTTCAGCCAAATAACCAGATTCCTTTAATGAAAATACCATTTTTATAGATTTGGGATGAAAAATAAAGTATAAAATTGTACTAATCTTTTTTGAAAATGTTAATGCCATTTTTCCTAATTTCTTTAAATACATTTATTAAAAGTAGCGACTTCGTCATCATAATTAATTGATGAAAAGTTCTTTTACTGAATAACCAATTGCAATTGTTGCAAGGATATAAGATATCAATGTTGCCAATGCCGATCCAACTATACCGTAAATTGGAATCAATATCAGGTTTAAAATAACATTTAAAATCATTCCTAATAATGTTCTAAAGAATGACAGCTTGGTCAGGTTTTCACTAATCAAATACTGACTGCTGGCAACACCGAGAAAGGTTGCTACGCCTGCCCAGATATAAATTGTTAGAACAGGAGCCGCCGGTAAAAATTTTACTCCGAATACTATTTTTATTATAAACTCTGATAAAAAAGTAACCGGAATTGCGATTGCGATTGCCATCCATGCAAGTATATCATATAATTTCTGTAATCGGCTAAAGTAGAGTTTTTCACTTACCTGTTTTGCTTTTACTATCGCAGGAAACAACGATGTGCTGATTGCCATAGGAACAAAGTACCATGCTTCGCTTAGCTTTACAGCTGCAGCATAGTAGCCTAACTCTTTATTGCTCAGCATATTTTTAATCATTACCTGATCTATTTTCATATAGACTGCTATAACAACACCTGATAAAATCAATGGCCAGGCATCTTTAACCAATTCTATGGCTGTGCTCGATTTAAATTTCCAATTGGAAATTTTAAGATCATTTATTTTGTAAACTATAAAAAAACCAACAGATAAAAACATAAACTCAATTACATAAACGGCTGCGAAATAAATGAGAGGTGCGCTGAAGAGTACAAGTAAAACTTTGATGATTGATGCTAGGAAAAGTGAAGAGGATTGTACATAAACATTAAATTTTGATTCCACTCTTGCCTGAAAATAGTACTCGACTACATTTAAACTTTGGAACAATGTTGAGGTAACGATAATTGAAATTAAAAGTATATTAAAGAAAGATTCTTTAAGTAAAAATGAAGTAACAATAGTTAAGATTACAGCAATCACAGCACCTATAATTCTTAGATAAAATACTGATCCAAGTAATTCATCTCTTCTATCGGGATCTTTTACTAACTCTCTTACAACTATACTATCTAACCCGAGTGTAGCAATAGTTGCAAATAATCCGACAAAACTTATTGCGTAGCTTAAGATACCAAAATTTTCTGGGCCAAGATAACGGACTACATAAACCCCAACAACAAATGCAATCAGAAGACGAATAATCTTTTCAGCAAACATCCATGATGTGTTTGCAAAGTATTTCTTAAATGCCTCAGAACCAAAATTAATTTTGGTATCTATGTCTTCCTTATCATTCAATCATACACTCTTATTTAACCTGTTCAACTAATTTCCTTTTTCTTACTTCCAAAATTATTGCCCCAATTAATCCTAATACTACCAAGGAACTTAAAACCAGAGCGATATTCTTTGTAATAAAAAAGCTTTCAGGCGCATAATTAAACTCAACTAAGTGTTTACCGGCAGGAACAACTATACCGATAAAACCATGATTAGTTTTATAAGTTTTTGTTTCCTTTCCATCAATGGCTGCCTTCCATCCAGGAAGATAAGTATTGCCAAAGAATAAAAAGTTATTACCGGAAGCATTTACTTCAATTACTGTTTTGGCTTCTTTATATTCTTTTATAATTGAGTATGCGGTACTATCCGGATGATCTGTTATTAAATTCTCTTCAACAAATGCAATATCTTTTGGATCGATTACAGAATTTTTTACAGCATTCAACATATCAATGGGGGCTTTATTTTCAACCCTGTTTACAAGGTAAACACGCGGCAGCACATTTTCATTTTCATAAACTACAGTATTCTCATTTGTAAGGATAGGCGTAAACCCTTCAAACATCCCGGGCTTATCAACTACAATATATTTAACGTTTAACATCTTCCACATTACTTGATTTGTAGGACCAACAACATCCATATAATCTTGATAAGCTCTGGGTTTTATTCCAGAGTAGCCATAAAAATCTTCTACCAAAAAATAGGCATTATAGTTTGAGTTAGAAGTAAATGAACCTAATGATCCATCTTGCTTAAGGTTTAATAATCTGAATGGTTCTTTATCATTCTGACTTTTAATTGCAGTTATATAATCCGGTTCGGAAAACATATTACTCTTGTCTGGATTATCAATATATTTAGCACCACGTCCATCAATTCTCCACAAATCCACAATAGATAACAGAATTACAATTACCACAAACACATCTGCACTTATTTTAAATTTGATATAAAAATATGCCAGCCAGAAAAGTATAGCAGAAAAAGCCATTGCTATCATCAAATCTGTTGTAAACATCTGGGATGCATGTGGTGCAAGTGCCTGATATTGTTGTGCAAGTCGTTGGTTGCTTGCCGAGATAGTAGAAGTGTAATCATTAATTCTACCGGTAAACCAATCTGCAATTGCACTATTGCCAATTAAAGAAAGGATAAATAATCCAAGAAAAACCAATCCGATATTTCTGATCAGCAATAAATACTTTTTGTCTTTTTCATTTCTAAGATTTATTATTTTCATCAATCCCAATCCTGCAAGCACGGGCATACTCATCTGAACTAATACGAGAATCATAGAGGGAACTCTGAACTTATCAAAGTATGGGAAGTAATTGAAAAGTAAATCAAATAGAATTGGAAATGTTTTTCCAAAAGAAACAAGAAGTGCAAATCCAGATAGAATTGTTAAGTACCGTACAAACGGATTTTTCCAATCCATTATTATTGCAAACAATGCCAAGAAAAAAACTAACACACCCATATACATAGCAACATCAACAAAACGCATTTGCCCAAAGTAAGTGTTTACTTCCACAGATTGATTATTTGTTAATGGACCTTTATATGTTGAGTTTCCAAAACCAAAGTATGATGGGACTATAAACGTTAAAACTTCACCAGGTGAGAAAGACCATTCAGTATGATAATCATAGTAATCTGAAGATGATTTATCCTGATTAGTTGAAGCTTTTTCTAAAATGCCCTCTGTTCCGCGAGTTGAGTATGGAGTGTATTCATATATCTGGGTCAGGTTATCAGATTGGATAAGAACTGCAATAATGGATGCTAGTGCGAATACTCCGGCTGATTTTAAGATGTTATTTCTCAGCTCAAAATTTTTCTTTGCGATTGAATGACTAAAGAAATAAACAAAGTAAATTCCAACAGCAAGCAGTGTATAAAAAATTATTTGTACGTGAAAGCCCTGGATGAATATTTGCATTGTTACTATTAGTAATAAAATATCCAGCAGCCTTATTTTTTTCTGCATCCTTAATAGAAGTAAAAATACGAGTGGATACATACAAAGAGATGTAAGTTTGGTAACGTGACCAATAAATAGAAAAACAATCAATCCTGTACTGAAAGAAGTTGTAACCGCTGTAAACAAACTAACAAGTGTTCGACCCGATAAATGCTTCATTAAAAAGAAGGAAGAAACAGCAAGGACAATTAAATAGAATGACCACATTGCATATTCAACTGCAAAGAAACTCGCAAATAGAGACCTTAATGAAGTGAAGATTGTATAAATCAAATTAAACCAAGTGGCTTCAGTACCCATTGCATAAGCCGGCATACCGCAAAATATATTCGGGTTCCACAACGAAAAGCCATCTCTGTCCTGAGCGATATATGGTTTCATGCTTTCCATATTAATAATATCACCAGACTGAAAAGTTTTACCGCCAAAGTACAATGGATTTAGAAAGATTAAAAAAAGAATTACAATTGTTACAACCACGATCCAGATATGATGTTTAGCAGGAATGAATTCATCAAAATTAAATTTTGATAAAATACTTTCTGATCTTGGTTTAGTTTGGTTTATATTTTTCTTTGCTTTAGACATTATAATTCCAATAATTTTATTTTTCTGCTATAAATGTTAATCCCGTACCAACTTTATTAGTTGATCTGAAATCAAAAAACATAAAAAGTAACGTGAATGGAAAAGTAACTAAATAATAAAAAGGAAGAAGCACTAAAAATAGTTTAGAAATATTTACCATTAGTATAGGGTATTTGATGCCCAAGCGCCATGCTAATGTTCCCCAAAATCCGTAAGTGTAAAATGATCGATTTGTTCTAAATCCAAAGGGATGAAGTTTTGATTCAAGCTCCTCAATAGAGTAGCCATTGCGTGCGTGTTCGCCAACAAAACTTTCATCCTCATCATCATGAACATCACTACCACCGAATATAGATGGAGTGTTAATGAGTAAAAAGCCACCGGGTTTTAATGCCTTATAGAAATTTTCAAAGACTTTCACATCGTCAACGATATGTTCCATAACATCAACACTAACAATTAAATCAAATTGTTCTTTATGATCTATGCTTGTTAAATCCTCAACTCCAAAACTTATTCTCTTTGCATTAATATTTTTATAAAACTGTTCAATATCTTTTATCCATTCTTCCTTTACATCTGCGGCATAAATTGAACAGGGGGAAAGATGTTTTGACATAAAATACACATATTGACTATATCCGGTTCCAGCATCATAAATACTTATGTTCTTTTCCTTAAAAGTTCTTCTGATCCTTTTAAGTTCTCTTCTTACATACCAAGAACGCAGAAACATCAAATCCAAAATCTTAAAAAATAGAATTCTAAATGAAGGATGAACTTTTATAAATTTTGCAAAAATATTTTTAACTGGATCGTAGTGCATTTTAAAATTTTAAGTTTAATCCGCCACAGCGGACAAGGTTTAAGAATTAATTAATTCAAACATCCCTTTAACAAAGTTATGCCAGGAGTATTTATCTTTAAGTGAACTCATATTGTCGGTGAATTCTTTTTCTTTGTCTTCATGATAAAAACGAATGATTGCCTGTGCAAGTTTTTCCGGATTTTCTTTTTCAACAACAAAGCCTGTTTTCCCATCTTCAATCACTTCACCAATACCGCCAACATTTGTTGCAATAACAGGCTTACAAAAGTTTACAGCAACCTGCACAATTCCACTTTGTGTTGCTGATTTATAAGGAAGAACAACAGCATCCGATGCCGAAAAATAATATTTAACATCCTCAGTTGGAATAAAATCTTTTTTCAGAATAACTGATTCTTCAATCTTAAATTTTTCGATCAGCTTAACGTACTTCTCTTCTGGTTCATAAAACTCGCCAGCAACAATTAATTTAACATCGAGTGATTTTCTTACAATAGCAAAAGCCTCTATCAAAACATCCAGACCTTTATAGTCTCTTATAAATCCGAAGAACAAGAGAATTCTTTTATCTGTTAATTTAAGGTTTTTTTTAGCTTCTTCTTTATCTGTTCTTTCCCCAAATAATGAAAATACCGGAAGAGGAAGCAGCTTATATAAAGGATTCTTTATAAATAAAAAAAGATCTTTCTTTACCTGATCGGATAAGGGAATAAAATAATCTATTTTCTTTAAAAAGTATTTTGATAAAACTTTATCGCCAATTCTTTTTTCGTGTGGAATAATATTATGACAAACTGCAATCAGTTTTGCGGATGAAATTTTCTGAATCTTTCCTGCTATCCATCCGTAGCAAGGTCCAAAAAATGGAAGCCAATGTTTAAATATCACTAATTCAGGTTTAATACTTATAATTCTTTTAGCCGTCGAGTTCCAGTTAAATGGATTAATAGAATCCAAAATAACTTCAGTCGGTATTCTTTCAGAATCTTCAACAGTTTCAGTTTGTGATTTACCAGGGAATAAAAAATTAGGATACTGACGTCTGAAAGTAATTAAAAGAACCTGGTGATCTTTTGAGAGTTCTTTATAAAGCAATCCAGCAGAATGCGCAATCCCACCTCTTAGCGGATACGCAGGCGAAACAATTACTATTTTCATTCTGCTATTTTTAAGGCGGGATAAATTAATGAAAAATTTCTAATTACGATCTTTAATAACATATTCTCTTTCACTCTGATTTTGATGAACAAGCATTTCGCCAAGTAGACCAACCGAGAAAAACTGAACACCAACGATTATCAATAACATACCTAAAAACAGCATTGGTCTGTTGCTTAATGCTTTACCGCTTAACCATTCAACTGTTAAATATCCATTTACGATAAGACCGATAAGAAATGATAATGCACCAAAGAATCCAAAAAAATGCATTGGTCGTTTTACATATCTTCCAACGAATGTTACTGTAATCAGATCAATAAAACCTTTAAAGAATCTTGATATCCCAAATTTTGTTTTACCGTATCGGCGCTTGTGGTGTTTAACAGGAATTTCCGTAACTGTAAATCCCTGCCACTTTGCAAGAACAGGAACGTAGCGATGGAGCTCGCCGTAAACATTTAAATTTTGTACAACTTCTCTTCTATAAGCTTTTAGTCCACAATTAAAATCGTGAATCTTAATTCCGCTAATCATTTTTGTTACAAAATTGAAAAAGCGTGAAGAGTATTTTTTAATAAACGGATCAAATCTTTCTTTCTTCCAACCGGAACAAAGATCAAATCCTTCATCAAGTTTTTTTAGAAGATTTGGAATTTCGTGAGGATCATCCTGTAAATCTGCATCCATTGTAATGATAGCGTCGCCGGTTGCGGCTCTAAATCCTACTTGCAGTGCCGCGGACTTGCCATAATTTTTTCTAAAACTAATAAACTTTAATCGTGTATCAGTTTTTGCAGCATCTTTAATAACTTTTAAAGATGTTAGTCTGTGCTACCATCATCAACAAAAATTACTTCGTACGGTTTGTTAAGTGGTTTAATAGCTTTTCTAATTTCATTAAGCAGCGGAAGAATTGATTCTTCTTCATTTAATAGTGGAATTACAAGTGAAATTTTTTGGAAACTTACTTTTGTAGATTGAACTTGTTCATCTGAATTTCTTGGCTTATAATATCTTTTTTTCGGATAATATCTTCGTCCGCCTTTTCGATAATTATTTTTTGATTCTCCTGTACCACTTTTTTCGGTTGGATTCTGCTGATTTGGTTTATTTTGATCTGTATCTGCCACAATTACCTTTGTTAAATTCGATTCAAAATTAACCGAATAATCGCTTAAAAACAATTTGGAAATTAGTTGAATAGCCAATTGATCATTATTGTTAGTTCAACTAGCTTAGAAAAGTAAATAATAACCTTAGCTTGATAATTCGGAGAAAGCAAATGTCAAAAGTAGTAAACATCGAAAAATGTTTTGAAAAGTTTAATGATACTTTTTCACCAAAAATAATTGGCGAACTAAATGGACAGCACGTAAAACTTGCAAGATTAGAAGGTGATAAAGTGCCGTGGCATACACACGATAAAGAAGATGAAATGTTTTTTGTTGTTGATGGAATTCTCGATATTCTGGAAAAAGATAAAACCATTACAGTAAATGCAGGTGAATTTTACATCGTTAAAAAAGGTGTGGAGCATAAAGTTGTTCCTCGCGGACACGTAAAAATTATATTGTTTGAACCTGCTGGAATTGCTCATACTGGAAAAGTGAAATCCGAAATAACAAAAGAAAGTGTTGATTGGCTGGAGTTGTAGATTATTTTAATTAACGGTTTTAAATTTATCCTTTTAATTCCAAGCTTTTCTTGTTTAACAAACTCTCCAAATTAACTGATTCCCTCATCACATTGTTATAAAATCAATCTTGACTATTTAGTATAGATTGAATAAGTTTACTTAGAAAAATTAAATGATTTGCATATTTGGAGCATAAATGAGTACGACTGAAACCCAAAAAATTGAAGAATTAACAAATAAAGAGTACAAATACGGATTTGTAAGCGATATTGAAGCCGACAGTCTTCCAATTGGATTAAATGAGGATATTATCCGCCAGCTTTCTGCAAAGAAAGAAGAGCCGGAATGGATGACTGAGTGGAGATTGAAAGCTTACCGTCATTGGCTAACAATGGAAGAACCACATTGGCCAAATGTAAAATATCCGCCTGTGGATTATCAGGCAATTTCTTACTACTCCGCTCCAAAGAAAAAAGCTGCGTTAAAAAGTCTGGATGAAGTTGATCCTGAATTACTAGATACTTACAAAAAACTTGGAATTTCTTTGGATGAGCAAAAAATGCTTGCCGGAGTTGCAGTAGATGCCGTGTTTGATTCTGTTTCTGTTGCTACAACTTTCAAAGGCAAATTAAATGAAATGGGAATTATTTTTTGTTCTTTCTCGGAAGCAGTTCGTGAGCATCCGGAATTAGTTAAAAAATATTTGGGAAGCGTGGTTCCTTATACAGATAATTATTACGCAACTTTAAACTCAGCAGTTTTTAGTGATGGTTCATTCGTTTATATTCCAAAAGGTGTTCGCTGCCCGATGGAACTTTCAACTTACTTTAGAATTAATGCCGCTAACACAGGACAGTTTGAACGTACATTAATTATAGCCGATGATAATGCCTATGTAAGTTATCTTGAAGGCTGTACTGCTCCGATGCGCGATGAAAATCAATTACACGCTGCTGTTGTTGAACTTGTTGCTTTGGAAAACTCACAAATAAAATATTCAACTGTTCAGAATTGGTATCCTGGTGATAAAGACGGCAAAGGCGGAATTTATAACTTCGTTACAAAGCGTGGTGCTTGCCGTGGTACAAATTCTAAAATCAGCTGGACACAGGTTGAAACCGGTTCATCAATCACCTGGAAATATCCAAGCTGTATTCTGCAGGGTGATAATTCTATAGGAGAATTTTATTCTGTTGCAGTTACAAACAATATGCAGCAGGCTGATACAGGCACAAAGATGATTCATCTTGGAAAAAACACAAGAAGTACAATTATTTCAAAAGGTATTTCTGCTGGAAAAAGTAATAACAGCTATCGTGGATTAGTAAAGATTGCAAAGAAAGCAGAAAATGCTCGAAACTTTTCACAATGCGATTCGCTACTGCTTGGTGATAAATGTGGTGCGCATACTTTTCCCTATTTAGAAATTAATAATCCATCTGCACAAGTTGAGCACGAAGCAACAACATCTAAAATTGGTGAAGATCAGATTTTCTATCTTAATCAAAGAGGAATTTCCACTGAAGATGCAATTAGTTTAATTGTTAATGGATATTGTAAAGAAGTATTTAAAGAACTTCCAATGGAATTTGCTGTTGAAGCACAAAAGCTTCTTAGCATTTCGCTTGAAGGAAGTGTAGGATAATCTACACTGTCCATTCCCGCGAAGGCGGGAATCCCAGGGGTTAAAAATAAGATTCCCACTAGAGTTTATCCCGATGTAGTTCGGGGTGGGAATGACAACAGAAGAAATTGAAAAATTATAAGGAAACAAAATGTTATTAGAGATAAAAAATTTACATGCAAATATTGAAGGAACTGAGATTCTTAAAGGAATCAATTTAAAAGTTAATGCTGGTGAAGTGCATGCTATTATGGGTCCAAACGGATCAGGCAAATCAACTCTCGCATCTGTTCTTGCAGGAAAAGAAGAATACGAAGTAACAGAAGGTGAAGTTTTATACAATGGAAAAAATCTTTTAGAACTTTCTCCGGAAGATCGCGCAAGAGAAGGTGTGTTTCTTGCATTTCAGTATCCAGTTGAAATTCCAGGTGTTAGCAATACAAATCTTTTAAAGACTGCAGTTAATGAAGTAAGAAAATATCGCGGCGAAGAAGAACTTGATTCAATGGATTTTCTTTCATTGTTAAAAGAAAAAAGTAAACTCGTAGAACTTGATCAGAAATTTTTAAGTAGAAGCGTTAATGAAGGATTTTCCGGCGGTGAGAAAAAACGAAATGAAATTTTTCAAATGGCTGTTTTAAATCCAAAGCTGGCAATACTCGATGAAACTGATTCCGGACTTGATATTGATGCTTTGCGAATTGTAGCAAACGGAGTTAATAAATTAAAAGCAAAAGACAATGCCACTGTAGTCGTAACACACTATCAGAGATTATTAGATTACATTATTCCTGATTTTGTTCACGTACTTTACAAAGGCAAGATTGTTAAATCGGGTGGCAAAGAATTAGCGCTAGAGCTTGAAGAAAAAGGTTACGATTGGGTTAAAAGTGATACTGCAGAGGCTGTGGTTTAAATTAAATTGTCATTCCCGCGCAGGTGGGAATCAAAGAATTAAAAATAGATTCCCACTTCCGTGGGAATGACAAAATGAAAATGGAACAAATGGATAAAACAATAGACATAAAAAAACACTTTATCAATCAGTTTGATGAATTTGAAAAATCTTTAAACGGCGAGAAGACATCTGATCTTCATAAAGTTAGAAAGGCTGCGATTGATAATTTTAGCAAGCTAACATTCCCAACTCAAAAAGATGAGGAATGGAAGTACACAAATATTTCTCCATTACTAAAACATAACTTCTCCCCTATTTCGGTAAAGGCAAATGTATCTTCAGAAATTATAAATAAGTTTCTGTTTGATAAAATGGAACACAGCCTCTTAGTTTTTGTAAACGGAGTTTTTTCATCAGAATTATCAAAACTAATTGATATTCCTATCGGTGTTGAGATTGGAAGTATTGCTGAGGCAATAAAGAATGGCAATCAAATTGTTAAAAAGCATTTTGGTAAATACGCTGAGAATGAAAATTATTTTTTCACCACATTAAGTTCTGCTTTCACAAAAGACGGTGCCTTTGTTTATGTACCGGATGGAAAAATTGTTGAAGATCCGATTCATATAATATTTTTAACAAACTCCGGAAATGAAAAGATTATCACTCAACCAAGAAATCTTTTTGTCGCAGGAAAAAATTCTCAGGTAACAATAATTGAACACTTCATTTCTGATGACGATTCAGTTTATTTCACAAATTCCGTTACTGAAATTGTTGCAGACGAAAATGCTAATGTTGATCATATTAAACTTCAAGAGGAAAGTAAAAAAGCTTTTCACATTGCTAGAATGGAAGTTGATCAGGAACGAAGCAGTAATTTTTCATCTCATTTAATTTCTCATGGAGCAGAAATTTCCCGCAATGATTTTAATGCAAGATTTAATGATGAAGGCAGCGAATGTATGCTTAATGGTTTGTTCATGATTGAAGACGAGCAGCTATTTGATGCTCACACAATGATCGATCATGCTAAACCACATTGCAACAGCCACGAGCATTACAAAGGTATTCTGCAGGATAAATCAAAAGGCGTGTTTAACGGAAAAGTAATGGTTAGACAGGATGCACAAAAAACAAATGCTTTTCAGGAAAACAATACAATATTACTTTCTGATGATGCAGTGATGAACACTAAACCTCAGCTTGAAATTTTTGCTGATGATGTAAAATGCTCACATGGTGCAACAATTGGAAAGCTGAATGATGAAGCAAAGTTTTATCTCAAATCACGCGGAATTGGTGAAGAATCTGCAACAGCAATACTAATACATGCTTTTGCAAGCGATGTAATTACATCAATAAAAATACCTGCTTTAAGAGATTATCTTGAAGAAATTATAAGTAAAAGATTTAACGCATAGAAAGTTTTAAATGCATAGCAATAATGCAGCAATAGTAGAGAATTATTCAAAACTTTATGATGTTCAGAAAATCAGAAATGATTTTCCGATATTAAAAATTAAAGTTCACGGAAAAGATTTAGTATATCTTGATAACGCTGCAACTACACAAAAGCCGCAATATGTAATTGATAAAACAAATAATTATTATGAAAAAATGAATTCAAACATTCATCGCGGCGTTCACGCTTTAAGTCAAGAAGCTACGGAAGCGTTTGAGAGTGCGCGCATAATAATTAAGAATTTTATAAATGCACTTGGCAAAAATGAAATTATTTTTACTCGCGGCACAACAGAATCAATCAATCTTGTTGCATCATCTTACGGAAGAGCAAATATTAATGAAGGTGATGAAATAATCATCTCAACAATGGAACATCATTCCAATATTGTTCCGTGGCAGATGCTTTGTGCAGAAAAAAATGCAAAGCTTCGAGTAATTCCAATTAATGATGAAGGCGAAATCATCTTTGAAGAATTTGAAAAGATGATAAATGAAAAAACCAAATTTGTATCTATTGTTTATGCATCCAATTCACTTGGTACAGTTAATCCTGTAAAAAAGATTATTGATTTAGCACATAGTTACAACATTCCTGTTATGCTTGATGCAGCTCAGGCTGTTAATCACTTAAAGATTGATGTACAAAAAATTGATTGCGATTTTCTAGCATTCTCTGGTCACAAACTTTACGGCCCCACCGGAATTGGAATTCTTTATGGTAAAGTAAATCATTTAGAAGCGATGCCTCCCTATCAAGGCGGCGGAGATATGATTTCTAAAGTTACATTTGAAGAAACCACTTACAACGAACTTCCGCATAAGTTTGAAGCTGGAACCCCTGATATTGCAGGTGCCATAGGCTTAGGTGCGGCGATTGAATACATTGAAAAAATTGGTTTAGAGAATATTGCATATCACGAAAATGTTTTGCTTGAGTATGCAACAAAAGCTGTTACGCGATTTAGATGGATTAAGATTAATCGGAACTGCAAAAAACAAAATTGGTGTTCTGTCATTTCATTTTGAAAAAGTTCATCCGCATGACGTTGGAACATTTTTAGATTTTGAAGGAGTTGCAATTCGCACTGGTCATCATTGTACACAGCCATTGATGCGAAGATTTAATGTTCCCGCAACTTCACGCGCATCGTTTGGGATGTACAATACAATTGAAGAAGTTGATATTCTTGTTCGCGGCTTGAAAAAAATATTAGAGGTATTTGGATAATGGAACAGGAATTAAGAGAACTTTATCAGCAAGTAATTTTAGATCATAATAAATCACCAAGAAACTTTAGGCTAATTGAACATCCATCCAATTTTGCAGAAGGATATAATCCTTTATGCGGTGATAACATTAATATTTTTCTTAATGTAAACGATAAGCAAATCATTGAAGATATTTCTTTTCAGGGATCAGGATGTGCGATTTCTAAAGCTTCTGCTTCTTTAATGACCTCAATGTTGAAAGGTAAATCGGTTGAAGAAGCTGAAAAGATTTTTAATAAGTTTCACGAATTAGTAACCGACAAGCTTGGTGATAATCCTGATATTGATGAACTTGGAAAACTAGCAGTATTTGGCGGCGTAAGAGAATTTCCCGCACGAGTTAAATGTGCATCGCTTGCATGGCATACAATGATAAATGCATTGCATAACAAAAAAGAAAAAGTTGCAACGGAGTAAAATAGGGTTGTCATTTCGACCAACGGGAGAAATCTTAACTTAACGATAAAAAAGATTTCTCATCCCGATTCATCGGGATTCGAAATGACCACATTTACTTGATTTAATAAAGACGGAATAATATGGCACAAATAAGCAAACAAGAATTAGAAGAAAAAATTATTCAGGCATTAAAAACATGTTACGATCCTGAAATTCCTGTGGACATTTTTGAGTTGGGTTTGATATATGAGATTGCAATAGATGATGATTCTAAAGTGAATGTTAAGATGACATTAACTTCCCCAATGTGTCCTGTTGCAGGATCATTGCCTCCGGAAGTTGAGGCAAAAGTAAAATCGGTTCCCGAAGTTACAGATGCAAAAGTCGAGCTTGTATGGAATCCGCCGTGGGATAAAGATATGATGTCTGAAGTTGCAAAATTAGAATTAGGGTTTTTGTAAAAGAGTTCAAGTTTAAGCTCAAGTTCAAGAAGCATAATTCAGACCTTGAACTTGAACCTGAACTTTAACTAAGTAAATAGATTTTAAGAAATAATAAAAAGGAAAAAGTATGTTTAACATAACTTCACGATCACCAATGTACGATCAAGACGCGGTTCAGCCAATGCGCGATGAATTAGTGGCGGTTGGCTTTGAAGAATTATTATCAGCAGAAGATGTTGATAATGCAATTAAAAATAATGATGACAAAACAGTTTTAGTAATGATAAACTCTGTCTGTGGTTGCGCAGCAGGTAGCGCAAGACCTGGCGTTTCTCTTGCATTACAGAATGATATTATTCCCGATAAAATTTATACAGCTTTTGCAGGACAAGAAAAGGATGCTGTTGAACGTTTGCGACAGCACATAAAAGGTTTTCCACCTTCATCACCAAGCATTGCATTATTTAAAAATGGTGAGTTGGTTAACTTTGTACAAAGATTGGATATTGAAGGATATTCTGCTGAGCAGATTGCTGCAAATCTTAAAAATGTTTTTAATGAAAAATGTTCTGCAAAAGGACCATCAATTACACCGGAACAATTTTCACAGGTAATGCATGCTAAACAGTGTGGATCTAAAATTCCGTTATTTAAAGAAAATTAATTTATTGCCACGAGCTTATTTTGACTAGTAAGTTCTAAGAACGTCATTTCGAAGGAGTCTTCGACTGAGAAATCTTATACAACGATAGATACAGATTTCTCTCCCGATAAATCGGAATCGAAATGACAAAATGATTTGAATTATTGATAAAATAATAAATGAAATTTAGTACACAAGAAGAATATGGTTTAAGGCTTTTACTTAGGATTGGGAAAAGTGATTCCGATAAAGGAATGACTATTCCCGAACTGAGTGATGAGGAAAAACTTTCTGAAGCGAACGTTGGAAAGATTCTTCGTGCATTACGCCTTTCCGGATTTATCGAGAGCTCCCGCGGACAAACTGGCGGTTATAAACTTGCACGAGCTGCAAACGAAATACTTGTTGGAGATGTTTTAACTGCACTTGGCGGTAAACTTTATGAATCTTCTTTTTGTGATCTCCACGCCGGAGTTGAAAATATCTGCACACACTCTATCGATTGCTCAATCCGTTCATTATGGAAAACCGTGCAAACTATGCTTGATGGTTTATTAAGTAAAATTTCTTTGCAGGATTTACTTGGCAATGAACAACAAGTTGAATTGTTTGTAACAAACCTTACCGAGGAGTTGGATCCTGGTAATTTAAAAAGTTAAGGCTTGTCTAAGACAAAATAATATATAGTAAAATAAATATTCCAATTATAATTGAACTATATGCACCTACAAGGGAATGATTTCTGATCTGTTTTTTAGTCAAGAAGAAAGTTTTCTCATCTTCTCCATCTGGTGAATCCCAATGACGATAAAGTACTACAAGTCCACCAATGACCATCAAAACAGCTAGTATTATTAATTTATAATTCATAAGAATGATTTTTCCTGAACCGTTACCTTCTCCAACATTTTCATATTTACATCAACACCAATTCCTGGTTTGGTTGGAACATCCATTGTACCATCTTTATTTACCATAAATTCCGGTTCAACAATATCTTCTTTATAATAACGTTTGCTTGCAGAAATATCTCCCGGCAGAGTGAAGTTTGGTAATGATGCAAGTGCTACATTTCCTGCTCTTCCAATTCCACTTTCTAACATCCCGCCGCACCAAACAGGAATATTTTTACTTGCGCAATAATCGTGTATAAGTTTTGATTCTGTGAATCCACCAACACGACCAGGTTTAATATTTATTACTCTACAGCTGTCCAATTCAATTGCAGCACGAGTGTCTTCAAGTGAATGGATACTTTCATCTAAGACAAATCGGAGTTTTAAGATCTTTACCTGCAGTTTTGAATGATCATAAATATCTTCATAACCAAGAGGCTGTTCAATTAGCAATAAATTATATTCATCCATCTGCTTAAATAAATCTATATGCTTTAATTCGTAAGCTGAATTAGCATCAACTTGAAAAAGAATATTTGGGAATTCTTTTCTTACTGCTTTAATAAATTGAATATCATTACCGGGGGCAATTTTAATTTTGATTCTTTTATAACCTTCAGCAAGATAACCTTCAATTTTTTTTAATAGGACTTCAGGGGTTAAGACTTGAATTCCAATACTTACGCCGACATCAATTTGTTTTCTTGTACCACCAAACATTTTTGAAAGAGAAATATTTTTAGACTTTGCAAACAAATCCCAAAGAGCTGCTTCAAGTCCGGCTTTTGCCATCATATGTCCGCGTACTTTTTCATAAGATTTAATTGCTTCATCAATACTTGAAATATCTTTACCCAGAATCGAAGGAATTAAAAAATCCTGTAAGATGTGCCACGCTGTTGTTACTGTTTCGTAGGAGTAAAACGGGGTTCCTTCCGCAACACTTTCGCCCCATCCTGTAAAACCTTCGCCATCAATGCGAACAATAATATGTTCTTCATCGTATTCTGTTCCCATTGATGTTGTGAACGGAGAAACTAATTCCATTTTAATATGGCGGAGTTCGATCTTTTCAATTTTCATATTTTACCTTTAAGATAATAGCACACTGATTGAACTGATAAAACGGATCAGGACTGATTTATCTGTTTAAATCTTTTGCATCCATTTAATCCGTGTTCCATTTTATATTACAAACTAAAATTTTTATAAATCACCGACTACTTTTATTAATCTTTTCCACAGTTCATTACCTTTTTCTCCATTAGTCATTATCACAATTCCTGAACCATCCTTTGGACTGAATTGAGAATAACATGTGAATCCTGTTTGATTTGATCCGCTATGATAAACAACATCTCCCGTAATTGTTGAATCAATTGCCCAACCTAATCCTCTGAATCCCTGCAAACCAAAATTTCTTCCAGGTCTATCAATTACTTCACGAGTATCAACACGAATTTGATGCGTTAACATTTCTTTTATCATTGAATTAGAAAGTGAATAATCATTTTGATTTCCAAGTTTCATAATTTCAATTATTAGTTTTGCATACTCGTCAGACGTTGTGTAAAGAGTGTAGGCTGCATTACCATGAAGATATTTTTTTCGCTCATTACAATTTCCTTCGGAATTATGCCCTGTTGCAATTTGCGGATTCAGCTTTTCAGTCCACACAAAACTTGTTGATTCTAACCCAAGCCTATCAAATAAAGTTCGCTTTGCGAATGATTCTAATGATTCATTTGTGATATGTTCAACTACTCTTTGTAAATAATAAATTCCCTCACCAGAGTATTGAAACTTCGTTCCCGGTTTAAAATAAATTGGGAGTGGACTTTCATTCTCCTCACTTCCCTTTCGCCAATTTGGTAATCCACTTGTATGAGATAGAATCATTCTTGCAGTTATAAGGTTAGGATAGTCTTCATCTTTACAAATAAAGTTTTCAGAAAGATAATTATAAAGTGGTTTGTCTAAATCCAATTTGCCTTGTTCAACCAATTTTAAAACAAGATAAGTAAAAACTGGTTTGCTCATTGAACAAGCTTCGAACATAGTTTTAACATCAACTTGTATTTCAGTATTTGCATCAGCAACACCAAATGAATTAGAATACTCAATCTTGTTATTTTGGATTATACTTATTGAAACGCCGGGAACATTTAATTCATCCATTAATTGTGGTGTTAAAGTTTCTATCTCTTTTAGTTGCGGTGAAAAATAAGGAATTCTGTTAAGATAGATATAATCAATCTTACATAATGAAATATATGCTGCCCAACGAACATCATAATCTTCATCAGATAATAGTTTTTGTAATTCATAAATTGCCGCATCGGATTGATAGTTACCAAGCGCTAATGCAGAACACCATCTTACATTTGAGTTTTTATCCTTAAGTGCTTTAATTAAAAAAGGAATTGCTTGTTTACCAGCCGGACTAATTTTTTCTAATGCAATTACAGAGCACCATCTAACATTTTCATCATCAGACTGCAACGATTTGATTAAATAATCAACTGCAGGTTCGCCAATCTTTGCTATTTCATTTATAGCTTCACCATTTACAAATTGATCTTTGTCATTGAATTTTTCTATAAGAGTTTGAATCGTTTCTTGTGCAAATATGTTGCTGAAGAAAGCTAAGAAGACAACTACAATTATTAATATTCTATTCATCATTAAACTTTTTTATTGGGAAAGATTTTTTTGCAATTAATTTCACTTCCAAGTTCAGATTCAAAGGAAAATATAATCGGAATTCCACCTGTATGGATTAACACAACCGGAATATTTTTATCAATAATATTTTTTTTAGTTAAATCAATAAGCCCGGCCATAACTTTACCTGTATAAATTGGATCAAGTAAAATCCCCTCGAGCTTTGCAGCTTGGTCAATCGCTTGCTTACCAGCTTCTGTTATCATTCCATATTCACTATGATAGTCATCGTAACATTCAATTAGTAAATCAGCAACATTAATTTTAAAATCAATTAACTCCGCACTTTCTTTAATAATTTCAGCGGTTCGTTTTTTAATTTCATCAACCGTTCTCGAGACACTGATTCCTATAATTCGTGAGTTGGGCATAAATATTTTTGAACCAAGGATAGTACCAGCAAGGGTTCCGCACGAACCGACACCTAAAATTATTTGAACTTTATGATTACCAATTTGCTGTGACATTTCCTGCATCGCTTTAACATAACCAAGTGCACCTAAGCCAGTACTTCCCCCAATTGGAATTACAAATGGTTTATGTCCTTTGCTTTTAAGTTCATCAGACCATTTTTGCATTTCGTTTTCTAAACTAGAATTTGCATCATCATCAACAAGATATCTTATCTCTGCTCCGAACATCACATCAAGAAGTAAATTACCCTTGGCGATTTGAAAATCTGAGCCGCCAAGAACTAGTTTAACATCAATTCCGAGTTTGCATGCGGCAGCAGCAGTCATCCGGGCGTGATTTGATTGAACTCCACCTGCAGTTATGACAATATCATATCCGCCATTAATAATATCTGCAAAATCATATTCTAGTTTTCTTGCCTTATTTCCTCCGCCGGCAAGCCCTGTTAAATCATCTCGCTTAATAAATAATTTTAACAAACCAATTTTATCAGCTAATCGAGGCGCTTCATCCAAAGGAGTTGGAAGATTTGCTAATTCTATTCTAGATATTTTATCAAGCGATAGATTCAAATTAACTACTCCAAAATTTCTATAAGCTGATGATAAATTACTCCCCGATCTTTCAGTCCATTTAAAACAAAATCAACACACTCTGGCTTTTGTCCAATATATTCAGGAGGACAAATTCCTTTTCTATCAAATAATCCGTTAGCGATTAATCTTAGTACAGTTGTAGCAGTATAACCGGTAGTCCTTGCCATTGAGTGCGTATTCGTTTTTTCATCGTGTCTATCTAATAAACTATAAGTGTAGCGATATTGCTTTTTATCTTTTTCACCTTCAATAATTATTTTCATAACAGTAAATTCTTCATCACCTTCTTTTAATTCCCACATAGGGAATAGTAGCTTTGAAGTTAAATCTATCGGTTTAATTTTATTTCCATTCACTTCAATTTCATTCTTACTGAAAAAGCCAGACTCACGAAGGACTTGCATTTTTTCTATGTGACCAGGATAACGAAGAGTTTTTTCTTTCATGTTAGGTGCTTTTAATGTATCCGCGAGCGTTCTTAATCCATCACTGTTAAAAGCTTCAAGCGTTGCAACTTTATCAAAGTTTATAAATTCAGGATCAGATAATGCTGGACGAATAACAAGTTTGCCATTTTCAATATATCGCGCGGGACGAGTATATTCTTCGATCACATCAATCGGAGAAAATCCGGCTTTGTACTCAAATGGATATTCGCGTACAAGCGGTAAGCCTCCAACATAGATTAATATGTTTTCCGTTTTATCAAGAATTGAATCAACATAGCCGCATAAAAGATTACTCATTCCTGGTGCAACACCGCAATCAACTACCGCAGTAACATTATGTTTCTTAGCCAATTCATCAAGCTCAAAAGGATTTTCAGGAAAGAAAGCTATATCAACAACGTTTTTGCCTGCTTTAATAATTGTTTTAAGAGTATTAAAACCCATAAAACCCGGAACAGCATTTAAAACAATATCATAATCTTTTAGTAACGAACTTAACTCTTTGGGATTTGAAATATCTTTTTGGTTTTTTTTGATTGCAATGTTGGAAGGAATTTTATCAAGATTACTTTTATTTAAATCTACAACTGTAACATCAAAAGATTTTTCTTTTGCTAAATCAATCGCCATTGGACGACCAATAAGACCAGCGCCTAAAACAAGTACTTTCATTTTTTCTCCAAATATTTGGTTTTTGATTGCAACAATTTTTGTTGCGGTAATTAAATAGATGAAGAAATTTTATAAACCGCTAAAGCGATTCATAAAACTAACTGAATGATTGTTAATATTTTGTTTTACTGATTTCATATTATTCAAAGATTGTTTCACTCATATTCATTCGCTTGCGATGACTTTACCATATGATTAATTAACAACTCTAAGTATTGGAAAATTTTCTCCTTTTTTTAGAAGATGCTCAAACTGTTTGTATGTAACTAATCCAAGTTCTGATTTGGGTTCGAGAGCAATTACAATCATATTATTTCTTAGTTGATTTACGGGAATGAAAATATAATCATCATATTTAAAATTATTATCTAATTCTTTCACTTCAACAATTGGATTTACAATAATATCTCTTTCAAAATCTAATGAATCAATTCCAGCTATGTAATATTGCTCTATCTTATCATCATCAGATTTTTTGTAATCTAAAAAAGATAGTTCTTGTCCATTTACCCAATCAACAACCTCTTTCAAATTTTTTGGAATTAGATATCCTTTCGGTCTTACAACATCATAAATTGATTTTACAATAGGGCGGTAATCATTTACGATTATTACTGTATCTTTATTTGAATAATATGAAAGCAGTGGTAGTTCTAATTTACTTCCATCCGCAACATGATTTAATTGAATTCCAACCTTATCGCTAACAGTATTATCGATAAGTTTCGATCTTTCATTTTGAACAAGCGTTTTAATTTCATCATTATGATTATAAGCAAATTCAAGAAGCCCGCGCATTCCCGTCATTTGTCCTTCAGTACGATGTTTAATGTTATCAACAAAACCATCTTCACCATTCATTCCTTCTTGTATAAAAGAAAACGTATTTTGAATTCCGAGGCTTTGCCGCCCATCATTAATATCGTAGGTACTATATCTTATGTAATCAATCTCAGGTGGTCCACCAGGACAGTATTCAAAGTATGAAAAGTTTCTGTCATTTAAATACTTTTTAATAAAAGGTAAGTAAATATTTTTAGAAATATCCCGAATATTTTGTGAAATATTTACATTCGTATTTACTCCAACTTCTTCATCATTGTTTTCTCTATAACCAAACTTTTTGTCAGTTTCACCATAAGGAAAATATTCGTGCACATCCATCGAAACTTCAAAAAGATATTTATTAAATAATTTATGAAGCCCTATTGTTTCCGGTTCTGTTAGAATTAAATGATTACGATTAAGATCCATATTATTCCCATTTCGTCTCTTGTTCGCATCAGATCCATCGGGATTCATTTGCGGGACTACACAAAAATCAATTTTATCAAACAAGTATTGATTTTCAGGTTTTAATAATTCATTGATAAGTAGAAGAGCACCTTCTTTTCCTGATTGCTCATTACCGTGCTGTTGAGCAAATATTAATACTTTTATTTTTGATTCATCTTTTCCAAAATCACTTTTGGAAAAATAAACTGCAAATAATTCTCTGCCTTCAACAGATTTAGCAATCACTTCACTTTTAATCAAATCAGATTTATTCTCAACTTCTTTAATGAATTGTGAAAGCTCTGTGTGTGAGGTGATTTTTTTATAATCAGATTTTTGCAATGGAGTCAAATTTTCTTGAGAGAAGATGTTTGTCATTGAATATAAAAACACAAAGAAAAATATTTTTTTCATTTTAATAATACCATTGATTTTGTTTCAGAATAATTTGGAGTAGATAGACGATAAAAATAGATTCCGCTGGAGAATTTGGAACCGTCAAATTCAATTTCGTAAGAACCCGGACTCATTTCTTTATCTATCAAAACAACAATTTGTTTTCCGAGAATATCGTATATTTTTAATGTAACATTCAGATTTCTCCCCTCGGTCGAAATGACAGAAGCGATTGAATATTTAATTTTTGTAGTTGGATTAAACGGATTTGGATAATTTTGATAAAGCACAAACTCATTTAGGGCTGAATTAGAAATGCTATTTTCAACTTCTGTAAGATTATCAAATCTACCCTGTTCTAATAAATATTTTATCTGGGAATAATTAGTTAAAGAAAATCTTACATCATTCATAGCTACGACCTGTCTTGGTCCAATACTCCCGCTTGCTCGATAGGTTGATGAATCTACTTTTGTTGTTTCCCTTGCATCAACAATAATATATGGGATTAATGCATCACCACTGATGGTATTTTCCAAAGATTTAACTTTTATTAAATCATTTCCGTTTAGATAAATTCCCAATCTGTTTCTGTTTCTCATCATACCCCATAAAACAGAACTCATTCTATTTTCGTAATAATCGGAGTTATCAAATAGCAATGGCTGAAAAATTAGTTCAGGGGATATGAATAATCCTTCATTCAATGTCATCTTACCGCGATATCCGGCATAAAGATCTGTGTCGGTGTTATCCACATATTTATGTCCCGCAATCTTACCAGAATTTCCAAAAAAGAAAATAGGATTTCCAAAAGCCATTGAATTATAAAATGCAGCATTAACCAATCCACCTGGTTGATTTAAATAACTTAGTACATCTAGTGAATCTCCCGCAAAGACAAAGCATGTAGCCTGGTTTATTTTACCAGCATCTGCAGAATTATTAAGATTTGCAGTTGTGAGGTATAATATATCATTGTTATAATTATTCGAATTCAAATAATCTGAAATTGTAGAAATGGAATTGCTAAACCCGGGATGTGATACGATCAAAACACTGGAGCTATTATTTTCTGTCAGAAATGTATTTAGATTATTTAAATGTGAACTAAGATTATTACTTCCGGTTAGATAAAAACTAGTTTGCGTATCAAACCAAACTCTATTCGGATCAAGATCTTTTGCTGATTCTGGGATGAAAGAAATTTCATTATTAGTAAAATCATATTTCCAACCTTTAGTTAAAAGATGTGATTTGAGATTTTCTATTGTGTACTTACCTGAATTATAAGAAGAATAATTTGTTAATGCATCTTTATAAAAAATAGTTACTGCACCACTTCCCATCACTTCACCAATTCCATCGGGAGAAATACATATCGCCGTTCTATCATCAATTCCGGCTCCGATCAAATCTCTACTTGAATTAAAGTGTTGATTATAAATCATTGCAATCAACCTACCCTGTCTTGCTCTTTCTGTAAAGTGTGTATCAAACAAAACATTCGGGACTAGATTTAAGAATTTATTTTCAAATTTCATCCGGCTGTAAAATGGATTGAGTAGTGCATCATCAGGATACGCAGATCCACTTTGTGCACTAAAATCAACATCACCCAGAACTGCTGCACCTGCGCTTGTCCCCGCAATTACTCCACCGTTATTAAATACAAAATTTATTGCGGAATCAACTTTAGTTCCTTTCCACAATCGAATATAATCCCATTGGTCGCCCCCTCGAATAAAAATTGCTTTTGCTGTAATTAATTCATTGTAAGTTTCTTGCAGATTTGCAGATGCAATTGTTGGGATGGTTTTATTGTATGCTGTGTCAGCTCCGAATGACATAAAATAATTTGGAAGCCAACTTGTAGCATCAACAACATCGATGATAATTATTTTTCCGCTGTCTGATCTTTGAACAATCCAGCTATACGGTGCGTCGCTCCAATTATTATAATCTTCTGATCCCCCGCCAACTGCACAAACATAACCTTGTGAAAAAAGATTGATAGTAAAATTTAAAATAAGGGAAAGACATAAAACTATTTTGAGTGTTGTTTTCACAGTGCGTGATTATCAGTTCATCTTAAATTTTGTTTTGATTTCATTATACACATCGTTGTCAATCCAATTGTAAAATTCTTTGGCTTTTAAATTATCGATTCCATTATTCCTAAAATCAATTAAAATATTTTTTGCTTTTGTAAGGACTTGATCTTCTATCGGGATTAATTTTTGGCGAACACCCGAATTTTCTTTATTCATTAATCCTGCAAGGTTTAGATAATTCTCACTAGCATCATTCTGTTTTGAAAATATATTATCCTTTAATTGCAAGGCAATTCTGCACAAAGGTGCATTGCCTGTTTCATCAGATTGCAGAATTTTGGGCATTGTTCCATCATCTAAAAGCCAAACAGGAACAACAACAGACGTAAGCGGAAAGCCGAGGATAGACCACATTGTGGTTAAAGATGTAGATTCATTTTCTTTAACACCCTGAATTACGATTGCAGAAGAAGTAGAATGTCTCGGAATATAATCTTTGAAATAAACAAAATTGTTTTGTTTTTCATCAGGAAGATTTTTTGTTAGATCTGTGTTAGTAAATGAATGTACTAAACATCTTGGAACATCATTGATTAAAAATTCAAATGATAATTTTTCGTTATCGTATTTTTTAGAAAATATTTCTGAAGCTGTTTGATACCGTATATAACCATAGCCTTTATTCTCTTGTCCGGAAATCGAAAAGTTTGTTCTTATAAGATATCCATTTGGCGCAACAGCCGGGTCATTTACATCATATTTGATAAACTTAAAATTATCAGTTTCATAATATGCGGCACCGCCATTTGCATCGATAACTCCAAAGTTTGCTTCAACACCAAGAGGTTTAGGTAAATCATTAAGCATTTTTTCAAAATCTTCTAACGTTTTACATCGTTCCAAAGCCATTTTCATTATGATACCTTCAAGATCAGAAATCTTCGTTGTATCGTTAACTTTCAGATTGTAGGATGCGGAATTCATAATTCCAAAACCAGATTCATTAAATCCACACCAAACTTCTTTATTATTAATATCTTCGGAATTTACCAACCCGATAAACCTATATTTGCCATCAAAGAAATAAACTAATTTATTTTGAAGTGCATCAGCATCGCGATTTTTTAACAACAATGGTCTTCCATCTTCAGTTGCTTTGCCTGATACCACTGCGGTTGTACAAGGCTGAATAGTTTGTGCAAGAATAAAAAAGAGCAAGAAACTCGCTAGCTTTAGGGTTTGTTGCAAAACTCCGAAAGAGTTAATTCGAAGAATCCCGAATGCTTTCGGGATGAGAAATCTTTCTATTGTACCACGAAAAGAAATCTCCCTTTGGTCGAAATGACACCGATTTGATTTTAGCAACACACTATGATATTTGCGGCTAATGGATTCAAATATTTTCATTATAAACACATAACTTTTTTTAATAAACACTAATTCAAATTAGAAACTTAGATTAACTGAAATACGATGCACACTTGGTAAAATATCATATAAGGAAAATGCATAATCAAAATAAACAGCGCTGCCGCCTAAAGGAACATTGGCGCCGGCACCGAATGTAAAATCCTGATCATCATAATTATATTTATAACCGCCGCGTACAAAAAAACGATCAAAGAAAGAAAACTCCGTTCCAAAGTGCGCACGCTCGTTGTTATCATTTGGGTGAGTTACATCAATTGCACCTCGCATCTTTACAAAATCATATTCAAAAACATCAAAGCCAATTCCAACTTGAAAACTCAGTGGCAATGGATATTCTTCTGTGCTTAATCTGCTTGGAATTAATCTACTTGTTGAGTAGTTGTCATCTTTAAGGATTAGAATGTCAAGATCAGATCCATCATATTTCATATCAGCACCAAAGTTTGTCATGCACATCGCAATTGTAAGATTTTGAAAATCCAATCTATATTGTGTTCCAATATCAAATGCTATTCCTGATGCTGATTCGTTGTATATGTATTGATTGATATATTTTATTGTTAAACCAACATTAAATTTATCCGTAAGATATTTTGCATAAGATATTCCGATTGCAACATCACCATAATCATAAAATCTACCTGTTCCGTTTGGCTGCTCCTCAGTTGTAATTTCAATTTTATCAGTTGTAAATAAAACCATACTTGCACCAAAAGTTCCCATCTCACCGGCATTATAAACAAGTGATGCAGCATTAAAATCAAAAAGATCAAACCAATTCATATATGAAAAATGCGCCTGCACATTATTTACTTTTACAATTCCTGCAGGATTCCAGAAAATTGCAGATGCATCATCAGCAAGCCCGACAATAGCGCCGCCCATTGCTTCTGATCGCGCACCAACAGGTATTTGAAGAAATTGTGCTCCGGAGGTTCCGAGGTTTGGGTTTTGTGCAAATAAATTTCCGAAGCTAACAAACAATAAGAGTAATAATATTTTTTTCATTTTATCTCCTGCTTCAGATTATTTAATTATTGCAAATCGTTCTTTGTAATCGGAATCTTTTGTCTTAACAACATAGATATACATTCCGGCTGCTAACTCTCTTCCGCCTTCAGTTCGTAAATCCCAAACTTCAGTTCCGTTTGTAGAATTATGATTAATAGTCTTAATCAAATCTGCATCTACGGTAAAGATATAGATTGTACATTCCGGCGGCAGATTTACAAATTGGATTTGTCTAAGCGGTTCTTTTCGTAATTCACCAAACTCCGGTTCATAGAGAGAAGAAACCAGATACGGATTTGGAACAACTCTAATTTTATTTAACTCACTTGTAACTTTTTGCGGATCAATTTGTGCCCCTTTGATCTTAAACGCATAAGAGTCTTTAATATTTGGCTGGATTGGTTTTATCGTTTCAACTGAAAATTTATTTCCTGCAGCAGGTGGATTTGATGAGGGGAATGTAATAGTTCCTTCAATTCCATCAAATGTAAAAGTATCTGATGAATACAATGTATCGAGTTGTATATCAGTCTCAGTTACTGATAATAAAACAAATCCATTATTATTTACTGAGCCATTTCCTTCGATGGATGCGATATAGATTTTTTCTTGCACCAAGCTTGCATCCGTAACTTCAAAATCCATTTCAACATTATCAGCTCCGCCAATTCTAGAAACGCTTTTAATAATTTGTGGTTCTACCAATTGAATAGAAACACCATCAACAGTAGTTTGAATCTGATCTAATTGGTGAGGGCGATTTTTTATTACAGAATCCTGTTGATTAAGAACAACATTCATCGCATAATTAATTGTAATTACATCACCCTGTTCCGGTCTAAATTCAGATGCAGTTACTGAGCTATCACGCATACTAATTCTTAAACCATCGCCTGTAATTGTAAGATCTCTTCCACCAGATGGATAATTATATCCTGCCCTAATCACTGTGTTCAATGTAATATTCTTTAGATCAAATGTATTTGGACCTGTAAATTCAATTGCATATTTATAAGGTTTGGTAGCAGCAGAATCTGTAACTAATACAGTAACATCGGTCGCAAGATCACCAACTTCTTTTCTTGATAAGATATTAAATGTAGTTTTATATTCATTTCCCGCAAGTGCTTCATCATCTACAACAGAAGCTTCAAAAATATAATTTGAATTTCCTGTATTTAAATTTGTTACATCAATAGCTGAAACTGATGTTCTGCCTATTGCATTTGATCTGGGAGTAACAGAAACTGTATTTACTGCATCAAGCGAATTTCCAATCGGGCTCTCTAAACTTTCTACAAGTGAACTTCCTCTATCATAAGCAGTAATTGAATACCAATATTCAAATCCATTTATAACTGTTGTATCAACATAACTATACTGCAAGCCGGTATTGCTGCCTGTTGTATTAACAAGATCAAACTCAGCAACATTATCCCATGTAATTCCTTTATCTTTGCTTCTATAAAGTCTATAACCCTCAAAATCATAACCGGAAAATTCATCATAACTTAGTTCTGCTGAATCATCCCAATATAAAGTTGCTTTAAAATCTCCATTTGAAGAATATAATTTTGGGCGACTAGGAGGCTTAGGTAAATTGAAGTTTGCATCCACAGCATTTTGGGCGACCGTAGCTGCGCTAATTAACTCGTTAAGTGTATTACCTGCAACAAATGCTGTGTAAAAAATTAAAGTATCACCGGGTGCTAATGTATAGGGACCTGATGAGACATGAGCTAGTATATCCATTCCCGATGCTGGAATTTGTGCAGGATCATCAAAATGTAAGTTGGAACTGTTGGCAACGTGAAAATATTTATTTCCGATAGAGGAGTTATAGAGATTGGGGTTTGATGACATAAATCCATATTGAATAGAATCGATATCAGAAATATTATCATCATCATAAAGCAAGTAATGCATATCTGTTATGCCTAGCTCTGTTCCATTAACTTCAGGTGTCTTCAATAACATTATACCAAAAAATCCTGTTTTACCGTCCGGCCATTCACCCGAAACTCCATCATCATAAAAGTATAAAAGATTTTGATCCTTAATAAAATTAATTTTATCATCGCCCCATTCAGGTAAACCACCGCTGATATCTCCGACATCAATATCATTATGCAAACCGAAGTAAACACCTTGATATGTATTTTGGCTTGTGTTAGTAAGTTCATATTTAAAGTAAAGTGCATTTTTAGCAAAGTTAGTTCCAAACACATAACCTGTTTGTGCTAACTGTAATCCTAAAATCTGAACAGTATTATTGCTGTCATTAAAAACGCAATAGCTGTCTTGATCAGATAATATAATATTATTTCCATTTGCATCTTTTACTGGCCAGCCGCGCTGCAAATTCCACGAGTTTGGATCATCACTCATTGCCACTCTTGCAGTATCACTATTGTGATAGCCAAATGCAGCCTCCCATTCTTCATTTGTAGTAAAGCGACCTTGAATAACATTACCGGGAATTCCAACAAATTGATTTACACGGTATATATAATTTTTTCCGCTATTAATCGGAAACTCACCCGATGGACCTTGTGATATAGTTCTTGGATAAAGTTTACCACGATTTTCAAAAAATAATCCAATATTACTTGCATTGTGTATCCCTGCAGCGCGATCCTGAATTCTTAATGTTTTTTGAAGTGGGTCTTTTTCCGGCACATCTTTATCGTATTGTGAAAAACTTGTTGAAGTTAGGATCAACAATATGATTAAGCATTGTATGTATAAAACTCTTCTCATTTTTCTGCCTTAAGATAGAATGATTAATTAAATCTAAATGTAAAACCTAAGCGAACAGAACGCGGCGGACCGTAATTTGAAGGATCGCGCATATATTCTGTTGAATACCCGCCACTAGTAGTAAAATCAGGATCGCCTGTATCACCATAAACATATAAAACATTTCTGTGGTCAGTTAGGTTTAAAATTTCCGCAAACAATCTTAATCTTAGTTTTCCATCAAACCTAAATTCTTTTCCGATCATCAAATCTATATTATACAATCCCGGCATTCTTAAAGAATTTTTCTCAACAAATCCAATGTCCCTTCCTGATGGCGTATATGGAATACCTGAGCTTGCCTTAAGTATCATACTAAAATCCATATTCTCAAAAACCGGTAAACCAAAAATCATTGGGCCATCTTCTTCCGGGATTGTATAAGTGCCGCTTGCATTAAAAACATGCGGGCGATCAAAATCTAAAAAGTACAATTGAGTTGATTCTGAGGTGCCCGGATACTGCTCAGTTTCCGATGATGCACTTCCTTTAGCAACAGAATAAGTGTATGTAAGTCCACCTGAAAAATATCTATTCGGTCTAACATCGAAAGTAACTTCAAAACCTTTTATGTTAGCGTAATCTTCGTTAACATAAAGTGTGTAGCCTGTGTAGCGCCCATCTATAAAAGGAAAATAGTAACGAGTTCCAATCAAGCCTGTTATATCGCGGTAATATGCTGTAACATTCATTGCAACGTTATCGGAAAATTGATGCGATAATCCAACCTCATAAGAAATTGTTCTTTGTGCATCAAGGTTTGGCTGTCCGAAAAGAGGTTCTCTTACATTTAAATCATACGTGTTGTTTTCAAATAGATATTGAAAATCAGGGTTTTGAAAAAAGTGCCCGTAAGAAAAATGAAGTTTAGTCCTATCAGATATTGGATGTGCTATTCCAAACCTTGGAGAGAATTGCGATCTGGATTTTACTTTAACCATCGAGTTTGGATCAAGTGGATTACTTCTAAACTCAACATTTGAATTTAGATAATCATATCGCAAACCAATATTAATAACCAGGTATGCTAACTCAATTTTATCCTGCACATAACCAGCAGCTTCAAACGGTTGAGTGTTATAATCATCTACATACGGAAAATTTCTTTTGGGATCATAAATTTCATACAATTTTAACCAGTGTTTTTTGTATGATAATCCAAACTTAACTTCATTCATTGCTCCAATTTGCCAAACAGCATCTGATTTTAAATCAACAGTTCCGGTTCGGCTGTCAATCAATTCCGGCGGATCAGACAGGCTGTAAAACTCAAATCCTGTTCCGATGTTTGAAAAGTACTGATCTTCAGTTGAAGACAAATACTGTGATGTATCTTTATCAATTCCAGAATAATATCCCTGGTTAAAGTATGATGCTCTTACATCATAGAAAAAATTATTTTCGATTGTATGAGTAAAATTTAAAGAACTTTGCCAGCTATCTGTACGCTGCCTGTAATATTGTTCAGGAATATATTTATATGAATGACTATAATTTTGCCAGCTGCCCAAACTTCCTCTGTTTGAAAATGCAACTTTTACAAATGGAATTGCCGTAGTTGTTATCTTACTGAAAAATGATTTTGTATTATTATAGCCGAATGGAAGATAGCTGCCGCGTTTATCAAGTTCACCTGAAATGAAAAAATTATATTCCGGCAGTATGATTGGCCCGCTGATACTTCCGTTAATTCTGTTTTCATGCAAAGATGAATATCGATCAACACCAAACTCGCTTGTACGAGCTTCCAGCTTGCCGGAAAATTTATCGGCTCCATCTCTTGTAACAATATTTACAACACCGCTTAATGCATTTCCATATTCAGCATTAAAAGTTCCGCTTAACAAACTCATTTCCTGAATCGCATCATTATTTATATCCGTTGCAAGTCCGCCAAGTAAAGGATCAACAACAATGGTTCCATCAATCATATACGCAACTTCATTTGACCTTCCGCCTCTGATATGAAGATTTGAACCACTGCCTGTAACGCCTGCTTGTAAAGAAAGTAATTCGGTAAAAGTTGAAACAGGCAAAGCATCAATTTCTTCGCGAGTAATTACAGATATACTGCTTGTTACATCTTTTTGAATAAGCGGAGTTCGGGCAGTTACCACAATTTCATCAACTTGATAAGCCTGTGAGTTTAATTCAACATTCAGTAAAGTTGTTTGATCAACCGTAATGGGCACATCCTGCATCAAAGTAGTTTCATATCCAATAAAACTAAACTTAACATTATATCTGCCGGGTGAAATGTTAAGAATTACAAACTCTCCATTTATATTTGTAGCAGCCCCAAAGTTTGTTCCTTCGATAATTATGTTAGCGCCGATTAATGGCTCACCGGATTGCTTATCTTTTATTGTTCCGGAAAGCTTTCCGGTAGTCCCAGCATATACAAAAAAGGGTATTAACAGAAATAGTAAAAATAATTTTTTCATAATCAACTCTCGTTTATAACTTGATTCTGGTTAATCATAATTTCTCCTGATTCCTTAAGAATTTTTTTTGCTCTCTGTTTATCTTTAATTGCACAAGCAGTTGCAATTGCATTTATCAAAACAGAAATAGCTGCAAAGGAATTCGTGTATAACATATTTTCACTTTTTACAATTAGGTTTGCTTTAGTAAAAAACGTTGCCGGTGATGCGTGTTTATTTGTAATGGATATAACATCAATTTTTCTTGCGTTAGCAAATTCAGCAGCTTCAATTGTTTCTTTTGAGTATGGTGGAAATGAGAACACGATCAGCAAATCTTTTGGATTTAAGAAAAGTATATGTTCATTAAATAATGTATGTGAATGCTGCAATACTGAAGAACTTATTCCAACCTGAGTTAATTGATACGCCAAAATTTCAGCCAGCAAAAATGAAATTCCCAATCCCGCCGTAAACACACGCTCTGATTTAGAAATACGATCAATTACATAATTAAAAGTACTTCGCTCAATAAGATTAAGAGTTTCATTAATATTTTTGATATCTAAGTTTGCAACTTCAGTTAACAAATCCTCTTCGACTCTGCGTTTTTCAAAAAGAGGAAAAATTTGTTTACTCTTTAATTCTTTTTGAAGAGATCCTGTTATCGCTTCACGTAACTCGCTAAAGCCTTTAAATCCTGCACGTTGAGAAAACCTTACGATTGATGCAACACTTGCACCGGTTGCAACGGATAAATCCTGAACGTTTACAAAAGGAATTTTATCAAAGTTGTTAATAAAGTAATCAGCAATTTTTTTTTGATTTTTTGGTAACGAGTTGTACTTACTCGTAATTTTTTCTTTTATTTCTTTATATCTATCCATAATAGAAGAAAGTCAATTTTATAAAAAGTTGTAATTCAAAATTGTCATTCCCACGAAAGTGGGAATCCATTTCAGTTTTAGAATATAGATTCCCGCCTATGCGGGAATGACAAAAATATTTAATAAATAAAAGAGCCCATCTATTTTTTACTTTAATAATGTCATCTTTTTAGAAATCACACCAGCATCTGTCTGTAAGGAATAAACATAAACTCCGGAGGTAAGTTTGGATGCATCAAAATTATAATTATGTGTTCCTGCTTCAAGAGATTCATTAACAAGTTCTGCAACTTGCTGACCAAGTGTATTAAAAACATTTAAAACAACGTTCGATCTTTCCGGCAATCCAAAAGAAATTTTTGTAGATGGATTAAACGGATTTGGATAGTTTTGATCAAGTGTAAAGTTTAATGGAATGTTATTTAAATCAGATTCTACAGAAACTATTTGGTTATACTTCTGTTGTGCTAATTGAATATTTGTTAGCATTTCAGTTCCTGTTAAACCTACAGCTACGGCAAAGTAAACCGTTTTACTGGCTGAAGGCTGTAATGTTGTATGATCCCCGCCTAAAATTCCGACACCACCATCAGCATCTGTTAAAAGAGTATCCGTATTAAAAATACCTGAATTCATCATATTGTAATAAAGAGTATCTAATAGCTCATAACCATCAAACCATTTGAACACTCCTGCTGAAGTAGTTTGTTCAGATAGTATTTTAATTCCAACATGATGATTTTCAAATTGAGTTAACACATTATTAATTAAATCGTAAAATATATGATCATCTTCCCAGGTATAATCAACATACTGTACAACATCTAAGCCTGCTTGCGTTGGTAAGGGGTTGCTTTCCTGATTTGTTATTACACATTTAACTAAAATGTAACTTGCATTGTTCCATCCATATACATTTTGTTCAAATAAAAAATCTGGGGCAAGACCAGAATAAGCATTATTATAAGCGCCCATTATTTCAAAATCACTTAATGTTGGATTAGTAACTAGCTGTGTTTCAACTGCAACATCAAGATCATTCCAATAGTCCATAACTTCACCCTTCATTACCAGCAGCTAAAAGAGAGATTCTGTTTATATGTTGTAATGTATCTGTTCCTTGTATTGTAAAAAACCTGATTGCTCCATAAGAATCGACTCTAACATATAATGGACCATTTGAAAATGTAACTTGTGCCTCAGTAACATTACTGAATAGCAACAGCACCATAACACTGGTTAATAATAAGTAAAAATAATTTTTCATAACGCACCTCTTATAAATAATTGAACAATTAATTAACTAAAAAATCATTGCCAACCAAAAAGGTTTGGCGGGATTAACAATAGCAACCCTAAAAGCATTAAAATTATTTGCAAAGGAATAACCCACTTTGCCCATTTTTCCCACGGAACTTTTGCCATTGATAGCGCGCCCATTGTTACCGCAGAAGTTGGAATTATAATATTTGTGTACTCACCAAACTGAAAAGCTAATATGGCTGTCTGTCTTGAAACTCCCGCTAAATCAGCAAGCGGAGCCATAATAGGCATTGTTAATGCGGCTTGCCCGCTGCCGGAGTGAACAAAGAAATTAATAATGGCCTGTACAACAAACATTTTTTGGGATGCAAAAATTGGTGACGATGATTGAATAAACGGTGCAAGTCCATACAGAACTGTATCAATAATATGTCCGTCTCTGGAAATAACCAATGTTGCTCTTGCCAATGCAACAATCAAAGCGGTTCCAACTAAATCTTTAGCGCCATCAATAAAACTTTTTATTAACTCATCGCTTTTTAGTCCGCCGATAATTCCAGCCGCAATACCCATAATAAAAAATGCAGCAGAAATTTCTTCGATATACCAACCTAAAGATATTACTCCAATTACTATCATCACTAAAGAAAGTGCAAACGTAATAAGTACTAATTTATGTCGTACAGTAAATATATTTTCTTGAGTATAAATATTTTCAAAATTCTCATTTTTTCTTCGCTCGTTATCTTCTGAATACATCGGACTGATTTCCGGTTTGCGTGAAAGTTTTTTCATGTAGTATAATAAAAAACCTATTGCTACAAATGTGGATATCAACCAGCAAATTATGCGATAGCCGATTCCAGAAAACAAAGGAACATCAGCAATACCTTGTGCGATTCCTACGTTGAACGGATTTAAGTATGCACTTGCAAATCCAACGTGTGCACCAACAAGTGGAATTGCAACACCAATTATAGAATCGTACCCAAGTGCAAGACATATTGGCACTATTATTAGTACGAATGGAATAATTTCCTCATTCATTCCAAAAGTTGCACCGCCTAATGAAAACATAAACATTAAAACCGGTATAAACATTTTTTGCAAAAAAGTAGATGTTCGATGTGCTCTAGCTAATTTGTTTATTAGTGAGTTTATCGCATCAGTTTTTGCGAGAACATTAAACGCTCCACCCACAATTAAGATAAATCCTATAATTAATCCAGCTTCAACAAATCCTTTAAGCGGGGCGATAAATAAATCAAAAAAACCTTGCGGATTACTATTTACATATTTAAATGAGTTTTGAACAACTACTTCTCTTCCATCTACAACAGCACGCTCATATTCACCTCCAGGAATTATCCATGTCATCCCGGCAATTAATACAAGCAAAGAAAAAATCAATAAGTAAGTGTTTGGTACCTTAAACTTAAATTTCTTTTTTACTTCACTCATTCAATTACTTCTTTTGATTTCATATCAAACTTATCACCATTAATTAAAACGTGTAGTTTCATATTGCTGATTCCAAGATTTCCTTTAAAATCTTCTCTAATATTTGTTGCACTTGTTGGATCGTAAACTAAAACCTGATTATTACCAAAAACTTCAAACGTATCATCAGGATAAACAATAATGGAAGTTGATTCATCAATAGCAATTCCAAAAAGATTTGGATGTTCAATCAAAGCAGAAATTGTTCTGTTGTGTCTTTTACGTTTTAAAAAATGCTGATCTACAATTGCATTGGTTAAGAATCCAAAACCCTGTTTAGTTTCAATATTACTCTTTTCAATTGTAATAAACGCATCGTTAGAATCTGAGTTTACTAATTCATTTCCAGTGATCATAACTTCACTCATAACTGCAGCACCGGCACTTGACCCGCCAACCACACCGCCATTATTGTAAATATCAAAAACTTTTGTGAGTAGTTTTGTTCCAAGCATATCGCGAGTTAAATCACTTTGATCACCACCAAGAAAAAAAACAGCATTTGCCCAATCCATTTTTTTTAGATTAGCTTCATCATCAGCAGTTTCTTTTGCGAATAATAGATAATCTGATTTAGCTCCAAACTCCGCAAATTCTTCAACTTGTACTTTACTCCACTTTAAAGGATTAGAACCGGCATTGGGAATAATAATAATTTTAGCGTTTGATCCGCCGGCAAGTTCTACAAACTTTTTAACAATATCGCGAGTTTGAACGCCGCCAACAATTACAAGCTTACCTTTTGTCTGAGAAATGCTTTCAAAAGAAAATATTAACATCAAAACAAAAACCGAAAAAAATATTTTTTGCATTTAACTAATCCTTTTTGATTAACTCTAAAGCTATCTCTGCTGTTTTAATAAGGTCTTCGATAAAAATAAATTCATCATTTGAGTGGGGATTTTGTGCACCGATGCCAAGGTTAATTGATTCAATTCCGCGTGCATTTAATGAGTTTGCATCGCTGCCACCGAGAGAAATTGCAGGCATCGGTTCTAATCCAACTTTTTTAATTGCGTTTATAGTTTCTATATACACTGATGAACTTTCTGGAATCGTATAAGGCATAAAATCCCAGAAATAATCTATCTCAAATTTAGCACCAACTTTTTCACACTCCTCCTTAAATATTGTTACTAGCTGATCAAAATAATTTTCTGCTTTCTTTAAATTAAAAGATCTTACTTCACCTTCAAGTTCGGTTAATTCCGGGATTACATTTACAGCAGAACCGCTTTTTAGCAAGCCGATATTCATCGTTGTTTCTTCATCAATTCTTCCGAGTGGTAATCTACTAATAGCTTTAGCTGCCGCTTGCATTGAGTTAATTCCCTTTTCTGGTGAAATGCCTGAGTGCGATGCTTTACCTATAATTTTTATTTTTAAACCAATTGCACCGCAGGCTGAATAAATAAAATTGCCGGGACGATAACCTGAATCAAAAATAAATCCTTTTTTGATCTCACCGTTTACACCAAGATTTTTAGAACCAAACAAAGTTGTTTCTTCACAAGTTGTAAATGCAACTGTAAAATCTTTTACAGATGTTTTTTCTTTAAATATTTTTTCTAACGTGTAAAGCAGAACTGCAACACCAGCTCTATTATCAACACCAAGAACTGTATCGCCTGATGAAGTAATCTTATCTTCTAAAATAATTGGATTAACATTTTCTGTGGGGCGTGCGGTATCCATGTGTGAAAGTAAAATAAAATTTCCGCCGCTGCCAATTTTGCAAATCAGATTTCCGGTATTGCTATCAGTAAATTTTGCAGCATCATCTTCAGTAACTATATAGTTGAATTGGGATAAAAATGTTTTGATAAAATCAGCGAGTGGTTTTTCGTTACCGGAAAGTGCGTTAATTTTAGCAACTTTTAAAAAAAGATCTATTAATCTTTGATGGTTCATCTGTAACTCTAATTACAATTTTATAATTTAATGTAATAACCGTTACAGATTTACAAAAAATATTTACTTAAGTCAAGAAGAGTTATTAAAAAATTTAACTACTCATCTTCAGAGTAGGTTTCCAAATCACCTTTTTTGATATACCCGTCTTTAATCAAACTTTCACTGGATTTATAAAGTACAATTGTAAGTTCATCAGTTTGATAAAAGCCTGTGGACTCAATTTTAATTCCATTAAGCTCTTTAGTTACTTTAACTTTTGCAATGAGTTTATCGTCCGCAATCAAAGATTTTTCAAATTTTGCTTTTTTACCCTTCAAATTTGATAAAGCATAATAAACCCCTTTCTTTGCATTAACCAGCGATGACTCAATATCGCTTTCTATTTTTGATTGTGAAAAAATGTTTTGAGTTAATAAAAATATTGGAAGCAGAAACAGATAAAATCGCATAAAGCCCTCTCTTTATTTAATTATATCTTAAAATTTGTAAATAATAATCATTTCTGCAAGCAGGTGATGATTGTTTCTCAAATCCGATATAGATTAGAAAATTCGAGATTTTTTTAAGTTAAAAAAATATCTGATATCTCTCTTATAGCTCATGTTGTCGATCAAAAATTTATTTTTTGCATTGCATAGTGATGTTTTTAAGTAGAGATTTTGTCATTTTCTACGAAGTAATCTCTGTTGGTGATTCTCTTTGTTTTTAACGGAACTTGTCAATAAAAATTAGACAAAAAAATATTTTGATTAAGCAACATCTTTGCTAATTCTTTCTTTACTGCGAGTAAACTTAAAGCGTTTTAGTGATCTTATTTTAATGGTAATTTTTATCTGAAATAATATTTCACCCACCCTGTGAAAATTTGTTTTAAAAAAATCCGTTTTTAGCTCTTTAAACAGTTCTAAATGCTTTTATATTTCGGATTTGAGAAGAAGGAATTAACATAATAAATTAAATATATATTCATTGACAATACTTATATTTTAAATAATAAAATCAGTCTGTTTGTTTAATCCGCTGCTTTTACAAATATCAAATTTAAAATTTGATTTGTCTTCAGCTTATATAAATAAAATATGTTTACATTGTTTAGTATTTATGATTAAAAACACCACAAAACTTTTTGAAGAGATATTTTCAGAAGAAATAATATCAAACGAAAGCTTTCGTTCAAAAGTGCTTGCAGGTATAATTGGGTTTTTAATTGTACTTGTATTATTGCTTTCGATAGTGTTTAACAAACAGTTCAAAGGCATCTCTCATTTCCCAATTATAATTGAGTTAACTCTACTTATACTTGGGGCAATTTTTGTACGCGCATTATTTGTAAGCCGCGCTGCCAAACGATGGAACAGATACGGTGTTAGAGCATTTATAATCATCCGGTATGTTAATGCATTGATTGAAATAAGTATTCCAAGCGTTATACTAATTATTTATTCGTATCAGCTTCCATCAGTTTATCCGTTATTTACTCCGCTTGCGTTGTTGTACTTTTTAATAATAATGCTTTCATCGCTGGAACTTGATTTTAAACTTTGTGTTTTTACTGGTTCGGTTGCTGCACTTCAATATCTTGCAATTGCGTGGTATTTAACAACAAAACCTTATCCCGATGAATTTGTTAATGGTGTATCTTTTTTCCCTTCTTATATCGGAACCGCTGCATTGTTTTTTATTTCCGGTCATACTGCAGGATTAATTACCAATAAAATTAAAAAGGGATTATTAAAACATTATAAAGTACGCGAAGAAAGAAACGAGATTCAAAAACTTTTTGGTCAGCAAATTTCTATAGAAGTTGTAAATGAATTAGTAGAAAATAAATATGAGGTTCAGAGCAGGGTTAGATTTGCTGCAATAATGTTTTTAGATATTAGAAACTTTTCTGTGTTTGCCCAAAATAAATCGCCTGAAGAAATTATCGCTTATCAAAACAATGTTTTTTCTTTTATCATAGAAATAATAAACAGGAATAGAGGAATAGTAAATCAAATTATGGGCGATGGTTTGATGGCTATTTTTGGAGCTCCGATTGAGCATGATAATGATTGCCAGCTTGCTGTAAATGCGGCGTTAGAGATACACAAAGAATTAAAACGAAGAAGCGACAGCGGAATAATTCCCGAAACAGTTATTCGAATTGGTATAAATGCTGGTGAAGTTGTGACAGGAAATGTTGGAACAAGTGAACGAAAACAGTATTCAATCACAGGTCAGCCTGTAATAGTTGCTGCCAGACTTGAACAAATAAATAAAGAGTTAAATTCTACTATTCTCATATCAGAATCTGTTTATAATAATGCTGTAATAGATTTTGAACCCATCAAACATCAAGATATAGTTATTAAGGGAATACCAAATCCAATGGATTTATATCAATTAATTTGATTCTTGACTTTGATCTAAAAAGATTAAACCTATTTTCTTTATTTTAGTGCATTCAAATTAATGGTTTAAGTTCTATGCAACGAGTTAAAATTGACCTTCCAAATAAATATATTTTTTCTACGGAGATTTCCGTTAGAGTTTATGATGTTAACTTTGCCGGACATCTAAGTAACGATTCAATTCTTTCGATGGTGCATGAAGCACGAATATTATTTCTTAAAAATTGGGGTTACTCAGAAGTTGATACTTGCGGCGCAGGAATTATTATGTTTGATGCAGCACTTCAGTACAAATCACAAGGCTACCACGGAGATGTTTTACTTTTTGAAGTAACAGTTGATAATTTTATTAAAAACGGATGTGATTTTATTTTTAAAATAACAAACAAAGCAAACGGTAAAGAAATAGCTCGTGCTAAAACAGGTATTGCTTTTTTCGATTATCAAACTAACAAATTAGTCCCAGTTCCAGAAAAATTTAAATCATTAATTGAATCCCTTAAAAACTAAAATCAAGGTTCTTCTTGTTTGATAATATATTATTTACCGCAAACATTGTTGCACCGGTATTTTTAATAATTGCAGTTGGATTTTTTGCCAGAAAAAGAAAAATAATAAACGAGGTTTTTGTTGATGTCACTTCAAAATTCGTTTTTCAAATATCACTTCCGGTTTTTATCTTTTTAAAAATATCAGTTCTTGATTTATCACAAGTTTTCGAGTTTAGTCAAATCGCATACATCTATTTCGGCACAACGATTACTTATCTTTTAATTTGGCTTGGCACAATGCCATACATTAAGAATCCTGCGGATAAAAGCGCATTCATTCAAGGTGCATTTAGAGGCAACTATGCAATTGTTGGACTTGCATTAATCACAAATTTATTTGGACTCAATGCACTTGGCAAAGCAACAATAATTTTGGCATTCTTGCTTCCTTTATATAACGTACTTGCAGTGATTGTATTAACTATTCCATTACGAAAAAAAGAAACACCCATAATCAAATCCTCTTTTTTAGATATACTTTTAAACCCATTAATACTCGCAGTTGTTTTTGCTTTGCCGTTTTCATATTTAAAAATAAAACTGCCCGATATGTTTGTGACGACAGGAACATTTCTTGCTGATCTTGCTTTGCCGCTTGCATTAATTGGAATAGGCGGCTCACTAAATATTGAAAATCTAAAACGTGCATCTAAACTTGCGTTCTCCGCATCAGTGATAAAAATTATTGTAATACCAATTTTGCTAACATTCGGAGCTTATCTTTTAGATTATAAAGATGTTGATTTAGGAATCATGTTTATTCTGTTTGCCTGTCCAACAGCAATTGCAAGCTTTGTTATGGCTGATGTAATGGGTGCAAACTCTAAACTTGCCGGTAACATAATTATGATAACAACGCTCGGTTCCGTGTTTACAATATCAATCGGAATTTTAATTTTAAAAAGTTTTGGTTTGATTTAATAGAGAAAGTAATTGCGAGTTACCAATAAAAGTATTGTTTATATTTGTCAAAAGAATGATCGAACCGTCATTGTAATGGCAATTATCCGAAGCAATTTAATAATTGTAAAATTACTTCGTATTATTTTGCATTCTCGCATTAAAAATAAAAAGTACTTTACAACTAAATAAAAATATTTTTTAAAATGAGGTTTAAATGAAAGTAATTGTTGATTTCTGCATCGTTCCAATAGGAGTTGGACTTTCCGTTTCAAAATATATCGCTGAGTGTGAAAAAATAATAAAGCAAGCCGGATTAAATTCAATGCTTCATGCTTATGGAACAAACATTGAAGGCGAGTGGGATGTTGTCTTTAATGCTGTTAAAAAATGTCACGAACGAGTTCACGAAATGGGTTCGCCAAGAATATCAACAACATTAAGAGTTGGAACCAGAACTGATAAAGAGCAAACTATGGATGATAAAATAAAAAGCGTACAGCTAAAAATTTCAGAAGATAATATTGTTTGAAACTATCTTTGATTTTTTATCGTTAATATATTAATAACAATCAAATAATTTGAGATCAAATAAATGAAACATGATCAACCTAAAACTCCAATTGAGAGATTAACTTATCCAATTCAGGAATTTCTGCATCAAGAAGCATCTGGTGGTATATTATTAATAATCGCAACTGTAATTGCACTTGCGTGGGCAAATTCACCTTTCGCAGATTCATATCACAGCTTATGGCATACATATTTTACTATTGATTTAGCTGGAATGGGTTTAAAGTATTCCCTTCATCATTGGATAAATGATGGATTGATGGTGATATTTTTCTTTGTTGTAGGATTGGAAATAAAAAGAGAGTTACTTGTTGGTGAATTATCTTCTGCTAAAAAAGCCGCTTTACCAATTGCTGCTGCTTTGGGCGGAATGATTTTTCCCGCTTTGATTTATTTCTTTTTTAATTCAGGAACCGAAGCATCATCCGGATGGGGAATTCCGATGGCGACGGATATTGCTTTTGTTGTTGGAATACTTGCACTGCTTGGTAAACGCGTACCACTTTCATTAAAGATTTTTATCCTTGCCCTTGCGATTGTAGATGATCTTGGCGCTGTTTTAGTGATTGCTGTTTTTTATACTTCAAATATTTCTTTTACAAGTTTACTGATCGGCGGCGGACTTTTGGTTTTATTAATTGTGATGAATAGAATCGGTGTAAGAAATTTACTTATTTATACATTTGTTGGAATTGCTCTTTGGCTGGCATTTCTAAAATCCGGTGTGCACGCAACCGTTGCTGGAGTTTTACTTGCTTTTACAATTCCTGTTTCATCCAGGATAAATACAAAGAAATTTAAAAATGAAACTGAGAATCTGTTGAAGGATTTTGATAATGCCGGAGAGCATGGTGAAGATGTTTTAACAAATTCGGAGCGATTAACAATTATTGATCATATAGAAAATAATTGTGAGAGAATTTTAACGCCTTTACAAAGATTTGAACAGGGTCTTCATCCTTGGGTTTCCTTTTTTATCATGCCTGTTTTTGCACTTGCAAATGCAGGTGTTACAATCGGTGCGGGGTTTTCCTCCGCACTTACTCATCCTGTTAGTCTTGGAATAATATTCGGGTTATTTATTGGTAAGCAAATTGGAATATTTGGATTTTCATATCTAGCAGTAAAACTAAAAATTGCTTCTGAGCCGGAAGGAGTTAGCTGGAAAAAAATATATGCCGCTTCAATACTTGCAGGTATCGGATTTACAATGTCTTTATTCATTGCAAACTTAGCTTTTAATTCTGAGGAGCTTTTAAACATTGCCAAGGTTGGAATTCTTTCAGCTTCTCTGATTTCAGGAGTAATTGGATTTTTAATTCTAAAATCTGCATTGAAGAAAATGTAGTATCAAATGTAAATTTGTTTAATTGTTGGTTAGATCAAAAAGCTGTGATAGATTTTTAATTAGAGTTGTGTTATCGTTTTCAAATTTTTGAAGTTTTGATCCTTCGTCAAGTTCAGGACAGGTTTTTGATTTTTAACATTTCACATCTCTCTATCATTGCCTATTTTGAAACAGTAATTTTGAATTAATTATTTATTAGTATCGGAGAAAAAATGTATAAATTAGTTTTATTACGCCATGGAGAAAGTACCTGGAATAAAGAAAATCGTTTTACTGGCTGGACTGATGTTGATCTTTCCGAAAAAGGATTAGTTGAAGCAAAAAGCGCTGGTGAAGTTTTAAAAAAAGAAGGTTATAAATTTGATATAGCATACACTTCTGTTTTAAAAAGAGCAATTAGAACTTTATGGATTACACTTGACGTATTAGATTTAATGTGGATTCCTGTTGTGCGTCATTGGAGATTGAACGAAAGACATTACGGAGCGCTTCAAGGTTTAAATAAAGCTGAAACCGCTCAAAAGTTTGGCGAAGATCAAGTAAAAATTTGGAGAAGAAGCTATGATACTCCACCGCCTGCATTAGAAAAAAATGATGAAAGGTATCCGGGCAAAGATCCGCGTTATACAGATCTAAATCAAAATGAACTTCCGCTTACAGAATGTTTAAAAGACACCGTTGCAAGATTTGTTCCTTACTGGGAGGGTACAATTGCACCAATGGTAAAATCCGGTAAAAAAGTTTTGATTACAGCGCATGGAAATAGTTTGCGTGCACTTGTAAAATATTTTGATAACGTTCCTGAAAATGAAATTGTTGAATTAAACATTCCAACAGGAATTCCATTGGTTTATGAGTTAGATGAAAACTTAAAACCAATAAAGCATTATTATCTTGGTGATCAGGATGCAATTGCAAAAGCTGCGGCGGCGGTTGCCAATCAAGGGAAAGTAAAATAATAAGCTCCCAATTCTACTTAAGGGAGAATTTAGTATTTAATCTTTTTATGTATAGAGATGACAACTATATCTTATCAATAAAGGCTGTCATCTCTTTTTTATTAATGTTTACTTACCAACATTCTCACAGGGTATTTTATATTGGTCCCCAACTCCATCAAACTTAGTTTTACCAAATTTACCTCCAACATAATCCTGTTGAAAAGTTACGAGCTTCCAGACTGTGCAAGTTCCATCAGCATTTTTAACTGCAATTGTAGCCCTAATATATCGATGCAAAATTACTCCTGTCAATTCATTTCTACGGATTGTCCAATCAGGATCGATAATTACTAAACGAATAATTTCTCCTTTTATTCTATCTTTATAAGTATTGGAACTTTTTATTACTGCAATCATTTCAGCTTCAAGTCTTTTATCAACCAAAGCCGCGGTAGGCATTACTGCATCTTTAGTTTTAATATTATCTGCAGCATTATTTAGCTGTTCGGCAAGATCATCGTATGCCGCAAAATCATTTCCACTTATCGTAAACTTACCTTCTGCAACCGGACTATAATTAATATTTATTCTAACAATTATTGTATGATCACCTGCTGATAGTTTTGCTAATCCTTTAGCATATTTAACAGGACCATAAAAATCACTTCCAAACTTTTCATAATACAAATCCTTATTTCCGTAAGCTGTAATCTCTTGAGTGTTTGGTAAGATATCAACCATTAAATATTTGTTTGATAAAGCATCACCAGATACTTTCAGATCACTGTACTCTATCTGTTCTTCTGATGGCTGTTGATAATCATATAAAGGTTTTTTAAGCTCGTACAAAAATACTTCTACATTAACGGTTTTAGAATTTTTGTTACTGCTTAACGCAACAACTGAATTTGGCAGGTATGCAACTGAATAAATATTATCACCAGCATTAAACTTTGTACTTAAATTTGCCGGCTTATTTGGATCGATGAGTTTGTTTGAAAAAATTATTTCTCCAGAACTTTGCGGAAAGATATTTGAAGCGGTTAGAATTAAGAGAGCAGAAAACAATACAAACAGAAGTTTGGTCTTCATAACATTCTCCAGAAATTATTTTTAGCGATTTAGTTATTCTTTACATATTTGGGGGAAATATGCTGTTCAAACTTATATAATTTTTTTTCTAAAAGTTATTTAGTGGAGGTAATTCAACATAAAATAATTTTGGCAATATGTGTTAAACATAAATTAATATCCATATTAAACTGTTGCTAAAAGTAAAGCACATTCGACTAATTAAGCAAAATGGAATGATGGAGTTTTGAAAAAAAGAATAGTTTGATAATTTCCAAAATATATTCTAAGTTACTCCTGCAAGTGGTTCTTATTAGCAAAGTGATAATTGTGAAAAGGAGTTAAAAGGTGAAACCGCAATTCTTTTTAATAATTTTTGTTTTATTCATTTACAATTGTTCTGAGGATCCGAATGAAAATAATCAAAAACTAAAAGTACAAACCACCAAATTATCCTATCAGAGCAACGACTCAATTAGCTTTACCATAAATAATTCAAGCTCTTCAACTGCGCATCTTGCAAGCTGCTGTACAAGGTTAGCGTTTTATATTGATAAAAATGAAAGCGAAAATTGGATTGAGCATTCTAGTTTTGGTTTACCATGCCTTGCACAGTGTCCAGGTATTGATCTAACAATAAGCTATATGGAAAATCTGACTGACAGTTTCTCTTTAAATGAAATCGGAACATATCGCATCAGGATTCCATATTCATTCAATTCCAATGATATTTTTGAGAATGAACTGATTAGCAATTCGTTTACAGTTCAATAAGTACCTGTAAGGGTATGGTTCATAATAGCTGGTAATAATTTCATGTTATTTTCTCAAAAAATTAGAAGAATCAATTTATTCTAATTAATTTAGCCTTGACTTTATATTCCAAATTCTCAATTTTCTCAACCAAGATATAATCCTTTGCTAACAGGAGTTACAATTTATGATCAAAAAATCAGCTTTTCTTTTATCAACTCTTATAATGCTTAGCTCATCATTGCAGGCACAAACTGTAATTGCAAAATATGCAGGTGAATTTATGGCGCTTGGCGTTGGCGGTCGTGCTCTTGGAATGGGCGGCGCCTTTGTTGCCGTTGCAAATGATGTTACATCCGGTTACTACAATCCTGCAGGTCTTGCAAATATTAATTATCCACAGCTTGCTTTAATGCACTCGGAGCAGTTTGGCAACTTGGTTAATTACGATTACGGTTCTGTAGCAATTCCCTTTCAAAATGATATGAGTTTTGGATTAAGCATAATGAGATTAGGCGTTGATGGAATTCCTGATACACGTAACGCACTTTACGATGCAAATGGAGACGGTATAATTGATATTAATGATGATAGACTAGACTACAGCAGAATTACGGAATTTAGCAATCAGGATTGGGCTTTTTATTTAACTTTTGCAAAAAGACAAACAGAAGATTTTTATTGGGGAATTAATGCGAAAATAATTAGAAGAGATTTAGCAGAGTTTAGCGCAACAGGAATCGGTTTTGATGTTGGCGCTTATTACATACCAATGGAAAATTTATTTCTTGGTGCAAACTTACAGGATGCAACAACTACCTTGGTTGCCTGGAGTACCGGCAGAAATGAACTTGTTTCCCCTACTTTAAAAGTTGGCGCTGCTTATAAAATTGTTGAGTTCCTTGGTGGATACATTATGCCTGCTTTAGATTTTGATATCAGATTTGAGAACAGACGTTTTGCATCAAACTTTAATGTTGGACCTGTTAGTTTTGATATGCACGCCGGATTAGAATATACATTTAAAAATTTAATTTATGTTAGAGGCGGCTACAACGATGTTAAACAATTTACAGTTGGTGCAGGTGTTAAATTGCCAAAACTTAATATTGATTATTCATTTGCCAGATTTAACACTTCAGCAGTTGAACGATTAGATGATTCACATAGAATTTCTATAATGTTAACATTAGAAGAACCAAGATTTTTACGCAGCGGTTTATAAAAAATTTCCAAAACGAAACGAATCAAAAAAAAATCCTTATTCATTATCTCTGAATAAGGATTTTTTATTTTTAAAGAATTTAAAAATTTACTTTATCAGTTCTTTAATTTTATTTACATAAGTTTCAATAGGAACAAGTCCAACGTGTTGATCAACAACGTTCCCTTCTTTATCAACTATAAATGCGGTTGGTATTCCTTCAATTCCGCCATAAGCTGCAACTACTTTTTCATCCCCATAAACAATTGGATAATTGATTCCGTAACTTTTTACAAATCCAGGTACATCTTTTATCGTCTTTTCACCATCTAAAGAAATACCAATAATAACAAGATCATCTTTAAAATCTTTTTGGATTGAAATTAAATCAGGAATTCCCTTTCTGCATGGTGGACACCATGTTGCCCAAAAGTCTATTATTACAACCTTACCTTTATAATCAGAAAGTTTAACTGTTTTCCCTTCAATAGATTTTAATGCAAAATCAGGAGCTATATTATTGGCACTTATTTCATTCGGAAGATTTTCTGTAATGTTAGTGCTGTTATTAATTTCAGGCTTTAAATTTACATTTTTATCACTGCTTTTATCACAGCCAATAATATTAAAACTGAGTACTATTAAAATTAATACTACTGTTTTTGTCATTTTCATATAGTCCTTTCTTTTTAAGATTTATTTTGCAGAATTATTTTGTGCAGGTGTATAATTTGGCGGATATGTGCCTTCTTCAGGTTCAGTTCTGGTATTGTTCACTATAAAAAATATCAGCAAAGTTATTATTGTAATTACAGTCCAGATTGTACTTTTTAACTTTGGATCCATTCCAGGTTTTTTATTAACAACCTGCTTTCCAATTTTTCTTTCGCGATTTGTGTTATTATTTTTTTTTGCCATAAGTCTTTCCGTAAGATGTCTTAATTATTATTTGGTTTCATTAACATAAAAATGAATGACTAAAATTAAAAGGAATTAAGAGGTAGAAATTATTCCGATTTTCAGTTTGTGATTTACGTTTTATCAGAAACAGTTTCACTAAAAGAAAAAATGTGACTGTTAAAAGATTTAAGCTCAACAAACAATCCTTTTTCCAAAATCTCTTTTGTAGAACGTTTATAAGTTGTTTGATTAAGCAAATCTGATAAAACTATTTCATCTGAATTGGGTTTTATTTCAAACTTTAATCTGCATCGTGATGTTGAATGATTATAATTTACAACAACAATTCTTAGCTCATTATCCAGGCGCCATTCCCATGCAAGCAAACTATCATAAGTATAATCATTATCCGCGGCAGAATTTGTTTCGAGCAATTTCCAGTTTCCATTTCTAAACACATCGTCTTTTGTAATGTTAAATAGATTGCGATAAAATTCCTTTATTTTTTCATCCTGCTTTTCTTCAGGCTCTCTGCCAAGCTGCACAGGCAATTTAATTCTTTTTCCATCGCACTGTCCATCAAAATAAAATGCAATTCCCGGAATTGTACTTATGATAACCGCTGCCGCAATAGATCTTTCTCTTCCAAACTTTATTATCGCGCGATCTTCATCGTGGTTTTCTAAAAATCTAATCGACTTTTGTTGATAATCTATTTCCGCCTGCAAATGCTCTATAATACTATGAACATTGCCTGCAGCAAGTCTATCCGTTAAGCGTTTATCATAAGTAAAATCAAAACCAAGATTTTGTAATTGCCATTCAAGATCCCAATAAGTTTCTGCAATAAAAATAAAATCACCGCTTTTGTTTTTTACGGATGTGATTGCTTCTTCCCAAAATTCTTTTTCAGGTTTTTCAAATCCATATTTTTTTAGCACCCCAATCCAAGTGTTATAAAAAATATTATTTAGCGGTAGCATCGCCATATCGCATCTAACGCCGTCACAAAGTTCAGTAAGTTCTATCAAAACAGAAGTAAGATATTTACGCGCTTCTATGCTGTAAATATTTACTTGCGCTGTATCCTTCCAAGGCGGAAACAATGGATCGCGCCCGTGTGCAAGATACTCTTTACTATTAGCTGGCGATGGATAAAATGTATAAGGATCGTTTTTAAAAATATATTCATCCGCGTAAAGAAAAATTTCCTTGTTCGTCCATATCATAGATGATTTAGCGCTAAAGTGATTACAAACAAAATCAAGTATAAGTTTTATTCCTGCATCATTTAACCTTTTCTTGAAAGTGAGTAAATCGGCTTTAGTACCTAATAAAGAGTTTACCTCGTACCTATCAATTGAATATGGCGAACCGATAACATCCTCTTTCTGCCAATCCTTTAAAGCACCATTGTAGGATGCAATTAAATCGGGTTCAAAACAATATTCATCAATTACGGATTTATTATTATCCCAGACACCCATCAACCAGATCATTTCAATTCCAAGCTCTTTCCACTTAGCTACTTCTTCCTCGGGTATAGATGTAAGAGTACAATCACTGCCAAATCGTTTTATCCAAATGCGAGCATTTATTTCAAGCAATCTTGGGTTATTACTGTGTTTCATTTCCAATTTATATCAACAGTTAAAATTATTATTAGCCTTGCTTTAAAGATAGAAATAAAACAGATGTTAATTAAGAATTAATAATTGTAAAAAATAATTAAAATTTTTTCAGGTAATAATTACCCAATTGTAAAGAATTTTTAACCTATTGCGGATTGTTGTACATCTAAATAAAAATTTTTATTCAGATTGAATAAATTATTGTCTGATAATTCAATATTTTAATATATAAGATTATCGTACGCTATTTAATAGCTCGATATTTAATTGAAAATGATGTTTTTTTAGTAATGAATGAACACCTCTAAAAAAGATAAATCCAAACATTAAAAACAACAAAAGGAATATTGGTATGATAATTGTCCTAAACACAATCCGTTTTGGTTAGTTGAAAATTAATTTTGCACAAATTCAATAAATAGAGTTTTAAAAAGAAATACTGAGGAGACTGATGTCAAACACAACAATAAAACCAAAAGACAGTACAACAAGAAGTCTTTTGAATCCCGATGTAGCAAACAATGAGCTTGAGTTAGAACTTGAGGAATACACCAAATCGGCTGTAAGAAATATTAAGTTTACAGTAGTATTAAAACCAGCAATCATATCATTATTTGCTTTATTTATATCTTTTTATTTAGATCTTTCAGAAGTACCGATTTTAGGTAACATCACGATTGATCTTGCAAAATCACTTTTTCCATCGTGGCAGCCCGCAACCGGTGATGTTATACCGTTTAGATTTTGGTGGCTACCATTAGTTGCGTATGCGTTTTTTGTTTTGATGGCATTTTTAGCATTCAACAAATTGAAGTTAGAAATAATCAGAACGCCTGCCTCGGGAACAATTGACAGAATAATTAATTCTTATACAAGTATAATTGATAGCGTTGCAACTGCGCTGCCGCTTATAGGAGCAGCAATACTTTTAATAAGTATTAAGCTTGGTGAAGAAATATTTTTAGGATTGTCCGTTCCATTTGAAGTAAAAGCTTTGATAGTTCTTGCACTCGGTAAACTTTTTGAACCTGTATTGGATCAACTTGGTGTGGAATTTCAAACAGTTGTAAATCACGTTTCGGATATTAGAGATAAATATTTTTCAAGAATACAAGTTGAAAATTCCAAAAATATTTTAAAGCAGCTTAACAGCGGCGGTTCTGGTGTTGGCGGTACAGAACTTTCTCTTGCAGATGTTGAAAAATTTAAATTGCTTGTTGAACAATCAGCAAAGCTTAGTGAAATAATGAACAAAAATTTTAGTTCTATAAGTGTGCTTGCAGATAAAGTTAATCAGATTGAAAGTGTAAGTTCACAAAAAATAGTTGAACTTAGCGGTCTTGCAAATGCATTAAATCAAGCTTCGCAATCCTTGGGTGATGAAAAAACATTAACCGGATTAAAACACTTAGAAGCAATTGTATTAAAGAAATAAAAAAGATTTAAAATGATAAACAAAAACAGAGACAGTAAATTTGTTATTTACCAGGTGCTGTACATCTTTGTTATTACAGTGCTTGCGCTTAAAGGAGCGGATCTTGATTTACGGAGAGTTGCACTTGAAGAAAATACAGTCCAAAAATCTGTTAGAGATTCACTTATTTCGGTATTAGATTCCCTTTACTCACTTGGTATAGATTTTTCAATAAAAATTGACCCAAATGTTGTTGTGGAAAATGAACAAATGAGGCAACAGTTAGCAGAGCTTAACAGAAGATTAGAAACAATCAAAGACTATGTTCCGCCTCCAAAAGAAGAGGCACCAAAGGAAGAAATTGTTGAGGAACAATCCAAGTTGCCTTCGCCTATTTCTAATAAACAAACGTATATACAGCATACCTGGAATATTGCAAGAAACACCGGCACAGTACCTGTTAGTATTTATGATCCTAAAAATACAAACACTCCAATTGCAGTAGTACCTGCTGGACAGGAAAAGAAATTTGATCTCACCGATCAAACTGAAGTTATAATAAAATTTGGATCGCAGGAAGAAAGAATAAAAGTACTTCCTAACAAAGCTCCTGAAATAAAAATCGAACGTGTCACTACAAAAATGAACTCAGCAGATATTTATGTAAAAGATTTGCAGCGCATAACCGCTTTTAAAGTTACTATCGTTGATCAAAGACCGGATCAGTTAAAAATAACTTATACTGGTCCAATCTCAGTCTCAGGTCCAACTAAAGACAGCAACGGAAATATTATTTATAACGTATCACTAAAAATTGCATCAACAGAAAACGCTTTTGATAGCTGGTTAGATAAAAACGGCAACTTGCGCGAATCAGACGGCAGGTATAAAGTAAACTTTTTCTTTACCGCTGTTGATGAAAGATCAAAAGACAGAGTACAGGTTGGTGATTCGTTTTTCTTTACAGAGTTTTCTAATTAATCATTCAGGTATAAAATAAAATGAAAGCATCCAGGCTAATTGTTGTATTCTTAATTATTGTATTCAATTTCGGATTTAATTCTATCTTTGCGCAGGATGAAGAAGAACAAATAAGATATTATCAAATGGAACCATTGGATGATAGTTTGTTCATCAATATACAAGCGGCTCTTTTTATAGACCCGCCTGATCCTAAAGCAGAAATAGTAGTTGATTTGAGAGATGCTAACAATCAAACTATTTCAATAAAAAGTGTACTGTATCCGTTTCTTGCCGTCCCTCCAGAATTGCGTGCAAGAGTTATTACCTATCCTTTCAAATTAAATCTTGAAGAAGATATTAATTACGGGAGTGTTTTTACTAGGGTGTTTCAAAAAATAAGAATCAGTAAAGTAACACAACCGCCAACTAAAATGCAGATATCACCAACAGTAGGTTATATAAATCCATTCTTTCAATTACAGGGCGGAGAGAGGCTTGGGTTATCTTTAAAACAAGACGTTGGATTATCACTCGGCGTGGGAACGCCATACTCAGGTGCGCTTGAAACAAATATTATGGAAGTTAATTTTCATATTCTTGGGGTTAAAGCAGGAATTTTTAGCCACATTGATGCAATGATTGAAGCTGTAAAAACTCAAAATCAAAATAACACCATTGTTAGTGAGGGCTTTCAAATTAATTATGTTGTTCCCTTTGGTAACTTTTTTGAATTCGGATACTTCAAAGCCACATCAAAAATTGGTATTGATAGACGTAATAGGTATTTAAATGTTAGTGAAGGGACTACTGTCTTAAATCCTGATTCAACAGCAAAATATCAAGCAAGAATTATAGATGACGAACAATCTTATCTTAATTGGGAATTCCGTTATCCCCTTTCAGTCCTTGGATCAACAAGAGGCAGAGTTTATGTTGCACAGTATCTTGATGAATGGCATTTTGGATTTGCATTGCGCGAAGCTTCACTTGCCGGCAGCACTTTTGATCTTAGTTTTGATGGAATGCCCGGAAGTAAATATCGTGAACCACAATACAACATTAATCTCTTAGTTCAAAAGATTATGGAAGGATGGGGTTTCAGTGCTTTTGCAATTGGTCCTTCCGCAAGCTTATCAAGATTGGATGACGGCGGATTTGGTTTTACTAAAATTTTTGTAAATATGAGATTTAAAATCGGAACTTCGCTTTAATAAAATTTATCTCCAATAACATTTTTTTAGCTTAATCACACCTTCGAGGTTTTAAAAGCCTCGAAGGTTTTATGTTTTAAACTTTTTGCAAGTAAAGAATCTTCTTAACTTTGCCCACAAAATAAATTAAACAAAAAATGAAAAAACAAATTATAATTTTGTGGATAGCGTCATTTGTAATTGTATTTATGGCTGTTTACATCGCTAATATTATTGATGAAGATTATCCAATAACATCCACGTTTGGAATTGATGGCAAAAAAGTTTCTTATAGATTTGAAAAAGTACATTATGGCAAAGATGATTATAAAATAATAATACGTACCGATGTTACTGAACTGACCGGAAAAGTTTTTTGGAAAAATTTTGGTGAACAGGACTGGCAATCAAAAGAACTAAAAAAATCTAACTTGATATTGTTTGAAGATATTCCCGGCTTAAAACCTGAACATAAATTAAATTATTATGTTGAACTCTATTACGGCGACAAAACTTTTACCGTGCCTGATAATCACAAAACAAATTTAACTTTAACTTTTTTTGGAAATATTCCTTCTACAATAAATATTCTAGAATATTTATTACTGTATTTGGGAATGATTTTAGCTGTTAGAACAGGATTTGAATTTTTTAATGATGGAAAGAAATCCAAAGTATTTGGAATTTTTACTGTTGTTTTTTTTCTAACTCTTATTGCTTTGATAAATCCACTTTATCTTACTTATAAATTTGGGTTTATAAATAATTCCATCCCGCCCATAACACGACTTTTTTTATGGAGTGACATAGCAACCCTTTTTATCTGGATTATAACACTGATAATAATTTTTAGAACTGATAAGTTTAAATTTTTACCAATAGTTAGTGCGGGACTAACAATAATTCTTGCAGTTTTTTTTCGATGATACCAATTAACTATTTAAGATCTTAATAACATCTAAGTGAATGTACTTATTTGATGCAACAATACTATTTCCAATAATAGGATCATTACCTTGATAATCAGTAATCATTCCATCCGCACCATTTATAATTGGAATAAGTGCCATCGAATCCCAAATACTCATTATTGGGTCTATCATTATATCAGCATAACCAGTTGCCAAAAGATAATAACCGTAACAGTCGCCCCAATTTCTGTAGAGCTTAACTTTATTTACAAGCTCATCAAAATTTTTTTGATTTTGATATTTACCGATATTAAAATGCTCGGTAGTAAGTAACGTAGCTTCTGAAATTTTGGGGCAGTTTCTTATTTGAGTTTTACTACCGTTTAACAAACAAGATTGGTTATCACCAACTAATAACTCATTTAAGATTGGGTGATTTATTACTCCAATTATAGGTTTCCCATTTTTTAAT
>CAVPHP010000007.1:0-117801 GCA_963704275.1 uncultured Ignavibacteriaceae bacterium | reverse complement strand
CGGCACCAATAAACAACATTACTAAACCGCCAACGAGATATAAAACTATTTCAAATTCAGTCATACTCTAAAAATCAAAAAGATCATTAAAGAACGATTTTCGCTTGTGTTTTTTATAATAATCGTTGTCATATCTTTTTTCCTCGTGCTTTCTATCATCAAAACTCTGGGTCCGATCATTATCAAAAACCTCATTTGATCTCTCAATTATTTTATCCAGTTCCCCGCGATCTAACCAGACACCACGACATTTAGGGCAATAATCAATTTCGACACCTTGCCTTTCTGAAATTACCAAGCTAGTTTCATTACAAACAGGACAGTTCATTTTTCTCCTTAAGATTTTTATTATTAACTAAATAATAGTTTAAAAAGTTCAATACTGGAGCAATTGAACAGAAGCATTATTTACGATATTCAATCAAATAAACTTTATCATTTCTTCTAACGAGACTAGTGGCTTTTAATGTTAACTCGTCTCCCTTTTTTGCGCTAGAACTTAACTTATCATTTACATTCATCGTGTCTATTTTGATTTCAACAACACCCGTTGTTTCCCCTATAACTAAAATCTCATTACCAATTTTCAACTCCCCGGTTTCTAAAACAATATGAGCTATTTCAATGTCTTTGAAATAATTAACAACTTTTCCTACGTATATTTTTCGCGTGGTTGCTCTACTGCCATGAACACCAGCATACTCATCAGAACTTGGAATATCAAAATAAAATCCTGATGAAAATCCACGATTGTAAACTTTTCCAAGTTCACCTAGCAATTCATTTTTCTTCTCATCAGTTAAAAGATTTTCTGGCACTCCATTGCGCTGGTAAAAGTAAAGATCGATGGCTTGTCTGTAAACAGAAACAACTTTAGCCACGTATTCTGGAGATCGTTTTCTACCTTCGATTTTAAATGAATCAATTCCAGCTTCAATCAGCTTATCAATGAATTCAATTGTACAAAGGTCTTTAGGAGACATAATATAGTCTTCACCAACAATTAAAGATTTATCTATAGACGGATCATAAACTTCGTATTCTCTTCTGCATGGCTGTACACACTCACCACGGTTTGCGCTCTTACCAAAAAGATGATGACTCATAAAACATCTTCCGCTAACCGCAATGCACATGGCGCCATGAATAAAAGCTTCTATTTCCAAATCAGTTTTGGCTCTTATTTTTTTTATCTCTGCTAAAGAACATTCGCGTGCAAGAACAATTCTAACTGCACCCATTCTTTTGTAAACATCCGCGGCTAATGAATTAGAAATGGAACTTTGTGTTGAAATACAAAATGGCATTTTATATTTATAGCATAAATCTGCTACTGCAAGATCGGAACAAATAATTCTATCAACATTACTTTTTTTTGCAGCTACGACTATTTCTTCAAGTTCAGTAAGTTCCTCTTCAAATACAATTGTGTTTAGAGTAAGATAGGTTTTAACATTATGTTCTCTACAGAATGAAATGATTTCCGGCAATTCATCAATAGTAAAATTAGCGGCTTTAGCACGCATATTTAGTTTATCCAAACCAAAATACACAGCATCAGCACCGCTACTAACGGCGGCACGCAACATTGTCCAATCCCCCGCTGGAGCCATTAATTCTGGTTTAGTTTTTGTTGATATCATAAGATTTAAAAATAGAACGCGGACAATTTTGATTAAAATACTTAAATCAGCCTTATCCGCGTTGTAATTTTATTATTAAGTTAAGCTTTTTCTTCCCAAACTTTTGCAACTTCAATAATTGTCTTTACAGCCATTTCCATATCCTGTATTGCAACCCACTCAAGCTGTGAGTGAAAACTATGTTCACCGGCAAAAATATTTGGTGTTGGCAATCCCATAAAAGATAATCTGGATCCATCTGTACCGCCGCGAATTGGATGCATAATTGGTTTAATTCCCAATCTTTCCATTGCCTCCATAGCATACTGATTAACGTGAGGATGTTTATCTAATACTTCTTTCATATTTCTATATTGCTCAATTACCTGGAATTCCATTCTAGCACCGGGAAACTTTGCAACTGTCTCTTCTGCAAGTTTTTTAAGAAACTCTTCATATTCTTTAAGTTTAGGTGTTTCAAAATCTCTAATAATAAACTTAAGTGTTGTTAATTCTTCATTACCATTAAACGAACCACAATGTACATAACCTTCACGCCCATCGGTTGTTTCCGGTGATAATCCATCCTTAGGTAAACTCTCTATAAAATGTGAAGCAATTTTAACGGAATTTATCATTATATTTTTGGCATATCCGGGATGAATGTTTTTTCCAAAAAACTTAATCACTACAGCATCTGCTGAAAATGTTTCAGTTTCAAGTTCACCTCTGCTTGAACCATCAATTGTGTATGCATACTTAGCTCCCAGTTTTTTCAAATCGATTTTTTCTGTTCCTCTTCCAACTTCTTCATCTGGTGTAAAACAAATTTTTATATCACCATGCTTAACTTCTGGATGTGTTAAAAAATAGTTTACAGCATCTACTATTTCAGCAACGCCAGCTTTATTATCTGCACCAAGCAATGTTGAACCATCGGTTGTAATAATATCAAAGCCAATCATATTCTTAAGGTCTGGATTATCATTGACTGATATTATCCAGCCGCCGTTTTCTAATTTTATATCGCCACCCTGATAATTTTTTCTAATCATTGGTTTTACATCTTTTCCACTTACCGCAGGAGAAGTATCAACGTGAGCAATAAATGCAATCGGATCAACTTTTTTATTTGTGTTAGATGGAAGAGTTGCCATAACATAGCCCCAATCATCCATGTGGGCATCTTTGAGTCCAAGCGATTTTAATTCTTCTGCAAGATCTTTGGAAAGAACTTTCTGTTTTTCTGAACTCGGAAATGAGGTTGATTCCTCATCTGATTGAGTATCGTATTTTACATACTTTAAAAATCTATCTACACAAGTATATTTATAGTTAGGATCGAACATAGTAACCTCGAATGTTTAATGAATTAAAAATCATATTTAATAACCCCTTTTTAAAACTTTGTCCATATCAGATTTTATCATAATCTTAACTAAATCTTCAAACTTTGTTTTTGCTTTCCATCCCAAAAGCTTTTTTGCTTTAGCCGGATCACCAATCAGCAAATCCACTTCTGTAGGACGGTAATAATTTGGATCTACCGTAACTACTGTATTTCCTTTTTTTAGTTTAGCTGAAAAATCAAACTTATATAGTTTAGAGTTTTTGTTAAAGTTTATTAATGATTTAGCTTTTTCAAAATTTATTTTGCTAATAACACCCTTCTCATTTATACCTTTACCTTTCCATTCAAGATCAACACCAAGATGTTTGAAAGATAATTCTACAAATTCTTTAACTGTGTTAGTTTGTCCTGTCGCAAGAACAAAATCTTCAGCATTTTTATATTGAAGAATTCTCCACATACCTTCACAGTATTCAGGTGCAAATCCCCAATCTCTTTTTGCGTCAAGATTGCCAAGAGATAAATTGGATTGCAATCCAGCTGCGATTCTTGAAGCAGCACGGGTAATCTTTCTTGTTACAAAGGTTTCACCGCGTTTGGGCGATTCGTGATTAAACAAAATACCATTGCAAGCAAAAAGGTTGTAAGCTTCGCGATAGTTTACTATTATCCAAAAACCATAAAGTTTTGCAACTCCATAAGGTGAGCGTGGATAGAATGGAGTTTTTTCATTTTGCGGAACTTCTTGTACTTTTCCGTATAGCTCACTTGTTGAAGCTTGATAAAACTTTACTTTTCTTAATCCAACTTCGCGGATAGCATCTAAAAATCTTAATGTCCCTAGTGCATCTACCTGGGCAGTATAATCAGGGACTTCAAACGAAACCTTAACGTGACTTTGAGCTGCAAGGTTGTATATCTCATCAGGCTGAATTTTTTCAAGTAATCTATTTAGGTTACTTGTATCAACAAGATCACCATAATGAAGAAATAATTTTTTGTTTAATATTTCTTTGTTTTCGTATAGATGATCAATTCTACCAGTGTTAAAAGAACTGCTTCTTCTAATTATTCCATGAACTTCATATCCTTTTTCTAAAAGTATTTCAGTTAAGTAACTTCCGTCTTGCCCGGTTATGCCAGTTATAAGTGCGCGTTTCATTTATTATCCTAAATGTTTTTTTCTTTAAAGAAGTTATATGTTTTAAGGATTCCTTCTTTTAAATCTGTTTTATATTTCCAACCAAGGGAATTAATTCTGGTTACATCCATAAGTTTTCTTGGCGTACCATCTGGTTTGGAAGAATCATAAGTTATCTTTCCATCAAATTCTGTTATTTCAGCAATAAGTTTAGCAAGATCAGATATCGTAATATCTTCTCCAGATCCAACATTTAAATGCGTTATTCCATTTTCATAAAGATCTTTTGCATCAATGATTTCCATCATAAAAACAATTGCACTTGCAAGATCCTCAACATACATAAACTCACGTAAAGGTTTTCCGGTTCCCCATATTGTAACGGTAGAATCATTATTTTTCTTTGCCTCGTGAAATTTTCTGATTAACGCTGGGAGAACGTGTGATGTTTCTAAGTTAAAATTATCATTTGGTCCATACAAATTTGTGGGCATTGCTGAAATATAATTGCACCCGTATTGTCGATAATAATTCTCACACATTTTTATACCCGCAATCTTAGCAATTGCATATGGTTCATTTGTAAATTCAAGGGTATCAGTTAAAAGATACTCTTCCTTGAGCGGCTGAGGAGCCAGCTTGGGGTAAATACAAGAGCTGCCTAGAAAAACTACTTTCTCAACTTTATTTAAAAAAGATGAATGAATAAGATTGGCTTCAATCATTAAGTTATCATAAAGGAATTCAGCGCGGTAAGTATTGTTTGCAAGTATTCCGCCAACTTTTGCCGCAGCAATAATTACAATTTCTGGTTTTGTATCAACAAAGAATTTTTCAACAGCAGATTGATTTCTTAAATCAAGCTCTGCAAGTTCTTTATGGATAATATTTTTGTACCCATTATTTTGTAATTCTCTCAATATTGCAGAGCCCACCATTCCTGTATGTCCGGCTAAATATATTCTTTTGTTTTTCAAATCACTTATCAAAATTATAGTTCTGGTTATTGATATTAATTAAAGAATTTTTTGAAAGTTTCAACAACAAACACCAATTGCTCATCGCTTAATTCTGGATAAATTGGGAGAGCAAGTGATTTGTCAGCGGAAAATTCTGATATTGGAAAATCACCTTTTTTGTGTCCAAGATCCTTAAAACATTCCTGTAAGTGAAAAGGAACTGGATAATAAATTTCAGTTCCTATTTCATTCTTTGATAAAAATTCTCTTAGCTCATCACGTTTATCCACACGGACAATGTATTGATTATAAATATGATAATTTTTTACTCCCGAATTTTCATAAACAGCTTTTGGGAGAAGAACTTTATTATTCGCATCAAATTTTATTTTTCCGGCTTCTTCAGCTAAACCGGCTTTTACAAAAAGTTCAGTATAACGATTTGCATTATGCCTTCTCTTTTCAGACCAATTGTCTAAATGTGGTAACTTAACACGAAGCACAGCCGCTTGTAACGCATCGATTCTAAAATTACCGCCAATTACTTTGTGATAATATTTTGGTTCACCACCGTGCACTCTTTTGATATTAAGGATTTTTGCAAGATGATCATCATTTGTTGTGACTAACCCACCATCACCGTAGCAGCCTAAATTTTTGCTGGGAAAAAATGAAAAGCAACCCATATCTCCAATTGTTCCTACAAATCGGCCATCTTTGTATTGAGTTCCTATAGCTTGGGCAGCATCTTCGATTACAACTATATTATGTGCTTTTGCAATCTTTACAATCTCAACTAAATCTGCACTTTGGCCATAAAGATGAACAGGAATAACGGCTTTGGTTTTAGGAGTCATCTTCTTTTCGAAATCCTTTGGATCCATATTAAAAGTTACAGGATCATTTTCAATCAATACAGGTTTTGCATTTAACCTGGAGACAACCCCTGCGGTTGCAAAAAATGAATAAGTAGGCACAATTACTTCATCACCGGGCTTAATATCAATTGCCATTAATGCTAATAACAGGGCGTCTGTACCTGATGATACTCCAAGAGCGTGTTTACATCCAAGATAATCACAAAATTCTTTTTCCATACCAGTCACTTCAGGACCGAGAATGAAATATTGTGATTCAGCAACTTTAATTACTGCTTCATCAAGCTCTTTTTTTAATGATTGATACTGTGGTTTTAAATCTAAAAGTGGTACGCGCATTTTATATCCTTATAATAAAATATTAATAAATAAAATCTTTTTCTATATCCTTAAATGGTTTTGCTTTAAAATCTTTTTCGGATACAATTGGACTTCTAACCATCCAATCAATTTTTAAGTCTTCATCGTTAAAACGAATTGCTCTTTCATCCGATTTACTGTAAAGTTTTGTGCACTTGTAAGAAAAAATAGCTTCCTCAGATAACACTGAAAATCCATGCGCAAATCCGGGTGGAATCCAAAGCTGTGTATGATTTTCTTCCGATAATTCGGATGAAAAATATTTTCCAAAAGTTGGAGAACCAAAACGAATATCTACAGCTACATCCAGAACCTTACCTGATACTACTTTACACAATTTACCTTGTGCATTTTCACCAATCTGGTAATGTAATCCTCTAACCGTATTTTTTTTTGATTTAGATATATTATCCTGCACAAAACTAAACTCTATTCCAGCATTGTGATAGATTTCTTCATTATAGCTCTCTAGAAAATAGCCACGTTCATCACCAAACACCTTTGGTTTGATAATTAGCAAACCATCAATTGCGGTTTTAATTACTTCCAAATGCTCATCCTTCTTTTAATATTTTTTCAAGATATTCACGATATAAAGATTTGGGAATTGAATTTACCAATTCTTCAAATTGTTTTCTGTTTATGAACCCTTTGTGATAAGCAATTTCCTCAATGCATGCTACTTTTAATCCTTGTCTGTCCTCAATTACTCCAAAAAAGTTAGAAGCTTGAAGTAAAGCTTCCGGAGTTCCGGTATCAAGCCATGCAATTCCTCTTCCAATTTTTTCTACCCTAAGTTGCTTTCGAATTAAATACTCTTTATTTACATCTGTTATCTCCAACTCTCCGCGAGCAGATGGTTTTAGATTTTTAGAGATGTTTATAACTTCGTTATTAAATATATAAAGTCCTGGAACTGCGTATTGTGATTTAGGATTTAAGGGCTTTTCTTCAATTGAAATTGCGTTTCCTTCTTTGTCAAACTCAACAATCCCATATCGTTCAGGATCGTTAACTTGATATCCAAATATAGTTGCTCCAATATTTTTTTTAACCCCTTCATAAAAGAAAGTTAAATCACCATAAAAAATATTATCACCTAAAACCAGACACACATCATCATTACCAATAAATTCTTCACCTATAATAAAAGCTTGAGCAATACCATTTGGTGCAGGTTGAACAGCATATTGAATATTCATCCCAAAAGTATTTCCGTCATTGAATAATTGTTCATACATCGGGATAGTTTCCTGATTGGAAATTATAAGCACGTCCCTTATTCCAGCAAGCATAAGTATAGAGAGCGGATAATATATTAATGGTTTATCATAAATAAGTGCTAACTGTTTGCTATATACCTTGGTTATCGGATAAAGTCTTGAGCCCGATCCACCTGCTAAAATTATTCCCCTGGTTTTTTTTTTTGTTTCCATTTAATTATACTTTATACTAATTAATAATGATGTAAATATAAAAATAATACTCTAATCAATCTTGATATTTTCGCAAACAATGATTTTAGTTTTACTTCAAAAAGTTAGCTACAGAAGAGTACCACCCAACACTAAAAGGGCCATAGTAAAATAGATTATCAGACCTGTAACATCCACAACAGTAGCTACTAATGGAGCAGATGAAGTTGCAGGATCAGCACCCAGTCTTTTTAAAATAAAAGGCAGCATCGACCCGGTTAGAGTTCCCCAAAGAACAATTCCAATTAAAGAAAATCCAACTGTTAATCCTATTAAAAACCAATGGGGAGCTATGGCGGGTGTAAAATTTGAAAGCACTGCAACTTGAATAAATCCAATTGAGCCAAGGATGAGTCCGAGCATTGATCCTGAAAATATTTCTCGTTTCATAATATGCCACCAATCGATCAATGTAATTTCGCCTAGAGCCATAGCTCTTACAACAAGTGTTGCCGCTTGTGATCCTGAATTTCCTCCGCTTGAAATTATTAAAGGAACAAATATTGCGAGGGCAGCTACTTTTGCAATTTCATCTTCAAAAAATCCCATCGCTAAGGCAGTTAAAAACTCTCCTAATAAAAGAAGAGATAACCAAGGCGCTCTTTTCTTAACCATTTGATGAATTGAAATCTCGGCATAAGGTTCTTCTAAAACCTCAATAGCGGCTTGCTTTTGAATGTCTTCAGTAGTTTCTTCTTCAGCCACATCAAATACGTCATCAACGGTTACAATGCCGATCAACATTCCAGCACGATCTACAACTGGCAGAGCGACTCTGTCATATTTCTTAAATGCTTCTACAGCTGTTTCCTGATCATCAAAGACATGTAATCCAACAAAATTTTCGTCCATTAAATCAGCTACGGTATATTCTAATGGAGCTAATAGAAAATCTTTTATTTTAACATCGTCAATTAATTTGCCTTTTTCATCAACAACATAAACAATGTTTAATGTTTCTTTATTTTTACCGTGTTCCCGAATAAAATCTAAGGTCTGCTGAATTGTAAATGTAGGCTTTACTGCAATATAATCCGGAGTCATAAGCCTTCCGACTGAATTTTCCGGATATCCAAGCAAAGTTACGGCTGTTTTTCGCTCTTCTGGAGAAAGTAACTGAATTAATTGTTTTGCAGCAGCTGATGGCAGTTCTTCAAATAATGCAGTACGATCATCAGGATCCATCTCATTCAATATTTCAGCACTTTCCTCTTTCCCCATAAGTTTTAACAATTCCATTTGAGTATCAAAATCCATATACTCAAAAGTATCGGCAGCTAATTCTTTGGAAAGCAAGCGAAAGATGATAACACGTTCTTTTTCAGAAAGTTCGACAAGAAGTTCGGCAATATCAGCGGGCGTCCAATCTAACAGAATTTCCTTTAATATACCAAGCTGTCTCGTTTCTATAAGAGACTGGATTTCTGGTTGTAATAATCTGCTTAGCATTGAAAAATCCTTATTTTAGAAGGAACAATTTATTCTTACATTTTCTAATTTTGTATTGATTAATTGGATTGCAAAATAGGCCTAATACTGCCAAATCTCAATCAGGAATTTAGGAATTACATTGCAGAATTAAAATTATGTTAAATATAATTATTGATGAAAATATTGCCTTTGCGGATGAAGCATTTAACCATTTGGGTAACGTTACCTTATTATCCGGTCGTAAAATCACAAATGAAATATTAAAAAATGCTGATATACTGATCGTTAGATCCGTAACAAAAGTAGACGAGCCTCTACTTCGAAATACTTCTATTAAATTTATAGGAACTGCTACGATTGGGACGGACCATATAGATTTGGATTTTCTACAAAAAAATAATATTACATTTGTGGATGCCAAAGGTTGTAATGCTTATTCAGTTGCAGAATATGTTATTTCGGCGTTATTAAATCTATCGGTCAGATATGATTTTCAGTTAGGGGATAAATCAATTGGTGTTATAGGAGTTGGAAATGTTGGAAGCAAAGTAGCCGCTTTTGCTGAAGCACTTGGAATGAATGTTCTATTAAATGATCCGCCTCTTCAAAGAGCCGGCGACAGAAGAAATTTTACTGATTTAGATGAAGTATTATCTGCGGATATAATTACGTTACACACCCCATTAAATATGCACGGGATTGATAAAACTTTCCATCTTATTGATAAAAACGTATTAAGCAGAATTAAAGATGGGGCTATTTTAATAAACTCTTCCCGTGGTGCTGTAATAAATAACAATGATCTTCTTGATATTATAAACAAAAAGAAATTGAAAGTTGTTTTAGATGTTTGGGAAAATGAACCAGATATAATTCCTGAGTTATTAAAGCAAACATTAGTTGGAACACCGCACATTGCCGGATATTCTTTGGAAGGGAAAGTTAATGGAACACAAATAATTTATAATTCATTATGCGAGTTTCTAGGAACACAAAAAAAATTTTCTTTTAATTTGACAAACCCCATAGATCATTTAAGAAAATTTAGTATCTCAGAAAAAAAAGAATTTGGTTTGAATTATTTGTTAAAAAGTATTTATGATATCGAAGCTGATGATTTAAGAATGAGAAGAATGACAAAGATGAATCATTCACAAATAATAGTTGATTTTGATCTTCAAAGAAAACAATATCCGCAAAGAAGAGAGTTTAGTAATTACAGTATCCACCCAGAAAATTTATCTCCAGACATAAAAAACATTCTTAAGGCCTTGCGATTCAACATTTTTAATTAGTTTTTTTATCAAGTTTAAATTCAATAGGTAATATCATTTGAACCTTTACCCTTTTCCCCTTTTGTAATCCGGGCTTAAATCGTGTATAATAAACGGAAAGTCTCGCATTTTCATCACACCCATAACCAATACCCTCAATCACCTGTGCAGAAGATACTTCACCATTTTTTTCAATAAAAATCTGGATTTTTACCATTCCTTCAATTTTGTTTTCAATTGCTGCTTTTGGATAAACAAGTTTTTTATAGATGGTATTCATCCCCCCAATAGGTTCCGGCATTACCTCAACATTTGAATAATACGCAGGATCATCTTCTAAATTAGTTTTATCTTCTTCAACTGGTGGCAGATTTAGATCTTCTTTGCTGTCTTTTTTTTGCTCCTGCCGTTCCTTCCATTCAGCTAATAATTTTTGATAATCTTCTTCACGATACTCACCAACCAATAAAAATTCTTGCCCCTTTCGCACACCATCTTCAAAGATTACGTCTTCAATAATATTTCCAGTTGAATCATAATAAGCTGCAGGTCCATCACGTTTTCCATCTTCAATGCTGTAAAGTTCTTTAATTTTTCCATTTTCATAATAAGAGGTAACCGTACCAAACACTTTATCATTTACATAATTTCTTTTTTCTTTGATATTTCCATTTTCCCAATAAAGCACCGCTTCACCCTGCCTTACATCTTTTTCATAAATAACAGCTGCTTCTAGATTTTCATTTGGGAAATAGGTTTTTACTGTATCGATCTGTGCAAAAGTTTTTATTAAAAAGGAAAATAAAATTGATAAAAGAATAAACTTCATTTAATTAAACCTAACTAATTTTTTGTGGCAAAAGATAATATTTAATTTTGAGTAATTAGAGGCATAATTAGGGTGGTGATAAAAAGAATTATTGCGATCCCAAAAAAGAAATAGCCAACCTCTGAATCGTACTGAAGAATACCTATTTCCCCTAGTAGATATTCCCAATCGTGGTAAACTTTATTTCCGCCGAGTAACGGTAATCTTTTTGCTTGAGCATCCGCAGCATATACTGAGATATTAATAAAATTCTGCCCTAACCATAATAGCGAAACCTGCATTCCAGTTCTATAATCATTTCTAAAAAAATAGAAAAAAATTATTGATGGTAAAATAATTTGCATCAAAGTTCCGCCCAGAGTATAAATATATTTCCCAAAGAACATAAAGAAAAAATGTCCTGCTTCGTGTATCACTAAATCAGCATTATCAATAAATCCATATTCGCCACGATTAAAAATCCAATAAAGAGCTATTGGTAATATAATAATGGAAGGTATCCATCTTTTGAAATCATCAAATTTAGTGTAGGGCTTAGTTTTTTTTAAACTTTGTTCGATTTCTCTCTTTAATTCGTCGTCCATAAAATTGCTTAAATAAAAAATGATCTTTAACTTCGTAAGGAAATTAACTAATCCAATCCAGTCGTTCAAACGTTTATAAATAAATAAAATGAAAGGTTATACTATGAGAAGAACTGTATTTATGCTTTCCTGCATAATGATGTTAAGTGTTATTTCTATTGCACAGGATTTTAGAACACCACGCCCAAGTCCGGATGCAACTGTTTCCCAATATGTAGGCGTAACAAAAATTACTGTTGATTATAGCAGTCCTGCTGTCAAAAGCAGAACTATTTGGGGTGAACTTGTTCCGTTTGGTGAAATTTGGAGAACCGGTGCTAATGAAGCAACTACAATTACATTTAGCGATGCGGTAAGTATTAATGGAAATGAATTGGCTGCTGGAACATATGCAATTCATACTATTCCAAATACTGATGATTGGCAAATAATATTTAGTAAAGACACACCTGTTGATGGAAGTTCAACTTTTGATGCTAAAAAGGAAGTGTTAAGAATAAAAGTAAAACCTGAACCACATCACTTTATGGAAAGAATGACTTTTCTATTTATAGATGCAAGCGAAACCTCTGTAAATGTAAGCTTAAATTGGGAAAAACTTCGAGTTTCTTTTAAAGTCGACGTAAAAACTCAGGAGTTAACATTACAAAAAGCCCGTGATGCATTTAAATGGAATCAACTAATGGCTGGAGCAACCTACTGTTTAGATAATAACACAAATTTGGACGAAGGATTCAATTGGATCCATGCATCGTCATTGATAAATAAAAATTATTGGAATAGTAGAATACTTGCTCAATACTATGCCAAGATGGGGAAAAAATCAGAGGCAATCTCAACGATGGAAAACGCCATTGAGCTTGGAAATAAAATGCCAAATGCTCCTTTTGATTTTGATAGGATGAAACAAATGTTAGCCGATTGGAAAAAATAATTTAAATAACAATTTGCAGTAGGCTTTATTATTAATAGCCTACTGCTTATTGCATATAGTTAATTATAAAATTATCCGCTTGTAACTTTTCTTTTACGTTCACTTGTCCGGCACTCATTACTGCAGCAATATTCTTTTTCGACTTTGCAGTCATGACAACAAACGATTAATTTATCACAAATTACGTTATGGCAATTTATGTGATATGCAGTCGGTTTGTTACAGAAATGGCAATTTGCTGTGTATTTTAATTCTTCCTTTTTATTTGGCTCAACTACTTTTCGCTCATCAAAAACAAACATTCCGCCTTCCCAATATGTGTCCGGATATTTTTGAATGAAATTTAAGATACCACCATCCATTTGATAAACATCTTTAAATCCCTGCTCACGCATATAAGCGGAAGCCTTTTCACATCTTATTCCGCCCGTACAATACGTTACTATAGTTTTATCTTTATACTGATTTAAAGACTCAACAACTTTGGGCCATTCCCTAAAATGCTTTACTTGCGGAGTAATTGCATTTTTAAATTTCCCAATTTTACTTTCATACCAATTTCTTGCATCAACAATTACAAATTCTTTTTTGCTTTCATAAAAGTTTATCAATTGTTCCGGACTTAATTTGGGTGCAGAATTTTCAAGATTAGTATTATTAAGATTAGAATTTACGATTTCATCCTTGACCCTAACGTGCATTTTACTAAACGCAATTTGCTCTGTAGAAGTTTCTTTAAACCACACGTCTTCAAAAATTTTATAGCCTGTTAAATGCTCTTTATATTTATTGATTATTTCATCATCGCCAAAAACAGAGCCATTGATTCCTTCTTTGGCCAGATAAATTTTTCCGCGTACAGTATTATCCAAACACCAGCTTAAATGCTCTTTCGCAATTTCTTCCGGATTCTCAATAAGAACATATTTATAAAATGATAGTACTTTGTATTTGCTCATATATTTATTTGAAATATTAAATAATTGTTTGGATTAGTAATTAATGCAAATATAATCTTTTAACCATTGAATTATAAAAGCATTATTAGATATTATTAGAATAAAGTAGGATAGGTAAAGTAACTTTAGTTTAACGATTTGTATTTATTTTCAGACCCTTCATTTAAGGCAAAGTCTAATTCCTTATTGAAAACTACGGAAAATACAGAGCCTATATTTTTTTCACTTTCAACTTTAATTTCTGCGCGATTTAGCTCAATATATTTTTTAACAAGAGCTAAACCTAATCCATTTCCTTCAAACTCTCTTTTATGCCCGGCATCTTCCTGTGAAAAAGGTGTAAACATTTTTTGAAGATAATCCTCACTCATTCCAATTCCGCTGTCTCTTATTTCAATTTTAACTTTATCATCTTCAAGGTTTTTAATATAGATCTCAACATATCCCTTAAGTGTATATTTTATAGCATTGTTGATAAGATTTTGAAATATTTGATTAACAGTATACCTGTCAGCCGTAATAGATGAACCCTCTTTAGGATGAATAAATTTAAGCTCCAATCCTTTGTCATCACTTAAAGATTTAAATTCTTTAAGCATTTTATTTAGATCTTCAATTATATCAAACTTTTCAAATGTAGGTTTGTAATTTCCACTTTGAACGGAAGACATACTTAAAATCATGTCTATTGTTCTTTGTAATCTCTTACCAGCGCTTTTAACAGAATCTAAAATGATTTTAAGGTCTTCATCATTGCTTGATATTTCATCCGCAAGTAATGGTATAGATGTTAAGATTACATTTAAGGGTGTTCTAATCTCGTGGGACATTTGCGCAAGAAATGCAGATTTAAGTCTATCAGATTCCTCTGCCTGTTTTAACGCGCTGACTAATTCTAATTGTACTTGTTTAATTTTAGATATATCTAAAATCTGCATCACATAATGCTTAACAAATCCTTTATCGTCTATCACAGCAACTGATTTTACAATGACATTGATTTCTTTTCCTTCTTTTTTAAGAAGTAATTTTTCTGTGTTTATATCGGCAACCGGTCCTGAATTAAAATCAAACGATTGTTCACTAAATCCTTCAAGATCATTTTTTTCAAATAAGTATTTTATCGGTAAGCCTATTACTTCATCTCTCTGAAATCCAATTGTATCGCAAAATGATTTATTAACGCTGGTAATTTTTCCTTCAGTAGATATAATTACAATCCCAATCGGTGCATTTTGAAAAACAGTTCTAAATTGTTCTTCACTCTTCTGTAGAGAAATCTCCGCTTTTTTTCTTTGATTTATTTCAAAATTAAGTTCAGCAATTTTATCCTTAAAAACATCACTTAATTTCTTATTCAATACTTCCACTTCAGCTGTTGACTTGTCCAACTCTGCCAGAACAAGTTTTACACGATCTTCAATTATTCCTAATTCATCTTTTCTGGTGGATTTTACCTTAGTAGTATCTACTGATACATGAGCTGTATCGAGTGCTTTTAATATTTTAGAAAGCGGACGGAAAGATATTGAACTTAAAAAGTAGGTGAATACTATCCCTAATAAAAGGATGGTTAGACTAAACAGTGCTGTTAATAATTTACTTTTAAAAAGTTTCTGTGCATCATCACCGGATTTAAATCCAACGTAAATATTACCCTCAATATGTTTTGATTTAATAGGTAATTTTACACGGTAAACTGTTTCATCTTTTGAAATTCCTTCGCCCTCTGCCTTAGAAAGAATATACAGGTATTTTTCAGCTTCATTTAAATTTAAAGCATCAAGCAATACACCTTCAGAATTTTCTACAACCAAATAAACAGCATCGTTTAATTGTAATATATTTTGAATTGCTGGATAGTCAGAAAATTTTTTATCAATAAATATTTGTGGAGCTTGTGAAAAATAATTTACAAATACATCTGCTTTGTAGGAATATTTATCATTTACCTGTTCTTCAAACTTGTTTGTAAAATAGAAGAAGATAAATCCGGAAACTACAATGAAAAACAATGCAAACTGAATCGTGAGCTTTAACTGCAGTTTTTGTGAACGGGTTCTTCCTATTTTGTTAAAATTTAGCATTCATTACAATTTTTGTTAAATACTTTTGTTTTTATCAATTTAAGTGCCGATTACGAAAAGCCTTAAAAATCATCTTATCTTAATGAAATCACTAAGAATTAAGTATTACACTGAGAAAATAGGGAAAATTTTGCATTATAACTTAAATTGTTAAAGAAAAGTTTAATGTAAAAACTTATCAAAGTACACTGCTAAATCAAATTTCCGTGCAGCACCATTACGATTCATATATCTTATCTTCCCGTAAACTGGCCTCTCAAACCAAGCACGATCATGAATACCGCCGATTGACCATGCTATCCCAGTATAACCATTTGGGTCCCGGCCATCAAGTTCATATTTGTCATTTAAATAAATAGCTATCTTTAATGCATCTTCAGGAGATTTTGTCCATTCTAATATTTTCTTTGCCCAATACATACGCATATAACCGTGCATTTTACCTGTAGTGATTAATTGTTTTTGTGCGGCGTTCCATAAATCTTCATGTGTTATGGCTTGCTCAAATTCTTCTGGAGTGTAAACAAATTCCCGTTCATCCTTACGATGCAGGTTCAATGTTGTTTTAGCCCAATTGTGGAATCCAGTAAACGAATCATAATCTTTGTTGAAGTAACAGAAATTATCAGACAATTCCCTACGAACAATTAATTCCTCCAAAAAAGTTTTTTTTGATTCTTTGTTGCTTTTAATTCTTTCTGTCTCAAGGGCAACACGTTGCGCAGAAATTTGTCCAAAGTGTAAATAGGGGGATAAATTTGATTGCCCATCTTTTGTGGGGTCATTTTTTAAATCATTATACTTATTAATTTTTATATTAAGAAAATTCTGCAACGAATTAAATGCAGCAGTTTCCCCTGGTTCTATCCAATCAACTTCCTTTACATCAAAATTTATTTGTAATGATTTATTTATTTTTATCCAATCTGTTTTATCCGATTGAATTTCACTTTTGTTCATTTTTTTTAATGCGGGATATTCATCCATAAATTCAATTAGGGCTCTTTGAATCTTCGGTCGAATGGTATAAGCAGCAAATTCTATCTTATCAGATATATAAAGACAAGGAACGATATTGTGAGCATCAACTTCATAAAATGGAATTGATATTTTCTTTCCAACATCACGTTTCCAAACTCTTTTTATTTTTAATGGATCAAAATCTGAAATAAGAATTGAGGCATTTATTTTTTTTAAAAAACTAGCAATTTTATCTTCCGGTTTTCCTGATAGCAGAAAGAAGGGGATGTTATAATTTGATAATTCTGATTCAATCTCTTGTAATCCTCTTATCATAAATCCATATTGGCGAATTGTTGCTTCAAGAAAATCTGGTACCAGATTGAATATTACAATAAGTGGTCTTTTATTTTTGAGAGCCAAATTTTGTGCAAAGAGCAACGCCCAATTATCGTTTACCCGCTGATCTCGGCTCATCCAATAAATAATTGGTCCTTTTGTTTCAGACCCTTTTTGAAGAAGTCTAACTCTCTTTTCGTTGATCATTGTGTATAATAAAACCTTGTTTAACAATTATAATTAATATTTTACGCTGCAGCCATAAGGCTTAGAAGTTTGAATACTTACGCTTTTGCCGGACAATAATTCATCTAATGCTAAGGAGATATAATTATTTGCTTCTTTAATATCGCCAACATCAGTTGTTGCCTTATCATCAATTCCACCGGCATAAACAAGTTTACCTTCTTTATTTATGATATACATATGCGGTGTAGTTTTAGCACCATATGTTTTTCCAACTCTCCCATCTGTGTCAATTAAATAAGCAGATATATTTGCATTTAGGCTTTTTATTCTGCTGTTAATTTCCTCATTAGAAAAATTTCCTTGCTTGCCCTCTGCCGAAGAATTAATCAATAACCAGACAACATCTTTTCTAGTGTATTTAAGTTGTAGCGATTGCATATTTCTTGAGTCATAATGTTTTTTTACAAATGGGCATTCAAAATTTATCCATTCAAGAACCACTGTTTTTCCTCTATACTCATTAATCGAATGTTCTTTGCCATTTGAATCGAGTAGTTTAAAGTCTGGTGCTTGTTCGTTCAATTTTGCTTCTTGTGGAAAAATAAAAACATTTAGAAATAACAAAATAATTAATGCTGATATGTTCTTCATTGTTGATCCATTTTATTTTTAAAAAAGAAATTATTTATATCCCTCGAAACTTAATAGGTAAACTTATTTCAAATGCTTCCTTTGTAATATTTGATAAATCAAAATTCTCTAAAATTATTATTCCATTTATGAACTCAGGATTTTTAACTCTAAATGGATCAGATGCAAGTATGATTTCAATAAAATTTTCGCTTCTCACTATATTCTGAGTAGCTGAATTTTTAAAAACGCCAGTATCGTAAGATAAAAATTGAATGTTGTGTTCTTTAAGATTTTTATCATCTCTTAATTTTAAATAAACTAAATCTGATTTAGAGACTGCATTTATTTTTAAGTTATGATTTTTTTGAGGCAATGATTTTCTAGTCAAATCAAACAATTGACTAACCTCTAGATCAGCTAAATAATTTTTCGAAAGATCAATATTAATATTCATGGTAGTATCAAATGCTTTGCAGATATCTTTACATATGAGTGAAGTAATTTTTGCAGAGATATTAAGATCTTTTGATTTGAGGAGTTTCGGGATTTTCAAATTAGAAATGAATAAAACCTGATGCTCATAACCATAATTAATTATATCATCTGAAGCAATAACTTCCGGGATCGGAAATTCAATTTCCGAATTTGCAATTCCATGCGGTAATCTGAATTCAATCTCAGTGGGTATACCACTATCGCCTGGATTTTTCCAATAAATATGCCAATCATCTTTAAGAGTAACTAAAACACCGATTGAGATTATTGAGTCTTTGGGAATTGAGTAAGAATCAACAACCAGCCTTGCTTCTGCCAAAGATTTTTGCTGAGCAGAACCAACACCCTGAAGGATAAAAGTTACAAGCAAAATTTGAATTGTTGTTATTATTAGTTTCATCAATTAGTTTGGTAAATAATTACTTGAAAATATAACAACAATTCAATGAAAAAAATTCAAAACCTTTATTTGTGTTCGATATCAATTCCAACAGGACAATGATCAGAGCCCATAACGTCCTGCATTATAAAAGCGTCTTTTACATTTTTCTTAAAATTATCGGAAACAAAAAAGTAATCTATACGCCAGCCTACATTTCTATCGCGCGCACGAGTTACTTGATCCCACCAGGAATATTGTTCAGGTTCGCTGTTAAACATTCTAAAAGTATCGTGATAGCCATGTGAGAAAAACTTATCCATCCATTCTCTTTCAATCGGAAGAAAGCCGGATGTTTTTTCATTCTCTTTTGGTCGTGCTAAGTCAATTTCTTTATGAGCGGTATTAACATCGCCGCAGATAACTAGTTTTTTACCTTTTGATTTTAGATTCTCAGCATAATCAAGAAAAGCATCATAAAAATCTAATTTATACTTAAGGCGTTCATCTCTGGCTTTGCCGTTTGGATAATAAATATTAATCAAAACAAAATTTTTATAATCTGCTATAATAATCCTGCCCTCATCATCAAACTTTGGAATTCCAAAACCATGTTCCACTTTAATTGGATCTTGCTTTGTATAGATTGCAACACCACTGTAGCCTTTTTTAACGACAGATGATGAAAAATAAGATTTGTATCCATTAATATTTAGTAATTCATCGGATAGTTGTTCCGGAAGAGCTTTAGTTTCTTGCAAACAAAGTATATCCGGACTTTCTTTTAAAACCCAATCAATAAATCCTTTTTTCTGGGCGGCTCGAATACCGTTAACATTCCATGAAAGCAATCTAAGTTTTTTCATAAAAATAATTCCTAAATCATTTTATAAAACTAAATTAATTATCAAACCCCAGCTAATGGCACTAACCAAAGTTAATACAAGAATTTTAATAGAGGTTTTTATTTCTCCATCTTTAAATAAAACGATTGGACCAAATCCAGCTCCGGAACTTAACCCGGCTATAGTTGCTCCAAGTGATAATCCGGTGTGAAGGAAAGCTTGAGCAATTGCAATTGATGCTGCACAATTTGGGATCAGCCCAAATAATGCTACTGCAATTATTTCTACAATAGGATTGACATTCAATGTTTCAATCAATTCTGATGAGTGAGTATAAAATATTAAAATAGATATAACTATGGTTATAGCAAACACCCAAAAGTAAATTCTAAGAGTACGTTTTAAACTATGGATAATAATTTCCAGATAGCGAGTTCTATGTAGTTCAACATCTATTTCTACTGCATGTGATGATTTTACCTCCGGCGCTTTACCATCATAAAACTTTTTTGAAATTAATAAATCGATAATATATCCCGAGGTAACACCAATTAATAGTTTCAATCCAAGTATATAAATAATATAAATAGCTTGTTCTCTATTTGCTATCAGCACAGGTAAGGCTTCATCAGAGGTGGCAAGATAGGTTGCTATCAATGTTCCAATTGAAACTTTGCGAGATAGAAAAAGCGACGTAACAAATACTGACATACCACATTCTGGAATTAACCCAAGCAATGTGCCTGCTAGCGGACCCAGTGGGCCGGAAATTTTGAGAAAAGAAATTAAATCGAGCTGCTTGGTATGGGAAAAATATTCTAATGCAAAGTAAAGAGAAAACAGGATAGGAATCATTAAATAAGTATCCGTAAAAGATCCTAAAATGATTTCCATAATATTTGTGTGAGAATGAATGTGCATCAATAATATTTATGTTAATGAATGTGCAAAAATAGGAAAATCATTAATCAATAAAGTATGATCTTTGCAGAAATCAATTAAATATCAACCGCCAAAATTGAGTAACAAAAAAAGTTATTACGAATCCCATGATAATTGGAAGCAGAGTTGAGATTGTAGCCCATTTTATGCTTTTGGTTTCTTTATAGATAGTGTAAATAGTTGTTGAGCAAGGATTATGCAATAGGCTAAATATCATTAAGTTAATTCCTGTTAACATTGTCCATCCGCCGGCATGAAGAATTGATGCAGTATCTGAAACGGAATCTAATTCAAACATAACACCGCTCCCTGATCCAGCACTCATCATTCCTAGATTTGCAACTGTCAGCATTAATATTGTTGGAATAACAATTTCATTTGCCGGAATAGCAATAATATAGGCAAGCAGGATGATTCCATTTAATCCAAAAATAAAAGCTAAAGGATTTGCCCAACTGATAAAATGATTTGCAATAGAAACACTATCAATAGTTATGTTTGCAACAAGCCAAATAACCAATCCAGCAGGAACAGCAAAAACTATTGCACGCCATAGAACAAAAATTGTTCTATCAATTAATGAAGTGTATAGTGTTTGTAAAATTCTTGGTGGACGATAAGGCGGCAGCTCCAAGCTAAATGCGGATGCTTCTCCCTTTAGCAGAGTTTTTGATAAACCCCATGAAACGATTAAACTAAAGGCAATTCCTAAAACCGCTACAAACACCACTGCCCCTGCAGAAGCAATTCCTGCAAGATATGCAGGAGCGGCTCCACCGATAAAAATTGTTGCAATAAGAATTTGAGTAGGCCATCTTCCATTACACAAAGAAAAATTATTTGTAATGATTGCAATTAATCGCTCACGCGGAGAGTCAATTACTCTTGTTGCAATTACACCCGCAGCATTACATCCAAAGCCCATTGCCATTGTTAGTGCTTGTCTTCCATGTGCTCCAACTTTTTTGTAAAGAGGATCCATATTAAAAGCAACTCGGGGTAAATATCCAAAATCCTCCAGCAAAGTATAAATAGGAAAAAATATCGCCATCGGTGGAAGCATAACACTGATAACCCATGCCATTGCAAGATAAGCCCCGTCAATCAAGACACCGCTTAACCACCAAGGCATAAAAGTACTCAGTAAATCCTTTTAACATTGGATGAAATGTATCAACAAGCAAAGAAGCGATCATCGCAGAGGGAACATTTGCCCCCTGGATAGTAACCCAGAATATTACTGCAAGAATTAAAAACATAATAGGAAAACCAAGATACTTGCTTGTGAGTATTTTATCTAATGTTCTATCCAAACTAAACGCAGGTTTTTTGTCTGGATACAAAACCACTTTGCTGGATATAGCAGTTGCATTTTCGTAAATAGATTCCATCAATGTGTCGTGTAAGTTATCGCCTACTTCCCAGCGCAAATTATTTGCCGTTGCGAGTATCGATTCTCTTTTAATTTCTTTATTCATAAAAGTCTTTTAACAATTAGTTTTCAACTTCAGTTAAAATAATATCTTGTTTCAAACTTCCGAGTTCACCAGATCTAATTGCATTTATAATACTTTGATCACCTTCCAGTAATCGAAGTGCAACCCAACGTAAATTTGGCAAACCGGGATATTCAATTTCAATTTCTTTGCTCAATTTTTCAATAGCAGCATTTAGTTCAATAGAATTGCTTTTTATTCTGTAAGGTCTACAAATATATTTTCCCGTAGCAACTTCTTGAATAATATTTAATAAATCATTCATTCCTTCACCCTGTCTAGCAGATGTAGGGACTACAGGAATCCCTATTTCTTTTGAAAGCGTTCTATCATCAACTTTAATTCCATTTCTCTTTGCTTCATCCATAAGATTTAAACAGACAACGGCGCGGTTTGTAATTTCTAAAATCTGTAAAACTAAGTTTAAATTTCTTTCAATTCGTGTAGCATCAACAACAATTACAGTTACATCTGGCTGCCCGAATAAAATAAAGTCACGAGCAACTTCCTCATCTGTACTTGTGGAAAGCAGTGAGTATGTTCCTGGCAAATCGACAAGCTTAAATTTTTTCTCACCGTATGCAAATCCACCTTCAGCTCTTGTAACTGTTTTACCGGGCCAATTCCCTGTGTGTTGTCTAAGCCCGGTTAAATAATTAAACACTGTGCTTTTACCTGTATTTGGATTACCAGCAAGCGCAACAACAAAATCAAAACTGCTCATATCTATACCCAGCTTTTTAAGATTGCTCATGTTGTGCACTGGACAATTTGTACAATTATTTAATTCGATGCTAGTCATATTTAGTTTTCCTCTTCATTCAATAGGTAGATCTTGTCCGTTTGTTGTTTACGCAAAGCAACGGTTGTTCCACGCACTTTGTAAGCAACTGGATCACCTGTTAAACTTTCAAGTTCTGCTTCAATTTTAGTTCCCGGAACAATTCCTAAATCCATTAATCTTCTTCTCTGCTGACCGCGCAACACTTTTGCAATTCCAAGTATGGTCCCAGATTCACCAACTCTTAAAGATGAAAGTGGTTTGAATTTGCCATCGATTTGTTTTTCTAACTTAATAATACCAACTGTAATATTTTTTGCAATTAGGGGTGAAAGAATGCATTCCTCACCATTTGCAACAAACTTTATTCGTTTGTCCGAAATTTCCATCATTCGTACTTGCATACCAGGATATAATCCTTGGGCTAATATTTGGCTGTAAATGGCATGTGGCTCATCTTCAATGTGTATAATATTTGCAAACTCACTAACTTTCATTTCGGTTAACATTTTTCCTTTTTTTACTGGAAGATCACCGGAAGCAGATGGGATGGGATCGCCATGAGGATCAAAAACTGGATTACCAATCTGGGCTGCAAGTAAATCAGCCTGCTCAGGCGTTAATATGTGTTCAATTTCCTCAGCTTTTTGATGCCATTCATTTTCAGTTATGCTTGTTTCATCAGCAAGATATTTTTCCCACAAACGATGAACACGGACAATACGAAGTGCGTAAGATCTTCCATCAGATGTTAAACTTAATTCGTTTTTTTTTGCTGATACAAGGCCCATTGATTCCAATTTTGAAATAATATCAGTTGCATCATCAGCGGAGATTGAAAGGTTACCAGCTATTCCATTTAAAGTGCAATTAGTGTTATTGTATTCGCAGTTATATAAATACTTTAAAGCATCTTCAATTAAAACTTTTTTATTTGCGTAGCGGGATTTTTTCCAAACTGATATTATTCCTTTGTCTGGATAAAACATTAACATAAGAATTAGGATTACAAAGGTTCCAATTATTAAAAACATTAATGGTTCATTCATTTTAAGCCTGCTTAATCTTTTCAACAAAAATATTTGCCGCAATCTTATTACTGATATTAACTTCTTTATCGTCCATCAATATCAGTACCGATCCATCATACTCAAGTGTGTCTTTAATTTGAATTTCTTTTCCCAAAGTAATTCCAATTTTAGTTACATATGATAATAGATTTTTAACATCATCATTTACCATTATTACTTTTGCTAAATCATTTTCCTTAAGTTCTGTTACGGCAACAGCAGATTTTATTTTTTTTATTTTACCATTTTTATCAGGAATAGGAAATCCATGCGGATCAACTTCAGGATATTCTAAAAATTCTTCCATCAAATTAATAAGTTCATCAGATGAAGAGTGTTCTAACTTTTCAGCTTCATCATGAACTTTATCCCATGTCATCCCTAATGTTTGATGAAGAAACACTTCCCAAATTCTGTGTCTACGTAGCATATTTTTTGCATACGATTCACCCTCGCTTGTTAATTTGATACTCTTATATTTTCGATAATCAACAAATCCATCGCGAGAAAGTTTACGAAGCATATCTGTAACTGCTGCATTTGAAATTTCTAACTTTGCAGCCAGTAGATTTGGTTTAATTTCTCCAGCATCGTCAAGATTCCGATAAATGGCTGTTAGGTAATCTTCTTGTGAAATATTAATCATTTAAGTATTGTTAAATATTATTTTAAGCTCGCTTAAAAGTATAAAAGAATAAAACAAAAGGCAAAGGTAAAAACTTTGCCCAGCTAATTTATTAAACAATTTTTTTTAAGAACTTCTCTAATGCATCTAGTGATTCGATATATGTAACATTTTTATATTTTTTTAAAATGTTATCAGAATTTTCTGCCAGAGCTTGACCGCCGACAACAATTTTTTTTGTTGGAAAAAATCTTGTAAGATGATCAATCACTTCTAAAAATCTACCAAGGTTTAAGTATAATCCCCAGGAAAGAGCAATTACATCTGGATCAATTTGTTTAACATATTTTACTGTTTCTTTGGCAGGAACTGAAGCTCCAAGATAATAGGTTTTCCATCCAGCATATTCAAAAACATTGGATACCATTTTTGCACCGATTTCGTGAAATTCTTTATCAATGCAAGTCACAACTGCTTTTTTATCCTTGCTCTGATTTCCAATAGGTGAGAATCGACTTATTAGAGATTCGATTATTTGAGTTGCTAAGTGCTCTTCTGGAATAGATATTCTGTTGTGATCCCAAAGTTTTCCAATTCTGTAAAGTGATTTTTGGAAAAGTTCAATGTAAATATCTTTTAAATCTACTCCTTGTTCGACTAATGATTGAACAAGTGCAGTGCATTTATCCTTATCTCCATCAATAAGGGCATTGTAAAAACCAAGAAAATGGGATTGTTTTATTTGTTTCATAATATTTTATTGCTTTCAGTAAAATTAACAATTCATTTTTGCAGAAAAAAGTTCAATTAAAGAAAAAATTGTTTTATATCCTTTTGTTATTTAGTAAAATTTGAAATATTTTTAACCAGATATTTTTATCTGATTATGTAAATAAAGGAAATTATGTTAAGAAAAATTGTAAATATTGATGAAGACCTTTGTGATGGCTGCGGAGAATGTGTTCCGGAATGCCACGAAGGTGCACTACAAATAATTGATGGCAAAGCTCGATTAGTCTCAGATCTTTTTTGTGATGGATTGGGGGCCTGTCTTGGTCACTGTCCGCAAGGTGCAATTACAATCGATGTGCGCGAAGCTGAACCGTACAATGAAACTAAAGTTATGGAATACATTGTTAAAGGCGGTTCAAATGTTATTAAAGCACATTTAGAACATTTGATTGATCACAATGAAATGGAATATTTTCAGGAAGCTGTCGAGTATTTAAAGGTAAATGGAATTAGTCATGCTGATCCTGCCTTATCCGCAAACAGGCTTGATTCAGCTTCTTTTGATGTTAAAAAAGAGACCCTGAAAAAAGTTCAGGGTAACAATCTACCAAAACACTCATCTTGTGGATGTCCGGGTTCCAAAGAAATGACTTTTACTGCTGAAGAAAAAGTTACGGACGAAGGAATTGGGAAAAGACAATCTCACTTAACACAATGGCCCGTACAGTTTCATCTGGTTTCTCCTTATGCAAATTATTATCAGAACTCTAACTTACTTTTAACTGCGGATTGCGTTCCATTTTCTTATCCGGATTATCATAAAGATTTTCTAAAAGATAAGAGTCTTGCTGTTGCCTGCCCAAAGCTGGATTCAAATCAGGATGTTTACCGCGAAAAACTTGTAACAATGATTAACGAGGCAAACTTACAATCGATAACTGTTTTAATAATGCAAGTACCCTGCTGCAGCGGCTTATATCAATTAGCTCAAAACGCAATACAGGAATCAGGTAAACATATTCCACTTAAGGTTGTTGTTATTGGAATTAATGGTGAAGTGTTAAAAGAAGTACAAGTAAATTAATCATAATCATTCCGGCCCTGAGCCGGAATCTTTTTTATTTAAAGAGATTCACGCCTTTGCGGGAATGACCTAAGACTCAATTCCCTTTCGTGCTAAAACACCTTCTTGATAATAATGTTTAATGACTTTCATTTCAGTTACAAGATCCGCGGCTTCTAAAATTTTGTCGGGACAATATCTGCCTGTCAATATCAATTCAACATTTTCAGGTTTCATTTTCATAAATGTCATCACTTCTTCGTCGTTAAATAATCCAAAATGGATTGAAACTAAAATTTCATCAAGAATTATTAAATCATATTTGCCGCTTAACATTTTAGCTTTAGCAGTTTCAAGTCCGCGTCTTGCTTTATCCATTTCAACTTTATTCGGCATTTCTTTGCGGTAAACAAAATCATCTCCGGCAAATTGTTCAATTGAAATCCATTCATTCAGCTTTTCTAAACTTATTAATTCGTTATAAGGATATTCTTTCATAAACTGTGCAATGTATGTTTTAAGCCCATATCCAGAGGCTCTAACAGCTTGCCCAATCGCTGCGGTAGATTTACCTTTTCCGTTTCCGGTATAAATCTGGATGTAACCTTTTTCTAATTTATTCATTTTGTATCAAGACTAGTATTTTTGTGTATTTACTAAACAAAAATACTAAATAGAATTGAGAGTAAAAGTTTTTCCTATATCATCTATACCAAGTTTTATATTATAATTTGGTATAGAATTGTTTAACCATGTTAATGGTTCATCTATTGGTTCGCTGCCCTGTTTAAATGTTTTTGTGTGAATTGGAATAAAATATTTTGCACCAATATGATCCGCCGCCATTATCAGCGCTTCTTCAGGGTTGCAATGATTTTTTTTCCATGGATTATAGGCACCAATCGGCATTATTGCAATTTCAATATTTTCATCTTTTAGAGGAAGAAACAGATCGTGATAAGCTGTATCGCCGCCAAATAAAATTTTCTTACCATCTTTTTCTAAAATTACCGCATTATAACTTCTTCCTTCTTTCATGTAACCCTTAGAACGATCCCACTCCCATGGAAAACGCCAGCCAAAATGCTTAACTTCTAAAGCTTTAAATTTTATCCCAAGTAAATCAGTCTCTTCATTCCAATCAATTTCCTGCAAAGATTTCCAATCCAATTCGGAAATTACATCCGCGGTGTTGTATGCTGTTATACAATCGATTTCATTTGGATTCTTGTTTACTATAGTTGAAAGTGTTTCATAATCCATATGATCCATGTGTGCATGGGATAAAAGAATGATATCAGGTTTTGGAATTTCATCAACTGTTAAAGCTGGATGTGTAAATCTGCTTGGACCAAAAGTCATTCCAAAGATGCTTACACCAACTCGTTCAAATAAAACCGGATCTGTTAAAATGGTAGTACCATAAAAATTTATTAAAACAGTTGAGTGCCCTATCCATGCTATATTAATTTCATCAACATTCCATTTTGTAGGATCGGGCTTGAAATTTGGAAAACTTGGTGGTTGTTTTGCATGCAGTTTTTCATTTACAAATAAAACTCCGGCTGATGCAAATGATATATTTCTAATAAATTTTCTTCTATTCAACTCTTAACCTTTATTAATGTAACAACTTAACAAAAAAATCATTATAATAGTTCTGTGTTAAATATTGTAAGAAATTTATCGGAATAAAACCTATTTTTGATTGAAAAAAGAGGATCAAATGGAAATTATATTTTTGCTTATTATAGCAGGAATTACAGGCGGAATCGGTCGTTCACTAGTAGGATTTAAGCGAGGCGGATGTATTATTTCTATTGTAGTAGGATTTATCGGGGCCTACATAGGAACTATTTTAGCAAAAGAGTTTAACTTTCCAGATTTCTGGTCAATTGAGGTTGGGAATATTAACTTTCCGATTGTCTGGTCGATTGTTGGCGCTGCAGTGTTTACGGCAGTATTAAGTTTGATTGTTCCGAAAAAGAATTAATTTTTTAATATAATCATCTCAGATTTTTAATTTCAGAGATAATCTCGGGTAAGATTTTTCCAGATTCTCCAAAGAAAGATTCATCACATATTGATGAAATTTCTGTTTCTTCGATATTTATTTCAACAATAAATGCCCCAGATTGTTTTGCAACGTGTATTAATCCGGCGGCTGGATAAACAACAGCAGACGTTCCAACAACAAAAAACACATCACAATTACTAGATGCCCTTTCACCTCCGCTAAATTGATCTTCAGGTAAATATTCACCGAACCAGACAACATCAGGACGAATCAATCCGCCGCATTTACATTTTGGAACTCCATTTGAGAAATCTAATTCTTCGTTATAAAAAGTTTTACAATTAACGCAAAAGTTTCTTTCAATGTTTCCGTGCAGTTCAAATATTTTATTGCTTCCAGCTCTTCGATGAAGATTATCAATATTTTGGGTTATCACAGTAACATCATCAAAGAGGTTTTGCATTTCTGCTATAGCAATATGTCCCGCATTTGGTTTTGCTTCATGAACAATTTTTTTGCGATGATTATACCACTCCCAAACCATTTTCGGATTGCGCATAAAAGCATTAAAGTTTGCAAGTTCCTCAGGTTTTAATTTATTCCATATCCCATCTTTACCACGAAAAGTTGGAATACCGGATTCCGCAGAAATACCTGCCCCGGTAAAGAACACAATTCTTTTTGATTTGGAAAGTTTAGTAAGAAATGTTTTATTGAATTTCATAATTGATGTATCCGAATCAGGATATCCCGTAAATTCCCTCTCCTGAGGAGGAGAGGGATAGTACAATATATAAATTATTCGTTCTTTATTTCTTCATAAAGTTTTTTTGCATTTGCTAAAACAATATCATCATCTTCATCAACTTTTGGTGCTTTTTCAACTTTCTTTAGGGTTTCTTTTGCTTTGTCGTATTCATCTTCTTCTACGTACGCTTTGGCGAGTTCAAATAAAAACATTCTAAAGTTTGGCTTTAGCTTAACAGCGGTTTCTAAAAGTCTAACAGCTTCTTCTGTATCACCCCAGCCTAATCCCAAAGGCAATCTAACCAAATACGCTTTTTCGCAAACTTTTAAATGTCCTCTTCCCAAAACATAATGCGCAAGAGCTTGTACGTAATTTCCGCCGTTACCAAGTTGAATTGCTTTTTCACAATCTTCTTTTATATCGTTTACTGTGCCTATGGCTGAAAAGACACCCTCAAATAATGCTATTCTTCCATTTGCAACCGCACGGCGCACGTAAGTAATAGCTTGATCCGGGCCAAGTTTAACTGACTTATCAGCAAACTCTAAAGCTTTTTTATAAATTTTTTCTTGTTCATCTTTTTGTGCGTCTGTTTTTTCAGGCATCTTTTCGCCAAGATCAACATAAGCGCGACTTATTCGCCAAAGGACATCCCAATTATTTGGAGAAAGTTTATCAGCTTTTAAATAAATGTCCAATGCTTTTTGATTTTGATATTCTTCTACAAATTGGTCTCCTTGCTTTAAAAGTTCATCAAGAGTTTGAGCGTAAGATGAACTTAAACAAAAAATAGTAAGTAACAGGATAGATGAAAACTGTCGTATTCTTTTCATATATGTTCCTTTTGATTTTCTTTACTTAATCGAACAATGTTTTTTTATTTTCTTCTGATTTGTTTATTAAACCGTGGGCATGAATATCGGTGCCTGCGAGTGAAATAAATTTTGTCCAGTTAGAATTAGGTTTAATTTCATTAGCAATAACATTTTTATACGCATTTACTTTTGCACTTAATTCATCCGCTTGATAAAGTGTTATTGCCTCTAAAGTTTTGGGTACTACGGGTGAAGCGTATTCCAGTTTTCCTTGATGACTAAGGATAAGATGTAATAAATTATTTTTAAGATTTTCGGAGAACTCAGATGTTTTATTGATCTCATCATTAACAATCATTGCCGCAATAACAATGTGACCAAGTAATTTTCCTTTATCTGTGTATTCGAAAACAGGTTCAAAACTTAATTCCTCAATTTTTCCAAAATCATGAAGCATAGCTCCACAAATCAAAAGATCACGATTGATTTCTGGATGAATATCGCACATCAAATCACAAATTTTAATAATCTCCAAAGTGTGTTCAATAAGTCCGCTAATATAACCATGGTGCCACATTTTTCCTGCAGGAACTGAAGTGTACTTTTCAAATCGCTCATCGGAAAAAATATTTACCATTAAAGATTTCAAATTAGAATCGGTAATTTTTTCCATCCTGGAAGAAAATTCTTTTTTCATCACATTAAGATCTCGCGATGATTTAGGAAGAAAATCTTTAGCGGTTACATTATCACTTTGTTTAGTCAATCGGATAGTATCTATTTTAATTTGGGAGTTGCCTTGATATTCATCCATTGATCCTGTTATCTTAACCACGTCGCCAACAGCAAGAGAATTTTTAATGGATTTGAAACTGGCTACATCGTCCCAAAGGTTTGACGCAGACGAAGTCGACTTATCACCAAGTTCTAATGATAGAAATTCTTTACCGGCTTTTGTTAATCTAAGTTCACATTTTTTAACAAGTAGAAAGTGATCTATTAGTTCCCCTTTTGAAATGGTCGATAATTCTGATTGGTTTAACATTTTATAAAACTGTGAATGTTTTTTATATTTATTAGGCAAGCAATAAATTGACTACTGCTCACCACTTTAAAAATACTAATTAATGATATCAGTTCTACCAATTGAGTAATAAGTAAATTTCATATCATTTAACTTTTGAAGATCATAAAGATTTCTACCATCAAAAATAACAGGAGCTTTTAAAGATTGTTTAATTAATTCAAAATCAGGATTACGAAACTCCTTCCATTCAGTTACAACAATTAATGCATCAGCACCTTTTATTGCTTCTTCAGAAGTTTCAGAATATTTAATAATATTTCCTAAAACAGCTTTTGTAGTATTGTTCGCTTCAGGATCATAAGCATTTACCTTTGCCCCTGCAGCTAACAATAATTTTATCAGGTAATGGGCGGGTGCTTCTCTTACATCATCAGTGTTAGGTTTAAATGCTAATCCCCACATTGCAAAATTTTTGTCTTTAAGATTTTCTCCATAGTGAGCTGATATTTTTCTAAAAAAATGTTTTACCTGCTCATAGTTTACATCAATAACCGACTTCAATATTTTAAAATCATACTTGTTCTCATTTGCAGTGTTTACTAATGCATGAACATCTTTGGGGAAACACGAGCCTCCATAACCAATTCCTGGAAATAAATATCTTTTACCTATTCTGGAATCTGATCCAATTCCTAATCTAACTGCATCAACCTGTGCACCTGTCAATTCACACAGCCGTGCTATCTCATTCATAAAAGAAATTTTCATTGCGATAAAAGAATTTGCTGCATACTTCGTCATCTCGGCAGATTTTTCATCCATAAAGTAAACCGGATTACCTGTTCTGACAAAAGGATCGTAAAGCTGTTCAATAACTTTTTTGGTTTTATCATTACTTGTTCCTACAATAACTCTTTCAGGCTTCATAAAATCTTCTACCGCAATTCCTTCTCGCAAAAATTCCGGATTGGAACAAACATCAAAATCAAAATCTGGAGCATGTTTTTTAATTGCTGCACGAACTTTATCGCTAGTTCCAACAGGAACTGTGCTTTTATCAACAATAACTTTAAACCCTAGTTCTGGTTCATCGCAGAACATTTGTCCAAGATCATCAGCAACTTTTAAAACATATTGTAAATCAGCAGCCCCATCGCCGCCTTGTGGAGTTGGAAGACAAAGAAAGACAACTTCTGAATTTCTAACAGCATCCCGTAAATTTGTTGTAAATGATAATCTCTTTTTTACAATGTTTCTTAAAAATAATACTTCAAGCCCGGGTTCATAAATCGGGATTATACCATCTTTCATTGTTTCAATTTTATTATCGTCTACATCCACACAAATTACATTATTGCCAGTTTCAGCAAGGCAGGTTCCTGATACAAGCCCGACATAACCGGTTCCGACTACAGCAAGATTCACAATATTCTCCAAAAATATTTTTTTAATAATGAAAAATAGCGAAAGTCTTTTTCAAATTAAATTGAACAATTAACTGACTAATTAAGGGCCAAAGAAATTTCCCTGTTAAAATGTTTTATGTTAACAGGTTTCGACAGCACGGATTTGATTCCGATTTCTTGATAGTTTCTTATAAGCATCTCGTCTGCTGAATCTAAAATTGCAATTATCGGCGCATAATATTTTTTATCGCCTTTTATAATTGACTTAACAAATTGTATCCCATTCATTAAAGGTAAATCGTGTGAAGAAATAATTAATGATGGGTGTTGTTTTAACACAACATTTATAGCCTCAAATCCGTTATCCGTGCCTATAAACTTAAATTGCGGAAAATTATCGCGAATATTTTTTTCTAACAATTTAAAATCATCTTTATTATTTTCAACTAATAAAATTGTGTTTTCAGAACTTGGTACTGTAAAGTGAAATTCGCTTCCGGATTTTTCTTTTGAGTAAAACCATATTTGACCCTTGTGTCTCTCAACAATTTCTTTTACAAGTGATAATCCCAATCCAGTTCCTTTTTCTCCCCGAGTGCCTCTTGTAGAAAACATTTTTTCAAACTTAAAAATCCTTGGCTGGTAATTATCGGGTATTCCGATGCCTTCGTCCTTAATAACAAACTCAACTAATTCATTATTAAATCTATTAGCATAAATTCGTATTGTTTTTCCATCTTCAGAAAATTTAATGGCGTTACTAACCAAATTGGTTATTACCTGAAGCATCAATCGTTCATCCGCATCAATAAAAATCGAATCAGCAACATCAACTTTAATGTCAATATTTTTCCTCATTGCAACACCGGTAAGAGCAGAAATACAATTAAATACAAGGCCCTGTGCTTGAACTCTATGCGGGACCATATGCATTCTGCCTGTTTGCAAGTTAGACCAATCCAAAAGATAATTTACAAGCTGTAGTTGATTGGTAGATGAATCATTTATATAATTTAGGTACTCTGTTCTTTCAGCATCAGTTAAAGAGGTTTCGCTCAAAAGAATTTCTGTAAAACCAAGTATACTTGAAAATGGTGCTCTTAAATCGTGAGAGAGTATGGATAAAAAATTATCTCGTGCTGTAACTTCGTTTGATAGCTTGTTAATAATTTCGCCATAATCTTTTTCGGATTTCTTAAACTCCGATACGTCCGTAATTATTCCTTTTTGGGTTTTCTGATTATTAACAATTTCCATTTTAATCTGTTCTTTTAACCAGATTACTTTACCGTCTTTTCTCCTGTATCGATAATGTAATTCCAGATTTGAAATCTTGCCATTTTCTAAATTGTATAACTTCTTTTTGACTTCAGAAATATCTTCTTCGTGAAGCAATTCTCTCCCCAGCGACGGCAATTTTATTAGCTCAGCAGGTGTATAGCCAATTACTTTTTTAACGCTTGGTGAGAAATAAACTTCTAAGTTTTCACCGTTTGTTTTTAATAGATAAGAAAATTGATCACCAAAAGCATCGGCCAATTCAGAATGGACCGGTATTAATGATTCTTTTATCAACTTCTTTGAAGTTATACTGGATAGAAATGAATTCTTATCGCTAAATTTTGGAATTAAATTATTTTTTTTGCGTGGCATACAATTATATTTAAAATCATTTCATCAAAAATATACCAAATTACTATTTTGAATGAAACGATTTGGCAACAGCCAAATGGAACTTTATTAAGTATAATTTGTTATAATTAACTCATAATCAATTAAAACAAAACAAAATAATGTATAAATCAATATTAATTTTAATAATTATTATATTATCAGATCTAATATACGCACAAGAATTAAGCGGCAGCATTTACGGAAGAGTGTTTGATTTTACCACCAAACAGCCAATTCCTTTCGCTAATGTTCTTGTGATGGAAACAAATTATGGAGCAGCTACTAACTCGGATGGTTTATTTAAGATAGAAAATCTTCCTGTTAAAACTTATCAAATCCGGGCATCGGTGATAGGATACAACTCACAAATTAAAACTGATGTTGTGGTGCAAACAGGCAAACCCTCCGAAGTTAATTTTGAACTTATACCTCAAGCGATTGAACTTGAAGGGATAACGGTAACAAGCGATTACTTTAGAAAAGATCTTCTTGAAGTAAACAGCATAAGAAATTTTAGTTATGAAGAAATAAGAAGAAGTCCTGGCGGATTTGAAGATGTTATTCGTGCCCTTTCCATTTTACCAGGAGTTGCCCAGGCCGATGCTGGTAGAAATGATTTAATAGTTCGCGGCGGCGCTCCATCAGAAAATCTTTATTTGATAAATGGAATTGAAGTTCCAAACATTAACCACTTCGGAACTCAAGGTGCAACGGGCGGACCATTGAGCTATATAAACTTAGATTTTGTTAGAGAAACTTCTTTTTCAACAGGTGGATTTTCTGCTCTTTATGGTGATAAACTTTCTTCTGTGTTAAACATCAACCTTAGAGATGGAAGAGAAGATCGCATTGGTGGCAAGGGAACAATTTCTGCTTCTCAGTTTGGATTAAATTTAGAAGGACCTATTTCTGAAAACTCAAACTTTATTTTTTCTGCCAGAAGAAGTTATCTTGATTTTATTTTTAAAGCCGCTAATTTTTCTTTTGTTCCGGAATATTACGATGTGCTTTTAAAAGCTGATTTTAATCCGCACTCACAAGATGCATTTGGCTTTTTATTTATAAGTGCTTTTGATAATGTAAAGTTTTTTAATGATGATGCTGATCAGCGGTTTGATAACTCTAGAATTCTTGGAACTGATCAAATACAATATGTTACTGGATTTACTTACAGACATTTGTTTACAGACGGTTTTTTTAATCTTGCCCTAAGCAGAAATTATGTTGATTACGACAGCAGACAAAGCGATTCACTCTTAAATCCAATCTTTACTAATAAATCTAAAGAAGAAGAAAATTCTTTAAGGGCTGATTTAGTTTTTAAGCTTTCTAAAACTTCAGAAATAAATATTGGAGGCACAGCAAAGCTGATAGAGGCTGATTTTGATATTCTCTTTCCAAACTTTTTTACAACCTTTGGTGATTCGCTTCCTGTTACATCATTAAAAACAGAGAACACATACACTAAGTTTGGTGTTTATACTAATTATAATTCTTTGTTGTTCAATAAATTAACCGCGAATATTGGAGTTCGTTCTGATATTTTTACTGCTTTGAATAAAAAAGTTTATTTCAGTCCGCGTCTTTCTCTTTCTTATGCCTTAACTGATCTTACAAATATAAATTTCAGTACAGGAATTTATAATCAATCGCCTTCATACATTTGGCTTGAAGCGTTTAATAGTAACAGAGACTTGAAAATGATTCAGGTTAATCAATATGTTTTAGGATTTGATCATAGACTTTCTGCGGATGCTCTGCTGAAAGTCGAAGCCTTTTATAAAGATTACAAAAATTATCCAACCAGTACTATAAGGCCTTATCTTGTTTTAGCTAACACCGGAGCTGGATTTTCCGGCAGTGATGATAACTATTCCGCTTTTGGATTAGAGCCTTTGGTTGATGCAGGATTTGGTAATGCACGCGGAGTTGAGTTATCAATCCAGAAAAAACTTTCTGATATACCTTACTACGGAATTTTTAGTTTTACTTACAGCAAATCAGATTACACTTCTTTGGATGGAATTGAACGTTCCGGAAGTTATGATCAGAACTGGATTATAAACTTAAGCGGCGGATATAAGTTTAATGAATTTTGGGAAGTTAGTTCTAAGTTCAGGTTTGCAAGCGGAAGACCATACACTCCGTTTAACTCAGATGGCACACAAAACATTATTGATTACAATACAAAAAGAATTAAATCTGCGCACAGTTTAGACGTTAGAGTTGATAAGCGCTGGTATTTTTCCGGCTGGACTTTAATTACGTATGTGGATATTCAAAACATTTATAATCAAAATAACCAAAACGGAGTGCGTTGGGACAGACGTGAAATGAGAACGGATGAATCATCTTCAATTGGTATTCTTCCTTCAATTGGAATTAGCGCTGAGTTTTAGAAAGGCAATAGTAAACTGATTTTTATGATCAATTATGATTAGAACTTATCTTAATAAATCTTAAATAATCATAATAATCAGTGTACCATAATTTTACTTTAATAAGATCATTTTATTAGTTTCAACAAACTCTCCGGCTTTCAACTGGTAATAATAAACTCCGCTTGCAAGTCTGCTTGCATCAAAGTTAACCTCATAACTTCCTGCATTTCGATATTCATTTACTAATGTTGCAACTTCATTTCCAAGTATATCATAAACTTTTAAAGTAACAAGTTGCCTGCCTGCCTGTCCGGTAGGCAGGCTGCTTATTGCATACTGAATAATTGTACTCGGGTTAAACGGGTTTGGGTAGTTTTGAAAAAGCAAAAATGATTCAGGTACTGAATTAAAGTTATCAGATACACTTACAGGTGCATTAAAAAAGGAAATGATTTTACTTAAGAAGATATTTCGCGTTGATTCTGGATAAATAGTTTCAAAAGGAAATCCCACAAAAACTAACTTACCATTTTCATTACCACCGGGAAAAATACCTTGAAAGTAGATTGCTGCAAATTGATTTGAAAGGTTGGAATACTGAAGACATTCTATTCCGCCATTTAGTCCTGCAATTACATCTGGATATTTAACATTAAAGGTACCGTGCGTTCCGTTATCGTAAGAAATTGTACCAACTCCATCAAAAATACTATTTATAACCGGTTCAGCCTGATAAAATATGCCGGACTGTCCATTTGGTGCATCGTTGATGTACTTACTTTTTAAGTAATTGTAAATAAAATCTTTATCGCTTGATGATCCTTTATAATCCAGATCCCAGGCAACTTCTGCACCCTGAAACAAAGAGTTTGCCTCCGTTTTTAAGATAGCTTTTCACCAGTTCCTGTTCGATGTTGTTAAATGTTTCATCAGCGGTGCTTTCTTCTCCCAGAATAAAATCTACAATAGAATAATTTTGTAATGAAACAATACCTTGAATTACTGCATCATTAGAGGCGGAAGAAAAATCATAGCCATTATTTTTGAAAGCACTACCGTGCTGGCGTATAAAATTATAAGTATTACCAGTAGAACTTCTATCAAAACCATTTACAATTAATACATCCGAAGCAGATGCGGAAACGGAAGCTGCAAGAACTTCAGAAAAATCAGAGTAACCCAACCCGCCTAATGCTCTTAACTTAAAATAGTAAACTGAATCTTCTGCTAGATTATTTACAATTATACTATCTGAAAATTCTGCTGTGGAATCATTAAAAGTTATTCCATCTTTTCCAATGAAAGCTTTATATGCTGTACCTGAAAGAGGCTGCACAATAATCTTTATACTGGAAGACGAATGCTGAAAGACACCAAAAGATTTGGGCGACGGAGTAAAAGTGCCGGCAAGTGTGTAATAAGGTTTTAAAATAGTGCCTTCATCACTAACCAGGATGCACAAGGTTGGATTTGCCAATAGCTGAGTGAAAGTCATTGGGGACTCATTAACAAGAACAGAATCCAAAACCAAGCGAATACCATGGCTATAATCTGCATAAGTTTCTGCGTGGCCGTTATAAACAGGCTGAATTGGAGTTCCATTTAACTGATGCCATCCATAAATAACCACAGGATTTGGGACATTTGGCTGTAAGTTCTGATATATTCTATTTGAAATTATCACATCTTTTTTTGTACCGCCAACCAAAGAACCGAATGGAAATTGCGGTAGAACAGGAAGCCTGATATACATAACAGAATCGTTATGCTGTGCAAATACAGGTACTGTTATCATTGCTGGTGATGGCGGAATTGGCTGTGGCCTTAATTTACAGATAGCTGAAGTATAGATCTGATCAACCATTTTTTTTGTAGGCATTGTACAGTTTAATGTATTACAAATTCTTTGTGCCAGCAGCGGAGACATCGGGGTTAGGAAGTAATCAGAATCGGAACCCACAGCAAGATATTCCGGTATGACGAAGTACTTAACAGTATAATTAGTTCCGCCAATATTAGCATTTGCTGTTACGGTGTTTAATTGCCGCATAAAATCCGGAATGTTGCCCGCTACAACCTGAGAATAAATTTGTTCTTCTCTTTGATCGCGCGGCATACTCCAGATAAGATTAATAAATGCAGAACCTGAAAGAGCATTTGATGGTCTGGGTGGAACGGGTAAGGTTTGAGCATACGATATTGACCAAATGGTAGTAATAATTACTGCATAAAAAATTATCTTCATTTATTTACCTGAACTATTTGAGTAATAACATCTTTTTTGTTTCAATAAAACTTCCGGCTTTTAACTGATAATAATAAACTCCACTTGAAAGTTTTTCTGCTTTAAATTCGGTTTCATAAATTCCGGCATCTCTAGATTCATTAACAAGAGTTGCAACTTCTTTTCCAAGAACATCATAAACCTTTAAGGTTACAAAAAGATTTCTCCCTTCGGTCGAATGACATTTGGAATGGAATATTTTATTGTAGTAGATGGATTAAACGGGTTTGGGTAGTTTTGGTGTAAAGCAAATTCAATCGGTAAAACTTCTTCATCCTCAATATCAGATGGATAACCTTCTCCACTAATTGGAATTGATTTGCTGAATGAATAAACATTACCATCCATAAAAGTAAAAACAAATCGTAAAGTATCTTTAAAGTATTCCTGAACTTCATAATCACAAATTGGACATAAATCAACTTCGTAAAAAGAAACATTTATAGAATCGTGTGGCGGAATTATTATTCCAAGATGTATCATTCCATTGAGGACTCGGCAAAGTTTGAAAAAGATAAAATTGATATTCAAATTCAGGTTTGCTGAAGAACCCACGGTAACCATAAAATGCCCCCACAGAATTGATTGAATCAATTCGTACTGAATGATCTGATGTGTTTATGATTTTTACTGATCCGGAATCTGAAAGTGTTTGGACGTAAATGCTGTCTTCAGAAAAAACAATTTCTTCAGGGTACGACAAAATAGATCCATATTTTACTCCATCTATTTTAGCACCTTGTATGGAGATAAAAATTCCCTCATCTGTTTTACCAATCTTTTTGGAATATGTTGTACCAAAATAAACGCCAATACCATAAGTGGTATCACCGGTTGCAAGATCAATTGAATAGAATATAATATTATAAAGCGTGTCTTGGGGAATTAATATTGACCCAATCGTTATACTATTAATCTTTTTTTCATAGACTGTGTTTCCCACAATGTTACTATAAAAAACCTTACCAACCGGCCAATTGAAGTTGAATGCTAGTGAGTCTGTATTAGTCGAAGATAAAACATAGTATGCTGAATCGCCTTCTATTCTTTCATACGAATATCCGGAAAAAGAATTTTGTCCATACCAGGATTGATATCCTAATTTTTTTTTCAGATATATTTTATCATTAATGGTTACGTCTTCAACAGTAACTTCTAATTCGACACCAAAAATATCTCCAAATTCAACAGCATTACCAACTCTTAAAAGTTGTGTTTGGCCAAACTGAGGTGAGATAAAAGCTAAAACACATAACAAAACAAATATTATAGTTCTCATAAGAACCCCTTAATAAAATGTCAGTTGTAATGTAAGAAGCTGGATTTGCAATGTCAATAAAAAACTAGTTGCTAAACCACAAACACTTTTGCAACCTCAACAAACAAATATTTGATACATACAGAAACTTATGGAAAATGATCGTACACGGATTATTATGATCGGTTATGATCTGGACTGATCATAAAATATCTTAATTAATCATAATTATCAGTGTACCATTGAATTTAAACTACAAATACTTTTGCAATATCAACAAGTAAGGATGGATTATTAATCAACGCAGTTGTAAACACTTTGCCAAGTGTTCTTTTTTCGATTGGAATTTTTAAAACTGAATGTGCAATGCTGTTAAACTTATCATCAGAAAAATTGTAAATGCCTTCTTTAATCCTGTTAAAAGTTTCGTGGCGCTTGCCAAGCCTATCATTCCAGGCTTTATCATAAGTTAAGATATAATCAAGCTTATTCTGTTTTATTGCTTCACCTGCAATTGTTCCTGCAATCTTTCCGCCAATCATTCCGCTTGCAATTCCACCGCCGCTTAATGGATTTACCTGTCTTGCAGCATCGCCAACTAACATAATTCCAGGACCAGAAATTTTATCAAGCGTAATCGAACACGGAACTCCACCCGCAATTTTTGTAAGAACCGGAGCATTTGGATAATGCTTATTCATAAAATCATCAAGAAAAGATTGTGCAGATTTTTTCTTTCCTATCAACCCGCTAACACCGAGACCGATATTTGCTTTATTGTGTCCTTTAGGGAAAACCCAAAAGTAGCCATTTGGTGCAACATCTTTTCCAAAGTAAAAGTAAAGTGTGTTTTGATCAACAGGAATGTTAGCAGCGGTAATTTGTACGGCACTTTCCATATCACGGAAATCAATATGTGTTTCAAGTCCTGCCCAGCGCCCAACACGAGATTCAACTCCATCAGCAGCAATTACAACTTTTGCTTTTACTTCTTTCTGTTCGCCATTAAGTTCGTATTTAACTCCACTATACTTTACCATCATCAAACAATAATCCATTAACATAAGCACGAGTTACAATTTCTACTCCGGCTTCTGCGGCAGTTCTTGCTAAGTTCGTAATCAAAAATTCTGCGTTCAAGAACATAACCTGCATCACCAAAATCAACTATTGCTTCACTGCCATCAGGAGCGTTAAAAGAAAACTTACTAATCTTTGCGGCAATCCATTTATCATCACTTGGAATAAATTCTTCAACTCCTGCTTTGCTGATTGCTTCACCGCATCGTACCGGATAACCAACATCGCGATCCTTCTCCAGCATCAGAACAGAAACGCCCTGCTCAGCAGCAAATCGTGCAGCCATACTTCCTGCGGGTCCGGCACCTACTACTATTATATCATATTTAGTTTTCATTCATTTTCAGGTTTTCAATTTGCACAACAAGTCCACAGTCTTCAGTGGGCAGTCCACAATTAATTCATTAAATAAAGTTCTATTCATACTTTTCTGGATTTTCAATCATATGGTTTAGCATCTTACCAATTTCCTCAGATCTTTCTTTATAATCTAAATAGATTTGTTTGTTAATGTATTTACAGCTCAAAGAAAAGTCCAGCCAAACCTGAGTTTCGGAATTTTCCATGTCAGCATCGGTACTTTTAGAAATAAAATGTGCAGGATACTTTCTTTTTCGATACGCTTCTGCGATTGACGAACAAACACTTCTTGATGATCTACGTATCTGTGAAATCAAACCAAACTTTTCTTCATCAGGAAATGATCTTGTTAAATTGAAAATATCCATTGCAAGCTTAAAAGCTTTTCGATATACCTTTAAATCTCTAAACGTGCTCATTTATAATGTCTTCTTATTTTCCTATTTGAAGACTGATGACTGTGGACGAAGACTCATTTTACAGGCACACCTTCCTTATTAAACTTAATAACTTCAATAGGGCAAGACCAAACACACTTAGCGCAATTTGTACAACGCGGATCAATAATAAATATTTCCGCTTCTTTTAATTCGATCGCATCTTCAGGACAAACGCCAACACAGCATCCGCAGAAATCACATTTATCCGGTAGGATTTCTATAAACAGCTTTCCAGTTTTTGCTTGTCGGTAATTCATTTTAATTTACAATGTATAATGTACAATTTACAATTAAGGAGTTTTATTGTTTCTCTAATTCTTCACGAATAGATTTTTTTCGTTTTTCTAATTCATGTTTTTCTTTCATCAACTCAAGCAATCGTTCTTCATCTTCAACATTTTCTTGAGCACTAACGTTTCCAGCTATTTGTAAATCAATTTGCATTTGCTTGTACTTTACTATCAAATCAATAGCGTATTTTTTGGTAATCATTTCCTGAGTGATTGATGGATTCAAATCCTGCCAATTACTACTAAGACTGTATTTTTCAATTGTAAGTTCTCGCAAATAAGATTGAGCATCATCATCAAATAAGGAAATTAAATCTGCCGGATTTAAGCTGCCACGATTTTCATATTCAAAATAAACTTTCTCAAAAATAATTTTATGAATATCAACAAGAATATCTTCCTCGTGAATATTGTATGTGATAAGCCAAATCAGCTCTTCATTATTTTCAAACAGCAATCTAATTAGTTCCCGTTCAGTGTTATAAAAATGCGGGGCTACTGTTTTCTTTTCCTGTGGAATTAAATTTTCCTGCTGTGCTTCTTCCTTTTTAAAAATTCTTTGTGATTGAATTCTATTTTGTTTTTTCTGAAAATCCAAGGCTTTATCAAGTTCGGTTTCTAAAAGTTTTTCTCTAAGATTAAATTTTCTTCCGATATTTCTTATTAAAAGTTTTCTTTTCAATTCATCATCAACCAGAGCAATTGGTTTTACAAGATCGCGAATTGCTTCAGCAGTTTTCGTTGGATCATCAAACATTCCTTGTGCCTCGTAATAAGCTGTTTGATATTCAAGAAAATTTTCTGCGCGCTTTATAATTTCTTCAAAAGCTTCTTTTCCAAACTTTGTAACATAAGAATCGGGATCCTCACCTTTAGGAAGAGTAGAAATTTTAACATCAAAATCACGACGTAATAAAATTTCAATGCTTCGCATAGATGCTTTAATGCCCGCTGCATCAGCATCAAAAAGCAGAACAACATTTTTTGTATAACGTGAAAGTAACTGCGCCTGGTCGTCGGTTAATGCAGTTCCGGAAACAGCAACAACATTCTTAATTCCGCTTTGATATAGCGAAATTAAATCCATATAACCTTCTACTATAATTGCCTTATCAAGTTTGCGTATATCATCTTTTGCGTGCGAAAGTCCATAGAGGATTCTACCTTTTATGTAGATAATTGATTCCGGGGAATTAATATATTTGCCGCCAAAATCATCTTCGCGGAGTTTTCTTCCGGCAAACGCAACTACTCTTCCATTTGGAGAAAAGATTGGGAAAATTATTCTTCCTGCTAATTTATCAAAAACTCGTCCATCGTTGTTTCGTCCTATCAATCCAAGATGGAGTGCTTTTTCTAAATCAATGTTTTTTTCTTTAAGAAAGTTTACAAGATTTTCCCATCCGTTAAGTGAGTATCCCAAACCAAAAGCGCGCATTGTTTGCACTTTAAGGTTTCTTTTTTGAAAATAATTTCTTGCAATCTCACCTTCATTATCATGCAAAAGATTATTGGAAAAATACTTTGCTGCCTCTGTGTTTATATCGTATAGAACTTCCTGCTCGGATTGTTTTTCGTTGTAACCTTCATCATCGTAGCTAATTTCAATTCCGTTTTGCTCTGCTATTTCCTGTACTGATTCCACAAATGAAATTTTTTTGTAATCCATCAAAAACTTAAAAACATTACCACCAACATGACATCCGAAACAATGGAAAATCTGTTTTTCTTCGGTTACAGTAAATGATGGAGTTTTTTCAGAATGAAACGGACACAAACCAATAAAGTTTTTTCCGCGTTTTCTTAGTGGAACGTATTCGGAAATTACATCAACAATACTAATTGAGTTACGTATTTCTTCAATTTTTGATTCCGGGATTCGCATATCCGAAATATAATAAGATTAACTTTCAGGATTTAAGCCTTTTAGTGTGGATTGAATTATTTTTATATTTAATTAAGAAACTTAAATCAATTAACAAATGTTGTTCTAATTAGAGAATTATTCAATTTATGAATTCAAACATTAAAAGCATCAAAAATTACTGCAATAATTTAACCCAATACTCGCGTTATAAAACCCGAGAAGTTTTTATTGGTGATATTCCGTTGGGCGGAAATAATCCCATACGCATTCAATCAATGACCACAACAGATACAATGAATACGATTGCCACTGTTGAGCAAACAATACGGATGGTTGATGCAGGTTGTGAATACGTTAGAATAACTGCGCCAAGCATTAACGAAGCAAAAAATCTAGAAGTGATTAAAAAAGAATTAAAGGCTCGCGGATATATTGTTCCGTTAATTGCTGATATTCACTTTACTCCAAATGCCGCTGAAATGGCAGCAAGAATTGTAGAAAAAGTTCGCGTAAATCCAGGTAATTATGTTGATAAGAAAAAGTTCGATTTGGTCGAATACACTGAAGCCGAATATCAGGAAGAGATTGATAGAATTAGAAAAAGATTTACGCCACTTGTAAAGATTTGCAAAGAATATGGCACAGCAATGCGCATCGGAACAAATCATGGCTCATTGTCTGATAGAATTATGAGTCGTTATGGCGATACTCCACTTGGGATGGTTGAATCTGCACTCGAGTTTTTAAGAATATGTGAGGATGAAAATTATCACAGCATAGTTTTATCAATGAAATCAAGTAATCCACAGGTTATGGTTCACGCTTACAGATTATTGATTAACAAAATGGAAGCTGAAGGAATGAATTATCCGCTTCATCTTGGGGTAACAGAAGCCGGCGGAGGTGAAGATGGAAGAATAAAATCCGCTCTTGGAATTGGTGCTTTATTAGAAGATGGAATTGGAGATACAATTCGCGTTTCATTAACCGAAGATCCTGAATTTGAAGCACCTGTGGCAATTGCAATCGCTAATCGTTATTTAAGCAAGAGAAAATCACAAACCAATAAAAGAAATTGCAGAATCACCAATAGATCCTTTTATTTACAATAAAAGAAAAACCTTCTGAGGTTTTATCAATCGGCGGAAGCAATGTTCCGCGTGTTGTTGCAGATTACAGCAATAGAAAAATTTCTACTCAAAAAGATTTGGTTGACATTGGCTATACTTATAATGAATCAACTGATAAATGGAATTTAAGTGACTCAGCGGCTGATTTAATTTATCTTGGAAAAAATATTCTGCCATTCGATTGCCCAAATGGTTTAAATGCAATTTATGATTATGAGACTTGGAATGACTTAAAGAATAACTACAATAGTTACCCGATCTTTTCTGCAAAAACATTTTTGGATACTGATAGAAAATCAGACGAATTAAATTTTGTATTTTTAAGCATAAATGATTTATCTAACAAATTAGTTGAAAAAATTAAAAATGATAAAACGGTTGCTATAGTTTTGGAGACTACCAATCTTCACGGAATGGCAGAACAGCGCCGAGTATTTTTTGAGTTACTGCAGAATAAAATTGAAAATCCCGTAATCATCAAAAGAAATTATTTAGATATAACATTTGAAAACTTACAAATTTATTCTGCAACAGATTTGGGCGGATTGTTAATAGATGGGTTTGGCGACGGAGTTTGGTTGACCGTTGATAATATAAAAAGCCAATTGAGTGAATCGGAATCATATGTAAAAAGTTTCATTAAAAAAATTGAGACTAGAGAAAAGATCATCAATAGGCTTTTATTTAATATTTTGCAGGCAGCACGCCAGCGAATATCCAAAACAGAATATATTGCCTGTCCTTCTTGCGGTAGAACTTTATTTGATTTACAAGAAACAACAGAGATGATCCGTAAAAGAACTGAACATTTAAAGGGATTAAAAATCGCAGTAATGGGCTGTATTGTAAATGGGCCAGGTGAAATGGCTGATGCTGACTATGGCTATGTTGGATCGGGTATGGATAAAATAACCCTTTATCGTAAAAAAGACGTCATTAGACGCAATATTCCGTCTAAAAACGCAGTTGATGAACTAATAGATTTAATTCGTGAGGACGGCAACTGGATTGAACAATAATTAACCTACATTAAAATTGTTTATTTTCTTGAATAGATTTATATTTATGTACTAAATATGAGAAGAATAAACCCGAAAAAATTAAAGTTCCTTGCAAAGAATGACCATTACGGTCAAAATGCGAAGGCCAAAAATTTATAAGAATGCACCCAAAGAAAATTTAAGGGTGCATTTTTTTTTGCTTTTATGAGATGTGATAAGATCATTAAAATAATTGAAGACTGGGCTCCTAAATCAATTGCCTGGGAAAAAGACAACGTTGGACTGCAAGTTGGATCATTACACCGGAATGTTAAAAACATTTTAATATGTTTAGATGTTGATGAAGCGGTTGTAGATGAGGCAAACAGAAAAAATTGCAACCTGATTATAAGCCACCATCCTCTTCTCTTTCGATCTATTAAAAAGGTTGATATTGAAAAAGATAAAACAGCTAGGATTATTGAAAAATTAATTAAAAAAGATATTAGTCTGTACTCTGCCCACACAAATTTAGATTTTACCAAAGAGGGTGTAAGTTTTCAATTAGCAAATAAACTTAAACTTATAAAACAAAAATTTTTAGTTAATCTTTCCTCAAACCAGAACAAGCTTGTGGTTTTTGTTCCGCAAACTCACGTTGAAAAAGTTGCACAAGCAATGCATAATGCGGGCGCAGGCATTATTGGTGAATATTCTAATTGCAGTTTTAGAACCCTGGGGACTGGAACTTTTAAAGGTTCAAGTAAATCAAACCCAAGGGTTGGCGTTAAAGGATTAATTGAAAACGTTGAAGAATTAAGAATAGAGGTTTTAGTTAACTCATCTAATCTGCAGATAGTGATAGCAGAAATGGAGAAAGCACATCCATATGAAGAAGTTGCATATGATGTTTATCCACTCTTAAATGAAAACGTTAATTATGGCATGGGCGTAATTGGTGAATTGCAAAAAGAATTATCGGAAAAAGAGTTTCTTAAACATGTCTCGAAATCATTAAAAGCGAAAAACTTAAGATTCAATCGTACTACAAAATCCAAAATAAAAAAAGTTGCAGTCTGTGGCGGATCCGGAAGTGATTTACTTGATGCTGCTATTAAAAATGGTGCTGAAGCATTTGTGACCGCAGACGTAAAGTATCATACATTTCAGGATGCAAAAAATAAAATTCTTTTAGTTGATGCAGGCCACTATGAAACTGAAATTCCAGTATTGGATGAATTAAAAATAAGAATTGAAAAATCTTTAACAGATAAGACAAAAGTTTATAAGTATACCGGTTCAACAAACCCAATCGTTTTTTATAATAACTAAGGAGCCAGAAAAAATTGTATAACAGACTTAAAGTAATGTATCAGTTACAAATTGTTGATGATCAACTTGATAAACTTGAAGAACTCCGCGGAGATTTACCGAACATGGTTAGCTCCTTAGAAAACAATATCAATTCATTAAAAACGGAAATTTTAGAAAAAGAAACTTCACAAAAAGAGTCAGTTGAAAAACGAGCTCAAAATGAAGAAGAAATTGAAAAATTAAAAGAGAGCCAGAAAAAGTTTAAGGCTCAACTGTATCAGGTAAGAAATAATAAAGAATACGATGCATTAACTAAGGAAATTGATCATTCGGAAGAACAAATATCTAAATTAGACGCCGAAAACAATGCTCTTGCTGACCTTAGTAAAAGTTTGACTGAACAGATTGAAGAAATAAAACCAAAACTTGTTGAGCTTGAAGGTGAGTTAAAAGAACGAGAAGCTGATCTGAAAGAAATAATCAAAGCAAATGAAAAAGAAGAAACAATATTACAGACAGATAGAAAGAAAATTGAAGATCAGATAAAAAAACCTGATCTCTCTGTTTACATGCGAATTCGAAAAGCAAAAAAAGGAAAGGCGGTTGCAACCATAAGAAGATCAGCTTGTTCCGGTTGTCATAATATCGTTCCATCCCAAAGACAATTAGAAATTAGAAGAAACAATAGAGTTTTTACCTGTGAATATTGCGGTAGAATACTAATATCGCAAGAAATTGCAGATGAGGTTGATGGAAATCAGTCATAGTTAGATTAAGAACAGAATTCTATTTTTATTATATTCTATCCTACTGATTTTACTCAGTTATTAATCTATATTTACAAAAATTATTAAAGTAATTGGCAGAGTTGGCAGAAATGTCAACTCATTTAAAAGAATAATCTAATAACTCAATCCGGGCAATTGCTTCCTGATTTTTTTTCGGGAGGAGGAAAGTCCGAACTTCACAGAACAAGGTGCCGGGTAACCCCCGGGAGATAATGGAGTAATTTATTATCGACTGACAGTGCCGCAGAAAATAAACTACCCTGAAATTTATTTTAGGGAAAAGGTGAAAAGGCGAGGTAAGAGCTCACCGGCTTGATAGTAATATTGAGTGCATGGCAAACCACACCTGAAGCAAGGTCAAGTAAGAAGATCTTCCTGATTTAATCAGGACAAAGTTGTTCGCTTTGAATTAATGCTTTATTGCATTGATGGATTTTCGGGTGGACCGCTTAAGTCTGTTGGTAACAGCAGAACAAGACAAATAATTGCCGTCCCGATGAAAATCGGGGATACAGAATTCGGCTTATAGGATTGAGATTTTAGATTTGTTCTTATAAAATATAATTAGTTCTCTTATGTTATATAAACGTTGGAAAATCAGAGAAGTTGAAGATGATAGTTCTTTAAAAGCACTTGCTGATTCACTGAATATCTCAGACATTTTAGCAAAACTATTATTTCTTAGAGATATAAAAACATTTACGGATGCAAAATTTTTCTTCAGACCATCGCTAGAATCTTTACACGATCCCTATCTTATGAACGGAATGGAGGCTGCCTCCAAAAGAGTGATTCACGCTCTTACTGAAAATCAACCGATTTGCATTTACGGAGATTATGATGTTGATGGCACATGTTCTACTGCGCTGTTATATATGTTCCTAAAAGAACTCGGTGCAAATGTTGATTTTTATATACCGCAAAGATTAACTGAAGGTTACGGCTTATCAAAAGAAAGTATTGATGTTATTAAATCAACTACAAACGCCAAACTTTTAATTACTGTAGATTGCGGTATCACTGCTATTGAAGAAACAACTTATGCAAATGAATTGGGGATGGACGTAATTATTTGCGATCATCATCAACCAAAAGATGAACTGCCACCTGCACTTGCCGTATTAGATCCCTTAAAACCTCAGTGTAAATATCCATTCAAATACCTATCTGGAGCGGGTGTTGCCTTTAAGCTTGCACAGGGTGTTGCCGAAAAAATTGGCAGACGTGAAATGCCGTTAAAATATCTTGATCTGGTTGCTCTTGCTGGTGCTGCAGATATCGTTGCTCTTGTTGATGAAAACAGAATATTAGTAAAAGAAGGATTGGATAGTATTAATAGTAATCCAAGACCAGGAATTCTTGCATTAATTGAAAGCAGCAGTCTTCATCCAGGAAATTTAAATTCCGGTCAAATAGTTTTTACAATTGCGCCAAGAATTAATGCAGTTGGCAGATTGGGAGATGCTAAACGTGCTGTTGAACTTCTGATTACGGACAGTAAAGAAGAAGCGCTAACACTTGCAAAAGTTCTAGAAACTGAAAATTATGAGCGAAGAAAAATTGATGTTGATACTTTTGATAATGCGTTGCAACTTGTAGAAAGTTCGATAGACCTTGACAATGATCTTGCAATAGTTCTTCATCAGGAGGAATGGCATCCGGGTGTAATTGGAATCGTAGCTTCTCGTCTGGTTGAAAAATATTATCGTCCAACTATTATGCTCACAACAATTGATGGAATTGCAAAAGGATCTGCAAGAAGTATTACGAACTTTAATATTTATGAAGCATTGCAAAGGTGTGAAAATTTACTAATCCATTTTGGCGGGCATCAAGCCGCTGCAGGATTAGCCGTAGAGCTTGATAAAGTACAGGAGTTCAAAGACAGGTTTAATGAAATTGTAAAAGAATCCATCACCGGCGATGATCTTTTTCCGGAAATTATTATCGATACGAAGATTAAACTTTCTGAAATTACTCCAAAATTTTTAAGAATATTAGATCAGTTTGCTCCGTTTGGCCCGCAAAATATGCGCCCGGTTTTTCTATCAGAAGGTGTTGAAATTTTTAATACTCCCAGATTAGTTGGTAATAAACATTTAATAGCATGCTTTAAGCAGAATGGCAACGATAAGGTTTTTGATACTATTGGCTTTAATATGCGTGAATATTTAGATTTGTTATCAGATAAAAAAACAAAAGTGGATATTGTATATACTATAGATAAAACAGTTAGGGATGGCAGAACTTATCCGCAACTTAGATTAAAAGATTTAAGAATAAACCAAAAAGAAATTCAGGAGAATTAGTAATGTCCGGTCACTCAAAATGGGCAACAATTAAAAGAAAAAAAGCTGTACTCGATTCTAAAAGAGGAAAAATATTTACAAAGCTTATAAAAGAAATTACAATAGCGGCAAGAGATGGCGGTGATGTTAATGGAAATCCAAGATTACGCTTAGCAGTTGATAATGCTAAAGCACAAAATATGCCTCTTGATAATATTGAACGTGCTATCAAAAAGGCAACTGGTGAACTTGAAGGTGTAACATATCATGAATTGACTTATGAGGGCTACGGTCCTGCCGGAGTTGCTGTACTTGTAGAAGTTGCTACTGATAATAAAAATAGAACTGTTGCTGAAGTAAGACATCTATTTAGTAAAAATGGTGGAAGTATGGGTGAAACAGGTTCAGTTGCATGGATGTTTGATAGAAAAGGTGTTATAACACTTCCAGCAGAAGGTAAAAAAGAAGACGATGTTATGGAAATTGTATTAGAAGCAGGAGCGGATGATCTTACTACTGAAGAAGATTTTTTTGAAGTTACGACAACCATTGAATCTTTTGAACCTGTTAGAAGATCTTTAGTTGATAAAAACTTTACTGTTGAAAATGCTTCACTTCAATGGATCGCAAAGAATATGATAGAAGTTAAAGGGGAAGATGCTGAAAAAGTTATGAAGATGATTGAAGGACTTGAAGATCTTGATGATGTTCAGAACGTTTTTTCTAATGCTGATATAGTTGAATAACTTTTAGAGTTTTATAATAATTTTTTATTATATCTCCTTATTATTCATTTCGAAGTAGTCTTTGACAGAGAAATCTTTCTTATATTAAATAAGATTTCTCCCTGTGGTCGAAATGACGATTTATTAGCAAAACAAACTTATAAGGTTAAATGATAATTTTAGGTATAGATCCCGGTACCAGAATAACCGGATATGGAGTTGTTAAGTATACAAATAATAACTTCATTAGAGTTACCGGGGGATCAATTAACCTACCCGCAAATGAACCAATCCCACAAAGACTCGTAATAATCTACAGCGAAATAAGTAAAATCATAAAAAAATATAAACCTGATGAGTTTGCAATTGAAACTGCTTTTTATGGAAAGAATGTTCAATCAGCAATGAAAATTGGATATGCGAGAGGAGTTTCAATTCTTTGTGCTTTGCACAATAATGTTCCTGCTAGCGAGTATTCTCCAAGAGAAGTAAAAAAATCGGTTGTTGGAAAAGGTGCTGCAAGCAAAGAGCAAGTTTCTTTTATGATTAAAACAATATTAAATATTAAATCAGAAAAAATTAAAGTAGATGAAAGTGATGCGCTTGCAATTGCACTTTGTCATGCTTTCAGATTTAAAAATCCCGTAAAGAAAACTAAAGATTGGAAATCTTTTATAGAAGCATATCCGGAGAGGGTTATTAATAATTGAAAGATTCAAAAATTTAAAGATTGAAAAATTAAATGAAAGTAAATTCATTTGAAGATTTACAAGTTTGGAAAGACAGCCGAATTTTGGTTAAATCAATCTATCAACTAACTTCTGATGGAAAATTCAGTAAAGATTTCGGATTAAGGGAACAAATTCAAAGAGCTGCGGTTTCAATTATGAATAACATTGCTGAGGGTTTTGAGAGAAATAATAACAAAGAGTACATAAAGTTTTTAGGTTATTCAAAAGGATCGGCTGGTGAAGTAAGATCAATGCTTTATGTTGCAACTGATTTGGGCTATATCTCACAAGATAGTTTTAACACTCACTATCATATGGCAATAAATATTATTACTCAACTTTCTAACTTTATTAAATACTTAAGATCAAGTTCTATAAAAAAATAAAATAATTTTTAAATCTTTGAATATTTCAATCTTTTAATTTTAAAAAATTTATGATAGGATATCTAACAGGAAAAATTATCTCATCCAAACCAACACAAATTATACTTGATGTAAATGGTGTTGGCTATTTGGTTAATATTTCTATAACCACGTTTGAAAAGATTTCCGAAAAAGACACTGCCTCCCTTTTTATCCACACAAGCGTTAAAGAAGATTCAATTACTCTGTTTGGATTTTTCACACAATCCGAAAAAGAAATGTTTGAACTTTTAATTTCTATAAGTGGAATTGGACCAAAAGTAAGCTTGGGTATTTTATCCGGAATTTCTGTTGATGATTTGAAAGATGCAATTGCCAACGGAAATGTCTCCCGTTTAATTGCCATTCCCGGTATTGGCAGAAAAACAGCTGAACGAGTTGTGCTCGAGTTAAGAAATAAAGTTGATGCAATTAAAGCTGATGGATCAATTAAAATAACATCTGCTAAAGATGAAGCTATTTCTGCATTGGCAACGCTTGGCTACCAAAGACAACTTGCAGAAAAAGTTGTTCGGGATTTGCTTTCCGAAAATGCAAACTATTCTTTAGAAGAGCTCATAAGAAAAGCTTTAGCTGGATTGAATAAATAAATTAAGTACGTCCTTGCGAATCCCGATTAGGGTGAAGCAATCTGTTTTATATTTTTAGATCGCTTCGTCGAAAACTCCTCGCAATAACTCATTCTCTATTTCACTACACACTCAAGTTTTACAATTCCTTCAAGTTCTGCTTCAAGCTTATCGCCTTTTTCAACCTTACTAACACCTTTTGGTGTACCGGTAAAAATTAAATCACCTGGCTTCAAGTTTCATCAAAGAAGAAATGTATTGTACAATTTCAGCAGGTTTGTGCAGCATTTTTTTTAGTTGATCATTCTGACGATACTCACCATTTATTTTTAAAGAAATTTTTTCATCAAGTGTAAGTTGATTAGGAGATTTTTCTACAAATTCAGAAAGCACTGTTGAAGTATCAAAACATTTTGCAATTGTCCAGGGATGTCCTTTCTTTTTCAGATCAGACTGAACATCACGTAAAGTCATATCCAATCCAATTCCATATCCCGCAATTGCGCGTTCTGAAGTTTCAAGATCAGCATCTTTAATATCTTCACCAATCAGTAAAACAAGTTCTGTTTCGTGATGCATATCGTTTGAAAAAGTTGGATAAACAATTTCATCACCCGAATAAATTACAGACGAAACTGTTTTTAAAAACACAACCGGTTTTTCGTGGATAATGTTTCCAAGTTCGTGAACATGTTCAGCATAATTTCTACCGACACAAACTATTTTACCAATTGTAACTTCTTTGTTGCTGTTTTTGATTTTTATTGTTTTCATAAATTAAATCTTTTTATTTATTTAATATTTTTTCTATTTCCAAAATAACTTTTTCAGGTGTAATTCTCCTCATACATTCAACAGGACGGATACTCTTACAAATTTCCCATTGAGCCGGTTTGGGATTTGAATGCACACAAGGAATACACGGCATATCCGACTTTAATATTGTTACTAAATCATTTGGATGGTATGGCCCTGTTTCGTCCGCATCCGTAAACCCGGTTAAACAAAGAACAGGGATATCCAAAGCAGTTGCAATATGAATTGGGCCTGTATCAACACCTAAAACCAAATCTGAAATACTGATAAGTGCAAACATACTTCTTATATCAACTGCATTTTCTCCCGCCAACATAATTGCCTTGGAATGCATCATCGATGAAATTTTTTCAAAATCCTGTTTGTCTCTTTTTAATCCGTTAAAGACAACTTTATAACCGTGTTTAGAGATAAAATGATCTGCAACCGGAGCATAATATTCAAACACCCAATCTTTTTCAGAATACTGTGTGCTGCTGCCGGGATTGAAAAATAATATTTTATCATTTTCACTCACACCAAATGATTCCAGGTGTTTACGTATTTTTATCTTCTCTTCATCAGAGACAAACACTACTGGTTTATCTTTCCCATCTAATTGTGTCCAATTCTTTACTAATTCAGATTCCGCTAATGTTGCTTTTATTTTAGGACGATCGATTTGATAGTCACTAAAACCAAGAGGATTTGCAAAGGATGCAATTTTTTTTGGAAAGCAGAATTTACCAACAATTGTGTAATGTGGATTAACCTCAGATACTAATAACAAATCATATTTAGAAGGAACCAACGAAATGAAAAATCCGATTTGTTTTAATATTGATGATATTGAAAAGTTAAAATTAAAAGGAATAATTTTTCTGATTCCTGGAAAATGCTTTAAAACTTCAACAGAAGTTTTTCCAACAATTACATCAATATTTGCTTTAGGATAGGTGTAAGTCAATCTTGATAATAATGAGGTGATAAAAACAGTATCGCCCAAAAGTCCGTTTCTAAAAACGAGAATATTTTTAATATTATTTTTATCACTGAACAAACGATAAAAACTTCTCGTCTTTTTTCATTTCAGGTTTTCTGTTTTTTCTTTGTGGCTGCAGGAAATAAAATATTATTTAAGATTAATCTGTAACCGGGAGAATTTTTATGCAAACTTAAATCTGTCGGCGGATCACCAACTGCATGCTGATAATCTTCGGGATCGTGACCGCCGTAAAAAGTAAAAGTACCTCTGCCAAAATTTCCGTGTATATATTTTACCTGATCAGTTCCATGTCGTTCTGCTAAAATAATAACAGAGTTCTTTATAAGATTTTTTCTAAACATTGTTGTTTGCCCCATAAATCCTTTTATAACATTAGCATGATCTTGTGTTAACATTGTTGGCACCGGATCATACTTTGCAGAAAAATCAAATAAAGTAAAATAATCGTTTTGTTCTAAGCCTATTTCAGCAGGCTGAATATCAACATCTGAATACTCATAAACATAAGGATTCATATCGATTTTAAAGTTTTGGAAAGCAAATGATTTAGAAAAATCTAATTTGCTCTGTGCATCAGGATCAGCTGCGTCACCATCAAATACAGGAGCACAGATATCAACATTATCTGCCGATAGTGAAATATCATAAGAATCTGTTGCACTGCACATTGCAAAAAGAAATCCACCCTGCCCAACAAAATTTTTAATTGTAAGCGAAACTGCTTTCATCATATCAGAAACTTTTGCAAATCCATTTTTCTTTGCATTGGCTTCATACATTATTTGCTGATCAATATACCATTGCGCACTACTGAAGCTTGCATAAAACTTTCCATACTGTCCCGTAAAATCCTCGTGATGCAAGTGAATCCAATCATACTTTTCAAGATCGCCTCGTAGAATTTCATCATTCCAAATTTTATCATACTTTACATTTGCATACTCAAGTGCCAGAGTAACAGCATCATCCCAAGGTGCAAATCCAGGCGGAACGTAAACCGCAATCTTTGGTGCCTTCTCTAATCGAATAACATCCATATTATTATCATCGCTTTGCACTTCGGCATAAATTTGAGCCACCTGTGACAAACTCATTTGTTCAAAGTAAACTTCCTCTAACAAACATTCAGAAACAATTTTTTCTGATTGATCAATTAAAAATGAACCGCCTCGATAATTTAAAAGCCAATCGGCTTTAAGTCCATCCTCTAATGCATGAAATGTTATACCGTAAGCTTTTAGGTGATCTGTCTGGGTAAGATCCATTGGGATGAATATTTTATTTTGTGAAAACAGTTGAACTGAAAATAAAATAAAGAGATGGAATATTATTTTGTATTTTTTTCTCATATAAATAGATGCCGGATCAAGTCCGGCATGACAAAACATTTAACTTAATAAATCCGATTAAGCAGACTTAACATCTGATTTTATAAATATCGGTTCAGCATTTTGTTCTACAGCGTCTTTTGTAATGATGCACTTGTCAACATCTTTTTTGTTCGGAAGATCATACATAATATCAATCATAAAACTCTCAACAATGCTGCGTAATGCACGCGCGCCTGTTTTGCGTTCCATCGCTTTTTTTACTATCGAATCTAATGCAAACGGATCAAACTCAAGTTCAATGCCCTCCATCAAGAAAAGTTTTTTGTATTGTTTAATGATTGCATTTTTAGGTTCGGTTAAAATATTACGCATCGCTTCTTCTGTTAGCTGATGAAGAGGTGCCGCAACAGGTAATCTTCCAATCAATTCGGGAATCAATCCAAATCTTAACAGATCTTCCGGCTGAATATGGGAAATCAAATCATCTTCTTTTGTTTTTGCTTTTAGATCAGATGAAAATCCCATTCGGTTTTCATTAATTCTTTTAGCAATAATTTTATCAATCCCATCAAACGCACCGCCAACAACAAATAAAATATTTTTTGTGTTAAGATTAATTAAACTCTGTTCCGGATGCTTTCTTCCGCCTTTTGGAGGAATGCCTGCAATGGTTCCTTCTAATATTTTTAATAAAGCTTGCTGAACTCCTTCGCCGGAAACGTCACGAGTTATTGATGTACTTTCACTCTTACGAGCAATTTTATCGATCTCATCAATGTACACAATACCCTTTTGTGCACGCTCCAAATTGTATTCAGCGGCTTGAAGTAAATGAACCAAAACAGATTCAACATCATCGCCAACGTAGCCGGCTTCTGTTAATGTTGTAGCATCAGCAATTGCAAAAGGAACATCCAAAGTTTTAGCAAGAGTTTGTGCAAGTAATGTTTTTCCAACTCCGGTTGGACCAATAAGCAGAATGTTGCTCTTTTCAATTTCAACATCATCAAGCTCAAAAAATGTTGTGCGGCTTCCAATTCTTTTGTAATGATTATAAACAGCAACTGCTAAAACTTTCTTTGCTCTATCCTGTCCAATCACATATTCATCAAGCGCTTTTTTAATTGATTCCGGTGTGTGCTGATTCCATTTACCCTGTTTTTGATTACTTACTGCAGCCAGATTATTTTTTAAAATATCAACACTGCTGCCGATGCAAATATCACAAATATAAACATCGGGTCCGGCAATCATACTGCCGACTTCGTTTCCATCTCTTCCGCAGAAAGAACACTTTACAATTTTTTGTCCAGGTTTTTTAGACATTATATAATCCTAACTAATTTTTTTCTTTAACTCAATTATATTTTTTCTTGCTTCATCCAGATAAAGTGATTTTGGAAATTTAGCAAGTAAACTTTCATAAGATTCAACGGCTTTTACATCATCTTTTAAGCCATACTGATAAATCTGACCCTGCAAATATAAAGCTTTATCAGCATAAATATTTTTCTCCAGCTCATCCACAATAAGCGATAAACTCGCAATAGCATTCGGGTAATCATCAATTGCAATTAACATTTCTGCAGTTCTTAACTTGGCAATAGAGTTAAAAACAAATGCCTGAGGATTTTGTGAAAGCTGCAAAAACAAATCCTTTGCTTCTCCAAATCTTTTTTGCTCAGCCAAAAACTCAGCTGAACAATAAAGTGAAAGGTTAGACGAATCATTTTTGGCTGTGTTCAGTAAAATTGATAACTCAATTGCATCGTTTGCAATATTATCTTTTAGATTATTCATAACATTAGCAAGATTTTTGCGAGCAGATTCAAAATCATTTTTAAAGGAATAAATTCTTGCAAGCTGATAATTTGCAAAACTTTTATCTTCCGAATTTACTCGTACTAAATTACTTACCGATTGAAAGAGTTTTTCTGCTTCATCCAGCTTAGCTTGCTGCATTTTTATGTTTCCAAGTTCAATAAAAGCAAGCGATGCAAATTTTGAAGTTGGATAATCTTTAATAATAATCTTAAAATAATTTTCGGCTTCCACTACATCACCGCGATAATGAGAATATAGAATTCCCATTCTTAGCATTGCTTCAATTGCTGCTTCGGAATGCTGATATACTTTTACAATTTCCTGATATGCACTTATCACAGGTTCAATTTCTTTTTCTTCAACTTTTGCCGGAGTGTAAAATGTTTTCCATTCCGGATTTGCTTCATTATACTTTTGGATTAAAAGTGCTTCCTGAGTTTTTGCGTATCCTAACTTTGCAAGCGGAGTATATTGTTGATCAGAATAATTATCTAATAAAAATTTAAATACATCAGATGCGGTTTTGTATTCTCCATCGCGATAAACAAATTCTCCAAACGAATATATATCGGCACCATTTGTATTTTGCTTTTTATCAATCTCTTTGATAAAGATCAAATGCTTCATCGTAATTTTTTTTCTCGATATATAATCTTGCCAGCAGATAAGAAAAGCTTATGTTGTCTGATTTATATTTTTCAATAACTTCAATAGTTTCATCCAGTGCATTTGGCTTGTTTGTGTATGATAGAATTTTACTTTCAATCTGCTGATACTGGGATGGATTGGCATTAATCAAATCACAATATTCACGGCTGCTTCACGATAGCGCATTGTTATCTGATAAAGCTCACCGAGATCATATGAATATAAAAAAGGATCTTTAGAAATTTCTTTTCCACGATTCAAATACTCAATAGCTTTTTCAAAATCTCTTTTTTCAATTGCGTAGTTTGAAATAATTCTAAAAGTCATTGGATTTGTTTTAAACTTTTCAGCAGTATCATCCCAAACCTGGTAAGCTTTTGTGCGATCTCCGGCAGTGTAATAAGTTGAGCCAAGCAATCCGTACAAACTAATATCCTGCGGAGTTATTATAATTCTTGAGTTAATAAGCGAAACTGATTCATCATACTTTTTTAGCTGCAGGTAGAGCGAATTAAGTTTATTGAAGTACTGGATATTTGCAGGATCTTTTTTGTTAAGCGTTTCAATAATTTCAACAGCTTTGTTAAGATCTCCTTGCTGCTCATAACTTTCTGCAAGCATAAACTGGTTTTGATCCATTGGACTTTGCTGTGCAAAAAGTGAAAAAGCAAAAAGAATTATGGTAAGAATTTTCTTTATCATAGCTTAAAAATAGCAATTAAATGCGGGCATTCAAGGGGAGAAATTTTGGAAAGATTGTTGGAAATGGGCTTTTTGCCTGCTAAACCAGAAAGCCCATTCCGTTGTTATAATGTTTCTGCGCTGTTTAGTTGTTAAAATATTTTGATAAGGTTTCTTTTAATTTATTACCTCTAAGATCCATCCCGGTTGCTATTATAATACCATCTTTATTTATCAACACAGGTTTTGGGATTGTGATTAGTTCAAAGTCTTTAACTATTTGATTATTAGGGTCATACTTTAGGAAGCTATTAAACCAAGGCATTGGCCACTTTTCTTTTCTAAATTTTAACATATCCTCAATATTAAAGTCCATAGAAACGCTAATTATATTTAAACCTTTAGATTTATATATTTCATAAGCTTCGTGTAATTCTTCCATCTCTTCAATGCAAGGGCCACACCAAGTTGCCCAAAAATCCATTAAGAAAACTTTGTCTTTTATTTTTGCATTATCAATAATTATTGAAGAATCATCTACGGAGATGAATTCAAAGATGGGAACTTTTTTCCCCACTTGAATTTTTCTATCAGGTGAATATTCGTTCTTAACCATTGAAGCAAGTTGATCATCAGGATATTTGGTAATAAACAGTTCGTAATATTTCTTTAATAAGTCATTGCGGTTTAATTCTTGAGCAAGCTGAAGTGTTTCAATTATTATGAAAGGCTTTATAGTTTCATCCAAGTTAAAATTGTAAATGTTTTCTAAATAGTTTAGTTGATCCTTTTGTGGTAATACGGAAGTAATCTTTTTTATTAGTTGAGGGGATATTGACCAGATTGGCGAACCTTCCGAAAAGCTACTTAATATCTTTCCACAATAAGTTGAATCGACTCTTCCTGTTAGTTTAATTAAGGCAAAATAATAATAGGCCAAAAATTCTTTTGGCGAATTATTGGCTAACAGTTCTAATTCCCTTATATCATTACTCCAATCGTAAATGAAGTTATTTCCATCACCACCCCCTTTTACATATTGATTAAATAAATCGTTCTTTTTCGCATTTCTTTTATTAACATCTTCAATTAAAGTATATACTAATTTTGAAATGTTTTCAACTTCAAATATTGCTTCCTGATCTCGTTCCGTTTTAATAAAATCATTTGAATTTAAAACTATTTCTATTTTGGAATCTTTTTTTGTTTTTAGAACTGATATATAATCACCGCCATCGTCTAAAATGAAATAATCTGCTTGGGAATGATTTACAGAACTGTTACTAGAAGATAATCCAAGAACCTGATAAGCAAGAGTATCTGCAGTTGCAGTAATTTCCGCAACATAATTACCTTCAATATTTTTTTCCATTTTCACCGCACTTTTTCCGAATGAAAATTTATTAAAGTCTCCAATAATTTTTAGTTCTTTTTTATCATCAAATTTATTTGGTTCTAAATATATTTTAACGTTTATATTTTCAGGAGTGTTTAGGTAAAATGGTACTTCAAATGGCTTATGACCTGCACCACAAAACCTGAGGTTATAGAAACCAGTTTTTTCGAGATTAATTTTAAATATTCCCTCTTTACTTACTTCAATTACTTTAATTATTTGTTTTGGAAGACCTGGTGCATTTGAGAGTATTTGAATGTCAGCTCTTAGTAATTGCTCATTAGTGCAACTCAACAATTTTCCTGAAACAGATTGAGGATATATAAATTGTCCATATAAAAGAGTTAAAAAAGCAAGTAAATATATTTTCATGATGAACCTTTAATGTAATTTGATAAGACATCTAACATTTGTGATTTTACTAAGAGAATAACTAACCAACACTGCAAGAACAAAACTGTTTTTCATTTGAGATCCCCTGAAATGATAAATAATTGTACTGCAAAGTTAGAATGGTTTTGTTGAATATTACAACGTATTGTATAATAAAGTCACGGAATGGTCCGTGACTTCCAATAAATAATTTCAAGATAACTTAAACATAACCGGAATTGTTACTTCTGCTTTTACCGGTTTGTTGTCTTTAATTCCCGGAGTGAATTTTGTTTTCTTAATTGCATCCATTGCTGCTTTATCGCAATCTGCATTAACACTTTTTATAACTTCTGTTTCTACTACATTACCCTTTTCATCAATTATAGTTTTAACCAAAACTTTTCCTTGAATGCCCGCTTCTTTTGCTGAAACAGGATAGACAACATTTTTGATCATTGATTCAATTCCACCAATTGGTTCAGGATATTTATCAAGTTTTTCTTCCTGAGCAAATCCGCTTACTCCTAAGAAGAGAAAGAAAAATAAAAGTGAATAAATTGTGTTTTTCATAATGCCTCCTTTTTTACTTATGTTTATTGAAGCTTGAATACTATTGGAATTGAAACCTGAACTTTTACAGGTTTACCTTTTTGTTTACCGGGTGTAAATTTTGTTTGTTTAACTGCATCAATTGCAGCTTCATCACAGCCAGCACCAATACCTTTTATTATTTTTGCTGTCAACAACATTTCCGGTTTCATCAATAAATGCCTGAACAATAATACTTTCCTTCTATTCCTTGCTCTTTTGCTTTTTCTGGATATTTTATTTTACTCTGTATTGCATACATACCTCCAATAGGCTCAGGCATTTCTTCAACAGCAACAAAATAAATGTCTTGGTCAGAATCTTTACTTGGAGGACTAAGGTTTAGATTACTTAACATTTCGTTATTATATCCCCAGGGGAAAATAAATTTTACTTTTTTCCCGTCTTTTAATGCGGAGGTTCAAATTTCCAATCAGTTCTGCAGTTTCAATCATAATTTTATCAATTTGAGGATAATTACTTTTGATAACTTGAATTTTATCAACTTTACCATTTTCATTTACCAAAAGCCTATATTCCACTTTGAAGCTTTCTTTTTCATTTTGGTCTAATGAATCATGACAACTCTTTTACTTTGGATAGTTATTTCTAAGTATGACTTTTCTCTCTGTTATCTATCTCTCTAATTTCAGGCAATATCATCCAGTTCATTCGAGGGGAAATAAACTTGATCTGCTTGTAATGATTTCGATCTTCTCTTCTTCCTTACATCCAAAAGGAATTAAAAAAGAAGAATTAGAAAAAATAATTTCGTTTTCATTTTAACCTCAGCTATTTGGTTTAATAATAATTTCGTTATCGTAAGTTGCTCGCACTTCAACTCCGGGTAAACTGTTGTAAAGCATTTGTATTGTTTTGGATTGATATATCATTTGCTGTGAGAGATTATCAACTCGTTCCTGGTAGTTAGAAACTTTAAAGAAAAGATACCCGCTTAAGAAAAGTAAAATCAATGCAGCGGCATAAGAAATTGCAGAAAAGATTTTTATGTTAGAAAATATTCCTGTTTTTGCTGCGGCTTTAGATCCAACAGATCTTAAAATTCTTTCTTCAAGCTCAGCCGGAAAATCTTCTGCGGAGTTATCAACAGCATTTCTTATAACACTTAAGCTGTTTAAAATAATCTCTTGCAGTTTGGTCGCTTGCAAGCAGAGTAAAGAGATTTACTTCTTTGCTTTTTTCAAGCTCACCATCAAAGTAGAGGTGTAATCATTTCTAATAATTTGTTTTCGTTCATATATTTTGCCAATAATTTATTTACTTATTTAATTCCCAATTCCGATTTGTCATTTCGAAGGATTCGCCGCGGCGAACTCGACTGAGAAATCTGCTAGTCATATCAATAAGATTTCTCCCCCCTGCCTACCGCAGGCAGGTCGGTCGAAATGACAAGTAAAAAATCATTCTACTAGTTTTGAAATTTTATTAATTAATTTTTGCCGTGCTTTATACAATCTGCTTTTTACAAGTTCTTCATCAATTTCAAGCAAAGAAGCAATTTCTTTATAGCTTAATCCCGAATACTCTTTTAACACAAACACTTCTCTAAAATCTTCATTCATTACTTCAAGTTCATTTAAAATCAATTTGTTCAGTTCTTTATTTTCAATTTCATCTGAAAGCATTAACGGTTCTTCAATTTCAACTTCACTTATATCCACGGAATTAGTTATTAGCTTTTTGTTTTTAGTGCTTCTGTAAAAGGTTAGAATTTCATTTCTTGCTGTTTTAAATAACCAAAATTGAACACTTTGCCTGTTTTGTATATAATTGAGATGTTCAAAAAGCTTAATAAACACATCTTGCACAATATCGTCTGCATGCATTTTATCACCCAGCATTTTTAGCGCATAATTGTAAACTCTTCTCTTATGTTTGTTAAAAAGAAGTGTAAACTCAATTATTTGATTTTCTTTTGCTTGCAAATCGATTTCTGTTTCTTATATGAAAGATGCAAAAAGTGATAAAATGTTTCCGGACAACAAAAATAATCTATTATTGGAATAATATTTGTTCCTATTTATCAATTGAACTTAATTAGTGCTTTAATGAATTTTCTTAATTATTTTTGCTAAACTATAAGTTATTAGGGTCTGTCCCCGGACATTAATTAAGTGGTAAATTTTACTTTATTGTGTATATGGTTTATATTAGCAATATAAATTGAGCAAGTGTTTCTAACAAATAACTATTCTTTAACAATATAAGGACTAACATAATGCGTAAGCTTTTTCTAATCCTCGCATTGGTGCTTACATCACTAATCTATTTTTCTTGTGATACTGCAGAAGATCCCGCTGATAATTCAGATATTCCTGGCGATCCAACTGGCGTAACAGTTCCTACCCCAACTAAAAACAATGTTTTACCTTCAGCTTCATTTACAACCACTGGCAGCAGGGTTAAATTGAATTTGCTAGGTTTAATCGACCCAACTACTAACCAACCTTTAACAATATCTTATAATTCAAGCAATCCACAAGCTTCTAACATTTTTGTTGAGGAAGATGGTGTTGTACAAGGATTAAAAGTATCAAAAGTTGGAACAGGAAATGTTTTAACCGCAGATGTTGTTTTTCTTGTTGATAATTCCGGAAGTATGGGACAGGAAGCAGATTCTGTTGCTAAAAGCATTATAGATTTTGCAACGTATTTACAGGCTAGCGGTCTTGATGTTAAATTTGCCGTTGTAGGTTTTTCAGTGAGTGGAGATATTAATGGCGGAATAAACTTTACAAATGCACAGACTATTAATACTTATTTAAATAGATATACTGGTACTTCAAGAACATTGTATTTTTCAGGCTCCGACAGCGCTGCTTTAACTAACCGAGCTTATAACTTTGGTTATGCTGGTGACGAAAATGGAGTTATGGCTGCAATTTTTGCTGACAGCGTTTATGCCTGGAGAACCGGTGCTCAAAGAGTTATGGTTATGTTTACTGATGAACCAACCCAATCAAATGGAGTGGAATGGACAAACGCGGTTGGATGCGGTTTATTAAGCGGAAGAGCTACGGTGCATACTGTATTTAGCGGCGATACTGCTTATTATAATAGTAATTATTGGAATCAATACAATGAAGAACCTGCTGCAATTTCAAGATGTACAGGCGGAACTATTAAATATATTCCGGAAAATGCTGCCGGTTTAAATTTAAAAGATTTACCTGTTGCAGGCGCACTTGCCAACAGTTACTTAGTTGAATATGTAAGCGGAAAAACCGGTGTTGCACATACTGTTAAAATTACGATTTATACCACTACTGCAGACGGTGTTCAGACTTTTAATGTAACGTATTAACGTTACTAATAATTAAATTACTTAAGCCAATCACTTTAAAAAGTGATTGGCTTTTTTGTTATTATAAGATGTTGTAACATCACACACTCAAGCATTATACATTGCTAAACTTCCTATTCTTTGGTACTTTTAGCACTTAAATTATAAGAAAATGAAGAAAATTTTAATTTTAGGTTCTTCGGGTTCTATTGGCATTAACACACTTAATGTGGTAAGGAATTTTCCTGATAAGTTTCGTGTTGTTGGATTATCGGTAAACTCAAGAATTGATATTTTAGAACAACAAATAAAGGAATTTAGACCAGAATATGTTGTTGTTACTGATGAATCTAAAGCCAAAGAACTTAGATCTAACATTCAGAATTTATGCGAAGTTTTTTCCGGTAATGATGGGTTATTAAAAGTTTCATCCGAAAGAGATTACGATGTTTTACTTGGTGCTATGGTTGGTTTTGCAGGATTAGCACCAACCCTTGAAGCAATTAAGCGCGGTAAAAGGATTGCACTGGCAAATAAAGAAACTCTTGTTGTTGCAGGTGAACTTGTTACAAAACTAATTTTAGAAAATTCTGCTGAAATAATTCCTGTTGATTCAGAACATTCTGCAATTTATCAGTGTTTAGTCGGAGAAAATCTTAACGAAGTTGAAAAACTAATTTTAACAGCTTCGGGCGGACCGTTTCTGAACAAAGATAAATCGTTTTTTGAAAATGCTACATTAGATGAAGCTTTAAATCATCCTAACTGGAAAATGGGAAACAAGATTACAATTGATTCCGCAACAATGATGAATAAAGGGCTTGAAGTTATTGAAGCACATTGGTTATTTGGATTGCCGGTTGATAAAATTAATGTTGTTGTTCATCCGCAATCAATAATTCATTCAATGGTTCAGTTTGTTGATGGATCAATTAAAGCTCAGCTCGGTTTGCCGGATATGAAATTGCCGATTCAATATGCGCTAACTTTTCCGGAAAGATTTAAAAATGATTTTAAGCGTACAGAATTACCGGCAATAAATAGCCTAACTTTTTTAGAACCGGACTTTGACAAATTTGAATGTTTAAAGTTAGCTTTTGATGTTCTCAAAACCGGCGGAACAGCACCATGCATTTTGAACGCTGCAAATGAAGTTGCAGTTGATAAATTTTTAAATAAAAAAATAAAATTTTCTCAAATTTCAGAGCTGATTAAAAACGCTTTAGATAAAATTGAAAATCACTCAGACCCCGATATAGAAACTATTTTTGAGTGCGATAATAAAACAAGAGAGTTTGTTACTAGATTCTGGATGCTAGATTACTGGATGTTGATAAAATGTTTATTAGGGAGATAAATGAATTATAAAGATTTGCAAATTTGGCAGCTTTCTAAAGAAATTGTTATTGATATCCATAAAATGACTTTAGATTTACCAAAATTTGAAATCTACGAAGTAGGCAGTCAGATTAGAAGATCAAGTAAATCGGTAAAAACAAATATTGTGGAAGGGTACGGACGAAGAAATTATAAAAATGAATATATCAGATTTATAACTTTTTCTTTAGCATCTAACGATGAAACTTTAGATCATTTAGAAACTTTATTTGAAACTGGATCATTAGCAGATAAACTTTTTTATGATAATCTTCACAAGAAAATAGAATTATTAGGAAAAAAGATAAATCGTTTTTTACAATCAGTGCAAAAAGAACATCTAAGTGAAAAATAATTAGCTAGTATCCTGTATCTGGAATCCAGGATCAGTTAGTTTAAAAGTATAAACAGTTTGTTGAATTAAAAATGAATTAGAATAAGGAGCCTCCGTAAAAATGGATTATATTATTTATTTCGCCATCACAATTGGCATTTTGGTTTTCATCCACGAGTTTGGGCATTTTGCAGCAGCTAAACTTAGCGGTATGCGTGCAGATGTTTTTGCTATTGGATTTGGCAAAAGATTATTTGGATGGAATCGTAAATCCGGATTTTCTTTCGGCGAACTTCCAAAAGATTTTGATGGTGAAGGACACACAGATTACAGGTTAAGTTTACTCCCACTTGGTGGCTATGTTAAAATAGCGGGAATGGTTGATGAAAGCGGTGATGTTAGCTTTGCTGAGAAGGAACCACAGCCGTATGAATTCCGTGCAAAATCTGTTTGGGCAAAAATATTTGTAATTACCGCTGGCGTTTTTATGAATTTACTTCTTGCCTGGTTTATTTTCTGGGGTGCTAACTTCTTCCAGGGTAAACCAGTTACACCAACAACAACTTTAGCTTATGTTGAAGAAGGAAGCGCTGCATCAAAATCAGGTTTTATTAGCGGCGACAAAATTTTAAGCGTAAACAATAAAAAAATTACTAACTGGGAAGATCTGCGGGCAGAAATTTTTATCAATACTCTTGGTGAAAATATTAAAGTAAAAGTTTTACGTGATGGAAATGAAGAAACTCTTTCGATAAACAGAAAGTTAATTCCGGAAGATGAAACAAAAGGCGCATACTTAATTCCCGAAGGTGTAAAACCCGCAATTGGCGAAGTTGTAAAAGATTCCCCTGCCGAAAAATCCGGAATAAAAACGGGAGACATTTTACTTGCTATTAACGATGAATCCCTTTACAGTGCTCAACAAGCAACAAATATTATTTCATCAAACAAAGACAAAGAATTAAAAATATCTGTTGAAAGAGATAAGCAAAAGAAAGAACTTTTTGTTACACCCGGAAGTGACGCTAAAATTGGGGTAGGGATTGCCACAGTGTTTATGGGTGAAACACAAATGAAAACTTACGGAGCATTTGAATCTGTTTATTATGGATGGAAAGATATTGAGAAAATGACCGCTTTAACTTTTTCGATGATTGGAAAAGTTTTTACCGGAAACGTTGAGTTTAAAAAAGCCTTCGGTGGTCCAATTAAGATTGCCCAAATTGCAGCTAAATCAGCTGATTCCGGTATTTCAAGTTTTCTTTACTTTCTTGCACTGCTCAGTTTAAGTTTGGCAATACTAAACATAATGCCTTTTCCGGTTTTGGACGGAGGTCATTTAGTAATGATAATTGTTGAAGCGGTAATCAAACGTGAAATTCCGATCAAAATTAAAATGGCAATCCAGAATACCGGACTTGTATTGCTGCTGCTCTTAATGGCGTTTATAATTTATAATGACATAATTTCTCTTTAAGATTTTTTATTAAGAGATGATATCTTTCAAAAAGATGTCATCTCTTATAATACCGATTTATTTAAGTTCCACCCATCACATTTCTTTACCATCTATAAAAAATATTCTTATTATACCAGTGTATCCCGATAAGTTAACGATGTAAAATTAAAAATTGATTCTCTTTTATAAATGTTAAGATTATATTTGAAATGAACTCTGTGACACTTAATACAAAAGTATATTTTAGTAAAGATAAACCTGAAACAAAAAGCGAGATTATCGATACTTTGAAGAGAAAAAACTTATATTGGATTTCTCAAGCTTCGGGCTGGAGTTTGTTTGTAATTGTAAACCTGCTTATAATCTCTTCGTTTGAAACCATTCCATTAAATCGAATTATTCTTTGGATCCTTTTAGGATTTTATGGGATTCTCTTTTCACATTTTTATCGCGTTTATATTAAAAAAAATAATTGGGCCAATCTTCCACTTAAAAAAATTATTCCAAGAGTTCTAACTGCATGTTTAATTGTTGGTGCAGTTATTTATATACCTGTTTATTTTTCGGGAATATTGCTGCAAGTTGAAAGACATACAAAAAATTTATCGGCAATAGTAATTGCCGGAATTTTAAACACTTCCAGCATAATGCTGGTTTGGTCTTTAATCTATTTTGCAATTCATTATTTTGAAAATTCTAAAAAGGCGGAAATAGAAACATTAATTTTTGAAGCTGCTGTAAAAGATTTTGAATTAAAAACTTTAAAGGCCCAACTAAATCCACACTTTATGTTCAATGCAATGAACAGTATCCGAGCATTGATTGAGGAGGATCCGCAAAATGCAAAAGATGCAATTACAAAACTTTCCAACCTGATGCGTTATACTTTAAAGATCGAAAGAACAGAAACTGTTTTACTTTCGGAAGAATTAAAAACTATACAAGATTATCTTGACCTTGAAAAAATAAGATTTGAGGAACGACTTAATTATAAAATCAAATCAACAACTGAAGCGGATAGAGTTGAAATTCCTCCAATGATGGTACAAACACTTGTTGAAAATGGAATTAAACATGGTATTTCAAAAATTACAGTAGGCGGCAAAGTTGAAGTTGACGCAAAAGTATCAAATTCTAATCTTATAATTGAAATCAGAAACAGCGGTAAATTTGAAGAAGAGGCATTAAAAAACTCTCACGGATTTGGTGTTAGTAATACCAAACATAGATTGTCGTTATTGTACGGAGAAAACGCCTCCCTATCTTTAACAAACGAAAACAACAATACAGTTCTTACAAAGCTTAAAATACCATCAGGAGGTTAAGGCAATGAAAGCATTAGTAATAGACGACGAAAGATTGGCTCGTACTGAGCTAATTAGATTATTAGAACCCTTTAAAGAAATTGAAATTGTAGGCGAAGCTGTTAACGCAGATGACGCTCACAACAAAATATCTGAGTTAAATCCGGATGTGATTTTTTTGGATATCCAAATGCCGGGTAAAACCGGATTTGAGTTGTTGGAAGAATTAGACAGCGTTCCAAAAGTTATTTTTACAACTGCTTATGATGAATATGCGCTTAAAGCTTTTGAATATAATGCGCTTGATTATCTTCTAAAACCAATTGAACCTGCCCGATTAGAAGAATCAATTAAAAAAATAATTGAAGGTAAACGTAAAGATAGAACTCACGAAGTTTCTCACGAAACATTGACCGCCGAAGATCAGGTTTTTGTTAAAGATGGAGAAAAATGCTGGTTTGTAAAATTGGAAAAAGTCCGCTTATTTGAATCTGAAGGAAATTATGTTCGATTATTTTTTGATGAAAACAAACCATTAATCTTAAGAACGTTAAATTATCTTGATGAAAGATTGGACCGTAAGTCTTTTTTCCGTGCGAGCAGAAAACATATTATCAATCTTAAATGGGTTGAGAATATTGAACCATGGCTTAATGGCGGATTACTTGCAAAGTTAAAGGGCGGTCATAAGATAGAAGTATCCAGAAGACAAGCTGTTAAGTTTAAAGAGATGCTGAGTTTGTAGTTTTGTTTCGTCATTGAGAACGAGCCTGTTGCATAAGTGTTGTACCAGTCATTTCGACCGAAGGGAGAAATCTCTTACTCTAAAATATATAAGATTTCTCAGTCGAAGACTCCATCGAAAGGACTTATTCGAGTTATGTAACAAATTCTGTCGGCAGAGAGGTCTTCGAGTGAGGCATTCTATTGCGCTAAATTATTATCTGAGATTGCTTCGCTCCTAAAGCATCACTCGCAATGACATTTATGTTTAATTAAACATTTCCCAGGCCACACCAAATCTTATACTGCGCCCAGGCATTGGATAATAAGGTGTAATGTAATATTCATTTCCCAAAAGATTTTGCCATAAAAAATATACGATTGCCGTTTTTTGGATTTCGCCAACAAGCGTAAAATCTAATTTGTTTGATGCCGGAACTTCTATCAACCCATTTTCATAAGTAAAGACATTGTTCTTGCCTGTGTAATAAAAAATAAATCCAGTTTTTAACTCAAGATTATTTTTAAATAAATTATTAGTATAGTAAACACCTATTTGAGTTTGAAAATCCGGAACATGGTAGAGAGTCTCATTTTCTATAGGTTGATAGAATGATGAATTAGATTGAAGAAGAAAAACGGAATACTTTAAGTGTAATGTTAGCCCGAATCCAGACAGTCTACCGAAATGTAGCGAACTCGTATTGTAAACACTATGATCATTTCGAAAATACTTTATGCTAGCTCTTAAGTTTTCAAAGTTAAATCTAATTGCTGCTTCAGAAAGATTATTTTTAATACTATAGTTAGAATAAGGTTGAAAGTTTGAATAACCGATATATATCTCAGCATACTCAGTTGCTTTATATGTTAAGTCAAATCCGAGACTAACCGGATTATCCGAAAAATCCCTTACACTGTTTTCCCAAGTCCATTTATTATAGTAAGAACTAAGCTTGCCAAAGACCGAGGGAATTAATGAACCATTTAAAAGTTGTAATGAAAAGTTTCCAGAAACTGAAAATATATCATACTCAGACGTGGGGATGTTTGCTTGATAAGTTATGCTATCAATCGTCCTTCTTTCCCATCTGTTAATTTTTCCTTTTTCGTAATCCGTAATTACCTGAAAATTTATGGGATCATAATTAAAATCATTTTTAAAATTTACACCAAACACTTTATCTTCAGTCAATTGCAAATACTGTGCTGATTTCTCATAATCATTATATAGATAGAACAGACTAAAATCTGTTTTAATATTTTCAAACGGCTTTATTAAAAATCTGAGTTTCGGCAAATGTGTTAAGCTTTTTATTTCTCCATTTGGATAAATCATCTGAGCAGATAAATAATCATATAAAACATTGTTCAAGTTTGCACCATTAGAATTTATGCTATCAGCACTAACCCCACCGCTGAAGCCCGCCTTGTAATCAGAATAATTATAAGTGGCGATAATATTTATTTTATTGGATAATAGATATTTAAGCTTAAATTTTCCCTGCCAAATAGAGTAATCAGAGTTTTGGTATATGCCATCAAATATCCGGTTAGTAATATCAAAAGAAGCTATCAGCTTGTTAATAATCATTGCATTAAATCTGCCATCAAACATCATATCTCTGTTTGCCCCCTGATAAAACTTTATTCTTGTGTATGGCTGGGTAGGAATAATATCTTTTGTTATAAAATTTACGCTTACAGGATTGTTGTACGCACCGTAAAGAAATCCTCTTGTTAAAGGAATCATTTCAATTGAATCAACGTCTTCGCTTTGAATAAAATTAAGGTTTAAGGAATTAGAATATCTATCATTGTATGAAACCCCATCTAACAAATAACTAACTGCATTATTTCCAACTCCGTATATAAAATTTTCGTTTGGTTGTCCTACAAAACCTAAATCCTTTACAAAGTTAAAGGAAAATGCTCTTAGATAATCGCCGGTATATTGGTATTGATGTTTTAGTAAATCAGAATTTTTTAAAATAGAACTATTAAATGATAGAACTGAAGAGTATATCGGTACTATCGAATCAACTTCAACAACTGTTAATAAAGAATCACTTGATAAAAGCGAATCAGGTTTAACAGAAAGAGTATCCGAATAAATTTTTATTTCCGCAGATGTTGAATCCTGAATTTGTGCTGCCACACAAGTTGAAATAACAATTATAAATGCTAATATTTTCCTAAACATAAAGAGTCTATGTAAACAATATTTTGTTAAATATTAAAATACTGAATTAACAAGTGGACATCAAAGCCATAATCTTGAGATAAGTTGGATAATGGGTTGATTATACCCTCAATTTATGGGAGTGAACTAGGCTTTTAAAATATTTTTTATTTGTATTTCTTTTCATTTGAAATAAAATATATTTATTTTCCCTTCGTAAATAAACAACATTCATTAATTAATCGAGAGGGCTATTTATGGCAGCAGCTAAACCAATGACCAAAGGTCAAGTTCTTGATCACATGGCAAAAAAAACCGGCGTAACAAAAAAATTCGCTGGTGAGTTTATAGAAGAACTCGTAGCTTTATCATACAAAGAAGCTAAGAAGTCATTTACATTTCCAGGTTTAGGAAAATTAGTAGTTGTTAACAGAAAGAAAAGAATGGGAAGAAACCCAGCTACTGGCGCAACAATGGTTATTCCTGCTAAGAGAGTATTGAAGTTTAGAATCGCAAAAGCAGCAAAGGATGCAGCTTTATAATCTAAATTAAAATTATTTTGTTTAAGCGAAGGATGAGAAATTGTTCTTCGCTTTTTTAATTTATGGAGGTGTTATGAGCGAAATCATTTATGCTGTGGAAAAATATCTAGATACATCTGAATTTATAGAAGTTCTTAAAAAAAGCTCTCTTGCTGAAAGAAGACCAATTAATGATGAGCAAAGAATTACATCTATGTGTAAGAATTCTAATTTGATCATTACTGCACGGTTACATGGTAATTTGATTGGTGTTGCCCGTTGCATCACAGATTTTGTTTACTGTACTTATCTTTCTGATCTTGCGGTTGATGTGGAATATCAGAAAAAAGGTATTGGCAAAAGACTAATTGAAGAGATAAAAAAACACACTCCTCAAGCAAAACTAATTCTACTTTCAGCTCCTGCTGCAGTCGATTATTACCCCAAAATAGGTATGACAAAACATCATCATTGTTATTGCCTAGACGATGTTAAAGATTTAAGATAAATATCGCTCGTTTTCTGCTTAATCTTTAATCCTCTTTTATTAAATTTGATTTGGAGAAATTGCATTTCTATATGGTAAAAATTACTCCATGCAATTTTAATTTGGTGTCATTTCAACAATTAAAAAATAATACAGGATGTTTTAATGTTAAAGAAATTTTTATTGTCAGTTTTTCTGATTAGCTCCATAAACACTGCACAAATCATTAAGGATTTAATTCAACCAATAAATTTACTACAAGATGAGTCAACTGTGGTTGTGATCGGCGATATTTTTTATTCCGATAATTATGATGTAGAATTTTCATCAAGCGCTAATATTAACACAAGTTATAACAAACAAACAATGGAGGTTTTGTTAACTCCGAAAAATGATTTTTCTGGAATGGAGTTGGTTTCATTCAAATTAAACGGCGAAGTTTTTCAAATTCCTGTAAAACTTTCCAAGAGTAAAAAATATCGTTTTTCTTATCGACCGGAGGCAGGAGAAAAACAAGTTAATCTATTTGGTCAGTTTAATAGCTGGAATAGACAAAGTCTTCCGATGAATGACACAAACGGTGATGGTATTCTGGAAATTGAAATTCCACTTGATCCCGGAAGATATGAATACAAATTTTTTGTTGACGGAAGAGAGGTGTTTGATCCTGTGAATCCGGATAAGGTTCCTAACGGAATGGGTGATTTTAATTCACTTAGAATTATTGAAGAATCAGAAAAAGACAAAATGTTTCTTCACGTTCTTGGATCAGAAAGAACTAAAAAAGATTTAGTTCTAAAGTTTTATTTTGATGATGCTGATCATAGCAATCTTATTGATAAAAAAAATTTAATTGTTCTTTTTGATAATAAAATATTTCCGTCTGAATTAGTAAAAATTAAAGGTAGAGAAATAGCTTTGACCGTAAAAGGCAAAATGCTTTTAGGAGAACATTCGGTAAGGATTGCACTAAATAGAATGGGACGTCACAGCAATATCCAAACAATCCAATTATTAAATGGAACTATTGCCGGAGGATCAGAAACAAAAACTCTCAATGATAATATTATTTACAGTTTGATGATTGATAGATTTAGCAATGGGGATAAATCAAATGATGATCCGATAGAACATGACTCGCTTTTTTCTCCTGCAAATTATCAAGGTGGCGATCTGCAAGGCATCATAAATAAAATTGAAGATGGATATTTTGATAAACTTGGAGTAAATGCTTTTTGGATTTCTCCTATTATTGACAACACTAACAATGCATATCGTGAATTTCCTGCACCGCACCGCTGGTTTACCGGGTATCACGGTTACTGGCCAACTTCTTCAAACAAAGTTGAAGAGCATTTTGGTGATATGAAGCTTGTTAAAAATCTTGTGGAACTCGTACATCAAAAAGACTCAAAAGTGTATTTAGATTATGTAGCGCATCATGTTCATCAGGAACATTGGATGTGGAAAGATCATCGTGATTGGTTTGGAACTTATAATTTGCCTAACGGCCGATTGAATTTAAGATTATTTGATGAATATCGTTTAAGCACATGGTTCGAACCATATATGCCCTCTTTCGATTTTGTAAGCTCTTACGAAGCACTTGAATTTATGACCGACAATGCTGTCTGGTGGCTAAAAGTAACCGGCGCAGATGGTTTCCGGCACGATGCTGTAAAACATGTTCCCAATGAATATTGGAGAATGCTTACAAATAAATTAAACCGTGAAATTGCAGTTCCTCAGAAAAAGGCCATATATCAAATTGGGGAAACTTTTGGCGGCATTGATTTGATCGCATCTTATGTAAATAATGGACAACTAAGTGCCCAGTTTAATTTTAATCTTTACGATGTAGCTATCCCGACTTTTCTTGATGAAAATGCTTCGTTTAAATTACTTGATTACCAGATGCAAAAATGTTTTCAGGTTTTTGGATATAATAATCTAATGGGCAACATTATGGATAGCCATGATAAAATTCGTTATATGGCCTATGCAGATGGTGATCTTGCAATAAATGATGGAAGTGCCGGAGAGGCTGCCTGGAATAATCCGCCCAAAGTTGATGATCCTAAAAGCTATGATAAATTAAAATTACATTTAGCGTACTTGCTCACGATTCCAGGTATTCCAATTATTTATTATGGCGATGAAATTGGAATGACTGGTGCTGCTGATCCTGATAACAGAAGAATGATGCGATTTGGTGATGAGCTTAATGAATTTGAAAAGCAAACCCTGGAAGATGTGAGTAATCTGATTCACATCAGAAAAGAGCATCCCGCACTGCGTTACGGTGATTTTCTAACTTTGCAGGCTGATGGAAATATTTATTCTTACTTAAGATCAGATATGAATGAAAGAATTTTAACTATCATAAATAAAAGTCCTAATAATCAAAATTTGGATTACACATTACCTGAAATGTATAAAACAAACACAGTAAGAGATCTTATAAGTGGAAAAAAATATATGGTTGATAACAACAAAGTATCTATTAATATTGATGGTATTAAATACTTGATTTTAAAATTAGAAAAATAATAGGAGACACAATGGCTAAACTAGCGATCGTTTATGGTATTATATTTATAGCAATGGGTTTATACGGTTACTTTGGAATAAGCAGTGACAGTATTACCGCACTTATTCCAACATTTTTTGGAATACCAATGTTAATTTTTGGTTGGCTTGGACTGAATGAAAAATATTTAAAACACGCAATGCACGGCGCCGCTGTTTTAACTTTACTAGGCTTCGCCGGAACTGTAAGCGGACTAATAAAGTTTTTCAAAATGTTAGGTGGTGCTACAACCGAAAGACCAGAAGCAGTAACCGTTCAGGCAATAATGGCGGTTTTGTGTTTAATTTTTTTGATTTTAGCCGTTAAGTCTTTTATTGATGCAAGAAAGAACAGGATTAAAAGTGAATAACATAATTTCAATATTTTTAACTTTATTATTTTTTGTTTCATGTAGTGAAAAAAAAGAACCAATTATTTATAGTGATCTTGAATTAAAAATGAATACAATTGCAGAAGATTATGTAAAACTTGTTTTAAGTATTGGTCAATATGATTCTGATTTTGTCGATGCTTATTACGGTCCTGAAGAGTGGCGCTCAACTTTAAAATCCGATTTACTATTTGATTCAACTACATTTAAATCTTTATCAACTAAAACTGATAAACTACTTAATGAACTTGAATCACTTGGTGAATATAAAGCAAGTGAGTTAGAAACTCTTCGTTTTCGATATCTTTATAAACAACTTCTTGCCTGTAAAACAAAAATCTTTATGTTAAACGGGATTCTGCTTCCGTTTGATGAAGAAACAAAAGCGTTGTACGATGCTACTGCTCCAACACATAATGATGAGTATTTTCAATCAGCAATTAAAGAGCTTGATAATGCTTTACCTGGCCACGGCGATGTTGCAAAAAGATTAAATGATTTTAAATCAAAATTTGTCATACCTACTGATAAACTAGAAGCTGTTTTTGACGCTGCAATAAAAGAATGCAGAACAAAAACACTTAATTATATAAAACTACCGAACGGAGAATCATTTAAAGTAGAATATGTTAAAGATAAACCATGGGGCGCTTATAATTGGTACAAAGGAAATTTTTACAGTGTAATTCAAGTAAATACAGATTTACCAATTTATATTGACCGGGCAGTTGATCTGGCCGCACACGAAGGTTATCCAGGTCATCATGTTTACAATCTATTACTCGAATCTAATCTTGCAAAAAAACGTAATTGGGTAGAATTTAAAGTTTACGCTTTGTTTTCTCCACAATCCTTAATTGCCGAAGGGACTGCTAATTATGGTATTGCTGTTGCTTTTCCCGGTGATCAAAGAATAAAATTCGAAAAAGAAGTTTTGTTTCCACTTGCAGGTTTAAATCCGGATGATGCTAATCTTTACTATAAGGTATTATCAATACAAAAGAGATTCAGTTATTCCGGAAATGAAGCCGCACGAAATTATCTAAATGGTAACTGGACTCGTGAACAAACTGTTGCATGGCTGCAAAAAAATGCTTTGCGAACAAAAGATAGTGCTGACAAATATGTTTCGTTTATAGAAAAGTATAGAAGCTATGTAATAAATTATAATTTGGGTATGGATATTGTAAAAGATTATATTGAGAGAAACGGCGGAACAGAAAGCAATCCTGAAAAACTGTGGCAACTATTTGAGTATTTATTATCAACACCTCAAACACCAAGCGGATTAATTAAAAAATAGAGATACGTGATGGCAAAAAAAACTAAGACTGATGCAACAACTAAATTCTTTATTACAATAATTGGTTTAGTTGTAATTGGTATTGTGCTAAAAGAACTCAGTCATATTTTTATTCCATTAGTCATTGCTGTTTTTTTGTATTTTGTATTTTCTCCATTTAATACTTGGCTAAGCAATAAAAAAATACCAATGTTTGCTATTACTTTGCTTGATCTGGCCATTACCTTTGGGTTGCTTTATGGTGTTGGAAGAATTGTGGTTGATTCTCTATTTCAGTTTAGTGACAGCTTGCCTTTTTATGGTGAAAAACTAAGTAGTATAATTAGGATTACAGCCGCTTCCTGGGGTGTTACTGATCCCTTCTTTACAGAATTTTCAATTGATCAAATATTTGCTCAGCTTAATTTACAAAGTATTGCTAGCGGATTGTTTTCTTCCACCCTTTCACTGCTTGGAAGTGTTTTGTTCGTGCTGTTCTATTTCCTATTTGTACTTTCCGGCAATAAAACTATCTACGAAGCCATTAAGCATAGATATGTTTTTAAAAGAGTAAGTCCGGAGTTAAAAAAGATAAAAAAAGAGCTTAAACAATCCGATAAATCTGTTGATGATCAGGAACTACTGCAGTTGTTTCATAAAGAAAGAGAATTACGTGAGCATCAGCTTGAATCTACTTTTAAAAAAATCACTGAACAAATTCAGAGATATATTATAGCCAAATTTGGTGTTAATCTTACAGCCGGAATAATCACATCAATAGTTTTATCATTAGTTGGAATGGATTATCCAATAGTTTGGGGCTTGTTCGTTTTTCTTTTCAATTTTATTCCAACTATTGGTTCTGCCGCTGCTTTAGTATTCCCTGTTTTGTTTGCATTAGTTCAATTTGATTCTGTTGGATCTATGATACTGGTACTTTTATTAATGGCCGGAATACAAACACTAGCTTTTAATGTTGCAGAGCCTATGATACTTGGCAAGCAATTAAACTTAAATCCTTTATTAATTCTTCTTTCGGTTTTAGTTTGGGGTTATATTTGGGGGATTGTGGGCATGCTTCTCTCTGTTCCGCTTACGGCAATCATCAAAATAATAATTTCAAATTCCAATTCACCTAATATGGAATTTTTTGGACAATTGATGAGTCAAGAAAAGGTATAATCAATGTTAAGAATTTATTAGAGTTGTTCTCTTAAATTCATCAAAACTTGTTCAATAATTTTCTTTTCAATAAAAACTTCTTTAAATATTTCACCAATTTGTACTTTAGTTATTCTTTTTGGGGCTGTCACGGTCGCACCGTGACAACCTTTCAAACCAACCTAAGCTTTCTAACCAGCGAGTCTAATTTTTCCGCATCAATAAAAACTTCTTTAAATATTTCACTAATTTGTACTTTAGTGATTCTTTCAAAATCTTCTTCACGCGGGAAAACACACACACCGCCTAAATCGATTGAAGCAGGACTTACAAGCATTTTACTTTCATCTTCTGCAAAAAAAACAGCTGGGCGATGTTTCGCCCTTAGAAATATTATCACTCGCCAACCGTATTCTTCTTCGTAAAAAGAAATAAGGTTCATCAGCGGTTCCTGCTCTTCATTCATCACCTCAGAATATGTTTTGTAAATTTTATTAAAAGTATCTACAAGCAATTCCTTAATCATACATTCAATTGAAATAAATTTCCTTATGCCGTCATCAATTGCAAAAATAGAAATATTATCATTTTCAAATATTTCTTTTCCATATTCATTTTTAATTTGATGAAATTCATCATCAATAGGCATAAAATATTTATTACCCGCTTGAAAATGTAAATGATCCGGGGCTGAAGCTCCGCATCGTGGTCCATTATAAATAACAGAATAATGTTTCGAAAGATCTTTACTCAAATCCAGCATATCAGGAAAAGTATCCAAAATTCTCTGCGGTTGATGCTCTTTATGAGTTAAAGTAAAATGTGTTGGGAAAATAGGAAATGGGTTACAAAGAATTATGTAATTATAATTGTACAAAATTCCCTTTTGTTCAGTGGGAAGATTTTGTGTGCAGAGAAAACATTTTCTCTCGCGTATAGATTTTGGATCAACCTTTGCAGATGTTGATGTCATTCTTCCAACATTAAACTGAGCTTTAATATTAAAACCATCAAACTGAAATGATTTTGATTTTACGGTTTCTAAAGATTTGACTCCCCTTGCTAGCATTGGCCATTCTTCTTTTTGTAATTCAAACAGTCTTTTTGACGCATCAGAAATATTAGCTTCTTTAATCAAGTTCAAAATTATCTGGTCATTGGATAGGATATTCATATAACTGTAATTTTAGTTAATCGATTTATTATAAAACTCTATTGTTTTACTTGTGATTATTTCAATATCAAATATATTTATTACACGATTTCTTGCTGCTTTACCCATTGAGACTCGCAATTCTTCATCACCAATAAGGCGTTCTATTTTTTCAGCTAAATCTTCCGAATTCTTGTTCTGAAATAAAAGATTAGTTACTCCATCAACGGCTATATCGAGCACACCCTCTGCATTTGCGCAAACAGATGGCCTTTCCATTGCCATTGCTTCAATAAGTGCTATACCGAATGCTTCGGCGTGTGATGGGAAAATAAATAAATCAAACGCGCAAAGGACTTCAGGTGTATCACTACGAAATCCCGCAAAAATTAAATTTCTAATTTCTAACTTTTTTGCTAAGTTTTTAATTCGATTTGCGTATTCATCTTCTCCACGGCTTGCTTCTCCTACGATAATAAATTTTAGATTACTAAATTTTGAAGAAAGGATTTTTGCTGACTGTAAAAACTCTTCGTGACCTTTACCGGGACTAAACCTTCCAATCATTCCTATTACAATTTCGTCCTTACCAATTTTAAATTCCTTTCTTATATCATCGCGATTAGCATTAGCAGGATTAAATTTATTTACATCAACCCCGTTATAAAGTAATTCAATTTTATTCAGCTGTAATGACGTAGTATCAAGAAGATTATTCTTAATAACTGTGCTTATAGCAAAGGCTTTTGTTACGCGTTCATAAAGAAATCTATGCAAAAAATCTTTTTTAACAATAAATGATCCCATGTGCTTGGTAAGAAATAAAGGCGCACTTGAAGAAGCGATTTTTAATGCGGGTACAAGCAGCCAGAGATCTTTTGAAGCATGCGTGTGAACAAGGCTATATTTATTTTTTTTTATTAGAGATGTAATTTTTAAAATAGTAAATGGATGAATATATCCCGAAGCTTTTACTGGATGAATAATTAAACCCAAATTATTGGCTTCTAATTGCATTCTTGAATCATCAAGACATAGAAGTTCAACATGATAACTTCTCTCAATCAATTTCCTTATGAAAATTAATGTAATCATTTCCATTCCGCCCCAGCTTTTTGATAAACAGGAATAGAGAATTTTCATTAATCCTAATCTTTCCTCATTAACTTCTTAATCTTTGATAATTTTAATAAATCTTTTTTAGCTGTGCATCTTTAAAGTAGTGAATAACAATTTCATCAAACTGATATCCTTGTTCAGCCATAACCGCAGCGCCAATCTGGCAAAGTCCAACACCGTGTCCCCAACCGGCGCCGTGTAAAATAAACTTTTCAGGAGCGCCACTCACTTCACCAAACTTTTCAACATAAAATGCCGAGCTGTACAGATGCGTTTCAGAAAATGTTCTTCGTATTTCAAGTTCTTTACCGATTGTTAGTGTTTTTTTAGTGCCAACTATTTTTAGTTTAACTAGCCTTGATGAAAAACCCCTTTCAATTGGGATAAGATCAATTATTTTTCCAAAATCAACTCCGCTTTTTCGAGTAATTAAATCAGAAAGATCTTTTTGGTCAAATTCAACTTTCCATCGGTAAAAATCTTTTGTTTCCTGATCATAATCCAAAAGAATTTGATTTAAAATTTTCGGATCGGTTGTATTGCAAAATGCTGGCGGGTTTGCTTTTATCCAGTTGACTGCATTCTCCTCTTTTGTAAAATCATCGTTAAATTCATCTGCAACAAATTTGTAATCGTAAATTGCAGATAAAGAATGATGCTTTACCGGTTCCCAAACATTTTCAAATGATTCAGAAATTCCTCCACAGGATTTTGAGAATCGTGCGTCAAGAATTTTTTGATCTTCGAGCAGAACAACTCCATTTGTTTGTTCAACTGCCATTCTTACAGCATCAGATGTCATCTTTGTTACCCCTTGATAACGCTGACAATGATCATCTGCACAAACATCAAATAACTTGTGATCTTCTCTATCATACCACTTAATTACCTCATCTTCAGAAATATATCCTGATTCATAATTTACTTTTTCTTTTTTAAGTGATTTAGATTTTTCGATTTGTGCAAGCAGCCAGCTTCTAGATACAACTGCTGTTGCTTTTAACATTTGCATCGAACACTTTGCACTCATTTCTGAAGAAATAACACTCATTAAATATTTTTCAATAGGGACAATATTTATGGCAGTAATTTTACCATCATCTTTAATGAGCTTAAGGGAATGTGTGAATCGCTGCTTTTCTTTTCTCTCCCAATGAAACTTAACACCTATCACAACATCTCGAATAAGAAAAGATTCGTTATTTGGTTCTTGAGGTTCAAAAATAATTTCATCGGTTATTTCTATTTTATCTTTATCTCCTTTGCAAATTATTCTGTCACCAACTAATTCTGCTTCAAATCTGCCGCTAAAAAAATGTTTAAACCCATAAGAATTATAGTCACCGTAAAGCTCAAATTTAATTTTTGTGTCACTAAGAATTCCTACGCTAATCAAAGGTTCATTTTCATAACCCAACATTCTATTACCTGTAATTATGTATTTAAATAAAAAAAATATTTTGTGGTTAAAATATAAGAATTGTAGAGTTAGCAGATTACTAATAGCACATTAAATCTGAAAATTAACTTCTCAATTGAAAATCTAAAAAAAGCTCAGGCTTTTATACCTGAGCTTAAATCAAATTATTCTCTACATTAAAGATTAATATTATTTAATAAGTACCATTTTCTTTGTATCGACAAAAGTCCTTCCGCTTCCAACAGCCCTAATCTGATAAATGTAAGTACCAGAAGTAAGGTTTAATGCGTTAAAGCTTGCTTTTTGATAGCCCGCCTCTACTGTTCCGTTGACTAGTGTTGTTACTAATTCACCAATAGCTGTGTATATAGAAATTGTAACATCCGCTTTTTCCGGAAGTGAATATTCAATTGTTGTACTTGGATTGAATGGATTTGGATAGTTTTGATACAATGTATATTCATTAGGAGCATTTACATCAATTTCTATAACAGGAGAATATTCAAATGTTCCATCTAGATCAATCTGTTTTAATCTGTATGAATATTTTCCAACAGTTAAACTTTTATCAATATAGGAATAATTATTTCTTTCGGTTGTTGTTCCTTTTCCAGAAACAAAAGAAAGCTTTGTCCATTCGGATGTTCCATTTAGTTTTCTTTCAATATGGAACCCGCTGTTATTTACTTCTGTAGCTGTTGACCAATTTAAAGTAACATTATTTTTTTCATTTTTGGCTACAAAAGAAGTTAATTCAACAGGGATAACGGAAATTTCCATTGTTACTGGAACCGTAACAATTGAATTAACCGGGTCATTACTAGAAACCTTCATATCCATAGAATAATTTCCAACTGGATAATCTTCAGCGTGGAATGTTAATTCAACATCTACAGAATTGCCATTAAATAATGTTCCACTGTGTACATTATTGGATAGCCAATCTGGTTCAGCAGCAAATTCTAATGCCAAATTATTTGCGACATAATTAGCATTATAAGCTACTTGAAGGCCGTCATTACCAGCGACGTTCTCAATTCCAATGGTTGCAGAATTAAGTGTTGCGTTCATATTGTTATAGTAAATAACAATCTTTCCATTTTGATGCAATACAACCTGGAAAGTTAGTGAACCAGTTCCGCTATATTTTTGCCAGTTAGTAAACTGAATATAGAATTTATTTCCATCCTGTAATCTGTGGACTGTTCCCTGAGTTCTGCCATCAAGATCATCCCAAAACATTGCAACCATATTATTAGGAACTGCTGCATTTGGAATCTGTGCGTTAGTAAATGTGGCATTAGTTAGTGCGGTGAAACTTAAAAAGCCGTTAGTGCTAAGGTAGATATTAGAATATTCTGTTCCATAAAATTTCATCGCAAACCCTAATGGAAGTGCATTGGTGTATCCATCATCCAAAGTTCCGTTAGGAAAAGTTACCGCAACAGCATTTGGATTTGCTGTTATGTCAGTCCAAATATATTGAGGACCATTAGGCTCGTTACTATCCCTCCATTTATAACCAAATAAATCAGGTCCTCCGCTTCCATCAATACTAATCCCACTGATTTCTTGAGGATCGTTCTTTGTTGAAGTTATTATTCCATCAACAAGCTGATTGTATTGGGGCAGCAATCTTGCGCTTACAACTCCCTCAGGAAAGGTATTATTTTCAAGTGTAATTGAAAAATCTAAGGTAGATGGATTTATAGAAACATTAGAAACTGTAATAGTATCAACAACAACATCTAGAGGATTGAGTATGTGATGTATGCTGGTTGGGGCAACTGATATTTGAGGAGCCGCTAATGTTGTTCCAGTTGCATTATTTGAAAGTGGCGACCAATTACTCCAAACATCTTTTGATTTTATTGAAAAATAGTACGGCGTTGCAAAAGATAATTCTTCAACAAGATAAGTTTCAGTTGCGCCAGCAGTATCCGGTATTGCAGTATAAGGTAGCTGCATTGCATTATTAAATGAAGTCGTATCTGTAATAGGAGAAGTAGAATATCTAATATCATAACCTCGTACACCGTTCATAGAAGAATCATAAGGAACGGTCCATTGAAGTGTTAATGAATTTGAAGTAGGAGCAATAACTGCCAAATCAGTAATCGGATCAGGTGCTGTTGAATCTGCAGTACCCAAACTTAAAAATGCTGCATAAACATCAATTAATCCCATTCCGTAATTATTGTCTTCACCAACGGGACCTAAATCCACTGCCGTATTATAAAGAGCTTCTAATATTTGTTTGCCAGTTAAAGTTGGTGCAAATTGTTTTAGCAGAGCAACTGCTCCAGCCACGTGTGGTGAAGCCATTGATGTTCCACTTAAAACAGTGTATCCGGTTGCTGAGCCTGATGAGCGAACACTAACACCCGGGGCTGAAACTTCTGGTTTAATTAATAGCGATCCTGTTCCGCCGCAAAGAGATGGGCCACGACTCGAAAAGCTTGCTATTGGGTTTGTGTTACCTCCAAGGTATGAAACTCCATCAATGGCGGCTGTACACATAATATTTACATTATTAGTGTTAATGTTTTTAGGTTTTGTTATTGTAGATGATCCGGGGCCGCTATTTCCTGCAGAGAAAATAACAGCAATACCTGCTGCTTCAACTGCATCTAAAGTAGTTTTATAAATTCCAGAACATTCATTAGTTACATCAGGGTCATACCAGCTGTTACTAATTGCATCAGGCATATCTGTAATTGTTAATGGATTTCCATCAGGATTTATCGCCCATTGAAAAGCTGCTATAGAGTTTGATGTGTGAGGGCTTGAGCAGATTGTTTTTGCCGCAATCCATTCAGCGCCTGGTGCAACACCGACCGTGTCACCTGTTGTTGGAGACCAACCTGTCATTGTGCCAACTGTGTGGCTGCCATGTCCATCGCAATCATTAGGAGTTGTGGTTCCACCACCCGGATCAAACCAAGCTTGGTTGCTTGGTACATGATTACCTCTCCATTTATGATTTAATGCGGGATGATTTGGATGGACTCCTGTATCGATACCCATAACCAATCTTCCTTGACCCGTAATTCCCTGTGCCCAAAGAAGATGTGCGTTGATAACTCTTAAACCGGGTTCAACAGACTCAGTTCCTTCAACATAATCCTGAACAACCTCTGGTCTGTCCAATTCTAGAAAAGCATCAAGATCAATTTCTGCGACATCTAATCTTGCCATAAGTTCATTAATTATTTGGGGTTTTGCCTCAATCATAAACATATTGGAAATCCAAAACGCCTGATAAGTATATACATCGGCAGATTCAGATTTTTCATTTAGATAGGAACTTAATGCACCTTGAGTATTTTCAGCATTCTGTTTTAGAGCTGTAATAACTTGATATGCTCTTTGCTCTAAGGTGGATTTTTGGGTGTACAATTGTTGATCAAGTGCAGCCAAATCAACTTGTGATCGAAGCAGAACGAGAACCCTTAAATAATCATTTCGATTTGCATTACTTAAAGCCTCACTAAGCCTAGAACTTACTTCAACCTGGGAATATGTAGATGAAGCAGTTAGGAAAAGAAAAACGAATAGTAGTAGTTTTTTCAAAGCATCTCTCCTTGTTAGTTTACTCACAAATTTACCAAGTTCCGGATTTAGCTTCAAATAAAAAAACAATTAATATTGAATAAATTTGGTAAAGTTATCAACACAAAAAAAAGGAATAATTGCTTTTTTGCTTTTGTACATATACTTTTAGTATTGTAAAATGATTTAGAACTAAATAAGCACCCAAATCGTGGATATAGAATTAACAGACATTGAACTAATTCAAAGAATTTCTAATCGTGATTCTAAAGCACTGGAAAATTTATATGACAGATTTTCCCCTGTTTTATATACATTAGTTAAACGCATTGTAGTAAAAAAAGAGGTAGCGGAAGAAATTCTTGCAGATATTTTTGTAATTATTTGGAAAAAGAGTTCAATGTTTGATTATAACTCGAGCAATCTTTTTTCATGGTTGATTACATTAACAAGAAATAAAGCTCTAGATTATATTCGACGTGAAAATTCTTCAATCTCGGATGAGTATGATGATGATTACGAAAATACATTTATCATCCCAAATCTTTCAACAATTATTCCTCCTAATAACATTGAGAAATCCTTTAATAGCAGGGATAAAATATTCGGGGCTTTCCACAATTTAACCGATGCTCAGCAATATGTGTTGTCTTTAGCGTACTATGATGGATTAACAGAGTCTGAAATAGCAAAAAAATTAAAAATTCCATTGTTAACAGTTAAATCAAAAATAAGAGTTGCACTCAACAGCATAAAGGAATCTCTTGCAAAAGAGGGCATAGAATGATTGACGAACAAAGAATTATTGGATTACTTCAAGCAAAAGCACTTGGCTGTCTTGATTCTGAAGAGAGCAAAGAATTGCAGGAATTTATTGATGCCGGACATCTTTTTCCCTGGGAAGAACTTGGTCAATTTCAAAATATAGCCTCGCTTTTACCGCTCGCACTTCAATTAGAAACACCCGACGCAGAGTTAAAAGACCGCGTTGCCCTCAAATTGATTAAACTCAGCGAACAATTGCGCGCAAATAAAATCTTAGAAGAAGATAAGTTTGAAATTGAGGAAGATTTAGATGAGCCAGTAAATGAGTTTGCTAACATAGATGAATCCATTGTTGAGCCACCTATCGAGATTGAGACCGAAAGTTCAACTGTTGTTGAGGATAATTTATCATTGCCTTTGAATACAGAAGATATCTCTTTTAATTTAGATGAAATTAATTTACCAGATTTTCAGCCAAGCGAAGTTTCAGAAAATACTTTTCAAGAACCAGTGTCAGTTGAATCGCCCTTTGATAATCTTGTTGATGAGAGCCAAATTGAATATCCTCAAGTGGATGAGGTTGAAGTAAGTGAATTATTAACTGCGCCTGATAATCAAAAATCCTTAATCGAAGATTCTGTCTCACTTGAAGAGATTAATGCAAACAAACCCGTTGAGGACTCTGATGATTCTAATAAGCAAGTTGATTTTAATAAGAGAAGCGTTGCTGAAAAAATGTTTAAAGCCATTGAACAAGATTTTGATACTTTAAAGTACCACTTTGAAGAGAGTGAAAGAAAAATTACTCGTGGGCTTTTAATTGCTTATGTTGTTATAGCGGTACTTCTTGCTTCCCTTGTTTTTTCTTTCTTTAAGTTCAGCTCCGATATTAATGGTCTAAAAAATGAACTTAAGGATTTAAAGAAAAATAATTCTTCATCATTAATTAAGTATAAATCAATTAATTCTGATCATTATTATTTTTCTTAATCTTTTGCGCCGTAAAAAACATTATACCGGCTAAAATCAATATAATTATTCCATAACTTTTTGCAATTGAATAAACCGCAGATAAGTAAAGATCGATAGTAGCCGTCCCTCGCAAAACTAACAGCCAAATCCCTGCAAATAAACTTAAAATAGATAATAGGATAGAGATTCTGTCTACTTTTATTAACAAATTTGCTATCAACAAACTGGTTCCAATTATAAAAAGTGCAGATGGAATAAATATTGACCCGAAATTCCATATCTCAAACTGCGCAAACACGAATATTATCGTACCGATAAAAAACAGTATCGATCCTAATACAATCCCGATTTTATATTGCTTGTTAAACGAAGAGTAGAAAAAACTGATCCCGAAGAGTAACAATGCATACGCTGAAATATCAAGCACACTGAAAGACAAGACATTTAAAAGGCTTAGAAATGCGACGATTAAAATAAATAACATTATATAAAAATTAATCGATCGAAAATTTATCACAAAATTCTTTGCCCCATGCTAGAAGCAATTAGATCCGCTGCAAAAACAGCGCTGCTGTTTCTTATGTCTAAAATAGGGTTTACTTCGGCAACTTCAAGTGAGTTCATACAGCCACATTCTGCAATAGATTCCATTATTGAATGGGCTTCTCTGTAATTTAATCCGCCTGGAACCGGAGTTCCAACGCCGGGTGCAAAATTTGGGTCAACGCTGTCAACATCAAAACTAACATGAATGTGATCTACTTTTTCTTTGAACTGTTTTAAAACGCGGCTTATAATTCTATGAACGCCAAGTTTATCAACATCACTCATTGTGTAAACACTTAAACCTAGCTTTTTAATATTTAATCTTTCCTGCGGATCAATACTTCTAGCAGCAATAACCGCACAATTTTCAGGTTTTAATTTTGGTGAAAACCCATAAAGGTTAACAAGTTCACTATAACCTAATCCCATAGAGGCGGCAAGCGGCATTCCATGTATATTACCGGAAGGGGTTGTTTTATCAGTGTTCATATCAGTATGTGCATCAATCCAAATTACACCAAGTGTTAGTTTATTTTTTTTGCAGTAAGATGAAATTCCTGCAATTGTTCCAAGAGCCATTGAGTGATCACCACCGATGCAAAGCGGAAATTTTTTTTGCTCCAAAACTTTTTCAACCTGTTCTGCGAGCGTTTTAGAAGTTTTAAGTATTTCATCTAAATATTTTAATTTTAGGTTGGATATTTTCTGTCGTTCCATTATTTCGATTTTAATATCACCAACATCTTCAACTTTATAACCAAGCCGTTCAAGTTTGTTTTCCAATCCTGCTATTCTAAGAGCCGAAGGACCCATATCAACACCTCGTCTGCCAGAACCAAGATCAATTGGAAATCCTATAACCGTAACTGTTTGTTGTTTTGCTTTATTCATAACACACTTGTAAATAATGTAAAATCATTTTTATTAAGTTAAAGAGAAGTGGGTTAATATTCCATTAGAGAAAATTCACACCATATCAGAATGATTTTTAATTAAACGGTCAAATAAACACAAACTGTCTATTAATGGAACTATTACAGATAAAAATTAACTAACTTATAGTAGATTTTTTCACGTCAGATTAGTCGTTAAATATTAATAGAGTAAAATTGTTCTATTCCAAAAAATTCCTATTGCAAGTAAATCTTTACCTTCCAATTATAAAAATGTATCAAAAAAACACTTTTCAATATCAAAATTATTGTACAATTATTGCGGTTATAGACCCCTAACTGAACAACGAAAATCATAAACAATAACAACTAAATCAGGAGGTAAAATGCTTAGGAAAATTTTTTTAATTGGTACAGCATTTATTTTTATAACGTTAAATGTACTAGCACAAAAGACAGCGCCGCCACTTGCTGCAAATCCAAAATTTTCTTATGGAGTTATGGTTGGATACACAGATAATTTTGGAGTAAATCTGTCAGCAATGATTGCAGAGTTTTCATATGACATTCCACTTGCAATAAAATTAAGCGGTGGGTACAATGTAAGAGATGCGGGTAATCCGTTAGATGCAAGAAAAATATTCATCAATGATAACACAAATGGTGATCCGGATAAATCTGCACATTCAATTGATTTTAGATTAGACTTCGCATATCCAGTTCGTCTTTTCTCAATCAGAAAATCATACCTGTATGTAGGGCCTCGTTATTCAATGCATACTTCAACTTTTAATTTTGTGGGAGGTAACGAATTTTTTGATATTTCTACTTCTCAATTTGGTTTTGGTGCTGGATTAGAAACTTACTTCGGCATTAGTCCAAATTTAAGCTTTGTATTTTCTGGTGGATTTGACTACTACCTTGATGCGCAGGTAGGTGGTCACGATTCTTTCTACAATCCCGATGGAACTGATGTGAGTGGAAGAGGATACACTTATGAAGAAGCGTCAAAATCTATCAACGCACCCAAGTATGAATTTAGATTTATGGCAGGATTAAGTTTCGGTTTATAAACAAATAAGAGACGAGGCTTGCCTCGTCTCTTAAATTAAAAGTTATTTTAATAAAACCATTTTTTTTGTTTCGACAATATTGCCAGTATTTATTCGGTAATAATAAACTCCGCTAGAAATCTGAGATGCATCAAAACTAACTTCATAGCTTCCTGACGGTTTTACTTCATTAACAAGAGTTGCAATTTCATTTCCCAAAACATCATAAACTTTTAGAGTTACATTAAGATTTCCCTCACCGTTCGAAATCACAGCGGGGATGCTGTATTTAATAGTTGTGATTGGGTTAAATGGATTGGGGTAGTTCTGTTCAAGTGAAAATTTAATTGGTAAATTAAAATCAACCTCGATGATCTTTGAATATTCAAACGAACCATCAAAATCTAATTGTTTCAATCTATAATAATTTTTCCCTTCCAATGGTTTCAAATCACTAAATGTATAGTTTTTAATATCTGTTGAAGTTCCGTTTCCATTTACAAATCCAATTGGTTGCCAATTAAATTGTTCTAAAGCACCTTCCTTTAGGGAAGGGGTTGGTGATGGGCTTTTTTGTATTTCAAAACCCAAATTATTCAACTCGGTTGCTGTGATCCAGTTTAGAGAAATATTTCCATCAACAACATTTGCGGAAAAAGATGTTAACTCAACTGGAATTTGTGAGGAGAACGGGACAAATTTTATTAATCCATGTGCAGCATTATCAACTTTGTGAAAAACATGCTGTTCGATCGAGGTTGAATCATAAACTCTCCAGTCATTATTCTGTGCAAAAACATCATTGGTGCAATTATTATAAACATCAAAAGTATCTATACCTTGAACATTGTTGTAAAAAATATTCATTCCATCATCAGTTGTATCAGCGTTTTCAACATTTCCAATATTTGGGTTTGGTCCAGCTTGCACTGTAGTACCGTTTTGAATTGTGATTCCCCACCAGTTACCAAAAATTTCATTTCCAGTAATTATCGGTTGATTTGTCGGGCTTCCATTAACGTTTATACCACTTCCGGAAACCTGAGCATTTGGATTGATATTATTGTTATAGATTTTATTGTTCTTTACAATTGCGTTGATAATACCGTTTGAGGAGCTTAGTAGCGTTATGCCAAAGGCGTTATTAAAAATTTCATTACCTTCAATAACTGCATTCGAAAAGGCTGAGGCACCACTTACCCAAAGACTGATTCCTCCTGTTGGAATGCTCGTTCCACCATAAATAATATTATTACGGATAATTGGGGAATTATTACCCTGAAGTCCGATACTGATTTGATTTAACGCTGAAGTTCCTTTTGTGTTATTATTAGCAAGCGTGTTACCTTCAATTAAAGGCGAAGAGCCTGAGGTCATTGTAATGCCGTACTCATAGCATCTTTCAATAACATTGTTTAATATCTTTACGTTAGAGGAGCTAAGATTAAACCCTCTATTACAATTGAATATATAAGAGTTAGACATCGTAGGACTTGCACCTATACATCTCATTCCATAATCTGCATAATAAATTCTTGCATAGCTTATTATTGAAGCTGTATCGTTTGGTGATGTATTAAACAAAAACCCATAATAATATCCTGTTGAATCTTGAACAGTAGATGTAAAAATTATGGAATCAGCTGCTGTTCCAACAGCTTTAAAAATTCCATTAACTTCAAACTGTCCGGATACTGCAGTAAAAGTAATGATTGATCCCGCAGCTATGTTTACCTGATCATTTGCAGCAACAGTAATTTTATTGCTGATCGTATAATTTGGAAACGTTCCCATAACAACTCCACCTGAGTTTGTAACAAGATCATCAAGATTCCAGTTTACACCAGTGTTAGGTGTTGTGTACTGAGCAAATATTTGAATGGATAACATTGTAAATAGTATAAAAAAATATTTCATTGTTGGCTCCGTTTTTTTGTATATAAATGACATTAGAAATTAATCATTATTATTTGACTGAACAATTATTTCCTAATACTTGCTGACTGATATTTATTACAGGCAGGTAAGAGTTGCTTATTATTATTCGTATCTGATAAATATTTTATTATTTTTTAATCATAATTTTGAATGAAAACCTTGTTCACTTGTAAATGCTCTATTAAAATTACTCGCAATTAACAAAAGGTAAAATTATGAAACGTATTTATTTACTTGTTACTTCTCTTTCCGTTTTTATTCTCCTGCTTAGCATTTCAAACTCAGCACAAACAAGATCAAACTTTGTACCCGATCTTGATGGAGCTGCACTTACTACAGATATAATAGCTGAATCAAATACCTATAGCAAAATGTATGATCCAGGTTTTACCGTTTACACAGGTTTTCCAAAACAAGGATTGTACACTGTTATCGCACCTAAGACAGGCTCAATTTATTGTAATCTTGATAGCGATGCTGAAATGGAAATAATTTTTGGCGGCGGTGAAACTTTGTATGCCGTTAACTTAGATGGAACAGCCGTTACGGGTTGGCCTAAAACTTTTACACAATATTACGAAGCTGTGTGGACTGTTTCTTTCGGTGATATTGATAATGACGGCGAAGGTGAAGTTGTTGCCGGAATTGGCGGACCGCTTGGTGGTCATATTCAGGTATTTGAAAAAGACGGTTCGGTTGTTACCGGGTTTCCTGTTAATGTTGGGAAATACCCAATGAGTGCTACACTATCTGATTTAGATGGTAATGGTTCAATGGAAATAATTTTAGGGACAAGAACCGGGTGGGCTTATGTATACAAAGGCGATGGAACTGTATATCCCGGATGGCCCATACCAATGGATAGATATGTTGGATCATCCGCATCTGCAGGTGATGTAAACAACGATGGTGTTATGGATGTTGTAATGGAATCAAGAAATCTTTTGTATGTATGGAATAAAGATGGACAAATATTACCCGGATTTCCTTATGCTATTGTAGACTCACTTGTTGGATCAAATTCCTATTCTGCACCAGTTCTTGCTGATTTAACAGGAGATGGTAAATTAGAAATACTTTTTTGTTCCCATTCTTCTGCTACTGATTCCGGTGGAATTACTTATGCAGTTAAATATGACGGCACAAGTTTGCCCGGCTGGCCAAAGTTTGTTCCCAACTGGATTTACGGTGCTCCTATAGTTGCGGATATTGATGGCGATTCTCAACTTGAAGTAATTATTGGAGAATACGGATCATCACCAACACCCTCTTTTTCCGTATTTGCTTATAATGTTGATGGAAGTTTAGTTAGTAATTTTCCAATGGGACCATATCATGGATCAGCAAATCAAATTACTGTTGCAGATATTGATAACGACAATGAGCTTGAAATAATATTTGATGAAAATGTTACAGAAAGTGGATTGGGTAGATATCGTGCATTAAATATGGATGGGACTCAAGTAACGGGCTGGCCACTTGAATTAATGCAGAACACAAGTTTTCAACAGCCGCTTTTAGGTGATCTAAATAATGACGGCACACTTGATATGGTTGGCGGTAGTTTTAACTTTGATATAAATAATAAGCAAGTATTTCTATATGTATGGAATACCGGACTGCCTTACAATCCAACAAAAATTGTAAATGCTATGTACCAGTTCAATCCGCAGCATACAGGCATTTATGTTGATCCCACAACTGTTCCAGTAGAACTTGAATCTTTCACTTCATCAGTTTCTGAAAACAGTGTAACTTTAAAGTGGATTACTGCAACTGAATTGAACAACCTGGGTTTTGATATTCTTCGCTCAAATTATGATGATGATAATTGGAAAAAGATTGCGTTTGTTGATGGCAATGGTACAACAACAGAAAAACAGGTTTACTCAATTACAGATCAAAATTTATCTGCCGGAAAATATAATTACAGATTAGAGCAAATTGATTTTGATGGAACAAGAACAATTGCAGGTAATATATCTGTTAACGTTGGCGGAAGCGTTAACAATTTTGTTCTGGAACAAAATTATCCAAATCCATTTAATCCCGCTACGATAATAAAATATAACATTCCAGAACAAAGCTCTGTACAATTGAATGTTATAAATATTCTTGGCGAAGTTGTTGCTGAGCTTTTTAATGAAGTTCAGTCAGAAGGAAATCACACAAAATTATTTAATGCATCTAATTTATCTTCAGGAATTTATTTTGCTGTATTAAATACTACTTCAATCACCACAGGAAAAGTAAACTCACAAAAAATTAAAATGGTTTATATGAAATAAATTTATCTGAATATTCTAAAACTGAAGAGCCCGATTAGTTTATAATCGGGTTTTTTAGTTATGACAAAATGATTTAATAATTCTAAACATTTTAAGTGTTCCAATCAATCTTATTTTATAAATTAATAGCGGCATATAAAAATTCTTTCTAAAAGGAGTGCTAATGCAAACCCATATTAAAAATGTTATTAAAAGAACCGGAGCCGTTGTTCCATTCAATCAAGAACGTATTGCAAATGCTATTTACCGCGCGGCTGTAGCTGTTGGCGGAAGGGACAAATCCACGGCACAAAAATTATCCGAACAAGTAGTTGAAATACTTAATAAAAACTTTCCGGAAGGTACAACTCCGCATATTGAAGATGTACAGGATGTTGTTGAAAAAGTTCTGGTAGAAAATGGCCACGCTAAAGTAGCAAAGGAGTATATACTCTATCGTGAAGAAGCAACGAATAGAAGAGATGCTGAGGGAAGATATGCATCCAAACTTAATGAAAACGTTCCATGGCAAAAGATTTGGCGCAATCTGGATTGGGCAGTTTCACATAACCTACACACGGTTGATAGTTTGAACGAAAGAATTGCAAAAGGTGAATTTCCGCATATCGTACACGAATCTGAAGCTCTTTATGAAGATGATGTTGAACTTGCTGCAAATTTAATTATTGAAAGATTAGATTCACTTAGAATGGTTATGATTAGCGGTCCTTCTTCATCTGGCAAAACAACTACGACAATAAAACTTGAACAAAAGCTGATCAAAAAAGGATTCAAGTTTAAAGCATTAAATGTAGATCATTACTTTTTTGATTTAGAGTTTCATCCAAAAGATGAATTCGGTGATTATGATTTTGAAACTCCGCAAGCGTTGGACTTAGAATTAATAAACGAACATCTTGTAAGATTAAGTAATGGCGAAGAAGTAATGATTCCATTTTACGATTTTAAAACCGGAACCCGCAAACTAAATGCAACTCCGATGAAACTTGCCAAGGACGAATTACTTTTAATTGACAGCTTACACGGCCTATATCCTGCCTTCAGCAAAGATATTTCTGTAGAAGTAAAATTTAAACTTTATCTGGAACCACTTTTGCAAATGAAAGCAAAAGATGGAAAATATATCCGCTGGACAGATTTAAGATTAATGCGCAGAATGTTACGAGATTCCGTTTTCCGCGCTTACAAACCACAACAGACTTTAGAACATTGGCACTATGTACGCGGCAGTGAATTAAGAAATATTATTCCTTACTCCAACACAGCGGATTTTATTATCAGCAGTGGAATGCCTTACGAAGTTCCAATTTATGCAAATAGAATGCTAAAACTTTTTGAAGAATGGAAAAATAAATACAAAGACGATCCGCTTAAAGCTGACGCACTTGAAAGATCCGAACGAGTTTATAATGTTTTAAAAACTGTCACTCCGGTTGAAGATGAGTCATCCGTACCAAACGATAGTGTACTGCGTGAATTTATCGGTGGAAGTAATTTGGAATATCATTAAAAAGTGTTTATCAATTTAGACTATAGAATATTTTTAATATTCTAAATAAGACATTCAATCGATAACTATATTGTGATTTTTTTCGATAATTCAACTTATCTTTTGGAATAGTATTTGACACTTGCAGATTTTAAAAATAATCACAAACAAATAGATTTAGAAAAACTGAGTTCAAAAATGGCAAAATCGGCTAATTATATACTGGCTATTTTAGTATTAGTTGTATCAAACCTAACCTTAATTAATAATACAATTGCTCAAAAAAGACCATCTGCAAGCAAAAAATCTATGGGGAATTCATATAATACATATCAAAAAAGTTCATCATTAAAAAGCACTGCTAATGATGTTGAGTTTCATAATCCCAAAGACATAAAATCTAATTCTTATTACGACAAAAATATCATCAAAAAAGATTTTGAAAGCTACACTCACAAAGAAAAAATAAATCGCATAAATGAAAAAAACTATTCCGAAAATTATTTTAGGATTGAAAAATCCAAAAACAGTTTGTGGGATGGAAAACATTGGGCTGAACTAAAATTTCCGTTAAAGATTTTTGTAAAGGAATCATCATCACATTATTACAAATCTGCTTATAAAGATTATGTAAAATATGCTATGGATGTTTGGCGCAAAGCTGATGATAGAATTCAGTATAAGCTTGTCAAATCATTTGATGATGCTGACATTGCTCTAATATTTGTAGAAAATCTTGGTGATAAGTACGAGGAAAATTACCTTGGCTTAACTGACTATGATACTGATAAGAAAAAGGAAATTGAGTTTTCTAAAATCCAGATCAGTTTAATAAAAAACAGGGATGAAATAATTTCACCCGGAGAAATTAAAGCTACTATAGTTCACGAGTTTGGTCATGCACTGGGACTTGGACATAGTGAAAACGAAAAAGATTTAATGTATCCATACATCTCAACAAAACACACACCTGAAATGAAGTATGATGAGCTATCTAGGGGTGATAAGCTTGCGATTAAAGATTTAATAAATCTTAGTTTTGAGGATAAATACGTTTGGAAATAGAATTATTTTTATGCCTTCATCCCATAACTCGCCAATTCTTCTATTTCATATGTCCCAAAACCTTGAGTCCGTTTTTTTCATAATAATGGTTGCCCTCTTTGTTATGCTGAACCACTTTAAAGTATTTAAAGATCCCGAAACAAGTTCGGGATGACAGCAACATTTAATTTAAGATTAGCTTCAATATCTCTTTAAGCTTGCCAATATTTTCCATCCAGTCTTTTTGCTTTGCTCTTTCTTTTTCAACAACTTCCGGAGCAGCATTTGCAACAAATTTTTCATTGGACAAGCTTTTTTTCAATTCCGGCAAGCGATCCTTCAAGTCTTGTTATTTCTTTTTGGATTTTCTGTCTTTCAACTTCAAGATCAATCAATCCTTCAAGAGGAATAAATATTTCAACTCCTTTTAAAACTGCAGAAGCACTAGCTTTAGGTTTTTGAATATTCACATCGACTTGCAGTTCTTCAACTTTTGCAAGTTTTTTTATGTATTCAATCTGGTGTTCTTTTACAGAAGACGATTTAATCATTGCGTTTACTTTTTTAGATGGTGCAATATTCATTTCCCCACGGATATTTCTTATTGCAGTAATTATATCTTTTACAAAATCCATTTCCTCATCAGCAGAATCTTTAATCATTCTCTCATCAACTACAGGATATGATGCTGTGGAAATACTTTCTCCATCTGTTCTTTCATCCATTAATTGCCATAGTTCTTCTGTAATAAACGGCATAAAAGGATGCAGCATTTTAAGTGCATCTTCAAAAATTGAAATTGCCCTGGTCAGAACAGCCGATTTTATTTCTTCATCATCGGCATAAAGTCTGTTTTTAATCATTTCAACATACCAATCACAGAAGTCATTCCAGATAAAACTATGTATAAGTTTTATAGCATTATTAACTTCAAACTCATCCATCGCTTTGTTAAGCATCTGTAATGTTTTATTTAATCGTGAGTATATCCATTCATCTGCAAAATCTATATGCGAATTTTTTAATTCTTTTTTAAGAGGAATGTTTTCAACGTTCATTAAAAGAAATCTACCAGCATTCCAAATCTTATTGGCAAAATTTCTACCAAGCTCGCATTTATCCGAGCTGAACAATACATCCTGTCCGAGAGGAGCTAGATAAATTACTGTAAATCTCAATGCATCAGCACCATAGTCTTTTATCACATCAAGCGGGTCGGGTGAATTGCCAAGCGACTTGCTCATTTTTCTACCTTCAACATCACGAATGATGCTGGTAAAGTAAACATCGCTAAATGGAATGTCTTTCATAAAATGCATTCCAGCCATAATCATTCTTGCAACCCAAAAGAAAATAATATCCGGACCGGTAACGAGCGTGTTGGTTGGATAATAATATTTTCGTTCATCATCGGTTTTAAATATTGCGTGTGCCCACAACCAGCTTGATGCCCAGGTATCAAGCACATCTTCATCCTGTCTCCAATTTTGCAAATCTTTTGGCGGAACAATATCGCAATAAATTTCATGAGTAGTGTTGTGATACCAAACAGGAATTCTATGTCCCCACCAAAGCTGACGCGAAATGCACCAATCGCGTATTCCTTCCATCCAATGGAAATAAGTTTTTTCCCAATGCTTGGGATAAAATTTTACTTTTCCTTCTTGCACAACATCAACAGCAGGTTTTGCAAGTTCATCCATTTTCATAAACCATTGTTCACTTAAGTATGGTTCAATAGGAACGTTGCCGCGCTCAGAGTATCCAACTTTATTTTGATAATCCTCAATCATATGAAGTAATTCAAGTTCATCCATTCTTGCAACAACTTTTTTCCTAACTTCATAACGATCAAGGTCACGAAACTCTTTTGGAACATTATTATTTGTAGTTGCATTATCATTAAAGATGTTTATTATCTCAAGCTTGTGTCGCTGACCCATATCATAATCATTAACATCGTGGGCGGGCGTAACTTTAACTGCGCCTGTTCCAAATTCCATATCAACATAATCATCAGCAAAAATTGGAATTTCTCTTTCTGCAATTGGCAATAAAACTTTTTTACCAATAAGATGTTTATATCGTTTATCATTTGGATTAACTGCAATTCCAGTATCCCCAAGCATCGTTTCCGGGCGTGTTGTTGCAACGATAACAAATTCTTCGGAATTCATTACCGGATATTTAAAGTACCAAAGTTTTCCATTAACGGTTTTAAAAATTACTTCTTCATCAGAGATTGCAGATTTGTTTGCAGGATCCCAGTTAACCATTCTGTAACCACGATAAATTTTTCCTTCTTTATAAAGATCAACAAATGCTTTTATAACTTCGTGATAATATTCATCATCCATTGTAAAGCGTTCTCGTCGCCAATCGCAGCTAACACCAAGTTTTTTTAACTGCTGAATTATTATTCCGCCGTATTCTTTTTTCCATTCCTGGCAATGTTCTAAAAAAGCTTCGCGTCCTATTTGATATTTATCTATGTTCTTATCAGCTAAAAACTTTGTTACTTTTGTTTCTGTTGCGATGGAAGCATGATCAGTTCCAGGAACCCAGCAGGCATTGTAGCCCTGCATACGTTTTGTGCGGATAAAAATATCCTGAAGAGAATTATTAAGGATGTGTCCCATCGTTAACATGCCGGTTATGTTTGGCGGTGGAATTGCAATTGTATATGGCTTTTTTGTTTCATCGATATCAGAATTAAAAATACCGTTATCGTTCCAGTACTTGTACCATTTATCTTCAACCTCTGCGGGATTGTATGCTTTAGGAATATCTGAAAAATTTTTTGCGGGCATTTATATCTCTTTTATTAAAAATCGAGTGCAAATATAAGAAATTTTGTGATGCTGGTTGTTAATTTACAAACTATATCAAAGGTTTGCGTTAAAAGTAGAATCGCATAATTTTTGAAGAAATAGGATATTAAGGACTAATCAGAACACTAATTAGCCCTTAACAATCCAAAATTAAAAAAAGTAGAAAACGGCTACCAATAACCTAATGTTAGCAACCGAAGTTAGATTCTTAATTTTTCCCTTATCTAAATTGTCGTTTATTCCGTATGCAGCAGAAGTATATTCTAACTCTGTAGAAATGCGGGTTTTTTCACTATTGAACTGGATACGAGGTGATAACCTGAACAAATTTTCAATGTTCGTTCCTCTTCCGAAATAAGAACCGGCAATATTATCAGTAGCTCCAAGTGATTTTGAATATCCGGCAAACAAACCAAATTCAATTTCTTTTCCTGTAGATAAATCTATCCAACCGGATAAACATTTTAGATCAGTGTATTGTTCAATTCCACTTGTTGTATCAATAGATTTTACTGCATAACCACCTAACATCATTAAATCTGCAAGATTGCCGCCGTAAACTCCTTGTGCTTTAATTGTGACCGGCTGCAAATTAAGTTTGAAGAATGCAGAAGCTGCAAAACTACTAATGGATTCATCAGTTGAAATATTTTTTGTTGTTACTAAACGCGGAGTAAGTTTTTTATACTCAACTGCAATTCCAGCAATATTACCATCACTAGCAAATTGAATTTGACCGTGAAGATTTGGTATTACTGCGTTTCTTAAATAAGAAGAGCTAAATCCGTTTGGTCCGTTACTTTGGAAATCTCTTTGCGCCAAAGCCGCAGCAATAAATTTAAATTTATCTATTGCAATAGAAAAACGAATTTGTGGATTTCGTGCAAATGGATTAAACGGCGCTCCGGTGTTAAATGAAACCGTACCGGGAACCAGTTCTGTAATAAACATTGGGTTCCAGGTTTGTCCAACAAGCAAAGATGTTTGTTCCCAATCCAGTTTTACAAAGGCGTGACGTAGCCTAAAACCATTTACATCGCTATCGGCTGTTCCAAAAAACTCGCCCTCCAGTTGTCCTGAAGTTTTAGCACCAAATGCATCGGGACCTGTAATTTTACCTGTTAAGCGAGATTGAATTGATAAAATGTTAAAGCCAGGATTATCATTTATATCAACTTTGTTCGCATCAAAAGATTCCGGAGAAGGATATAACAAGAAGTGTCCTTCTCTTGCAGAAACAGTTTGACGAGAATCATAAATAATATCAGTTTTTACGAACCCGGAAAACGATATGCCAAATCCGGATTTGCTCTCCTGTGCATAAATGTTTGTTAATATGCACAAAATAAAAAATGATAGAAAATACTTTTTCATATACTTTATTCCCTATAAAATAAATTAATTACTCAGAACCTATACCTAAGTAAGTTCTTAATTTTTCATCTTCAAACTTTAATGCTGCTTCATCTTCTTTTGTTAATAAGGAGACAACTATTCCCGCAATAAAAGCAGCTGACATTGAAAACAGTGCTGGGTTTTTTAAAGGGAAAATGGCTGATTCGTTTTTAAATATATCAACCCAAACAGTTGGACTAAGAAAAATTAGTATTATAGCTAATCCTGCACCTGTAACAATGCTTGCAACCGCCCCTTTGGTTGTAAATTTTTTCCAGAGAATAGACAGTAGTAAAGATGGGAAGTTTGCGCTAGCCGCAATAGAAAAAGCTAATCCAACCATAAAAGCAACATTTTGCCCTTTAAATATTAAGCCGAGTATGATTGCTAAAGCACCAATTATAAGGGTTGCAATTTTGGCCACTCTAACTTCCCCAGCTTCATCAGATTTACCCTTTTTAACCACGCTCACATAAAGATCATGTGATAGCGTAGATGCACCTGAAAGTGTTAATCCTGCAACAACAGCAAGAATTGTAGCAAAAGCAACTGCAGCTATAAACCCTAAAAAGAACTGTCCGCCAACAGATTCTGCAAGAAGCAGAGCGGCCATATTTCCGCCTTTATCAATTGCTGTAATTGCATCCTGCCCAACAAGAACCATTGCGCCAAATCCAATAACAAATGTTAGAATGTAGAAATAACCAATAAATCCTGTGGCAATAAAAACAGATTTTCTTGCTTGTTTTGCATCTGGTACAGTAAAGAAGCGCATTAGTATGTGTGGTAAGCCTGCTGTTCCAAGTATAAGAGCAATGCCCAGAGAAATTGCATCCCATGGATTTGTAACAAAACCCCCTGGTGAAAGAACTGCATCTCCATATAAGGAGGCAGCTTTCTCAATTAATTTTAAGGGATTCATTTCAAAATATGAAAGGGTAAGCACAACAAGAAAAGTGGCTCCGCCTAATAGTAAAACCGCTTTTATTATCTGCACCCATGTTGTAGCAAGCATTCCACCGAAAAGTACATACGATATCATAACTAAACCAACCACAATAACGGCGGCCTCATAGGGTAACCCAAAGAGAATGTTGATAAGTGCACCTGCACCTACCATCTGTGCAATCAAATAAAAAATAATAGTACTTAATGAGCCAACTGATGAGGCTATTCTGACAGGTCTCTGTTTTAATCGAAAAGCAACAACATCGGCGAAAGTAAACTTACCTAAATTTCTAAGAGGTTCTGCAATTAGAAACATAACCAGAGGCCATCCAACGAGGAAACCGATGGAGTATATTAAGCCATCATATCCTTTTAAAGAAACCATTCCTGCAATGCCTAGAAACGAAGCAGCACTCATGTAATCACCCGAAAGAGCTAAACCATTTTGAAATCCTGAAATGCTTCTATCAGCTGCATAAAATTCTGAGGTGGTTTTTGTTTTTTTAGCTGCCCAATATGTGATAAATAAGGATATTGCAACGAACATAAAAAAAATCACTATTGAAGCAATATTAACCTGTCCGAGAGTTGTTTCAAAATTATCCAAATTAATTTCTCCTTAAAATTTTAATCCAATAAAAATTTTGGTTATTATTTTTGTAATACCTGATCTCTTAGCTCTCTTACACTTTTATCATAAGATTGATTTGCCCAACGTGTATAGAGTCCTGTTAAAATCCAGGCAAAAACAATAATGCCGATCCCGATAGGTAATCCAATTGTTAGGTGTTCTCCAATTTTATAGGCAAGCAGCTCTTTATAAAAAGCGATGGTTAAAATGAATCCGAAGTAAACTATTAGCATAACAGCTGTTAATGTTAAGGATACGCTTAATCGTTTCTTGACAAGTTTTTGAAACTTATCCGAGTTTACAATTTCTTGTACTTTCTCTGATTTAATGCTCATACGGTTTTTCCTTTAGATGTGAATAGTAAATGAGGTGAAAGTATGTAGGAATAATTTCATGCACAAAATAATTTTATTTAGTAAACAAAATTATTACAAACACCATGAAGATCAAAGATTGATCAACATTTACAAAGTTTAAACATAGACTAATTGTTGCCGAACTGCCAATTATCCGACAAGTGTTCCTTTAAAATCTAACTTAACTTTATTTTGAAAATCTTCAATAATAGAAACAGATTTTTTTATGACCAACAAATCAATATCAGATTGCATATGCGGATCAATAATATTATCCGGTGATTTATGCTGCCTTATTTGCAAGGCCTGATTCTTAAAACGAAGTTGCATCAAAAAGTTATATGCTTGTAAAAGATTTTGATGACCAGTGTTAGAAATAAGGTTCTTTTCGTAAATAATATTTAGCCTTTTTACCGTGTTGGATATAGTAATTTGATTCTTTAAAGAATACAATCGTGCAAAATCTACAATAGGCAGCATAAGGGTTTTGATATCAAAAACTGTCTTGAGTTTATTTGCACCCTCGGGAATGTGTGTTTTAAGAATACTATCTGCCATATAAATGAAAAAGGAACTGCTGCTTGATGTAATGTGATCGATATGCTTTTGAAGATCCTCAATTAGATTGTTGTTACCATAAACAAATCTAAGATCAAAAAAGATTTTTATATCAAGTAAGTCTTTAGGTTCAGCTTTTGTAATCCATTCGGTAAAGTATTTTTTCCAGACTGATAACGGCTGACACCACTGCGGATTTTTAGCCATTACATTTCCTTTGCAATACTTATAACCAATTGCATCTAAACGTTCCGAAACATTTTGTCCAAGCTTTAAAAAATAATTTTGCGCCAAGTCAAACTTTTCAACTTCGCATTCATCAAAAACAATTGCATTGTCCTGATCAGTTGATAATGTTTGCTCTTCCCTGCCTTCACTGCCCAGAGTTATAAATGCAAATGAAACCGGTGGTTCGCCTATTTCTTGTATAGTCAACTCAAGTATCCTTTTTAAAACAGTATCGGCAATCACAGTAGTCATTCTGGTTATCTCATCTGCATTTCTGTTTTCCCTTATTAACCCGTCAACTATATGCATTGCCTCCTTATGAGCAGATTTAATTTCTCTTGTGTTTTCTGCATTCTGAATTTTCCGTATAAAAAACAAATAAGTAATATGAAAAGCTTTTTGGAGATCTCCTGAATTAATTATTCCTATAATTTTTAATTCTTCATTCTTAACAAGCAAATGATGAACATTTTTTTCTGAAAAGCAAACCAGCGCTTCATAAATAGAAGAGAAATGATTTATTGATATTAACGGAGAGGACATAAATGTATGCACGGGTAATTTTAGATCAACTTCACTAGCTAACAAGCGGTTTTTTAGATCGGTAAGAGTAACAATTCCAATTTCCTTGTCGGATTCCATTGTTAATAGCAAGGATTCAGATTTTTCTCTTATCATTAGTTTAATGGCCTCTGCAGCCGGAAGATTAATGTTGCATCTTGGTACTGCTTTAATAAAATCATTAATCGGTCTGTTTAACAACGAAATCGAATTTTCCAGATCACTAATTAATAAATCTCTTTCCTTTTTAATGTTTGTTTTTTCAGTATAATCTTCAAGAGTTCCTTCTATACTCTTAACGTTACTTTCTTGATCCTCTTTAAGAATAGATGAAATCGAAACAAAAATTTTCATACCATTATTTTTTATAAAACTTACCACCCTATTTTTTACAAATTCGTTTTGCGACAAATCCTTATAAAATTGCTGATACTCGGTTTCCTTTTCGAAAAAATCTGACAAATAAATATCGCTTTCATCATCTTCTTTTATAGCCAATAAATCTTTTAGTGCTTTATTGGATTCTAAAAGTAATAATTTTTCCTCAGCTCTAGCATTAAAAACCCCTATTGATAGTTTGTTAGCTAAGACAATAAACTTTTCTTCTGATTTGTTGAGTTCTTTTGATATATTTTTTGTTGAGGTAATATCCTTGAAACTAAATACAATCCCATTATTATTTAGAAAAGAAATAGGTGAAGCAATAAGAAGTGCATTTAAAAAGGCACCATCTTTTTTCTTTAGTATCGATTCCATCTGTTCACTTTGGAAATCAGGGTTTACGATTAACTCTTCTTCTTCAAAATTATAGATAGATAGCGCGGGCAGCTTAACAAATATATCAACAAATTTGAGTCTTTTTATTTCATCTTCTAAATATCCTAACATCTGACAAATGGTTTTATTGAAGTAGATTTGTTTGTTTTCAAGTATCATCACCAATCCCTCAGATGACGCCTCTACAATTGATTTAAATTTTTCGCGTGACTCATGTAGATCTGATTCCGCTTGTAAGCGATGTTTTTCAGTTTTAATATTTTGGTAGGATATGAATGAAAGAAGAAGAGTGATTAAAAATACAATTCCAATCGAAATATTTATCATTTGTTTTTCAAGTGCTGCAATTTCCAAACTTACATCTTCAATATAAATTCCTGTTCCAATTACCCATTGCCATGGCTTAAAACTTTTTACGTATGAAAGTTTTGGGACAATTCTTGTTGAATCATCTTTCCATTGCCAATTATAGAAAACAAATCCTGCGCTCTCTGCTTTTGCCGTTTTAACCATTTCTACAAAAAGTAATTTGCCGTGCGAATCTTTAGTGTGAGTTAAATCTCTATTAAGTAAGTCTAATCTGTATGGATGAACAATCATATTTGGATGGTAATCAGTAATCCAGAAATAGTCCTTCAATTCATCGCCGTACCTTAGATTTATTATTTCACCCTTGGCAATTTCCTGCGCTTCGTTTCTACTGATTTTTCCCTCAGATTCAACCTCGTACCATTTGTCCAAAATACTGCAAGCCGAGTTTGTCAATTCTCTAATCATTTCGCGTTTGCGTTCCATTACTGCTTTTTCAAACTGTGGAATAAATACAATGAAAAGTGATGTAATGAAAAGTCCGATTGTTAAAAATGTTGGCAGTAGTATTCTAATAAAAAAGCTAATTTTTTTTTTATTTGATAATTTTTCCATTACACTTCCAAAAATCTAATTATCGATTAATTCTAAAATATTTATGGATTTATCTGTCGAATCAAAAATTAAAACACCATTTTTTCTTGATGTATTAGCAACGCAAGGGGCAACTATCCAGCACTTATTATTGGTTAATAAATGCTCTCCAAATTTTAAAAGTGATAATTTCTCATCATCTATATAAATGCAGCCTTCCGGATGTCCATGCCCGGAAAAACTAAATGAGCAATTATGGTTTTGTGTAAACTCAAAATGTTTTTTTAAATGGAATGGTTGTTCCGGAAAAAAAATTGATGAGCCAGAAAAATCGGGGAAACAGAAGTGAGAAATAAAAATATTAGTTTTGTCGACTAAAAGTGCTTTAAATTCATCCAATCCATTTAGATACTCTTTAGATTCATTGCTAAGTATAGATGGAATTTCAGAATCTTCGTATAGCCATACTTTATTACGTGCAAGCTTTGCTCTCTTATCGTAGTCCAACAAATACCAATTTTCCTGATAGTTGAAGCCGGAATTGAATGTTGGTGTTTTTTTTATTGCATAAAGATCGTGGTTTCCAATCACGCAGTCAGAACAATTTTCTTTAACCAGTTTTATACAAGTATCGGCATCTCTTTCTGTAATATTTTTATAGAATGGTAAGGCAAAACCAACAATATCTCCCAAACATACAATCGAATCAACTTTTTCTTTTTCAAGCAGAGCCAAAGCTTTGTGCAAGCTGCTAACATCTTCATGAATATCACTTAAAAAACCAATTTTCATTAAAGTAGAAATCTATGCTTGAAATAAATTTTTCTTTCTGAAAAATACTTAATTTTATTTTGAAATCATGCTTATTCTGTTTGAATATTTTTTTACGATCTACAGATGTAAAACAGAATGTGTATAAATGAAAATTAAAATGGCGGGGGATTATTTATATTTTTGATCGCGATGGAGAAGTATTTGCTTATTATAATTAAGGAAGGTTACTTGTGGAGAGACTAATTAAAGAAATTGAGTGAAAAACAGAAATGAAAGTAATGCAGCAAATAATAGTAAAAGGTAATATCGTATATCTTTTGTTGATTTTTTCATTGATGTGTTCTTAATAGTATGGGCTGTCTAAAAATTTTATTTTAGACAGCCCGACTGTTCAATTAACTATTTCATTAAAGTAATTTTTCTTGTAGAAACAAAAGAACCTGATTCCATTCTAACGAAGTAAATTCCGCTAGCAAAATTTGAAGCATTGAATATCACTTCATGTGAACCAACTTCGTAATAATTATTAACAAGATCTTTAACCGCTTCACCAATAGCATTGAATACTGTTAGTTTAACAGCTGATGCTTCAGGAACAGTAAATCTAATCTTTGTTGTTGGATTGAATGGATTTGGATAATTCTGTTGAAGTGCATAATCCATTGATGGAGTTACATCTACATTAACTTCTTGTGAGTATTCAAATGTTCCATCAAAATCAACCTGTTTTAATCTGTAGGAATAATTTCCGGATGTAACTGAATTATCTGAATAAGAATATTTGCGTATCTCAGTTGTTGAGCCGGAACCCGTTACAAATCCAATTCTGTTCCAATCAGAGTTCTGTGATTTCCTTTCAATTTCAAATCCTGAGTTGTTTAATTCAGTTGCTGTACTCCATTCAAGAACTACAGTACCATCATTAACATTAGCTGAAAATGAGGTTAGTTCAACAGGAACAACTGTACAGAGTCCATTAATGCTAAAAGATATATAGCTTGTATATTGTCCCAAAGCTGTTATCTCCGTCGATGTTCCATTTGTTATATCAATCAATCTGAATGATCCACCTGAGCTGAAGAATCCTGACGACCAGTATGCACCCCAGTATAGGTCTCCTGTCTCCGGATTGAATGCTAAATCCTGACTATATCCGGTTACATTTGCCAATCCTAAGTTTGTTCCTATTTGTGTTGTAGTAGCTGTGGTTAAATCAATTGTTTTTAGTACTCCTGTTGAGGATAAACCCCCAGAGATTACATCTACTAGATATGCAATTCCATTACAATTGATCGAAAGTCCTACAGGTATATTTGCTCCTGCAATTTGTCCAACTGTTGTTAATCCACCCGTAGCAATATTTAATGTGTAAAGATATGATGCTGTTCCAAAATCATTCCCGCTTATTACATACCAGGTATCTGTAATTGGATTGTGTGCTATTGCCTTTACTGATGTCTGCCCTGCTGCTAATGGTCCAACAACTCCAATACTATCTCCGCTTAATGTACTAAAGTTAATATTCCATAAGTAAAAAGTTGTGAATGAATTGTTAGTCATTATTGCATATTGCTCATCTATTCCGAGATTGTCACCAGTAACTGGCTGATAATTGCTTCCCGGTGGAAAGAAATCTAATGAAGTGAAAGCACCTGTACTTAAATCTACTGTCCCGTATTTATAAAAATCACCGTTAAACGTGTAAGCTGTTGGTCCAGTTGTAGGACATACTGCGTTCACACTAAATGAAATATAATTCTGATACTGTCCTAACGGTGTTATTTCCGTTGATGTACCGGTAGCAATATTGATATGTCTGAATGATCCTCCTGAACTAAAAAATCCAGACGACCAGTATGCACCCCAATACAAATCTCCTGTCTCTGGATTAAAATCTAAATCGTGACCATAGGCTGTTGAATTTGCAAATCCTAAATTCGTTCCTATTGCAGCTGCTGCTGCTGTTGTTAGGTTTAATGTTTTAAGTATTGCTGTTGCAGATACTCCTACCACTAGATCAACTATGTATGCATTACCGTTACAATCGATGGCCATTGACGTTGGTAAATCTGCTCCTGTTATTTGTCCAACCTGTGTTAATCCACCCGTTGCTACATTTAATGTATATAAATATGCTGCTGATCCAAAATCATTTGAACTTACTACGTACCAGGTATCTGTTAGCGTATTGTGTCCCATACCTTTTATGGCTGTCTGTCCTGATGCTAATGGGCCTACTACTCCTATACTATCACCACTTAATGTGTTAAAGTTTATATTCCATAAATAAAATGTTGTAAATGATGTGTTTGCCACTATTGAATACTGTGCGTCTGTTCCGTTATTATCACCTGTTACTGCCTGCATATTGCTTCCCGGAGGAAAGAAATTTAATGATGTAAATGCTCCGGTACTCAAATTCACTGTCCCATAACTATATAAATCAGTGTCAAACGTATAAGCTGTTGGTTGAGCGTTCAGGTTATAATTGATAGCAAGCATCATAACCACAGCCAAGAAAACAGTTAGTTTTTTACACATAGGGTTCTCCTAATAATTATTAATGAAAGAATTAGTTAGTAAATAAAATTTTATTTTTGATTTTATATTCATTTCAAATGATTACTTGATTAGTGTCATTTTTTTTGTTGATATAAAACCATCAGCTTCCAATCGATATAAATACATACCGCTTGATAATCCATTGCCATCAAAGTTAATATCATAGGTTCCTGCACTTTTTACTTCATTTAAAAGTTCAGCAAGTTTTTCTCCGAGCATGTTAAATACAGATAGTTTTACATTAGAGTTTTGTGCTATTGTAAAGGAAATTTTTGTACTTGGATTAAACGGATTGGGATAGTTCTGATTTAGTGAAAATTCATTAATTGTATTAATGTCAATTTCAACAACATTTGAATATTCAAATGTGCCGTCAAAATCAGTTTGTTTAAGTCTGTAATAATATTTGTTTGATGAAATTTCATTATCAATAAATTGATAATTATGTGTTTCAGTTGTGGTATTATAACCTGCTGCAAATCCAATTGAACTCCATACGGAATTTTCAGTTTTTCTTTCAACAACAAATCCCTGATTATTCAACTCAGTGCTTGTTGACCAGTTAAGAACCACCTGATTATTATTGAATGATGCAGCAAATGAAGTTAACTCAACTGGCAGTGGATCGCTAAACTTTAATACATAAGCAATTGGTCCTCCGGATATTGGATAAGCAGTACCTGTAATTGTTAATCCATCGGCAGAAATTGAATTTACAAAAGAGTTTAGCCAGTCTGATGCTTCTGCAATTCCTAAACTATCTACTAAATAATTTTCAATTAAAAGTATGTCAGACCATTCAGGTCTCTTTATAAAACCATGATAATTTCCGACACCTAGACTAACATAACCTACAACTATATCGTTATCAGAAATATCTTTGGTGTAAGAACCAGAATTAAGATATGATGTATTAAACCAGTTCATCCCTTGCCCAGCTGTCCAGATAAACAAAGCACCTGTTGAGCCCCCAACAATCTTACTACCGTCTGAGTTCAATCCATTGCACTGGCCGTCTGGATAAGAAACATCGTAGCCGCCCATAAAATGAGGGACGGGATCCCAATAAAAAGCTCGTCGGCCTGGACCACTAGCGTCACCATCCCAACCGACAATAACAAAACCCGTATCTGTTACGGCAACGTCATTTGCTCTGCTGCTACCACCGCCGGTTCTTCCAAGCATATGAATGGCGCCTGTATTATCCCAATAACATGCTTCTGCTTTCCATGTAGGCAGCCATTGCATTCCAACTATCATTGAACCATCCGCACTAATTCCATAACCATAGTTGTAAGACATCTCATCAAGTACGGGATAACCGGGATATCCTTCTAAAGGCATCCATCTTGTGCCATCATACAAACCAGCACGGAGAGTTGGGTTACCGTTTGGTGCGTGCAGAGAAGTATCAATAAATGATCCTGCAACTTTTCCGTTGTTCGATACTCCAAATGCCTCGCTATAATTTATTGCTCCTAAGTCTATCCTTCCTGTGGATTCTGACCATAGAAATGCAGGGGCAGGATAATTATTACCACACACATACATACCATTATCAGATACTTTTGCGCCGCCGCCAAAACCTAAATTAAAATATTGAACATTAGTTTGTGCTGATAATTGCATAGTTGATACAGCAATAAAAATTATCACGAATAGAATTGTTAAGTTTTTTTTCATATAAAGTTTTTCATTATTTAATAATTGTTTTTATTCATCTATTAAAGAAATTATTTCAATAAATTCATTTTAATTGTATTAGAAAAACTGCCTGATGTCATTTTAAGAATATACAAACCGCTTGCAAAGCCGTTTGCATCAAACTTTAAAGAATGAGAACCGGCATTCATCACACCATCTAACAAAGTTGCAACTTTTTCTCCAAGAGAATTAAAAACTGTTATGTTTACAAAATCTTCTTTGGGAATATTAAAATTAATTGTTGTTGTTGGGTTAAATGGATTGGGATAGTTTTGCTGCAGTACATATTCTGCAGGTACTATTTCCACTTCAATTTCATTTGAATATTCGAATGTGCCGTTAAAGTCCACTTGCTTCAGTCTATATACATTACTTCCAACCAAAGGATTTTGATCTGTGAAGCTGTAACTATTATTTGAAGTTGTAGTGCCGTTGCCTTTTATAAATCCTATTGGATTCCAATCTGAATTTTCAATTTTTCTTTGAACTTCAAAACCGGAATTGTTTAATTCGGTAGCAGTATTCCAGCTAAGATTAACAACATTGTTATTTGCACTTGCTGTAAACGATGTTAATTCTACAGGAACCGGGTCATTTATCTTTAATAATAAAGCTTTTGGTTCGCCTAAGGGTGAATATGCTGTCATACCAATGGTTTTGCCGTCTGCAGAAATTGCCTGACCAAATGCAAAATACCAACCAGCATAACCCGGAATTCCAAGACTATCACTTATATATGTTGATAAATATACAATATCCTGCCAATTTGGTTTTTTAATAAATGCCTGGTAATTAAATCCGCCTGGGTCAACCCAACCAACAATGGTTCCATCATCAGAAACTCCTAATCCATATCCTTGGTTATAATCAGAAGAGTCTGCAACAACTTGTTGCATACCGCTAGCGGCTGTCCAAATAAAAGGCCAAACAGATGTGCCTACTATAATACTTCCGTCAGAACTAATTCCACCACATTCTCCAACTAAATAAGTCTGATCAAAACCACCTAAAAAATTTGGTGTTGGATTCCAGGAATACGCCATTCTATCGGGTGAACCGCCAGGCCCAGCATTCCAGCCAGCAACAACAGATCCGTTTGCCGAAACATTATTTGCGCGGCTATTTTGTCCGAAAGTTTGGCCAAGTCCCTCTACATTTCCATCAACCCAACGCAAAGCTTCAACTTTCCAGTTAGGATGCCATTGCATACCAACGATTGTAGTGCCATCCGCAGAAATTCCATACGCGTGCGTAAAACTCATTTCATCCAATGGAACAAGGCTATCAAGCCCTTCTAACCTGTTCCAACTTCCATTTTCCCAGTAGCCTGCTCTCATAGTTGGATTGCCGCTAGGTGCGGGTAATGTAGGATCGTAAAATCTTCCTGCAACTTTTCCATTGTTAGAAACATCGTAAGCTTCTGAATATTCTCCTACACCAAGCTCTACTCTGCCTGTGCTTTGGCTCCAAATATAACCAGGTGCCGGATAGTTCATCCCGCAAACAAATTGACCGTTTTTGGAAATATCACTTACCGAACCGGGGCCAAGATCAATAATTTCATACGTTGTTTGCGCAGATAGCTTGATGGAGAATAGGATTAAGATGAAGGATATTGAAAAAGTAGTAAATCTTTTTTGCATGGAAAGCGCCTCTTTATAATTAGATGTTGCAAACGTAAGAAATTACATTAATCAGACTATTAGGATTTTTGAGCAGATTATTGGGAGTTTTGTGCAAGATTATGTTTTGATGAAAATTACAAGCTTTCTTTTCTGTTCTTTAGATATTCAGTTGGTGAAACGCCATATTTTTCTTTAAAACTATTAGTAAAACTTGGTAAATCTGAAAAACCTATTCTGTACCCAATTTCAGTTACATTGCCAGCATTTTTTTCCAGAAGCCTGGCAGCATAGTCAAGTTTTGTTGAACGAATTAGTTTGCCTGCTGATTGATTAATAAGCGCATTTAATTTTCTGTTAAGTTGGGAAACACTCATTGCCATCTCATCTGCTAATTTATGCACACTAAATTGATGATCTTCAAGGTGATTTTTTATTAAGGTAAAAACTTTGTCTAAAAAATCCTTATCAATAGGATTTGCCTTTACATCCTCAGCTTTTATAACCGATATTTCTTTATACTTTTCCCTTAGTAATTGTCTTATGCGGATTAAATTCCCAACTCTTATTTCTAATTCACGAGGGCTAAATGGTTTTGCAAGAAACTCATCTGCGCCAATCTGCAAGCCATCAAGTTTGCTTTGTTCATCAACTTTTGCAGTTAACATTATGATTGGAATGTGACTTGTTCTTTGATCGCTTTTAACTTTATTACAAAGTTCAAAACCATTTACCTTCGGCATCATTAAATCTGTAATTATTAAATCAGGAGTTTTTTCAATTGCTTTTAAAATTCCATCTTCGCCGTTAACTGCTTCTTCTATTCTGTAATGTTGTTCAAGATTTTCTTTGATGTAATTCCGAACATCATAATTATCTTCAACAATAAGTACCATTTCTCTTAAATCATCAGCACTTTCAGGTTTTTCATCCAATACCGTTTCCACATCAGGCAAGTTTTGATTGTTTTCAATTACCGGAAGTGAAATATAAAATGTTGTTCCTTCATTTAATTTACTTTCCACTGTTATAGTCCCGCCATGCAATTCAACAAGTTCTTTTACTATGGCTAATCCAAGTCCGGTTCCTTCATATTCTCTTGTGGAAGTATTGTCAGCTTGAAAAAATCGATCAAATATATTGGAAATTTTCTCTTCAGAAATACCAACACCATTATCGGAAATAGATATGACTGCATTTTCCGAAAATTCGATAGTTTCAACATCAATCGTAATTATTATCTTACCCCTTGATGGAGTAAATTTTAATGCGTTTGATAACAAATTATCAATCACCTCTTCAATTTTTTCAATATCAATATTCGCAAATAGTGTATCAGTCTTACTTATAAATTGGACGGTTATGTTTTTCTGCTCGGCAAACGAATCAAATGAAGAAACCCGATTTTTAATAAGTGTCACGATATCATGTTTTTCAAACTCAAGATGCAGTTTTCCTGATTCCAATTTTGATAAATCTAATACCTGATTTATTAATCTGTTAAGTCTGTTTGAGTTTGTAAATGCCACATTAACTTTTTTCTTAACAGTTTCATCTTTAACTATTCTTAAAATATTTTCTAACTGTCCTTTAATTAACGTAAGTGGGGTTCTAAACTCGTGAGATATATTTGCGAAGAAATTTGATTTTAATTGATCGAGTTCTAATAGTTTTTGCGCCTGCTTTTCCAAAACATCTTTTTGTTCTTTTATTTTAGATGTTCTTTCATTAACAAGTCTTTCAAGAACTATGTTTTTGTTTTTTAAATATCTAACTCTAATCCTAATTACATAGTTGATGATTAATAGTACGATTAAAAACCCTATTACATTAGCCCACCAGGTTTTATACCATGGAGGTAATATTATAAAAATATATGACGCTACTCCACTAACTTGTCCCTTTGCATTTCTGCTGCGTACCTTAAATACAAATCTTCCCGTAGGTAAGTTTGTATATTCTTTTTTTGTTTCTTTGATCCAACCACTCCATTTTTTATCAAACCCTTCTAATAAAAACTGGTAATCATTTCCTGATTCATTTAAGAATGAAGGCAAGGAATACTCAAACACAATTGAGTTGGATGAATAATCAATTTCAATGGGGTTATTTTCATCAATCTTTTTTGATTTTGCAAAACCATTAAAAATACTGATAGCTCCGTTTATAAAGACTTTTCTTATTAAAGGGGTATTTGATTGAGTAGTATTAAAATCTAAATCAGAATCCAGGTTATAATTGATTAAGATGTTTCCACCGCCAATCCAAATCACTTTTGATTTATCTTCACTTACAAAACTTTTTAGAGAAACAAAGTCCGAATACAACTCTTCTGAAACTAATCCTAGTAGAGAATGTTTTTTCGTAGCTCCAGTTTTTCTATCACCACCAATTTCTATAATCTGAATCTTTCCTTGGTGATTTGTTACACACCAAATACTGTTTTGTCCATCATGAAAGATATTTAAAATCGTTTGTGTCGAATCTTCAAACAGATTATTCAAAATAGTTGAAGCGACAAATTTTTTATTTTCATAATTGTATTCAAAAATATTTTTGTCATCATAAAAATAAATTTTATTTGAATGCTTAAATATTTTTGCTTTAATATCCTGTTTAGCTGAATTAGTAATATTTAATTTTTTGTAGCCTGCTAAATCATTTTTATCCTCAGGTGTTTTTAGTGCGATGATCTTCCCGGAAACATCATTACACCAAAGAATACCTTTTTCATCTTCTTCTATGCTTGTAATACCGGTATTAAAGTTAGCGATTAGTCCGAGGAATTTAGTTTTTTCATTTTCATTTTTTAAAACTGCAATTCCATTGTTCAATCCAACATAGATTAATGATGGTTCATGGCTTTTACAAAAACAATATGCGTATCTAAAGTTATAATCGATTATAGAGGCAGAATTATTTTTGATTTCTACAACGCCATCATTTGTTGCTGCAAATAGTTTGTTATCTAATTGCATCATATCCCAGGATTGCACTGAAATATTTTTTATTGCTATAAATTTTTTATTATTAGAATTATTTGAAAAATCTTCTAAATAGTAAACACCGGAACTTGTAGTTAAATAAATTTTATTATCAAAATATTTTATTGTTTGGATTGAACCTTCAAACCCAGAATTTTCATCAATTACTCGTAGCGATGAGGGATAAAGAATTTTTGAAATACCATTATCACTAGCTGCCCAAAGATTTCCTTCGCGATCGCAAAATAAATCCCAGATCGTGTTGTTGTTTAATCCAATATTTTTATCAATGATTTTTTTCAGTTTGCCGTTTTGATCCATAACAACAATGCCCCCTAGCTGTGTTCCAAGTGCATAAGCTCCATCGCCAAGTAATGCACCTCTAAAATATAATCTGTTTTCAATCAGATATTTATCGGCTTCATTATTAAACTTTTCGAACCCGACACCATCAAATAAAAACATACCGCGTCTTAGTGAGCCAATCAATATTCTTTCATCAGGATTTTTGTCTTTGGATTTTGACGATGGAAACGGAAGCATTATACAAATTAAATCTTGCGCAAACTCTTCTCCCCCTGGCAGCATGGCAAGTTTACCATTAATAAGTTCTTGCAGCCCAAGATTTCTTTCATGTATAAATATTCTGTTACCTATTGAATGGATGGGATTCATTCTTGTTCGAGATTCCCATTGTTTTAGTGATGGATTTTTTATTATTCTACTAATAAATGATTGCTGTTTATTTTTATTAGATTCAAACAAGTACAGCGTTGAAAAGGTTTGAAAGTAGAATCCATCATCGTTTATGATTATTCTCCACACATCTCCAAAATCAATTTTTTCACCTGAGATATATTTATTTAGCGAAACATAATTTAACTCGCCTAAAGAATCGGGAGATAAATATCCAATTTGATTGATTCCGCCAACATAAATTTTTCCATCATCATCAATCGCAAGACATCTTACAACCTCGTTGGGTATTTTTATCAATCTCCAATTTACTCCATCATACTCAAGCACACCAGAAACATTTCCAAAATATAAAACACCTCTTTTATCCTGTATAACTGCCCAGTTTTGAACATTAGCAGAATATTGTTTGGGTAAGTAGTTGGTAATTATTGGCAAACCAACTTCATTCAAAAATTGATTTTTCTGGGATACAACAATCGAAGTAAAAGAAAGAATGGTTAAAAATATTTTAAATGTAATTTTCACTATTGGGAAATTTTTATTTATAAAACCGATCGATATAAATATAATAAAAAGTGTAGAGTTTGGATTGAACATAAATGAACGTGGATTATAACAGACTCAATCCATAAAAAATTTTTAAACTTGTTTCATCACACTTTGTTAGTTCACTATTTTATCTCATAAAGATAATTGGGGATTTTTATTTGTATCCCGGAATATGGTCCATTCAGATCGGTCCATTGATCACCAACTGTTCCGATAATTTCATATCCTTTGTCTGCAAGCTCTGTACGTACTTTACTTTTAAATTCTTCTGATTTTAATTTTTGATCTGCTTTGCTTTGTGTAATTAAAGTATCAAATACTGTAAAACCTGCTTGCAATAGATTTTTATATGTTACATCATATTCATTAGAATTTCTAGCAGTAAGAAAAATTATTTTAAATCCTTTGTTAAGAAGGTTGTTGTATAAGTCTTTTGTTTGTTCAATCGCTGGAGCTTTTAATTCTTGATTCCATTTTTTATTTAGCTCATAAACGTAGCCAAAGTCCATTTGCTTGGCTAATCCGTAATTGTTAAGTGCAGTTTCATCAACATCAAATATAACAACGGAGTTTTCAGAAACTTTTACACTCGCAAATTTTTCTTTTGCAATCTGAATTACATTATTTAGTTCTTCATCGTACTTACCGGATTCATAATAATCCTTAACAATATCTTTTGCGGTTCTTAGGTTTACAACCCTAGTTGATGAACAACCAATT
>CAVPHP010000006.1:0-121467 GCA_963704275.1 uncultured Ignavibacteriaceae bacterium | reverse complement strand
CACAACCCTGCCCCCAGTTTATTATTCCTCTTAAATTGCTTATACAAAGTATCAGATATATTGAAACTCGCATTGGGTGACCCTGGATACCTGCACAACCTATAGCCCATATGTATTGCTGCAGCTATAAATGTTCCATTGTATAGATAAGGATAGCCCATAGCTTCAACTCTGTGTTTATAAGCATAGCTTGTAGTGACCTTGTTTATTTTACTTATTTGTTTTGCGTATGATAAATACACACAGGCTGCCCTGAATCCTGCAAGATCATTTCTTAAATCTTCGCGATCACTCTTAAAGTTTTTTATATCAAAACTTCCAAAGCCATTTGATGTTAGATCTGGATAATCTTGCATTACTTTGTCTAACTGTGCTTGAGTGTACTTTATTGAATTTGCCTGAAGGTTAGTATTGAAACTATCCTTGGCAATTTGTTGAACTTCCATTTTAATTTTCTCCATTATTTAAATATTATATGCTGATAAAACTCAGCCTTCTGTGTTCCTTTAAGAACAGCTTTGTAAATTGGCAGACTCTTGTCTGTGACAATTCTTTTCCAGTTGTATTTATGGCTTAGCCATCTCATTGTTGAATGCGAGATGTATTCACCAAACTCTTTTGATATTCTTTCGGCGCTCTTGTATTGACCAAGCTCAGCCCATACCTCATAAAGATATTCTTTACCAAATCTTTCAATGAGCCTTTGAGGATCACGCTTTGGATATATTTTTGTCATCGATTTTGATTCCTCCATTTTATATTTGCTGATCGTACGCTGATGACATTATTCATTTTGTAATCATTCGCGCTAGACCTGAGCCATCTATGGTAATTTCCATAGATAGTTCCATAGATGATTCTTGTATTTTCAATTAATTCCTCTGATTTTGTTTTAAATTCGCATTATTCCATACTTACCATAGATACCCATACTTAATTTCACTCTCCCTGGGGGATATATATTTATTTTATAAAATATTATTTACATATGAAGTTTATTTATCTATGTTATCTATGTCATCTATGGAATTCCTTTCATTTTATTCTATATTCATTGTTTTTTGTTCAACTTTTATCTATGCCCATCTATGGAATATTCCATAGATGATGGTTCACCATCGATAATACCAGGTATCATTCATTTTATCTCTATAAGAAATTATCTCATATAACTTGAGTTTCTTTCCTAGATCAACTAGCGAAGCATATTTCTGGTCATATATATTAATAAACAACTCCAGCGCTTTAGACTTAAGAATTTTACCTTCGATATCTGAAGCCAGGATATTAACTTTAGGACCGAACATATTGGTCTGTATATTTTCTTTAAACCAATCTATATCTTGTTTTTTCAGATGGTAAGCAAACTCTTCATACCGATTCATCCCTACGTTAACAAGGGCTTTCTTATCATCATTATCAATAACAGTTTTTGCTAATTGAGCATCGTATTTATAGTTCATTAAGAACTGAGCGAAGCTTGGCAGTTCTTTTTTCATCGCTTCAATAAATCCTTCAGGGTCATTACTAAACCATTCATAGTCACGCAATACACCCTGAGCCGACACAATATTCAACCTTCTATCCTTATCCTCGACGAACACAGGAATTTTTTCATTACTGAAGAAAATGCAGTTAACATAATTAGTTATTGTATAATTCTTAACATTCTTTTCATTTATTGTTACTTCATCTTCAGTGATAATTGTTTTAATTGTAGCTTTAACAGAATTACGAGTATTGTTATCGTGAGCAATTTCATTAAAAGCTATAAGCATTGCATTCTGTAACCAGGGATTAAATTCACTGGCCAACTGTGAATCATTTACCATAGCAACCTGTTTATTACCAAACAAAGGTTTTAATATGTATGAAAGCATAAGGTTTTTACCTGCTCCCTGATCACTCTTAAACACCCAGGCAGTTTGTTGTTTCATTCTTGTCTGTAGTATTCCAGCAAGCCAGTTCAGATAACGTTTGCGCTCCGTATACTTTGGAATTAAATTGATGAGCAAACGATAAATATGCGGAAACTCTTTTACAGGGTTAATAAATTCTTCATTCTTTTTCATCAACATATATTCTGTTGGTGTGAAAAAGTTGAACATCCCCTTTCCTATATCAACTCTATCATCAATAGTAACATCAAAATCTGCTTTAAGTGCAGGAAATATTTCCGGGGTGCGTTGTTGTGCACTCAATAAAATATTAGATAGTATATCCTTAGTAACACCTAAGTGAACTGAATCTGCTGTTCTATCAAAGTAAGCATATGAGCTGGTGTTGGTTTCAATGAAAGGAAAATATCTTTGATTATCAATTGCACTGGATTTAACAATTTTATCAAAATCTTTTAAGTTTTTTTCTTCTTTAACTGATTTAATCAAATCATTAACATCAGACTTTGTCTATGCTAAAGTTTTTTACTGAAGATATTTTTGATGTGATGCTAAATCTTCCGGATCTTTTACAATTAAACTTAACTTCTAATAAACTATTCTTTACCTCTTCTCTTTGTATGGGATCTTTAATTGCATCATCATCTGTAATCTAGTGCATAACCAATGCAACACCCTTTTCACACTCTTTTAATAAATTCTTGAATGCATCTATTCCATTTGCTCTGATATATTCATCAGGATCTTTATGTGATTTTAATTTATCTGGATCAAGTACAAATGGAACAATATCCGTTTCTTTAAGAAGTAACTTTATAGCAGCTTTCCAGTATTACCGGGACCTACCTCATCATTATCTAAAGAAAGTATTACATTTTTTACTTTATTATTCATTTAGTCCTTCATAGATGAGATTTAGATAATTTAGCCTGACCAACGCTACTATATTATCTAATCCAGCTTTTATATAATAAGCTGCATCCGGATAGCCCTCAATAATTAGAAAGTTTCCTTTTTCCGCATTTTATCCAAATTAAATAGATCGTGCTTGGATATTCCTTTTGTGCTATCATAACGGGTAAATTCTTTAACACTGCCATCAGGATTTTTAATTTCTTCGCCACCAGGTTTAATTGATCGTTTAATGAATCCGGTTATTATTCCTTTTCTATTTCTATAAGGAATCGCCAGATCATAAATATCACCGTTGTGGCCACTTAATGGTAGGGTGGCAATATTCTTTTCCGCATCAGGATATTCTGTTAATAAATAACTACGGATATCAGCATCACTCGTCCAGAAACAGAACTCTGTTTCCTTTAACATTTCTTCGTTATACTTCCTGAAATTAGTTAAATATTTCAAAGCGTTTCTACCTTCTATTTCAAACAGCTTTTGATTGCAGGTACTTAAAAACTTCTTCATAAAGATCTGCCACGAACTCTTTCTTGTCTTTTCTCTTCTAGTTCTTCCGGAGTTAAGTTGAATTTGAGTTACTGTTGTTGGAACTGGGCCAAGATTATATTCTTCTGCCGCCCATTTAAAGCTTCGATAAAAGAAATTTTCTTAGCAGCCTTAATTAGTTCAATGTAGTCACCACCTGCACCACAGTTGAAGCAGTGCCAATAGTTATTTTTTGTATTGATAGAAAAGCATCTACCACTTGTGAGATGGATGTCCGGTTGGGACAATTACCCTGGTACGAATTACCAGTTTTTGTAAGTTTTAATTCTAGTTTACCAGCTAATTCTTCTGCCGGAATATTATTGATTTTACTTTTTAGCTCATTCAATTGTTTTATTGCTTTGTACTGCCTTTAAATTGTTGTACATAATTATTTACCCCTGCATTTGCATCTGTTTTATCATAAGAATGAAGGACACTTTTAAGCGTCCTAAGCGCGTTGCCAAAACTAATTGGTTCAATTCGCGCTTCCATTGAAAAATATTTTTGTAATGATACTTTTATAGATCCATCATCTTCAAAAGTAAACATTGTAACTCCGTTTGTTCTTGGATGATCTATTAACTTATATCCTTCAAATAATAAATATCCGGCTAAGTTAAAATCCTTAGTTATATAGTTTTCGTTATGCATTATTAATTTCTCCTGTTTCTTGTTCTTTTTGTTTTAGGTATGTAAATAGGATAGCCTTGATCAAAGCGTGGAAGCTCATTTCAAGCTGCTTTGCTGATGCCCATAGTTCACGTTTCCACTCCTCATCTACTGTAACAGTAAATTGAGTTAGTTCACGTTTCGGGCGCTCTGGTTTTATTAATTCGTAGGACATATTTTCTCCCCATTTATTGATGGCTGAAGTGCCATCTATGTTCAATATCAGCGATCTGATATTAAGAGTCAAGTTTTTTTCTCATTATTACAATGGTCGAAAAACCTTATCTATAAATAAGTATACGTGGTCTGAGGTGGGAAGTCAATAGGCAAGTAAAATAATTTTTCTACAATAAAATAAATAATGAAAGTAAAATTTACTGCCATAGTGTTTGCCATAGTAGAGGCCAAAAAGGAGGGGTCAAATGGGGTCAATTTCAGTCAGATGAAATTTTGGACAAAAAAATAGGTGCGATTTCTTTCGAATTTCGCACCTTTTGAGCTGGCAATGGGACTCGAACCCGCAACCTGCTGATTACAAATCAGCTGCTCTACCAATTGAGCTATGCCAGCATTTTCGAAGAGCAAAATTAACATTTTTCAGTTATCCAAACAAGATTCTTTTGATTATTCTTTAAAATTATTCTGCATCCAGAATTGTTAAATCTTCAACCCAAAAAAGTTCACAGGAGCCTCCTGCAGTATCATCTCTTCTGATTGAACTTCTCCAATGCCATCCATCATCCATAGTTACCTCAACTAAATATCCCTGCAATTCAATCAAGCTGCCCTTATAGACTTCATTTAACTTTTCCTCAATTAAATCGTCTTTGGGGATTATATGAACATTAGCACTATTTATTGCAATTTCCTTATTTGAAAGTGGATATGTTTCTGTTTTCCAATGATACCATCGGTTGCCCTGAGTAATGTCAATTTTATCGATTATATCCTGATCAGACATAGGTCCCCAGCCTAAAGCAAAATCAACTGGTGATAACTTGCTTTCTCTGCCAATTGAAAAATTATTTCTACTTAATACTCTGGCTTTAAGTTTATAGTCAGCAAGAGCTTTAATATAAAATTCATCTTTTTGCCATTCCTTATTTAAACTCAGATTTTGCTGGATAGGTTGATCAGGAGCAATCTGTCCTGGTGGATAACTAATTACTTTTTCAGGCCAAAAGAAATACGTAAAAGTTATGATTATAAGAATAGTTATAAAAATTATTTTTTTCATTTGTAGAGTTTTATTTCTATTTGAAAATTTATATCGATCTATTTTTTTAACCCAAAATTCCCTTTTTCATCAAATATTTTAAACTGAACCATTTTTTGGCGAATTTTTTTTATCAACTCAAATGTTAGTTCTTTGTATTCAAATTTTTCACTCGGATTTAAAATCTTTCCTGTTTGAGACGCTACAAATCCAGCAACGGTATTGTATTCATCAGATTCTTCCAGTTCAATATTAAATGTTTCATTAAAATCGTCTATAACCATTGAACCGAGTACATAAAACTTTCCTTCTGGCGAGATGCTGTAATCCAGAACTTCACTTTTGGTTTTGTCTTTAATCTCCCCAACTATTTCTTCCAAAATGTCTTCCATTGTTATCACGCCCTCTGTACCACCATATTCATCAGTAACAATTGCAATTCTTTCACCTTGTTTTTGCATAACTTTTAGAATTTCTGAGATTAGTTTTGTTTCAGGGACAAAGTATGCAGGGCGCAGAAGATTTTTTAAAGAAAACTTTTGTTTTTCAATTATTGATTTCATTACATCTTTTGTATGAAGTATCCCAATAATGTTGTCTAATGAATTTTCAAAAACTGGAACCAATGTATGTCCGGTTTTTACAATTGATGCAATATTTTTTTCCTCTTCATCATTAAGATTTATGGCAATCATTTCTGTCCTTGGAATCATTACTTCATCGGCTTTAAGATCATTAAACTCAAAAATGTTTTCAATAATTTCCTGATCCGCTTCATCAATTGTACCTGATTTTACGCCATCAGAAATGATATCAAGTATTTCATCTTCTGATGGGCGTCCATCGGAAAAATTAATTTTCTCTTTAAATGGTAATAAAATAAGATTGCTTATTGCAGTAATTGCACCTGTAACAAATTTTAGTGTTGATGAAAGCATTAATATTATTTTAATAGATCGCTTTCCAATAAAATCGGAATAGCGATAAGCAATTGCTTTGGGAACAAGAACATTAAAGACTAAGATTGTTACGGTAACCAATATTGTTGTAATCAGAATTGAAATTCCAACTGAATAAAAAGATGGTAAATTTATAATTGATATAAACAGCGGATTTATCCAGCCTGAAAATAGAAAGTAACCAATAATAGAAATAAGCACTGTTAAAAAAGTAAAGGCTAGATGTATGCTGCTGTAAACCTGTTCCTGATTTTCATTTAACCTTTCAAAATACGGGACATACTTATCTGAGTTTTCTTTTAGTTCATCAATTTTAGTTTCCCCAAAAGCTGCTAAAGCTATTTCCGCAGCAGCCAATAAAAAATTAGTAAAAAGTATCAGTACAAAAACAAACAATAATTCCATTAAGTCTAAAATATCCTTCTGTTATTAATAGTTAGAACAAAAATAATAGTGTTGTGATAAATTTACATTACATAATCTTTAATAATGTGTTATTTTGTGATTAACATTATTAATTAATTTGAAGTAATGAAACCAAAACAAATAAAGATTGTAGATAAAGATAAGCTTTCGTTAGTCTGGAATGACGGAAATTCATCAATTATTTCGCTAAAATATTTGCGTGATGAATGTCCGTGTGCAGGTTGCAAAGGTGAAACCATCTTATTTAAAACTTATCGCCCACCAAAACCCACTATGCTTTCACCAGAAATGTATAAAATAAAAAGCATCGATGAAGTTGGAGACTACGCGATACAAATCGGTTGGAAAGACGGACACAACACCGGAATATATTCTTGGGAATATCTTAAAACACTTAAGGAAGGTGAAAGTGATAATACTAATCAGAAATATGATACTCTTTTATGATTTCTAAAAATGAATTAAAATACTTCTCTTCCCTTTTGATAAAAAAATATAGACAGCAGGAAGAAAAATTTATAGTTGAAGGATTAAAGATTGTTGAAGAAGGCTTAAACAGCAGTTACAAATGCGATGCGGTTATTGCTACACCTGCATTTATTGATTCTTTTCCTGATGTTATTAATATTTTAAGAAAAAAAACAAATCGCGTCGAAGAATTAAAATCAATCGACTTTCAAAAAATATCCGATACAAAATCTCCACAGGGAATTGCGGCAGTGTTCAACAAAAATTATCCAAAGAAAAATTTGAATGAGCTTAAGGATAAAATTATTGTTCTTATTGATAATATTTCTGATCCCGGAAATGTTGGGACAATTATCAGAACCTGCGATTGGTTTGGATTATACAATGTTTTAATCAGTGATCAATCAGTCGAATTTTTGAATCCAAAAGTTGTAAGAGCTTCAATGGGATCAATTTTTCATCTTAACATTTATGATGAAATTTTTGCAAATGATTTAAGTAATCTTAAAAGCAATGGTTATCAGATTATCTGTGCAGACACAAAAGGTAAAAATATTTTTACTTTTAAAACGAATAAAAAGTCTATTTTAACTTTTTCTAATGAATCAAGTGGTCCATCAGAAAAAGTAAAAACGCTTGCAGATGATTTTATAACAATTCCCGGTAAAGGAAGAGCTGAATCCTTAAATGTTTCATCCGCAGCATCAATAATAATTTCAAAGTTAACTAATGAGTCATAATCACAATCACATAAATTCTAACTCAATAAAAAATTTCAAAGTGGTTTTCTTCCTTAATTTTGGATTTACACTTTTTGAAATTGTTGGGGGAATTTATACAAATAGCATTGCCATAATCTCTGATGCGCTTCATGATTTGGGTGATTCAATATCAATTGGACTCGCATGGTATTTAGAAAAATATTCTCACAAAAAAAGCGATAATAAATTTACTTACGGCTATGGCAGATTTTCATTACTCGGTGCATTAATAAATGCAATTGTTTTAATAATCGGCTCAACATTTGTTTTAGCAAATGCAATTCCAAGATTGATTAAACCCGAAGCAACGAATGCCGAAGGAATGATAATCTTTGCAATAATTGGAGTTATTGTTAATGGTGCGGCTGTGTTAAAACTTAAAGGCGAAGAATCAATGAACGCACGAGTTATGATGCTTCATCTTATAGAAGATGTGCTCGGCTGGATGGCTATTTTGGCTGTTGCAATTACATTGCTGTTTTGGCAAAATTATATTCTTGATGCGATTCTATCAATAATTATTACACTTTACATTTTGTATAATGTTGTAATCAATCTAAAAAAAACAATCACACTTTTTTTACAGGCAACACCTGATAATGTTAATATTGAATTTCTAGACAATAAATTTAAAAGTATCGATAAAGTAATTTCTTCTCATCATACGCATGTTTGGTCTTTAGATGGCGCAAACCACATTCTTACAACACATTTAATTGTGGATAAATCTACTTCTCGTGACGAGATTGTAAAGATAAAATCAAAGTGCAAGCAGCTGTTTGAAGATCTAAAGATGACTCATTTTACTATTGAGATTGAACTTGAAGATGAAGCATGTTTGATGCGAGATGATCACGATAACTAAAAAAGCCCACATAAGTGAGCCTTTTTAATTTTGGTCGCCGCGGCGAATTTGCATTTTGAATTATTTTATCAGCAGCATCTTTTTTGTTTGAACAAAATCGCCCGCATCAATACGATAGAAATATATTCCTGTACTAACTTTATTTCCAAGTTGATCATCACCGTTCCAGTTAACCTGATAAACACCGCTGGCTTGTTCTTGCTTAACTAGAGTTTTTATTTCTCTGCCAAGCACATCATATATTTTTAATGATACAAAAAGATTTCTCCCTTCGGTCGAAATGACGAGCGGAATTGAATATTTAATAATTGTCGTGGGATTAAATGGATTTGGATAATTTTGTTCGAGAGTAAATGAAGTTGGAATTTCATCATCAATCTGTTCAACATCCAACAAGATTCCTGCTTCCGGCGTTGGAAGTTTAGTTGTTGTGTAGATTCTAAAATCACCGGGAGCTAAACTTATGGATTCTGTTAGATTTGTAACATTTATACTATCACCGCTAAAATAATCATACCACCAGCCAGAGCGAGTAAAGTTTTGATTTGTTGAAAGTTCTGTAACTCCAAAATTCCCAACAATAAAAACATCCATCGATGAATGATATAAATTAATCTTCTTCATGTAAGCACTAACATCAAGCGCAAAAGTAGATGTGTTAAAAACATCATAATCTTTTTTAAGATTAATCAGAGCTTGATAAACTTTATATAATTTTGCTCTTGCGGGCTCAGTCAAATAATTCCATTTGATCGGTTTTTCACCCGTTCGCCCGTTAAAATCAATATTTACATCATACCCTAGCTCACCAAATTGCCACAATAATTTTGGACCCGGAATTGTAAAGAAGAATGCGCCAGCAAGTTTCATCCGATTTAAAGCAACATTTAGATTTTTAATATTATATGTGCCGGATGAATTTCCATAAGTTAAATTCTTGTACATTAATCTTTCTTCATCGTGGCTTTCCATATAACCAATCAAATATGGATTTGCCCAACCTCGATTTTTATAAGAAATTCCGGCAAAGTTTGAAGCATACCCCATAGTAGCTTCGTTATAATCGTGATTAAGATTTCCCCATAACATCATTCCATAATTTGAGAGAACTGTTTCTTCGCTATTATCGGCAAAGTGCTCTAAAATTACATAAGCAGTAGAATCAATATCCCAAATTTTATCAGCCATTCTTTTTAAAATATTAATTCTCGATTGATCATACTGTCCCCAAAGTCCAACATTTCCTCCGCTGTTTAATTGTGTAAACCCTTTTGAAAGATCGAAACGGAAACCATCAAATTTAAATTTTGTTAACCAATACTCATTTACGCGATCAACAAAATATTTTGTAGCACTGCTTTCGTGATTAAAATCATTAAAGACACTGTATGGATGTGTTGCAACAGTATTAAAATACGGACTATTTGCAGCCGGTCTGCTGTTTGCATCATCCCACCACATAGCTACAAGAGGAGAAATATAATCAGCTTGATTTAAAACCATATCAAGTATAACAGCCATTCCATTTTGATGACAAAGGTCTATAAACTCTTTAAGCTTATTTGCAGTTCCATAATATTTATCAACAGCAGTGTGATAAATGGGATTGTATCCCCAGCTTAGATTTCCAGTAAATTCCATTATCGGCATTAATTCAATTGCATTTACTCCAAGGGATTTTAGATAAGATAAAGTATCAATTAAAAATTGATAATTTTGCTGAGTAGAAAAATCCCTAACCAGCAGTTCATAAATGACTAATTTTTCTTTTGCAGGTCTCTCGTAGTTTGTTGCTTGCCACTGATATTCAGATTGAGCTGTTTGAATGATGCCAACAGGTCCAACCGTTTTACCTGTGGGATAAGGTTTAAGGTTTGGATAGGTTGTTGAAGGAATATACTGATCATTCTGGGGATCAAGTATTTTTTCACTATATGGATCAGCTACAACTATCTCGCCATCTACCCAATATTGATACGCATATTCTGTACCCGTGCTGAGTGAATTAATTTCAATCCACCAAACAACACTATCTGCATTAACAGAATCACGATTTAAAAAATAATTGCTTTCGGGTCTCCAATTGTTAAAATCACCAATCAGATAAATAAAATCTTTATATGGTGCAAATAGTGCTAAAGTAGCAGATGTTACACTTGTATAATTAATGCCAGGTCTTAATCCAGCAGGTAATGGAGCGTTAGTATATGCAGGATTAGAAAATAATATAAATGAAGTGGAATCTATAAGACCAGCTGTGTCAATTCCAACAACCTTAATTGTGTGGGGACCGTACGAGAAGTTAGAATGAACAAAATCGTATGTTATAGTGTTAGTAATTGTTTGAGCAACTTGATTGCCATCAACTGCAAGAGTTAATGAAGAAACTTTTGTTCCAAGCTCAACAGCATTTACAATAATAGGAACAGTTTCTCCAAACTTTACAAATGCCCCCGAAACCGGAGGATCTAAGGTATAAATACCAATTTCAGGACTCTGAACAATTAAGTTTAATCCCGGTTCATAAAGATCAATAAAAATATCAGGTCGTGTTTGTTTAGTTGCATCTGAGCTTCTAAAAACGATATCCAATTGAAGAATTTGTTCTGTTGGATTTGTAACACTGTAAAATGTTCTGGGATATCCAATAGTTAGCTTATATAAATTGGCACCTAATCGTGTTAACGCTGGTTGATTTGTTTGACCCCAGGAACCAATTACATGCTGCCAGGTTCCTAAGTTAGTTGTAACGCCGGTATGGGCATATATTGTTCCTGTGTAGTTTAACAATTCTGATGCCCCTGGCTGAGAAGTATCAAGAAAAACTACGATACTATCATATTGTGTTGGAGTTAAAGGATCTAAAGTAATCGGTTGTGCAAATGATATTGAATAAGCGGTGACTACAAATAAAAAAACTTTTAACAAATTTTTCATACGTTTACTCTTAATTTTCAAAAGGTTAAATAAATATTTTGTCAATAATCAGAATCGAATTTACATTGATAAAACTAACTCTATTCGATGGGTAAAATTAACGATTTATCTTTAAAAGACAGTGTAAAAAATGCGTAGTAAAACTGCAAGATTTTGGAAATCAAGTAAACCAGATGATGAAAATAATGTTATGATAATTCAGAAATTATTTTAAAAGTACCATCTTCTTTGTTTCAATAAAATCACCTGCTTTAACTGGTAGAAATATATTCCACTTGGTCAAGACGTGCAAGTAACGTGCCGACTGAAGACTTAAATTCAATTTCATAACTTCCAGCAGGTTTTTCTTCGTTTACAAGTGTTGCAACTTCTATTCCCAAGACATCATAAACTTTTAAGTGTTACAAATTGCCTACTGCTTATTGCATATTGAATATTTGTGTTTGGGTTAAATGGGTTTGGAAAGTTCTGTGATAATGAAAAATCAGTTTGAGATATTTTATCTTCAACACTTAGAGGACCAGTATAAACATAAATACCACTATTAGTACAAGCATATAATGTTTGGTTATCATCTAAATATACACTAATGACGGCAGTATTTAGCCCACTAAGATTAAAAGGACTCCAATTTTCTCCTTCATTAAATGAATAGAAAATTCTATTACTATTATTATCATTAATTAAAGCAATAAAAATTTCTGGTTTTAATATCAATTGTCTACCGTGGGAAGTGTATGGAAGACCATTATTTAATTGCGTAAAAGTATTTCCATCATCTGTAGACTTAATTACAGGATACCATTCTTCTGTAGCGAAATACAGCGCTTGATTAAATAAATACATATTATGTGTTGCAGAACCCGCAAATAATGTAACCCAATCACCGCCGAAAACTTTTTTAATAGTATTTCGTTCGCCATAGTATGGTCCATAGTAATAGTATGAAACAAACAAGGTTCCAGTAATATTTTCAAATATGACCGCATCGAAGAAAACTGGAACACCATGAATGGTACCTTCCCAAATTATATCCCAAGTTTCACCAAAATCGGTTGATTTGAATCCAAGTGGTTCAGGAATCCCGTCGTACCAATAAACTGGAACTATAAAAATATAACCTAAATCATTAATAAAAATATCCTTAATAGAATGAGGAAGTGAATCTAAAGCTGTATTATAAGGAACAACATGCCAGCTCAATCCTTGATCAGTTGACTTATAAAGATTCCTTGATGTTACATAAATATTTCCATAGTTATCTTGTTTAATACGGTATACCGGTAAATCTATTAAGTTATCCCAATTTTGAAAATTATCTACTGAGTAATATAATCCAGAATTACAGGCACATAAAATTGTTCCATTATTTAAAATGTATAGATCATATACATAAGAATCTGGACTGTTTAGATTTAACCACTGCGCACTTATTTGAAACGAAATTGTAAAAACGAAAACAAAAACTATCTTCTTCATAAAATCCCCGTAATAAAAAATTATAAAATAATTTTACTTCAAACGAACGAAATAAATTCGTTAAAGTCAATCAAATTGTGCTTAAATGTTATATGTAAACGAAAACAAACCCAGTTCCTCAAAGTGTCTGTTGCAGAACTACCCTCGGATGTCACTTCGATCCCGATTTCTGATCGGGAGAGAAATCTTTTGCGCTATAATTTAACAGATTTCTCAGTCGAAGACCTGTCTGCCGACAGGCAGGCTTCTTCGAAATGACTTGTTCGAGTTGCGCAACACTCTCACAAAGAAACTGGGTTTGTATATTCAACACATAAGGGCTAATTTTTCAGAGCAAATTTTTATTATTTGAACAAATTGGAAGGCTTATGAACTCAAAATATTATATGGATTTAGAGCACAAATACGGCGCTCATAATTATCATCCGCTTGAAGTTGTAATTGCAAAAGGTAAAGGTGTTTGGGTTTGGGATGTTGAAGGAAAAAAATATCTTGATTTTCTTTCAGCATATTCAGCAGTTAACCAGGGACACTGTCATCCAAAAATTATAAACACACTTATTGAGCAGGCACAGACATTGACTTTAACCTCTCGTGCATTTTATAATAATGTTCTTGGCGAATACGAAAAGTTTGTAACACAATTTTTTGGTTATGATAAAGTCCTACCTATGAACACCGGTGTTGAAGGTGATGAAACTGCAGTTAAACTTGCACGCAAATGGGCTTACGATGTAAAAGGAATTAAGAAAAATGAAGCAAAAATTATTGTAGCTAATGAAAACTTTCACGGCAGAACGATGATGGCTGTTTCTGCTTCTACCGATCCTGATTGTTACGAAGGATTTGGACCATTTGTACCGGGATTTGAAAAAATTCCTTACAACAATATTGCTGCGTTAGAAAAAGCTTTAGAAGATCCGAATGTTGCAGCGTTTTTGGTTGAACCAATTCAAGGTGAAGCCGGTGTTTTTGTTCCTGATGACGGTTACTTAAAGAAAGCACAGGAACTTTGCAAAGCTAAAAATGTTTTGCTTATCTGTGATGAAGTTCAAACCGGATTAGCAAGAACAGGTAAAATGTTAGCATCAGATTATGAATCAGTTAAACCGGATATTTTAATTCTTGGTAAAGCATTATCAGGTGGAGTAATGCCTGTATCTGCAGCGTTAGCAAACGATGAAGTTATGCTTGCGATAAAACCTGGTCAGCACGGATCGACTTTCGGCGGAAATCCATTAGCTTGTAAAGTTGCAATTGCTTCGTTGGAAGTTTTGATTGAAGAAAAGCTTGCAGAAAATGCTTTTGCAATGGGTGCTTACTTCAGATTAGAAGTTAATAAGATGGTTAATGAGTTTGAGCATCTTACTTTAGTTCGCGGAAAAGGATTATTAAATGCAATTATAATCAAACCTTCAAAAAGCGGAAAAACAGCATGGGATGTTTGCGTTGCACTAAAAGAAAATGGAATGCTTGCAAAACCAACTCATGGTGATATTATAAGATTTGCACCACCATTAGTAATTACAAAAGATGAAATTGATTTGGCGATAAGTATAATTAGAAAAGTAATGAAGGATTTTAATTAGAGCATTTGAATACAAAAAATATTATTGTCACACTTAGCCTGTCAAAGTGTGGCAATAATATTCTATTATTAAACTCATCATTCATCTTCGCTCAGGATGACAGGGGGTTGAAAATATTGACTATAAATATATCTAAGCAATCTTATTCATAAGCACTTCGCGCGTTTCTTTTATCGATTTAGAAAGTTTCGGTAATCTTTCTCCAACATTTCCAAGATCATTATTTCTTGCGGATATTTCAATTCCAAGTGCTTCATCGCCAACTAACTTTGCACCAACAGAGTAGCTTGATCCTTTTAGTGTGTGTGCCATATCCATAATTTTTTTTACTTCGCTCGATGAATGCAGATCGCGAAGTAATTGAAGTTTGTGCTCAGCATCCACTAAATAATCTGTTAGTAAATCTTTTTCAAAAGATTCATCGCCAAGACTAATTTGTTTTAATCTTTCAAAATCAAACAGACGTAAATCGTAAACATCATCTTCAACTTTTTTATTTTCTGAGTAATTAACTTTTAAAAAATGATCAATCAATCGAATGATTTCTCTTGCAACCATTGGTTTTGCAACATATTCATCCATACCGGCTTCAATACATCTTTCACGATCGCCGATAAGTGCATGTGCTGTTATTGCAATTATTGGAATTTTATTTTTTGGTTCTTTCAATGCTCTAATCATTTTTGTTGCAGCAAATCCATCAACGTCGGGCATTTGAACATCCATCAATATCAAATCGTATTTATTTTGTGTGTGCGCACGAACAGCTTGTTCACCGTTCATTACTGCATCAACCTCATATCCGGCGGAGTTAAGTGTTCTTATAGCAACTTTTTGATTTATCAGATTATCTTCAGCAAGTAAAATTTTAAAACCTTTTCTTTTATCGATATGCAGTTTTATATCAGCATCGGTAAATTGTATTTCATCAATTTCATCCAGCGTATTTTTATCTTCTTCTTTTTGTGTTTGCGATATATCAACATCCTGCTGTTGCACAACAATATTAAAATCAAATCTGCTGCCTTCTCCCACAACGCTATCAACTGAAATATCGCCTTCCATCAAACTTGTAAACTCTTTGCAGATAACTAATCCCAATCCTGTACCGCCCAAACTGTTTCCTTCAATGCCGGTAATTTGTGAAAACGGTTTAAACAACTCTTTAATTTTATCGGCGGGGATACCAATCCCTGAATCAAAGATTGAAGTGCTGATCCTTACTCTTCCCTTTTCTAATGGATTAGTTTTAACTGCAATTTTTATTTCACCTTCTTTAGTAAACTTAACTGCGTTGCTTAATAGATTAAGAAAGATTTGTCTGATTCTTGTAGGATCCCCAATAAAATTTAGGTTTTTATCGTCGGGTAGTTCATAAGTAATGTTTAATGTGTTTTCTTTTGCCTTTGGACTTACAATTGAAACAGCCTGAGTTACAACTTTTTTAAGATTAAAGTTTAGATTTTCAAGTTCAATTTTTCCGGCTTCAATTTTTGATAAATCAAGTACGGCGTTTATTGTATCGAGCAATGATTCGGCAGAAACTTTTGCACTGCGTATAAATTGTTTTAGCTCATCCTGATTTTTAAACGATTCATTTTCAATTAAAGATAAAAATCCAATTATACCGTTCATTGGAGTGCGGATTTCGTGGCTCATATTGGCTAAGAACCTGCTTTTGGCAGTGCTTAACTTCATTGCTTCTTTTGCAAGTGCATCGGATTTTTCTTTTTCGGCTTTTAGTTCAAGTTCAGCCTGTTCACGTAATTTCTGTGCTTTAACTTCAACTGAAACATCGCGAATTGTACCTTCAAGAAATTTTCTATCTGTTTCTTCATCGGTAACAAAACGTACATTCATTTTTACAGTAAGATCGTCTTTATGTTTATCGACAAGTGTTGTGATAAAATTTTCTACTGAGCCATGTTTCTTAACTTCGTATAATAATCTTTCTCTGTCGGTTTTATTTTTATAATAATCAGAAACTCTTGTAATTATAAGCTCTTCAAGATTTTCGTGTCCAAACATTCTTACTAAAGAATCATTAGCCGTTAAAAAATCGCCTTCTAATGTTGATTGGAAAATCCCATCGGATGAATTATTAAAAATAGCTCTGAATTTTCTTTCTGATTGTTCAACTCGCAATGCGTTTTGTGCTACTTGCAATCTCATTCTAAAATTTATTGCACTGCCAACTACGGAAAGCAAACTTAGGAATAGAACGAATATCAAAGATTCAAACATATTTGGCAGGAAATATATTTTTTGATCGTTAAAAAGAATGGCAACAGCAAAAACTATATTATAATAAATTGCTACAAGTATCTGATTTTTAATTTCCCAATTAAGAAACATTGCAGATGTAAAAATCATCAAACCAACTATCTGAGAATTTACAATCAAAGAGTTTGGTATAAGCAAAATCATAATTGCAGATGAGCCGATGATTGAGAGTAATAAAATGTGTACGAGCGGAATAGTATATTTTGTAGCATTTTTTGAAGTAAGAAAAACTAAAATTATAAATGCAACAAGTGTTGCAGAAAGTCTTACTAAATAAATATCAAAAGAGTATTCAGCGTGATGACGCACTTCAAATATCATTGCAAAGATACCGGAAATGGCAACCATCAATGCAATTACCTTAAGCGGCGTAACTAAATATTTACCTGTTTCCTCTTTAATGCGATCATACCTCTCTTTCAAAAACGGAATCTTAGGACTAAAAATAAATCCAATAATAGATTTGTTGTCTTTCATTTTTTACTCTTAAAGTCTATAATAAATCTACATATTTTTTATGATAAATTGACTTATCATTTCTATCTTAGCAGTAACATTTTTTTAAGACATGCAGTTATGGATTTTTTATATTCAATTGATTTATATGTTTTTTATCTATTTAATCATACAATTTCCACGCCATTTTTAGATAAGTTTTTTTCCATCATAACAAATGTTAATAACTGGTACATTACTTATGTAATTTTATTGGGGATAAGTTTTGTTAAAGGCGGAACCAAAGGTAAACTTGCGGTTTTAGGCGTAATTTTGCTTATTGTACTTACAGATCAAACAGGTTACAGAGTGTTGAAAGAGTTTTTTGCTAGACCGCGCCCATGTAATGCGCTTACTGATGTGCTTACTCCGCTTGGCTGCACAGGTTCATTCTCCTTTCCGTCCAATCATGCACTTAACAATTTTGCCGTTGCAATGTTTTATTACAGATTATTTCCCAAGTTAAAGTGGGTTTTGTTTATCACCGCTTCTTTAATTGCAATTTCGAGAGTGTATTTAGGATTGCATTATCCATCAGATATTTTAGGCGGAGCTATTATCGGTTTAGCTTTTGGATATGTTTTTGCGTCCGGTGTTTTGTACTTAGAAAAATATTTACTTGATAGAAAAATTAAAAACTCGTAATCTTTACTGATTCGAAAGGTAAAAAATGAAAAAAATATTTGTAGCATTTGTGATTTTATTGCTTTCAAAGAACTTGTTAGCTTTAAATCCATATTATCCTTCTACAGATACACTTGAAATTAAAACTTTAAATTATAATAAAAGTACCGCAGATAGTTCCATTTTTATTAGTATAGATTATCCTCAAATCACTGGATCGAAAAATAGTTCCGTTGAACAAAAAGTAAACAATTTTTTGGAGGAAGAATTTAAGCAGTCCATAGCCTGGTATGATGAGATACAATCTGATTCATCCAATTATGAAGATATGAATTATGATATGCAGTACTCATTTGAAACCGGATTTCAAGTAGAATACAACTCCGAAAAATTTGTAAGCATAGTATTAAATCATTATCAATTTACCGGCGGCGCACACGGAAATTATTTTGCACTTGGATATAATATCAGAATGTCTGATGGTAAAATTCTTACTTTAAAGGATATTATTAAATCTGATTCGTTTGATATTTTAACCGACGAATGCGGACAGGCAATTTTGGAAGCTTATCAAGCAAGCACTTTAATGGAAGCCGGATTATTTGAAGATGAAATTGTGATTGAAGATGATCAGGATTTTTACATTACGCCAACAGCGTTAGTTCTTCAGTTTGATCCATACGAAATTGGACCTTATGCAATGGGAGAGATCATTGCTGAAATTCCTTTTCAAAAAATAAATGATATTTTAAAAGATAATCTTCCATTTCCAACAAACTAAATTTATGAACAATCAACTTGAAATACGATTTGCAACCGAAAAGGACGTTCAGGCAATCTTTTCTTTAATAAAAGAACTTGCTGAGTTTGAAAAATTATCACATCAAATAAAAACTGATGAGGCTGAATTAAAGCAAACACTTTTTGGTGATGATAAATTTGTTGAAATTCTTATCGCAGAGTTTGATGGACAAATTGTTGGGCAGGCATTATTCTTTAAAAACTTTTCTACATTTCTTGGTAAACCGGGAATTTATTTAGAAGACCTTTATGTAAAACCAGAAATGCGCAGCAAAGGAATCGGCAAAAAATTATTGGATAAAATCATATCAATCGCAAAAGAAAGAAATTACGGCAGAGTAGAATGGTCTGTCTTGGATTGGAATGAATCGGCAATAGATTTTTACAAAAAAATCGGTGCTGTTCCTATGAACGATTGGAAACTTTTTAGATTAACTGCAGATAAGTTCTAAGCATATAATCTTATATAAATCTTGAAGGTTTAACTAAAATAATTTCTATCAGTTTTTTTTAACTATAGCTGATTTATAAAAACCTTCAAGGTTTCCCTCTAATGAATAATCACTCTTAAACAAATAATTATTGCTATTTCAATCAATTTGGCTTATCAACATTCATTAAAGATTTTATCTAAATTTCATTATTTTTACGCTTCAAAATTATCAACTAGAAAATCAATTTTTCATCTATAACGAGGATCTAAATGTCTATCAAAAACAGAAGAGTAGTTGTAACAGGTATGGGTGCTTTAACTCCAATTGGATTAACTGTGGATGAATTTTGGAACGGAATGATGGAATCAAAAAGCGGCGCAGCTATGATTAAGCAATTTGATACATCAAGAGTTGATACAAAATTTGCCTGTGAACTAAAAGGTTTTGATATTTTAAATTTTCTTGATAAAAAATCTGCTCGCAGATTAGATCCTTTTGCACAATATGCTCTTGTTTCAGCAAGACAAGCTATTGAAGATTCAAATCTTAAACCTGAAACTTTATCCGAAGAAGAAAAAAATAAAATTGGTGTAATTTTTGGCAGCGGTATTGGCGGCATCCAAACTTTTTATGATCAAGCAGTAACAAATCGCGAACAAGGTCCCGGCAGAATTTCTCCATTCTTTATTCCAATGCTTATTCCTGATATCGCTGCGGGACATATTTCCATGCAATATGGTTTTCGCGGTCCAAATTATTGTACTGTTTCTGCTTGTGCCACAGGTAACAATAATATGATTGATAGTTACTTGCTGATAAAGATTGGTATGGCAGATGTTATGGTTGCAGGCGGAAGTGAGGCTTCAATCAGTGAACTTGGAATGGGCGGATTTAATGCTAACAGAGCATTATCAACAAGAAATGATTCACCGGAAACTGCAAGCCGTCCGTTCGATGCAACTCGTGATGGATTTGTTATGGGCGAAGGCGGCGGAGCTTTGATTCTTGAAGAACTTGAGCACGCAAAAGCACGCGGTGCAAAAATTTATTGTGAAATTATTGGTGGAGGATTGTCAGCAGATGCTCATCACATTACCGCACCGCATCCTGAAGGAACTGGCGCAATTTTATCTATGAAAATGGCTATTGAACAAGCGGAAATCAAACCTGAAGATATTGATTACGTCAATATGCACGGAACTGCAACTCCGCTTGGTGATATTGGTGAAACTAAAGCTATAAAAAAAGTGTTTGGAGATAGTGCATACAAATTGAATGTTTCATCAACAAAAAGTATGACCGGACATTTATTAGGTGCTGCCGGAGCCGTTGAAGCAATTGCTTCAATCCTTGCAGTTGTAAATGATAGAATACCGCCAACGATTAACTTTGAAAATCCTGATCCTGAATGTGATTTGAATTATACTTTTAATAAACCACAGGATAGAAAAGTTAATTACGCATTAAGCAATGCTTTTGGATTTGGTGGTCATAATACGTCAGTAATTTTTAAGAAATACGAATAACAATTTTAGGATTATTAGTGAAGCACTTTTTTTATTTAATATTGGTTTTTGTGATTGGAATCTTTATCAATCTTTATCCTTCCGATGGACCGAAGAAGAAAGGAACATTGATTGTAAAATTTAATGGAATGAATTCTAACAATGGTAATGTAAAAATTGCTTTATGTAATTCTGATGAGAATTATAAAAATCACAAAGCGCCGTTTATTGGCAAATCAATTCCAATCAATAAAAATATCGCTTTAATTGAGTTTGATGATTTACCGATTGGAGAGTATGCGATAAAAGCTTTTCATGATGAAGATGCAAATGATGATTTGAATACAAATATTTTAGGTATTCCAACTGAAGATTATGGTTTTTCCAACAACGCACGTGGAATGTTTGGACCGCCAAGCTGGGAAGATGCAAAGTTTAAATTAAGTGATGAAACAAAAATTGTAGAAATAGAAATTAAATAATTGTCAAATTTGTAGTCCCAAAATTTTTACGCTACTATTAAATGACTTTAATTTTCTTACCTAAACATTATGTTTGGATTAGAAATAGTTAGGTTTAGCGGCGGTAATAAAAATCCCTTAGTGATTGAAGATAGTTGATGCCCTCCTTAGAAAAGACAAAAGCCGCCGCTAAGTTTTTAAAAATTTATTTATCATTCTTCTTTTCAAAAATCGAGTCCTGAATTCCTTTATTTACAATGTAGTTTGAGTAATTAACAACAACCATTCCCTTAGTTCTTGAATCAGAAGGTTTCTTTTTATTTTTCTTTTCAGGATTAGGAGTAGTATCGCCGGAAATTGTTGCGGGAATGTTCATCTTATCAACATTAAAAGCAAAAACAATTTTTTCAGGTAACGGATATTTTAATTTATCACTATAAGTAAAATCAATTGTAAAAGTTCCGTTTGTCTTTGTTGTAGATTCAACTTTTCTAATCAACTTTGCTTTTTGATCAACCCAAAGAGTAGTTAAAATTACATCACCCTGATCTCCTAATGGAATAACTTTTACAATAGAAGTTTTAAATCCGTTTAGATCAATATCTCTTTCGTAAATAGCTGTGTGCTCTTTATTGATTAATGATGACGGCGAGAACTCCATTCCGTTTTTTGGCAGCATCGCAAATCCTTCTGCTTCTAAATGAACTTTATCAGGCTGTTTAAAATAAATTTTGGCTTTTGTTTCCGGAACTTTTAAAAACTCAACATCAACCTTAATATTTACATCTACTTGATAATCATTTACTTTACTGAAGTTTGTTACAACTGCATCTAAAATATCATCTGGATTTGTTGATTGCGAAAATCCAAATTGAAATAGTATTGCAATTAAACTTATTATTAATTTCATCATAACCTCGTATTAAGTTAAAATATCTTTACGTTTGAATAGGAACAGTGTTAGAGAAAAGAAAAAAAGAATGTGCCCAACTAATACCAACGTTGCCTTTGTCAGTTCTGCAAAATCAACAGGATCATCAAAAAATAATCTCCAGGAAAGAATATAATTTGTAAACAAATATGGTTTTATCGTTTGAAAAAAATCTATGTTAATCGCAGAAAGAATTATGAATACAATTATCACAGCCATCGTTCCAACAATTGGTCCAATTGAGTTTTCCACCAATGATGAAAAAAGAAAAGCAAGGCTTGCAACAACAGACATACCAAGAGCAGCAAAACCATAAGCAAATAAAAATCTCCAAAGTACATCGCTCTTTTCAAAAATAATTACCGTTTGATTACTGATAACCAAAAGTTCTCCCGCTCCAAAAATTATCAAACCAACAACAAGACTCATTACAGCAAGCCAGAGAATTAACAGATTTGTATAAATAATACCCGCAAAAAATTTTGAAGTAATTATTTGAGTTCTGGAAATTGGGCGGGTAATTAACATTCTATATGTTCCGGCAGTTGCTTCTCCGGCAAGTAAATCTCCTGCAACTAATGCAACTAAAAATGGAATGTGTACTGCAAGACTTGTCAATATCAGATAAGAAACTAAATATCCATTTAACAAATTACCCACGAAAAAAAATGATTGCTGAAGGTTTCGCGTCATAAAGTTTAGAGTATCTTTTCCTTCAAAAACCATTGCGGTATGTATGATTGGAACTAAAACTCCGATTGCAATAAACCCAATGTAAGTTCTCCACTTCTTAAAAATTTTATAAAGCTCTATCTGGATAAGTGTTAACATTATGCAACCTCATCAGTAATTTTTAAGAAATAATCTTCAAGTGATCTTGTCGGAATTACAGCACTAACTGCAATTCCATTTTCTACAAGATATTTATTAAGCTGCGCTATCTCATTATTTTCGAGTGAAAACATAAAAACAGTTTTTGCGTTATATTCAAGTTTATCTTTCCATCCGGATTGCATTAAAAGATTATTTGTTTTTTCTTCATTGTTTACCTCAAAAGATACTTTAAGTTTTTTTGCATTTAACAGATCATTAACTAAACCTTCAACTTTTGTTGTTCCTTTGTTTATAATGATCATTCGATTTGCAACAAGTTCTACTTCGTGTAAAATGTGTGAAGAAAGAAAAATTGTTTTCTTTTTTTCTTTGCTAAGATGTAAAATTAAATCACGAATTTCTTTCATGCCCTGCGGATCCAAACCTGTAGTTGGTTCATCAAGAATTATTAAATCAGGATCGTGAAGTAAAGCTTGCCCTAATCCCAATCTTTGTTTCATTCCGTGCGAAAAAGTTTTGACTTTACTTTTGTAACGTTTACTTAGTCCAACAAGTTCAAGCACTTCCATAATTCTATTTTTACTAATTTCTTTTCCGGAAATCTTACCAAGTATTTCAAGATTTTTATATGCTGATAAATAGCCGTAGAAATCAGGCTTTTCTACAATTGCACCAATTCGTTTTAAAATCTCAATACGATTTTTTTCAAGAGTTTTTCCAAACAGTTTTATGCTTCCTTCGGAAGGTTTTATTAAAGATAGAAGCATTCGTATTGTAGTGCTTTTACCTGCGCCATTTGGACCTAAAAAGCCAAACACATCTCCTTCAAAAACATTAAGATTAAGACTATTTACAGCACGTAAATCTTTAAAGTTTTTTGATAATGAGTTTATCTCGATTATTTTGTCGCCGTTCAATATAAATCTTTCAAAATATTGATTAAAAATATGTTTAAGTTAGCAACTAATTGATAATAAAAAGATACAATTATTTTGAATGGTAATTATTTTTTTTAGAGAACTTAGAAATTCTTAATGATGCTAAAATTAATCGATTGTCAAGAGTAAGAAGTTTAAAATATAATTTGTTTTTTTATCAAATTATATTCATTTTCGATTTGAAATTTTAACGATCAAGAAAATATTTTTTCTTTTGAATCAAGTTTTTTTATTTAAAGTTTTTTTTAATAATTTCTGATGTGAATTTCTGATGAGTGATGCAATAAACAAACAAAGATTTTATAAATGCGCACTCAAAATTTCCGAATCACTTCTGCCAAAAATAATATAATTAGTTTTTTATTAACTAGTCTATCCTCTGGAGAGTTGGATGCAGATTAACAGATTTTTTACCGCACAGGGAAAGGATCCTTTATCATCTTTTGAGTTTACAAAACGAACTTCGGAAATTAAAAATCCTGATGGCTCAAGTGTTTTTAGAATGGAAAACGTTTCGGTGCCAAAGCAGTGGTCTCAGGTTGCCACAGATATTATTGCACAAAAATATTTTAGAAAAGCAGGCATTCCAAAACTTCTAAAAAAAGTAAATGAAAAAGGAGTTCCAAAATGGCTGCAGCCTTCCGTTGCAGATTTTGAACGATTACAAGAACTTCCTGAAAATGATCGTTTCACTTCTGAGACTGATGCAAAACAGGTTTTTCATCGATTAGTTGGAACATGGACTTACTGGGGATGGAAAGCAAATTATTTTGATTCAGAAGCAGATGCTAAATCTTTTTATGATGAATTAATGTATATGTTCTCAAATCAAATGGCGGCTCCAAATAGTCCGCAATGGTTTAACACAGGTTTAAATTGGGCTTATGGGATTACAGGACCTTCGCAAGGACATTTCTACGTTGATTATCAAACCGGAGAATTAACAAAATCCGATGACGCATATACACATCCGCAGCCGCACGCTTGTTTCATTCAATCAGTTACTGATGATCTTGTGAACGAAGGCGGCATAATGGATTTGTGGGTTCGTGAAGCAAGATTGTTTAAATACGGTTCAGGTACAGGATCAAATTTTTCAGAACTTAGAGGCTCAAACGAATCATTAAGCGGCGGCGGTAAATCATCCGGCTTAATGTCCTTTCTAAGAATCGGTGATAGATCTGCAGGTGCAATAAAATCCGGTGGAACAACAAGACGTGCTGCAAAAATGGTAACACTCGATCTTGATCATCCGGATATCGAAGATTACATCAATTGGAAAGTTATTGAAGAACAAAAGGTTGCAGCGATAGTTGCAGGATCAAGATTATGCAATCTTCATCTTAACAATATCATGAAAGCTTGTTATGATGAACATCCTGAAAATGACAGGTTTAATAAAAAGCTGAACAAAAAATTAAGCTACGCCGTTTTGGAAGCTCGAAAAGCTCAGATTCCAAATAATTATGTTGAGCGTGTTATCCATCTTGCTAAATTAGGATTTAAATCTATCGAGTTCCCGATATATGATACTGATTGGAACTCAGAAGCTTATGCAACAGTCTCCGGTCAAAATTCTAATAATTCAGTTCGAGTTACAAATGAATTTATGACAGCAGTTATTAATGATGGGAATTGGAATCTTTACTGGCGAATCGAAAAAAGAAAAGCGAAGAAGGAAAAAAGAAATCCTAAAGCATGCAAAACTTTAAAAGCTAGAGATTTGTGGGACCAAATTGCATATTCTGCTTGGTCTTGTGCAGATCCGGGAATTCAATATCACACAACAATTAATGAATGGCACACTTGCCCTGCAGGTGGTGAAATAAAAGCTTCAAATCCTTGCAGCGAATATATGTTTCTTGATGATACTGCTTGTAATCTTGCATCATTAAATCTTGTAAAATTTTATGATGCGGAGAAGCATCAATTTGATATCAATGCTTACAAACACGCTACAAAAATCTGGACAATGGTTTTAGAGATAAGCGTTTTGATGGCACAATTTCCAAGTAAAGAAATTGCTCAATTAAGTTATGAGTACAGAACGCTTGGTTTGGGATATGCAAATCTTGGAACATTATTAATGCTTCAAGGAATTCCTTATGACAGCCGTGAAGGATTTGCAATTTGCGGTGCGCTTACTTCAATTATGCATATGACTTCCTATGCAACATCGGCTGAGCTTGCAAAACAAGCAGGACCTTTTCCACGATATGAAGAAAACAAATACAATATGCTGCGAGTTCTCAGAAATCATAGACGTGCAGCATACAATGTTCCGAATGAAGAATATGAAGGATTAACAATTTATCCAGTTGGAATCAATCCTCAATACTGCCCTTCTGATCTGCTTAAAGCCGCCAGAGAAGCTGCTGATAACGCTGTTGAACTCGGTGAGCTGTATGGCTTCAGAAACGCACAGGTTACCGTAATCGCACCCACAGGAACAATTGGACTTGTAATGGATTGCGATACAACGGGCGTAGAACCGGATTTTGCATTAGTTAAATTCAAAAAATTAGCCGGCGGCGGATACTTTAAAATTATCAACCAATCAATTCCACCAGCCTTGGAAAAATTAGGATACAACAAAGATCAGATTAATGAGATTATAAGATACGCAAAAGGCTCAGGATCGTTTGATGGATGTCCGTACATAAATCCTCAATCATTAAAAGCAAAAGGTTTTACAGATGAGATAATAACGAAGATTGATAAATCTCTTCCATCAGTTTTTGATATAACTTTTGCATTCAACAAATTTTCGCTCGGTACTGATTTCTTAACCAAAACATTAGGATTTGACGCTGATGAAATTGATTCCTATGATTTTGATGTTTTAAGCAAACTTGGATTTTCTAAAACAGAAATTTCATCTGCTAATGATTACGTTTGCGGAACAATGACGGTTGAAGGAGCGCCTTTCTTAAAACATGATCATTACTCGATTTTTGATTGTGCAAATAAATGTGGTAAAAAAGGTACAAGATTTATTCGAGCTGCGGCTCACATAAAAATGATGGCTGCCGCTCAGCCGTTTATTTCCGGCGCTATTTCTAAAACGATTAATCTTCCCGGAAACGCAAGTGTTGAAGATGTTAAAGATGCCTATATGCAAAGCTGGAAACTCGGAATAAAAGCAAATGCACTATACAGAGACGGATCAAAACTATCTCAACCTTTAAATACTATGAGTGATGAAGACATTGAAGCAATAATGGAAGACAAAAATGATATTGTAAAGGTTGCTGAAAAAATTATCCACCGCTACATAGCTAAGAGAAGAAGATTGCCAGATAGAAGATCAGGCTATACACAAAAAGCAAAAATAAATGGTCAATCAGTTTACATCAGAACTGGTGAATATGATAACGGACAATTAGGTGAAATATTTATAGATATGCATCGCGAAGGCGCATCTTTTAGAAGCTTGATAAATTGTTTTGCAATTTCAATTTCATTGGGATTACAGCACGGTGTTCCTCTTGAAGAATTTACAGACGCATTTGTCTTTACACGATTTGAACCAAGTGGAATTGTAACCGGCAACGACAAAATAAAAATGGCTACTTCTGTCATCGATTATATTTTCCGTGAGCTTGCTGTAACTTATCTTGGCAGAAATGATCTTTCACACGTTGATAAAGATGAAATCACTTCTAAAGCGTCAAGAGGTATTGTTAAAAAATTAAGTGAACCTGAATTTGTGAGTGAAGAAGTCATAAGTGAACGCCTTGTTGAGCTTGATAAAGATAATCCTGAAAAATACAGCTTTGCATCCGGTACAAAAGCAACAGCGACTAAGGAAAGAACTCATACAGCTAATAGTATCACAACAAAGGTCAAACAAGCAATTGAGAATGGTTACACAGGAGATATTTGCCCCGAATGCCAAAGTATAACGATGGTTAGAAATGGAACTTGTTTGAAGTGCATGACATGCGGTTCTACTACAGGCTGCAGTTAAAGTGAAGTTATAAATTATTATCAAAAAAGCTGCTCAGATTTGAGCAGCTTTTTTTTTATAAAATTCAAATTAAGATATTAAAATTTCATTCTTCATCAACTCTTCGCGCACCCATATATCGTTTATCATAGTAAGTATGTTCTAATGAAGAAATTGTTACTCCTAATTTAGATGAAGCATGTGCAAACAGGTTATCACCAATATAAATTCCAACGTGTCCCGGTTTTACTCTCCGTCTGGTGTTAAAAAAAACAAGATCACCAAATTTAAGTTCAGATCTATCACCAATAACCTGCCCTTGTTGAAATTGATCTCTTGCAGTACGATTTAAATTTAGCAGCCAGGAATTTTTATAAACACTCTGAGTAAACGCACTACAATCAATTCCGTCTAACGAATTTCCGCCATATTTATATGGAGTATTTAAATACCTGATTATTTCCATTAACATTAAGTCTCTCTTGGTAGAAAGAGACGCATCGTTATTTGGATCATCCTTTTTCTTATCAAGATTTTTTAACAATTCTGTCAAATCAATTTTCGATTCATCATCCGGCAAATCACTTGGGTCCTGAAACTCAGGAATATCCTCATCAAATTCCACTAAGGTATCTTCAATCGATATTGAATTTAATTTTTCAGTTTGATCCTTATCATTATATCTTAAAGTACTTGATGTACTTGAACATCCCATAGAAGAAAAAAAACAAGCCCCTATTATAGAACATAGAAACAATGACTTAATTTTTATCATTTACTATCCAAGATATGATTTTAATATTTTGCTCTTAGAATTATGCCTTAATCTTCTAATCGCTTTTTCTTTAATTTGCCGAACCCTCTCACGCGTTAAATTAAACCTGTCCCCTATTTCTTCAAGTGTCATCGAATTTTCACCTTCTAAACCAAAATACAATTTTATAACTTCGGCTTCTCTTTCAGGAAGGATTGATAGAACACCATTAATCTCTGTTTTCAACGATTCAGAAATCAGTTCATTATCTGGCGAAGGCAGTTCAACATTTTCTATTACATCCAATAAACTGTTTTCATCTCCCAAAGAGAAAGGGGCATCCATAGAAACCTGTTTACCATAAATTTGCATTGTACTGGATATTTCATCAACATCCATTTCAAGTGCTTCAGCAATTTCTTCAGCACTTGGTTCTCTTTCAAACTCCTGCCTTAAACTACTGTAAGCCTTTCCAATTTTATTAAGAGCGCCAACACGGTTTAACGGAAGTCTAACGATTCTTGATTGCTCTGCCAAAGCCTGTAAAATTGATTGTCTAATCCACCAGACAGCATAAGAAATAAATTTAAAACCGCGAGTTTCATCAAAACGCCTGGCGGCTTTAATTAAACCTAAGTTACCTTCGTTTATTAAATCTCCCAATGATAGACCTTGATTCTGATATTGCTTTGCAACACTAACAACAAACCGCAAATTAGCTTTTGTAAGCTGTTCCATCGCAGTTTCATCACCATTTTTCATTCGAATTGCAAGTTCAATTTCCTGCTCAGGTGTAAGCAATTCAACCTTCCCAATTTCTTGGAGGTACTTATCGAGCGATAAATTTTCTCGGTTTGTAAATTGTTTTATTATTCTCATTTCATCATCTTAGCAGATTTTAAATTAACATATATAAGCTAAAATACATTGGTATTTTCAACATTCAATAATTTATAATCTTTGGTTTAATTAAAAATAGAGATGAAACTGATTAAAATAAAGAGCTAACTATAACTACAGTTTTAATATTGATGAATAATTGACTTAGGATGGAGAGATTCGACTTTCAAACCCGAATAGTAATCAGGATTTAATGATACAATTATTAATCTATTTTGTTCAGCTAAAATATAGAAAAGCGCATCTCTAATGTTATCAAATCTATTTATGCAGTTTGGAATTGATAGACTATATCTTGAGTGCAAACCAAGTACTTTAAGTGAGTTCAATACATCTCTTACTTTTTCTTTTTGATAATCTGATTTTGCAATCATAAATAATTCTGATGCATTTAAAACAGAGGTAAAGCAAATTCCTTTCTGCATTAAATCTATAAGCGATGTTGTTTTATCTGATTCTTTAAGAACTAAATATTTTACAAGTATATCGGTATCAATAAGAAATTTTGGAATAATCTCACTCTTCATTTCTAAAATCTTTTTCAAAATCTGTTGATGAAAGTGACCCTGCAGCTTTAATAAATTTTAAAATAATTTCATCCGGTAAATCCTGAATTTCTTTTATTCGTTTTATCAATTCAGAATTTACTTTTAAGTCACTATCAACCACATCTTTTTCTTTTTCAACCCTACTCATTTAAAAAGCTTGTACCCTTCAAATCATTTTTGATATTAAAATAATCCGCAGCTGTTTTTCCTACATCTGCAAAAGTTTTTCTAACAGCTAAATCTTTAGCAATTTTATTTTTTCCAAAATACAAAACAGGCACATATTCTCTGCTGTGATCTGTACTTGGAGTAGTTGGATCGTTCCCGTGATCCGCAGTAAAAATAGATTCTATCTGTAGGATGAAGATTATCCAGCAACGCAGGAAGAAAATTATCAAATTCTTTTAAAGCTTTTGCAAATCCTTCTACATCATTACGATGCCCAAAATAGACATCAAAATCCACAAGGTTAATAAAGATTAAACTATTTTGATATTCATTTGAAGCTTTTATTAGCTGTTCAAAGCCTTCTTTATTGGATTTTGATTTTACCTGAATAGAAATTCCGCGATAGTTAAAAAGATCATTTATTTTTCCGATAGCAACCGTATTGATATTATTTTTCTGTAAAAGGTCAAGAATTGTTTCCGACGGGGGATCTAAGGAGTAATCTTTTCTATAAACTGTTCTTTCATAACTACCGCTCTTTCCGATAAACGGTCTTGCAATTACTCGCCCTACTTTAAGTGGATCAATTAGAACTTTGTTTCTGGTTTTATCACAAATCTCATAAAGTTTTTCGAGCGGAATGACATCTTGATGTGCTGCAATCTGAAAAACCGAATCAGCAGAAGTGTAGATTATCGGGAAACCGGTTTTCACATGTTCATCACCAAGTTCTTTAATAATTTCAGTTCCTGAAGCAGCTTTGTTACCAAGAAATCCATTGCAGCCTGTAATTTTTAAAAACTTATCGGTAATGTTTTTTGGAAATCCATTCGGGAAATAATCAAAATCAGTATCAACCAACAAACCACTTAACTCCCAATGTCCGGTTGTACTGTCTTTACCCTTTGATTGTTCATTCATCTTACCAAATGAAGCCAGTGGACTATCTGATTTGGATACTCCTTTAATCGGAATAACATTTCCTAAACCAAGTTTTTGAAGATTCGGAAGATTTAATCCATTAACCGTATTTGAAATATTACCAAGTGTACTACTTCCCTTATCACCGTACAAGTCAGCATCTGGCAGTTCTCCAGCACCAACTCCATCTAAAACGATAATAAAAAAATTATTCATATTGATTGGACATCAAAAACAGAAAGAAAGATTAATTAATATTTCTAACAGCATTACCACCCTTTTCAACCGCTTTTTGCAAGGCTAATTCCGCATTATTAAAAACTTCATCGGTATCAAGTTTACCGTGTGTTGAGGCAACGCCGATTGAGATTGTGTATGTGTTTTGTTTGGAAACAATTGCGATTGGTTTTCGGGCAATTTTTACGCGAAGTTTTTCCGCCCAGATAAAAACATTTTTTGAATCAGTGTTAAAAAAGTAAACTGCAAATATTTTTTCATCAACTCTGCCAAAAATATTTAACGGCGTCATTTCTTTAGCAATCGATTCCGCAACAACTTTTAATACTTTTGGTAAAGGATCACCATCAAAAAGTGATTCTTGTTCAAGGAACTCATCTATCTTTATTAAAGCCAAAGCACCTGGAACATTTAAAGAATTTGCTTTATAAAGATCGGAACTTAATCTTTCTTTAAATGTTTCTAAATTAAGTGCACGCGTTTCAAGATCAAGAGCAATTAAACTTTTAATAAGTGTTTGTGATGAGTGCGAATAAATAATGTAGGAAATTATGTTAACAGAATTATTAAGAAACTTAACATCTGAATTTGTGTATATATTTTTCTTTAAACTTTCAAAACATAACACACCAAAATTTTGGCTTCCATACATAAGAGGAATTGCCATAAATGATCCGTCAAAAGTTAAGTCCTCAGATTTTGAATATCTTTTATAACTATCTGAAGCAGTATCATCAATCTTAACCGGAATACCGGACAGTATAGCTTTACCAACTAGGGTTCCTGAAAGATCAATCTGTAATCCTTGTCCAATATATTTTAATGAAGTTTTATTAGTAACTCTTAAAGCTTCAAATTTTTGTTCAACGGGTTTAAAGTAAACAAAAACAAATGCATCCCATTCAATTAAGTCACTAAGTGCATTTTGCATTGATGAAAGGACGCCTTCTTCAGTGTCAAAATTGGTTTCAGGTCCAATTAGATTTAAAAGTCCTTTTAATCGCTGTTGAGAAACAGAATCAGAATGCTTCCCTTCGAAGATTTGAATGATCATTGTAATAACTCTAACAAATCTTCCAAGCGAGTAAATTGTTTCAATTCCAAACTGATCACCAACTTTTGAATCAACAGCAATAATTGCAATCAATGAGCCTTCATAAAACAAAGGCACACCCACAAAACTTCTGATACCCTGGGCTTTATCATAATATCTAATCACATCCGATTCTGCGGCAGGTGAAATATCGCTCAATAATTCGGGCTCTCCCTTTTGAACTATTTTACTTAAAATATCATCTTCAATATCAAATTTTCTTTTTGCAATTTCATTCGGTGCAGCAGAAACAAATTTTTCAATCGTTAGTTTTTCTTTTTTCTTATTATACCAAAAAAACACGGCAGTGTGTGCTGAGTAAGCATCTTTAATTACAGTTAACATTTTTTCTAATGCAAAAGTAAACTGTCCGTCGTGCCCAATTTCAGGTGGTAAAGATTCGTTTGCAATTTCTTCAAAACGTTCTCTTAAATCTGGTGGAATTAGAGTTGTCTTTGGAGCTTTAAATTCTGGATTGTAATTATCTGAAGTGATTACTTCAACTTTAGAATTTTTAGAAACAATTTTAAATGATTCATCATGATCACTTACAGGCGGGAGATTATAATCATCATCAATATCATCTTTTTCATTGATCGAATACCTTCCATCAAATCTTACAGAATCCCTTAAAAAGATAATGAATGCAACATAGATTATCATTACTGCAATAGTAATAACACGTATAAGCAAATCATCCGTAATAAAAAGAAGAATGGCAAGAACGGGAACTAATAAAAATATAAGTATTCTTTTTTTTTGTCTTTTATCCATTGGAAATAATTCTTACAGATGATTAATACTTAGTTAATATATATCTATGTTAAAAAAATTACAAACTCTGTAGCAAAGATATAAACTATTTAATAAAATAATGCGGTAAGCAGTTTTTTAATTTCTTTATTTCCTGTGCCTTTTATGGATGAGAAGTAAAAAAGATTTTCATTTAAAAGTAGTTCCGGAAAAAATTCTATAGCCATTTTCTTAGCTTTAGAAAATTCCGATTGCTTCAACTTATCAGACTTATTTAATAAAACTATGTATGGAATGTTTAGTGTTCTAAGCATATCATTTAATTTTATATCTAACTCCGTTGGTTTGTGACGGCTATCGATTAGATGGATTGTTAATTGAATATGACCGGAATTAGAAAAAAAATCATTTATCAAACTGCCCCATTTTTTTCTTTCAGATTGACTGATTTTTGCGTAACCATAGCCGGGTAAATCTACAATATAGAATTTTGAATCGATGTTATAATAATTGATGGATCTTGTTTTACCGGGAGTTGAACTTGTTTTAGCAAGATTTTTTCTATTAAAGATAGAATTGATGAAAGAGGACTTTCCAACGTTTGATCTTCCACAAAGCACTACTTCAGGAAATCTTTCTTTTGGTAAATCAGTTACACTGTAAGCAGATGCTATAAATCTTGGGTTTTCAAACATAATAAAAAAAAGAGTAACCGGTTACCCGATTACTCTTTCAATAGTCAAATCAAATAATTTTTATTTACTTTTTTTGCTGATTTTTTCTTCAACAACCGTAGCTTCTTCTATTCCGCTATCACCTTTATTAGCATCTTTATCTTTAGTCTTTAAATCACGTTTTGCTTTATGTTCTTCAGCTTTTTTATTGGCTACATCGTTATAATCAACTAACTCTATAATAGCCATTGCTGCTGCATCACCGTTACGATTACCAAGTTTAACAACCCTTGTATAGCCGCCCGGTCGTTCGCCAATTTTAGGAATTATTTCGCTAAAGAGTTCGTTAACAACATCTTTATCATTTATAATCGATAATACTTGTCTGCGAACGTGTAAATTGTTTCTCTTAGCTTTAGTAATTAATTTTTCTACAAAAGTTCTGGTTTCTTTAGCTTTGGCTTCAGTAGTTTTAATTCTTTTATACTTTAATAGAGAAGTTGTTAGTGCATTAAGCAAAGCCGCTCGATGACTTGCTGTTCTGCCTAATTTTCTTCCTTTAACGCTGTGATTCATTTAGTAACCTATCTAAATTAATGTGATTCAGAATCTTCTTTAATATATTTATCTACATCCATTCCAAAATCAAGACCAAGAGTTTCAACTATTTCCATTAACTCTGCTAAGGACTTTCTTCCGAAATTTCTAAACTTGAGCATTTCCTGCTCATCTTTTCTAACCAACTCAGCTAGATTTTTAATGTTAGCTGCTTTAAGACAATTGTGTGATCGAACGCTTAATTCAAGATCATCAACATTAGTTAAAAGTATTTTTTTAATTCTTTCAGATTCACTGTCCTTTTGGCTAACATTTTGTTCTTCTTCTTGTTCAATATCAAAGTTGATGAACAGTTGAACATGCTCTCTTAAAACTTTAGCAGCCTGTGTAAGAGCATCATCAGGTGTAATAGAACCATCAGTTGTAATTTCAAAAGTTAATTTTTCAAAATCATTTTTATCACCGATTCTAACATTCTCAACCTCATATTTAACTATTTTGATTGGGGTGAAAATAGAATCAATTGGAATAACACCAATAGTTTGATCAGCAACAATATTTTCCTGAGCCGGAACATAACCAACACCTTTGCCAACTCTAATTTCGACATCAAGTTTAGCGCTTTTGTTAAGTGTTGCAATGTGCAGTTCTGGATTTAATATTTCAACTTCATTACTTGCTTTTTGAAGATCACCAGCAGTCCATACACCAGCTCCAGCAAGTGAAATATCAATTTTATTTGGTTTCTTTGAAAGAAACTTCATTCTAACTTGTTTGAGATTTAATATAATCTCTGAAACATCCTCAACAACTCCTTCAATTGTAGTAAACTCGTGCAACACACCGCTAAACTTAACAGAAGTTATAGCAGCACCTTGCAGAGATGATAAAAGTACTCTGCGAAGTGAGTTGCCTAAAGTAACTCCAAAACCTCTTTCCAGCGGCTGCAGTGTAAATCTTCCAAACGAGTTTGTGTAATTGGCTTCATCAAGAACAACAGCTTCTGGCATCTTTAAAGATGATACACTCATTATTATCCTCTATCTTATTCTAATTAAAAATTTTATTTCGAGTAAAGCTCAACTACTAATTGTTCATTAGCATTTAATGGAACATCTGCTCTTTCCGGAATCTGAACGAAAGTACCGGAAAGTGTGGCTTTATCAACTGTAAGCCAGCCGAATGTGTTATCTTTTACTCTTTTTAGTGAATTATGAATTGCATCTAATTTTTTGCTTTTTTCTTTTACTTGGATAACATCACCAGCTTTTAATAAATATGCTGGAATATCAACAAGAATGTTGTTAACAATAATGTGTCTGTGTCTTACAAGCTGTCTAGCTTGTTTTCTGGATGATGCAAATCCTAATCTAAAAACAACATTATCTAAACGTCTTTCAAGAAGTATAATTAAATTTTCACCGGTTCTGCCTTTTTGGCGGTCAGCTTTTTCAAAATAATTTCTAAATTGAGTTTCTAACAATCCGTATGATCTCTTAATTTTTTGTTTTTCTCTTAACTGTACTCCATACTCAGATACTTTAGATCTTCTAGATAATCCATGTTGTCCTGGAGGATAGTTTCTTTGTTCGATAGGACATTTTTCCGTAAAGCACTTCTGTCCTTTAAGGAAAAGTTTCTGTCTTTCTCTTCTACATAATTTACAAACTGAGTCAGTATATCTTGCCATTTAGTGAATCTCCAATATTTTAAACTCTTCTTTTCTTAGGTGGTCTGCATCCGTTGTGAGGAATTGGTGTAACATCCTTAATAGATGAGATTGTTAAACCAGCAGTGTGTAAAGCTCTTATCGCTGCTTCTCTTCCGGAACCAGGTCCCTTAACAAAAACTTCGATTTTTCTCATTCCCAAATCATACGCTTCTTTGGCAGCTGCTTCTGCTGAAACCTGTGCAGCAAATGGTGTATTTTTTCTTGATCCTTTAAATCCGTTCTTACCTGCTGATGACCAAGAAACAGTGTTTCCGTAAATATCAGTAATGGTAACAAGAACATTATTAAAGGTTGCTTTTATATGTGCTACACCGTTGGAATCAACGTGTGTTTTTTTCTTAACTTTTTTTACAGTTTTAGCCAATTCTTAAATCTCCGTATTGTCAAATATTATTTCTTAGATGGTGCTTTTTTCTTACCGGCAACCGTTCTTCTTTTACCTTTTCTTGTTCTGGAATTAGTTCTAGTTCTTTGTCCTCTTGCAGGTAAACTCTTACGATGTCTAACACCACGATAGGAACCAATATCCATCAATCTCTTAATATTCTGCTGCACTTCAGAACGCAAGGCTCCTTCAACTCTATATTCAGCAGTTATCACCGATCTAATTTCAGCAACTTCTTCTTCAGTAAGATCAGATACTTTTTTTAGGGGACTAACTTTTGCTTTTTCTAAAATTGTTGCGGCAGTATGCTCACCTATTCCATAGATATATTGCAAACCATACAACACTTTTTTGTTTTTTGGTAAATCAACTCCAGCTATACGAGCCAATGATATACTCCTTTGTTTTTAACCTTGACGTTGTTTGTGTTTTGGGTTTTTGCAGATAACTCTTACAACACCCTTGCGTTTAATAACTTTACATTTATCGCAAATCTTCTTAACAGATGCTCTAACTTTCATTTTAATTATTCCTATTTATACCTGTAAGTAATTCTGCCTTTAGTCAGATCATAAGGAGAAAGTTCTATTGAAACTTTATCTCCTACTAAAATTTTTATAAAGTGCATTCTCATTTTTCCGGAAATGTGTGCGTGTATTTCATGTCCGTTATCAAGCTTTACTTTAAATGTTGCGTTAGGTAAAGTTTCAGTAATAACACCATCTATTTTAATCGGACCTTGTTTAGCCATTTAACAAACTGTTAATATTTCCGGCAAATTATTATTTATCAAAATTGTATGTTCAAAATGTGCTGAGGCTGATCCATCAGCAGTAATGATTGTCCATCCATCTCTTGCAGTTACCACATCATACTTTCCTGCGTTTACCATCGGTTCAATTGCAAGCGTCATTCCGTTTTTAAGTTTTGCTCCAGTTCCTTTTCTTCCAAAGTTAGGGATTGCAGGATCTTCGTGCAAAAATTTTCCAACACCGTGCCCGCAAAGATCTCGAACAATCGAAAATCCATTTGCTTCTACAAAAACCTGAACTGCATTAGAAATATCGTGAACTTTATTTCCAGCAATTGCTTGCTCAATTCCAAGTTGTAAAGAACGCTCAGTAACTTCCATCAATTTTTTCTTCTCATCAGAGATGCTTCCAACTGCTACCGATAATGCTGCATCACCAAAATATCCATCTTTAAGAACTCCAATATCCAAAGACACTATTTCACCATCTTTCAAAACTCTTGAACCAGGAATTCCGTGTACAACTTCCTCATCAACCGAAGAACAAATTGAACCGGGAAAACCCGGCGCACCACCTTGCGAATAACCTTTAAATGCTGGCTTTGCACTATTGCTTCTGATATAATCCTCAGCAATTTTATCCAACTCTAAAGTTGTAACCCCCACTCTAACATTTGATTTAAGAAGTTGAAGCGTTTCTGCAACTATCCTGCAACTTTCTCTTATATAATCAATTTCTTTTTTTGATTTTATTAAAATCACTAAAAATTATCTTCGACCTTTGATCTTACCGGCTTTCATAAATCCATCATAATGTCTCATCAGCAAATGCGATTCTATTTGCTGCAATGTATCAAGAGCAACGCCAACAATAATCAGCAAGCTTGTGCCTCCGAAAAATTGAGCAAAGTTCCCTGAAACACCCCACGCAGATACAAATGCAGGAAGTATTGCAACTATCGCTAAAAATATTGAGCCTGGTAATGTAATCTTTGTTAATATATTATCAATAAATTCTGAGGTTTGTTTACCCGGTCTGATACCTGGAATAAAGCCACCTTGTTTCTTCATATTATCTGCAACATCTTTTGGATTAAAAGCAATCGCAGTATAAAAATATGTAAAGAAAATAATCATTAATGCGTAAACAAATGAATATACAGGAGAAGTATAAACAAAGTAATTTGCTAATGACTGTAAAAAATCATTATCAGGAAAAAATGATAAAACTGTACTTGGAATAAACATAATTGACTGAGCAAATATAATTGGCATTACGCCTGCAGTATTAACTCTTAAGGGAATATACTGTGTAACACCGCCATAAACTTTTCTTCCTACAACTCTTTTTGCATATTGAACAGGAATTTTTCTTGTTCCCTGTGTAACCAAAACAACACCAGCAATAATAAAAAACATAAATGCAAAAATAATTATCTCAATAATTATTGATCTGCTGCCGGCAGAAATCAATCTAAACTCATCAAAAATTGAATGTGGAAATCTTGCAACAATTCCTATAAAAATAATGAGCGAAATACCGTTACCAATACCTTTATCAGTAATCTGTTCACCCATCCACATCATAAACATGGTTCCTGATGTTAGAATAATTATTGTTGATAGAATCCAACCTATTCCTTGGACAGGCTGAGGTACAATTGATAACCCTTGAAACTGAGTATTTAATAGTTTAATAGTAACACCCCAGGCCTGCATTGCAGAAATAAGTACGGTTCCGTATCTGGTTAACTGTGTTATTTTTTTTCGACCTTCTTCACCTTCTTGCTGTAATTTTTGGAAGTAAGGAACGACAGCACCCATTAATTGAAGAATAATTGATGCTGAAATGTATGGCATAATGCCAAGAGCAAAAATAGCTGCGTTTGAAAAAGCTCCACCAACAAAAAGATCATATAACCCAAAAAGATTATCTGAAGACGAATTCTTCATACTTTCTGAAAGCAAAACGGCATCAACACCGGGTATTGTTAAATGTGATCCTAATCGAACAATAAACAAAAGCGCTAATGTATATAAAATACGCTGCCTAAGTTCGTGAATCTTAAAAATATTTCTGAATGTATCTGTAAATTTTGACATCTGTTTGTTTGCTATACTTTGGTTATAGTACCACCAGCTGCTTCAATTTTTTGTTGAGCTGATTTACTGAAATCATTAACCGCTAAGTTTAATTTAGATTTAACATCTCCTTTGCCCAAAACCTTAATTGGTTTTTTTGAACTGGAAACTAAACCTAATTTCTTAAGCTCAACAGCATCTAAAGTTTGATCCTTAATTGCTTTGGCATCAACTAATTTTTGTAATGAGTTTACGTTCACAACTTGATATTCAACTTTGAATATATTTGTAAATCCAAACTTAGGAACACGTCTTTGAAGCGGCATTTGACCGCCCTCAAACCAGGCTTTATGCTTTGCACCTGATCTTGACATTTGACCATTCATTCCTCTGGTAGATTGACCGCCGTGTCCAGAACCTTCACCGCGTCCTACTCTTTTACGATTTTTTCTTGAGCCTTTAGCGTATTTAAGATTGCTTAATATATCCATTATAAAACCTTACTAATCTTTTAATTCTTCTACTTTAACCAAGTGAGTTACTTTTTTTACCATTCCTCTAATTTGAGGAGTATCATTATGTATTTTTACCCAATTTGGTCTTCCTAAACCTAAAGCTTCAATTGTAGCTTTTTGATCTTTTGGTCTATCGATAATACTTCTTGTTTGAGTAATTTTAATTTTTGCCATTTTCTTTATCCTCAGTTCGCACTAATAAACAAATCTTTAACTGTAATGCCTCTCTTTGAAGCCATCTTTCTTGCATCAATCTGCTTTAACAAACCATCAAGAGTTGCTTTTACTTGATTGTGCGGATTGCTTGAGCCGAGTGATTTAGTAAGAATATCTGAAATTCCAGCAGCTTCTAAAACCGCTCTAACACCGCCGCCCGCAATCATTCCGGTTCCTGGTGAAGCTGGTTTTAATAACACTTTACCAGCACCAAATTTACCTATTATTTCGTGAGCAACAGTACCTTTAATAATTGAAACTTTAACAGCGTTTTTCTTAGCATCATCAATTCCCTTAGAAATAGCATCGGTAACCTCGTTAGCTTTACCAAGACCAACTCCTACAACGCCATTTCCATTACCAACAACAACTATAGCATTAAAACTGAATCGGCGTCCACCTTTAACAACTTTAGCAACTCTATTAATGTGAACAACTTTTTCTTTAAGTCCTTCAGTATCAGTTGATTTTACAGCTTTCAAATAAATCTCCAAACAATCAATTAAATAAATAATTTTTCAGTTAACACTTTGGTTGCCGGAAGAGGATTCGAACCTCTACAGACGCCTCCAAAGGGCGTAGTCCTACCATTAGACGATCCGGCAATTATCAAAATTTTAATCCGGCTTCACGAGCGCCTTCGGCAATAGCTTGAATACGACCGTGATATCTATAACCATTACGATCAAAAACTACATTAGATATTTTTTGTTCCAATGCCTTTTTTGCAACTAAACTACCAACTAGTTTGCTTTTAGAAATCTTGCCTTTAGAGTTTTTAAGTTCTTCGGTAAGTTCTTTAGATAATGATGAAGCAGCAACTAAAGTTGTTCCTGTTGAGTCATCAATAATTTGAGCATAAACCTGATTAAGGCTTCTGTAAACTGTAAGTCTTGGAACTTCTGTAGTACCGGTTATTTTTTTTCTAATTCTTGTCTTTGATCTTAATCGTGGACTTGTATTTCGCTTTATCATTTTAGTCTAAACTCCATTACAATTATTTACCTGCAGTTTTGCCGGCTTTTCTTAAAATCTGTTCGTTAGAGTACTTAATACCTTTACCTTTGTAAGGTTCTGGTTTTCTAATGGATCTAATTTTTGCAGCAACCTGTCCAACTAATTGTTTATCAATACCAGAAATAACAATATGTGTTGGAGTTGTTGTTTCCAATTTAATTCCAGTTGGAGGAATAAAGTATATTGGATGTGAGAATCCCATATTTAATAAAAGGTTTGCACCCTTTGCTTCAACTTTATAACCCACACCAACGATATCTAATTCTTTTTTATACTCTTCATTTACGCCAAGAATCATATTCTGAATCAATGCGCGTGTTAATCCATGCAAGGCTCTGTTTTCTTTTTGATCATCCGGTCTTTTAACTTCAATTTGAGCATCTTTCATTTCAACTTTCATGTTCTTATGCACAACTCTTTGAAGTTCACCTTTGGGACCTTTTACTTTAACAGTATTACCCTCTAATGTAACTGTTACGCCTTTTGGGATTTCAATTATTTTTTTTCCAATTCTTGACACTTTAATTCTCCATCAAAAAAATTACCAGATATAGCAAATTACTTCACCGCCAACCGATTGACTTCTTGCCTGTTTATCTGTTAACAACCCTTTAGAAGTTGAAATAACAGCAGTTCCTAAACCATTAAGAACTCTTGGCAGTTGGGATGCATCTTTATAAATACGTAACCCGGGTTTGCTAATTCTTTTCAATCCGGATATTGCGCTTGCACCATCACGATACTTAAGTTGTATTTTGATAACGTTCTGTTTGTTGTCATCAATAATAGAATAATCGTGAATAAAACTTTCTCTCTTCAAAATATCCGCTAAACCTATCTTCATTTGCGAAGCAGGAATTTCTACTCTTAGTTTTTTTGCTTTAGAAGCATTTCTAATTCTTAGCAAAAAATCTGAAATCGGATCAGTTACTGACATAAATATAAACTCCTACCAACTTGATTTTTTTAATCCTGGAATTTCACCTCTAAGAGCCATCTCTCGGAGGACTAATCTAGATACGCCAAACTTACGGTAGTAAGATCTTCCTCTACCAGTAAACATGCAACGATTTTTTAATCTAACGGGAGATGAATTGCGCGGCAGCTTTTGCAATGCATCGTAATCACCTTTTTCTTTTAACTCTTCTCTAAGCTTCTTAAACTTTTCGTTAAGCTTTCTTCTTTTTGCATCACGGGCGATTATGCTCAGTCTTGCCATTAACTCTCCTTTTAAATCCTTATTTAACTTCTTTTTTTCTAAATGGAATTCCAAAAGCTTTTAATAGTTCAAAAGCTTCGTTATCTGTATTTGCAGATGTAACAAGAGTTATATCCATACCCATTACTCTTGTAATTTTATCAACATTAATTTCCGGAAAAATAATCTGCTCTTTTACACCCATCGTATAGTTGCCGCGTCCATCAAATGATTTATCTGATAAACCCTTAAAATCTCTTACTCGCGGTAATGCAACATTTATCAATCTATCAAGAAACTCGTACATTCTTTCTTTTCTTAAAGTTACCATCGCGCCAATGTTCATGTTTTCACGCAATTTAAAGTTTGATATAGCTTTTTTAGATTTTCTAATACTAACTTTTTGTCCTGTTATTGTTTCAAGCTCTTTAACTGCTTCATCCATTATCTTTTGATCAGCAACAGCAGCACCAACGCCCATATTAACAACTATTTTATCAAGCTTGGGAGCCTGCATAACACTTTTGTAACTAAAAGTTTTTACTAAAGCAGGAACAATTTCTTTTTTGTAAATTTCACCAAGTCTTGGTGTAATTCTAATTTCTTTTTCTTGCCTCGCAGAAGCAGGTGCATCTTTGGATTTTCCTTTTTTCTGCGGTTCTTTATCTGATTTTTGTATTTTCTTTTCAGCCATTTCTCTATAACTCTAATAAATTAAATTTACTTACGGAATCATTTCACCAGAAACTTGACTAACTCTGGCAATTTTCTTTTTACCTGTCTTTTCATCCAAAATAACTCTTGCACCAATTCGTGTGGGTTCATTAGATTTTGGATCAAGTATCATAACATTAGAAACATGTATTGCTGCTTCTTTTTCCTGTATTCCACCCTGTGGTGATTTTTGCGTAGGCTTTGTGTGCCTTTTCCTAAGATTGATACCTTCAATAATTAAACGAGAAGTTTTAGGAAATACTTTTAAAACTTTTCCGGTTCTGCCTTTATCATTACCGGCAATAACTATAACACTATCATTTTTTCTAATTTTCATTTATGCAAAATCCTTATATAACTTCTGGTGCTAAAGAAACAATTTTCATAAACTGTCTTTCTCTCAATTCTCTTGCAACAGGTCCAAAAATACGAGTACCTTTTGGCTCGTTTTGAGCATTGATTAATACTGCAGCATTTTCATCAAATCTAATATATGAACCATCTTTTCTTTTAACTTCTTTTTTTGTTCTAACAATTACTGCACGTGATACTTCACCTTTTTTAACAGTACCATTTGGGATCGCTGACTTAACTGAAACAACTATTGTATCACCAACAGATGCATACTTCCTATCGCTGCCGCCAAGCACACGGATACATCTAACACGCTTGGCGCCGGAATTATCCGCAACAATTAAATTGGTTTCTTCTTGAATCATTTTATAAAATCTCCTTACTTGGCTTTTTCAACAATTTCTACAAGGCGCCATCTCTTACTCTTACTGAGCGGGCGAGTTTCCATAATTTTAACCTTATCACCTAAACCACATTCCTGCTTCTCATCGTGCGCCATAAGCTTAGTAGTTTTTTTAAAATACTTTTTGTAGATAGGATGAGGAACCTTTCTTTCGATAGCAACAGTAATGGTTTTATTCATCTTATTGCTAACTACAACGCCAATTCTTGTTTTTCTTAAAGTACGTTGTTCAGTCATTAAGCTTTAGCTCCTTCCTGTTTATCTGTTTGAGCTGCTTTTTCTACTTTCAATTTTTCAGTTAATATAGTTTTCATTCTAGCAATATCTTTTTTAGCAAGAGCAAGTTTAGAAGTATTGTTCAACTGTTTTAGTTGATGAGAGAAACGAAGATCAACTAAATTTTGTTCTTCTTCGTCAATTCTCTTTGCAAGTTCATCACTTGTCATTTCTTTAATTTCGTATAATTTCATTTTCTATTATTCTTTAATTAATCAATATCTGGTCTGCTTACAACTTTAGTTTTTATTGGAAGTTTGTTTGAACATAATTTCAAAGCCTCGCTTGCCAATTCTTTTGAGATGCCGGCAACTTCAAACATTACTCTTCCGGGTTTGATAACTGCAACCCAAAACTCAGGTGCTCCTTTTCCTTTACCCATTCTGGTTTCCAAAGGTTTTTTAGAAACAGGCTTATCAGGAAAAATTCTAATCCAAACTTTACCATCTCTTTTCATTTTTCTGGTAAGAGCAACACGGCAGGCTTCAATTTGTCTGCTTGTAATCCAAGCTGGTTCCATAGCTTTCAAACCAAAATCTCCAAAAGAAACGGCACTACCTCTATAAGCTTTGCCGGCTCTTCTTCCGCGCTGCGATTTTCTGTACTTTACTCTTTTTGGCATTAACATAAGAAAAAAACTCCTAAGCGATTTTATTCAGTAACTCTTTTGCCAAGAACTTCTCCACGGCAAATCCAAACTTTAATTCCAATAGAACCATAAATTGTTTCGGCTCTACCATTTGCATAATCTATATCAGCTCTAATTGTATGAAGCGGAATTCTACCTTCTTTGTACTGTTCAGTTCTTGCCATTTCTGCTCCGCCAAGTCTTCCGGCACACATAATTCTAATACCTTCAGCGCCCATCCTCATAGCAGCAGTAATGGAAGTTTTCATTGCTCTTCTAAATGATACTCTACCTGCAAGCTGACTTGCAATGTTTTCAGCAACCAAGTATGCATCTAATTCAGGTCTTTTAATTTCAGAGATTTGAACTTTAACATCCTTGCTTGTTATTTGTTTTAATTCTTCTTCAAGCTGTGTAATTTCTTTTCCGCTCTTACCAATCACAACTCCTGGTCTGGAAGTGTGAATGGTTAATATTATATTTTTTGAAGTTCTATCAATAACAATTCTTGATATGCCCGCCTTCTTTAATCTGTTCTTTACATAAGCACGCAGCTTAACATCTTCTTTTAATTTAACTGCATAACTTTTATTTTCATACCAGTTAGAATCCCATCCTCTGATAACTCCAACTCTAAATCCTACGGGGTGTGTTTTTTGTCCCAAAAATCTATCTCCTTAATTATACTTTACTTGCAACAATAACTGTTAAATGACAGGATCTTTTTCTGATTCTGAAAGCACGTCCCATCGGTGCTGGCGAAATTCTTTTAATTGTAGGTCCTTGATCTACAAAAACTTCTTTTACATATAAATCCTGTGGTTCAACTCTGGTTGCATCATCAGAATTTAGCAAATTTGCAACTGCTGATCTTAAAGTTTTTTCTGCATCTTTAGATGAATGCTTTGATGAGAAGTGTAAAACTTCTAAAGCTTTATCAACACGCATTCCTCTAATAAGATCAATTACTAACCTCATTTTACGCGGTGATGAACCTATATATCTATTTATTGCTCTAGCTTCCATTAATTTCAAATCCTATAGTTTATCATTTAGCTGATTTTTCTGCCTTAGTACCCGGATGACCTCTGAAAATTCTTGTTGGTGAAAACTCACCAAGCTTATGTCCAACCATATTTTCAGTTACATAAACGGGAATCATTTTATTACCATTATGTACTGCAATTGTATGTCCCACAAAATCAGGAAAAATAGTTGATGAACGTGACCAGGTCTTAATAATTTTTTTCTGATTTGTATCGTTTAGCTTTTTAATTTTTTCAGCTAATTTATAATCTAGAAAAGGACCTTTTTTTACGGATCTTGGCATAAGTTACTCTCTAATTACTACTTGCGTCTTTTAATAATGTGTTTATTAGATTCTTTTTTTCTTTTTCTGGTCTTTAACCCTTTGGCTTTTTGTCCCCAAGGAGATACTGGCTGACCGCCGCCGGAAGTTTTACCTTCACCACCACCCATTGGGTGATCAACTGGGTTCATCGCAACACCTCTTACGCTTGGTCTAATTCCACGCCATCTGTTTCTACCAGCCTTACCTTGGCTTATGTTCTCATGTTCAGAATTTCCAACTTCTCCATAAGTTGCCATACATTCTAATCGTATTAATCTTATTTCGCCTGAAGGCAATTTTAATTGAGCAAAATCTCCTTCTTTAGCCATCAGTTGTAATGATGTTCCAGCACTTCTTCCTAACTGTCCGCCTTTACCCGGTTTCATCTCAACGTTATGAACAAAACTACCAAGAGGCATTTCCTTTAATGGTAAAGCGTTACCTATTTGAATATCGCTGCCCGGCCCAGATACAACTTTACCACCAACTTTTAAACCTTCTGGTGCAAGTATGTATCTCTTTTCACCATCAGCATAGTGAAGTAAAGCTATTCTGCAAGTTCTGTTAGGATCATATTCAATTGAAAAAACTTTTGCTGGTATCCCAGCTTTATTTCTTTTAAAATCAATAATTCTATATCTTCTCTTATGTCCGCCGCCAATAAATCTGGTGGTAATGTGTCCGGAATTATTTCTTCCGCCAGATCTTTTAATTACACCAATAAGAGATTTTTCCGGTGTAGTTTTAGTAATCTCTTCAAAAGTGGAGTTTGATCTAAACCTTGATCCCGGTGTAGTTGGTTTTAATTTTTTAATTGCCATTATATAATCCTGTTTCCTATCCTATACTTGCTCAAAAAGTTCAATTTTTTCGCCCTCTTTAAGAGTAACGATAGCTTTTTTTGTTCTTGCGGTTTTGCCTTCAAATCTTCCGCTTTTTCTAAACTGAGATTTAATTTTTCCCGGATGATTTATAGTTCTAATTTCAATTACATGAACATCAAACTTCTTTTCAATAGCCTTTTTAATTTCAATTTTATTTGCTTTAGGACTAACCATAAAACCGTACTTACCAGCCTGATTAGCACTAATGTTAGTCATTTTTTCAGTTATAATTGGTCTTACCAAAATATTATTCATATTAACTTACCACCTCTTCATTTGCAGTAAATGTTTTTTCGATTTCTTTAACTGCACTTTTTTGTAAGATCAAAATCTGGTTGTTCAATAAATCATAAGTAGATGCTTTTGATGCTTCTAATACTTTTACTTTAGGAATATTTCTACCTGATTTATAAACATTTGGATTGTTGGCTTCAGTAAGTAAAAGAACTTTTTTGCCGCCAACTTTTAAAGCACTAAGAATTTTTGAAAAATCTTTTGTCTTTGGCTGATCAAGATTAAAATCTTCAACCACTAAAAGTTGTGCATCTTTTGCTTTGTAACTGAAAGCAGATTTACGTGCTAATCTTCTTACCTTCTTTGGTAAATCTTGTCGATAATCTCTTGGTCTGGGACCAAAAATGGTTCCACCGCCAACCCATAATGGGGAGCGAGATGTACCGGCACGAGCACCGCCGCGACCTTTTTGCTTCCAAGGTTTTTTACCACCGCCTCTTACTTCTGCTCTTTCCTTAGACTTGGATGTACCTTGTCTTTGGTTAGCTAAGAAAGCTTTTACAGATAAGTAGATTGCGTGATCATTTGGCTCTATAGCAAAAATACTATCGGATAAATCAATTTGATCGCCCGATTTAGATCCATCTATTTTTAAAACATCAAGTGTCATTTTTAAACCGAATTACTTCTTAATCAATTCTAAAATTGTATTCACGGCACCTGGAACAGCGCCTTTAACAAAAATTAAATTTTGTTCTGGAATAACTTTAACTACTTTTAATCCTGCAATGGTTACATTATCATAACCCATTCTGCCCGCCATTTTCATTCCCTTAAACACTCTTGAAGGATAAGAACTTGAACCAATCGATCCAGGCGCTCTTAATCTATCACTTTGTCCGTGAGTTGTTCCACCAACGCCTCTAAAATTGTGACGTTTCATGACACCCTGGAATCCTTTACCTTTACTTTTGCTGCGTACTTTAATTTTTTCACCTTCAATAAAAAAATCGGCACCAATTTGATCACCCACTTTATAATCGCCAGCGTTAAAATTTCTGAACTCTTTCAATAAAGATGCAGGTTTAATTCCGCTACTTTTATATTGACCAGCTAAAGGTTTAGAAGTGTGTTTTTCTTTTCTTTCACCAAAAGATAATTGAAAAGCCTCATAGCCATTTTTTTCTTTAGTTCTAATATTTACAACCATACATGGTCCTGCTTGAATTACAGTAACAGGTATAATCTCTCCGTCTTGACCGAAGATATTAGACATTCCCAATTTTTTACCAATTATGCCAGACATCTTATCTCCAATATTCATTATAGCTTAATCTCAATATCAACGCCCGCAGGAATATCCAACTTGCTTAAAGAGTCCACGGTTTTGTTGTTTGAGTTATGGATATCGATTATTCTTTTGTGTGCCCTAGTTTCAAATTGCTCTCTTGATTTTTTATCTACGTGAGGTGAACGTAAAACTGTATAAATAGTTCTTTTGGTTGGAAGTGGAATAGGTCCGGAAACAACCGCACCAGTACTTCTAACCGTTTTAATAATCTTCTCGGTAGATTTGTCAATCAAAATGTGATCGTACGATTTCAATTTAATTCTTATTTTTTGACCGGGCACTTAATCAACTCCTTTTATTAAATTAGATAAGAAAAGGGAGATTAAACTCCCTTTTCAAGAGCAACACTAAATAATTATCAAATAATTATTTTATAATCTTTGTAACAACACCAGAACCAACTGTTCTACCGCCCTCACGGATAGCAAATCTTAATTTTTCTTCCATCGCGATTGGCGCAATTAACTCAATTGATAAGTTAACATTATCACCAGGCATAACCATTTCAGTACCTTCGGGTAATGTAGCAACACCGGTTACGTCAGTTGTTCTGAAATAAAATTGTGGTCTGTAACCATTAAAGAATGGTGTATGTCTTCCACCTTCATCTTTTGAAAGAACATATACAGATCCTTCAAAATTTGTATGAGGTGTTATAGAACCTGTTTTAGCAAGTACCATTCCTCTTTCGATTTCATTTTTATCAACACCTCTTAACAAGATACCGGCATTATCACCCGCCATAGCTTGATCTAATTCTTTTCTAAACATTTCGATACCGGTAACGACTGTTTTCTTGTGTAATCCTAATCCAATAAGTTCAACTTCTTCCTGAATCTTTACCTGACCTCTTTCAACTCTACCTGTAGCCACTGTGCCACGCCCAGTAATTGAGAACACGTCCTCAACCGGCATTAAGAAAGGTTTATCTGCATGTCTTTCAGGAACTGGAATATAGCTATCAACAGCATCCATAAGTTCCCAAATACAATTATATCTTTCATCCGTAATTTCAGCATTTGAAGCACCTGCTTCTAATGCATGAAGTGCAGAACCTTTAATAATTGGAATTTCAGTACCTGGAAATTCATATTCAGTTAATAGATCTCTTAATTCTTCTTCAACTAATTCAATTAATTCAGGATCATCAACCATATCAACTTTATTTAAGAATACAACCATTTTAGGAACACCAACCTGTCGAGCAAGGAGAATGTGCTCTCTTGTTTGTGGCATAGGTCCATCTGTAGCTGCAACAACTAATATAGCGCCATCCATCTGAGCAGCACCAGTAATCATGTTTTTAACATAATCGGCGTGACCAGGACAATCCACGTGCGCGTAGTGACGATTTGCAGTTGAATACTCAACGTGCGCTGTTGCGATTGTAATACCTCTTTCTCTCTCTTCAGGTGCGTTATCAATACTATCAAAAGTTCTTATTTGTGATAAGCCTTTTCTAGCGAGAGCCATTGTGATGGCAGCGGTTAATGTGGTTTTACCATGATCTACGTGACCGATTGTTCCAACGTTAACGTGAGGTTTACTCCTATCAAATTTTTCTTTAGCCATCGAATTCTCCTTTAATAATTTTTATTAAGTTTTTTTTTAATCTAGTTATCAGTTAGGCTGATTTTTTTCCTAATGTTTTTTCAGAAATTTCTTCCGCAATAGATTTTGGTACAGATGAATAATGATCAAATTGCATTGAGTAAATTGCTCTACCCTGGCTCATTGATCTTAACACAGTTGCATATCCAAACATTTCAGATAATGGAACGTGAGCTTTAATTACCTGTGCATCTTTTCTAGCAGAAAATCCTTCTATCTTTCCTCTTCTTGAATTTAAGTCTCCCATCACATCACCTAAATATTCTTCGGGTGTAACAACTTCAACAGACATTATTGGTTCAAGTAAAACAGGGTTAGCTTTTTTAGCACCTGCTTGGAATGCCATTGATCCGGCAACCTTAAATGAAATTTCATCAGAATCAACATCGTGATAAGAACCATCATACAATTTTGCTTTGATATCCACCATCGGAAAACCAGCTATAACACCATTCCTCATCGCATCTTGAATACCATGTGAAACAGCAGGGATATATTCTTTTGGAACAACACCGCCAACAATTCCATTTATAAATTCAAAACCTTTACCAACTTCATTTGGGGAAAGCTCTATCCATACATGACCAAACTTTCCACGACCTCCAGATTGTTTAACAAATTTACCTTCAGCTTGAACACTTTGAGTAATTGTTTCACGGTAAGCAACTTGTGGTTTACCAATATTTGCTTCTACTTTAAACTCGCGTCTCATTCTATCAACAAGAATTTCTAAATGTAACTCACCCATTCCACTGATCAAAGTTTGACCAGTTTCTTCATCAACTTTTACTTTAAATGTTGGATCCTCATCAGATAATTTTGATAGTGAATCTGAAAGTTTGTCCTGATCAGCTTTAGTTTTTGGCTCAATAGCAATCTGTATAACAGGTTCTGGAAAAATTATTCTTTCCATTACAACGGGATCTTTTTCATCGCATAAAGTATCGCCGGTTCTGGTAAATTTTAATCCAACTGCAGCAGCAATATCACCAGCTTTAACTTCTGAAATTTCTTCTCTGTGATTTGCATGCATCTGGAGCAGTCTGCTTATTCTTTCTTTCTTTCCGCTAACAGAGTTATAAATATAAGAACCTGATTTTAATGAACCTGCATACACTCTAAAGAATGTTAATTTTCCAACAAATGGATCGTTCATAATTTTAAAAGCTAAAGCAGTAAAATGTTCATCTTCACTAATTTTTCTAACAACGGAATCATTAAGTCCAATATGATGCGCTTCTATTTCAGCAGCATCAAGTGGTGAAGGTAAAAAATCTACAATAGAATCTAATAATTTTTGAACACCTTTGTTTTTGAAAGAAGATCCACATAAAACCGGAACAATTTTTAATTCAATTGTTGCTCGTCTTAATACTGCTTTAATTTCTTCAGCACTTATTTCTTTTCCTTCAAGATATTTTTCTAAAAGTGAATCATCAACATCGGAAACAGCCTCTAACATTTGAGTTCTATATTTTGTAGCTATTTCTAACAAATCCTGTGGAATAGGAAGTTCATCAAAAGTAGAACCAAAAGATTCCTCGTGATACATTCTTGCTTTAAATTGAATTAAATCAATTACTCCAACAAAAATATCTCCTTCTCCGATAGGAAGATTTATTGGAATTGCGTTTGCACCCAATCTCTCTCTCATCATTTCAACAGCATGATAAAAATCAGCACCGGTTCTATCCATCTTATTGATGAATGCCATTCGCGGTACGCCGTATTTATCAGCTTGACGCCAAACTGTCTCTGATTGAGGTTCAACACCGCCAACAGCACAGAATAGCGCAACAGCACCATCCAAAACTCTAAGTGATCTTTCAACTTCAACTGTAAAATCAACGTGTCCGGGAGTATCAATAATATTTATTTGATGATCATTCCAAAAACAGGTAGTAGCAGCACTTGTTATAGTGATGCCTCTTTCTTTTTCCTGCTCCATCCAATCCATCGTTGCTGCACCATCGTGTACTTCGCCTATTCGATGTAATTTACCTGTGTAAAACAATATCCTTTCAGTGGTTGTAGTTTTACCAGCATCGATGTGTGCCATAATACCAATGTTACGAACTTTATCTATTTTAACTCTACTTGCCATTAATTCCTAATCAATTCTTCATTACCATTTAAAGTGAGCAAAAGCTTTATTTGCTTCAGCCATTTTGTGAACATCTTCTTTTTTCTTTACAGCAGAGCCTTCACCATTTGAAGCAGCTATTAACTCACCTGCTAATTTACCAGACATAGATTTTTCACCTCTGGATCTGGAGTAATTTTTAATCCATCTCATAGCTAATGCTATTCTTCTTTCAGGTCTAACCTCAGTAGGTACCTGATAAGTAGCACCGCCGACTCTTCTACTTCTGACTTCAATTAACGGCTGAGTATTTGAGATTGCTTTTTTGAAAATTTCTAAACCTGGTTTGCTTGTTTTTTCTTCAATCAAAACAAAGGCATCATAAATAACATTTCTTGCAACAGCCTTTTTTCCATCATACATAACACAATTAACAAATTTTGCTACAAGAATATCATTGAACTTTGGATCAGGTTTTAAGTATTTTTTTTCGGCTCTTCTTTTTCTCATTTTTTATTCACTTTAGGTTTTTTTGTACCATATTTTGAACGACCTTTTTTTCTGTCAGCAACTCCGCTGGTATCTAGTGTACCACGAATGATGTGGTATCTTACACCTGGTAGATCTTTAATTCTACCGCCACGAATCATTACAATTGAGTGTTCCTGCAAATTATGTCCTTCACCAGGAATATAAGCACTAACCTCAATATTGGACTTTGTTAGTCTAACTCTAGCTACTTTTCTAAGTGCAGAATTCGGCTTTTTGGGTGTAGTTGTATAAACCCTTGTGCATACACCTCTTTTTTGAGGGCAAGCATCTAAAGCCGGAGCTTTATTTTTTGATATAATTCTAACTCTACCTTTTCTAACAAGCTGATTTATCGTGGGCACAAAATCTCCTAAAAATTACTTCTTCAAAAAAATTCAGACTTCAAATATAGTTTTCAGTTTAAATTTTGTCAAGAAAACTGAAATTATTTTTATTTTTAACTGTTTTTATTTTCAAATAGTGTAAAAAGCAGTAACTATTACTGTTTCTATCCACTATTCGTTGGATAATATTTCTTTTGCTTCTTCCTTTTCCTCTGAAACTTCTACTTCTTCACTCTCTAACATCAAGCTTCTGTACTTTTTAATTCCAGTTCCAGCCGGAATTAAGTGACCCATTACCACATTCTCTTTTAATCCTAACAGACGATCTACTTTAGCTTCGGTTGCTGCATTTGCAAGTACCTTTGTGGTTTCTTGGAAGGATGCTGCGGATATAAAGCTCTGTGTAGATAATGCGGCTTGTGTTATTCCTAAAAGAATGTGCTCAAAGGTTGCTGGTTCAACATCCCTGGCAATAATTTCTTTCTTTTCTTTCTTTTTAAGATCAGAATTAAACTCTCGTAGTTTGGATTTAAGAATTAATTGACCATTCTTTAATTTGGAATCACCTTTATCTTCGATGTAAGCATAATTTATAACCTTACCGTTTTCCTCGATAAATTCAATTCGATCAACTATATCTTCTTCAAGGAATCTTGTATCACCAGGAAAAACTATTTTAATTTTCTGTAACATCTGGCGAACAATAACTTCAATATGTTTATCATTTATCTTAACACCTTGAAGTCTGTAAACATCCTGAATTTCATTTACAAGGTATTCCTGAACAGCACTTGTTCCCTTGATGGCTAAAATATCATGCGGATTGATTGGTCCGTCTGTTATTTTTTCACCTGCAGGAATCTCATCACCTTCTTGAACAAGAATATGTTTCTGCATTGCTACATTGTATTTCTTTTCATCTGAATTATCAGGAGCACTAACAAGTATTTCTCTCGAACCCTTTTTACGTGCACCAAATTTTACAAAGCCTTCAATCTCAGAAACAACAGCGGATTCATGCGGACTTCGAGCTTCAAATAACTCAGTTACTCTTGGAAGACCACCAGTGATATCTCTACTTTTTGTAGTTTGTTTTGAGATTTTTGCTAAGATAGTACCTGCTAGGATGTTTTCACCTTCTTCAACAGAAAGATAAGCTCTTACCGGCAAGTTAAAAGATTTCTTTCCTCCATCAGCGTTTTCTATTAAGATATTTGGAGTTAGATTTTTATCTTTAGATTCAATAACAACTTTCTGCACGTGTCCTGTTTGATCATCAGTTACCTGTTGTAACGTGATACCATCTATAAGATCGATAAATTTTACACTTCCATAAATGTCCGAAAGAATTACAGAGTTATAAGGATCGTGATTATAAAGCGGCTGTCTCTTCTTGATTTTCTGACCATCTTTTACTAAAAGCTCGGCTCCGTAAGGAACATCAAACTTCTTAAGTTGTCTGTTGTTATCATCATATATCTCAAGCGCACCTCTTCGACCAGTGACAACATTAACTTTAACATCATCGCCACCAAAAGGATCCTTTTCTGTTTTTTCTACTGCACTTACCTTTTCATATTTTACTAAACCATCAATGTTGGATTCAACTTGAGATTGTGATGCAATTCTTGAAGATGTACCACCAAGATGGAATGTACGAAGTGTAAGCTGCGTTCCTGGCTCACCAATCGACTGCGCAGCAATAATACCAACTGCTTCACCAATTTCAACAGGTTTGCCTGTTGTAAGATTTCTACCATAACATTTTAAACAAACACCGCGTTTAGATTCGCATGTAAGTACAGTTCTGATATAAACAGAATCAATACTTGCATCAGCAATTTTTTCTGCGATGTCTTCGGTAATCATATTACCAGCTTCAATTATCACTTCATCAGTGCGTGGATCGTAAACATCTTCCTGCGCAAATCTTCCAGTGATACGTTCTGCTAATGGTTCTCTTTCTTCTTCAACATCTTTTAGCGCTTTAATTTCGATACCAAGAATAGTTCCGCAATCTATTTCAGAGATGATAACATCCTGAGCAACATCAACTAATCTTCTTGTAAGATAACCAGCATCAGCAGTTTTTAAGGCAGTATCCGCCAAACCTTTTCTTGCACCGTGTGTTGATATAAAATATTCCAACACGGAAAGACCTTCTTTAAAGTTAGCAACGATAGGGTTTTCGATAATTTCACCAGCTTGACCCGAAAGAGTTTTTTGAGGTTTCATCATCAAACCTCTCATGCCCGCTAACTGTCTTACCTGCTCTTGCGAACCTCTTGCACCAGAATCAACCATCATGTGAAGTGAGTTGAATCCTTTGTTGTGGATTTTGATTTTTTCCATCAACGCACGGGCTACGTCGTTTGTAGTGTGTGTCCATACGTCTATAATTTTATTGTATCGTTCAGCATCTGTAATAACACCCATTTCGTGTTCGTTAAGAATGCCTTCAACTTTTTTGTTTGCTTTAGTAATTAAAGCCTCTTTTTCATCAGGTATAATCATATCGGCAAAGCTTACTGATAATCCGCCAGCAGTCGAATATCTAAATCCTAAATCTTTTAAATCATCAAGAAACTTAGCTGTAATCTTATTACCAAGTTTCATAAACATCTTACCGATAATTCCACCAAAAGCTTTTTTAATCAACAACTGATTAATATATCCCATTTCTTTTGGTACTATTTGATTGAAAATAACTCTACCGGTTGTAGTTTCAATCATTTCATTACCGACTCTAACTTTAATCTTAGCATGCAATCCAACAACTCGGTTATCGTAAGCAATTATCACTTCGGAAGGTGAAGAGAAGAGCATTCCCTCGCCTTTATCACCTTCGCGATACTTTGTTAGATAATAACAACCTAACACAATATCTTGAGTAGGAACAACAATAGGACTTCCGTTTTGTGGTGATAAAATATTATGACTACTTAGCATCAATAACGAAGCTTCGAGTTGAGCCTCATAAGAAAGCGGAACGTGAACAGCCATCTGGTCACCATCAAAATCCGCATTAAATGCCGTACACACCATAGGATGAAGCTGGATAGCACGTTCATCAATAAGTCTTGGCTGGAATGCTTGAATTCCAAGTCTGTGAAGAGTTGGAGCACGGTTTAATAATATCGGATGAGCTTCAATAATCTTTGCAAGTATATCCCAAATAATCGGGTCTTTTCTATCCACAACTTTTCTTGCACTCTTTACGGTTTTGTTGTGCCCTCTTTCAATTAACTTTCTGATAATGAAAGGTTTGAAAAGTTCAACAGCCATATCTTTTGGAAGTCCGCACTGATGAAGTTTTAATTCAGGTCCAACAACAATTACGGAACGACCGGAATAATCAACTCTTTTTCCTAAAAGATTTTGGCGGAATCTTCCTTGCTTACCTTTAAGCATATCACTTAAAGATTTTAAAGGGCGATTGTTATCGCTTCTTACAGCACTGCCTCTTCTTGAGTTATCAAACAAAGCATCAACAGCTTCTTGAAGCATTCTTTTTTCGTTACGAAGAATTACTTCAGGAGCTTTAATATCTATTAATCTTTTTAAACGATTGTTACGAATAATTACACGACGATATAAGTCATTTAAATCACTTGTCGCAAATCTTCCGCCTTCTAATGGAACAAGCGGACGAAGCTCTGGTGGAATTACAGGAATATAATTTAAAACCATCCACTCTGGTTTGTTTGGAACTTTACCTTCTTCTTCTTTAAAGGCTTCAAGTACACGTAATCTTTTTAGAAAGTCTGCTTTTTTCTGTTGTGATGTTTCAACTTTTACAGCTTCTCTAAGTGTTTTGGAAAGTTCTTCAACATTAGTTTTCTTAAGAATTTCTTTAACTGCATCACCACCGATTTTAGCAACAAACTTTTTAGGATCATCGTTATCTAATTTTTCATTTCCATCAGGTAATGAATTCATTACTTCAAAGTATTGATCTTCAGAAATAAGATCCAATCTGCTTAATCCTGTAATACCTGGATTTAGCACCACATAAGACTCATAATAAATTATTTTTTCAAGTTCTTTTAAACTAACACCAACTATGTTTCCAATTTTTGATGGTTGTGTTCTGAAGAACCAGATGTGCACAACAGGAACTGCAAGACCAATATGTCCCATTCTTTCACGTCTAACACTCTTCTGTGTAACTTCTACACCGCAACGATCGCAGATAATACCTTTGTATCTAATTCTTTTATACTTACCGCAAAAGCATTCCCAATCGCGTGTAGGACCAAATATTTTTTCACAGAACAATCCATCTTTTTCCGGACGGAATGATCTGTAGTTTATAGTTTCTGGTTTAGTTACTTCACCATAGGATCTTGACAAAATATCATCAGGACTTGCTAAGCCGATGGTGATACTGTTAATATCTCTCATTGCATTTTCTTGAACTCTAAAAGCCATTTTTTATCTCCTAATTTCTAAGTGAAATAATGTTTAACGTTAATTAATTTTTATATCCAGACCTAAGCCCTGGAGTTCTTTAATAAGAACGTTAAACGATTCAGGAATATTTGGTTCCTGTAAGTTTTCACCCTTAACAATTGCTTCATATACTTTTGCTCTGCCTGCCACATCATCACTCTTTACAGTTAAGATTTCTTGTAAGATGTGTGAAGCGCCGTAACCTTCAAGCGCCCAAACTTCCATCTCTCCAAATCTCTGACCGCCAAATTGCGCTTTACCACCAAGAGGCTGCTGAGTAATAAGCGAGTATGGTCCTATTGACCTTGCATGTATTTTATCATCAACCAAGTGGCTAAGCTTTAACATATAAATGTAACCGCAAGTAACCTTCTGATGCATTTTTTCGCCGGTTCTTCCATCGTACATATCTGTTTTACTTCCGGTTTCTAACCCGGCTTTTGTCAACCATTCATCTACATCTTCTACCTTTGCACCATCAAAAATTGGTGTTGCAAATTTTACTCCGAGTTTTTTTCCAACCCAGCCTAAAGCTGTTTCATACAACTGTCCAAGGTTCATACGAGAAGGCACGCCAAGCGGATTAAGGATAATATCCACAGGTGTTCCATCAGGTAAGTATGGCATATCTGCTTGTTGAACTATTTTAGCAACAACACCTTTATTTCCGTGTCGTCCTGCCATTTTATCACCTACGGAAAGCTTACGTTTTTTAGCAACATAAACTTTTGCAAGCTGCACAATTCCCGGCGGCAGTTCATCACCGCTCTGTATTTTAATTCTTTCTCTTTTAAAATCTTCTTCAATATCATTTTTGATTTCGAAATAATTTTTATAGAGTGAATTTATAAGGTTGTTTGACTTCTTTGTTTCAAACCAATCAAGTGTGTAATCAAGTTTAGTTACATCTTCCATTGAAGAAAATGTTTCTTCTTTCATAGATGTACCGCTTCTTAAAACAACACTGCCATCAAGATCTCTTATTCCTGTAGTGGATTGATCTCTTGTAATTCTTGTAAGTTTTTCAACTAATTTATTGTAATGATCATGAAGTTTATTTTTAAACTCTACTTCAAGTTTATCAAAGGCAATTTTTTCAAGTTTCTTTGAATCGTTATCCCGTTTTTTTCGACTGAAAAGACGAGTTTTAATAACTGTACCTTTAAGCCCTGGAGGTGCTTTCAAAGATGCATCTTTTACATCTCCAGCCTTATCTCCAAAGATTGCACGTAAAAGTTTTTCTTCGGGTGTTGGATCGGTCTCTCCTTTTGGAGTAATCTTTCCAATTAAGATATCACCTTCTTTAACTTCTGCACCTTCTCTAATAATACCATCTTCATCAAGGTTTTTTACAGCTTCTTCACTTACGTTAGGAATTTCACGCGTTAATTCTTCTTCACCACGTTTAGTTTCTCTAACCTGTAATTCAAATTCTTCAATATGTATTGATGTATATACATCTTCACTTACAACTCTTTCGCTAATGATAATAGCATCCTCAAAGTTGTAACCTCTCCAAGGCATAAATGCAACTAAAACGTTTCTGCCTAATGCTAATTCACCGCCATCAGTAGCTGCCCCATCAGCAAGCACATCACCCTTTTTAAGTTTCTGTCCTTCTTTTACAATTGGAACTTGGTTTATACAAGTTTCCTGATTTGTGCCATGGAATTTTGTAAGATTATATGTTACTTCTCTAATTTCATTAAAGCTTGTTAATGCTTCAAAGCTGTTGGGATTAATATCATACTTAACTATAACTTTATTTGCATCAACATACTCAACTACGCCATTATCTTCAGCTAATAAAATTGCTTTAGAATCGCGTGCTAATTTTTCTTCCATACCAGTTCCAACAATTGGTGCTTCTGGTTTTAATAACGGTACCGATTGACGCTGCATGTTCGATCCCATCAAGGCTCTGTTTGCATCATCATGTTCTAAGAATGGAATCAATGCTGCCGCTGCGCTTACAATTTGTGCAGGTGCAACATCCATGTATTGTAAATCATCTGGATATACGATTGGAAACTCACCTTTTAACCTGGATTTAACTCTTTCGTGAATGAATTTTCCAGAATCTGTTATTGGTGCGTTTGCCTGAGCAATTGTATATGAATCTTCAATCTCTGCTGTTAAGTATTCAACTTCTTCAGTTACTTTTCCCTTAATAACTTTTCTATACGGAGTCTCTAAAAACCCATATCTGTTTACTCTTGCATAAATTGTAAGTGAAGAAATAAGACCGATGTTTGGACCTTCAGGAGTTTCAATCGGGCATAAACGACCGTAATGAGTGTAGTGAACGTCACGAACTTCAAATCCGGCTCTCTCTCTTGTAAGACCGCCTGGTCCTAATGCAGACATTCTTCTTTTGTGTGTCATTTCAGCTAATGGATTTGTTTGATCCATAAATTGTGATAGCTGATTTGTACCAAAGAATGCGTTTATTACACTGCTGATTGTTCTTGCATTTACTAAATCTTGTGGAGTAAAGTTTTCGGTATCGCGCATATTCATTCGTTCTTTGATGGTTCTTGCCATACGCGCCATACCCACATTAAACTGCTGTCCTAACTGCTCACCGACAGTTCTAATTCTTCTATTTCCAAGATGATCAATATCATCAACTGAAACTGCGCCTTCTTTAAGATCGATGATATATTTCATAATTGAAATAATATCTTCAACTGTTAAAACAGTTGTTGTTTCAGGAATATTTAATTCTAATTTATGATTCATTCTATGACGACCAACATCGCCTAAATCATATCGTTTATCATTAAAGAAAAGTTTTTCGATAAGTGTTTCAGCTGTTGTTAAATCCGGTGCTTCACCCGATCTTAACTGTCTGTAAATTGCATACAATGCTTCTTCACGCGTGTGTGAAGTATCTTTTCTTAAGGTGTTTACAATTAAATTTTGTTCATTTGATGATTCTGATTTGATGAACTTTAATACATCAACTTCTGCATCATTTATCCTTTCAAGGTCTTCTTCGGATAATATTGAATCACGTGTTAAGAAAATTTCGCCTGTTGACATATCAAAAATATCACTGGCTATCATTCTGCCGAGATAATTTTCTAAGTTTGTTTTTTTAACGTTAACGTTTTCAACAAGATTAAATAAGTTTAATATCTCTTCATCAGATTGGAATCCGAGTGCACGCAATAAAGTAGTAGCAGGGAACTTCTTTCTTCTATCAATATAAACATACATTACATAGTTAATATCTGTTGCAAACTCAACCCAGGAACCTCTTAAAGGAATAATTCTGGCTGAGTAAATCGGAGTTCCGTTTGGATGGACAGTTTGTGCAAATGCCACACCCGGCGATCTATGCAATTGCGATACAACAACCCGTTCAGCACCGTTGATTACGAAAGTTCCCTTTTCTGTCATAAACGGCAGATTTCCAAGGTAAACTTCTTGTTCAACTGTGTTGATAAATTCATCTGTTTCAGCATCTTTGGTAGATAATCTTAACTTTGCTTTAAGTGGTGCGGCAAAAGTAAGACCTCTCTCAAGACATTCTTCAACAGAAAATCTTGGTTTTTCTACATAATACTCTAAAAAATCTAATCTATAATTTTCTTTATTATCAAAGATTGGGAAATTGGTTAAAAAAACCTGCTGCAACCCTTTTATTTCTCTTTTAAGTGGATGAGTATCAAGCTGAACAAAACCTTCAAATGTTTCAGTTTGAATTCCTAAAAGATTGGGTATATCTATGACAGATGGAATACGGCCAAAGGAAATACGCTTATTATCCAATTGAAAACCTCCTAAAATTTAATCAAATGCTTTTAAATGAGCATCCTAAACAACGTTTCTATATAATACAAAAGCGATAAGACGGTTTTATCCATCTTACCACTTAAAAGGGATCAAATCAAAAGTACTTTTAATACTATTTTAATGTTGCAGTTCCGCCAGCTTCTTCAAGTTCCTTCTTAATTTTTTCGGCTTCATCTTTTGATGCTTGTTCTTTAACTGTTTTTGGAGCGCCATCAACAAGATCTTTAGCTTCTTTTAAGCCTAAACCTGTATGAGCTCTTACAACTTTAATAACATTAATTTTCTTTTCGCCTGCAGATTGAAGAATAACATCAAACTCTGTTTGTTCTTCAACTGGTGCAGCAGATGCAGCGGCTGGTCCAGCCATCATAACTGGTGCAGCAGCGGAAACACCAAATTCCTCTTCCATAGCTTTCTTTAATTCTGAAGCTTCGAGAAGAGACATTCCTTTTATTAATTCGAGTGCTTGTGCAACTTTTTCTGACATTTTCATTTCTCCTGAATTTAAATTTCTTATTTAATTATGCAGCTTTTTTCTTAGAAACTTCATCAATAACTGATACTAAGTTTCTAATTACGGCAGTTATAGATCCAACAATACCAGCGGCTGGTGAATTTAGGCTGCCCATAATTCCGGCAATCAATTCATCTTTTGTTGGTAGTTCAGCTAATTGTGCAAGTTCGCTTCCATCAAAATATTGTGTTTCGATGTAACAAGCTTTTAGCTGAAATTTTTGTGAAGTATCATTATACTTCTTAATTATCTTTGCGGGTGCAACCGGATTTGTTGAAGCAAATGCAAATCCTGTCATACCTTCTAGATGATCTGCCAGCTTTTCGAATTTTCCAGATTCTACAAGAGCACGTTTGAATAAAGTATTTTTAAATACTCTGTACGTAACTCCATCTTTTCTAAACTGATTTCTTATTCCACTAATGTCTTCAACATTAATTCTGGAGTAATCGGTTAGATAGACTGCTGTTGCATTCTCTATCAATTCCTTAGCTTCGGCAATTGACTCTAATTTTTCGTTCTTATTCATTTTTCTCCCGTATCACATTTTATTATTTCGGGTCGGTTAGAAGCTATTATTTATTACGAGCGCGTAAATTCTTTTATACGTTAAGACTTAATTCTTCTTTAGAGATTTTAAGGCCAGGACCCATTGTACTTGATAAAAACAAACTCTTAACATAAATGCCCTTAGCAGATGAAGGTCTCATCTTAATGATTGTGTTAAGAAAAGCTTTTGTATTATCAACAAGTTTATCTGTTTCAAAATTAAGTTTTCCTAAAGAAGTATGAACTATACCTGTTTTTTCAACTCTAAATTCAATTTTTCCGCCCTTTACTTCTTTAACAGCTTTAGCAACATCCATAGTTACTGTACCGCTTTTTGGATTAGGCATAAGTCCTTTTGGTCCTAAAATTTTTCCAAGCTTTCCAAGTTCTGCCATTGAATCTGGGGTTGCAACGATTACATCAACATCTGCCCAGCCGCCTTTTATTTTTTCAAGTTGATCTTCAAATCCAGCATGATCAGCACCAGCATCTAAAGCTTCTTGTATTTTTGCACCTTTAGCAATTACAAGAACTTTTACTGTTTTTCCTGTTCCGTGTGGTAAAGAAACTGTACCTCTTACCATTTGATCCGCGTGTCTTGGATCAACACCTAATCTAATTGCACAATCTAAAGATTCTACAAATTTTACTTTTGATTGATCTTTTAAGATTGATATTGCTTCCGGCAAAGTGTACTCTTTATCTACATTTACGGATTTAATAATTTCTTTATTTCTTTTTGTGGTTTGCATCTTTAATCACCAATAAATTTAAAAACATCAAATAAATATTTTATTTATTCTTCTACTGTAATTCCCATACTTCTTGCAGTTCCAGCAACCATGCTCATTGCATGATCAATATCAAATGCATTAAGATCCGGCATTTTAACTTCAGCAATTTCTTTAACCTGATTTTTAGAAACTTTTCCAACTTTTGTTCTGTGGGATTCGGCAGAACCTTTTTCAAGTTTGGCGGCTCTTTTTAATAGCACAGATGCGGGTGGAGTTTTAGTTATAAACGTAAAAGATTTATCACTAAAAACAGTAATAACAACAGGAATTATCAATCCATCTTTATCTTGAGTTCTTGCATTAAATTGCTTACAGAACTCCATGATATTAACACCTTTTTGACCGAGAGCAGGACCAACCGGAGGAGATGGATTAGCTTTGCCGGCAGGAATTTGTAATTTTATATATGAATCAATTTTTTTAGCCATTTTTACAACCTATAATATCAAATAATTATTTTTCTATTTCAGCTTGAACGAAATCGATTTCAACAGGTGTTTTTCTGCCAAAAATCGATACCATCACTTTAATTTTCATTTTTTCTTCATTAACCTCTTCAATCAAACCTGAGAAGTTATTGAATGGACCATCTATTATTTTAACAAGATCGCCGCTTCTAAATATCGTTTCCATTCTTTCTGTTGAACTGTCTTGAGAAAGTCTTCCAACAATTCGTCTAACTTCTTCTGGTTGAAGTGGGTTTGGATTGCCGCCAGTTCCTAAAAATCCCATTACGGAAGGAGTGCTTAGAATAAAATCTTTAACTTGATTATCTAATTCTACATTAACTAAAATATATCCGGGAAAAAAGTTCTTTGTTTTGCTCTTTTTCTTACCATCTTTAACTTCAAAAACCTTTTCCATTGGAACAAGAATCTCTAAAACTTTTGCTTTTAGATGTTCGTGTTCGTTTAGCCCAGCTTCTAAAAAGGTTTTAACCTTTGTTTCATGACCTGAAAAAGTTCTGACAACATACCATCTGGTTTCCATTTACTTCTGCACCTAAAAAATCCCTTTAAAAGCTTGATTTATAATCATATCAATTATGTATGTAAAAAGCGAAAGAACAATACACACAATAATTACAACCTTAGTAGACTCAAGAAGTTCTGCTTTTGTAGGCCAAGTAACTTTTCTCATCTCTTTAACAACATCCTGAAAGAATGCAATTATTTTATCTTTCATAATAACCTTTCAAAATTCAGCACGTCAGGAGGGACTCGAACCCCCAACCTGCGGTTTTGGAGACCGCTGCTCTACCAATTGAGCCACTGACGTATCAATTATTTGGTTTCTTTAAAAATAACGTGTTTTCTAGCGACAGGATCGTACTTTTTGTACTCAACTCGTGCTGGATGTGTTCTTTTATTCTTTGTTGTAGAATATCTATAACCAGTGCCAGCAGTGCTTTCCAAAACGATTATTTGTCTTATATTGCTTTTTGCCATTTCCTATTCCTTAAAACTATTCAAACCTTTTCTGTTGAGCTGACGACCGGGATTGAACCGGTGACCTCATCCTTACCAAGGATGTGCTCTACCAACTGAGCTACGTCAGCGGAGCTGTGATAACACATAAAAACCAATAACTATTCAGTGCATTTAGAGCGGGAGACGGGATTCGAACCCGCGACCAACAGCTTGGAAGGCTGTGACTCTAGCCAACTGAGTTACTCCCGCAATTTTCAAAACTCACAAAGAACAAAAAAGTTTCTAATTAGAAACTCTTAATAAATACTATTTTATGTGGGCGGCGAGGGATTCGAACCCCCAAAGGCGCATGCCAACGGATTTACAGTCCGCCCCGGCTCTCCAACTCCGGCGTCCGCCCATAGTAATGCTAAAATAAAAGCGAGCGACAAATATATTTTTATTCAAACAAAAATGCAAATTTATTGTTAATCTACAATTCTATCCTTTTAGATTGGCGTATATACTTTAGGTAAGTTTTACCGATGACAAAATTTTCATGTAAAAATTGTACTTCATGCGATTTCTAAACTTATCTATAGTAATTTAATCCAACTTTTTGGCTGATGCCAGAATCGGTACGCTATTTGTCGTGTTAAGACCAACTGGTAAAAAACCAAATAAATAATCAACAACAATATAAATAGGGGCTCTCATGAAAAACTTAGTAGTTCTTTTTGTCGCGTTCTTTTCTCTCGTTCTCGTTTCTTGTTCAGACGTATCTGATAATTCATTTCTAACAAATCCTGTTATGGAAAAATCGGGTGTCGAAATTGGTTCAATTAATCATCCTTCGCCAATTTATCCATATTCATATCTTTTCAATTTCACTTCTGTAGAAGGATTAAAATATCTTAGTCTTGAAGGAGAAAATGCAATTGAATTCTATATGACAGAAACTGGTCAAAAATATCGTCATGTATATGTTCTAGTATCATATTTTAGTGAAGTTTCCCCTCGAATGTTTTTTATAGATGAATTTGATGATCAGTCATTTAAATTAAATGGTGTTAATTTAAATCAGGTTCATAATATAAGTGTTTATGGTCTTCCACTTGGAAATTTTTCCACAGAAACTGTTTCTCCATTTAACAATAACACAAGTATGAATGAAGTTGCTGTTAAAGATTGGAAATCCTCAGAGGGTACAATCAAAGTTGAATGTGGTGGAATCTGGCCTTCAAGTTTAAAATCAATTTTTGCAGAAATTATCACAAAAGATAAAAGCTATTTTGTGTTCTTACAAAAACCTTGGAGTACAAGTTTTGTAATTCCAGAATACGGTAAATATGGTGTCGTAGGAATTAGATTATTCGGTTATCAAACTGTTATGGAATACACTGATAAAACCAACTAAATAAAAATAATTTATTAGAAAAGGCTGTCTAAAAAGGCAGCCTTTTTTTTGAGTAAAATTACTTGAGCAGCAGTCAACATGAGCAAAATTGATTAATCTGTAACATTATACTTAAATCCCCAGAAAAAACTCCGGCAAAATAATTTTCTATCTGAGTAAGAATTACATTATTTAAAGTTGGTGGTATTCTGTTTACAGATTTTTATTTTTTCACATTTAAATCCATATTAAATAAAATTTCTTTTTGATTGATAGAGTTAAATAATTTTAAGATGCTTTAAAATATTAAGCGTAATATCTTTTCTTGATGTAAATCCTTCTTCCGGTTTTTCAGATTCAATATTTAACGCAAAAAAATAAACAGCACTTCCCTTCTCAACATATCCAACAAACCAGCCTACTTGATCTTCAACTCTTACTGCCCAGCCTGTTTTAGCTCGTATTGTGTACACATCAGTTTGATCATAAATCATAATGTTTTTAACTATGTCCATACTTCGCTGAGAAAAATTTAGTTTGTTATCGTAAAGGTTTTTTAACATTTCAATTTGTTCATCCGCAGAAATTCTTAATCCGCCATCAAGCCAAAATTTATCTATACCACCACTAATATTTTCATTTCCATAATGATTTAAAGAGATGTAATGCTGCATTTTTTCTTCGCCAATTTTTCTTGCAAGTTCTTGATAAAACCATACTCCCGAATATTTAAATGCCTTCACCATATCAAGATCCTGATTCCACATCTCATAGAATCTTTTTACGCTGTCCCATTTAAAAATTTCAAACTGATCTTTTACGGCTCTGGTTTCTAATCCAACAAGTGAATTAAATATTTTAAATGTTGAAGCAGGAATAAATTTTTCTTCGCACCGTTTTGAGTTATACTTTAAATAAGTATCCTTCTTCAAATCATACAGAACAAAACAGCCATCGTGTTCGTATTCATTAAAATATTTTTTAAAATCATTTCTCTCTTCAACTTTTTGTGAAAAACTTGTTGAGCTTATAAAAACAATTACGCTTAATATCAGCATTATCTGCTTCATGATATTCTCCGATTCTGATGTGATAAACTTTTAATTATACGCGGTTTAATATTAGATTCCTGTTGAAAAAAAACAAAATTATTAATGTTCAAACAAAAATTTCTTTCGCAAGATTTTATTACAAAGCTTATTGAAAAAGCTGCGGGAAAAGTATCTCAAAACTTGCTTGAGGAATTTTTATCTAAAATTGAAAACGAAACCAAACTTCATTACTTCACTAAAACATCCGAATCAAATCTACTTCGCATTGTTCAAAATCAATTTGATATTGCTTTTTTTATTAATGAATGTTTAAAGTATCCCCATCAAATTGAAATTCTAATTAGGCTATCTAACAATAGTAATTACTTAACTGATATACTCGTAAGAAATCCGGAGTATTTTCATTGGATTATAAATCCATCTGTTTTGGAACAAAGTCTTGATGAAAAATATTTTGGAATCAGTTTAGAAAAAACAATTTCATCTTATAAATCTTTTGAATCAAAAGTAAATGCGATAAGAAATTTTAAACGAAAAGAAATTTTGAGAATTGGTTTAAAAGACATTTACCTAAAAGATGAGTTAATTAATATTACTCGATTTCTCACTGAACTTTCAAATTCAATATCCTCAGCGCTTTTTGATTTGTGTTATAATGAAATTTTATCGAAGTATTACATTGAAAAAACTGCACGCAGGTATGTTTTAATTTCACTCGGTAAACTTGGCGGCGGTGAATTGAATTATAGTTCTGATATTGATCTAATTGCTTTTTATGATAAGAATTCGCTCTTAAATAAAAGGGTTTACTACAACCAAATTCTTTCGGAAACGATTTTACTTTTTATAGAAACGGCAAGCAAAAAAACCGGCGCTGGATTTTTATACCGAGTTGATTTTAGACTCCGCCCCGATGGAAGAAATGCGCCTTTGTGCGGAAGTTATTCTGAATATTTACATTATTACGAAACACGCGGTGAAGATTGGGAAAGACAAATGCTCATCAAAGCAAATTATCTGTGCGGCAGTAAAACTTTGTACAATAAATTTACAAATTCAGTTTCACGATTTATTTATCCCGCCTCTTTTACAATTTCGCCAATAGAGCAAATTAAAAAATTAAAATCAAACATCGAGCAAAAAAATAAATCCGATGACAATATTAAACTTGTTTCAGGCGGCATTCGTGATATAGAATTTTCTTTGCAGGCTCTTCAACTGCTTAACGGTGGAAAATATTTAGACATCCGAACAGGAAATTCTTTAATAGCAATGGATAAACTTTCTAATAAAAATATTTTATCAAAAGAAGAAGCAAATAATTTTAAAAGTGCATACACGCTTTATCGCAAGGCAGAACATTATCTTCAGCTAATGAATGATTTGCAAACGCACACTATTCCTGCTGATGGCGAATTAGCTGAAAAGCTTTCACACTTTTTAAAGTTTAAGGATTTGAAATCATTCAAAGAGTATCTTAAAAACTGCAAAGAAAATGTGCAGAGTATTTATAATTCAATTGTTGGGATTATTGCATCTGAAGAAACTAAAATTGATTTTGATAGAATTAGTTTTAATGATTCCAAAAGGGCAAAAAGTAATTTTGATTTTCTTCAGTCAGGGAAAAGTCTTTTTGATAAAAAACAATTTGATAATCGAACAACAACCACATTTGAGAAAATTGAAAACGAACTTTATAATTTTTTAATTGATTCTATAGATCCTGATTTAATTTTAGAGAACTTTGTAAGAATTATTCGTAATGCACATTTTCCTAAAATCTGGTATAAGGAATTTTTAGATAATAAATTTTTCAAGTTGTTTCTTATTTTATGTGAACGTTCTCAAAAATCGATTGATCTTTTTGCGGAAGATAAATTCTTGCGCGATATTTTTTTATCGCGTGATTCTTTAACGCGGATTGATAAAAATATTTGGGGTTTTCTTACTTTAAAAGATTTTTATTTCAGAACATCTGTGCAATTATGCGCTGATATTATTGCCCCAAATAAGTTTTCAAAATTATATACTGAATATCTAAATCATAAAATTATTTCAACCACTCAAAATTTTATTGATGATAAGAATTGGAAAAATGATTTCTTTATTGCAGCAATGGGAAGTTTTGGAACCAGTGAATTATCTTTTGCATCGGATATTGATTTAATTTTTGTTGTAGAAAATATTAATGAATATCCTGCAATTCAAAAAGATTTTCAGAATTTATTGCGAAATTTTAGGATTGATTTGCCAGGTCTTGAAATTGATTGCCAACTGCGACCGGAAGGTAAAAGCAGTCAACTTGTTTGGGATATTGAAGACTATAAAAGATATTTTTCCAACCGCGCAAGGGTTTGGGAACTACAAGCTTTTACCAAATGCAGATTTATTTTTGGTGAAATTAAATTGTTTAATAATTTCTATAATCATTATATCAAAACCGTAAAGGAAAAAGATGAATCGCTAATCAAAAAAGAAATGATTGAGATGAGAAAAAAGCTTTATCCAATCAGCGATTCGTCTTTTAACATTAAAAAAAGCAGCGGTGGATTGACCGATATTGATTTTATTATCTCGTTTTTATTTTTAAAAAAATCAAATTTATTGATCGAGCGGAAGAAATTGAGCGCTGAAAATTCATTTTATCTTTTAAATCAAACTTCAAACGAAGATATAAATATTGAGCTGTTAGAAAGTAATTTCTTAACCCTTAAAAGGATTGAACTTTTTAATCAATTGGTTTTTAATAATAAACTTTCAAAAATTCCGACTGAAAGATTAAAAATTAATAAGCTTTCTATAATGTGTGGATTTTCCGAAACCGATTTATTCTTAAAAAATCTTTACGAGTTACAGGAACAAACAAGAATTATTTACAAAAACATTTTTAATTAATATTTAAAACATAAAATGAAAAACTTGCAAAAATATTATTACTTATTAACAGGATTAATCGCTTTTGTGTTTTATATATTGACAATTGCCCCATCGGTAATTGAAATTGATACAGGCGAATTAGCTGCTGTTCAATGCACACTTGGTATTGCACATCCAACCGGCTATCCAATTTATACAATGCTTGGTTATTTATTTTCTTTACTGCCGCTTCCCTTTTCAAAAATATTTCAGATGAACTTGTTAGCTGCACTTTACTGTGCTGCAGCAGCAGTTATTTTTAGTTTTACAGCAAAATTCATTTTGGATAATCTTAATTCGTTTCAATTTAGAAAAGTAAAAAAAGAAAAATCGAAGAAGAAAAAACAATCTGATAAATCTAAAGTTGTATCTGTTGAATCAACATTTGTATTATCTGAAAATATAAAAATTATTGCAGCTGTTTTTAGCGGATTGTTTCTTGCATTAAGTAAAACCTTTTGGTTTCAAAGTACTTCGGTTGAAGTTTATAGTTTACATCTTTTATTAATAACGATTGTAATTTTTGTTTTAATAAAAGCATTCCTTTTCTCTGATTTAGCAAAATCGATTTCAAAATACTGGATTGTGTTTGCAGTAACGTTAGCACTTGGATTTTCAAATCACATGACAACACTGTTAATTATTCCTGGTGTTGCTTATTTGTACTTTGCAAAAAATGGATTCAATACAAAAAGTATAAAACAAATTATTTTTATGCTTCTAATATTTTTCCCAATTTTGATTTTGATTTATTCCTACCTGCCAATACGCGCATCTCAAAATCCGTCAATGAATTGGGGTAATCCAACTGATTGGGAACACATAATCAGACACATTTCCGGTCAGCAATATCAAGTTTGGCTTTTCTCATCTACCGAAGCTGCCGCAAAACAGTTTAATTATTTTATTGGAAATCTTCCTAAAGAATTTTCATTAACATTAATTATAGTAGTTGTTGGTTTGATAGTCTCATTCATCAAAGCGATAAAATTTTTCATTTTTAATATCATAGTATTTTTATCAACGGTTTTATATTCGATTAACTACGATATTAACGATATAGACTCATACTTTTTACTTGCGTACATCTCACTTGCATTTTTTGCAGTTTTTGGAATTGTGCAGATAATAAACTTTGCAGCAAAAAATAAAATGAAAATTATAATTCCGATTTCAATTCTTATTTTATTTTTGGGATTGCAATTCTATTCAAACTATGATCAAGTGAATCAAAGAAATAATTTTATTTATGAAGATTACACTAAAACATTAATAAACTCACTTCCTAAAAATTCAATTGTGTTTAGCTATCAGTGGGATTATTTTATTTCAGCAGCATACTATTTTCAGTTGGTAGAAAATTTTAGAAAAGATGTTATCTGTAATTGATAAAGAATTATTAAGAAGATCTTGGTACTATAATCAGTTAGAAACAAATCACCCAAACTTATTAAAAGGTATAAATCCTGAAGTTGAACAGTTTATTGAAGCGTTAAAACCATTTGAACGTGAACAGAAAGATAAAACCAACAACCAGCTATTGGAGCTTTTGTATAGGAAAATTATGACTGGACTAATTTCAACCAATATTAATAAGCACGATTATTTTATTGCACCAGAACTTGTTAATGGTGAAATGAAACGTGGTGAGTTTCAGATTCCAGAAGGTTATACACTTGTTCCATATTTGTTTTTATTTAAAGTGGTTAAAACAGGTGAATATGTTGATGCGCCTTTACCAGATTTTAAAATTAGATTTGACAGCAGAGATGATAAATACATTTCTTCGCTAAAAGGATTTATTGGGTCAATGTTGATAAGCCGCGCATTATATGAAGTGCAATTTAATAAGTCGGATAGAGCAAAAATTTATATGATGAAATTAGCGGCAGATTTTCCAGAGGTTGTTCTGCCGCCGGCGTTATCAAATTTAAAACTTAATTGAGTCATCTATTTCGTCAATAAGATCTTCAGCGCGATCTTTTGAAATTTCATCTCTCGTTAAAAACGATTGAAGTATTATATCTATTTGTTGAATAAGATTTCGTTTATAATATTTTGGTGCAAAAATTGATCCATCAAGCATGTATAATCTTTTGCTCTTCTCATCATAAAACGTATAATTAACAAACGGACCGCCCATACCTTTGATATTTAAATCCCATAAACCTTGTGTGTAAAGCGCGTATCTATTATTAAAGTTTACTTCGCTTGTTGTGTAAAAACTGTCAGCCAAAACAACATACGCCGAATCCTCATCACGCACTTGATAATATTGTTTTGTCATCCGATTTCTTATTGCTTTAATTGAATCAGCATTTAAATATTCCGGAGTTGCATTGTCTATCCAATGAACAAAAATCCATCGTTCCATTTCACTGCCTGGTGATCTGCGCAGCCAAACAAAATTATTTACAGAATCATTTTTCGCAAGCTTATAATCAGCCTGAACGTATATTAACCAGCCATAATCACGTAATAGTTTTCCTTCAATTGCCTTCCTTTCATAACGCGGCGAGTATAAACTTTCTTTTAATCTCTTGTCAGATATTTTTTGATATGCGTATAAAAGGTTGTCTTTGTTCTTTAAAATTTTAAATTCAAGCTCCTGCATATTTGCAGCAGATAAAACAGTAACAAGCTGATTTTTAGCCCATAAATTATATTTGCTGATAATAAAATTATCATCGCTTGCTAATTTTTTTTGCAGCTCTTTATCAACTATTGATTTAATAAACTGCGAAGTGTATGAGTTTGAATTTAAAGGAGCAACAATTACAATATTTTTTTTGTTTTTAACTTTATCAATTAAATTGGATGAAATTCTTTTTAGTATAAAAAGTTTTTCAGGCATCGGAGTGTTTATTTCAACTTCAAACGCAGACTGCAATGCTAATTTTAATTCTTCAAACTCTAATGAATCCGCAACTATATAAATTTCATCTTCAAAACCGGTTGCAGGTTTAACTCTGGAATCACATCCATTAAAAAAATAAAGCGAACTAAAAATTGTTATTGCAATTAAAATCTTTTTCATATTTACCTCGGAACATTTTGTAAAACCAAATCTAAATTTGGAAATATTATTAAGTATAACACCCACATTGTTAATCCAACAGAAATCGGAATTGTTAAATTATCATCTGCATAAGCCGTAGGAAATATTTTCAACTATTGCTCCCACAAATGCCGCAATAAAACCAATCACATATTCCATCGAAAAATTACCAACCTTGGGTGTAAAAACAACTACGATGCTTGCACTAATGAAAAACGATAAAGTTCCTTCAAAACTTTTTCTTAGAAATTTTCTTTTACCAAATTTTCTTCCAATAAGCGCCGCCATTGTATCACTGATAATCAATATTGTAAACGCAGTTACAAATATCACTTTTGGAAAAATTAAAGCACAAATTAGTGCAGAGATAAGCACATAAGTAGCGCCTGTTAAATTTTTCTTTTCATTATCAAGTTCATGCTTGCGTAATAAAAATCCAAATGTTCTGTAAAAGACTTTTGCAAATGACTTTGAAACGAATCTTCCGCCATCAACAATGAGTGCAAAAACAGTTAAACAAATAAGTATCGTAATTGATGTAGATGAAGGAATTAAATAATAAATTATCGGTATGGATAAAGAAAAGAGATGAATCAGTTTTCTAACTAGTTCATCTCTATAGTGAATTGTTCCGTTATCAATGTGATTCATTTTTAGGTTCTGAATCCTGTTGCTGTCTTTGTTCCATTAATTTTTTTACGTGATCAGGAACAGCGTCTTCCGGAGCTTTTTCTTCCTTCTGCATCGGCGGCAAGCTTTCGCCACGAATTATGGTGTCAATTTCTTCAGCGTCAAGAATTTCTCTTTCGAGTAATTCTTCTGAAAGTTTGTGAAGTAATCCCATATTATCGTTTAATATTTTAACAGCTCTATCAAAAGCGGAATTAATTATTTCACGAATTTCATCATCAATTTCAATTGCAGTTTTTTCACTATAATCTCTATGCTTTTGAATTTCTCTTCCTAAAAATATTTCTTCTTCCTTTGCACCATAAGCAAGCGGACCTAGCTTATCACTCATTCCCCATTCGCAGACCATTTTGCGTGCAATGTTTGTAGCTTTTTCAATATCGTTGCCAGCGCCTGTAGTATAATGATTGAAAACTAATTTTTCTGCAGCTCTTCCGCCCAATGCATAAGTAATCATTGCCTCAAGATATTCTTTTGAATAAGTATGTTTCTCATCGATAGGAAGATAACTGGTAACACCAAGCGCTCTGCCGCGCGGAATGATTGTTACTTTGTGAACAGGGTCAGCTTCAGGAATCATTCTTGCTACAAGAACGTGTCCTATTTCATGATAAGAAGTTGTTTTCTTTTCCTTTTCAGAAATGATTAAACTTTTTCTTTCCATTCCCATCATCACTTTATCTTTGGCTTCTTCAAAATCAATCATCTCCACTTTTTTCTTATCTTTTCTTGCAGCTAACAACGCTGCTTCATTAACAAGATTTGCTAATTCTGCACCTGCTAATCCAGGTGTTCCTTTTGCTAAAACTTCAACATCTACATTTACATCAAGAGGAATATTTCTAGTATGAACTTTTAAGATTCCTTCTCTTCCTTTTACATCAGGGCGATCAACAACCACCTGTCTATCAAATCTTCCAGGTCTTAATAATGCGGGATCGAGAACATCGGGTCTGTTTGTTGCTGCAATAATTATTACTCCGCTGTTCTGTTCAAATCCATCCATCTCAACAAGCAGTGCATTAAGAGTTTGTTCACGCTCATCATGTCCGCCGCCTAATCCAGCACCGCGATGTCTTCCAACAGCATCAATCTCATCAATAAAAATTATACATGGCGCATTTTTCTTCCCTTGTTCAAATAAATCACGAACACGGCTTGCACCAACACCGACAAACATCTCAACAAAATCCGCCCCGGAAATAGAAAAGAACGGAACGCCGGATTCACCGGCTACTGCGCGTGCTAATAAAGTTTTACCGGTTCCGGGAGGTCCTAAAAGTAAAACACCTCTTGGAATTTTACCGCCAAGTTTTTGAAACTTTGATGGTTCTTTAAGAAATTCAATTATTTCCTGCAATTCCATTTTAGCTTCATCAGTACCTGCAACATCTTTAAAAGTTACGCGCTTGCTTGATGGAGTTATTAGTTTTGCTTTACTTTTTCCAAATGAGAAAATACCTTTTGAACCACCGCCCTGTCCTTGCATTCTTCTCATAATAACAACCCAAACTGCTATGATAAGAACCCAGGGTAAAAATCCAATTAAAATATTCATCCACTCGTTGGATTCTTTATCAAACGAATACTGAATTCCTTTTTCTTTCCACACAGATTCCTGATCATGAATCATTGGTTCGGGAATATAAACGGAAATAGCCTTGACGGAAACTGATTTGCCTTTAATCTTAACATCAGTTTCTTTTTGAAGCTCTGCTTTAAAAGTATAATCATTTATATCTGATTTAATGATGCTTGCTGAGGAAATGTTTTCAGGATTTTGAAGTAAAACTTCATACTCGCCGTAAGGAATTTCTGTAAAAGTTTCTGTATTTGTTCTAAAAACCTGCATAACAATAACTGCGGCAACAATTACTGCGCCCCATCCAAAAACCAATCTTATAACTTTAGACCAATCAAAATTATCATCCGGTCTATTTGGCTTATTGTTTTTTAAATTTTTGTTTGATTTATTTTCGTTGTCACTCATATTATTTCTTTAAAAGTTTTACTCTTTATTTAATTAATACATTATTCGCTTAAGTAAAAAATTGTTCTAAGATTTCTAAACTTTTGGGAATAATCCAACCCATATCCTATAACAAATTTACTTGGAATGTTAAATCCAATATAATCAATTTTGACATTATATTTGAGGCTTTCAGGCTTCATTAATAACGAGCATACCTTAACACTTTTGGGCTTGTGCTTTGCAAAAATTTCTTCTATGTACTTAATCGATAAACCCGAATCCACAATATCTTCAACAATAATAATGTCGCGTCCGTTCACATCGCAATTTAATTCTTTGAGCAGCTTTACATTGCCTGATGAAATTTTCGAATCACCATAACTTGATAACTTAAAAAAATCGATTTCACAATTGATTGAAATATTTTTAATTAAGTCTGATAAAAAAATAAAAGCTCCGTTAAGCACGCCTATAAAAATTGGGATTTTTTCTTTGTAATCCTGTGATATTTGTACTGCCAATTCTTTAATTCGATTTTGAATTACCTCCTCTGTGAGCAATGGCACAAAAACATCATCGTCTATTACAAGCTTTTCGATTTCACCATCATTTACTTCAGGCATAGTTTTAAAACTTTCTTTGTTTTAGGAGTTAATTTAAATCTATCATCAAGCCGTTTACCAATAACCCAAACAATTCTGCCACGATTTTCTAAAACCAACTGTTCAGCTTTTTCAAAAGAATTTATTTTTATGTCGTTTAGATAATCAGAAATCTTTTTAGTTCCTTGCATTCCTATTGGAAAAAATTTATCGCCTGTTTTCCATCTTCTTATAATAAAATTCTTATCTAACTTTTCTGCTGAAATATACTCTTCATTTTTGTTATGGTTGATTTTAATTTTATCGATATCAACTTCAACAATCGAAAAAGTTTTTCCATCTAATTTTAAGCTGCTTCCAATAATTAGTTTTTTAGTATCAGATTTTTTTGAAACATTTTTTTTCTTTACAATTATTTCATTTCGCTCTTTTTGTGCGATAAGATTTTCAGATAATTCTTCTGATTTACCCGATTGCTTTTTTATAAGCGATAATATTTTTTTTACATCACCTGATTCAAGTTTTGTTGAAAAATTTTCATCTATAATCTCTTTAATAGAAAAAGAGGTTATAAACTCACTACTTTTTTTGATTAGCTCTGCTGGAATTGAAACACTCTTTTTATGTTTAACACTTACATTCGATTTGAAATCATTTACAATTTCAGAAATCCACAAATTTAATCTCTGCAAATTAAGTGAAGTATTTAAGACAGAATTAGATAAAGATGGATTTAAATTCTTTCTGATAAGAGGAACAATTTCATTTCTTAAAAAGTTACGTTCAAAATCGTTGGAAAGGTTTGATTCATCAATTCTATATTCAAATTTATTTTGTTCAAGATAATCCAAAATTTCCATTTTAGATATTGAAAGAATCGGACGAACAATATTATTTCTTTTTACCGGAATACCAGAGATACCTTTCAATCCAGTTCCTTTAATAAGATTAAGCAAAACCGTTTCAGTGTTATCATCAGAGTTGTGTGCGGTTACAATTTTATCATATCCATTTACTTTAGAAATTTTTTCAAAAAAATTATAACGGATTCTTCTACCCGCCGATTCTAATGAAATTTTATTTTTCTTTGAGTAAACTTTAATGTTTTGACGATGTACATAAATTGGAATTGATAATTCATCACAAATAGCTTTACAAAATTGTTCATCTCTTTCAGAATCTTTTCCGCGCAACAGATGATTAATATGTGCAGCGCCAATTTCAATTTTAAATTTTTTCTTAAACTTATTTAAGAAGTGAAGCAAAAAAACAGAATCAGGTCCGCCGCTTAAAGCAACAAGAACTTTTTCTCCCGGTAAAAGAAGTTCATTCTCTTTGATAAATCTTAAAACTTTTTGTTCGGTTGCTTTCATCAATTTAAAAAGATGGATGACTCACCTTCGCTTTTAGTTTCCATAATTCGTTCAACGTATTTACCAAGAACATCAAACTCAAGATTAACAGTATCGCCTATTTTTTTATCTGCAAAAATCGTTTCCTTCCACGTATGCGGTATTATCCCGACAGAAAATGAATTATTTTTCAATTCTGCGACTGTCATACTAACACCATCAATAGCCACTGAACCAACGTAAATTAAATACTGCTTAAACTTTTCTGGAAACGAAATTGTAAGCCAATGGCTGTTAGAAAGTTCTTTAACGTCTTCCACTTTTCCGATTGTATCAATATGCCCGAGTACAAAATGTCCCCCTAATCTGGCATCGGCGGCTAATGGTCTTTCCAAGTTTACATTCATTCCTTCTTTTAAAACACCAAGATTCGTTTTATTCAGTGTTTCTTCAATTGTATCAACAGCAAAAGTGTTTCCATCAATTTTTACAACGGTTAAACAGCAACCATTAACAGCAATGCTGCTTCCAATTTTTAAATCATCCATAATTAATTTTGCTTCAATCACAAACTGAAATCCATCGCCGGTTGCGATTTTATCTTTAAGTTTTCCTTTTTCTTCAACTAAACCAGTAAACATATAAGCCTTTAAATTTTTTAGATTTGTACAGTAAAGTTATTATCAGGATTTCAAAAATATTCTATCTTGTAAAATTTTATTTAACAAGTTCGATAAGAATATCATCACCAATTTTTTGAGTTTGTTTGACATTTAATTTTGCAGCATCGCCAAGTTTTTTGGATTTAAATTCCGAGAATGTGTTCAGTCCACTGCCAAGGATTTTTGGGCTAACAAATAGAAGGATATCATCAAATAAATTTTGTTTGATGAATGACGAATAGATTTTGCTTCCGCCTTCAACTAACAAAGATGCTATTTGCAATTTTGATAGTTCCTTTAAAACATTTTTTAATTGTATTCTTCCCTGTCTATCTGACTTAACAAATAAAACATTTACACCGAGTTTTTTAAATATTTTAACTTTATTTAATTTGGATCTATTTGCCCCGGCTGTAATTATTATTGTTTTTTTATCAGAATTATTTTTAAATAAATATAAATCAGTTTTTAAGTTCAGCTTTGAATCAAGCACAACACGATAGGGATTTCTTCCTTCAACCATTCGAACAGTTAATTTTGGATTATCAATTTTCGCAGTATCCGAACCGATAAGAACCGCATCATATCTTGCACGCAGCCAATGAACGTACTTTCTAGATTCTTTTGATGAAATCCATTCAGAATTTTTATTCTTATCAGCAATCATTCCATCCAATGTTTGTGCGGCTTTTAAAGTAACGTAAGGAAGTTTACTTGTAATATATTTGAAGAAGAATTTATTTAGCTCAATACATTCATTTTCAAGCACACCAACTTTAACATCAACTCCGGCTTTCTTTAATGCTTTAACTCCGTTTCCGCTAACAAGCGGGTTTACATCAAGTGTTCCGATTACAACTTGTTTAATTTTTTCTTTTATTATTCGATCAACACAGGGCGGTGTTTTGCCGTAATGACTGCAAGGTTCAAGATTTACATATAAAGTTCCGCCTTCAACTGGTTCAGCTGAGGAGTTTATTGCATTTATCTCGGCGTGTTCTTCACCAAACTTTTGATGATAACCTGCACCAATAATTTTATTGTCTTTAATTATCACACATCCAACAAGCGGATTTGGACTAACACTACCCGCACCTTTTTTAGCTATTTCAATTGCAAGCTGTATGTATGATTCATCTGCCAATATGATTAAACTTTATTAATAATGGATACGATGATCTTGTCGAAAGAATTGGATGTCATTCCCGTGAAAACGGGAATCCATAAAATCTATAACAAAGTAGATCCCCACCTTCATGGGAATGACAATTTTTGAATTCAATATAATTACATTATTTAATTTCAATAATTTCAAACTCCAATAATCCGGCAGGAGCTTTAACCTGAACTTTCTGTCCTAATTTAGCACCCATTAATCCTTGTCCAACCGGAGAAGTAACGGAAATTTTACCTTCTTGAAAATCAGCTTCTTCCGGTGAAACTAAAAGATACTCAACAATTTTTTTAGTCTTTAAATTTTTAATCTTAACAGTAGAAAGCAAATGTGCTTCATCAGTCGGCATTTTGGAAGTATCAATAACTCTTGCACGTGATAGTACATCTTCCATTTTACTAATCTTCAATTCAAACAAGCCCTGTTCTTCTTTAGCAGCATCATATTCAGCATTTTCAGAAAGATCGCCATGCGCCCGAGCTTCAGCAATTTTAGCAGCCATTTTTTTTCTGCCGTTAGTTTTCATTTCCTGAAGTTCTTTTTCAAGTTCTATTAATCTTTCCCTTGTCAAATAAACAAAATTTCCAGCGGACATAATAAATCTCTGTTTGTTAATGATTTAAAAAAAATTGCCACCGTTCCGATAAATCGAAACAGTGGCACGTCAAAAATAAGAATTGATTACCTGTATGTCAAGAATCCAAAATTATTTTAAAAGTAACATTTTCATCGTTTCTTTATAGCTTCCAGAACTTACTGTGTACATATAAACTCCGCTTGGCAAATTGGAAGCATCAAAACTAACTTGATGCGAGCCTGCTTCTAATTCACCATTTAAAATATTTGCTACTTCTTTTCCAAGGACATTATAAATTTTTAATGAGGTAAATCCTGCATTAGCCAAATTAAACTTAATTATTGTACTTGGATTAAATGGATTTGGATAGTTTTGCTCAAGGGAATAAACATCCGGAAAATTAACTACTTCTACTTCATCAGAAAAATCAAACTCACCATTGTAATCAATTTGCTTTAGTCTGTAATAAATGTTTGTCTTTTTTAAATCAGAAATATTATCTTCAAAAGTATAGTTTGTTACTTCAGTTGTTGTACCGTTACCTGACTTAAATGCAATTGTTGCCCAATCAGTATTTTCAAATTTTCTCTGTATCTCAAAACCGTGATTGTTTAGTTCTGTTGCAGTCGTCCAGTTCAAAATAACTTTCTGATTTACCAGCACAGCAGTGAATGATGTTAGTTCAACAGGAACGATGGTTGAATGAGTTTTTAATATCCAATTGTTCGGATCAAATACAATTGAAAGAGGTTCACCATTAATCGAAATATTAAATTGCTGACTTGGTGAGTTATTAAAAACAGTAACTGTTGTATCACCAATTGCTCTTGTTACTTTTATTTGAATCGGCATAGTAAAATAAGCCGGATTAGTATTTGTATCCTGATTAATCAGTAAAGATAAATTCCATGTATTACCGCTGATTAAATTTTTTGAAAACCAGGAATGATATTTGGGGTATTTTTCTCCATAAATCCATTGCTGAAAAAAGTAATTCAAATCCATACCGGAAACACTTTCTGCAATAGCTTGAAAATCTTCTGTTGTTGCAACACCATATCGAACAGACGGATCAGCAGTATAAGATCTTAAAATATTAAAGAAAGTTGAATCACCAACAACACCTCTAAGCATATGCAATACAACACAGCCTTTTGAATAGGTTCTGTTGCCATTAAAAATTTGGTTAACGCTGCTAATATCCTGCACCCAGATAGTACCGACTGCATTTCTTGCGCTGCTCATTTCACTTGCAATGTAATTATCATAACCGGTTTTACCGTACCAGTTTTCATAAATTACACCTTCACCATAAGTTGCAAAGCCCTCATTTAGCCAGATGTGATGCCAATCTTTACAAGTGATATTATCGCCGTACCACATATGTGCAAGTTCGTGTGCAATCAAACCATCGCTAAATCCACCCATTGAAGAAACAGTTTGATGTTCCATTCCGCCGCCCCAGCCAAATTGTGCGTGTCCATATTTTTCATTTATAAATGGATACTGACCAAATTGCTGAGAATAAATTTCAATCATATTTGGAGTTTTATCAAGCTGAGAAATATTGGAGCTTAAACTTGACGGATAAAGGAAATGATTTATAGGCATTGAATCTGTCGGACTGTAATTATAATAATTTGTATACTCAGCATAATTTGTTATTGCCATCGAAAGCAGATATTGTGCAATCGGGTAACTGCTTTTCCACTTAAAAGTGTGAGTTCCATTTCCGTTATCAACAATTTCCATCAATTTACCATTTGATACAGCGGTTAAATTTGAACTTACTGTAATCCAAAAATCAGCGGAATCAGCCTTATCTGCAGGTGTATCTTTAGCAGGCCACCAATCCTTGGCACCATAAGGTTCACTCAATGTCCATATTGCTGGATTACCACCTTGAGAACTAAATTCGAAACTACCAAATCCACTTGAGCCTGGTGATCCGTGATAATATACTATCGTCGTAAATACATCTCCCTGATTAAGCGTACTGCCCAAAGATATATTTAAAGTATTTGAACCTCTCGTAAACGAAGCCAGAATACCATTTACAAAAACAGAATCAACAATAAGCGGATTAGTAAGATCGTAATAAATTTCTGTTACACCAGCTTCTACAATTTGCGCTTTACAAGTTACGATACCCGAAATTGTTTGGGATGTATGATTTACGGTTATATCAAGTTTATAATATTTAACATCATATTTCTGATCGCCGGGATAATCAAAATCAGCAAATTTTTGCAGGCGATTAAATTGTGCTGTCTTTCCGATAATACATTGTTCTGCACCGCTTTGTGCAAAACCAAATCCTGTAATAAAAACTAAAAGTAGAAAAATCATTTTTTTCATCTATTTCCTTAATGTTTAATGTGTTGCTGCTTAAAATAAATATAAGTTTAAAGAATGCAAGGATAAAAATTTATGTTAATTAACTTCCTGAATTCTGCATATTGATTTGAAATCGCAAAAACGGCAAACTTTGTTTTCTCTGTCTTCAAGAATGGAAAGATTAAATTTTCCGTGCACTATTTTATCCACATAAGCTGGAATAAATTCATTGCAAATTTTTATCAGCTCTTCGTTAGATTTTATTAGCTCATCTTCTGTTGGATTTCTTGAACTGCTTACGTGAATTTTTCGTTCGCCAAAATCTTTATTACTAAGTTTTAATGAATAGATAATTGCTGCAGCAGGATTAAACTCTTTTCCCAATTCGGCTTCAATCATTTTTTTTGATGCATAAAGATAAAGCGGCAGTTGAAGTGATAATCCAGTTTCAAGTTCTTTTTTTGCAGGTCGTTTCCCACTCAGCTTGTAATCAATAACCTTGTAAATGTTTTCATCAGATTTAACATCAACTCTATCTATTTTTCCGCGAACTTTAATATCACCGATAAGCATTTCATTAACTTCATCATCTTTTTGATTTTTAAATTTTCCAAAACTCATTTCAAAATATTCCGGTTTAAATCCTTCCGTATTATTTCGTTCTTCTTCCAAAAATTTATATAAGATTGATTTTTTTATGCTGCCGCCAATACCAAGAATTTTTTCTCGTTCAAAAAATATTAGTGATGAATTAAGTCTTAGCTTATCAAGTTTCTTTTCAGCAATAGTGAAAATTATCTTTTCAATTTCTTTAAAAAGCTCATCACTGCAGCCTGATATTATAAATTGTTTTTCATTTATTGTTTTATAAAACTCATAAAGAATTGAGTGAATAATACTTCCAAGCTCAAACGACTCCAACTCCTCATTCGGTTCTTCAATTGTTTCAAGCTGCAAAATCCGTTTTAAAAAATATTGGAACGGACATTTAGCATATTCCTCAAGCTGTGATGCTGAGTATTGTTTTTCTTTTTGTTCAGCAAGTTTAGTTTTTGCTTCATCAGAAATATTGATTGAAATATCTCCTGTGTATTCAGATTCACCAAATGGATTTTCTGATCTTAATTTATCTACATTTAAATCCTTTTTAAATTTATCAATATCAATTCCAAATTTTGCAAATTCATCTTTATCAATCTCAACATCCAAAGACGCAGCGTATTTCATCAACTCAGCTTTGCTGTAAACAAGATTTGCATAATCTTTATTTGATTTTTCCCTAATAATAAAAAGTCGCTGTAAATCTTTAACAAAAGTGGAAGGAGTAAATTCTTTTTTCTCATCAGCAAATGAATAAGAAAGATAAAGCGTCTTTTTTACGCAGCACAATGTTTGATAAAAATGGTAACGATCTTCTAAAATGTGATTGTATTCATTTTTTCTATAAGAACCCGAAATAAATATTTCCGGCTGGTATCGGGTTGGAAATTCACCATCAACCAAGCCTCCTATAAAAACATAATCAAAGTTTAACCCGCGTATTTCATTAACCGATGTTACGAGTACTCCGCTTGCGTGCCTTTCTTTAATATTGTAGCGAGTAAATTGAAGTGCAGTTTTTATTTGCGATAAGAAAAAACTTAACGGAAATTTTTTATCAACACCATTTTCATCAATAAGCAAATCAAAAAGTTCATCGAGTGTTTCAAGAAAAACTGTAACTGCTTTTACGTTTTTTTCAATATACTGTTCGTAATCATTTATAATTCGTTTCGGTAAATCTAAAGTGTAAATAATTTTTCGCAGTTCAGTTTTAAAATCATAAATAGTTTTTTTTTCTTTAAACGATTTTAATGTCTCAAATATTGATTCAATATCATCTTTTGCTTTTTCATAAAACTCAATTGGTAAAAAGCGGTTGTCTTCATCATCATTATTAAACTTTATTTCTTCAATAGTTCTGCTTATAGAATCTATCCAGTTTCCGTAACCGGAAACTATTTTAAGATTTGATGAAACCCGAAGCAGATTTGAGAGATCAACTGAATTGATTTTTATCCATCTGCCTGTTAGTGCACGAAAAATATTTTTATAATAAAAATTGTTTTCAAGTATTTCTAAAAAATTTATTAGTGCTATTACAGGCTGCGATTCATTAAGTGCATATCTATCAGTTAAATTAAATGGAATTCCGTATTCATTAAAAACATCACGTATAATCGCCGAGTGATCAGAAATCAAATTAAATGCAACTGTAATCGAATCAACATCAACATTATTTGTTGTAATAAGTGTTTTTATTTCTTTAGCAATTAATCTTATTTCTTCTTCAGGTGATTGAGCATTAATTTTAATCGTTTCAATTTCACTTTGGGTTGGCGAGTCATTTTCATTCAACAAAAATAATTTTTCGCGTACTCTTTTTTGATAATCAATAAACTGAATTATTGATGTGTCTTCAACTTCAGCAAATCCTTTTGTCTTAAACTTTTCATAACAGCTATCAAGATGAGAAAACAAAGCCGGATTAAATCGGTAGTAATCAAAAATCACATAAAGTTCTATGCCTGCAATGTTAGCAGTGAAATTAATAATATCAATTTCGGGTTGAGTGAATTCATCAAATCCATTTATTAATATTTTTTTTATTTCAGTAAACGATTTATAAAACCTTGTTTCAAAATCTTTTTTCTCCAACGCAAGCACTTCAGAATACACATCGCCTGTTTCATAAACTTTTAAATCTTTACAAAACGATAAATAATTTTTATAAACATTTGCGATGTCTATCGCTTTTAATTTTTCAGAACCATCAAGCTTTTCCGATTCATATAAGATTTGAGCTGGTAAAATTCCATTTAACTTGTACTGTGTTATTACATTTTTTATTCTGTCTAAAGTTCCGCGCGGAATTTCATCTTTATAATTTGAAAAATATTTTAAATCAGTTTTCTTAAATGCCTTGCTAAGCAATACTGCGGAAGCGGCTTCGCTAAGAGATTTAAATCCAGCAAATTCATTTAATTGAAAAATTTGATTTACAAAAGTTTCAAAAGTGTGAAGATTAATTTTAGAAATTGATTTGCCCGGTGAGCGTGTTACTAATTCTCTTTTTAAATATCTTATTTTTCGATTTGTCGGGACAATAATTAATAGTTCACCAAGTTTTTCCTGCTCAATAAACTCATTTATCAGTATATCAGGATCTAATTTTTCAATTTTGTTTTTCGATAAAATCATTTTTTATTTTTACTTATTAACAAATCTTTGTACGAAGCTCTGATTTCCTTTTTATTATCAAGCTTCAACAAGCTAATCATTTCCGCAAATCTTTTTTCAGCGTCTTTCAATCCATTTAAAACACGTGTTTCTAATTCTAAAAAGTAACCCAAGCCGCTTACATGGTCTAAATGGATTCTTGTGTTATTGTAAAGGTACAATTCTCTTTTCTTGTTTACGATAACTAGTATATCCAAAAATCTATTTAAATATTTATTGCCGTCGGTTTTATCTATCTGCAAAAGATGATAATCAGACCAGCGCTTTTTTGATTTTTCATTCCTATCATAAAAAATTAATATCTGAGTTCCGTTTTCGATTCTAAGTTTTAAAATTCCTCTATCAACCTTGTAATAAATATCTTTTTGGATTAATAATTCTTCAAATCCGATTTTATTCATTTTAAGAATTGATTTCGACTTCTTTATGCGATGATAGTTTTACTTTTATTTCAAGATTTTTTGGCATGCGCTTTATACCTAATTTTACTGTGTTTCTAAATTAATGATTAAAAAATACATTGATATTGTTGTTTCAATAATTATTTTAATAATAGAAAAATAATAAGATTAAAATGTTGAACGAAATGAAATACCAAAAGACAATCAAATTTAAACTAAAATATTTAACCATCGTTTGCTTATTGGCTGCTGCAATTCCCGTTACAACCAATTATGCACAAAGCATTGGTGAACTTGCACCTCCAAAACCTTTGGAAGTTTTTCCAACTAATGCATGGGGAATGGACATTATGTTTGGCGATGCAGGCTTTGGGCTTGGTACTTTTTATAGAAGAGAAATAACCACAAAATGGACAGCCTTTGCTGATCTTTCATTTTCTGAAACTAAGGATGATCGTGAGTTTGAATACTATGATTATTACTCCGGAACATTTGTAACTGCTTCAAAAAAAAATAGAATCTTTCAATTACCAATTAACTTTGGAATGCAGTACAGACTTTTTGAAAATACAGTTTCAGATAATTTGAGACCATTTCTTTGCGCGGGCGTAGGACCAACGATTCTTGTAACAACTCCTTATGAATTAGAATTTTTTAACTCGTTTGGCAAAGCGCAAGCTAAATACGCTGTTGGCGGATATGTTGGTTTGGGTGCAAACTTTGGTTTGGATAAATCTAGTTTAGTTGGAATAACTTTTAGATATTATTATTCCAAACTTCTCAATGGCGGAGTTGAAAGTCTTTACGGACGTGAGAAAACTGAAATACAAGGGTTTTTTATTACGCTTAATTTAGGTTTGATGTATTAGATTAAAAAACATTACTAAGGGAAACTTAAACAACCATCTACATATCTAATTGATATTTAGGGGAACAAAATGAAAAATATAATATATATTTTATTTGCATCACTTTTCCTGACTTCTTCATCCTTCAGCCAATGGCAATATCGTCAGCGAGACATAAAACAACTTGATATTAACCAAATTAAATCATCACTTAGTAACCTAGGAACTCTAGGATTAGAATATTTAGAAGGTACGTTTTGGAATCAATTGAGTTACAGAGATTATCTTACTGGAAGAGGGTTAAATAATACAGGGATTGTATATGATCAAGGGTTATGGATTCTTGGAAAAATAAATGGTGAAAAACATTCAAGTGTTACCGAGTGGAACACACATTTTTCTCCGGGTCCAATTATTAATGGGCAGGCTGCAATGCTTTATAATCCTTTAGATTCATCAAGATATACAATTTATAAAATTAATAAAGGTGATGATCAAAATAATCCGGATTATAATAACTGGCCAACAGACTTAGGAGCTCCGGTTGATAATAATGGAAACCCATTAATAAAAGGCGATCAAACTTTATGGACAGCCTTTAACGCAGCGGACTCAACAACTCTAAATTATTGGCAATGGTTTCAACCAAATAATTACCTGAATTTACTTCCAATAGAAATTCAACAATTAGCATTTGCGCGAGCAGGTAATAAAAAAGATAATGAAGATATTTTTTCAAATACGATTTTCTTTGAATATTTAATTATCAATAAAGGTAACTCAAATATTGATTCTGCATTCTTTGGTTTTTGGAATGATATTGATTTTTATATAGCACATTTGAATCCTCCTGCAGTTGATACCGTTGCTCAGGTTGGCTACTGCTGGGCTCTCAGCGACACTTTTTACACTAACATCCCTCAAAGAGCACCCGCTGCTGTGGGATTTACATTAATCTATGGGCCCTCTGTTCCTTCAGAAGGACAGAATTCAGTATTCAATGGAAGATATTTATCTGATCACAAAAATCTACTTCTTACATCGTTTCATGGTATTAATGATGATCAGACAATTTCTCAACCTTTTACTATGGCGGGTTCCATTAACGATGCTTGGAACATGGCAAACGGATTGCAAAGTGACGGTCTGCCAAACATCGATCCTTCAAATGGAGAGATTACAAAATTTCAACTCAGTGGTGATCCAATTACAAATCAAGGGTGGATATATCCTAAAAATTCTACTGGTGGTGGTGCAGGATTTGTAATGTTTACGGGACCATTTAATCTTGCAGCCAAATGATACGCAATGGATTATGATTGCACTAACTCCTGCGTTAGGCAATAATCGTTTTGAGAGTATTAAGATTATGCGGGAAAAAGCAATGCTGTTAAGATCGCTGCCTTATGATACTCTTGCTTATGGTACAACCCCATATAAGATTGATTATGTTGATACAACTAATTTACCCGATATAGTTGAAAGTGAAATTATACCAGACCAACTTTTATTATTTCAAAATTTTCCTAATCCTTTCAATCCGGAGACAACCATAAAATTTGGAATTCCGCAACAAGAACATATTTCCTTAAAGATTTTTGATATACTTGGAAGAGAGGTCCGCACACTTTTAGATGAAGTAAAAGATGAAGGAACTTATAGAATAAGATTCAACTCATTAGGTCTTGCAAGCGGAATTTATATTTATCGCATAAACTCAAATAACAGCAGTGTATCACGTAAGATGATAATACTGCGTTAAAACATTAATTGTACTTAAATAATTAATCCTATAGTATTATTATTTCCACTTAATAGTACAGCCTATAGAAAATGTTTCTGGAACGGAAACTTCTTTTTCATTTAGCACTTCTACAATTGCATCTTTTAAATAAGCAGATTTAACTTTTTCAGGTTCCTGCCAGTTGTCATCAATTTTGCCTTCGTATTTTAGTTTTCTTTGTTTATCAAACAGAAATATTTGCGGTGTGTGTGTTGCGCCAAATGCTTTTGCAACATCTTGAGTTTCATCACGCAAATATGGAAAGTTAAACTTTTTTAGTTCAGCTCTTTTTTTCATTTCATCAAATGAGTCATCAGGATATTTTACATCATCATTAGAATTTATTGCAATGATTTGAACTCCATCTTTTTCAAAATCTTTTTGCAAATTAATAATTCGTTCTTCATAAGCTTGCACATACGGACAATGATTACAACTGAATATAATAATCAATATATTTTTATCGGAAAAAGTTTTTAAGCTGTAAGTTTTATCATCAATTCCTAATATTGAAAATTCAGGAATCGCAGAATCAATTTTCAATTTGTTGTCAGACATGGTAATTTTCCTTTAGTTAAATAATCTTTTAGTTAACTGAACAAAAATATCAAAAAATGAAAACACTTCTCGTCATCTTAACAATAATAATCTCAGAAATAATTATGGCACAGAATTATGATTTTGAACAGCACCTGTATCAATCTTATGATCGATACAAGGAATCCAGTTTAACTCACAGACGATTTAAACATTCCGATATAATGCCGTTAATAAATAAGTTAAAAAATAAAGATGGATTTAAAGTTAAAGTTGTCGGTAAATCTGTTGAAGGTAGAGAGTTAAACTTAATTACAATCGGCAAAGGGAAAATTAAAGTATATATGTGGTCTCAAATGCACGGCGATGAACCCACAGCAACTGCAGCCTTGTTTGATATTTTTAATTTCATTAATGCACCGGAAAATAAAGATTTTTGTGATGTACTTTTTGAACGAGTTACACTTTACTTTTTACCAATGGTAAATCCAGATGGTGCCGAAAGATTTAAGCGAAGAAATTTTTATGATATCGATTTGAATCGTGATGCTTCGCGCTTGCAATGCCCCGAAGCAATAATCTTAAAAAGTGTATTTGATAGTTTAAAAGCAGATTTTGGTTTTAATCTTCACGATCAAAGTCACCTATACTCTGTTGGAAATAGTTTTAGAACAGCTACTATAAGTTTTCTAGCGCCTGCTTACAATGAAAATAAAGATTTTAACAATGTTCGCAATAAAGCAGTTCAGTTGATTGGAAATATGTTCAATTCACTTTCACGATTTATTCCCGGACACATCGCAAAATATTCTGATGAATATGAACCGCGAGCTTTTGGTGATAATTTTCAAAAATGGGGAACTAGTACAATTCTTATTGAATCTGGCGGCTGGAAAGATGATCCGGAAAAACAGTTTATCCGCAAATTAAATTTTATAGCGCTGCTTTCTGCTTTCAAATCTATTGCGGAAGAAAGATACACAAATACAAGCGCTGATGTTTATGAATCAATTCCGTTTAATGACAAGTATATTTTCGATTTGATTTTAAGAAACCTGACACTTAAAAGCGGCAAGCAAAAAATCAAAATAGATGTAGGAATTAATTTAGATGAGTTTGAAGTTCCAAATGAAAAAGTTATTTACTATAAATCGCGTGTAGAAGATCTTGGAGATTTATCTACTTACTACGGTTACAACGATTATGATTTTAGAGGTTACACGATTGAACAAGCTGCTGTTTACGACAAAAAAGTTTTATCTATAAAAGAATTAAAGGATTATGATTTTATAAATCTATACTCAAAAGGATTTTCAACTGTGCTTGTAAAAAAATTGCCTGAAGAAAGATATTCTAAGTACCCAATAAATCTTGCCTTAAAAAGTAAGATTGATACAACAATAAACATTGGTGAGCCAGCAAATTTTATCTTAAAAAAAGATGATAAAATTTCTTACATCATTATAAACGGCTTTTTACAAAAAATTGAAAAGAATCGTAAGTTTGAAGGCAACGGAATGGTAATCAGATAATAATTTGATTATTGTTCTTTAATAACTATAATTACAAAAAAAATAAAGCTTAATTTCTTAAAAAGGAATTTATGTTCGCTTTTCTACTCGCAATACTTAATTCAGATGAACAAAAGTTAAACCAGGAGTTTGAGCGCCAAGCTGTGCCCCACATGGATGCTTTGTACAACTACGCTGTTAAAATGACAGGCGATAGTGACGATGCAAGCGATTTGATTCAGGAAACATATTTAAAAGCTTTTCGCTTTTGGGATAAGTTCGAACAAGGAACTAATTGCAAGGCCTGGTTGTTTAGGATCATGAAAAATACGTTCATCAATACGTACAGAAAAAATGCAAAAGAACCAGACAAAGTTGATTACGAAGAGATTGAAAATTTTTATGAAAATATTAAACCATCATCTACCGATAGCGCACACCTTGAAAAAGATATTTATGATAATCTTCTTGATGACGAACTTTCCAGCGCAATTTCATCCTTGCCGGAAGATTTTCGCACAGTAATAATTCTGTGTGATATTGAGGGTTATACTTATGATGAGATTGCAGATTTTGTTGATGTTCCGGTTGGAACAGTTCGTTCACGTTTACATCGCGCAAGAAAAATGCTTTTTACAAAGCTTCACGATTATGCCAGTGATAAGGGCTACGTAGCGAAAGTGAAGGATAAGAAATGATGGAAATGACAATAGATATGATAACCGCCTTAGTTGATGGCGAAATAACTGATGCAGATGTAAAGCAAGAACTTTTTTCTAAAATAGCATCTGATAAAGAATTTGCAATTGATTTTAAAATGCAATCCGTAGTTAAAAATCTAATTAAAGAAAAAGTTGTATTTCAAAAAACTCCGGATAAGGTTAAAGCAAAAATTTTAAAATCAATTGGCTCTACAACAAAGGTCGAATCTGCAAACAAATCTTTTTTCTCAGGATTATTTGAAAAACCATCATTCTCATTTGCCACTGCTTTTGTGGTAGTATTAGCAATAGTTTTGATATTTATAAATAGACCCGTAGATATAGAGAATAAAGATTTTGCAATAGAGCAGCTTGGCAGTGATAATATGTTTGTTCAAGCACAAACTAATTTTAATAGTATTATTCAAGGTAAATTAGCCCCACAGCTTGCAAGTAAAAGTGCAGATGAGATTAAAAACTTTTTTGTTACAAACGGAGTTAAATACGCAACGTCAGTTCCAAATGTTTTAGATTGGAATTTACTTGGCGCAGTTGTTTCCGAAGATAAAGGTGAAAAATTTGCTCATCATGTTTATGTGGATAAAGAAGGCAAGCTCGCATATTTATTTCAGGTAGATGAATCCTATTTATATAGTCATGAAATAATTAGCCTGTCTGATGATTTAATAAAATATCTGGATGAAGGAAATTGTTATACTTCTGTAACAGACAATTCAGTTACATTATTTACTAAAGTTGAAAATAATATTTGTGCTGTTGTTTCCAACGCAAATCCAAAACAAGTTCAAGAACTTTTTTGTAGTCTTTAAATAAGGAATTAAAAAATGTTTAAAATTAAAAACATCCTTTTACCAACAGATTTTAGCACTACATCATTAACCGCTGCAGAATATGCTCTTGAATTAGCAAATGAATATAAAGCCAATCTGCATGTATTAAATGTTCTTGAAAAAACTCCACCAATTTTAGCAATTCGTTCACTTGATTTATCACGCGAAAAAATAATACAATCAATAGATGCTGACGCGCAATCACAATTGGATGATTGTATAAAAAAAATAAAGAAAATTCGAGATGCTGAAATTATCCCGGCAATTAGAAAAGGTGTGGATTTTGAAGAGATTATCAAATATTCTAAAGAAAAAAAGATAGATATAATCGTTATCGCCACACACGGAAGAACCGGAATTTTGCACACTTTACTTGGCAGCGTTGCTGAAAAAGTTATAAGATATTCAAAAATCCCTGTTTTGGTTACCACTCCGCCCTCAAAATCTAAGCTAAAAGCGGTTTCTTGCATTATCAACAATGATTTGATATTTTAGAGGCTCGCAATCTTGTTAAAAAGGTAAATTATGGCTAAAGTAAAAAATGTTGAAGCTCATTGCAGCATTTGTAATGGTATAAGAAAGATGGAATTGACCGGTGAAGTTGCCGGTGATGAAAATAAACGATGGGCGAAATGCAAAAAATGCAAACAGACAATGATTATTAGTCTTTCCGAAGATGTTGTAAAACAAAAAGTTTCTTTAGAAGGAATTGAAAACGATAAATGCGCTACTTATGCCCCTTCTAAATCTTTTGAGATTGGAGAAACAATCTTTCACGAAAATTGGAATGATTTTGGGAAAGTAGTTTCAAAAGAAATTTTATCAAACGGTCAAAAATCAATTTCAGTTGAATTTCAAAATTCTGGAAATAAAAAATTAGTTGAATCTTACATTAAACAAACAGACCAAGACGAACAAAGCGAGGTGATATAATTGGTCGGTATTCAAATTGGCGATAACGAATCCATCGATAAAGCTCTTAGGAGATTTAAGAAAAAATATGAACGCTCGGGAATTCTTAAGGAATTCAAGAAACGTACTTTTTTTGTAAAGCCCTCGATTAAGAAAAGAATGGAAAAGATAAAAGCCGCAAGACGTGCTCATCGCCCTGATAACATTATGATGTAATGTAATTAAAAAATCCCGCCTTTTAAGCGGGATTTTTTTTATTTGATATGAATTCTTGGTTCGATTACAGAAGGTTCTTTTTCCTTCAAGAAGTTTTTCTCTAAATGTTCCTTAATAATTTTAAAAGCTGAATCAACATCATTGCAAAAGTGAAATAATTTTAAATCCGCTTCGTTAATTACTCCATGCTCAATCAACGCATCAAAGTTCACAACACTTTTCCAGTACTTTTCATCGTAAATAACAATTCCTAATTTTTTTCTAATCTTTTCAGTTTGAACAAGCGTTAAGACTTCAAAAAGTTCATCGAAAGTACCGAATCCACCCGGAAAAACTACAAGCGCTTTTGAAAGATAAGAAAACCAGAATTTGCGCATAAAGAAATAATGGAATTCAAAACTAAGCTCTTTGGTAACATATGGATTAACATACTGCTCAAATGGAATGCTGATATTTAGTCCCACAGAATATCCACCTGCTTTTTTTGCGCCTCTATTTGCGGCTTCCATTATTCCAGGTCCGCCGCCGGTACAGATTATAAATCGATTTGCCTTAGTTTCAAGGTTCATAGACCACTCTGTTAATCGTCTGGATAGTTCAACAGCGTCTTCGTAATATTTAGACATAGCTACGTGATGCTGTGCTTTACGTAATTCCTGTGCAAAGTTTGCAATTGTTTTAGGATTAGCATTTTTAAATTTAGTGAGTTCTGCATTGGCTTCTTTGCGGGATTTTAATCTAGCTGACCCAAAGAATACAATGGTATCCATAATTTTATGTTTTTTAAATCGCGCTTTTGGTTCAAGATATTCCGCCAATAATCTAATTGTTCTCGCATCTGATGATGCAAGAAAATCTTCATTATGATATGCTTTTTCTGTCTTCTGTTTTTTAGCCATACTAAGCCTTTGTTATTGAAAATAATTATTTAAAATGAAAGTTAAAAAGTTTGTGTTTAATTGAAGAATGGTTTCTGTTTATATTTGCATAGAAACAAAATTGATTCACCAATAATTATAAAAATAGTATGTCAAAATATCATTTTTTTTTGAGAGTTATGATAAAAACCGGTTTATTTATTTTTCTATTTACCTTAAGCAATCTATTTGCATCTTCAAAAGAAGAGATAGCAAACAAGATTCGAGAGGTTATTTCAAATCTGCCGGCAAATGCTATTAGCGGCGTTATGATTTATAACCCGCTAATGCAGGATACAATTTTTGCTTTGAATGAATCAAAACCAATGACTCCTGCTTCTTTAACAAAACTATTTACAACCTCAACTTCACTCGGAATAATGGGAGGTGAGCACAAACTATCTACAAAATTATTTTCAGATGATATCAATTTAAAAGATGGAATCATTAACGGTAATCTTTATATAAAAGGATTTGGCAATTCAACTTTTACGGAATCAGATTTAGAATATCTTGTAAACGAACTTAGTAAAAGAGGAATCAAAAGTATTACAGGCTCTATAGTCGGAGATGATACTTATTTTGATGATATCTATGTACGTGAAGATTGGATCGAAGGAGAAGGCGCAAATGTAAAGCTTCCACCAATTTCTGCATTAGTTTTAGATCGCAACAGAACAACAATTAGAAAAAAAATAAGAAGAAGATATCGCTACATCTCAGAGAATGTAAAAGACCCGTCACTCTTTTCTGCAAATAAACTCACCGAAAAGCTGAAGGCATCTGGTATAGAAGTAAAAGGTAAAACAATAAAAGGAGTTACTCCGATTAAGGTTTTTCCATTAGCAGAAAAATCAATTCAACTTAAAGATTTAATTGCTTTGATTAATAAACACAGCGATAATTTTTTAGCAGAATGTTTATTTAAAACTCTGGGTGCAGAATCAACTAAACTGCAAGGTAATTCTTTTTTCTCTCAACAAGCCATCTTAAAATTTGTAAAGGATAATAATATTTATTGGATCGGTACTGAAATTGTTGACGGATCGGGTATTTCTCGATCAGATCAAGCAACTCCATTAGCAATAAACGGCGTATTAGAAAAAATGTATTTTGATCTCGTTCACTTTGATGATTTTTATAACTCCTTAAGCATTGCCGGTGTTGATGGAACACTTAGAGGAAGAATGATGGGTACTGAAGCTGAAAATAATTTTAGAGGGAAAACCGGTTCTTTAAATGGAGTTTCAGGATTAGCAGGATACTTAACTACTTCGGATGGTGATGATTTAATTGTAACTATTATTTTTGAATTTAATAAAGGCGGTTGGGGATATTATAGAGATGTTCAAGATCGGATTGTAGAGTTACTTATGGATTTAAAATCAAACAGCCCCGATTAAAATATTTGATTTCTAATCGGAGCTGTAAATAAAACTATTTACCAGCAGGTGGTTGATTTTGTGGAGGAAGTGTAGGAGCAGTTGGAACGTTTGTTCTTCCGCCTTCCTGAATAACACTTCTTTGATCTGCTGTTGTTTGTCCCGGTAAAAAGAATAAATTAATTACCAAAGCAAGCACAGCAAGAACACCTGCTAACCACCAGGTACCTTTACTTAAAAAGTCCGCAGTTCTACGGGATCCAAACATAGTTCCCATACCTCCTGCGCCGCCAAAAGTTCCGGCTAAACCGCCGCCTTTACTTGATTGCAATAAAACCATCACAATAAGAATTATGGCGATAATAGTTGCTAACAATACTAACAATGTGTACATATTATTTCTCCTTAATATTGTAGCGGGGGAGGGATTCGAACCCCCGACACGTGGATTATGATTCCACTGCTCTAACCTACTGAGCTACCCCGCCGAAAATTTAGGTTGTAAATATAAATCTTTGCCTGTGAAATTCAAAAAAAATACCAAATTATGCTTTATTTAAGGTTTCCCACAGTTTATCCTGCAAAGATTTTAAGCCAAATCCGGTTGCGGATGAAAAAACCATGATTGGATCTTTAATTTTCTTGATTTTTGTTTTTTCTAGTTTTTTCAATTCTTTTTCAGAAATTAAATCTGATTTGGAAAGTGAAACAATAATCTTTTTATCTACAAGTTTTTTACTGTATTTTTTTAGTTCATTGTAAAGGGTATCAAAATCAGCTTGATAATTTTCTGAAGTTATATCAATTAGAAATAATAAAATCCTTGTTCTTTCGATATGCCGTAAAAATTGAATTCCCAATCCTTTACCTTGATGTGCACCTTCAATAATACCGGGAATATCCGCAACAGTAAAACTTTGATAATCTTTGTATTTAACAATCCCTAAATTTGGTTCAAGTGTTGTAAATGGATAATCTGCAATTTTTGGTTTTGCTGCAGAAATTTTTGAGATTAACGTTGATTTGCCCGCGTTTGGAAATCCAACTAAACCAACATCTGCAATCAGTTTAAGTTCTAAAATTAATTTCCGTTGCTCGCCTGGTTTACCGTTGGTTGCAAATCTTGGGGTTCTTCTTGTTGGAGTTGCAAAATTACTGTTCCCCTTTCCGCCCGTGCCGCCTTTTGCAAAAACAACTATTTTATTTTCTTCAGAAAGATCTAATAAGACTTCTTCGGTTTCAGCATCTTTTACAATTGTTCCAACAGGAACTTTTATAATTACGTCTTCCCCGTTCTTTCCGTCTTTTAACGAAGTGGCTCCGGGTTTACCATCATCAGCAAAAAACTTTTTTTTGTATCTAAAATTTAATAGAGTTGATAAGTTTGTTTGGGTTTCAAAAATTACGCTGCCTCCAACACCGCCATTTCCACCTGATGGACCGCCTTTGGGAACATATTTTTCTCTTCTAAAAGCAACTGCACCATCGCCGCCTTTACCGGATCCAACTTCAATTTTTACGAAATCAATGAACATTAATTTTAGACTTTACTTTTAGACATTAAAATATTTGGATACAGCATTAGTTAAAGTATTTGCATCGCGGCTGTGAGGTTTAATACGTGCATACTTAAAAACATTATCTAAAATTGCAGAGGCTTCTTCGTAAGTACTGCACATCGTCATTTTTTCTATCGTGTTTGCAAAATCTTCGCTATCAGAATTAAAAAGATTTTTTATGATCCGATCAATTTCTTTTTTAGAAAGATATGTAAAAACGTCATCACTTCGTTTTTTGGTAAATGGTTCGATTGTACTTTCTTCCTCTGTTGAATCACTATCTTTAGTTTCATCAACACCGAGTAAATCTTTTTCAAAATCCAACTTTTCAATCGAAACTTCCTGATCTAATTCGTCAGCAATTGGTAGTTCATGTTCAAATTCCAAATTAGTTATATCCACAGAAATATTATCATCCACATTTTCTTTTTTATCTTTATTTATTGGTACATCATCATCAATCGATATTTCAAGTTCATTATCATAAAAATTTAATAAGTCTTCCTGCTCTTTATCATCAAGTATAACTATTTCATCATCACTTTCCATTTCTTCTGTAAGATGAGCAAGTACATCTTCTTCATCAATCGAATCATTCAAAATTGATTTATCTGTTTCGGGTAATTCAGCTTCATTTACATTCAGTTCTCTTTCAGAATCATCACTATTTATTTCAAGTTCTCTCAGCTCAGATGTTTCAATTCTGTCATCTTCATTTATTTCAAATTTTTCCGGTTCAGTTTTAGATAATGCTTCTTCAACAACTTCTAATGGGGTTTCTTCAACTTTTTCTTCCACAATATTTAAAGATTCAATTTCATTTTCTTCATTTGCGATATCATTTAATTCTTCTTTTGTATCCAATTCAATTTCAGAATTTGCATCGATTTCATTTTCATTTTCTAAAATTTCTTCATCATTTATAAATTCACCTTTAAGTGGATTTTCAAAATAAGTATCGCCAACGGCTGTTCCTTCGCCGTTTGCATCTTCAACGAATGGGGAATCAATACTTAAAGTTGAGTAAAGAATTTTTCGGATATCCTCAATATCAGCTTTCTTTTTAGATGAATTTGAATAAGCTCGTTTTAGTTTGAAAAGAAGTTCTGTAAGATTTTTTTCTTTTAAGAAATTTTCCACAGCCTCAACACTAACATTTGATTTATTAAGTCCGCCAATACTAAAATAATCTGCAATTGCATAAAGTGCATTATCAACAAGCTTGCTTTGATGAAGCATAAATAATTCGCGGTCAATCTTATTTACAATTAGTTCAAACTCAGTAACTGTAATATTCAGAATTTTTTTCTTTGATAAGTATGCGATGAAAACATTGTTAAGATATTCATAATAATAAGTGTAACGCAGCATCATTTTAAGTTCATTAACCGAAACTGATTTGTTGTTTCCAAAAATTAATTTTGATAACGACCATTTTGGGCGAACAACGTAATTAGCATTAAAGGAAACGGCTTGAAGCACAATGTTTTTAATGTCTTCAAAAGAAATCTTTTTAGTCTTCTTTATTTCGTTACCGATAAGATTAAAATAATTTGAGATTTCAGCACCTGAATAATCAAACAAAGAATTCTCAATCAACTTCTTGCGATCTTCAGAAATCAGATAATCTATTTCGCCCTCTACATATTTTTTTACAGAAGGATGAATATCTGTTGCAAGTAATTTTTCAACAGTTATAAAAGATCCAAGATCTTTTACTTTGTTAAGTGTAAAGTCACTAATAAATTTTATTTCGTTTTCAAACATATTATTCTCTTTTAGTTTGAGTGGCAGGTAAAAATATAAAAAAATCCCGATTAAGACTAAACCATCTATTTGGCAAAGTTAACCGGGATTTGAATAAAATAAGTTATTATTAACTATTTACTAAACTTCCACTTCTTTAGACTTTATCTTAGCCGCAATAAAATCTCTGTTCATTCGGGCAATATTTGTAACAGAGATTCCTTTAGGACATTCAGCTTCGCAGGCGTAAGTATTTGTACAGCTTCCAAACCCAAGATCATCCATTACCTTCACCATTTTTTCAACTCTCATGTATCGTTCCGGCTGGCCCTGTGGAAGCAGAGCATATTGGGAAACCTTTGCTGAAACAAATAGCATAGCACTTGCATTTTTGCAAGCAGCAACACACGCTCCGCAACCAATACAAGCCGCAGCATCCATCGCCAAGCTTGAAACTTCTTTTTGAATTGGGATAGCATTACCATCAGGAACCCCGCCAGTGTTTATAGAAACATAACCGCCGGCTTGTAAAATTTCATCAAAGCCGGAGCGATCTACCATTAAATCTTTTATAATAGGAAAAGCTTTTGCTCTAAAAGGTTCAACCCAAATTGTTTCACCATCTTTAAAGTTACGCATATGTAATTGGCAAGTTGCAATTTTTGGTATTGGTCCATGGGCGTGTCCATTTATAACTAATCCGCAAGTTCCGCAAATTCCTTCACGGCAATCACTTTCAAAGTGTATTGCTTCTTCGCCCTTTAATTCCAGGGTATTATTTAACTCATCAAGCATTTCAAGAAAAGATGCATCAGGAGAAACCTGAACTTTGTATTCAGCAAAACTTCCAACAGATTTATTATTTTTCTGTCTCCAAATGTTAAGAGTAAGATTTAACTTTTTTGCTTCCATTATTTGTAACTCCAAATTATTTTCAAACTTTTTTAATTAGCGGATTTAATTTTTTCTGCAGACAAATAATACTCACCAAGTTCGTGCAATTTTTTCTTTAAGATATTTTTATCAATCAACTGAGTTTCATACTCTGCAATTTTAGTCGGCGATAAACTTCTGTTAAGCGCATACCTAACAATTTCATCATCTTTAGTTTTACATAAGATTAATCCAACACTCGGATTTTCGTTATCTAACCTTTGTGTTTTATCAAGTGCTTCAAGATAAAAATTCATTTTGCCAAGATACTCCGGACTAAAATCATCAATCTTTAAATCTATAGCAACCAAACATTGTAACCCGCGATGATAAAAAAGTAAATCAACAAAAAAATCTTTAGTACTAACTTGTAATCGATATTCCTCTCCAACAAAAGTAAAACCTTTTCCCAATTCCAGAATAAATTCTCTAAGATTTTTTACAAGTGATTTTCTTAAATCTTTCTCGCTAAAATCTTTGGGTAAATCTAAAAACTCAAATATATACTTATCCTTAAAAATCTCGTTTATTTGCTGTAATTGAGCATTTTGTAATTCTCTCACCAGTGGTGAGAGTTTTGAATCATCAGTTTGGTTTTGTGATTCTGTCATCAGTGTTGACAGTTTTTGATTGGAAAGTAAAAACCGCTCAAAAACCCCAGAATTTATTTGCCGCTCAAGTTCGCGTGCAGAATATTTTTCGTTAATTGCAAGATTAATGTAGAACTCTTTTTCCTTAATAGTCTTCGTTTTTGTAAGAATATGAAGATTATTCGACCAGGTCAATTCTCTCAACACTGTTGAGAGTTTTGGGAATTCTGAATAAACCTCATAAAACTGCTTCATTCTCCATAAATTCTGATTAGAAAAACCACGCGAGCCAATCATTTCTTTTTGGATAAATTTAGACAACTTCTCAACCGTACTTTTCCCCCAACCATCCGATTCAGTTTTTTTAGAAATATACTCGCCAATGTTCCAATACAGATTTATCAGTTCTTTATTTACAGAAGTAAAAGCTCTTTGTTTAGATTGATTAATTAACTCAACAATCTTAGTAAAAGAAGTTTTTTCAGAAATATCTGCTTCTGCAATCTTCAACTATTTGTAACTCCTGATTGCCTGTTTTACATATTCGTACTTCAATTCTTCTTTGTGAAGATTCCATTTATTCTCACCTGCAAACTCCCATGCAGCAACATAAGAATAGTTTTCATCATCACGCTTAGCTTCGCCATCTTCAAACTGATACTCTTCACGGAAATGTCCACCGCAAGATTCTTTTCTATCAAGAGCATCGAGTGCCATTAACTCACCAAGCTCAAAATAATCAACTAATCTTCCTGCACGTTCTAATGTTTGATTAACATCATCACCGCTTCCGGGAATCGTTACATTTTTCCAGAATTCTTCTTTTACTTTTCTTATTTCTTCAATTGTTTTTTTCAATCCGGCTTCTGTTCTGCCCATTCCAACATTATCCCACATAATTCTACCAAGCTGCTTATGTAAATCATCAACAGTTCGTTTTCCTTTTATAGAAAGAAGTTTATTTGTTAGATCTTTTACTTCTTTGGCAACTTTTTCAAATTCCGGATGATCAGTTTTTACTAGTGTTGGTTTATCGCCACCAAGATAATTTCCCATAGTGTAAGGAATAACAAAGTAACCGTCAGCTAAACCTTGCATAAGTGCAGAAGCACCCAATCGGTTTGCGCCGTGATCTGAAAAGTTTGCTTCACCAAGTACAAATAATCCAGGAACATTACTCATCAAATTATAATCCACCCACAATCCGCCCATTGTGTAATGCGGGGCAGGATAAATCATCATTGGAGTTTTGTATGGATTTTCTCCCGTTATGGTTTCGTAAATTTCAAACAAGTTTCCGTATCGTTCTTCAATTACTTTTTGTCCAAGACGATTTATTGCATCTTTAAAATCAAGATAAACAGCTTCGCCGCCTTTAACGCCTCTTCCTTCATCACAAACTTCCTTGGCTGCACGTGATGAAATATCTCTCGGAGCTAAATTTCCAAAGGAAGGATATTTTCTTTCAAGATAATAATCTCTTTCATCCTCAGGAATATCTCCAGGATTTCTCATATCCCCTTTTTTCTTTGATACCCAAACTCTTCCATCATTACGTAACGATTCACTCATCAAAGTCAATTTTGATTGTGATTCACCGTGCAATGGTAAACAAGTTGGATGAATTTGTGTAAAACTAGGATTTGCAAAATATGCTCCGCGTTTGTGCGCGCGCCAGATTGCAGTTGCATTACAGTTCATTGCGTTTGTTGATAAGAAAAAAACGTTTGCGTATCCACCGGTTGCAAGTACAACAGCGTGCGCTGAATATTTTTCAATCTCGCCTGTTATTAAATTTCTTACTACAATTCCTTTTGCGGCACCATCTACAATTACAACATCAAGCATTTCTCTTCTTAAGAATAACTTAACAGAGCCTTTATCAACCTGCCGATTCAACGCACTAACTGCACCGAGCAATAATTGCTGCCCCGTTTGTCCTCTTGCATAAAAGGTTCTTGAAACTTGGGCACCACCAAAAGAACGGTTATCTAAAAGTCCGCCGTAATCTCTTGCAAAAGGCACGCCTTGAGCAACACACTGATCAATAATATTTCCGCTTACCTCTGCAAGACGATGAACATTTGCTTCGCGTGCACGGAAATCGCCGCCTTTAACAGTATCATAAAATAATCTATAAGTTGAATCACCATCGTTCTGATAATTTTTTGAAGCATTTATTCCACCTTGAGCAGAAATACTATGTGCTCTTCTTGCACTATCATGAAATGTAAATGCTTTAACATTATAACCAAGTTCTCCTAAAGAAGCCGCGGCGGATGCGCCTGCTAAGCCTGTACCAACAACAATTATATCAAATTTTCTTTTGTTGGATGGATTAACCAGCTTCATATTGAATTTATGGTTCGTCCATTTTTCAGCTATGTTTCCTGCCGGAATTTTTGAATCAAGCTTTGTCATTAGTTACCTCCTGTTAGCAAAAAGTAAAGTGGCATAGAGGCAAATCCTAAAGCCATAATTATTGCGTAAATCATTCCAATTTTTTTAATCGTTGGAAAGTATCTATTGTGATTCCAACCAAATGTTTGAAATGCACTTTGAAATCCGTGATTAAGATGATAACCTAAGAATATCATAGCAACTACATAGAGAATTGAGTACCACCACATATTAAAAAAGTAAACAACTACATCGTAATATTGATGGTGTGTTGCAAGTCCCATAGGATCATGAACATTGAATCTCCAGAAGAAAGTTGCAAGATGGGATACAAGAAAAATTAATATAATTGATCCTGTAACTGCCATAGTTCTTGAAAAGATAGTACTGTTATCTTTTGAACCGTTTACCTTGTATGTTACTCCTCGTGCCCTTTTATTTTCCAACCACAATCTTAATCCATTAAAGATATGCAGAACAAAAGCTCCGAGTAAAACTACTTCGATCACCCTGATCAGAGGTTTAACAACATCTAAGGTTGATACATAAGCATTAAAAGCATTTGCACCAAAAAACAAAGTTATATTTCCAACCAAATGAACGATTAAAAATATTAGCAGAAAACTCCCCGTAACAGCCATCATAAATTTTTTGCCGATTGAGGAGTTTGTGAATTTTAAAAACCAGCCCATTAAAAGCTCCTTTTAAATGAAGAATGATTTATAGCTGATGTGAAATTATATTTTGAAAAATTTAGTGTGGTAGAATAGATAAACGAAAAAGATTTTTTAATTGAAGTCAAAAACATCTGCAAATAAATAAAATTGATAATTAACAATAAATCTTACATACAACTTAGAAAAAATTTATTAACGTAGAAAGAACTAAATAAAAAATTCTCAAAATATTTTGAAATTAACATTCTGAAAAATAAACAAATAGCCGATCACTTATGAGAAACCGGCTATTTATTCAAAAAATAATTTCCGTTATTTTCTATAATAAATGAAAAATTATCACTTTAAAAGTATCATCTTTTTTGTCTGAATAAATTTATCAGTAATAATTGTATAGTAATAAACACCTGCTGAAAGCATACTTGCATTAAATCCGATTTCATAGCTGCCTGCAGGTTTTATCTCACTAACGAGTGTAGAGATTTCATTTCCTAAAATATCATACACTTTAAGTGTAACAAACTGTTTATCTGTAATTGAATATTTAATGATTGTTGATGGATTAAACGGATTAGGATAATTTTGTTCAAGTACATAACTAATTGGTCGTAAGTTTTCTACAACAGCAATCTGGCTGTAAGTATAATTTCCGTTATAATCTATTTGTTTCAATCTGTACTCAAGTGAAGTAGCATTTAATTCACTAACATCATCAAAAAATGAATATTGCTGTTTTTCCGATGTTGTACCTGCTCCATTTTTAACTCCAATTAATGTCCAGTCATAATTAGAATTTTCGCTGATTACTTTTCTTTCAATTTCAAATCGCTGATTATTTATTTCTGTTGCTGTTGCCCAATCTAATCTAATATTCTTACCGTCATTTATAGCTGTAAAGGAAGTCAGTTCAACAGGAACACTACTCTCATCAAGCGTTAATGCTTTTATACATAAGTTTGCTGAATTTGCAGGCCAAGGCGGATCTGCATAATAATACATATCCTGCCATTGCGCACCATCCCAATAAAAACTTTCATTCTGATGAGAAGTTGAATTAACAACTGTTAAATATGAATCTCCAATTAATAATACCGGCACTTCAGAGGTTCTATCAAATGGATGTCCGCCTCTGGAAAAACTTACGTAAACATAAAAGTCATTTCCTGCTGCAAGATATATCAGTGTTGATAAATCAATTGTGTGAAAGCCTGTGTATTGTTCATATCCTGATTGTGAGTGAAGTTCATTTTGTAACTGGCCGCCTGTAAAATTATCGTATATTTTTACCGTATAATCAACACTATCAGCGGCAGTAAAAAAACTTACTGATTTTAAATATTCGTTTGATCCTGAAGTAAACGAATTAAATCCTTGGCTGCAATCTTCTTTAGTAGCACGCCAGCCATGATAATCATGATAATATATATGATCATATTTTAAAGGTTCAATATCTTTAAAGGTAACAGCGCCCATTTCAATATTTTTACCACAATGTTTATCATAGTATGAAATCCAGAAATATCCGCTTAATCCCCAGCTAGCTCCCCAACTGTTCTTAACCAGCCAAGCGCCCGGCAGTGGTGCTTGAGTTACTTTACTATCATCCCAACCGATTATAGCAACTGCATGATTAGGATCAAGTGTTGAAGTCGGAGGCTGATAATGAATGTAACTCTGAATGAACGAATTTGAATAACACATGCAGGTTCCCATTACACCATAATCCATTATCATCTGTTTTAAAGTATTTATATTGCTAAGATTTGTGTTAGCGTTTAGCCAATAAATTTCCCTTGGATAATAGTAATGCCAATTTGTGTTTGTCTGCGCAGGTGGTGTAGAATAAGATTGTCCGTCAATATCACGCACAGCGCCTTCGCCTCTTGATAAATAAGCGGACGCAACTCTGTAGTCTCCGCCTTCATGAATTACAAGACCGTTTCCGGTTACAGGATTAAGATCACCATTGTAATACTGATTAAACCCATTCCACCAATCCAGATGATATTCAGCCAGATTTGGTTCGCCGGTTTCGCCATTGTTAGCCCACACACCGGTCATTAAAAGATTTCCTTCCATTGCACTCATAGTTCCGTGAGTCCAGCATGTTCCGCCCTGCTGTGACTTAACACTTGAAACATAGTTTATTCCACCAACATTTCTCAAATCATAAGTAGTTGGCGGATCTAAAAAAGGTTTATTTTGCTGAGCAAGAACTTCAAATCCAGAAATTAAAAAAAATGATAAAACAATCGCAGTAAAAATATTTTTCATCTTGTTCCCTATCTTTAATTTGTAAAAAGATAAATTAATTATTTTAAAATCTATAAATCACTTAAATAAAATCTCCAATTCATAAAATCAAAAAAGCATAATGTTATTTTAAGAAATAAAATGAGTGTTTTTTTTATCGATCTGGCAATCTCTGATCTTAATAAAAATTATTTCTTGTTTAAATTATCGATCTTTTGTCTAAAAAACAGGATCAAACTACAAACAAAATTATGAAATGCTTTGACGTTAGTTAAAAGAGGCATATTTTTGAATCAGTTCTTTGAACAAAATTTACGGTGTCCCAATTCTGATTTAATCGGAATAATGGGAAACTATAGGGAAGTACGGTGCTATTTTCTAAGTAGTCATTGCGAGTTCTAAAGGAACGAAGCAATCTGTTATATTTATAGATTGCTTCACTTCGTTCGCAATGACAAACAGAATTAAAATCCGTCGCTGTCGCGCAACTGTGAATAGCAACTTTGTTGCAATGTTAAATTTTCAATCTTAAATGCTCAATGAATTTCATTGAACATTTAATACTTAACATTGAGCATTTTGTTAAAAGCCAGGAGACCTGCCGTAGATAGTAATTAATCAACCTTCGCGAGAAAGGTAAGGTTAACGATGGTCTCACAAAACACCCATTCGTTTTATCTAAACTTTTTAATCCGCGAAGTTACTTTTAACATTTTTATATGGAGTAACTTCAATGTACAAAACAAAATTTCTTTTTACTCTTTTTATTTTTCTTTTCACTTTTCATCAAACCGTTCCTCAGGAATCTATTATCCAAAAAACTGATACGGCAGGATATTACAAACTTAGTGAAGTGGTAGTTTCTGCAACAAAAACTAATGCTAATACTTTGCAGCTTGCCAGTTCAATTTCTGTAATAGATGCTAAACAATTATCAAACAGTAACTCCAACAACGTATTTGATGTTTTGAGAAATGAAACAGGAATCAGCTTTACAAGACAAGGCGGCAACGGAACTTTATCAAATATTTATATTCGCGGTTCAAACTCATCACACACTTTAGTTTTGATTGATGGCGTTGAAGTTAATCTTACAAACGATCCATCGGGTGTTTACGATTTTTCCGCATTGCCTGTTGATAACATTGAACGGATAGAAGTTTTACGAGGTCCGCAATCTACACTTTATGGCTCTGATGCACTTGCCGGAGTTATTAACATCATTACAAAAAAAGGAAATGGTTCGCCAAAATTTTCTTTACTTACAGAAGGCGGTACTTACAATACTTATAAAGGAATGATTGGATTAAACGGATCAATTAAGAAATTAAATTATTCACTTGCATTCAGTAGAACAGGCAGCGATGGTTTTTCTGCGGCATCAGAAAAGTACGGCAACACAGAAAAAGATGGATATACTTTTAATAATCTTACTTCTGTTTTAGGTTATGATTTAAGTGATAATGCAGAAATAAATTTGAATACAAGATTTTTAAAATCAGAATCAGACAATGATCAGTTTGGTGGAATGTTTGGTGACGATCCGACCTATCTAACTAAACAAGAAGAGTTTTCAATTCGAGGGGAAGGAAAAATTAAGTTATTAAATGGTAATTGGAATCAGAAACTTGGCTTAACGTTTTTAAGAAATGTTAGAAAAAATTCATTTGATACTTCATCTGCAAGCGCCTATTATTCAAATGCTTTATATGATGGAAGAAGATATAAAATTGATTGGCAAAATGATTTTCAACTTAGCAAAGGAAATTTGTTAACCGCTGGAATTGAATTTGAGAAAGAAGAATCATCTTCTGAATATTATTCCTTCAACTATATTCTATTGCCTGATTATGCAAGTGTTATTCCTAATAAAGATGCTAATACAATTAGTGCCTTTTTACAGGATCAAATAAAATTTGAGGAAGGTTTTTTTATTGCAGCCGGTTTAAGATTAGATGAACACAGTAAATTTGGTTCACAATTTACTTACAGAATTGCACCTGCTTATATGCTTTGGGAAACAGGAACAAAAATCAAAGCAACAATTGGAACAGGATTTAAAGCACCATCATTATATTATTTATATGATCCTGCTTATGGAAATGAAAATCTAAATCCCGAAGAAAGTTTTGGTTGGGATTTTGGTATCGAGCAATTTTTCTTTAAACAAAATTTGACTTTTGGAACTACTTTTTTCTACAATAAGTTTAGCGATATGTTTGGTTTTGATTATCAAACATTCAAAACAATTAATATTAAACAGGCTGTAACAAAGGGTTTAGAATTTTATTTTCAGACTAAGCCGATTGATGATTTAGAAATAAAAGTTAATTATACTTTTACAGACGCGAGAGATGTTAGTCCAAATTCATCAGACTTTGATACAAAGTTATTGCGCCGACCGGAAAGTAAACTAGGTTTTTTTACTAGTTATTCTTTTTCTGCAAAGACCAATTTTAATGCTGAAGTTATCTGGGTTGGGACTCGTGATGATATTGATTTTTCAACATTTGAAAGAACGGAACTTAAAGGATATGTGCTTCTTAACTTTGCCGCACATTATGATGTTTTTGATTTTCTCAGGATGAATGTAAGAGTCGAAAATCTTTTAGACACAGATTATGAAGAGGTATTCGGCTATGCTACTCCGGGATTATCATTTTATGGCGGAATTAAATTATCTCTTTAATGACAAAACTTTGACAATTGACTTTAATAAACTATATCTTTGAACTAATTATAAACAGAAATATTCTTTTTTAATTTTAACTGAAAGGAAATAAAAATGGAAAAATTAACACCAAAATTTTGGGTTTTAACCCTAATGGTTTTTGGAGCAGCTTTTTTAAGATTGTTACCACATCCACCAAACTTTGCACCTATAGCTGCAATGGCTTTATTTGGCGGCGCATATTTTAGCAAAAAAACTTTCGCATTTGTAATTCCGTTAGCTGCAATATTTTTAACAGACTTGATTATCGGAATTTATTCTTATGCCTGGATTGTCTATTTAAGCTTTGCTTTAATTGTTGTTTTAGGAATTTTTATGCTAAAAAAAGTAAGTGTAAAAAAATTATTATTTACTTCACTTACAGCTTCAATAAGTTTCTTTGTAATTACAAACTTTGGTGTTTGGGCACTTGGAACTTTGTATCCTAAAACTCCTGCCGGATTATTAGCAAGCTACACAGCAGCAATTCCATTTTTCCAAAATTCTTTAATTGGAGATTTATTCTTTGTTGGAGTAATGTTTGGAGTTTATGAATTTGTAAAACACAAAGTTCCTGCACTTGCAAAAGTAAAAGCTTAACGGGTTACTTTAAATTGAACTATAAAAAAGTCACGGCGTAAGTCGTGATTTTTTTTATTTCAACAATACCATTTTTTTTGTATTCGTATAATCATCAGTTATTATTTTATAGAAATAAATACCACTAGTTAAATTTGAAGCATCAAATTGGTAACTGTATGTACCAGCATTCATATTTTCATTAATCAAATTATTTAATTCTTCACCAATTGTATTATAAATTTTCAGTTTAACATTTGATGCTTTTTTTATTGAAAATTTTATGTTAGTTATGGCATTGAAGGGATTTGGGTAATTCTGCTCCAAATCATATGTTAATTCTTGATTTGGTATTTCTTCTACATCCACTATTGTAGTAGTATCGCCGTAAACAATACTATCTATAACACAGCCTCTTAATACCATATGATATTGCCCAACACCTTGCTCTTCCATTAATCCCAAATGATCCGCCCAGACCTGATACACTTCTGTAACATTAAAATCAGTTATTTTAATTAGCTTAGAGAAATAACTATTCCCCCAAGCCGTAATATGAAAGGTATCAATTACAGTATATGTATACATAGCAAATTCATTTACAGGCTGTACCCAACTATCTCCTATCTTACAATTTGCTTTATAATATGTATAAATACTATCAGGTACATATGTAGCATAACTAATATATATACTATCAGTTGTTAAAACTTTATAACTCGAATATCTTATATAATTTGGTGATTCAAAGGATTGAACAATATTGAAATTATAGCCCATTAGAGTTCTTGTACTATCAGCTACCTGAAAACACAGAACATCATTAAAAATTCCACCAACGTCAATGTATTTCCAGTAATTACCTGTTTTTAATGGCGCAACACCAATCATATATATTTGTGCCGTTGCAAAAGAATTTAACACAAAAAAGATTGAGATAATTTTTTTCACAAGAACCCATTAATGAAAATTATTAGATGAACAAATTTCAAACGAAAGGAAAATATCTATCAACCAAGTATCAACGCATAAACAAATATGTGCAATAACTTGTTCCTACAAACTAGCAACAACAGCCTACATACTACGCTTCCCTCTTTCATAAGCGAGCATAACAATTTTCTTTAGCGCCATTCCATAAGACAAACCTCCATAACTTGCAGAACGCATAAATCCTGCGCCTTCTGTTAAATCAGGATTTGGATTTACTTCCAGTACAAAAACTTCTTCATCGCTGTTAACACGCATATCAACTCTTGCATAATCACGCGTACCCATTACTTTAAAAGCTTTAAGTGCAGTTTCTTTTAGTTTCTTTTCCAATCTCATAGGAATTTTTGCAGGACAAATAGGAATTGTTTTATGATATGATTCGTGATGCGGATCCCACTTAGCCTGGTAGCTTACAATGTTATGCAGATGATCAGGCATTTTACTAAAATCAATCTCACTAATTGGTAAAACTTTTGGTCTCAAATCACCCACAACCGAAACATTAAACTCTCGTCCTTCAACAAATTCTTCTACCAAAGCTGGCTGCTTAAAATATTTAAAAACATAATCCAGTCGGTTCTTTAAAGCTTCAGCGTTGTTAACAATGGATTCGTTTTCTATTCCAACACTTGCATCTTCGTAGGCAGGTTTTACAATAACCGGAAATTTACTTTGCAGCTCAAGTTGATCAGGCATTTCTGAATATAAATTAAACCTGGCTGTATTAATTCCGTGATAGTTTAATAATTTTTTTGTAAGAAATTTGTTCTGGCAGTTTGCAAGAGTCAAAGCGGGCGCACCTGTATAAGCAACTCCTAACAATTCATACAAACCAACCATATTCATTTCTAAACGCGGTCGATCTTTGTAAATCTCTACAAAGTTAAATATAACATCGGGTTTATTTTTTTCAATTTCATTCAAAAAAAGATGAATATCGTCCTTAAGATTTAAGTATATATGCATCAAAACCCAGCTTTTTAAGTCTTTTTGCCATAATCTCAAACTCTTCCATCGGAGTAAGTTCTTCAACCTCAAAATATGTTTGGAAATCAAGCTCGGGTATTGGTTCCTCAGATTTATGGTAATATTCCGGATGTGCTTCATTAAAGAGAACTAAAACTTTTAATTTTTTTTCTTTCATATTTAAAAAATACCCAAAATCACTTGTAAAAAAAACTACAATTGTTAATGTTTACATAGTTACAAAATCAATAAAATACAAAATGAGTTTTTACCCTCAACCAAATAAATATCAATGCGGACCCTTTGCATTAAAGTATGCTCTTGTAATGCTCGGTAGATTTGAAAGTGAGAATCAAATTGGAATTAAAGCCGGAAGCACATGGTGGTACGGTACTGATGAAATCGGTTTAGCAAAAGCAGCTAAATATTATAATTGTAAAATGAAATATTTTAGGCGAGAAAAACCGGAAGATGCCGTTAAGGTTTTAATTGAACAATTAAAAAAAGGTTATCCTTGTGTTTTAAGTGTTAATAATTGGGAACACTGGCTTACAGTTGTAAACTATCAGCAAAGAAAATTTATTGTTACAGATAGCTCGCTTGATAAAGTAATTACAATTTACACTCCAAATCAATTGTTAAAACGCTGGAAATATTATGATGAAGAGGAGGATGAAATAAGTTTTGATGGCTATGCTATTGTTCCCCAGTACAAAGTTACAACAAAAGCAAAGTTTACTTTAGAGCAAGCAAGATTTGTTATGGATTCCCGTAATCAAAAACTTGCTAAAAATTGGGATACTTATTTTAATGATATGATTGCAATCTGTCATCCAAGACATGCAAACGCAACTCACTTAATTTCGTTCAGAGATTTTTTAAGAAGATTTGAAAAAACGCTTAGTTACTCAAGTCGCAAACTGGCATGGTTCGCCAAATCATCGAGAGTTAAAAAAGATTTTAAGTAACTTTCAGTTTATGGCTGATGTTTATGATCTTGTTCTTCACGCAGATGAACAGAAAAAAGTTCTTATTGATCTTACTTCCATTTTAATGATGTACGCTTGCGGTAAGTATGGAATGGATGAGATATATTAGTTCGCCATTTGATAGTCATTTCGACCAAAGGGAGAAATCTTACCACTATTATTTATAAGATTTCTCAGTCGAAGACCTGTCTGCCGACAGGCAGGCTCCCTCGAAATGACATTTCTAAAACTTTCTATGAAAGTTTATTTATAAATTAGATTCAAAAGTAATTATGAAACGAAATCCAATAATCTTAAAAAAAGAAACGACTGCACTTTTAATTATCGATGTTCAGGAACGTATACTTCCTGTTATTAGAAATTATGAAACAGTTGTTAGAAAATACTGTTAAGCTTATTAAAGGTTTTAAAGCTATGCAGCTTCCAATCTATTTTACAGAGCAATATCCAAAAGGATTGGGACCAACATCTCAAAAAATTCTTGGATGAGCTTGAAGGATATACAGCTTATCAAAAAATGAGTTTCAGTTGTTCCGGTGCAGAAAATTTATTTGATGAACTCCATAAAAATAAATTATCTCAAATCGTTGATAACGTGGAATTGAATCTCACGTTTGTGTTCAACAAACAGTTTTAGATTTGATTGCAAATAATTATCAGGTTAATCTTGCAGCCGATGCTGTTTCATCAAGAAAAGAAATTGATTATCTGATTGCTTTAGACAGAATGAGAACACTTGGGGCAGAAGTTACAACTACCGAATCAATTTTATTTGAACTGCTAGAAGTATGCGGAACACCGGAGTTTAAAGAAGTTTCTAAGATCGTTAAGTAGTTTTAGTCTTAACTTTATTTTTTTCAAAAAGATAAACAAGAATAGTCACTAAGAAACAGATACCCATAAACCAAAAGAACAGCTCAACCCAATTTTGAGTTTTATATAATGCAGTTGCAATGTTCCCAATTATTATCCATTGAAATACGTAGACTGCTGTAACATTTTTACCAAGCCATTTTATAAAGAGTAATATATTGCTTTTCCCAAGCCACATTTCAATCTTTTCAGCCAAGTAAACCATTAAAATTAAAAACTGCACGACCCACATTGAGTATAGCCAATCGTGGTGATAATAATGATTTAAATCTGCCGCAATTTGGATTCCATAATTTAAAGTTACGTAGGTAATCACAGCTGTAAATAGTCCAAAAAAATCTTTAGTTGATTGATCGAGATTAACACTTTCTATGAATATCTTAAACGAAAATCCCACCATAGGATAAAAAAGCCACGGAAGCAAAGGAAAATACGACCAATCCAGACCTCCCCACAAAAAAGCTTGAATGAATAATAAACTGCTATCTGACAAATTAATATTAATTGTAATATTATGGATGTATAAAACTGCTGCTGCAAACATTAAATAAAAAAACAAGTTTTTTTTGAAAAATGTTTTTAGCATCGAAATAACGATAATGCTCAATCCTGCAAGCGGAAGAATATCAGCACCAAAAATTAATTTTAATGGATCAATTTGACTATGTCCTTGAGAGATTAGTAAAAGAAGATGAAGGTTCAATCCGATATTGAGTAAAATACCTCCAACGAATAGTAAGATGCCGCGCTTGAGATTGTGAAGAAATGATTTTTTTGACTGTGCAATATAATAGCCCATAACAGCCATAAAAATAGGCGCTGCGGGCGGTCCGCCTAGAAAAAGTAAAACTGATCCAACGCTGCTATTAAAAATATCCTGACGTGCAAACAGTTCAATCAAATGCACTTGAATCATGAACATAACTGCCAATCCTTTAAGAAGATCAGCTGTTTGATTTCTGTTAGAATTTAAAAATTGATTTTTATATTCTTTTAGATTCATTTAATATAAAAATTTGCTTTTATTCCTGCATAAAAATAGTTAATAGAAAAATCATCAAACTTTGTATGCTGATATCCGAATGTGAATTTCCAGGTTTGTGTTGGCACTATTTCGATCTGACCGAAAGCCTGATATTTTTGAATGTTGTTTTGATTAAACATCAAAAGAAGGTCAGAATCAAAATAAAACATTCTCTCACCTAAGAAGCCTCCGACTTTAAATGTTAATTCGGGAATCGGCACATAATGTATTTTCAGTGCGCTGGAAAATAAATTTTTTCCGGCTGATGTTCTTGTATAATTAGGTCTGACAGAAATAAATAATTCATCTGTGAGAATTCGTTCTAAACGCAGAGTTAACTGGTGAGCAGATAAAGGTGTTATTTCAGTTTGATTTATATAAGTATATGAACCACCTAAATAATTCCAATCGAAGTAATAAATAAAATCTGCGTTAAATAAATGTGTAATATCTGTAGAGACTAATTCATCAATTTTATTTGGATTGTTTCCATTGCCGGGGGAAGCAGTTGTGTCATAATTAGGATAACTGTAATCTCCTTTATAGTAACCATAGTTAAACTTTAATGTGTATGGAAAAAGATTAAGGTAGCAACCACCTAAAAATGTTTGCTGTAAATAATCAGACTCTTCATCTTTAATACTCAAGTTATCATAAGCTGTAATTAAATAGAATTGTTTGGATAACTGCAAAGTATTGTAAAAAGCCAACGAACGTGATGATTCATTACTTGAGTAATCACCAATCGTATAAAATACTGATGGACCAAGATAAGTTGAATCTGTTTGACTAAATCCATTTGAAGCAAATAAGTAAACGAAAATCAGTATTAATATGGTGTTTTTCATTTTATTAATTTAAGTCCTTCGAGTGACAGGGAATCATTTTCTTTTAACATTAATGCTTGAGTTAATAGTTTTTTAGCATTGACTTTATCACCTAAATACAAGTATGTGTAGCCTAATGATAAATTAGGTTCATAGCTACTAGAATAATGCTTATATGCAACTTCTAAATATTTTTTTGCATTCGTGTAATCAGCATTAGCTAAATAAATCTGGCCAAGTCTAAGGTTGGCGGAATAATTTTTTGAGTCAATATTAATAATTTCAAGATATAGCTTTTTTATCTCATCCCATTCGTTCAGTGCAGAAAGTGGTAAAGTCAATCCTAGTTTTGCTTCAATGCTTGAAGTATTAAGCTTTATTGAATTTCTATAATACTCCTTAGATTTTGTAAAATCTTTCTTCTGATAATACAACCAGCCTAACCTAATATTTATTAAATGATCCCCTTTGTTTTCGTTATAAATTTTTGTCAAAGATGATATAGCCAAATCATATTTACCATTATTTTCAAACTTTATAGATTCATTAAACGATTTTACTTTATCATCACCAGACTGCGAGCTAATTGTAATACTCAAAAAGATAAATATTGCGCCAATAAGCATAACACTTATCATCATGTATTTTTTCATTTCAATCTCCTTCATTATATATTCTTTGTACTTTAAAAGTTTTTTTGTCGTTATTTATAAAAACAAAATCTTTGATTCCGATTGTGTCATCAACTGTAATCGCACCGCTATACTTTCGATTAAAGAAAGAAAACAGATTCTTTCCATCAACATTTATCTTTGAGCGAATAATAAAATGCTTATTCTCTTCATCTTCCTCAAAAGAAAATCTTCCTTTAGCGTTTAACATACTTTTGTAGAAAAGAAAAAATTCGGATAAATAACGTATGAATCCTAAAGGAAGTAAAGAAACAGAATAATGATCTTCCCAGATGAGGTTATTATTAAAACAGAAAGGCACTTGCATAGCAAGAAGGTAGAAGTAATACAGTGCGGTGTCTTTTTCCCCTGAATAAGAAATGAAGTAAAATACTTTATCGGTTATATAAACATCCGCGCGAGCCTGATTTGAAGATTCAAAATATAGTTGATTTGCCATATCAACTTTCAGTTCCCAACTCTCTTCCCTTTCCTGTCCGTCAACTGTATATTTGAATTTTAGTTTGTCACTAAGCTTAAAATTAAAAGCATCTTTTATTGTGCGATGAGTTTCAACATTTTGAATTAATGCATTTTTTTTCGGAAAAGAGAATGACCTGAGGTGGAGATAACTTCCCTTTTTCTCAATAAAAGTTGAAATAGGGAATTTATGAGTTTTCTCGCCTACTTTATCATTAACCTGAAACTGAAAATGAATATGCGGATATGGGGATCGACCGCTATTACCACAAGCACCAATTATTTCTCCTTTTTTTACTTTCTGTCCATCTTTAACCTTTATAGAATCATATTTGAGATGCGAAATAGAACTGTACAACTCATACTCATGTTTAATAATTACGGTGTTACCCCAATTTTTTTGCAAATTAACATTTCCAATTTCATTCTCCGGAACACCATCAATCACTTTAATAATTTCACCGTCTAAAGGAGCGGCTACAGGAAGGTTATAACAATAATAGTCTTCCGGCAAATCCCCTTTATTAGCAAATTGGCTATTCTTATCATCTACAACAACAAAATCCCAGGCATATTTCCAGTCGCCCTTATGAGTATACTCCCCATCAAATGCTTGCGAAACCTGCCACTCACCATAAAACGGAAGCTCCGGAAAAATAAATTTAAAATTCTCAAACCTTGCTTTTCTTTTTTGATGATAATAATAATTTTCTTCAGGTGAACCGGGTTTAAAATAGAGTAGAACTAAATCAGTCTGTTCTTTTCTGAACTTCAAACTATAAATTGCTGAGAGTACGATAAAATTGAATGGGAGTACGAGAATTGGGTACAGTGTGCCGGAAAATATTTTAGAAAAAACTCCTGTAAATATCACAACCATTAATGTTGATATAATTACAAGCAAAAAACTTTTTCTGGATGTAAGAATTAAACTGCCACCAACAGCAAAAGCTGTAAGGATTGCATTGAATCCGGACAAGATTAATAATTGATTATAATGGTCCGGTAAAATCAGATTTAAGAATATGCTATTCAGTAAAAATGCTACCACACTAAGGACAAAAAGAACTCTTGAAAAAAAAAGCACCGCAATTGCAATAATTATTCCCGCAAAATAATTCGGTTGAAAGACAATTAGCGCCATAGATTTCAAATAGTAAATAACACCCGCAGGTAAAAAATTATTAGGATCAACGGCACTTGATAAATAAAGATTTGTTTCTATGTAATTATAGTTAGTAAGAAAAATTATAAAAATGTAAATCGAAAGTATAAATGGTAAACTCAACCCTGGAAGATTAAATACTTGTTCAAGTAAATGTTCTAAAACTGCAGAAACAAAAAACGTGATGATTATAAATACCGGTATTAAAAGCAGTAATTCTATATTCAATTGAAAATAGTATGCTGATGCCGCACCAAATAATATTCCGTTAAATCCATAAAATCCTGTACGAATTTTATTGGAATCAAATTTTAAAAAATATGCCGTAAGATTTGACAGAATCACAGCGAAGAGAGCAATCAAGCCAAGTAGAGGCATAGTAAAAGTTGCTAATAGAACTACTGCACCAAACCATTTTCTGTTTGAGAAGAAAATTTGAGCATATGAATATAATGTTGCGTCTAGAAAAAACTGCATTAAGCTTTTCTATTTTTTAAATTTTAATTTCTCAGGCAAAACTTCCCTATCAAGGAGATAATCTAAATTTTCAGATTTCCTTATCAACTCAATTGAACCATCTTCCAGAATCATTACCACATTCGGGCGCAATGTAATAAACTGCATCCATTGGGTCATATCATATGCGCCAACATATTCTATTACAATTCTTTCACCCTTTTTTACTGGAGGCAGAAGAATACTATCTCGTATTACATCAATATTCATACAGAGCGGACCATAAAGCGATGAATCTTCCGTATGCAAACCATTATCCTGCGCCGGAGATATTTTGTGTTTGTACCAGAAACTGGTAAACAAAATATTTACACCTGCATCAATTATAATCGCTCTTCTTCCTGTTGACAGACGTTTGTTAGCAAGCACGGTCGAAATCATGTAACCGGCATTATCAACTAAAGCCCGTCCGGTTTCAAGAATTAAGGTAGGTAGTTCATCCGAGCCGTAAGATAATTCAAAAAGTCCTTTTGAAATTGCGTCTGCATATTCTTCTATAGATGGTATCACTTGTTCTGCAGGAAGATATTGACCAATTAAAGAATTCTTGGAAGCAAATCCTCCTCCAAGATCGATGTACTCAAGAATAATATTAAACTCTTTTTTTATGCTCGAAGCTAGTACACTTAGTTTTGAAGCTGCAAGACGGTATGCCTCAGCACTCATCATATAAGTGCCAATATGCGTGTGAAGACCCGTTAGTTTTAATTTCTTTTCAGAAATAATTCTCTTTATGGCCTGCCATGCTTCTCCGTTTTCATAATTAAATCCAAATCTATCCCACATCGGGTAAATACCAACATCCATGTTTACTCTAATAGCAATACTTGCAGATAAGTTTTCCGAATTGCAAATATCTATTATCTCATAAAGTTCATCAAAATGATCAACGTGTATTTTTGCTGAATCATTAATGGCTTTGATGAGTGAATCTCTTCGTTTATCTGGACCATTAAAAATAATGTTTGAACCTTTTATTCCAAGTCTTTTAGCTTTATCATACTCAAATTCTGAAACCACTTCTGCCCACGAACCTTCAGAATGGAATACTGAACAAACAGCATCTAAATAATTAGTTTTATAAGACCAGGCAAATTGAACTTTAGGATATCTTGTTTTGAAAATCCGTGAAGCATTTTTTTGATTTTCTCTAAGTTGTCTTTCAGAAATAACAAAAAGTGGTGAGCCGAATTTTTCTGCTAGTTGTGAAACCGGTACACCTTCAATTTCTGTAACAGGTTTAACTGAAGGACCGCTCCCAAACTTATTCATCATTCCTGATTGATGCTTGTTAATTACAGGGCGCTCATATCTCTTTTTTACGTTCATATTTTAATTTCTCCTAATGATGCAATCTTTTCAAATGAATTCATGTCAGTGATTAAATCCCAGGAACTTCTTACGAAGATTGTACCTACCTTGTAAGATTTAAAGACTTCAACTTCTTTTCCAAAAGCTAATTCCACAAGTGCATATGGTAAATTTTGACCAGCTGATGGGGCCAGATAAACCCAGGCAGGAAAGCGCGGATTAATTTCGAGAAGATAATACTCCCCGGTATCAGCCGACTTAATATATTCCAATTCTAGGCCGCTTCTCCATTTAGATTTTTCAATTATTTTTTTTGAAAGATCAAGTATGATGTTATCATCTATTGTAACCCCTGCCCAGCCTTTTCCTTTGTCAGTGATATATAACTTCCTCATTGAAACTGCTCCGATCGTTCTCCCAGTTCCATCTCCTAATCCAACAACGTTAAATTCGTCACCTTTTACGTATTCCTGAATAATAATAGGAAAACCCCATTTTGCAGAAAGTTTATTAAACGCATGCAGAGTTTCCTCAAAATTATTTACAATATATGCGTCGTAAAATATTCCTTTAACAACTGCGGGAAACTTAACCTTTGAAGGCACCGAATAAATATCCTGAGGTGATGTTACCAAAATATTTTTCGGAACTTTTATTTTATATTGTTCACAAAATTTGAATAGATTGTCTTTGCTGCGAATGTTTAAATTCTCAATTGTAGGAAGAAACAATTCTATACCAAGCTGTTTTAGCTTTGGATAAAGTTTTACAAATGCGTAGAGTTCAGAATCTAAGGTTGGAATGATTAAATCTATTTTTTCCTTAGCGTGAATGTCAGCTATTCTCGCGTATAAATTATCAAGACCACCAGATGGATAAGGAATCATATATGATTTTTGTACCAAATCCTTCATATAAATTCCTGGATCCAGTGAATCGTAAATAAAACCGAGAATACTTCCATCAAAGTTTGGTGAGTCTTTAATGCTCCTGATTACAGGAACACCGGGCCCCGGGTTATCTGTGGCGTTAAGGCCTGTTACTGCTATTTTCATATTTCTTTAAGAATTGAGAAATGTTTTAACTGGGCAATAAAGTCACCCAAGTCTTTTTGAACTGTTGATTTATCTATATCATACAACTCAACTATTTCATTTATCACTTCCTCTTCAGAAGATTTTGATTTAATGAGATCGACAATATCTTTGCCAACCTGATTTAATGTAAAAGTTTCACCGGTTCCCTGAAGGAAAAGAAATCCGGATTCGCTAATTGCAAGGTTTTCAGGAATAATTAATTTGCTCATAATTTTAACCAATATTTATTTCAATAATACCATTTTTTTAGATTGTCGATTCTGCCCTACCTCTATCTGATAAAAATAAACACCGCTGGGAAGTTTCAAATTGTTTTGATTACTACCGTTCCAATTAATCTGATACTCACCGGAAGGTTTAACCTCATTAACAAGCACGTTCACCAACTCACCTTGAACATCATAAATTTTAAGTTTTACAAAAGACTCACTTTTGACATTGTAATTTATTGTTGTTGAAGGATTAAAAGGGTTTGGATAATTTTGCATTAATTCAAATTTGACTGGTTTTCCTTCTGATAAAATACCTGAAACGCCAGTGTTATATACTTCAATTCGATATGATGCAAAAGACGGATAATCAAATCTGAGTACCGAACATTCTAACACACCATCATTATTGATGTCCAGAATTGTTGGATAAGAATAATAGTAATTTGGATCATTCTTCTGGAATATTATCTCCCCATTTGTAATATCAAAAATTTTGAAACTTTGGTTGTAATATGGTAAGGATCCGGAATAAGCAAGTACGTAAAAGTCCATCTTACCATTTCCGTTAAGATCCGCACCTGCTGAATAAATTTCAAGTCCTGCCAGAACTTCGGGTGGAGAGAATGTATATGAATATTCAGGTGTAGAACTACTTTGCGCCATTATAACAAAACTTGATGAGTCTAATGTATAAACTCTTTTAGACCAATTATCACCATTTTTATCAAAATCTATCCATCCAGACAGAGTGTTATAGTCTATTAAGGAGGAATTCCATGTGTTTTGCCACTGAGGTAAAACATTCGCAGCTATAAATACAAGAAGAATAATTGTTTTCTTTACCATGTGATTCCCTTATAATTTGTTGTTTAGACAATTAAAAAGCTAATCGGGTTTAATCTGACCAAATTTAATTTTAGTGCTTGTTAAGCTCTATAAAACGAGCTAATTATATTAGTCAGTACTAATCAAACAACGCCTCTAATTTCTGGTAGTTTGAGTGGACCGTTTCGATTC
>CAVPHP010000005.1:0-198477 GCA_963704275.1 uncultured Ignavibacteriaceae bacterium | reverse complement strand
GGCATCAATATGATGCCCTTTTTATTAAATATCTAAACAAGGGAGAGTCTATGAAAAAATTATTTGCACTTCTAATTATTTCAGGTATACTAAATTTTTCTTTTGCAGCTGATCACGGAATGTACATGCTAACGGTTAAAAACATTAAAGGTGATTATAACACTGTTTATGATCAAGTAAAGCAATCAATTTTATCAGCAGGATTTAAAGTACTAGCTGAAAGAGAAATTACAACTCCAGATCAAGTTAAAAAAGATAAAAAAAATCTATGCGGATATAAAGGAAAACTACTAGTTTTTACAAATGATGAGTATGTTAAAATGCTTACTTCATTTGGAAATAAATATCTAGTTGCCTCTATGCTTAGAGTTGGAATACACGAAACAAACGAAGGAATTCAAGTTATAATTGCTGATCCTGAAACTATTAATAGAATTATTTTTAATGATTTAAAAGATGACCAGTACAATAAAGTTGTAAAGAATACATTGCCGTATAAAAATAAAATTGTGGATGCTCTTCATTCCCTTAAAATTGGTACAAATGTAAAAGAAGCAAGAGAACCTAAACGCAGTACAGATGATTTGCGTGATGCTTCTAAAGATATGTTTATGATGGTAGGCGATATGACCTTTTTTGAAGATGAAGATCAGTTCCCTGAAATATATTCACAGAAAAATGATGTGAGTGCTGATGGATTAGATAAACTGAAGCAGAAACTTTATTCAAATATTAAAAATTTTACTCCAAACCAGGAAGATAAAGATTACAGATGGACAGCAAATCCGAAAGAAGATTTAAAATGGAAAGTTGTTGGCGAAGTTTATTCACCTGATAAAAAAGCAATTCTATTTGGAATTAGTAGAAATAGAACTGAAGGAGTTTCTTTTTATATAGTTGGAAGCGAAACGAAAGAAAATAGCTGTCCTGGTTTAGATCATTTAACTGCATATCCTATAGAAGTGCTATTGATGATTAAGGATGATAAAATTGTTGTTCACACTCCAAGAGAGATGCTACGAATGGATATGTACTTTTGGGATGCAGGGATGGCAGCTTTTATGGACCATATGAGTATGCCGGGCATACTTGATGAATCAATTTATAAAGCGCTTTTTGCAAAAGAAAAAGATTAGTTGAATTAAAATATATAAGCTAAGAGGGCATCGACTTGATGCCCTCTTTTGTGAACAGTTGTTAAGTGGCAATTGAGTATTTAAGTTTTTTGATATACTTTTAGACACCAATTCTTAAAAAGCAATCGCTATGTACTTATTCATTTGGTGAAATAATGGAAACATTCAAAGAAAAATTCATCTTGTATTCTTTCAGTTTTGCTTTAGTTATTACCTCAGTTATTCCAAATCTATATAAAACTCTTTTTGTTCATGAATCAGGGAGATTTGAAGCAATCGGAATTGGTTGGGCTTTAATCATAATCATTGCAATCTATAAAAAATGGAAACACACAAAGTTTCTGTTCAATATGATTTTTATTGTCACTTTACTGGTTGAGGTATTAGTAATCTCATTAGCAAAAAAACCATACTTAATTCATTATGTATTATTAATGTTTGCTCAATTTTGTTTACTGGTTATTTTTAATTTTTCAAACATAATTCAAAATCGTATTTATAATTTTAGCAAATAAAAAGCACCTCTCCGAAGGAGTCCTTTGGACAACGCCGACTCCCGATGGATCGGGACAGGCTACCATTTTAGTTCGGCGAATTTGTGATTTTTGTCCGTTAGCTAACGGGATTGTATTTTATTTATAGATTTTGTTCAAAGTGTTCTCCGCCGCAGCGGACTGGGCGGTCCCAATTTTCATCGGGATAAACTCAGTTAGGTGCAATGCCCTTAGGCTGTTGTCAAAATTTGAAAATATTTATCTGACTATCTACAATAAATTTTACACAGACTTATTATGCAGAGATAAGAAATAATAGTCTTTTATTAGAAACATTGATATAGATTTTTAATATTTTGAAAGAATCAATCAAAAATAATTATTATGATGGGTGCGAAACTAAACGGAAGCTACCAAGAAAGAAGAGATCATCTTTCAAGGTTGATTGAGAAATTAAATTCCAGAAAAATTTATCTGCAAAGGATTAGCAGAATCTATTCAAATTATAGACTGTTAATTTTTATAACAGAAGTTATAATCTTTTTCATTCTCTTTTTCGGAGTGTCGGATGTCGCAACATTAATTTCGTTTGCAGTTTTTTTTGCCGTTTTTTCAGTTTTAACGCATTATCATAATAAGCTTGATAGAGACATTAAAAAATTAGAGCTCTGGATAAAAATTAAAACCGATCATCTTGCCCGATTAAACCTGGACTGGGAAAACATTTCGCCTTTAAATAATATCACCCAAACACCGGAAATAAATGAAGTTGATTTAGATCTTTCCGGGAATTATTCGCTGCTTCAATTAATTAATACTGGTACGTCGGAGCAGTCTAAATTAATGCTTAGAGAATGGCTTAATTCAAAAATTCATCATGTTGATGAAATCATTGAAAGGCAGGAACTAATTAAAGAATTAATTCCATTAACCGTATTCAGGGACAAACTGGCTCTAAATTCAATTCTGTCTTCCCGCCTTGAGTTCAGCGGAGATTTGCTGTATAAACTGTTAAGTAAAAATGAAGCGTCGTCTAAATCGTTAAAAATCATTTTCGTGCTTTTATCGGTCTTAGCACCCCTCAATCTATTGATGATTGTTCTATATCTTTGGAATATATTACCGGCATACTGGGGCATATCGACATTAATTTACATTTTGCTTTCTCATTACGGCAATAAGGAAAAAGTGAAAATTATGTATGAAGCGGACTTGATTTCGGATAAACTGAAAAAGATTGCCGGTGTATTCATATTCCTTGAGAATTACCGTTATAAAACTGGTTCAAAGTTATCTAAGCTGTGCGAACCTTTTAAGCTTAATAAACGGCAGCCTTCATTCTTAATAAATAAGATAAAAAACTCAGTGGAGTTTTTAAGAATTAGAAAAGGAAATCCATTTGTATGGTTTATGATAACAACAATATTTCCGGTTGACATTTATTTTAAGCTTAGATTAAACAAGTATAAACATATTATTGAAGGGGAATTGAACATCTGGATGGATGCCTGGTATAAGCTCGAAGCGCTTTGTTCGCTTGCTAATTTTGCATATATAAATCCCGACTATACTTTCCCTGAGATAATTGAGAATGATGAAAATAAAATCATTTTCCGTGGAAAGCAGTTGGGTCATCCATTAATTAAAAATGAAGATAAAGTTTGTAATGATTTTTCTTTTAATCCTGACGGCGAGATAGCTTTAATCACCGGTTCAAATATGTCAGGGAAAAGCACGTTTGTCAGAACGCTGGGGATAAACCTTTCTCTTGCATACGCAGGCAGTGTTGTAAATGCAGATAAACTTGAAGTTTCTCTTTTCGATCTATTTACCAGTATTAAAGTAAACGATTCTATAAAAGATGGTATTTCATTCTTCTACGCCGAAGTAAAGAGACTAAAGGCATTGCTCGATGAAATAGAAAAATCTGAGTACCCGGTATTCTTTTTAATCGATGAGATATTCAGGGGGACAAATAATATCGAAAGGCTGAAGGGAAGCTCTATGTTGATTAAGAAGCTTACAGAAACAAATGCCGCCGGCGCCGTTGCAACACATGACCTGGAGCTTGTAAAGCTTTCTAAAACAAATATAAAAGTACGCAATTATCATTTTAAGGAAGAAATAATTGATGGTAAAATGATATTTGATTACCTGCTGAATACCGGTCCTTGTTTAACAACCAATGCATTAAAGATTATGAAGCTTGAAGGCTTGCCTGTTGAAGAATGAATCTTTAATAACCGGTAGCATTATATTTAGTAGTAAATGTCAAAGAACAAAAACAATCCCGATGTATCGGGATTAGCTGTGTAAGCAAAGTTGATAATCTGGCATATAGTCAGTGTTGTTTTTCCAGGAATGTTAAAATTTGAAAGTGGTTTTCTTGCTAATCAACGCTATTAGACCCTCAATTACCTAAAGATAGGACGAATCTAAATTATGGAAAAAGTCGCTGTGTTTGTGGACGTTCAAAATATTTACTACACTACAAAAGAGTTCCACAATTGTCATTTTGACTATAACGCATTTTGGGCAAAGCTACATCAAATAGAGAAGTTGTGAAAGCAATTGCTTATGCAATTGATAGGGGTGATGAAAAGCAGAAACAATTCCAGAACATACTTAATGGAATTGGATTTGAAGTAAAACTCAAGCCTTTTATTCAAAGAATTGATGGTTCCGCTAAGGGAGACTGGGACGTCGGAATAACACTTGACGTTATGGAGTATGCAAAGAATTCTGACGTAGTTGTGCTGGCATCCGGGGATGGTGACTTTGACTTATTAGTAAATAAAATTAGAAAAGATTTTGGTGTTTTGGTTGAAGTATATGGTGTGGCTCAACTTACAGCTGCATCTTTAATTAATTCATCATCAAAGTTTGTATCAATTGAAGATGATTTGCTATTAAAAATTAAAGGCAATAAAGAAAAAAATGCCTAACGATTCATCTATCAAATTACATAAACACGAAGTAGATTTTAATTATTCTACAATAATTTTATCCTACGTCCTAAAATTATTTAAAATTAAAATTAACCTCTAGATAGTTACTTTAAGTTTTCGTTCTCGCGCAAGGATACCTATGGGATGTGCAAAAAGTCGCTATATATTAAAGGAGCACGATTTGTATTTAATTGCATTTTTTGGATTTATATTAAGCTTGCTAAGTGCTGTTATGGTTATAAATCCTGAATATTGGTCGAATGGAATAGTGAAATTTAGCCAGAAATCTTTTTTTCATCCATTTGAAATAATTAGTCGGTTTATATTTGGATCCGGTTTTATTATTTATTCTCATCAAACATTATATCCAACGTTGATGTTGATCATTGGTTATTCTTTAGTAGGTGTTGGAATTGGTCTTTCATTAACACCGCCAACAAAACATAAACAATTTGCGGTTTGGTCAGCAAAAAGATTTAAGAGATTTTTCAGACCAGCAGGTATATTCTCATTTTCAGTAGGGATTTTTATTGTTTATGCTGCTTTGTGTGTATAGTAAGTTCCAAAACTCTTCAATACACCATAGACGGATACGTAAGTAAAAGTTTCGCCAAATTTATCGGCCTCTCGCTGAGACGGGCGCCATCACATTAAAAATTTTAACTAATTATTATTTCTTCTCCAGCAAATCATCAACCCAACTCATAGCTGCCATTGTTGATGGTAAACCTATTGTTGGTAGTGCAAGTAAAACTGTTTGTCTTATCTCTTCTTTCGTAATTCCTAATTCAATAGCTTTGCGTGTGTGAGAATGAACCGCACCTTCTAATCCGGCACCTGTAGAGATTGCAAGTTTTATTAATATTCTTGTTTTATCATCAAGTGGACCGGAAGTGTGAACTGCTTTTCCAAGTTGTTCATACGCACTTGCAACTTCAGGGTAATCCTTGTGAAATCTTTCAAATCGTTTTGGTAGCTGGGACATAATTGACTCCTATTTACTTAATAATAAATAATAAAATGATGTTGATAAAAAATACTGAATCCTCTTAAATCCGTTTTTGTCTTTTGAATTTTTCCAGCAATAGGATACAACTTTTCTAAACTGAGGGAATAAATTAATAATCTCATCAATCTCTTTTGCGTAAACGGATTTTTTATTTGATAAATAATTATGAAATACTTTTTTTACAATTGGTGCAAGAAGCACATACCATATAAAAGTTAGCACAACAGATCTGATAAGCATTATTATAACTTCTATTGCAACAATATTAGTTTTAGCAGGGAAGATGTATGTATAAATTAAAACGGTTATGGAAATTGTAATAATAATAATTCCGGTTGGTCGAAACAGCCAGCTTTTCTTTTTTTTCTTTTTGTCTTTGTGTGGAATATCCTTTTCTGATTCATTCAAAATATCTTTTGGAATCTGCTGTGAATAGAATTTTAATTTTCTTGGAAGTCTGCCTGCATAAATTCCAATAAATACTCCGGCGAGTAAATGAATCGATACATAAATTCCCATCAACAAATAACCGTAATGCATATCGGAATGGACGCCTAAGCTTAAAAACTCTTTTAGTACTTGATTGATGAAGATATTAATTGATTTCCATAAAGTATTTCCAAATAAAATTGTAAGTACAACAATTTTTTGTATCCCAGAAAAGAAAAGAGTTAAAATCCCAAGAAATAATGCCGATGTGTGGTAAAATTTATTTGAATAAAAAAGTAAATAACCGAGCAAGCCTTGTAAACTAACTGCAAAGTATGCTGTTAATGGTGAGTGTGGGCTAACTAAGGCTTTAATTAAAATTACAATTAAAGTTGACTTTAGAATTTCTTTACTACTTTTTGAAAACAATGCGATCAATGAAATAAAAAGAACAGCCGCCGCATTTATAAATAATCCGCGTAAGGGAATTGTGAGAGCATGTAGTATTCCGCCAAAAGCAGATTCACTAAAAGCCCAAAGTGCTGTTAATTTAAGAACGGAGATTTGATAATCGTATGATTTATCTTCTGCATCTGAAAATGTTTTAATTGAAGTATTAAAATTACTTTTCAAGTTTTTCAATCCAGGAAATTATTCCCTCTTCAAGATGATGAACATTTGTAAAACCCTGTTCAAGCATAAAAACGCCTGCGTGATAACTTCTGCTTCCGCTTCTGCAATAGATATAATAATTTTTCGATTTATCAAGCGCGGAGATTTTTTCTGGAAAAGTTGGGTGGTAAATATCTATCAAAAGTGAATTAGAAATATGTCCGTCATTAAACTCCTGCGGCGTCCGCACATCAACCACAACTGCTGATTTATCGTTTACAATTTTATCGCTAAAGTCTGAGGCACTTAAATTTACTATATTGTTCATCATTAAATTGGTTTTTGTTCTATAAAAAATTTAAGTGCAAATATAGAATAATTTTGTTTCAAGATTTAGATGACTTTATCACATTTGATATTTCATTCCAACGAAAACAGCAATTGAAATTTAAAAATATTTAAGATAGTAACAGCCTGCAGCGGCAGATAAAACTACGAATTGAAACTCTGACTTGTCTTTTTTTTTGTCTAAAAATCTACTTTTTGTTCAAAAAAGCAAACTCTTTTGGCTATTCAAGAAATATGGATCGTTTTACTGACTTGCAAGTCATATAAGTGAGCGACTTCATTTCATTTATTTTTAAAGCTCTATATATTTGCCCACACGAAACAACTATTCAGGATTATTTTTATGGCAAATCAGTATCAAATTGCTGTTCTTGGTGGCGGTCCAGGCGGTTATGTTGCAGCTATTAGAGCAGCGCAATTAGGCTTTAAAACCGTTGTTATTGATAAGGATAAATTAGGTGGTATTTGTTTGAATTGGGGCTGTATTCCAACAAAATCCCTTCTGAAAAATGCCGAAATTTATGACAATGTTAAAAATCATGGTAAAGATTTTGGCATCTACACAAAGGAACTCTCCTTCAATTTTAATGAGATAATTAAACGCAGCCGTGATATTTCGGATAAGATTACAAAAAATGTTGAGATGCTCGTTAAGAAAAATAAGATTGACAGGATTCGCGATTTTGGTAAACTAATCAGTCAAAATGAAATTGCAATTCTTGATAAAGACGGTAAACAAACTGAAACCTTAACAGCAGATAACATAATTATTGCCACAGGTGCTCGTCCAAAAATCTTTCCAAACATTCCTGTTGATAAAAAAAATATAATTACAAGTACTGAAGCAATGAATTTATCTGAACAGCCGAAAGAACTAATTATTATTGGCGCCGGAGCGATAGGTATTGAGTTCGCATATTTCTATTCTGTTTTAGGAACAAAAGTTACTGTGGTAGAAATGCTTGAAAACATATTACCGGTTGAAGATGTTGAAGTATCGCAAGCACTTGAAAAGAATTTTAAGAAACGCGGCATAGAAATCTTTACAAAAACAATAGTTGAAAAAGCTGAAGTAAAAGGTAAAAAGGTTTTAGTTACAATAAATCAAAACGGACAGAAAAAAGAATTAAGTGCGGATAAAGTTTTAAGCGCAATTGGTGTTACCGGAAATGTTGAAGGATTTGGACTTGAAGAATTAGGAATTGAACTTTTCAAAAATCACATCAAGGTTGATAAGAAAACTTATCAAACTAATGTTAAAAATATTTATGCTATTGGTGATGTGATTGGACCACCGTGGCTTGCACACGTTGCATCCGCTGAAGGGATTCATTGTGTTGAATCAATAAAAGGAATTAAAAATCCGGAAGTTGATTATGAAAATATTCCAGGTTGTACTTATTGCCAACCGCAAGTTGCAAGTGTTGGATTAACAGAAGCCAAAGCAAAACAACTTGGATATGAATTAAAGATCGGTAAGTTTCCGTTTATGGCAAGTGGAAAAGCATTTGCAGTTGGTGAACGTGAAGGTTTTGTTAAACTAATTTTTGATGCAAAGTACGGTGAATTACTTGGAGGACATATTATTGGCAGTGAAGCAACAGAACTTATTGCTGAGGTTGCATTGGCAAGAACAATGGAAGCAACTGCACATTCAATTATTAAAACTGTACACGCACATCCAACTTTATCAGAATCAGTTATGGAAGCTGCAGCAAATGCTTATGGCGAAGCGATACACCTTTGATTATAAACGAAAAAATAAAATGTCATTTCGATCCCAATTCATCGGGAGAGAAATCTTTTGCGCTAAATTATATAAGATTTCTCAGTCGCTGACCTGTCTGCCGACAGGCAGGCTCCATCGAAATGAATGATACGAATGTAAAATATAAAGAGTGAATAAAGAAAACAGAAAAGTAATTTATTGTGATTTAAACACGATTGATTACAAAGAAGCGTGGGATTTACAAAAGAAAATTCATCAGCTAAGAGTAGAAAATAAAATTGTTGATGTTTTCTTTATGCTTGAGCATCCGCATACTTATACACTCGGTAAAACTGCGGATAAGCATAATTTAATCGGTGATGAAAAGTATTTAAGTGAAAATAAAATCTCCGTTTATGATATTGATCGCGGCGGTGATATTACTTATCACGGTCCGGGACAAATAGTTGGATATCCAATTATCAGTCTAACCAATTGGCAGCAGGATACGCACAAATATTTAAGAGCGCTTGAAGAAGTAATTATTAGGGTTTGTGAAGATTATGGATTGAATGGAATCAGGGTCGATAAATATACCGGTGTTTGGATTGATGATAGAAAAATTTGTGCAATCGGAATTAAAGTTAGCAGGTGGATAACGATGCACGGTTTTGCATTTAATGTTAATACAGATTTGAATTTGTTTGGTGGAATTATTGCTTGTGGAATTACTGATAAATCTGTTACTTCTTTGAGTAAAGAATTAAAAAAAGAAATAAGTATTTCTGAAGTAAAAGAAAAAATTATTCACCACTTTAGTAATATTTTTAATTACGCTCAGATTGAATTTAAATCGAAAGAAGAAATATTAAGTTTAGTTTTGTAGTGCAAAATTGCCACGACATTTTGGTCGTAGTTTAAAAAGAATTTCTAGAATGGCATCAGCCAAAATTATTGATTCTTTTGGCTAAAGCCCAAATTATTTTTTTGATATTTATACCATGACTTGAAAGACGTGGCAATACAAACATTTATTTACGCGTAATTATTTATTGAATTTAATTTTTTAAACCATAAAAGGTTTTTATGTCTAAAAAAACATCAACACAAAAAAAATCGAAAGAAAAAAGTTCGATTAAACCAACGAATGGAAAAAATGAAATTGTAAAAGTTGGTAAACATGAGTTTACAAAAGATAAACTTCTTGAAGTTTTAAAAATAATGTTGAACGCACGTACTGTTGACAACAAAGCGATGAACTTATTGCGACAGGGAAAAACTTTCTTTCACATCGCTGGCGCTGGGCACGAAGCTGTACAGCTTGCAATTGGTTTGTCACTCGATCCTAAAAAAGATTGGCTCTTTCCATACTACCGTGATTTGGCAACTGTTTTAACAGCTGGGCTTACTCCAGAAGAAGTTTTCCTCGGCACTTTTGGAAAAGCGGATGACCCGGCAAGTGGAGGAAGACAATTACCGGTTCATTGGGGTTCTAAAAATTTTAATTTGCCTTCACAATCTTCACCAACGGGAACGCAATTTTTACAGGCTGTTGGCGCTGCAATGGCTTCGGTTAAAAGAGGAGAGAGAAACATTTCTTATGTAAGCAGCGGTGAAGGTACAACTTCACAAGGTGAATTTCACGAAGCAGTTAATTGGGCAAGTCGAGAAAAACTACCTGTGCTGTTTGTAATTCAAAATAATAAATATGCTATCTCAGTTAAAGTTTCGGATCAAAGCGGCGGAAAAGACCACTCAATTTCAGAAATGATGGCAGGTTTTCATAATCTTCATCGTGCAAGAATTGATGGAACGGATTTCTTTCAATCGTTTGAAAAAATTCAGGAAGCAATTGAATTTATTAAAAGCGGTAAAGGTCCTGCGCTAATAGAAGCAGAGGTTGTAAGATTAGAATCACATTCTTCTTCTGATGATCAAAGAAAATATCGTGATAAAAAAGAACTTGAAGAAGATTTAAAGAATTGCCCGATAGAAAAATTTGCAAAAGTATTAATCTCAAAAGATTTTATATCACAAAAAGAATATGATGAGTTAAAAATTTCTATTATTGATGAAATAAATGATGCCGCAGATAAGGCACTTAACTCCGCAAATCCAAAACCTGAAGATGCAGTAAAATATGTTTTTGATGAAAGCGGATTTAAAGAATCTTTGAATTACGAATCTACAACTCCTAGCGGAAATAAAATTGTAATGGTTGACGCAATAAATCATGCATTGCACGAAGAGATGGAAAGAAATTCCGAGATGCTCATCTTCGGAGAAGACATTGCTGATCCAAAAGGCGGCGTGTTTACTGCAACCAAAGGATTATCAACAAGATTTACAAAGAAAAGGGTTTTCAATTCACCATTAGCTGAAGCAAGTATATTGGGCGTTGCAGTTGGTTTGTCGCTAACTGGAATGAAACCTGTTGTTGAAATTCAGTTTGGAGATTACATCTGGCCTGCATTTATGCAAATGAAAAATGAAATGGCTCCCATGCGCTATCGTTCAAACAATAATTGGTCTGCACCCGTTGTAACGCGTGTCGCTGTTGGCGGATACATCCATGGCGGATTGTGCCATAGCCAAAATATTGAAGCATTTTACTCTCACATTCCAGGAATTTTAATTGCTTATCCAAGCAACGCGGCAGATGCGAAAGGATTGTTAAAAACTGCATGCAGAATTAAAGATCCGGTTTTATTTTGCGAGCACAAAGGATTGTATAGACAAAGTTTTGCTATCACACCTGAGCCTGATGAAAATTATTTATTGCCGTTTGGCAAAGCTAAAGTTGTAAAAGAGGGTACTGATGTTACAGTAATTTCGTGGGGAATTTCTGTATCGGATACGATGATTGCTGCTAAGAAATTAGAAGATGAAAATTTTTCTGTTGAAGTAATTGATCTCAGAACAATCGTTCCTTTGGATGAAGAAACGATTTATAATTCTGTAAGGAAAACAAATAAAGTAATTATTATCCACGAAGATACTCTGTTTGCAGGATTTGGTGCTGAAATAGCTGCACGTATTGCAGATAATTGTTTTCAGCTTTTAGATGCGCCGGTTAAAAGAATTGCAGCAAAAGATGCACATATTCCTTATGCACCAATATTAGAAAATGCTGTTCTGCCAAGTCGTGTAGAAATTTATAATGGAATAAAAAAGTTGTTAAAATATTAAAAAACATTTTGTGTCCTTTTGTGCGTTCGTGTTTTGGTGGCAGTTAGTTATTAGCCACGAAAGCACTAAAACTCTAAAAAACACAAAAAAAGTGTACAATGAAAAGTTTTAAAGTATAGGAGTTTTATATGGATATCGTAATGCCGAAAATGGGCGAAAGTGTTAGTGAAGGAACCATAATTAAATGGCATAAAAAAGTTGGTGACTCAGTTAAGCGGGACGAAATAATTTTTGAAATCAGTACTGATAAAGTTGATACTGAAATTCCTGCTGCCGAAGCTGGAGTATTAACAGAGATCTTAGTTAAAGAGGGTGACACTGTTGAAGTTGGAACCGTAGTTGCAAAAATTAATACTGATGGAAAAGAATCAGCAGAAACTCCAGTTGAAAAAGAGGAACCAAAGATGATAAATAATTCTTCCAAAAATAACTTAGGCGCAGAGGAAGTCACTTCGAAGTCCGCCCCGGCAGATTCGACTGAGAAATCTGAACAACCTGTAACCAATAAGATTTCTCCTTCCAGTCGAAATGACGATAACAGTGATAATTCTGAAACTATAGCATCTCCAATATCAAATAAAGTAAATGGAAATGTAATTGAGATTGCAATGCCTAAAATGGGTGAATCTGTTATGGAAGGAACCATTATTAAATGGTACAAAAAAGTTGGTGATGCGATTAAAAAAGACGAAACGATTTTTGAAATCAGCACAGATAAAGTTGATACAGAAATTCCTTCACCTGAAGCGGGCACTTTAGTAGAAATACTTGTTGGTGAGCAGGAAACCGTTGAAGTTGGAACTATCGTTGCAAAACTTGGTGTAGGAGAAAAAGTTAAAGTTAAAGTTCAAGATCAAGTTCAGGATACAAAGGAAGAGAAGAAAGAGAAAGTTCAAGACACAGGCTCAATGCATGATAATTTTTCCAAAGAGTGTTGATAAAGTACTGGAAGGAAAAGGAACAAGTACAGGATTTTATTCGCCACTTGTTTTAAGTATTGCACAAAAAGAAAATGTAAGTTTTGATGAATTACAATCAATAAATGGAACTGGACTTGAAGGAAGAGTTTCTAAGAAAGACATACTTGCTTACATTGAAAATAGAAAATCAAGTAAGGTTTCCCACAGAGACACTCAAATCAAGGTTCAAGATCAAGTTCAAGTTTCAACAGCAGAGAGAAGTACTGCCCGCATCGATTCCTACCACATCACAAACTGTTTATAATGAAGCAGATGTTGAGAGAATTCCTATGGATAACATTCGCCAGAGAATAATGGATCACATGGTTCATAGCCGCGATACATCGGTTCATGTTACCGGATTGATTGAAGTTGATATGACTCGTATTCATAATTTCATCCAGACTAAAAAAGATGAAATAATGAAAAATGAGAATGCAAAAGTTACTTACATGGCTTTTATTGCAGACGCAGTTGTTAAATCTTTAAAAAAATATCCTCTCGTTAATTCAAGTATTGATGGGAATGCAATATTAAAAAAGAAATTTATAAATCTTGGTATTGCAGTTGCAATTGAACCAACAGGTTTAATCGTACCAAATATTAAAGGAGCTGGCGATAGAAATGTAATAGGTCTTGCAAAAGCAATTGCAGATTTGGCAAATCGTGCAAGAACAAAAAAACTAACTCCGGATGATATTTCAAACGGAACATTTACAATTACCAATTACGGTGTGTTCGGTACTATATTTGGAACACCAATAATTAATCAACCCGAAGTTGCAATACTTGGGGTTGGTGCGGTTCAAAAAAAACCTGTTGTAATAGAAGTAGATGGTTCTGATACTTTTGCAGTAAGACAGATTGTGGCACTAACACTTTCACACGATCATCGTTTAGTTGATGGAATGTTAGGCGGAATGTTTTTAAAGAACATTAAAGAAACTTTAGAAAATTTTGAAGGTTTATAGATTAATAAGTTCTTGATCATGTCATCCTGATCGAAGCTTGTCTGCCGGCAGGCAAGTCGAAGGATGAAATTCTATATTATCTAAATCACACACTTTAAATTTGCTTAGTGTAACATTACAATATTTATCAGATGATTAAATCAGAAATAAAAAATAATACCGGATTAATTTTTCTTGCACGACCAGAAAAACGTAATGCATTAAATCCTACCTTAGTAAAAAGTTTAAAAGATATTCTTATTGAATTTAAAAAGAGTGATGATGTAAAATCAATAATCATCACTGGTGAAGGAAATTCATTTTGTGCCGGCGCTGATTTAAAATATTTAAAAAGCCTTTCAACAAATTCCACGATTGAAAATTATAATGATTCAAAATCATTAGCTGAATTATTTATAATGATTTATGAATACCCAAAACCAACTATCGCTGCTGTAAATGGCGCAGCAATTGCTGGCGGATGCGGGCTGGCTTCTGTTTGTGATTTTATAATTGCACATCCTGAAAAAAGTAAATTTGGCTATAGTGAAGTAAAAATTGGATTTATTCCTGCGATAGTTTCCATCTTTTTGATAAAAAAGGTCGGTGAAGGTTTGGCTAAACAATTGTTATTAGAAGGCGGAATTATTTCCGGTTTAAGAGCGTATGAAATTGGTTTTGTAAATTATTTATCAGAAAATGTTTTGGATCAATCAATAAATTTGGCTGATAAATTAAATAAAAATTCAGTTGAAAGTTTAAGAATTACTAAACAAATGATTAATAATATTTCTAATCTATCTGTAGAAGAAGCAGTTGAATATTGTGTTGGACTAAATACAATCAGCCGAGCAGCTAAAGATTTTAAAACTGGAATAGAAAATTTTCTTAATAAGGACAAATAAATGGATTTAAAATCTCAAATCAGAAACGTAAAAGATTTTCCCAAACCTGGAGTTATGTTTCGTGATATTACAACTCTACTGAAAAATCCAGAAGCATTTGATTTTACCTTGCAGCAGCTTATTAGTTTTACTAGTGGAAAAAAAATAAATAAAGTTATCGGAATTGAATCACGTGGATTTATTTTTGGTTCGCTGCTTGCACACAAGCTTAAATGTGGATTTATTCCAGTTCGTAAACCAGGAAAACTTCCTGCGGAAATAGTTTCAATGTCTTATTCACTTGAATATGGTGAAGATAAACTTGAAATGCACAAAGATGCGATTCAGCAGGGTGATAAAGTTTTGATACACGATGATTTACTTGCAACCGGCGGAACTGTGAATGCAGTTTGCCGGTTAGTTGAACAGCTTGGTGGTGAGATTGTTCAGGTATCTTTTATTGTTGAGTTATCTTTTTTGAACGGCAGAGATAAATTAATATCTTACGATGTTCGTTCAATTGTTGATTATGCAAATGAAGATTAAACTAAAATCCCATATTGAAAGAAGTACAATTCATAAAAAATAATTCTGAACGATGGCGGGAAGTAGAATTATTCCTTTCAAAAAAAACATCGTTTAAAGATCCCGATAAGTTAGCTGAGTTATTCATTCAGTTGACTGATGATTTATCCTATTCAAAAACATTTTATCCGCAAAGCAAAACCACTCAATATTTAAACAGCTTAACTTCAAAAATTCATCAATCAGTTTATAAAAATAAAAAAGAAAAACGCAGCAGATTTATTACATTCTGGAAATATGAATTACCGGAAATATTTTTTTTAAGAAGAAAAGAATTATTGATTTCGTTTATTATATTCTTTGCTGCAGTTGTAATTGGAATAGTATCATCTGCGGGTGATACAGGATTTGTTAGACTGATTCTTGGTGATAGTTACGTTAATATGACTCTCGAAAACATTGATCAGGGTGATGCACTTGCTGTTTATAAACAAATGAACGGCGTTGATATGTTTATGGGAATTACATTTAATAATATTCGTGTTTCGTTTTATGCTTTTATATCGGGGTTACTGCTTTCTGTTGGTACAATTATGCTTTTACTTTACAACGGAATTATGCTTGGTACTTTCCATCATTTTTTCTTTGAGCGCAATATGTTATTTGAAGCGCTTTCAATTATTTGGATACATGGAACAATAGAAATATCATCAATCATAATTGCTGGCGCTGCGGGTTTGATTTTAGGGAACAGTATTTTATTCCCAAAAACTTATTCAAGACGACAATCATTTTTGATTGCGGCTAAAGATGGAGTTAAAATAATCATTGGATTGATTCCACTTTTTATTATTGCCGGATTTCTTGAATCATTTGTTACAAGATATACGAAGATGCCAATATTTTTTAATCTTATAATTATAATATCTTCATTATCATTTATAATTTGGTACGTTATTATTTATCCTTTTAAACTTTGCAGGAGAGCAAAAAATGAATCCAAGGAAAATTGAGTTTCAGCAGTACAGAGATTTTGGACAAATACTTAGTGCTACTTTTGAGTTTCTTCGAGAAAATTTTAAACCGCTTGGTAAAGCATTAATATTTTTAGTCGGTCCATTTATTCTGTTAAGTGGAATATTTGGCGGGCTTTATCAAAAGGAAATATTTTCTTTTACACCAACAAGCACATCGCTCAGTCAGTTTGGACTATCATTCGGGATTTATGTTTTATTTTCATTTCTTACTGTAATGATGCTTATCAATACAATTTATTCTTATATAACTATATATATCAAAAAAGAAGATGAATCTGTAGTTGAAGTAGATGATGTATGGAACGAAGTTAAAAAAAATATTTTAAAAATTATTTTACTAAGCATTGGATACACTATCACTACAATCCTTGCGTTTGTTTTACTGATTATTCCCGGCATTTATGTTAGTGTTGCGTTAATGATTCTCTATATCGTTGCGATACATGAAGACAAAGGATTTTTTGACGCAATGAGCAGATGTTTCTATCTTATAAAAAATAAATGGTGGTTTACCTTTGGTTTGTTATTCGTGCTTGGTTTGATTCAAGGTTTTATGGGATTCTTATTTCAAATTCCGCAATACATTGCAATGTTTTTTGTAGCTTTTAATTCGTTTGATGGAAGCGGAATGGACAGTACAACAGAAATAATATTTATTCTTACAACAATTATCTCCTCATTAAACTTTTTGTTTTATTCGATTAGTTTTGTTGGTATTGCTTTTCACTACTTTAGCCTTGTTGAACAGAAAGAAGCAAAAGGATTGCTTAATAAAATTGAATCGATTTAAATTCAAAATTATAATCTGGTTGATATTTGCTTTTCATTTTAACGCAAATATAATTGCACAAAGGGATTCACCAGAACAGCATCTGGATGGAATCAACGATAGTACGTTTCAACAATCTGTTATTGATGATTCTCCTGCTTCTGCACCATTAAATCTAAAATCTAAAATTAATAACATCAAATATGATTCCTCAGAAATAAATATCCGTTCTGTGGATTCAGCAAAAATACTAATCCATCTTAAAGATAAAGACTTTAAATATTTTGAAGACCCTGAATACTCCAGAACATTGTGGGAACGTCTTATGGATTGGCTTAACCGCCAATTTGCCAAATTAACTCAATTCGATGCTTATGGAACTGTATGGGACATTTTAATTTATATTCTTATTGCGCTTGCAGTAGTCGCAATTATTTTTGGATTTTACAGATCAGAGATTAAAGGATTGTTGATTGGAAGTAAAAAGAAAAATCAACTTAATGTTTCAGAATCATTGGAAAATATACACTCGCTTGATTACGATAAGTTGATTGAGGATGCGATTGCAAATAAAAACTTTAGATATGCAATTCGATTAAATTATTTGCGAACTTTAAAAATTCTTTGCGATAAACAATTAATTGATTGGAAAATTGATAAAACAAACAGCGAGTTTATTAAGGAAATAAAACAGTCATCCATTAAAGAAAAATTTAAAAGCATTACGTGGAGTTTTGAATATATATGGTATGGTGAATTTGAAATTGATTCTGAAGCCTATAAACAGTTACAGATTGACTATTCTGAACTTAATTCTTCATTAGAGTTGGTATAATAATGAAGAATATAAAATTTATAATTCCTGTTACTGTGGTTTTTATTGGATTAGTTCTTATCAAACTTGTTACACCCGAACCTACAGATTGGGCTCCGACTTATTCTAAAAATGATAAAATACCTTATGGCTCATTTTTACTTTATGATGTTTTACCTGAAATATTTCCGCATCAAAAAATTGAATCTATAAATCTGCCTTTTTACAATATTAATCGCGAAAGAAAAATCGAGAACAAAAATATAATCATCATCTGCAATAATTTTAATCCAGATGAACTTGATGCAAAAGTATTGAGCGGTTTGTTGAAGAATGGAAATGATATTTTTATCGCAGCAAATTCTTTTGGAAAATTTTTAACAGATACTTTAAATCTCTATGTAAGTTATAAATTCTTTGGTGGATATGATTCTGTATATGCAAATTTTTCAAATCCAAATCTTAAACGAGATAAAAATTATAAATTTACAAAAGGGAATTACAATCATTATTTTACCTCATTTGATACAAGTAAAGTAATTGTTTTGGGTATAGATGAATACGATAATGTAAATTTCATAAAATTTAAATATGGTAAAGGGAATTTATACCTGCACTGCATTCCAAATATTTTTACAAATTATAATTTATTAAAATCGGATAGAGATTATATTTTTAAAAGCCTTTCGTATCTAAAAAATCGTGATGTAATATGGGATGAATATTATAAAGAGGTTAATAAATATGCGAGTACACCTATAAGATATATTCTAAGTCAGCCTTCATTAAAATGGGCTTATTTTACTCTATTAATTTCATCAATTATTTTTGTGATATTTAAAGGCAGAAGAGATCAGCGAATAATTCCGGTTATAAAACCTTTGGCAAATACAACGTTGGAATTTATAAATACGGTTGGAAACCTTTATTACAAACAATCAAATCATAAAAATATTGCAGATAAGAAAATCATTTATTTTATGGATTATGTAAGAGCAAAATATTCCTTAAGGACTTTAAACTTAAATGATGAATTGATTTCTCAGTTATCAGAAAAAAGTTATATAGATAAATCAGAAATAAATAAGATGATTGAACTTATTAATGTCGTTTCAATTTCTGAAACAATAAAACAGGCTACGTTAATCGAATTAAATAATTTAATTGAAAACTTTTATACTAAAACAGGTGCTTATGGAAAAAAATAATACAAACAGAACTGATTTATCATCCTTAAAAGAATCAGTTGAAAAAGTTAAATCTGAAATAAGAAAAATTATAGTAGGGCAGGATAAAACAATTGAATTTCTGCTTGCTTCAATTTTTGCTGATGGACACGTATTAATTGAAGGTGTACCGGGAATTGCAAAAACATTACTTGCAAAAATTCTTGCAAAAACTATTTCCGCTGATTTTTCCAGAATACAGTTTACACCTGATTTAATGCCATCAGATATACTTGGAACATCTGTTTATAACCTGAAGACTTCTGAGTTTGAATATAAACGCGGACCAATATTCTCAAATATCATTCTGATTGATGAAATAAATCGTTCACCCGCAAAAACACAAGCAGCACTTTTTGAAGTGATGGAAGAACGACAGATAACTATGGATGGCGCAACTTATAAATTAGAAAACCCATTCGTGGTATTGGCAACACAAAATCCAATTGAGCACGAAGGAACATACAAACTACCTGAAGCGCAGTTGGATAGATTTTTATTTAAGATTGAAATGAGTTATCCAACTTTAGATGAAGAAATAAAAATCTTACTTGAGTATAATGATAGAAAATCAAAAAATGATTTAGGTATGATTCAACCGATATTTTCTAAAGAACAATTGGAAAATTATCGTCTTCAAATTCGTTCTATCCACATTGAAGAAAAAATTGCGGCTTATATTGCAAACATTGTAAACCAAACACGAAACAACGGTGATTTGTATCTTGGCGCCTCACCGCGCGCTTCAATTGCAATTATGATAGGTGCAAAAGCTTTGGCGGCCATACGTGGCAGAGATTTTGTAAATCCTGATGATGTAAAAGAAGTATCATTTCCAGCACTAAACCATCGCATAATTTTAACCCCGGAACGAGAAATGGAAGGTAAAACTGCTGATGAAATAATTCAGCAAATTCTTAATCGTGTTGAGGTTCCAAGATAATGCGCCTTGTCAGGGAATTTTATATTACTTCAAAATTTCTTTTGATTGCAGTATTAATAGTGCTTTTATTTTTCTTCGGATATTTTTTGCCAATTTTATTTTTTATCGCAAAGATATTTTTAATTGCATTTATAACGATTATACTTCTTGAATCAGCAATACTTTACTCAAATAAAAAAGGTGTTTTTGCAGAAAGAGTTTTAGCTGAAAGACTTTCCAACGGTGATGAGAATGAAATTAAAATTATCTTAACAAATAATTATGCAATTAAAACCGATGTAACGATTATTGATGAGCTTCCTTTTGTTTTCCAAATCAGAGATTTTGAAATAAATGCGGAGATTGAAAAGACAACAACAAAAATATTTAAATATAATGTTAGACCTGTTAAAAGAGGCGAGTATCAATTTGGTGCGTTGAATATTTATGTTTCAGTTTTTCTAAATATTGTGGCTCGTCGTTATAGATTTGAGCAAAACAAAACGGCTGCTGTTTATCCATCCTACATACAAATGAAAAAATATCAGCTTATGGCTGTATCCGATAGGCTTGTTGAAGTTGGAGTAAAAAAGATTAGACGCATTGGACGGTCACTAGAATTTGAACAGATAAAAGATTATGTAAATGGCGATGATTATCGAACTGTAAATTGGAAGGCAACAGCACGTAAAAAACAATTAATGGTAAATCATTATGTTGATGAAAAATCACAGCAGGTTTACTCAATTATTGATATGGGCAGAACGATGAAAATGCCATTTGATAAAATGTCGCTTGTTGATTACGCAATTAATGCATCGCTGGTAATTTCTAACATTGCACTTTTAAAACAAGATAAAGTGGGAATCGTTGCTTTTAATAATAAAGTAACTTCTGTTTTGCCTGCTGAACGAAATTCTTTGCAGATGAAAAAAATAGTTGAACTGCTTTACAGTCAGCAAACAGATTTTCTTGAATCAGATTATGAAAAACTTTCTGCAGTTGTTAAATCAAAAATAAAACAACGCAGCTTACTTTTATTTTTCACAAATTTTGAATCTGCAAATTCACTTAAGCGACAATTAAAATATTTTAAAAGTTTAGCATCATCGCATTTATTAATTATTATATTTTTTAAGAACACTGGACTTGATAAAATATTAAACAGCAAACCAAATTCGCTTGAAGAGATTTATCACAAAACTATTGCAGAAAAATTTTCATTTGAGAAAAAAGTTATTCAAAAAGAATTATCAATGATGGGAATACAATCAATTCTAACAACGCCGCAGGATCTTTCTGTAAATACAATTAATAAATATTTGGAACTTAAATCCAGGGGAATGATTTAATGGAGAACATTGGAATTGAAACCACACAAAATGTTGAGATCCAATACAACATAGCGAGCATTGGAGACCGTGTTTTAGCACAGATTGTTGATATCCTTATTTTATTTGGTTACGGCTTTGCTATGATTTTTGTTTTATTATTTTTTAACGATGTGTTTTATAATTCTCAATTATATTACTCAACAGCGATGTTTGTAATTTTATACTTGCCGTTTTTCTTTTATGATTTTTTATGCGAAATATTTTTAAACGGACAATCCATCGGCAAAAAAATATTAAAAATTAAAGTTGTAAAAATTGATGGCACTCAACCCGGACTTGGCAGTTATTTTTTACGCTGGCTTATAAAACCGATTGATGTTTTTTTTACTTATGGTTCGGTTGGAATTATTACAATGCTAATAAACGGAAAAGGGCAGAGGCTTGGTGATTTAGCAGGCAATACAACTGTTATAAAACTAAAAAGTGAAGTAAAACTTGAAGAAATATTAATTCCAAAGTTAGTTCAGAATTATGAAGTCAAGTTTCCTCAAGTAAGTTTGCTTACTAATACAGATATTCAAATCATAAAAGATGTTCTTAACCATAGAAAAAACACTGATGTATTTTCATATCAGAATATTTTAGAAAAAGCAAAAGTAGGGATATCAAATAAAATGGGTGTGCAAAGTGAAATGAATGCTTTACTATTTTTGGATAAGGTTATTAAAGATTTTACTTATTTAAATTCTATTTAAGTTTATAAAACTTTCCAGTCTTTCGGTGCGATAACAACAACAAACTCACCTTTTGAGATTCTTTCAGGAAATGAATCAAGCAGTTCTTTAGGAAAACCGCGCCACGACTCTTCAAATTTCTTAGTGATCTCTCTGCATACTACGACAAATCTCTCGGGTAAATATTCATTTAACTCATTTAACAATTTTTCAATTCTATAAGTAGACTCATAAAGAACTACGGTGCGTTTTTCTTCTGCAAGTTCTTTAAGTTTTGTTTGTCGTCCTTTCTTTTGCGGAATAAAACCTTCAAACACAAACGAATCTGTTGGCAAGCCGCTCATACTTAATGCTGCAATCAATGCAGATGCGCCTGGAATCGGAATAATCTCAATTCCATTTTTTATGCAAGATGAAACAAGTCTTACTCCCGGATCAGAAATTAACGGTGTTCCTGCATCTGAAATTAAAGCGGCAGTTTGGTTGGAAAGCATTCTGTTTACAACAAATTCAATTTTATTTTTTTCGTTAAAAGCATTAAATGAAATCAATTCTTTTTTAATTTCAAAATGATTCAATAGATTGCTGGAAGTGCGAGTGTCTTCACATAAAATAAAATCAACATCTTTAAGAATTTCTATTGCACGGAGTGTAATATCTTTTAAATTTCCGATTGGAGTGCTTACAATGTAAAGTTTCATAATCAAAAATAGTTTAAAACAGTTACGGCTCCAACAATGGAGCCGCACCGTGCAAGTAGTTAATACATATTTTAGTTATTGGACGACATAAAGGTTAAAACTTTTCGGATAATTGTCAAGCCCTTATCGATTTCATTTTCTGTAATATTTAATGGAGGTCTAAATCGGATTGATTTCTCACCGCAGCCCAATATCATAAGCTTATCTTTATAACAATTTTCTCTAAATGCTTTTCGAATTTCGGCGGTGGGTAAATTAAAAGAACACATAAGACCCAATCCACGTACATTTGAAATCAAATTTGGAAACTCTTCTTGAATTTTTGTGAGTTGATATTTTAAATGTTCACCAACTTTTTTAGAATTTTCAATTAGATTTTCATTTTTAATTACTTCAAGAATAAATTTGGAACGCACCATATCTACAAAATTTGCACCCCAGGTTGAGTTAATTCGGCTAGATACTTTGAAGACATTATCTTCAATATCATCAATTCTATCTGAAACCATGATTCCGCAAACTTGTGCTTTTTTACCAAAAGCAATTATGTCAGGTTTTACATAATACTCAGAAGCCCAAAATTTACCTGTTAATCCAAATCCGGTTTGAACTTCATCAAACATAAGCAAGATTTCATTTTCATCAGCAATCTCACGAAGCTTAATAAAAAATTCTTTACGGAAAAAATTATCCCCACCTTCCGCTTGAATTGGTTCAATAATAATAACAGCTATATCATCAAGATTTTTTTTGATAGCTAAGTTTATTTCAGCTAAAGCCTTCTCTTCGAGTTTTATTACTTCATCCAAATTATTTTCTAATGGAAATTTAATTTTGGGAGTTGTTATTCTTGGCCAATCAAACTTAGGATAATAATTAACTTTTGCAGGATCAGTATTTGTGAGTGACATAGTATAACCGCTTCTACCATGGAAAGCTTCTTTAAAGTGAATTACTTTATGACCTTTTTCTTCTTTGTAACCTTTTAGGAAATTTTTTCTAACTTTCCAATCGAATGCAACCTTTAAACCATTCTCAACTGCAAGTGCTCCGCCGGCAATAAAAAATAAGTGCTTCATATAATCTGGCTTTGCAACATTTGCAAATAGTTCAACAAACTCAGCCATATAAGTAGTGTAGATATCTGAGTTTGATGGTTTATTCACAGCTATTTTTCCAAGTACTTCTCTAACCTCATTAGAAGTTAAATATGGGTGATTCAGTCCTATCGGTGAGGATGCGAAGAAAGTAAAAAAATCTAAGTACTTGTCGCCAGTAACTTCATCTACTATTGTAGCTCCAATACTTTTTTCAAGATCCAGAACGATTTCAAATCCATCAGCAAGCATATATTTTGATAATGTGGGAATAACCTGATCCGCTGAAATTGAGGGGGTGTAATTTTTTTTAATTTTGTTTTCGTCTGTTGAATATGTATTCATTTTCTACTCCTGAGACATAAATGAGTGAATAATTAAGTGAATAATTAAGTGATTAATGATGAGAATGGAGTAGAGATTAGAATACGTTTTCGAAGCTTGAAACGAAATAGCTTCTTTGAGTGATAGAAAAATATTTAATTATTTTTTGCATAATTTTTAATTTCTTCTAGGCAATATAGATAAGAAGAACAATATTTTCACACTTTTATCTAAAAGAAAAAAAATATTTTCAGTCATTATTCTTTAAAATAATTGATTATCACATCCTAATTAACTAAATAATGCTTAGAATTTTCAATAGTATTTAATGAGTTCATTAAATATCTGTTTTTCTAAATTCAGACAGATTTATATATTATTCGATCGATGTTTTGATCGCTGAAATCGGGAAAAGATGTTGTGATTTGATTAGACGTAAGGGTGAGCTAAATAGTCAAAGTTAAAGTTCTAATTTTTTCTGCGTAGAGTTTTATGGTACAAAACAAGAATATAATTATTAATATACAACCGCCAATCTCGGGGAAAACCATACCTCATTATTCATCAATCCTTTTTAATCAAAATAAGAATTTAACGTTACAATGATAATTATAAATCAAAAAGATTTTCTTATTTCATCCATTGAGGAATTACAGCACTCAGTTCAATTTGCAAAGACAAATTTACTTTATTCAAAGTACTTAATTAACTAATCAATCAATTTAAGGAGAACGTAATGATTAACAATTTACTAAAGCTTCTCTCAATCACCTTACTGCTTGGCTTGTTTTTATTTCCGCAAGACGGATTTGCGCAATTAACAGGCACAAAAACTATTCCTGGTGATTACGCAACAATAGCTGCGGCTGTTGTTGATTTGAATACGCAGGGTGTAGGCTCTGGCGGTGTTACATTTAATGTTGCTGCTGGGTACACCGAGAGCACAACTGCTGATATAACTATAACAGCAACCGGAACTGCCGGTAATGCAATAGTTTTTCAGAAAAGCGGTGTCGGTGCAAATCCATTAATCACCAGAACAGATGCAGGACTTAATACCACCACAACACTTGGTGGACTTGGTGATGCTATTATTCGTTTAGATGGTACTGATTACATCACCTTTAATGGTATTGATGTGACTGCTGCCGATCAGGGCATTGAATATGGATACCTTACTCATAAACCTAGTGATATTGACGGCTGTCAGTTTGTTACAATTACGAACTGTGTAGTTTCAATGACCAAAGGTACCAGTGGTTATGTTATGGGTATCTATATCGGTAACGGAACAATTTTAGTTTCATCTGCTACAGGTGTAACTGTTACTGCTTCAAGCGGAATAAACTCTGACATTATCATAACAGGAAACACTATTCAGAATGTACATGCCGGTGTTTATGTACGAGGTTCATCTGCAACTGGATTTAGTGATAATAACGTTATCATTGGACAATCTGGTGCAGGAAACATAATCCAAAATTATGGTGGTGGTTCTGCAACCACAACATACGGGGTATATTGCATTTATGTAAATGGAGTTAATGCAAGCTATAACAATATTAATAATACAGCAGGGGGGGGATCAAATTTTACTTCCACTGGTTATGGAATCTTTAATTCAACAACTGTAACTGGTTCGATTATTGCAAATTTTAACAACATTAATCTTATTTCTACTTCCTCTCAATTGCATGGAATTAGTAATTCGGCAACTGGAAATTTAGAAGTAAATAATAATAGCATTTCTATAGGAAACTCAACTACTTCTAGTTCAGCTTATGCATATATCTATAATTCAAGTGCAGCTGCTTCTATAACTGTTAATATAAATAACAATACTTTTCCAGCAAGTACTATATTTACTTCAGGATCTACTTATTTAATTTATAATAACAGTTCTCAATTAACACCTGGAATCACTAATGTTCAAAATAACTCAAACACTGGATTAATTAATAGAACAGGTGCATCAGGTACGTTTTATTGTTATTATAACAACGGAAGCCCAACCAGCACAGAAAACATATTTAATAATACCTTTTCAAACATATCTCTAGCTGGAACCTCAACATTTTATGGTATTCTTTCAACAACTGCTTCCGCACACACACATAATATTTACAACAATTCAATTAACAATATTATTGGCGGGTCGGGAACTATGTATGGTATCCACCGAACAATCGCATCAGGAAATATTTATAACAATTCTGTTTTTAATTTTTCAGGTGGTGGAACAGTTTGGGGTATTAGTTGTGGCTCGGGTAATGTTTCAATCTATAAAAATTCAGTTTTTAATTTAAGTTCTGCTTCTATAGGTACTACTGCCGGTACTGTTACTGGTATTTACCTTAGTGGTTCAACAAATACATATATTTTTAACAATTTAATTTCTGATCTAAAAGCTCCAGCTTGTGCTAGTGTTGATGCCATAAGAGGAATCGGAAGCATAAGCACAACCACAAGTTCGAATATTGGCCTTTATTACAATACAATATTCTTAAATGCGTCTTCAAGCGGATCAAATTTTGGAACAAGCGGTATTTTTGTTACAACAAGTACTACTGCTACATCTGCTGCATTGGATATGCGGAATAATATTATTGTTAATAATTCAACCCCGGCTGGTACGGGTTTGATTGCTGCTTACAGAAGGAGTAGTACAACACTCACAAATTTTGCTTCAGCAAATAACAATAGTTTTTATTCTGGTGTTCCATCTGTAACAAATTTAATTTTTTATGATGGGACAAATTCTGATCAAACAATAACCGAATATAAGACACGAGTTAGTCCACTTGATGCGTCTTCCTTCACAGAGAATCCACCATTCATTAATGTAGGTTCTGCTCCTTATGATTTACATGTTAATACGGGTATTGCAACACAAACAGAATCAGGTGGAACCCCTGTTTCTACACCAATTGCAATTACTGATGACTTTGATGGTAATACGAGAAATGCAACTACACCAGATGTTGGTGCTGATGAATTTGCAGGTATTGGCGCAGATTTTACGGCACCATTAATTTCATACACTTTACTTGGTAATGGTTCTGTTGCTTCATCTTCAGTTAGCTTAACCGCAACAATAACAGACCCAAGCGGAGTAACAGGTGGTGCAAATATACCAAGATTATATCTAAAGAAAATAAGTGATGTTTCTTATGTATTTGATAACGCACCGACGGTTGTTGGTGATGATTACACATTTACTATTAATTATTCTGCAATTGGCGGAGTAGTTATCGGTGATACAATAGTTTATTACGTAGCTGCTCAGGACATACCTGGTAATGCAGGAACAAATCCAGCAGGTGGTTCAGGTGCAACTCCTCCGGGGACAACTCCTCCAACCGTACCGAATGGATACCTGATTGTTGATGTTCCGATGAGCGGACCATATACAGTTGGATTAGCTGCATTCAATTCAGCTTACGGCAAAAACGTTTATTTTGAAAAACGAACACGTACAGTTACCAAAGATCTTAACGGTGAAGATTCCCCAATAGACCTTAATTCAAGGGATAAAGGAGACAACACACCTATAGAGAGTACTCCCCGGTTTGTTCAGGTAACTGAAGAATATAATCAGTTAATGGAAAACGGAAAACCATTCGATCAGAGCTTTTTTACTACCGAAGGTACCGAGGGTATTTATCCTACATTAACTGCTGCAGTTAATGATATTAATCTTAGAGGTGTTTCGGGTCCAGTTACATTCTCACTTGTAGATGCATATTACCCGAATGAAACCTATCCAATCGCAATCTATGATTTTGCAGGGTCCAGCGCTATCAACACACTTACCATTAAACCTGCTCTTGGTGTAACTGTCGAGATACCGGGTAGTATAACGCAGGCAGCTGGAACCATTCAAGTTGGATATGGCAGTTATATTATTATTGATGGTTCAAATACTGTTGGTGGAACAACCAAGGATTTAAAAATCGTTGGATTAGCAACTGGAACAATTCCTGCAGTACATTTGTGGGGTCCTGCTAATAATAACACATTTAAAAATCTTATTATTGAAAGCCAGAACAGTAGCACAGGATCGGGAACAGTTTTATTCGGTTCAGGTCCTTTTGCATGCGATAATAACGTTTTTGAAAACTGTACAATTAAGAATATTGATACAATTGCAGTTAGACCTGGAGTAGGAGTTTATTTCTTCTCCTCAAATACAGGTACAGGCAATCAATTCAAAAATCTTACTGTATATGATTTTGCAGATTATGGTTTCAGATTGCAGGGTGCACCAACCACAAACACACTTGTTTCTGGTTGCGATGTCTATATGAATTCGGCTTCTGCAAAAACCACCATTTATGGTGCATACATAAGTAGAGTAGATAATCTCATAATTGAAAAAAGTAAATTCAGAAATCTAGCTTCCACAAGTCCTAGCACCGTTACAGGTATTTATATTGCTGGTTCCAGTACTTCAGGAAGTTTTATATTCAATAATAATTTCATCTCTCTCTCGGCTACCACGCAAATGACAGCCGGAACAATTAGAGGATTAGATTATTATGGTTATGCTGCAAATTCATTAGAGGCATATCATAATTCTATCTATATCGATGGAAGTGATGTAACAACCGGTACAACTGCTGGATTAGTTAAGAGAGATGCCACTACTACTTATAAAGCATATAATAATGCTGTTCATAATGCACGTTCAAACGGGACCGGAACAGGCAAGCATTATGCTGTATATTTTAGTAATACAACCTCTACTACATTCGAAATGGATTACAATGCCTACTTTGCTGATGGAACCGGCGGAGTTTTCGGATACTACGGTACAGCAGATCAAATAGATCTTGCTGCATGGCAAACCGCTTCGGGCAAAGATCTGAATGCTGTATCCGGCGATCCTGGATTCCTTGGCGGAGATGATCTGCACATCTCTAATGGATCGGTTTCTGCGCTTGAATCTGCAGGAACACCGATTGCTGGATTAACAACTGACATCGACGATCAAACAAGAAATGCATCTACACCCGATATTGGTGCTGATGAATTTAACGGATTCAATCAATCAAATACATTAGCTGGTACGTACTATATTGGCATTGCTGGTTCTGGACCTGGCGGAACTGATCCTGAATTTGCATCATTAAAAGCAGCTTGTGATACATTGAATTTCTCTAATATATCCGCTAATACAACATTTTATATTACAAGTAATTTGGTAGAACCAACCAATGTAAGCATTGGAATAAATCCAGGTACTTACACAGTTACTTTTAAACCATACGCTGGTACAATTGATACCATAACATTTGCTCAAGTAGCTGATAACGTTGGTGTTTCGGGAGGTTGGGTATTAGGTACTCCAACTCTTGCCATTTCATCGACTACCAATTATGGATTGGTTACAACCAATAATATAATTATTGATGGTTCGAATACAGTGGGTGGTACTACTAGAGATTTAGTAATACAGACGAATACTGGAGTGAACGGTAATACAAATCCAATTAGAATAATTGGAGATGTAAATAATTGCACACTTAAGAATTTGGTTGTTCAAACTAATCAATCCGTAAGTTATGCAATATCAATTACTAACAGATTCTTTTCTCCATATAATTGGACTCCTGATAATATCATTGTTGATAATTGCTCAATTACAAATACTATTAGCTCTTCCGGACAAGGATTAGCAATTTCTAATAGCGGCACACCAACCGCATACCCAGTTGGAATGATATTTAGGAATAATGATGTTCTTGCACGTACACGAGGAATATTCTTAAATTATGCTGGTAATACAGATGTTTACAACAATAATATAAGAATCAATCAAACCTCAACAGGATTGATGAGTTATGGAATCTGGGGATTAACAATTGGTGATGTTTCGCATGTCACAAATATCTATAATAATACAATTACCTTGCTTTCAACTGGAAATTCCAACACTGGTGATTACGGTATAGTTGGTATTGAAGCTGGATCAAAAGGTACATATAATATCTATAACAATATGATTTCAGGCTTCGCTACTACAACAGCTGTTGCAGATCCTAACATTAAAATGATTGGAATTAGAAGTCAAGCAGCTCTAGTTACTGCAAATATTTACTTCAACTCTATTTACTTACCTGATGTTACATTAGTTCCTGGAGCAGGTGTTGTGCTTTATACAGGTATGTATATCGCAAATGGAACAAATGAAGTTAAAAATAATATTGTTTATTCTGCTGAAGTTGACTTCCCAACATATTGTATTTATAGATCAGGTACATCAGGCACTTTAGTGTCAGACTATAATGATTTCTATGTAGCGGATACTACATACGGAAATATTGGATATTGGAATAATGCAGCTGCAAAAACTTTTGTAGATTGGCAATCAGTATCTGGTATAGACCAAAATTCATTAAACGTTGTTGCTCCATTTACATCAGTTAGTGATTTACACATTCCTGATGGTACAGCAACTGCCTTGGAATCAGCAGGAACACCGATTGCATTGGTAACAACTGATATCGATGGACAAGCTCGTAATTTATCTAATCCTGATATAGGTGCGGATGAATTTGCTGGATTGTTAATGATAAATGCTCCATCAAATCTAACTGCAGTAGCAGATACATTTGCAGTGGTGCTAAACTGGATGGATAACTCAACAAATGAATTAGGATTCTACGTTGAAAGAAAAGATGGCGATTCATTAAGTGTAAATCCATTTGCAGTTATAGATACAGTTGCTGTTGATGTTGTATCCTATAATGATCTTGGAAGAACACCTAACACAACCTATACTTATAGAGTTCAGGCTTATAATTTAATGGGAGTTTCTCCATATAGTAATATGATAACTGCAACCACTATAATTCCTGTTGAATTAACTTCATTTACAGCCAATGTTACAGATAATGCAATTTCAGTAACGTGGTCAACTGCTACTGAGCTTAACAATAGAGGATTTGATCTCGAACGTAAGCTTGATGGTGAATGGCAAAAAGTTTCCTTCATAGAAGGTAAGGGAACTACAACTGAAAAATCAGATTACATATATTCAGATAATTTTAAATATGATGGATTTGAAGGAACAATACAGTACAGACTAAAACAAATTGATTTTGATGGTACAAGTACATACTCAAAAGCAATTTCTGTTGAAGTTGATTTTACTCCTAAAGAATATACGTTGTATCAAAACTATCCGAATCCATTTAACCCAAGTACAACAATTAAATTTGCACTTCCATTTGATAGTAATGTTAGAATTACTATTTACAATTTATTAGGCGAGCAAGTTGCTGTTCTATTTGATCAGGTTAAAGAAGTTGGATATCATAATGTAACCTGGAATGCAAGCAGTCTTGCGTCCGGAATGTACATTTACACAATCGAAGCTAAATCTCTTGATGGTTTGAAGAATTTCAATTCCGTTAAGAAGATGACGCTGATTAAGTAAATTGTAGCAAAGTTCATTAAAAAGCCGTCCAGATGGACGGCTTTTTTATTTGTTTTTTTTGATTATAATTGTTACACTTACTGTAACAATTATAAGAAATTATGTCTGCATCAACAAAACTTTCAACTTCCGTTAAAGCATTATGTTATTTAGCGAAAGCGGACAAACCTAAAAACAGCACTGAGATAGCTGCATCCGTTGGAATAAATGCATCAAAGCTGCGTAAGCTCTTATCAATGCTTGGAAAAGCTGGAATTGTAAAAAGCGACAGCGGAATGCTTGGTGGTTTTTCTCTCGCTAAAAAAACCAATCAAATTCATTTGCAGGAAATTTATTGTGCGATTGAAGATCGTAAAGCATTTTATCTTAATGTCAACGATACTAATCTTAAACAAAACGGAACATCAGAAAAAATAAATAACATTTTCCTTAATTTGTTTTCAGAAATTCAGATTGAGATTGAAAACAAAATGACAAATATTACTTTAAAATCAATAATAGATAAAATTATATAACACTTAAAAAGGAGTTACTTTATGGAATTCTTAAAAAATCTTGGTATCAAAGAAAAGAATTTTGGATCTTCAACAGGTACAAAATGGAATGAAACCACAGACCAGGGCGAATTGAAAATTTATTCTCCCGCTACTGGTGAATTTATCGCATCTGTTTACCAGGCTTCGGAAGCTGATCTTGAAAAAATTTTAGCAACTGCAGAATCTGCTTTTAAATATTGGAGAACTGTTCCGGCACCAAAACGTGGTGAGATTGTTAGACAAATTGGTAACAAACTTCGTGAACATAAAAAAGATCTTGGCTCACTTGTTTCTTTTGAAATGGGAAAATCATTACAAGAGGGAATGGGTGAAGTGCAGGAGATGATTGATATTTGTGATTTTTCTGTTGGTCAATCAAGACAGCTTTATGGATTTACGATGCAATCAGAAAGACCAAACCACAGAATGTACGATCAATATCATCCGTTAGGAATTGTTTGTACAATTTCTGCATTCAATTTTCCAGTTGCGGTTTGGGCATGGAACGCTATGTTAGCAGCCGTTTGCGGTGATGTAAATGTTTGGAAACCTTCTTCAAAAGTTCCTTTATCTGCAATCGCTTGCCAGAATATTATTAAAGATGTGCTTGTAGAAAATAATCTTCCCGAAGGAATCTTTACCTTAATAGTTGGTAAAGGTTCTACTATCGGAGAAAAGATTTTAAATGATAAAAGAGTTCCGTTGATATCTGTTACCGGTTCTACAAATGTTGGAAGACATGCAGGAGAAGTTTTAGCAAAAAGATTTGGTAGAGCAATACTTGAACTTGGCGGAAATAATGCAATTATTATGACTCCGGATGTTGATCTTAAAATGGCAATGCCAGCAGTTGTATTTGGCGCCGTTGGTACTGCAGGACAGCGCTGTACAAGTACAAGACGATTAATTGTTCACGATTCAATTTATGATAAAGTAAAAGATTCATTAGTAAAAGCTTACAGCGGATTGAAAATCGGAAATCCGCTTGATGAGAAAAATCATGTTGGACCGCTTATAGATAAAAATGCTGTTAAAGATTTTACTAACGCACTAAAGCAAGTTATTGATGAAGGCGGAAAAATTATTTATGGTGGTAATGTTCTTGAAGGCGATACTTATAAATCGGGTTCTTACGTTGTACCTGCAATTGTAGAAGCACAAAATCACTATAAGATTGTTCAGGAGGAAACATTTGCACCGATTTTGTATCTTATAAAATATTCCGGCGATGTTAAGAATGCAATTGAATTACAAAACGGTGTTGTTCAAGGATTATCTTCATCAATCTTTACAAACAGTATGAGAGAAGCAGAAATGTTTTTATCAGCGGAAGGCTCTGATTGCGGCATTGCAAATGTAAACATCGGAACATCCGGTGCAGAAATTGGCGGAGCATTTGGTGGTGAAAAGGAAACCGGCGGCGGCAGAGAATCAGGTTCTGATGCATGGAAAACTTATATGAGAAGACAAACTAATACCATAAACTATGGTACAGCGCTTCCGTTAGCACAGGGTATTAAGTTTGAAATTTAGTTTGTAAAATTTAAATGTGATGTAAAAAGAGGGAAGTAAGATTGTAAAATTTTACTTCCCTTTATTTTTTCGCTGCCCGTACAAATCAGAAATAATTACATGCATAATTTGCCAGCCTTATTATTTAAGTTTTTTGCAAGTTTCTGAGGAAATAATGTCTGACAAATTTGGTAAAGCAGAAATTGATTTCAAATTCTAAGCATCATTACAAATGGCATTACATTTGCCTTATTGATGTCAAAATTATGAAAATGAATCTTGACATATCGAAAATAACTTCTTGCGGCTCCGATTGGGAAACCAACCGATACACTTTTTTACAGACCATGAAGAAGTGGCAGTATGATATAAGAAAGAATAAGCTCTTTCCTTCTTTAGATTTTGCATGGCAGTTGCAAAACAGATTTAATGATATTCTTTCCGAAAATATTGAATCTAAATATTGGTTAGAAAAAGAAGTTAAGGGCGCTTTTATTGATGACCGTTTAGTAATCTTAGAAAAGGCCCATCAAATTAGTTTTCAACTTGATAGGCTAATCGATTTTGTTAAATGGGGTTTGAATGAAAACATTGATCTATTAGATGAAGCGGAAATAATAAAACAATTTGTTTACGAGAATATAAAAGTTACAGCTTGCTGTAATACAGATAAGTATCGCGGCAAAGGCTATGTACTTGTGCCGGATAATAAAATTAATGTTTACAAAATTTATTTGTATGAGCTTTCCATCAATTGGTCTGTTGATGAGCCGATTGAATATTTGGATTTAGAATTATTGCGTTCAATTCCATTTAAAATTTTGAATGGTTCAGCAAATAATTTGATGAAAGAATTTATTAAACATTCACAGGGTCTATATGATCCAATGGTTTACATTTGCGAAACGGAATTAGATTTTCCATTTAATGAAACGATTTTACCAATTGTTAAAGCCAAACTATTGGATTCTGTAAATGGTTTAGCACCCTATATTTAACCCACGCTCATTAGAATATAATCAGAAAGAACTTTAGCAGTTTCATCAAGAATAAAATCTTTTTTATCCTTCTTTACTGTAGGAACTTCGTCATCAATTAATTCTGTTTCACTCTCACCCTGAGTTTTTCCATCGCGTTCAAATTTTCTTTGCTCTTCTTTATCTTTTTCTACTTTCCTTTTTTCTTCATTCAAAGAAATAAAAGTTTTCTTCTTATTTTCTTTATAGATATTTATATCTTCAAGCAAATATTTAAAATCTTTGTCTGTAGATATTCTTTCTAAATATTTTGTATTTAACACCGGAATAAATTTAGACAGATCAGAAAACTTGTTAAAATCAGCGGACTTTATTTCATCCCACGGTAAAGCGCTTGGTTCAGAACTTTCGCCAAAGTCTATTGGATCAATCATACTTGGATATGCAATATCCGGAATTACACCAAGATTTTGTGTGCTGCCGCCATTTATACGATAGTATTTTGCTATCGTAAGTTTAACCTGACCTAAATTCAAATCTTTTTTGGAGGACAATCTGTTAAGATCAATTAAATTTTGAACAGTTCCTTTACCATAAGTTTGTTCACCAATTATCAAACCTCTTCCATAATCTTGAATTGCACCCGAAAATATTTCAGAAGCAGAAGCGCTGAATCTATTTACCAAAACCGCTAATGGACCATCATATAAAATCGATGGATCTGGATCTTTGGCTATATCAATATTTCCATCTGAGTTTTTTACTTGAACAACCGGACCTTCTTTTATAAACAAACCCGTAAGTTCAATAGCTTCCTGAAGTGAGCCGCCGCCGTCATTACGCAAATCAATTATTACTCCATCAACATTTTCTGTTTTTAGCGAATCTAAAATTTTCCTAACATCTTTTGTTGTACTTTTAGAATCACCATCACCATTACGCTGTCCTTCAAAATCATTATAAAATTTCGGAATATCAATTACACCGATTCTAAATGGCTTCTCATCATTCATTATTTCTAAAACGCTTCCTTTGGCTGCCTGATCTTCTAATTTAACTTTATCCCTTATGATTGCGATCTCAATTGGTTTTGAATTTAAATCACTGCCGGCTTTAAGTATTTGCAACCTAACTAAAGTACCTTTTGCACCGCGTATCAGCTTAACTGCATCAGTTATTCTCCATCCGATGATATCTTCAAATTCACCATCCTCACCTTGTGCAACTCCAACTATTTTATCATCTGCTTTTAGCAAACCACTTTTAGCTGCGGGACCACCAGGAATTATTTCAGCGACTTTTGTGTAATCGTCTTCTGTCTGTAAACGGGCACCAATTCCTTCTAAAGAAAGACTCATATCAATTTTAAAATTATCTGATGTTATCGGTGAAAGATAATTTGTGTGCGGATCAATTGATTCAGTAAAAGAATTCATTGCAAGTTGAAACACATCTTCAGAATTATATTGATTTAAGAATTGCGAAAAGTTTTTGTATCTCTTTTTAAGGGTCTTTTGGATGAATTCCCAATCTTTACCGTTAAGTTTATAGGTTAAAGCATCATTTTTTAATCGCTTGCGCCAAAGCTCATTAAGTTCAGTTTGATTTTTTGCCCAATCAGATTTGTCTCTATCGTAGTTATAATTCTCATCAATTGAATAATCAAATTCAGTATTTAAAAGTTGATCAATGTAGTTCATTCTTTCGTTCAATCTTTCCAGATAAACATTAAAGACATCATAATAAAACTGTACATCGCCTTTAAATAACTTATCATCTAATTGATATTTTTCCGGATTGAATGATATAATATCAGATGATAGAAAATAATTTTTACCATGATCAAGTACATCCAAATAACGATTGAATATAAGACTGGACAATGAATCATTTATTTGAAATTCTTTAAAATGATATCTCGTTAAAATTGAAGTTATAAGCTGCTCTTCCATTTGATACTGATTTTCCGGTTTTAGAACAGTCAATGTATCAGTTGACTGGGCGACTATATTACTATTAAATTTATTGCCGGAAAAAACAGAGCCCGAAATTACCAATGCTGCAAGAAATACGATTATTATTATCCGTTTACTCGTTTGATTGATCATTTTTATCTTTCTAAAAAATAGCAGACTAATTTTTTTAATTAATGATTTTGCTGTTCCTAAATATATAAATACAAATGTATTTTCAAGCTAATAAGACTATACTAAGTTAAAATGTGTTCCCTAACAATAATTAGGTTTAATAAATAGAAGTGGGCAATAATTTTTATAAATTTTGGCAGTAAAAATATTTTAATTAGGAACATGGTTAAGACAAAAGAAATATTAAGAAGAAAATCTAAAATCTCTGATCCGCTCAGCGCTTCAGTTGAAGATATTTTTGAAGAAATTGAAAACGAATTTGATCATAAAGATGAAGTTGAAGTTGTAGATCAAAACGGAAAAAAAGTAATTATATTTAATGATCCTTTATTTTCACGAGAACCAAGAAGTACAGTAAATTATTCGATCTTTCGAGGCAAATGGGAGTTTGAGCCTTTGGAAGATATTGATGAAAACGATCCGGATAAATGTGCTATTCAATTTAAACCTTTAAGTGATGGTGCAGAGGTTATCATAGCATTCAAGTCCGTTAAAGATCAGGTTGAATTTATGAATTCGATTTACTCAAGCGAAGAAATGAAGCAGGTTGGAAGCGGAAGGAGTTTGGAAAAAATGGCAAATTCAAAAATATTAAAAACCACCGGCGGCTTACTTGGAATAACAATGGCTGGTTATGGATTGTACAAAATGTTTTCTAAAAAAGATGAAGATGAGAATTAAATTTTATATTAATTTTATTGCAAGATCATAAACATCATTTGCGTGGGTTTCTACATCAACATCTCTAATTATATTTGCAATCTTGCCTTGCTTATCAACTATAAATGTTATTCTGGAATCTAACCCGATTGAATTTAACACACCATAGGATTTACTAACTTCTTTCTTCTCATCTGATAGAAGAGGGAAGTTCAAATTGTTATCTTTTATAAACTCTTTAATTGATTCTTTGGAATCAACACTTATTCCAAAAATAATAATTCTATTTTCTTCAAACTTTGTAAACGAGTCTCGAATTCCACAAGCTTCCGTTGTACAGCCAGGTGTTCCGGCTTTTGGATAGAAGTAAACCACTACAGGATTTTTTCCTTTATAATCAGATAAAGTAAAATTATTACCATTTGAATCTTGTAAGGAAAAATCCGGCGCAGTGTTTCCGACATCTAAATTTTCTGCATTGCCTCCGCAGCTTTGCAAACCAATTGATGAAAAAATAATTACTGCGAATGAAATAATTTTTAATATTTTTGTCATAATTTGTCCTCGCTTAAAACAGTCCGATTAAAAATAAACTCAACATTCTTTAACATATTTTTATTTTCAAATATTTCGTTAAGTTCTTCAATAGAAATATATTTTCTCAATTCTTCTGAGTTTGCTAATTCATCTTTTAGATTTAGTTTTTCATCACTCCAAACTTTCATCGCTGAGTCTTGAACAATCCGGTAAGCATCTTCTCTCGATATTCCTTTTGTTACAAGTTTTAATAAAATAGTTTGAGAAAAAACTAATCCTCTTGTAAGATTAAGATTCTTAATCATATTTTCTGGATAGACTAAAAGCTTAGAAATAAGATTTATCATAAGATCAAGCATATAATCTAATGCAATACAGCTATCGGGAACAATTATTCTTTCAACTGATGAGTGTGAAATATCACGCTCATGCCAAAGGGCAACATTTTCCAATGCTGCAATTGAGTTACTGCGTAAAACTCTTGCCAAACCGGTTACACGCTCACTGACAATCGGATTACGTTTATGGGGCATTGCAGAAGAACCTTTTTGTCCTTTTGAAAAATATTCTTCAGCTTCAAGCACTTCAGTTCTTTGCAGATGACGAATCTCAATGGAAATTTTTTCTAAAGTTGCACCAACAATTGCAAGTGTTGTTAAAAACTCAGCGTGCCTATCTCTTTGAATAACTTGTGTAGAGACTGATGCAGGTTTTAAACCCATTTTACCGCAAACATATACTTCAACTTTTGGAGATAGATGTTCAAATGTTCCAACTGCGCCGGAAATTTGCCCAACACTTATAATTTCGATTGCACTTTGTAATCGCTTAATATTTCTTTTAGTTTCCTCATACCACAAAGCGAACTTTAATCCCATTGTTGTTGGTTCTGCGTGTATTCCATGCGATCTTCCAACACAAACAGTATTCTTATGTTCAATCGCTCTAATTTTTAATGCTTCTTTTAGATCAAATAATCTTTTTAAAAGTAACTCACCAGCGGTTTTCATTTGGTAGGATAATGTTGTATCCAAAATATCTGAAGAAGTCATTCCATAATGAATATGCCTTGATTCAGGACCAACATACTCGGCAACATTAGTTAGAAAAGCAATAACATCGTGTTTAGTAGTTTCTTCGATTTCTAAAACACGTTTAATATCAAACTTAGCTTTCTTTCTGATAATCTCAACATCCGCTTTTGGAATTTCACCCATTTCTGCACGAGCCTCACAAGCAAGTATTTCAATCTTCAGCCAGGTATCGAACTTAAATTTATCTTCCCAAATTTTTCCCATTTCAGGAAGAGTATATCTTTCGATCATTTACTTCTCTCCAATTTCATATTTTTGATCTGTTCCTTATTATCACGAATAATATTTATTTTTATCACTTGACCAACTCTAAATTCTTGAAACACACCAAAGATAGTTTGTTCATTACTGATTTTATAACCATCAATTTCAGTAATTATATCACCACTTTTCAATCCAGCATTTTCAGCAGGAGTGTTAGGTAAAACTTTTGTTATGATAACACCCTTAGTGTTTTTTAGATCGTAATACTTAACAATACCAGCATCAATAGGTTGAATACTCATTCCGATTTGAAAATCTCTATCAATTTTTCCGTTTGCTTTAAGTTCTGTTACTATCTTTTTTACTTTGTCGATAGGAATAGCAAAACCAAGTCCGATGTTTCCTTGGACTCCTCCAGCAGTATAAATTAAAGTATTCATTCCAATAATCTGCCCAATGGAATTTACCAAAGCACCGCCGCTATTGCCGCCGTTTATTGCTGCGTCAGTCTGAATCATATTTAAATAATATCTCTCGTTAATCGGTTCAAGATTCATTCCGGTTGCACTAATAACGCCAACTGTTACAGTTGGTTTGTCATTAAGTTCAAACAATCCAAATGGATTTCCCAAAGCAATTACCCATTCGCCGATGATGATATCTTTGGAATCACCTAACTCAACGTAAGGCAAATTATTTCCATCAATTTTTAGAAGACAAATATCTGAAACAGGATCAGAGCCAACGATTTTAGCTTCGTGATGACTGCCATCTGTCATAGTAATTGTAATTTCAGTCGCGTTTCCTGCAACGTGATCATTGGTTACAATATATCCATCAGGAGAAATAATGTATCCTGAGCCTAAGCCTTGCACTTTTTGGCTTGAATTACCTCTGTTACCAAAAAATTGTCTGAAGAACGGATCATCAAAAAAAGAACCGAACGGATTTTGATATTGTCTAATCTCGATTACGTTTATTCCAACAATTGCAGGACTAACTTTTTTAACAGTCTTGGTAATAATATTTTCTCTGGAATTAGTTATATCATCATTAAATCTTTTTGCCTGTTCCAATGATGTTAATGAAACATTTTTAGAATTTGTTGCAGTAAAAAAAGCATCAGGCAGTTTTGAGTCTAAATAAAAAAACGATGCTGAAAATAAAATTGATAACACAACAATGGTTGTGATAAATGTTTTTTTTGTAATCATAGCATTATTTGTTTTTGTTTTTAATTATGTCTTTTAATGGTTCAATATGTTTGATAAAAATTATCATTAATCCAGCGGAAGTAAAAAGTAATAATTCATTCACTAAAACCGGTTGGGGATATGCAAATGAAATCAAGTATTTGTAAAAAGTTAAAATTGAAACTAATGATAAAACAGTTGCAAAAATATTTGCGATATGGATATCTTTTTTAATTATGTAAACCAAAATCCAAAAAACAATCCAGGCAATAAGCATAGGTGGAAATATAGCAGCACTTCCACCGGCTGCGGTTGCTAAACCTCTTCCGCCTTTAAATCCTAACCAAGGATTAAAACAGTGACTAAAAACCGCGAACAGAATAGAAAGCGAAGCAATAAAAAAAGATGATTCAAGAAAATATAAAACTATAAAGACAGGGATCATTCCTTTTAGAAAATCAATAATTAAAACTATAATTCCAATCCATTTGGAATTGGTAACCTCATAGGAATTCATCGCTCCAACATTGCCTGTACCAGCAATGGTAACATCAATTCCGTGTGTTTTTTTTAATAACAAATATGCTGTTGGAATTGACCCAAGTAAATATCCTATAACTGCACTTAATAAGTATTGCATAAAATTAGATTTGTTTGACTAGTTAAAAATAAGAAAAATAAGTTATATAGGCAGGAGATTAAAATTGAGGTGATAGTCAAATCACAACTAGTAAAAAGCTATTTTGTGATTTTCACTAATAATATTTCCAGCTTTATCACGGAGATTGTTCACAATTATTTTATATGAAGATTGTGCAACATGTTTTTCTGTATATAAAACAACTGCCGTATCACCGGGAACAATGCCTACTTTATAAATTGCAATCGGTGTAGAATCATCACGGTAAATTGTATAATTATCAGGATTAAAAATACCGTCACGAGACATTGGTTCATTGAATTTAAGTAGAACCATTATTGTATCTGGTGATTGCTGGGAAAATATCTTAACAGATGTAATTATAATGAAAAACAAGAATAAAATTAATTTGAACATAACATTATTTGAAATAGTTTGAGTTATTATAATCCCAAAGTGATGCCAGAAGAATGGTTGATAAATGTTAATAAAAGCACTTAATTATCAATAAATAATCTCAATTCGGGTTATCTACAATGGTGTGTTACATAAAAATACAGAATGAATTTTGATTTAAACTTAGGGATAACATGGAGAGATTAAAATTGAGGCGCCGGTCGGATTCGCCCCGATGTACATCGGGGTTGCAGATCAACCTCTTAATTTTGGAATTCACTAAAAAATTGAAACCGTCAAACTAAATCATAAAAAATTAATCGTACCTTTTTTACTTTTTAATAATTTTTCGTACAAAAGAGCATCAGATTTATTTTCAAATTGTTTGGAGTAGATTAAATCGAAAGGTCTTCTATTTTTTGTTGATTTAACAGGTCCAGAATTATGTTCAAAAAGTCTTCTTTGAATGCTGGAAGTTATTCCTATATATCGCTTATTATCTTTTTTACTAAACAAGATGTAAACGTAAAACATGATGGAAATGGATGAAATTGGAGGCGCCGGTCGGATTCGAACCGACGAATAAAGGTTTTGCAGACCTTCCCCTTAAGCCACTTGGGTACAGCGCCAAATAAATAAAACAAAATCCACTTTGAGTGGATTTTAGAGCGGGAAACGGGACTCGAACCCGCGACATCAACCTTGGCAAGGTTGCGCTCTACCAACTGAGCTATTCCCGCATTAAAAATCTTTTGAACAATGTCTTGAAAAGACGAGCCAAATATAATATCGTTACTGCATTTATGCAATAATCTGTAATACAAAAAGAGCCGCATTACACGGCTCTTAAAATGAAATTTAATTTTAATGAAAATTATTTCATTAACATCATTTTTCTAACACTTGAATATTTAGCAGTTTCAATCTTGTATAAATACATTCCACTTGGTAATGATGCTGCATCAAAACTAACATTAAATGTACCTGCACTCATATTTTCATTCTTAAGAACTTTTACTTCTTCACCCAATAAATTGTAAACAGCTAATTTAACAAATGATGGTTCTGCAATTGAAAAATTAATTGTTGTAGTTGGGTTGAATGGGTTAGGATAATTTTGATCTAAAGTGAATTCTAATGGAGCAGTCACATCAACAAATATTTCATTGCTGTATTCAAATGTACCATTAAAATCAACTTGTTTTAGTCTGTAAGTATAATTGCCAATTTGAGCATTAGCATCTGTAAAAGAATATTCTTTTGTTTCAGTAGTAGTTCCGTTACCTTGAACGTGACCGATAGTAATGAATTGACCATCAGCGATTTTTCTTTCAACTTCAAAACCCTGATTGTTTAATTCAGTTGCAGTTGTCCAATTAAGCACCACATTTCCGTTATTTACATTTGCTGAAAATGAGGTAAGTTCAACAGGTACTACTCCAACATATTTTAATACAACACCACTACCACCACCTGCAAATCCTAAATTTGCATCAAGAAACTGCAAGTGCTGTACACCTAATGTACTAGCAGATGCCGGGATTGTTTCTAAATTCCATGTGGTTCCGTAATCAGTAGTAGTATAAATGAAATAAGATGTAGTGCTGTTAAAGACAACGCGAATTAAATTTGACCCGTTTTTAAGTGCATTCATATTTATAACAGCAAAAGTGGTAAGTGCTGCTGGAGGTGTGACTGCAGTCCAGTTAACACCACCATCTGTTGTTTTTACAACAGTTCCATTATTTGAACCTGCCATTCCATTATTATTATCAGTCATTCCAATCGCTTGGAAGTATAATCCTTGAGTTGTACCAACACCTGTGACTGTGGCAAAATTCCAAGTTCCATTGAACCCGGTTGTTGTGTAATAAATCTTACAGGTTGTTGAACTTGCAGTTGTGTTTGCTGATCCTATCCAAAAATGATTTTGATCTGTCCAATCCCAAGCGTTGATTACACCAAATTCATTATTAGCAATAGGCGAGTTAGTTGCTAAAGTCCAGGTTGTTCCACCATCAGTTGTAAATCTGTTTTGATAGGGAACACCATTTCCAGAAGGATCGCCGGTGTAAACGCCATTGTTCAAATCAAACATATGTATTCCGTTAATAAAACTTCCTGCAACACTAACTTGAAGAGCCCAGTTTAAGCCGCCATTTGAAGTTCTGTAGATAGCACCGGCAGTTGTTCCAACCCAGCAATTACTTGTATCAGTTGCGGCTATTCCATAAAGATTTACCGCAGGTACACCAGTATTTCTTAAACTCCAGGTAGTCCCAGCATCTGTTGAACGAAATACTGAGCCGCCATCGCAGCAAACCCATAAAACATTAGCATCTACTACAGCGATAGAATTTATATTTGCTACATTTGGAAGAGTTGTAACTTCCTGCCAGCCAATTTGGGAAAATGAATTAGTCGCAAATATCAAAGCAATAACAAGTGAAAAAAACGATAAGTAAAGTTTAGTTTTCATAACACCTCCTAATGATAAAATTGATTTACGACTATAATACAAAAAAAAATCAAAAAAAAGAGCCGCATTAAGCGGCTCTTAAAATGAAATTTAATTTTAATGAAAATTATTTCATTAACATCATTTTTCTAACACTTGAATATTTAGCAGTTTCAATCTTGTATAAATACATTCCACTTGGTAATGATGCTGCATCAAAACTAACATTAAATGTACCTGCACTCATATTTTCATTCTTAAGAACTTTTACTTCTTCACCCAATAAATTGTAAACAGCTAATTTAACAAATGATGGTTCTGCAATTGAAAAATTAATTGTTGTAGTTGGGTTGAATGGGTTAGGATAATTTTGATCTAAAGTGAATTCTAATGGAGCAGTCACATCAACAAATATTTCATTGCTGTATTCAAATGTACCATTAAAATCAACTTGTTTTAGTCTGTAAGTATAATTGCCAATTTGAGCATTAGCATCTGTAAAAGAATATTCTTTTGTTTCAGTAGTAGTTCCGTTACCTTGAACGTGACCGATAGTAATGAATTGACCATCAGCGATTTTTCTTTCAACTTCAAAACCCTGATTGTTTAATTCAGTTGCAGTTGTCCAATTAAGCACCACATTTCCATTATTTACATTTGCTGAAAATGATGTAAGTTCAACAGGTAATACTACAGGCATTTCGTCACTGAAGAAGTAGTCATCTATATACATTTCATCAGTAGCAGTAGCTCCGAAGAAATCATTTACAGCAAGACTGTTAGGTTTTGTTCCACCTTGAGTCCAATTCCAAGTAGCAACCTGAGTTAAATTTTGAGGATTCGTACCAGTCCAAAACTCTGCAATCTGAGTATCTAAATCTACAATTACAATAACCTGATTCCACTGAGCAACAGCATAAGTGAAGTTTACAGTATTTGCAGGGACACCACCACCACCTGTTGTATCCAAACGACCTGCGCCGCCTGCATCAAAATAAGAATCCATTCCCCAAGTAAATGTGGATGGAGCAATAAATTGGTTCATTGTATTAAAGTAACCGGATTTAGTTGCTGGGATATAATATAGGAAACTCATATACCATTTGCCTGTGGTCTTATCGCCTAAAGGTTTAACAAAATCATTATTTGTAACTATTTTAGCTGAGTTAGTACCACTATAAGCATAGGCATTTGAAACTAAAGCATCTTCAGTACCGCAAGGAGCATTACTCCATGTGGTCCAGTCAATTGGATTTGAACATGCAACAAAATTACCAACTGTGTAAGAATCGAAATTGTCGAAGAAAGTATTAGGATTACTTGTAACAGCTAATTCATAACCAAAAAACTGATCAGGTGTTCCTTGCATAACACCACCCATTGTAACTTCACCGGGAATCAATTGGTCAGTAATAAACATTCCGCCTGCAATTCCAGTAGTAGGTTGTGCAATACCCACATCAGTTTTAACATCATGTTGAATACCAGTATATAATCCAGTTGTATAATCCATTTGCTGGATAAATTGAGGTGTACCAGCTCCAAGGCCCTGACCCCATACCCATAAGTATGGAGTACCCGGATTCGACAAGTTATCGTATGCAATTCCATAAACACCAGTAACTGTACTGGTTACGGTTCTTAATAAAGTACCTGTCATACTGAATTCATAGAAATTTAAGTTTGGTGATGTCCAGTTTCCGCCTATTAGTGAGCCATTGCCACCATCGCCATCTGGATTATAAGTCATCGATCTGAAACCATTTGGGGCACCAACGACAGGAACAGTCCCAACGACAGTTTTTGTAGCAGGGTCAACAATTTGAACTGTAGTTGTAGAAGTACAATGGTAGATAAATGTACCATCAGTACACATATTTCTAGTACCTGTAAAAGGCAAAGTAAATTCCATATCTAATGTACCGTCAATATTCCACTGATGGAAAACTCCTGTTGCCCATCTGCTTGTCCAGAACTTGTTTAAAGAAGGAATATAAACAGCCCCTGTATTACCTGCAGCTAAAGTAACTGCAGTAGCATCGTAATTAAATTCAACATCCCAGGTTGCTTCAATTGAAGTTTGAGTTTGTTTAACCTGCTCTAAAGTTGGGCTTACATCCATACTCTGTGGTAAGATAGTAATCCCCAAAAACAGAACACTAAGCAAAGAAATAGTAAAAACTCTTTTAAACATAACACCTCCGAATAATTTGAAATGATATAATTAGAACATTGATCTTTTGACGTAGGGATTTTACAAAAAAAAATAACTTAACGCAAGTTATCAACGATTTTTTTTCAAATTATTTTCTACTTCCATGAATAAATCCCCGATATGGTAACGAATGCTGCACAGTTATAAAAGCATTTGCATCAATTGATTCTATAAGTTTAATAATTCGTTTCTGATGTTTCCTTGGTAGAATTACAACCGCTATTGATACATTGCCTGATACACCATAAGCAGGTAATACTGTTACACCAAACTTTTCCTTTCTCAGTGTTTCGATAATTTTTTCAGTTGCTATTTTGGAAATAATATTTAATTGAGCAAATCCTAATCCTATTTTTTGTTCGATTGTTATTCCTATAATATTTCCAAGCCCAAAGCCAATTGCGTATCCAAATAAATTTAAAGTTTCATCTAAATGTTGAAAAATAAATCGCATTGCAAATACCCAAATTAGGACTTCTACCATTCCTGCTAAGCCGGCAAAATATTTTTTGCCTTGGACAACTAAAATTGTTCGTATAGTTCCAATAGAAACATCGCAAATCCTCATTCCCATTATCAAAAAAGCGCCGCCAATAACTTCCAATTTTATCCTCTCAAAAATATTTTAAATAGTTGATCAAATTATTTTATCTTTACTTGTAAAAAATAAACAATAAAGATACAAATGTTCAGAGTTCAAAGAGAAGAATTGGTTGATGAGTTAACTAAAAAGGGGATTAATGATTTAGCAGTAATTAAAGCCATTGGTACGGTACCGCGTGAAAAGTTTATCGAAAAAACTATGCATCACATGGCTTACAAAGATGTTGCATTGCCGATTGGTTACGATCAAACAATTTCTCAGCCATATACTGTAGCTTTTATGACACAGTTACTTCACATCAAAAAACCAAGAATGAAAATTTTGGAAATTGGGACTGGTTCCGGTTATCAGGCTGCTGTATTATTTGAGATGCAAGCTGATGTTTATAGTATAGAAAGAAATATTGATCTTCATCATCGGACGACAAAACTATTCGATAAATTAGGAATCAGAGTACATGCAAAATACGGTGATGGTACAATTGGTTGGAAGGAGTTTGCTCCTTTTGATGGAATAATTGTAACTGCTGGTTCGCCGATTGTTCCAAATCATTTAAAAGAACAACTTGTAGTCGGTGGCAGATTGATAATTCCTGTTGGAGATCGAAGATCGCAAAAATTATATCTTATAAAAAAGATTTCTGAAAAAGAATTTGATTCAGAAATAATTCCAGAGTTTTCATTTGTTCCATTGATTGGTAGAGAAGGTTGGAAAAAGTAATTGTAATTGTTGGTCCAACGTGTTCCGGCAAAACACATTTAAGCTTAAAGTTAGCTAAAATTTTGGAAACAGAAATAATTTCTGCTGATAGCCGGCAAGTCTATAAATTGTTAAATATCGGAACTGCTAAACCTTCCGCACAACAACTCAAAAAAATAAAACATCATTTTATTGATGAGCTAAATCCTGATGAGGAATTTAACGCAAGTATGTTTGCAGAAGAAGCAGATCTAATCCTGCAAAACTTGATAGACGAAAATAAAATACCTATTGTGGTTGGTGGTTCCGGGTTGTATATAAAAGGTTTGATTGATGGAATAAGCGAATCTGCCGATTCAAATAGTGAAATGCGAGCGGAACTTTTAGAATTGCGCCAAAAATATGGCGATGATTATCTTTACGAAGAACTAAAAAAAGTTGATAAAATTAGCGCTGATAAAATGTTACCACAAAATTGGAAGCGCATTATAAGAGCTATAGAAGTTTTACGATTAACAGGTAAACCAATTTGGCAGCATCATACTGAAGCAAGAAAGAATTGTAATTTTATTTTTCAACAAATTGGTTTAAAATGGGAGAGAAGTGAACTTTATAAAAATATCGAACTCAGGGTTGATGAAATGATTGAAACTGGTTTAGTGAAAGAGGTTGAATCAATTTTAAAATCCGGTTACGATAAAAAGTTAAACTCTTTAAATACTGTTGGATATAAGGAAATAATTCAATATTTAGAGAATGAAATTTCATTAAATCGTGCTATTGAATTAATTAAAAGGAATACCAGAAGATTTGCAAAAAGACAAATGACATGGTTTAATGCTGATGAGAGAATTGAATGGTTTAATATTAATTCAATAAATGATCTGGATTTACTTACGGAAAAAATTGTAAAGGAAATAAATGAAAGAAAAAATTAAAATTGCTTCCGGTCAAGGCTTCTGGGGTGATTTAATTGATGCGCCGTATCATCAAGTAACAAAAGGGGATATAGATTACCTTGTAATGGATTATCTTGCAGAAGTTACAATGTCTATCCTGCAGAAACAGAAAAATAAAAATCCGGAACTTGGTTACGCCAAAGATATTCCTGAACTGATGCGAAGAATTCTTCCAATCTCAACAACAAAAAAAATAAAAATAATAACCAATGGTGGTGGTGTAAACCCAATTGCTTGCGCAGAAGCAGTAATAAAAGTTGCAAAAGAAATTGGAATTAAAAATTTAAAAATTGGAGTTGTTCTTGGTGATGATATTAAAGATAATTTGGATGAACTGATTGAAAGTGGTGCACAACTAAAAAATATGGAAACAGATGAACCAATCAGTATCGTTAAAGATAAACTACTTAGTGCAAATGTTTACTTCGGTGCTTTTCCGATTGTTGAAGCATTAGAAAAAGGTGCTGATATAATAATTACCGGAAGAACTACGGATACTGGCTTAACTCTTGCTCCGATGATCTATGAATTTGGTTGGAAAGCAAATAATTATGATTTACTTTCTGCTGGAACTGTTGCCGGACATATTTTAGAATGCGGTGCTCAATCAAGTGGTGGAAATTTTTTAGGCGATTGGCAGTCAATTCCGAACATGGCGGAAATTGGATTTCCAATTGCAGAAGCCTTTCCAAACGGTGAAGTGATAATTACAAAACATCCAAATACCGGTGGAAGAGTTTCCTTTGAAACTGTTGCGGAGCAGCTGCTTTATGAAATTGGTGATCCCAAATCATATATTACTCCAGATTGTGTAGCAGATTTCACTTCAATAAAACTTGAAGATTTGGGCAACGATAGAGTTAAAGTGTTTGATGTTAAAGGATTTAAAGAAACCGAGTTTTATAAGGTTTCTTGTTCTTACTCGGATGGATATAGTGCGATATCTTCTTTAACATATTCCTGGCCGCAAGCACTTACGAAAGCGAAAGTTGCAGATGAGATTTTAAGAAAAAGATTAGCAAATTTATTACTTCAGTTTGATGAAATAAGATCTGAATTCGTTGGCTATAATTCCACGCACGGACCTTTGGCAAAAGAATTAGATGAAGACGAAATAAACGAAATAATGTTAAGAATTGCTGTTCGTTCTCACGATTACAAATCTGTTGAAAGATTTGGAAAGGAGATTGCTCCGTTAATACTAACTGGTCCTCCGGCTGTTACTGGATTTGCGGGCGGCAGACCAAAACCAAGTGAAGTTGTGGCTTATTGGCCTGCTTTAATTTCGAAAAATTTAGTTTCACCTAAAGTTGAAATATTGGAGTTACAATGAAAATTAAACTTCTAGATATCGCTCATGGCAGAAGCGGCGATAAAGGCGATGCAGCCAATGTTGGAATTATTGCTTATGATGATAAGGGATATCAGCTTATAAAAAAACATCTTACAGTTGAAAAAGTAAAAAGACACTTTGAAGGTATTTGTCTTGGTAAAGTTGAAAGATTTGAACTGCCAAATTTACGTGCATTAAATTTTTTATTGCACAATACTCTGGGCGGCGGCGGTACAGTTTCACTAAAACACGATGCACAAGGTAAGACACTTGCTGCGGCACTTTTAAGAATGGAAATTGAAACAGAATAAAATTAGGGAGTATCTATGTTTGATGAAGAAATAAAAACTCTTAACAATTATAAAATTCGTGTAAATAATTTACGGAGTTATCTTTGACGTTGATCGTAAAGAATTTAAAATAGAGGAATTACAAAAGAAAACTGAAGCGCCTGATTTTTGGAACGACCAAATGGGTGCGCAGAAGATTTTGCAGGAAATTAAAACTTTACAATTGTGGGTAGATCTATGGAAAGGTGTTAATAAAAAAGCTGAAAGCGTTGATGAATTTATTCAAATCGCACAGATGGAAAATGATGAATCGCTTTCTGATGATATTGAAAAAGAATTTGAAGCGCTTGATACTGCGATTGAAGCAGCAGAATTTAAGAACATGCTCAGTGGAAAAGATGATAATAAAAATTGCATCTTAACTATACATTCCGGAGCAGGTGGAACAGAATCGCAAGATTGGGCTGATATGCTGCTTAGAATGTATTTACGTTACGGCGAACAAAATGATTTCAAAATGACAATAGTAGATATTTTAGATGGTGATGGTGCAGGAATAAAATCTGCTACTGTAGAAGTTGTGGGTGAGTTTGCGTACGGTTATATGAAAGCAGAAAATGGCGTTCATCGTTTGGTTAGGATTTCACCATTCGATTCTAATAAAAGAAGACACACATCTTTTGCCTCAGTTTTTGTGATTCCAGAAGTTGATGATACAATTGAGATTGAAGTGAATCCTGCTGATTTACGTGTTGATACTTATCGTTCGGGTGGTAAAGGCGGACAGAATGTAAACAAAGTTGAAACTGCTGTTAGGTTTACTCATCTTCCTACTGGAATTGTAGCTGCCTGCCAAAGTGAAAGATCACAAGCTCAAAACCGTGTTAACGCCATGAAGTTATTAAAATCAAAACTCTATCAACTTGAATTGGAAAAACAAAATGCCGCATTAGATGAAGTTGAAAAAGGTAAGATGAAAATAGAATGGGGCAGTCAAATTCGATCTTATGTTTTCCATCCTTATAATATGGTTAAAGATCACAGAACAGATGAAGAAACTTCTGATACTCAAGGTGTGATGGATGGTGATATAAATAGATTTATTAAGGCATTCTTGCTCAAGTTTAGTCAGAATTAATTATTCTTTTTTAAGTTTATACATCTTTGCAAGATTTGTTAATCTGCGAGGGTAATCTGTTTGCATTCCGTTTATTCCGCTTTTGATTAAGCATTCCATTTCACGTTTATCATTTATTGTGCATCCAATTAGAAAATCTATTTTTGATTTATCAGGCTTTTTATTCAACCGTAATCGTCTTCGCACATCATACCAAATTACACGTCTGAATGTTATCCAATTTGCAATGGTAATCCGTCTTGGGCGCATGATTATTGCAACGTTATTTTGATTTTTAGCTGCTACTTTTACTGTACTGTGAATCCTTGGTAGAAAAACAAAACCTGGCGGAATTTCTACATCTAAACTGTATATAAGATTTGGATATTTATTTTTGGCAACTTCTAAAACCTCAGAAAAAAAAGTTTCAATAATAAATTTTGTCGTTGGATTAAACTCTTTAATTAATTCATCAAGCTGATCGAGAATAACTAGCACCAATTCTTTTTCATCCTTGGGCACTTTTATATCTAAAAAAACATATCTTATTTGTGGTTTATCGCTTAACCATTCTATAAATTCTTTAAATGTTGGGATGTGAGCGTTAACCGGATCTGATAACCCTTTTTTTACATAATTAAAATCTTTTCTAAAATCTGCGAGTGTTGTATCACTGATTTTATTTCTTAATCCGCTAAATAGTGTCGGAAAATAAGGCTTGTAAGCCGCCTCTGGTTCTATTCCACTTTCACGAATCAACGCAACAAGTTCATTTGGATTCCAATCATGCCAAAGAATTACTTCTTTATCTTTTGTTACACAAATATCAGTTTCTAATGAATTTGCACCCTCTCGCAATGCTCGCTCAAAAGAGGGAATTGTATTCTCAGGTTCATTAACAGGTGAGCCGCGATGTCCGCAAACAAGAAATAAATTTTCTTTATCAACTTTTAGTTTGCTGATTGGACAGAAGCGGAAAAGCTCTCTAAACCAAACTCCAAGTAAGATTAATTTTCTTTTAAAACTTGCCATAATAAAAGTTTATCCTGATTTTACTTTTGAAATTATTTTAATAATTATCTAAACACAAATGAAGTCATTAAAAAAAACAACTGCCAATAAAACCAAAAAGGATCAATCGGGGAAAAAGAAGCAAGATTTTTTTAAGAAAGTTTATTCTGTTACAAAAAAAATCCCTTATGGAAAAGTTTCTACTTACGGAGATATTGCTGAGGCCTGCGGAATTCGTTCTTCTGCAAGAACAGTTGGATGGGCTTTAAATGGATGTGGTCCTGATATTCCTGCACATCGAGTTGTAAACAGATTTGGGGCGTTAACAGGAAAAATACATTTTGGTGATCCAAATTTGATGGAAGAACTATTAAGAAGTGAGGGAATTGAGTTTGATGAAAAAGGATGTGTTAATCTGGCAAAACATTTGTGGATACCGAAAAATTAAATAACTAGTTAGTTGATTTGAATCTTGCTTTCTAGTATCATTATTTCATTAATTCTCCAATTGCAAAAGTGCCAAAAAATTTTTTAATCTTAATAATTATTTAAGGATAGATTTAATTAAGAATCATTAAATATTAATAAACATTTTATATCTTTTAATAAATTTTCAGCAAAACGAAATACAATCCATTTTTAGTTTTGATTTAATTGAAAAACATTTACAAATAAAAATAATTAATTTATTAAATGTCTGCCAAAGAAGTATCGTGTAAAGTAATACCAATCTTCATAAAGAGTTTAAAAGAAAATAATTTTTCTCCGGATATTTTATGCAAGGATACTCCTTATGATTTAGATTATCTGACGAAGAGAAATGCCTATGTTGAATGGGATGTCATTTGTATAATTTTATCTAATTTAAGAAAAATATGGGATGATGATGAATATTTTATTGGGATAGGCAGACAGCTAATTAATCGAAGATTAGTGAATCTCAATGCAGTGATTACAGGTTTCTTCGTAAATGTTAAGGATATTTACAGAATGATTAATGACCCCAAAAAGGGATTTGGAAATCATAATGTAAAATGTATTATCCCTTCATCAAAGGAAATAGAAGAAGGACATTTGGAAGTTACATTGGAGCTTCCGCCTGATTATCAAAACTGCAGAGAATTTTTTCTTATAACAAAAGGTTTTTTTAGCTCTTTACCCTCACTACTAAAACTCAATCCGGCAAAAGTTATGATGCGGGAAACAGAACAAGGTGCTGTCTATAATATTTTGTACCCAAAGAGTAAAAATCATTTTTCTTCGATCAGAAGTTTTTTTTCTTCACCAGCTTCGAAACAGGCAGCAGTTACAGAATTAAACGAAGCTTACGAATTACTTTATGACCGTTTTTATCAGCTTGAAGAGAGCAAAACAAAAACCCAGCTACAGGCAAAGCAACTTGAAATAGCATATAGCTTCGGGCAGTCTATTGGTGGTGATCTGGATCTTGACAGCACGATGAAAACTGTGGTTAATTCACTTTTAAATATAGAAGAATTTGAAGCTGTTGAATTAAAAGTTGATACAGTAATAGATGGCGAACCGTTATACCGAATAATTAATTCAGCGACTGAATTACCTGAAGGAAATGTGTTATGTAGAAAGTTAGAAAGTCGGGGGCAATCTATTGGTGAGATCATTCTATATATAAAAAAGAATGCAAGTATCGAGTATGTAAATCGATTACTTGATTTTATTATTCCGACAATATCAAGAGAACTTTTAAGCACATTCTCATACAAATTATTAAGTGATTACCGGAATAAACTGGAGCAAAAAGTTAATGACCGTACGAAACAGTTGGATAGCGCTAATAAAGAACTAAGCGTATCGTTACAAAATCTTAAAACATTAAAGGATGCAAGGGATAGATTTTTTACCGGAATCAGTCATGAATTCAGAACGCCTTTGACACTAATATTAGGGCCGAGTGAAAATATTATCTCGAACTCTTCTGAAACAGATACAAGAAAAAAAGCTGTGCTTATAAAGCAGAACGCACATCGAATGCTCAAACTTATCAACCAGCTTCTTGATCTTGCTAAGCTGGACGCCGGCAAAATGGAATTAAAAGTATCGAAAGGAAATATCGTTCATTTTATTCGGGGAGTTACGATGTCTTTTGAGTCGTTTGCCGAGAGCAAAGATATAAGTCTGAAAGTTTTCTCTTCAAATGATGAAATTGAATTGTATTTTAATACGGAAGTGATGATGAAAGTACTAACGAACTTATTATCGAACGCATTTAAATTTACTGAACCAGGTGGAATGATAAAGGTATCCATTAATAAAACTGATCGCCATTCTGTTGAAATTATAGTAAGGGATTCGGGACTTGGAATTTCTGATTCTCAGTTACCAAAATTATTTGACAGGTTTTACCAGGTCGACCATTCCCACACGAGAAAATATGAAGGTACCGGAATTGGATTAGCATTAACCAAAGAACTGTTGGAATTACATCACGGTACAATTAAAGTGTCAAGTAAACTTCGGGAGTCAAGCATTGCCGATTCAGGCTGGGCTGAATTTATAATTGAATTACCACTTGGAAAATCCCACCTTGAAGATGATGAAATTATTGAAGATGAAGTTCCCGATTTCAGTTTAACGGAAGCAGATGAAATAGAAATAGAATTACTTGCATCTTCTGAAAAATCTGAAATTGGAATTATTGAATCTGATAAAACAATCGTTCTTGTTGTTGAAGACAATCCTGATTTACGTGAAATGATTAAAGAAAATCTGGAGGATAGTTGCTCGGTTCTGGAAGCAGAGAACGGAGTTAAAGGATTTAAACTTGCCGAAGAAAATATTCCTGACTTGATCATCAGCGATATAATGATGCCCGAAATGGATGGTTATGAATTGACTCGCCGATTAAAAACAAATGAAAAGACAAGTCACATTCCAGTAATTCTGCTAACTGCAAAAGCCGCAACAGAAGACAAGCTTGAAGGACTTGAAACCGGTGCAGATGATTACCTTATTAAACCTTTTAATGAAAAGGAATTGACCGTACGAGTAAGAAACCTGATTAAAATCCGCGAGCAGATGAGAGAAAAATATCTGGCACAGTCATTGGTTAAACCGGGGAGCGTAGTTGTTCCATCACCTCAAAAAGCTTTTCTTGAAAAGCTGACTTCTATCATCGACAATAATATTTCTAACGAAAACTTTTCTGTAACAGTGTTATGCAAAGAAATTGGAATGAGCCGGACTCAGCTTCACAGAAAATTAAAATCACTAACAAATCAATCTACAACGGAATTCATCCGGAATTACAGACTGCAATTAGCAGCAGAGTTTCTTAAGAAGGACGCAGGAAACATTGTCGAAATTTCCAATAAAGTTGGTTTCAGCAGCCAGGCATACTTCACAAAATTATTTCACGAACTTTACGGTGTAACTCCTTTCGAATACAAGAAGCAACACAGCAAATAGTTGACATTATTAATTCTTTACTGCTTACTCATCCAAATATTCTCATTTGGAACAATCCTTATAAAAATTGGAACATATCTGAAATACTTAACATTTAATTTCGTTTAGATTTAGCCCGATCGGTTAAATACCTTTTCTTATCGTACTTCGATTAATTCTCTTTTATTTCATTTTTAATTATTAAATAAAAGGTTTGTTTATGAAGACAAAATATTTAATCACTTTTTCGCTTTTTATTTTTTACTTCTCTGCTGTCTCCTATGGTCAACTGATAGTTAAGGATCAGGAAGCACCACGAAATACATTATTGCAGGTAAATGATGAAGGAACAAGTGGTTCAATTACTTTCCCATTATTATCTTCAATTAATTCAAGTACGCTTTACAAACTGTATAATTTGAATGGCAATCTTTATTGGGGAAATACAGCTCTTGGTACTTTGTCAACTGCTGGGGGCTGGACAGATGCTGGCTCAATTGTTCGACTTACAACTTCAGCAGATAAAGTTGGAATTGGCACACCGAATCCTTTATCAAAACTTAGCGTTGGTGGTGATGGACTATCTAATGCGACTATTTATGGAAAATCTGCATCAGGTTTTGCTGGATATTTTGAGGGAAGAACTGAAATATATCATAACAGTGGCCCTACTTCACCTCAACTACTTCTTTATGAAGATGATACTGATTTTTCAAGACTAACCTTTCAAAATTCTTCAGGCTCTAACTATTGGACTATTGCCGCAAGAAATAGCAGCACACCCTCAAACGAAGCATTTAATATTTATAATGATGTAAAAGGTAATGTGATGAGTATTAATGGTGAAGGGAATATTGATATTTATAGCGGTGAGTTAAATAGAAGTGGTAAAACAAGTAATGCTAATTTAGTACCTATAGCATATGGCATTATTGAATTTACTGGATCAATAATTTCTGGAACTGGTAATTTTACAGCTACATATAATTCTTCACTTAAAGAATATTTCATTACAATTAATAATGAATATTACGATAATACTAACTATTGTACACTAACAAACTCATTTGTGAATTTATTTTGCTCGTATTCCCGTGCTTCAAGTGATGGTAAACTTACGGTACAAATTATCGATCGGACTGGTAGCAGTCTAAATCAAGGACGATTTTATTTCGTTGTGTATAAACCATAATAAATTATTCTAGTTTTAATAAAGATCATGGGTATTAAAAAATGAAAAAACGATATTTAATCATTTTAGTTTTTATTGTAGCAATTTCTTCAACTGTGGCACAAATACAAATTGAAATTGGGGATGGTATGACGCTTGAAACTGCTGGTGGAGTCTCTTTGTCCGGAATATCGGATATTACTGAAGCTACTGGCGGTTACTACAGCGGGGTAATTGAATCTGCTCCCCTAACTAATACAACGCAATTTGCTGGTTTAACTTTCTCAAATGGTTTTACTGGGATAATTAAAAGAACTACCGGCGTAAGTTATTCTCAGGGAAATGGAGAGGGAATTAACTTTAATAGACATTATGAATTAAATAATACAGGCGGTGGAGCGTTAACAGACAATTTAACTGTTGCAACTGTAAACTCCGGATCGAATGACGAAAGAAATAGTTTAACCGGACCTTTCTTCCTTTATACTTATAATACTGAATGGAATGGAAATGGCTATGGATCAGATGGACCAAACATAAGTGCAAATGGTGTTGTAATGCCAATAGGGGTTACCGATCTTGTAATTTCTGAAGGAGTAGGAGTAAAAGTAAAAATTTATTTGCAAGGTCCGTATGATATCTTGAATGGTGATATGAATACAACCATCAACAATATTATCCCGCAAACCTCTCCCTATTCTTCTGACTCAAGAACTGCTTTGAATATACCATCAACTGCAGTTGATTGGATTTTAGTGGAATTGAGAGACCAGACTACTTCCTCTACAGTTATTGCATCACGCTCAGCGTACTTAAACTCAGATGGTAATTTAATTGATGACAATGCAAGCCAGGGAAGAGGGATAGGAATCGCTGCTCCTCCTGGAGATTATTACATTGTATTAAAACATAGAAACCATCTTGCAATAATGACTCAAAATGTTCAAACAGGTTTAACCTGGGGAACGGCTTCATCAATTTTAACTTATGATTTTACGACAGGGCAAACACAGGCTTATGGGACAAATCCAATGATGAATCTTGGAAGCGGTGTTTATGGAATGTTCACTGGTGATACGGATGGTAGCGGAACAGTAAATGCAGCAGACAGAAGCGATACCTGGAACCAGCGAAACCTGCCGGGTTATTATGGAACAGATGTAGACTTGAGTGGAACAGTAAACGCAGCAGACAGAAGCGCAGTCTGGAACAACAGAAACTTAAGTACACAGGTGCCAGCACCAACGGATAATCCAGTAATAAAAGTTTCAAAAGGAGGACAAGAAAATGAATAAGCTCAAAATTTTAATTGCACTCTTACTGATAACTGTAGTTACTAATCTCCTCCCACAGCAAAACAACATTTCTGATGAAGAAAGAAGAGCCAGGATTGTTGAAGCTTACAACAGGCAGTTGCAGATGAATGAAAACGGTGTTAAAGGCGGCGAAGATCCTTTACCCGAGGCAATGACCGAAAGATTTTTTACCGGACAAGCTGCAGGAGATTATTTTGGGTGGGCAATTTCAACAGCCGGAGATGTTAACGGTGATGGATACGATGATATAATTATCGGTGCCTATAACAACGATGCAGGTGGCAACAACGCTGGACGAGCTTACATCTATTTTGGTGGTGCCACAATGGACTTTGTAGCTGATATAATAATAACTGGTCAAGCAGTAAGTGATTTCCTGGGAACTTCAGTCTCTACTGCTGGTGATGTTAATGGCGACGGTTACAGCGATGTAATTATTGGAGCAAATGGCAGTAATGGTGGTGCAATAGACGGTGGCAGAGTGTACATCTATTTTGGCGGTGAAACAATGGATAATATTGCCGATATAACAATAACAGGAACTGTTGCAAGCAATTTTTTAGGAACGGATGTCGCAACTGCAGGTGATGTAAACGGGGACGGTTACAGTGATGTTATAGTAGCAACTTATGTTAATAATAGCAACACCGGCATAGCCTATATATATTTTGGTGGACCCTCAATGGATACGACCCCAGATGTAACAATGACGGGTGAAGCAGCTGGGAATTTTTTCAGCTCGTCAATTTCATCTGCTGGTGATGTGAACGGAGATGGTTATTCTGATGTAATTGTTGGAGCTTATGGAAATGATGGGTTCGCTAATAATGCCGGTCGCGCTTACATCTATTTTGGCGGTGCCGTTATGAATAACACACCAGATATAATAATGAATGGCGAAGCTGCCTCAGATAATTTTGGTATCTCAGTCTCAAGTGCTGGCGATATTAATAGTGACGGATATACCGATGTTGTAGTTGGGGCTTATTTGAATAGCGGTGGCACAGGGAGAGCTTACATATTTTTAGGCGGCGCGGCTATGGATAATATACCAGATGTTGTAATGAATGGACAAACAGCCGAAGATAATTTTGGTATCTCAGTCTCAAGTGCTGGCGATATAAATGGGGATGCATATAGCGATGTAATAGTAGGTGCTAACTTGAATGATGCCGGAGGTAATAATGCGGGAAGAGCCTATGTCTATTATGGTGGTGAAACTATGGATAATATTAAAGACGTAATATTAACAGGTGAAGCAGATGATGACCGTTTTGGCAGTGCAGTAGCTCTTGTAGGCGACGTTAATGGAGATGGTTACGACGATATGCTGGTTGGTGCATATTTAAATAATTTTAACGGAGCAGATGCCGGACGTGCATACCTTTACTTAAACTCCCTTACTGGACCAGACATACCCGATGAATTTTTTACAGGTGAAAATGCTGGTGATCAATTTGGCTATTCAACTTCCAATGCTGGAGATGTTAATGGCGATGGTTTTGATGATATATTAGTTGGTGTACCATATTATGATGATATAACTTATTTAGATAACGGTATTGCATATATATATTACGGCGGACCGGGAATGGACAATATCTCAGACGTTACATTACTCGGGGATGTTGGTTCTAATATTGGAAACAATTTCGGTTTTTCAGTTTCTGGGGCAGGAGATATAAACGGCGATGGATATGATGATATTGTTGTTGGTGCTCCATATACTGATTTTGGCAATACGAATCGAGGTACTGTCAGCATATTCCTTGGTGGGAATCCTATGGATGGCAATAGAGATTTCCTTATTGATGGACCGGCAGCCAGCAACGATGAAACCTTCGGATATTCGGTCTCTGATGCTGGGGATGTAAATGGAGATGGGTTCGCTGACATAGTTGTTGGCGGTCGGGGTTATAATTTGAACCAGGGGAGAGCTTATGTTTTCTATGGTGGAAACCCATTCAATACCGCTGCAGATGTTATTATGCCCGGGCAAACAATAAACGACTTTTTCGGTTGGTCGGTGTCTTCTGCGGGAGATGTAAATGGTGATGGGTTTAGCGATGTTATCGTAGGTGCTCCATATTACGATATCGGAGGAAACCCGGATGTTGGGAGAGCGTATATTTATTACGGTAACATTACAATGGATCCTTCTGCCGATGTTTTCCTTGACGGAGAGAGTGCTGGCACAACAGGTTACTTCGGACTGTCAGTTTCGACGGCAGGAGATGTAAATGGAGACGGCTATGCAGATGTTATTGTAGGTGCTCCATATGTTTTTGGCAGTTCTGGTAGAGCATACATTTATTTCGGCGGGCTATTTATGGATCGAATAGCGGATGTTACATTAACTCCAACTGAAATTAATAGCCCCATTTTTGGCTTTTCAGTTTCCACGGCCGGCGATATTAATGGTGATAGCTACGCTGACGTAATTGTGGGTGAGACTGACAGCGATGCAGGTGGACAATATAGTAGCGGGAAAGCTGTTATTTATTTTGGCGGCAGTTCAATGGATGGTTTAGGCGATATTTTAATGACGGGTGACGCTGCCAACATCAGACTTGGCAATTCTGTGTCAACTGCTGGAGATATTAATGGTGATGGCTATGCTGATGTGGTCGTGGGCGCCCACCAGAGTGATGCAGGCGGACTCGATGCGGGCAGAGCATATTTGTATTTGTCATCATCACCACCAATAAAACCACGGGTAATGTCAGTCAAAGATGTGCCCTTCGATCAAGGTGGGCAGGTAAGTCTCAAATGGGTACGCAGCGGATATGATGTTCAGGGTATAAGTACGATAACAGATTATTTAATACAGCGTAGTTTCCCTCCTGATGAAAACGGATTTAGCTGGGAGAACATTGCAACAATGCCTGCATCTAATGAACCGTTTTACTCTTTCGTTGCAGAAACACCCAACGACTCAATGACAAACAACAGCGGGACTTATTATTTTAGAATTACTGCAAGCAACAAGTAACCCAAATGAGTATTGGCGTTCAAACATAATGTACGGACACAGCGTAGATAATCTTGCACCGCTTCCGCCGGGAGCATTTTTATGCACAACTAAATGGAAGCAATGTACATCTTGGCTGGGAAGTAAACTTAGAATCAGATTTCAGAGATTACTACATCTACAGAAGCGATAATCCAGTTTTAGATGATTTTAACTTTTAGGAACCACAACAGATACAACATTTATAGACAGTTCTCCACTGCTCGGCAATGCATATTACTACGTTCAGGCTTATGACATACACGATAACGGAAGTGCTTTGGCTGGTGATAGTGTGATGGCGTTTCTTTCAGCAAACATAAAAGTACTGTTGGAAGGAAGTTATGATGCAGGAGGAATGATGCGAACAACATTAAATCTTCAAGAAATTATTCCCTTTACTCAGCCATTTAATGTAAGTCCGTGGAATTACACAGGAACAGAAACAGTATCCACAGTTCCTTTAAATGTTACAGACTGGATATTAGTAGAGTTAAGAAGCACTGAGACAACAGTAGTAGATAGAAGAGCAGCATTCCTCAAGAATGACGGAACTCTTGTAGACTTAGATGGAGTAAGTAACATCAAGTTCCCCACAGCAACAGCCGGAGATTATTATGTGGTTATTATTCATAGAAATCATCTGGCAGTAATGACAAAATATCCAGTGACTGTTTCCTTTAGTCCAACATTTTATGATATGACAGATATAGACAATGTATACGGTACAAATGCAATGAAGTACATGGGAGGAGTATATTATGGAGCTTACACAGCAGATACAGACGGAAGCGGAACAGTAAACGCAGCAGATAGAAGCAACACCTGGAACCAGAGAAATCTTTCAGGTTATTATGGAACCGATGTAGACCTAAGCGGAACAGTTAACGCAGCAGACAGAAGTGCAGTCTGGAACAATAGAAACTTAAGTACGCAGGTACCAATATCAACTGATAATCCAACAATAAAAGTTTCAATAGGAGGGCAAGAAAATGAATAAGTTTCTAATATTATTTATAGTATTTGGTAGTTTAGTATTTGGGCAGGTAACTGTTGATTTGACAATAGAAAACCAGCAGGCAGTAGGCTCAGATTTTTTCTTCGATTTATACCTAACCAGAACAGGAACAAATGATCTCTATTTAGGCACAGCAGATTTTGTATTGACATTTGATTCTGCTGCATTTACATACACCCGCGCTTGTAAGAGAATCGACTTCGGTCCGGAATCTTACTTTATTCCAACAGATTAGCTGCCCAATCCAGTGATGCAACATAATAGGTTAACAACAGTCTACAACTCAATAAAGGAAATCAGTTAATTATAAACCTGAATGAAGCAAACCTTGGTGATCGAAGATTGAATTTGAGATTTTGTGGCAAGAATAGATAATACAGCATTAACACATAGAGTGGGTAGATTTAGAGTTACTGGAATTAAGTAATCAGCGGCGATCAATGAACTCTGCAATGGTAACGACAAGTGAACATGAGTACTACACAGTCTTTACACATACCCATAGATCCTTGAATCACATCCCGTAAATATAAACGCAATAACCCAACCAATGCACCATTACCAGTAGAGTTATAGTTCCTTCACATAAAATTCCAATGACACAGGGGTCAGTTAAACTGGATGACAAAAACAGAAGTAAATAATTATGGTTTTAATATTGAGAAAAGAATAAACGAAGGTGAATGGAACAGCATTGGTTTTATATCAGGAAGCGGTACCTCAAACTCGCCAAAAGAATACAGCTTCAGTGACAAAAATATATTTGTAGGAGGAAGTAAATTTCAGTACAGACTAAAACAGATAGATAATGACGGCAGTTTTGAATATTCAGATGCAGTTGAAGTAGAAGTTATACCAACTCGGTTTGAGTTATCCCAGAATTATCCGAATCCATTTAATCCCATCACTACGATAAGATTTTCTTTACCAAAAGAGACTAGGCTAAAAATAAATCTATACAATTTGCTGGGTGAAATAATTAAAACAATTACTGAAGGAATATATCAAGCAGGTTACTATAATATTAGTTTTAATGCTAGTAATTTACCGAGTGGTACCTATGTTTACAGGATTGAATCAGATAATTTTATTGAGTCTAAAAAGATGATGTTATTAAAATAAAATTTAGTAAATGCTATCATACTTTATTTATATAAAAATCAAAAAAAAAAGGCGATCATAGGATCGCCTTTAAATATTGGAACAAATAAAAAAATTAGTATCTCTTCACATCAATTGAAGAAACACCGCAATCTATTTCTATAAATATTTTCTTTGTTGCCGTATCAAAATTATCTGTTCGATAGATATTATGATTTACCCTTTTAAATCCTTTATAATTTTTGCTTGATAGAGCATCATCGGAATTTATTTCGCACCCAACAGATTCTGGAACTAATATATCCATATCAGATGCTCCTGCATCAATTTTTAATCTTGTAACATCTGAAAGATCACCAAACTTTACGTTTAATGCTGCAGCTCCCATATCAATATCTAATTTACTTACTTTGTATTGAGTTAAATCTAAATCAAGCGAGGCTGCTCCAACTTCGAAAAAAAGTTCCCACTCCGGAATTGCATTAAGTGACATTTCAATTGAATTTTTATAGTTGTTTTTTCCAAATTTTACATGGTTACTTTTCATCTTAAATTCAAGATCTGAATGTGAACCAAAATCATTTCTGATTAACTTGTAATTTTCTTTTAAGCCTTCCGTTTTAAAATCAACCAATTTATCGGTTGGAGCTAACATTCTAAATCCACCCGCACCACCACTGAATTCTAATTTTGAAGTTTTTATAGAATCAGAATACTCTTGTGAAAAGTATGTAGTATCAAAAACAGCTGCTTCATCGCCAAAATGGATTTCAAAATCATCGTCGATAAGATTAGTTGTTGCACTTACTGAAGCATAAATTGTTAATGCCAAAACTAATGCTGCTAATCCTGCAACAATGCTTTTGCCAACTTGATTTTTTACCAATATTGAAACTCCGATCAACACTAGTACCGATGGCCAAAATTTCCAAGCAGAATTCCATGTAAAACTTAAGGGTGTTAAGTTGCCTAGTAGAACTAATCCACCTATTGAAATAAAAAATACTCCCCAGAATATATTTGAAGTTTTCATTCTCGTACCTCGTTAACAGTTTTATTTCTAGAATTCAAAATGATTGCAAAACCTAATCCAATAAGAATTAAAGGCCAAAAATCACCAAAGTGAAAATGCGGAACAAAATTATCTAAAAGAAATATTCCACCCAAAAATATTAAAAATACTCCAGCATAAATACTTCTGTTATTTTGTACTTTTTCATTTACAACATTCCTATTGAATTGTGTACTTTCACTTGTTTTTTCTTCTGCACCCGGGCTCGAATCCGGTTTTGCATACTCAGTGTTAAACGGTGTTATTATATATGGTTTTTGTGGAATGATTATCCACAAAATAATATATGCTATAATACCGCTACCGCCGAATACAACTGCTAAAACAAAAATCAATCGGACGATAACCGGATCAACTGCAAAATATTCTGCCAAACCACCGCAAACCCCGCCAAGCATTTTGTCTGTCACTGAACGATAAAGTTTCTTGTACATTTCAGAACTCCTTTCTGTCTGTAATTTCTGTTGCAATTATAGCGATGAAATACATAGAAGGCTTTTTTTATGGTATCAGCGGTAAGTGCTTGTTAAAGATGGGATAATCAGTTTATTTTCGGGCGAGTGGAATCGGTGAATGGCAGGAAAATTTAATTATTTGTTGTAATAATTAAAACTTAGTTTATTTTAGTTGCAAGAATTTAATAATTATTAAGATAAATATTTTTATGAGAATAGCTCTCTGCCAGATTAATCCGATAATTGGAAATCTTGAATATAACAAGCAAAAAATTTTAGATGGTTATAAAAAAGCTATCGAGGCTAATGCCGAGCTTGCAATCTTTCCTGAACTCTCTTTAGTTGGATATCCATCTTTAGATTTAGTTGAAAAATCTGAGTTTAGAAAAGCTGTAAATACTGCCTCAAAAGAAATTGCAGCTCAGACCGGTAATGTTGGATTAATATTTGGAGCTATAACAGAAGACAACGATAATATTGGAACAGATATTCACAACTCTGCAATTTTGTGCTTCGATGGAAAAATTCAGTTTGTCCAGCATAAAACTTTAATACCTAATTACGATGTGTTTGATGAGATGAGATATTTTGATTCCGCAGAAAGTGTATCAGTTTTTGATTTTAAAGGTGAAACACTTGGAATCTCTATTTGTGAAGATATTTGGAATGATTCAGATTATTGGTATAGAAGAAGGTATCACAAAGATCCTGTAAAAGATTTAATAAATCAGGGTGCTTCAATCCTTATCAATATATCAGCGAGCCCATATTCTTATGGCAAACGTGCAGATAGAAAAAAAATGTTATCTGTTCTTACAAAAAAAGATAAAATTCCACTCGCTTATGTTTGCTGTGTTGGCGCTCAAACAGATTTAATTTTTGATGGCGCAAGTATGTGTTTAGATGCAAGGGGGAATCTTGTACTTCACGGAAAAGCGTTTGAAGAAGATTTTATTTTATTTGATACCAAAACTGAATATCCCCCAATTGAAAAATGTGAAGCCAGTTTTGAAGAAGAAGTTTATAAATCACTTGTATTTGGGTTAAGAGAATATTGCAGCAAGCTGGGATTTAAAAAAGTTTTAGTTGGATTAAGCGGCGGAATCGATTCCGCACTTGTAACCTGCATCGCAGTTGATGCATTGGAAGCAGAAAATGTTCAAGTAATTCTATTACCTTCAAAATATTCGAGTGAGGGTAGTGTAAGTGATTCTGGAAATTTTAATTAATAATCTTGGAATCAAATCAAACAATGTTAGTATCCAACCCGTTGTGGATGAAACTTTAAATCAAATAAAATTCATTATAAAAGATGAGATAAAATCTTTAACAGAAGAAAACCTGCAAGCCAGAGTACGCGGATTATATTTAATGATTTACTCCAATAATTACGGTCATCTTTTGCTAACAACAGGCAACAAATCCGAAATGGCAGTTGGTTACTGCACGCTCTACGGCGATATGTGCGGCGGACTTGCTGTTATAGCAGATGTTTATAAAACTGATGTTTACAAAATTGCAAATTACATTAATAGAAATCGTGAGATAATTCCAAAAAACATTATAGATAAAGCACCTTCTGCGGAGTTAAAACCAAATCAAACAGATCAGGATACTTTACCGGCTTATGAAGTGTTAGATAAAATATTAAGAATGTATCTTGAGGAAAACAAAGAGTTTAATGAAATAGAAGATATTATTGGTGATGAAGTTTTAGTGAAAAGAATACTTAGAATGGTTGATATGAACGAGTTCAAAAGAAATCAAGCTGCACCTGCACTGCGCGTTTCATCCAAAGCTTTTGGATATGGAAGAAGATACCCAATTGTTCAAGGATGGCGAAAATAACCTTCTAAAATAATCCAGACAGATTTATTTTAAGGACAGGAAAATCAATTGTAAATTCATCACAGTCTTATTAGTTTTGAAATAGCAAATATTTTAATTTTAAAGAGAGAAACATGGCTAAAGAAAAAGAAATGCAGCAGCTAAGTGAAGTTACCGTTCGCTTTGCAGGCGATTCCGGTGATGGAATGCAGCTTACTGGTTCTCAGTTCAGTGATACAACCGCATTTGTTGGTAATGATTTAAATACTCTTCCAGATTATCCTGCTGAAATTCGTGCACCTGCCGGAACAATATATGGTGTTAGTGGATTTCAATTACATTTTAGTAGTGAAGATATTCACACTCCGGGTGATCAGCCTGATGTGTTAGTTGCAATGAATCCAGCAGCATTAAAGAAAAACTTAACTGAGATAAAAAAGAATGGAATAATAATAGTTAACACGGATGCATTTGATACAAAGAATTTAAAGTTAGCTCATTATGATTCAAATCCTTTGGAAGATGGAACCCTTGAAGGTTACACTGTCTTCGGTGTTCCTATTAGCAAACTTACAGAGAATGCTCTTGAAGGAACATCGCTTTCAATGAAAGAAGTTGCAAGAAGTAAAAACTTTTTTGCGCTTGGATTAATGTATTGGTTATACAACAGACCAATCCAAAATACAATTGATTGGATTAAAGAAAAGTTTAAAAAGCATCCGGAATTTATTGATTCAAATACAAAAGCATTAAATGCCGGATTTAATTATGGTGAAATGACCGAAGCATTTACTACAAGATATGATGTGGTATCAGCCAAATTACCAAAAGGCACATACAGAAACGTTTCTGGAAATGAAGCAACTGCATTTGGATTACTTGCTGCTTCTGTACAGAGTGGATTGCCATTATTTTTAGGTTCATATCCAATCACTCCTGCCACTGAAATTCTACAGTACATTAGTAACTTTAAAAATTTTGGTGTAAAAACATTTCAAGCCGAAGATGAAATTGCCGGAGTAACTTCTGCAATTGGTGCGGCGTTTGCCGGTAATCTTGCCATTACCACTACAAGCGGACCTGGATTAGCTTTGAAAACAGAAGCAATCGGATTAGCTGTTATGACAGAACTTCCGCTTGTTATCATCAATGTTCAGCGCGGCGGACCAAGCACAGGCTTACCAACAAAAACAGAACAAGCTGATTTACTGCAAGCGGTCCTTGGGAGAAATGGAGAAGCTCCTGTTGCTGTACTTGCCGCAAAAACTCCTCGTGATTGTTTTTACATGGCAATGGAAGCTTCTAGAATCGCTGTAAAATATATGACACCTGTTATACTATTAACAGATGGTTATATTGCAAACGGTAGTGAACCATGGCGAATACCAAGTGTTGACTCTCTTCCTAAAATTGATGTAAAATTTAGAACTGAAAAAGAAGGATTTTATCCGTATCTGCGAGATGAATTTCTTGCTAGACCATGGGCTGTACCCGGAACACCTGATTTAGAGCATAGAATCGGTGGACTTGAAAAAGCACACATTTACGGAAATGTAAACTATGATCCGGATAACCATAATAAAATGATTCATCTTAGAGCGGAAAAAATTAAGAATATTAAAAATGATATTCCTGAGTTAGAAGTTGATGGCGATCAGCAGGGCGAACTTCTTGTATTAGGCTGGGGCGGAACTTACGGCGCAATTAAAGAAGCTGTAATTAAATCAAGAGCGATGGGAATGAAAGTTTCTCAAGCTCATTTTCAATATGTAAATCCTTTCCCAAAAAATACCGGAGAAGTTTTAAAGCGATTTAATAAAGTACTTATTCCGGAAATTAACCTTGGGCAATTAGCTCAACTTATAAAAAGTGAATATCTGATTGATGTTGTTCAATTTAATGTTGTTCGTGGTTTACCGTTCAGAGTTTCAGATATTCTAGAAAAGATTAAGGAAACACTCGGAGGAAAAAATGGAAAATAAAGTTGAAGTTAAAACTGCAAAACTAACCGCAAAAGATTTTGCTTCTGATCAGGAAGTTAGATGGTGCCCGGGCTGCGGTGATTATTCAATACTTGCACAGGTGCAAAGAACTTTTCCTGAAATTATTGAAGTACCAAAAGAAGATGTTGTTTGGATTTCCGGTATCGGATGCTCAAGCCGTTTCCCTTATTATATGGATACTTATGGTTTTCACGGAATACACGGTAGAGCCCCTATTTTGGCTACCGGAGTTAAACTTGCAAATCCAAAACTTTCTGTTTGGGTTGCAACCGGTGATGGAGATTTATTAAGCATCGGCGGTAATCACTTCATCCATGCATGCAGAAAAAATATTGATATTAAAATTTTACTTTTTAATAATCGTATTTACGGATTAACTAAGGGACAGTATTCTCCAACATCAGAAAAAGGAAAAGTTACAAAGACAACTCCTTTTGGCAGTGTTGATTATCCATTTAATCCAACTATGCTTGCGACAGGTGCAGAAGCTACATTTGTTGCGCGATCAATTGATAGACATACGAAGCACTTGCAAGAAATGATTAAACGTGTTGGACTGCATAAAGGTACAGCGTTTTTAGAAATATATCAGAACTGTAATATTTTTAACGATGGAGCTTTCTCTGTTCTTACAGAAAAAGATACTAAAGACGATAACGTTTTAGTTCTTGAACAAGGCAAGCCGTTGATCTTTGGAAAGAATGGTGAGAAGGGAATTAAACTTGATGGATTTACACCACGTGTTGTAGATTTATCAAATGGGAAATATTCTAAAGATGATTTGTGGATACACGATGAGTTTGAGGAAAGCCCGGTCCGTTCTGCAATTCTATCTACATTTACAGAAACGCCCGGAATGCCAACCCCGGTTGGTGTATTCAGACAAGTATTAAAACCTACTTATGATCAAGGTATGGTTGAACAGATTGAAAATGTTAAAAAGAAAAAAGGTGTTGGTGAATTGGAGAAGGTGCTTTTTGGCGGCAATACCTGGGAAGTTAACTGATTATCTTTTTAGATAATTGAATTTTATTTATTTTAGAAAGGGCTTGAAATAGCTTCAAGCCCTTTTCTATTTTATATAAAAAATGTCATTTCGACTCTGCCTTTGCCGGGCATACAGGTTCCTTCTTCTGAAGGAATACCCTTTGGCAGAAATGACAATATCAGAGTTGTGCAACATTTTTTTTGATATACAATAACCTAAAAAATATGACAATAACTATTTTAATGACCAAGAATTTATGATTGATTTTGAAAAACTAAAAAGTATTATTTTAAGCAGCTCATCGTTTTTATTAACTACTCACGTTAATCCTGATGCTGATGCAATTGGATCTGAAATTGCTTTCTATCATATACTTAAAAAACTTGGTAAAAAAATTTTTATAATTAATCATAGCGCAACTCCTTACAATCTCGAGTTTTTTAATAAAGACAATGTAATTCAAAAGTTTGATGAATCTGAACACAAAAAAATATTTAACCAAGTTGATGTTATAGTTGCTTTAGATTTTAATCGTGCTGATAGAACGGTTAGAATGGAAGATTATCTCCGCAGTTCAACTAAACTAAAAATTTGCATAGATCATCATCAGGATCCGGAAGATTTTGTTGATCATAAATTTATTGATATTAATTATTCTGCTACAGGACAAATTATTTTTGATCTTATCAAAAAGACAAAAATTGTTGAGTTAGACTTTAATATTGCTGAACCAATCTATGCAGCAATTATGACGGACACAGGCTCATTTAGATTTGATAGAACGACTTCTGAAGTTCACGCAATTATTGCAGAGCTGCTTAAACTTGGTGTAAATCCAGAGCAGGTTTATGATAAACTTTACGATCAAAGTAAATTTAGTAAAGTAAAATTGCTTGGAAGAGCATTAAATTCTATTACCCTTTTTGCGGATAACAAATTGGGTTATATGGTTATCACACAAAAGGATTTTGATGAACTTGGCGCGGTAGAAAGTGATACTGAAAATTTTGTTAATTATAATTTATCTATAGAAAATGTGGTGCTTGGAATATTATTTATACAACTAAAAAATGGTTTTAAAGTCAGTTTCCGTTCTAAAGGAAATATTCCAGTTAACAAACTTGCAAATGAATTTGGCGGCGGCGGGCATACAAACGCTGCCGGTACAAGATTTTTTACAAATAACATGCAGGAAATGATTCCTGTAATCCTTTCTAAAGCAGAATTTTATTTAAATAATTGAAAGTAAACTTTATGTTCAAAATAAATCTTAAAACAGGCGGTTCAAAAATCATTTACAATCCGCTTTCTATAAGTCTTAAATATCTTATTGATGATAAAAAGTTAGATAAAAGTTTACCAAATCTTGAAAAAATATTTAACATAAAATTTTCAGAACTGCAAAGGCAGAATTTTCTCTCGAATGATGGTGGAAGAATTCGCGTTACAAAGCCATCGGGTAAACCTGATGCATTGATTTTATCCAGAGTAAAATTGGATGATAAATTTAATTCTGATTATTTCAGAAATCACTTAGCTGAGTTTATTTCAAATCTTAAGAGCGAAGCAGTAAAAAATCTTCACATCATTATTCCTGCATACTCATCAGTTAAAAAATATTTTGAATCAGAAGAATATTATTATCAAACTTTTGCCGAAGGTGTTTTACTTGGCAATTATTCATTTGATAAATACAAATCCAAAAAAAACAAATTCAAAGTTCTTGATGTTTATTTTTATGCTGACAATGAAAAGAAATTAAAATCTGCCGTTTTAGTTGCCGAAAAATTAATTACTTCGGTTAATATCACAAAAGATTTACAGAACGAACCGGCAAATAATTTAACACCGGAATTATTTGCAAAGCGAGTTTCAGCCGCAGCTAAAGAGTATGGAATTAAATCTTTAGTATTTGGTGATAACGAAATCAAAAAGAGAAAAATGGGTGGCTTGATTGCAATCGGGCAGGGGAGTAATAACAAACCTCGATTTATAATTTTAGAATACAAACCCTCTGTTAAAACTAAAAAAAATAAAAAATCTAAAAACAAAACAATTGCATTAGTAGGCAAAGGGATTACTTTTGATACAGGCGGTATATCACTTAAACCCGCTAAAAATATGGGTGAAATGAAAGCCGATATGTCCGGTGCTGCTGTTGTTGTTGGGACTTTAATTGCTGCTGCAAAAAATAAATTGCCGGTTCATTTGTTTGGAATAATTCCTGCGGCAGAAAATATGGTATCCGGTGAATCTATTCGACCGGGTGATGTAATTAAAATTTCAAATGGAAAGTCTGTTGAGATTGAAGACACTGATGCTGAGGGCAGAGTTGTTTTGGCTGATGCACTGCATTACGCTTCACAGTTAAAACCTGATCAGATAATTGATCTTGCTACACTTACAGGAGCTTGCGTTGTTGCGCTTGGTGAGTTTGTTGCCGGAATGTTTACTAAGGATGATGCAATGGCAGAAAATCTTTACAAAAGCGGAATAACAACTTATGATAGAGTTTGGCGCCTGCCAATGTGGGATGATTATAACTCATTAATTGACAGCGATGTTGCTGATGTTGCAAATCTTGGCAGCACACGCTGGGCCGGTGCAATTACAGCCGCAAAATTTTTAGAACATTTTGTAGATAAAAATATTCCGTGGACTCACCTTGATATTGCTGGACCTGCTATGAATAATAGTTCGAAAAGCTACACTAAAAAATATATGACGGGTTATGGTGTAAGATTATTATTTGATTACTTATCTAAGAGACCATAAAAAAAAGTTATACTAAATATTGATAGAATTTTAAAAGCAATGATTGTAAAGAATTTATTATTCAGTAAATATTTTCTATCACTCTGTTTGATCATACATATTTCGATCAGTTCATTAGTATTTCCTCAGATAAATGAAAAATCAATCTCAGGTTCAAGCGAATTCAGAAAAGGGCTTCAACTTCCGGGATTTGTAACGAGCCCATATTTTAATGAGCAAGTATCTTCATTCCACTTCAATCCTGAAGTCAAAGTTTTTATTAACGTTTCTTCAACCGATGAATTTGATAAAAATAAAACAACCAAATTAGTACTATTTGCACTGCCAAATGGAAACACGATTGAACAAACCATAGGCAAACAATTACTTGAAGGTGATGATTGGCATTTTGATATTCAACATATTGGTGCACAGACAAGATTCCTGCGTCAACATCTGCCCAATTACAATTTGGTAATTGTTTATTTGGAATCCTCACAAAAAAGTTGGCCGTTATGGAAATCCAAGCATCAAAACTATGCAGCAATTATTGATTCCTTAGTTAGTTATTTAACTGATTTGTTTTCGGATTATCGTCCCAGCATTGTTCTTACTGGACATAGCGGCGGGGGTAGTTTTACTTTTGGATATTTAGATGGGGTTAAGGAAATACCAAAGAATATTGAACGAATTTCTTTTCTGGATAGCAATTACGGATATGATAACAAATATGGACCACTTATAGTTAATTGGCTAAATGAATCTTCTGAACATTATTTAAGTGTGATTGCCTATAATGACAGTATTGCATTGTACAATGATAAACCGGTTGTAAGTGCTAAAGGCGGTACGTGGTTTAGAAGTAAAATGCTTAAGGAATTTTTAGATGATTATTTTGATTTTACCACTGAAGAAAATGATGAGTTTATAATTTACACTGCTTTAGATTCACGCATTAAAATCATTCTTAAAAAAAATCCTGAAAGATTAATTCTCCATACGGTTCAAGTAGAATTAAATGGTTTTATTCAGGCAATGGTTTCCGGTACAAAGCAGGAAGGCGTAGGTTATAAATATTATGGTGAACGGGCATATCCACAGTTTATTCAGGATGAAAAAACACTACCAAAAATTTTGATGATCCCTCCAAGATTGAAAAGCTCTTTTACAGGCTCAGAGTTTATGAATAAAATAATGAATATGTCTTTTGAACAAAGAGAACAAGAAATTTATAATGAGATTTCAACAGGAAACATTCCTGAATTTCTAAGAACACTTACAAAAATTACTAATACCTTTAAAGATGTTGATGGAATAGAACACGTTTGCACTTACGAAGTTATGCCCGATTATCTTGCAATAGGATCGGATGAAGATTTTTGCAGAGTACCGATGGGGCCAAAAACAGCTCAAAAAATTGTTGATCTTTTTGGTGCGGTGCTGCCAACAAGAAAACTTGTTGATGATATTTACAATCATTGCATAATAAAACTTGAACCAGTTCCATATAAACCTGTTGGTGATGAGAATACCTATGTCTCAAAGTTTATAGAACACAATCTGGCAATTCAAAATCAATTTATTGATGCAAGCGGGAATATCGGGCAGCTAACGGGCGGAATAAAAAAGGATATTGTATTAAGTAACAAGATCGTGGATTCCTTAAGACAGAATAATGTTGTCATTTATGGATGGCATAAAAAAGATGGCTCTCCAATTCAACCATTAACAAATATTCATAAAAATTATTATGTAGATTACAGTCATGGTGTTCGATTGCTTAATGAAGTAATGATAATTGATGGTAAAACTGTTGACATTAAATCTATTCTGCAAAATCCATTGCTTTATAAATTACTAAGTGATGAAAATGAACCTATGATATTAACAAATTATTAAAAATAATTACTATTTAAATATTTTATCCAAATTGTATTGAACAGAAAATTAATTTAATATCAGAACTAAAACCTATTTTAATAGAATAAATAAAGGAGCTTTAATGGGCAGCATAATAAAATTTGGCGAAGATGTTTCAGGATATAATATCCGCGTACTAAATGAACGTGAAATTAGAGCAGCGGCGGGTATGCTTTTTGTTTTAATGTTTGTTGCCATTATGAGTGCAATTATGCAGGCAAGTTTTACGTTATTAAAATATACTGTTTTAATCTTTTTGGCTGATATGTTAATTCGCGTTTTCGTAAATCCAAAATTCTCTCCATTTATAATACTTGGAAGATTTATAGTTAGAAATCAGGTGCCTGAATATGTTGGTGCAGTGCAGAAAAAATTTGCCTGGATTATTGGCATTATGCTAGCAGTAACAATGTTTGTGCTTATTGTTATTCTAAATACTTTTAGTGCTATAACTGGGATTATCTGTTTAATTTGTCTAGTCTTTCTTCTCTTTGAATCAGCTTTTGGAATATGCTTAGGTTGTAAAACTTATTCCTGGATGTATAAAGAAAAAGCACAGTATTGCCCGGGTGAAGTTTGCGAAATAAAAGATAGGCACGAAATTCAAAAAACAAATTTAGCTCAATGGATAGTTGTTATAGCTTTTATAGGTTATATAGTTGCATCGGTTTTTTTATTTAATGAAAGATTTAAAGAACCACCGCACGATCTTTTTTCAGGTAAAAGTATTGAAGAACTACAACAACAATAAATGAAATTTGGAATATTATGAGACCTTTTATCCTTGCAGAAAATAACTGGAAAGATATTAAAGAACGTAAAATTGATTTAGCAGTTTTACCCTGGGGAGCAACTGAAGCGCATAATTATCATTTGCCATATTCTGCTGATGTAATTGAATCAGAAAATATTACAATATCCGCTGCTGAAAAAGCTTTTAACAATGGTGCAAAGATTATAGTTCTTCCAACAGTTCCTTTTGGTGTAAATACAGGACAAGCAGATATAAAACTTGATATGAACATATTTCCAAGTACACAAGCTGCAATATTAAATGACTTAATTGAGGTACTAAACCGCCAGAGCATTCATAAACTTCTTATCGTTAACGGACATGGAGGGAATGATTTTAAACCAATACTTAGAGAGCTTGGATTAAAATATCCAAAAATGTTTTTAAGTTTTTGCAACTGGTTTACCGCACTGCCAAAAGAAAAATATTTTGAGTACAGCGGTGACCACGCAGATGAAATGGAAACAAGTTTGCTTATGTACCTTAAACCTGAATTAGTCCTGCCTCTTACACAAGCTGGAAGTGGTTATGCAAAGAAAATAAAAATTAAAGGAATTCAGGAAGGCTGGGCTTGGACAGAAAGAAAATGGTCCAAGGTAACTGATGATACCGGAATAGGAAATCCAACAAAAGCTACAAAAGAAAAAGGTAAAAAATATTTTAATGATGTAGTTGATAAAGTTGCGCAGCTTATTTTAGATATTGCAAATGCGGATATAAATGATTTGTATGAATAATAATAAACACTGCCTTAATCCGCCCCTTTAGCCAAAGGGGAGGAAATAGAGCTTGTCCCGAATTGATTTCGGGAAGGGGTTTGTTGATTTAAACTTTTTATTGCACTAAGTTGCAAATGTTCATTTTAAATTACACTTAATCTTGATGTGTGATTAATGAGTACAAATAAATTTTCCATAAAAAATTCAAACACAATCCTGCTTATTGCTCCTTGCGGAATGAACTGTGCGCTTTGTTATGCATACCAAAGAACAAAAAATCATTGTCCCGGATGCAGAGCTGAAGATGAAAGTAAAGCCTTTTCGTGTGTTAATTGTAGAATAAAAAACTGTACAAAATTAAAAGATGTAAACAAAAGTTTTTGTTACGAGTGCGAAAGTTTTCCGTGCAAAAGATTAAAACACTTAGATAAACGATACCGTACTAAGTATAATATGAGTATGATCGAAAATCTTGAGTATATCAAAAAGAATGGACTAAAAAAGTTTATTGTTAATGAAAATAAAAGATGGGCTTGTAAAATTTGTGGTGAAAACATTTGTGTACATAAAGGTGGCTGTCTTAATTGTGCTAATTAATTTACTTCCGCTCTAATTAAAGGGGAGGAAATAGAACTTGTCCCGAATTGATTTCGGGAACGGGTTTGTTGACATAAATTTTTTATTGCACTAAGTTTCTTTACGTTATGACTAAACACTACAACAAAAAGGAAGAGAAAGAAAAAAGAAGAACCTTAAGAAATGAAATGACATACTGTGAAAAGATTATGTGGATTCATTTAAGAAGAAAGCAATTAGGTGTTAGATTTCTGAGACAATATTCTGTTGATCAATTTGTAATTGATTTTTACTCGCCGGAAATAAAACTAGCAATAGAACTTGATGGAAGTGTACACGATAATCCAGATCAGAAAGTTTACGATGAGGAAAGACAAAAATATCTTGAAAAATTTCATATAACTTTTTTAAGAATCACGAATGATGAGTTAATGGGTAATGCAAATATGGCGTTTAGTAAGATTGAAGAGAAGATAAAAGAATTAAAAACCTAACCCCACCTTAATCCTCCCCTTTAGCTAAAGGGGAGGAAATAGGAGGGGTTTGTTGACATAAACTTTTTATTGCGCTAAGTTGCAAGTGCTTATATAATTAAACTAAGCTATACAAATGAATATATATCCTTTTCCTCTTTTTCCGATCTGGGGTGCGAGCGATGATTGTGCTGGAAATGTATAATTAGTAATTCATCAGTAATTGTGTTTTACTCGGCTCCCTTGTTATGGGCGGCGGGTTAGGCACAATGCCGTTAGGTGCTTAAAGTATTTGCGAGGATAATGATGGAAGAGATAATTCTTTCAGACAAAAATCAATTTCCCACTGAAGAAATTATATTCTCTCATATCGGTAAATCTAAAGTTTTATGGAAATCTGTTTTCGATTACATTCATACTGAATATTCCGACTTTTCTAAACAGTGGAAATATTACAATGATGGCACGAGTTGGCTTTTGAAAGTAACTAAAAAGTCTAAAACAGTTTTTTGGCTTTCAATTATTCATGGATCATTTAAAATTACCTTTTACTTCGGGGATAAAGCTGAACAATTTATTCTTGAAAGTAAAATTTCAGATGCATTGAAAAACCAGTTTAAAGACGGGAAAAGATATGGTAAAATTCGTGGGCTTACACTGATTATGGACAAAAAACAAAATGTGAAGTTTGTAAAAGAATTAATATCAATAAAACAAAAAATTAAATAAAAGAAAAACGCAGCTAACTAGCGCCTCAACGCCCACCGCCATTTTAGTGCGTCAGATATGAGTTTTTGAATTTTACATTTGTTGACTGTTGAACTTTTACGGAGTTAAGATTTCTCCCATCCCTTCACCGCTCACAACAACAAACTCCTTTAGATGTTGCTCACGCTTCTACTCAACAGGATTTAGCTCATACTCAAGTGGAAGGAGCTTATACTCATCTGGATTGTCCTCATACTCAGATGGATTTCCCTATACACAAGTTGCCGAAGCTAATACTCATAAGATTTAGCTCCCACTAAAATACTTTTATCTTAGGCAAAAAAAATCCCTCTCTACCTTCTTGTTAGATTGAAGGAAAGAGAGGGAAGTAAGAAAAACAAATTGGGGGTATTATTTTCTTGTGTATTTAATTTCCATAGATTTCATTTCTCCCGCCCCCATATCAACAAACATATCAAAAGTTGAATGATCTTTGTCAATTATTTTAATGACATTTTTCACTTTTGCTTTGCTTCCGTTAGGTGTAACCATCTCACCGATATACGTAATTGAATTTGTACTTTTATCAAAAGTTCCTTCAGTTATCATCATACCTGTGCCCATATTATCAATCCATACATTTTGATATACCTTTAAAGCATTATCAAAACCAGTTAAGTCCATTCCATTAAACGGCATTCCCATCATCATACCTGAGAAATGACCAACGAGGTATCTTCCGTCCATTACGGACTCATAAGTTGTCGTTCCTTTCATAGTTTGTGGTGGTTGAGATGGATCCATCCACATTGTAATATCACCTTCCCATTCGCCAACCATATCAGCAAACATTTTGTGTTCAGGACCTGGAGTCATATAGGCTTGCCATTCTTTCATCATAGCATCTTGATTGGCATCCTGAGCAAAAGTTAAAAAAGGGATTAAAAGAACAAGCACTAAAGAGAACTTAGTAAGGTATTTCATACAGCCTCCTAATGAAATTAATTGAATTAAGTTAGTTAGTAACCAAAAAAAGATTTTTGTAATTAATTTTTGTAGCGCAACTTAGTTTCTCTGATTATAATTGTCAACAGGTAACAATTATTTAATATAAAGTTTTCCTTTGGGTCTGCAAATATTAATAGAATAATAAATATTAAGTTTATTACTTAGACATAAAGTAAGAAGATTGATTAGGTAAATGATCTAATCACTTATTTTTAGTAATGATACCGTCTTTAATCTCAAAGATTACATCTGCGAGTTTCATCAGTTCAGGATTGTGGGTAACGATAACAAATGTTTTGTTAAAATTATCACGCAAATCAAACAGCAATTTGTGTAAGGATTCACTGTTTGTTGAATCAAGATTACCTGTTGGTTCATCAGCAAGAATTATTTTGGGATCATTAGCAAGCGCACGTGCTACCGCAACTCTTTGCTGCTCACCGCCGGATAGTTCCGCAGGTTTATGATCTGCTCGATCTTTCAGTCCAACAATTTCTAAAAGTTTTTTAGAATTTTTAGAAGCTGCTTTTAAACTTAGCCCTTTTATCATTTGTGGAATAGAAACATTTTCAACTGCAGTAAATTCAGGTAGTAAGATGATGGAACTGGAAAACAAATCCCATATTTTCATTTCTGAATTTAGCAAGTTTATCGTTGCTAAAATCAAAAATATTTTTTTGTTGATAAAGAACAGTCCCATTATCCGGTCTATCCAATCCTCCAAGTAAATGGAGTAAAGTAGATTTACCCGCACCGGAGGCTCCAACAATAACAGAAATTTTGTTTTCTTCAATCTCAACAGAAATATTTTTTAATACATCAAGTTTGATTTTTTTTATTGTCTGATAAGACTTGCTAAGCTCATTGGCTTTTAAAATAATACTCATAAAATTATTCCCATTTAATTGCTTGTAATGCATCAACCTTAGCTGCTCTTTTAGCGGGTATTAAAGATGCAATGAATGAAAGAAATATTGATGCACCGGCAATTACAAAAAAATCTGATAATCTTAGTTGTAATGGAAGTGAATCAATTTTGTATTGTGTTGGATCAAGCGGATAAATGTTATACTGTATCTGCAGAAAGCAGATGAGATATCCGAGTAAAACTCCTAAACCCGTGCCGATCAAACCAATCATCAAACCTTCATACATAAATATTTTTAAGATGGAATTTTCTTTAGCACCCATCGATCTTAGAATTCCAATATCACGTTTCTTTTCAATTACAGACATCGAAAGGGAACCAAGAATATTAAAAGTTGCCACGGCAATTATAAGTGAAAGCAAAATGTACGCAACCCATCTTTCAATCTGCATAACAGAATATAGTTCTCTATGAAAATCGTACCAGGTGTTTATCTCAAACTTATTGTTGTCTAATTTTGATTCCAGATAATCTTTGGCTTTAAATGAGTTATCGGAGTTGTTAAGTTTTATTTCAAATCCTTGATAACTGTTTTTATAGCCTAATAAATATTGTGCTTCGCTTAAATATGTAAAAGCTAAACTCTCGTCGTACTCATTATTTTGAGAACTGAAAATCCCTTGCACAATAAATTGCTGTGTGTTTGGCATCCCGAATTGCGTAATTGCTTTTTCAATTCCGGAAGGAGAAATAATTGTTATAGTATCTCCAACAAGCACTTGCAGATGATCCGCCAATCTTAATCCAATTAAAATTCCTGGTGTATCATCCTCTTCATTTAACTCCGCACTGCCGAAAAGGATGTTATCTTTAATATTATAAAGCTCATCCGCGTTCTTAAGTTCAATTCCTTTAAGAGAAATAACCTGAGTATTTCCGCTATTTAATGCCAAAACTTTTCCATTTACAAAAGGAGCAAATGATTTAAGATCAGGAGTTTCTTTTAAAATTGTTTCAACCTTCTCGTTATCTTCTTTTGAGTTATCAATTTTATATTCAACTCTTAAATGCGGATCAAAGTTCATCAGAAAAGGATGTAACCAAACTCCCGAATCCATTAAACACTGAAAGCACAACAATTAAGGCTGCAACGCCAATTGTAATTCCCGTTATTGAAATGAATGAAATTATCGTAATAAAATTAATTTTATGTTTAGATAGTAGATATCGCTTTGCTATAAATCGTTCGTAGTTCATTAATCAAACCTCAAAGCTTTTACAGGATTTATTTTTGAAGCAAAGTAACTCGGAATGATTGCCGATAGTAATGAAAGAATAAAAGTTATTATCGATATTAAAAGAAATACATCAAGACTCATTTCAATAGGAACCTTAGTAACAAAATAGACACTTGATGGAACTTTAATTATATCAAACTTTAATTGAATGGACATTAGCAGCCACGCAAGAAAATTTCCCCCGGCAATTCCGATAAATGAAAGATATATCCCTTGATAAATAAATATTTTAATAACTGTTCCGCCTTTTGCACCTAATGATTTTAAAACACCAATTGAGTTTGTTTTTTCCAGCACAAGCATTAACAACGCACTTATGATATTAAATACGGCTACAATAATTATTAATCCTAAAATAATTGGTATTGGTTTTTTTTGAAGTTCAATCCATGAGAAAATATTTCTATAAATTTCAAAAATTGTTCTTGCGTGATATGGATATCTTAATTCTTTCCGGATAACAAGTGCAAGGCTATCAATTTTATCAATAGATTTAAGTTTAATATCAATTCCATTTATTTCACCCGGCATTGAAAATAAATTTTGTGCTGCTGCAATTCCGGTATAGCCAATCATATTATCGTATTCAGCCATTCCGCTTTCAAAAATTCCTTGAACAAAAAAGTTTTGTATGTTCGGCATTTCTGTTAGCGATGGAACTTTGTCATTCTTTAAAGCAAACAGTGTTACTTTATCACCAACTGAGATATGTAATTTTGTTGCTAAAGTTTTACCAATAACAATAGAATTTTCTTTATCAAAACTTAAACTGCCTTGAATAAGGTTTGATTTAATTTTACTGATTTCATTTGGTTCAACAATACCTTTAATGTTAATTCCTTCTTTGCGATTCTTTGAACTTATAATTGCAAGTTTGGAAATGGAAGGGGAGATATATTCGATTTGGTTTACGAGTTTTAGTTCTAATTTGTCAATATATTTATCAGCATCTGGTAAAGATTCTTTATACGATAATATTTTAATATGTGAATCAAAATCAGTGATTTTTTGAGTAAGTGTTTTTTCAAATCCATCCAATACACTCAGCGCAATAATTAACGTTGCAACACCAAGAGAAATACCTACAATGCTGATAATAGAAATCAGATTTAACAACCTGGAGTCTTTATTAGAAAGTATATATCTTTTGGATACGAAAAAGGCTAAATTCATTTCAAAACGATTGATTTTTATTGTTGGCAATTTAAAGATTCTATTAGTACCAAAAAATTGTTTTTTAGGAGGTAAACGTATATATTTTCACCTCGTTTTTTAAGGATTTTGAATGTTTCGGGGCGTAGCGTAGTCCGGTTATCGCGCCTGCTTTGGGAGCAGGAGGTCGCAGGTTCGAATCCTGCCGCCCCGACTCAGTTAAATTCCAATTATCCATACTCAATTATAAGATTGAAATTAAACTCGTTACTTGGATATTGTTCTTTGTGATTTTGTGTAAAATAAGCGCCCGTAGCTCAATTGGATAGAGCATCAGCCTTCTAAGCTGAGGGTCAGTGGTTCGAGTCCACTCGGGCGTACGATTGAAATTTTGTAAGTCCGTTTTTTGTGGATAGACATCAGCATTTTAAGTTGAGAGTTAAGGTTCTGGCAAAGCCATTCCTTCGGAAGATTCCACTCGGGCGTACTATTAAAATTCGTTCTTTAAATGGTGAGCGTAGCTCAGTTGGTTAGAGCACCAGGTTGTGGCCCTGGGGGTCGTGGGTTCAATCCCCATCGCTCACCCATAACATTTAGAACTATATTTTTCTTAAGTTCATTTTCTTTCTGGCCCCATCGTCTAGTGGTTAGGACATAGCCCTTTCACGGCTGTAACAGGGGTTCAAATCCCCTTGGGGTCACTATAAAGCCTCGAAATACTAAAAATTTCGGGGCTTTTTTATTTTAAAAAGCATTTCACGGCTGTAGCAGAAGGGTTCTTCCGAAGGAATGCCTATGGCAAAATCCCCTTGGGGTCACTATAAAGCCTCGAAATACTAAAAATTTCGGGGCTTTTTTATTTTAAAAAGCATTTCACGGCTCTAACAGAAGGGTTCTTCCGAAGGAATGCTATGGCAGAATACCATTGGCAAAATCACCTTGAATTCACTTAAACCTCGAAATACTATTTTGTTGACTTTTTATTTGCAGACTGGCAATTGATATTTTACTTTTTATTTCTTACGTTTACAAAAAAAATGGTGAGAAAAATGAAAAAGTTACTATCAATAACAATCTTCACTCTCCTAATACTCAAACCGCAATATTTATTTCCTCAATCCAATTTTAATATAAACGCATACAAGCAGTTTCTCCAATCGCACCAAAATATGAGTTCTACTGATTTGATGCAGATGCATCCGGCTGGTGAATTTGTTGATGATTTGAATTTATCAATTGAAAATGTAAGATACCTTGATTCAATTGCTTATGAGTATGGTTTAACTTCACATGAATTGGATTTGTTGGAACAAAATGGTTTTGTTGTTTCGGAAAGAATGAAAAAATTATCTTTCGGTGAAGCTTATTTGGATATATTTCATCGTGATATGCCTGTGTTTGTTTCAACAGATGCGATTCTTCATGCATTCCATATTTCTTATGATAGAATCCTAAAAGATGCTGAACTTGGATTCTTAATTGAGAAAGTAAAATCACTTTTACAGACAATACATTCTCAACAAAATTACTTGTATACCAAGTATGGAAATAATCCGGAAATGTTAACAATGCTTAAGGATGCTGACGTTTATTTAACAGTTCCCCTAAGATTATTCGACTTGATTATAAATCCATATTATAGTGAAAATGCTGCTAAGATTGATACCATATTACAGTTTATATCTGATGAGCAAATGGGTTCTTATAATTTATTTGCGGATGTTTGCAGGGTTATTGATTGGAGTCAATTCAAACCTCGCGGGCATTATTATGAAGAACCTGGTCATCCTAATCCAACACAATTGCCAAATTACTTTCGCGTAATGATGTGGCTTGGAAGAACAGAACTATATTTGACTAAACCTATCGCACTTGATTCAGTAGTGTGTCCGCTTCCTTCTTTTGATGATGTTAAACGACAAATAATAGATTCTTATCTGATTAAAGAATTAATTGATGTGACAAACACATATTCTGATTATACTGAAATAGAAAATACAATAAAGATATTTGCCGGAGATCAGGATAATGTTACTCTAGATAATCTTGGATATTTAAAAAATGCTGTTTCATTTACAGATGCCGATGAACTTTTGGACAGCTTGAATGTTATAGAATTTCAGGACACATTGATGAATCAAGCATTTGCATATCAGCTAATATTATCTCAAATATTATTTAGCAACCCAATGAGTCCTGACAGCATTATTCCTGCATCTGCGTTTATGTTATTCGGACAAAGATTTGTGATTGATTCTTATGTTACAGCAAGTGTTGTTTATGATAGAATTGCCGGAAGAGTTTGCAGATTGTTTCCTTCTTTGTTGGATGTTCTTTTTTCGATGGGAAACTCAGCATCGGCTCAATTACTTGTTGATGAATTAAATCAGTATCACTACTCAACAAATCTTGCAGCATTGCGATATCTAATAGATTCTTACGATGATAATTTTTGGTCAGCAAATTTTTATTCAAACTGGTTGCAAATAATTAGAAAACTAAATCCTCCATTAAACAGAGAAAACTTGCCGGACTTTATGCAAACTGCAGCGTTCTGGCAAGAAAAAATGAATACCCAACTTGCTTCGTGGGCAGAACTAAGACACGATAATCTTTTATATGCAAAACAATCTTATACAGGTGGTTCAATTTGTTCTTATCCGTACAGTTATGTTGAACCATTTCCGGAGTTTTATCAAACATTAAAAGATTTTTCTCTGAATGCATTAAATAAAATCCAAGTAATAAACTTTTCTGATCCTGGTTTTCAAATAGAAATTTCTGGATATTTTACACTGCTCGGAAATGTGATGGACACTCTAAAAACCATTTCGGAGAAAGAATTGATTCAGGAAATTTTAACTTATCAAGAAAAACATTTTTTGCAGAGCATGATCTATGAAGATTTTAATGGTGGATCAGGTGAAACTCCGTATAAAGGATGGTATCCAAAATTATTTTATAAAGATGAGCAATTATCTGTGATTGAACCGCCTTATGGTAATCCAGGACTTTTGCAAAGTGATCATTTAGTTGCAGATATGCACACAGTTCCGACAGATTGCAGTGGCGGCTTTCATGGTTGGGTTAAGCATGTTGGCACAGGCCCCATAAATCTTGGTGTTTTTGTTACACCTTGGAATGATGGCGTTACAACAGCTTTTATTGGTCCTGTTATGAGTTATTATGAATATACTACATCCAATTTTTTAAGATTAACAGATCTGGAATGGAATGATCAATACCTACAATCAGCTTTGCGCCCAGACTGGGTGAATATTTATTTGGCAGATTCAGTTGGTAATTCAAGAGGCAATGGTCCTTCGTTGATTACATCGGTCGATGATGATCAATATGGCTCGATCATCCCACAATCGGAAATACTGATTGCAAATTATCCAAATCCATTTAATCCAAGTACGCTTATTGCGTTTACAATTCCGTATGATTTAACAAATCAAAACACTGAATTAAAAATTTATGATGTGCAAGGCAGTTTAGTTGCAACTTTAGTTAATGAGCAGCTTGCTGCAGGAAATTATGTTGTTAAGTGGGAAGGGAAGAATCAAAACAATCAAAATGTTGCAAGCGGTGTTTATATCTACAACTTAAAAGTTGGAGAAAAAATTAAAAGCGGTAAAATGAATTTGCTAAAATAATTTTGCTGGCTATCCGTTTAGTTTTATCTTTCGGTAAAAAAAGATAAACAATGTTAAATTATATTCTTGTTTCCGCGGGCGCTGCAATTGGCGGCGCTCTTCGTTACGGTATTTCTACATACATTCAAAAAAACATTTCTGTAATATTTCCTTACGGTACTTTGGTTGTAAATATTGTCGGATCATTTTTGCTTGGTATAATTATGTTCTATCTAAACGAAAAAGAATTAATTGGAAATGAATTCAGATTATTTCTTACAATAGGGTTTTGCGGCGGCTTTACTACTTTTTCTACTTTTTCTTATGAAACATTGAATTTATTTAGAGATTCAGAATTTGGATTGGCAATTTATAACGTTCTGTTAAATGTTGTTTTATGTTTACTCGGGATTTATTTAGCATACTTAATTTCAAAACTTATAGGTTAGATTATGCAAACAAACACTGATGCAAAACTGCTTAGAATATTTGTGGGTGAAAGCGATAGACATAACGGCAAACCTGTCTATGAAGAGATTGTTTTGAAGGCAAGAGAGACCGGTTTGGCAGGTGCAACCGTTATAAAAGGAATTATGGGATTTGGTGCAAATAGTAAAATTCATATATCAAAAATATTAGCTATGTCTGAAGATCTGCCGCTGATAATTGAGATAGTTGATGAACTAAATAAGATTGAAAATTTCATCCCGGTTATTAATAAAATTTTTGAAGAAGCAAACATTGGCGGATTGGTTACTATAGAAAAGGCAGAAATAATAAAATATATTGCTGCAAAAAAATAAATTGTTATTTCTTATTTCTCTTAAAACTTCTAAAAGCAAAAAAAGTTTGGGAAATATAATGAGCAGGGAAGAAGGTCTTTAATCCATATTCATCAGCTTTAGTCTCTGGTAAAAATGCAGTTCCAAACATCCAATCCCAAAAAGCAAATTTAGTTGCAAAGTTTCTATTTCTTCCTTTGCCAGTTGAGTGATGCCATCGATGCATCTCAGGTCCATTAATTATTTTTTGAAGCCAGCCGGATTTAATATCAACATTACAATGAATGTACATTCCCCAGACAGCACTAATCAAACCTTTATAAGCAATAACTTCAACAGGTGCACCGAGTAAAATAATTGGTGCAAATTCTATAGTTTGATTTAAAAGTATTTCTAATGGATGTGAACGCGAACCGGAAAGCCAATCAACTTTTTTTGGTGAATGATGTGCTTCGTGAATTCTCCATAACCATTTATTTTTGTGCATCCAGCGATGCATCCAGTAAATATATAAATCGTGGGTTAGAACAAAGAAAATCAATTGTGCCCAAACTGGAACTGTTGAAAATAATTTTAATCGGGATATACCAGTGGAGTTATCTATAAAATAAATTATTCCACTAAAAATAATTATGCTTAAAATATAGTTTTGAGCGATAGTGTACATCGCAAAATCATCAAAGAATCCCTCACGAAGAATTTTTTGTCCTTTTGTATAAGGGAAAAGTCTTTCCAACAAAACAAAAAATATTGCTGCAAAAATTATCAACGATGTTGAAATTATTTCTGAGGAAGATAATCCGTTTATGTAATTGCTTATTCCATTAAATATGTCTGAAATAATATTTGCTATCATTGTATGTCATGCTGAACTTGTTTCAGCATCTTTCTATTCATTTGTTTTAGGCCCTGAAACAATCCGTCGTGGCGGACAGGGTGACAAAATATTTATTTAACTCTTCTTAATTTTTTAATTTGTTCAAGCTCACCATCATAAACCTTTTTAATCCCATCACCCAACGATTTTTCAATATCGCGAATGTTTGCAATCAATCTTTCTATTCCGCCAACTTCAACGGATGCGGCCTGATCTGTACCCCACATTGCACGGTCTAAAGTTATGTGTCGTTCTACAATGCAAGCTCCAAGAGCAACTGCTGCCCAGGTTGGCGCTAATCCAACTTCGTGTCCACTGTAACCGATTGGAATATCCGGGTACTTATTCTTTAGTGTTTCGATCATTTTTAAATTTAATTCTTCGTTCTTACATGGGTAAGAAGAGGTTGCATGTGCAATCATTAAATTATTCTTATCCATAAAAGAGATTGCCTTATCAATTTGCTCCATTGTTGACATTCCGGTTGACATCAAAATTGGTTTATCTAATTTTTTATGTTTCTCCAAAAGTGCAAAATCTGTTAATGCTGCTGATGCCGTTTTAAAAAGCGGTGGATCGAATTGTTTAATAAAATCAACTGCAACTTCATCCCAGCACGATGCAAACCAAATAATTCCAATTTCCTTACAGTATTTATCTATCTCAGAATACTCTTTTTCTCCAAACTCAATTTTGTGTCTATAATCAATGTAAGTCATTCTGCCCCATGGAGTATCGCGTTCAATATTCCATTGATCTTTTGGTGTGCAAATTTCCGGAGTGCGTTTCTGAAATTTTACTGCATCGCAGCCTGCGTGTTTTGCGCCTGCGATTATTTTTTTTGCAATCTCAACACTGCCGTTATGGTTTATTCCTATTTCTCCAATTACAAAAACAGGATATCCATCACCAATAAAACGAGCGCCAACCTTTATTTCTCTTTTGCTCATATTTTTCTTTCAAAATTATTTTTAAGAATTATTCTTAAATGCTAAAATTAATTCTGCAAACTCTCGAAACGCACCGTAACCGGCTTTGGTTTCACAAACATAATCTGAAATATCTTTAATAAAATTCATTCCATCAGCGGGAGTAGCTGTAAATCCAACAAGTTTCATTACTTCATAATCATTGGAATCATCGCCAATGTATGCAATGTTTTCTTTTTCAAATCCATTTTTCTTTTTTATGATTTCAAGAACTTCTTCTTTCTTTTTTACGCCAAGATAAAACTCTTTAATTTTTAATTTTTCAGCACGAGTTCTAACTGTTGCAGAATTTTCGCCTGTAATTATGATCGTTTCAATTCCAGCATACTTTCTTAAACGTTCAACGCCCATTCCATCACGAATTGAAAATCTTTTTAAAGATTCACCTTCTTGTCCGTAGTAAATACCAGTATCGGTTAAAACACCATCAACATCAGTTAAGATAATTTTTATTTTTTCAGCTTTATCTTTTAAATGAAGATTTTTATCCCTTAACTTTTGATCAATTACCATGCTGTCCATCCTCCATCAACAATTAAATTTGCTCCAGTCATGTAAGATGAAGCATCACTTGCTAAAAATATTATTGCACCTTTATAATCAGTTGGCTGTGCCATTCTGCCTAAAGGCGTTTTTGCTGAATAATTACTAATAAAATATTCATCCTGATTATTTTCAACACCACCAGGCGAAAGTGTATTTACTCTAACTCCTTTGTTACCCCAATAAGCGGCAAGAAATCTTGTAAAACTTATTATTGCACCTTTTGTTGCGGGATAAGCCGCAGATTTATAAAACGATTGCGAGCCATCCGGTTTTTTGTAGATAGATTGATCAGGACCAACAATTCCATAAGTTGATGCAACATTTATTATACTTCCTTTTTTTGATTTTGCCATTTCAGTTCCGATAACTTGCGAACAAAGAAATGTACCTGTTACATTTACATTTAATGATTGCTGCCACATTTCAAGCGGATAATTTTCAAACATAGATTGTTCAGCTGCAGCTTGTGGATTCTCGAACATATCATTTATCGCAGCGTTATTTACTAAAATGTCAATCTTACCAAATGTCTTTAAAGTTTTATCTCTAAGATTTTCAACAGATGGTTTATTTGTAATATCAACTCCAACTCCGATTGATTTTGTTGGAAGAGTAGAGGCAAATTCTTTGCACTTTGCTTCATCAAGATCACAAACCACAACGTTCGCCCCAGCTTCCGCCAAAGCAATACAATGATTTTTTCCAATCAATCCTAGAGCACCGGTTACAATTGCAACTTTGTTTTTTAAAGAGAATAGTTCTAGTGTGTTATTATTCATTTTTGTTCATTCATTTGTAATGGAAATGTCATTTCGACTGAAAGGAGAAATCTTATTGTATTTAATATTTTAAAGATTTCTCAGTCGAAGACCTGTCTGCCGACAGGCAGGCTCCTTCGAAATGACTTTTCAATTTTTTCAAAGATAACTTGATAACTTAAAGTGGATAAAAAGTTTCCAATTATTATTTCTTTTTTGGTTTCATATTAAAGTTACTAACTTTTCTAAATACAGGACCCACTGGTTCTCCGCGCAAAAAGCCTTTAACATTATTTTCATCAACAGCTTTTTTAAGGATTGGTAAAACTTCGTTGTAAGTTTTTAAAGTATATTCAATATCGCCATCTGAATGTGAGAAAGACATATTATGAAATCCACCCCAAAGTATGCCGCGCTTTATCATTTCCTGCTGAACGAGTGATTTTATTTCAAGTGGATTGCCTGCTGATGAATCAAATGTAATGATTGTTCTGCAATCAAATCCCGAACATTTTGTGTAACTCATTCCAAGTTTTTCTGCAATTTTATTGTAACCAACTTTAAGTTTATTTCCTTGTTTTGCTAATTGAGCAGGAACATTTTTTTCAATCATTTCTGTAACAGTAGCTTTAACTGCTGCAAGCGATAAAGCTTCACCGCCAAAAGTTGTGAAGAAAAAAACATCGTGTTCAAGTAAAGACATTACATCTTTTCTTCCGGTAAGAATGGAAATCGGCATTCCGTTAGCGACTGCTTTTGAGAAGCAAGCGAGATCAGCATTTACTTTAAAATACTCCTGTGCACCGCCGAGAGCAATTCTAAATCCGCTCCACATTTCATCAAAGATTAAAAGTGTTCCATTCTTTGTGCAAACATCGCGAAGCTTCTGTAAAAAATTATCTTTCGGTTCTTCAAAAACATACGGTTCAAGAATTACACAGGCTGTATCTTCATCAATAGAATCAACTACGGATTGAATATCATTATAATTAAAAGTATAAGTCATATCTTGAATTGATTGGGGGATTCCTTTGTTTCTATCGGTAACAGAAATGTACCAATCGTGCCAGCCGTGATAACCGCAGCATAAAACTTTATCGCGTTTTGTAAAAGCTCGTGCTAATCTTACAGCCGCAGTAGTTACATCTGCACCAACCTTGCTGTAACGGATTGATTCCGCATTAGGCACAACTTTATTTATAAGCTCAGCCACTTCAACTTCCAACGGATGCATAAGTGAAAAAGTTATTCCATCTTTTAACTGTTCTTTAATTGCGTTATCAACTTTATCATAAGCGTACCCAAGTGAAAGTGGACCAATTCCCATTAAATAATCTAGGTACTCATTTCCATCAACATCCCAAACGTGACTGCCTTTACCGTGCTGCAAATATTTTGGCGCAACACCTTTTACATTTTGTTGTGGTCCTTTTGCAAGTGTTTGTGTTGTGCAGGGGATTAAATCGAGTGCAAACTTATAATACTCATCGGATTTTTTTATGATTGGGTAATTTTTATTTGATTCTACTTTGTTTGGCATATTCAGTCTTTCGTAAAACAGACTTCAGTCTGTTATAATTAATTTATTTTTTTGAAAAACACTAACAGACTAAAATCTGTTCTACGTTAAAATACTTATCAAATTATTTTTGTATGTTCAGAAGTAATAGTTTTTAATTCGTTAAGATGATTTCTGTACCAGTTTACTCCGCAATATTCTTCATTAATTTTTTGGATATCAGGTTTACGTTCAAATAAATCCAAAATACTCTCTAATGTAAAATTAGGATTTAATGGATAAAGTTCATCATACACTCGTTTTATTAAGTCATAATCTTTTTTGTAATCAACAACAAAACGATGCGACATCGAATAGTCTAATCCACTTTCCCAAACCACATTGCCAATTTTAAACTTATCCGGATTTTCCCAGAAATATGGAGTTGTATGTTCTCGTTCAAAATTCTTTATTGCATTTTGCCATGCATTTTTTAGTGCTGCAAAACTCATAATTTCAACATCATTCCCATCTGGATAAGATTGAGGGTGAAGATTGCTTACATAATTATATTTATTAAAATTATTTATATAAAACTCTATAACTTTATCAATAATAGTTGGATCAATCAAAGGACAATCAGAAGGTATTTTTACTACTGCATCAGCATTAAATAATTTTGCGACTTGATAATGCCTATCCAGTAAATCAGTTGGATGACCCCGATAACAGTTTAAATTATATTCTTTGCAAAGTTCTTCAACCCTATCATCGCTTTTTTCCGTTGTAGTTGCGATAACAATTGTACCTTTTAATTTTGATGCAGCAATTCTTTCATATATTCTATAAAGTAATGGTTTATTAACTAAAGGTAAAAATATTTTATTTGGGAGTCGGGATGAGCCGGTTCGTGCTTGAATTACAGTTACTATATTTATTGATCTATTCAATTTTATATGATAAAAAACTATTTAGCTCGTACAAGCTTTTGTTTAAACAAATATTTGATTTCTAATTTTAGATCTTCCATATATTTATTTTTTTCTTTAACTCTAACAACCGGTTTTGTAGATGCAAGTAATTCTCTTGCAACTTGTGCAATTGCGCTTGCCGAAGTTCCGTTGTTCTGAATTGGGAACAATCTTTTTATATCTTCCAAATCAATATTACAGTAAACATCTTTACCAAGAGCAATTGCCGGAAAAATCGTACTTGAAAATCTTGTTACTAACGCATCACAATTTGTAAGCATCGGATCAATACTAACTCCGTGATAAACTAATGCTTCGGGTAAATATTTTTTTACTTCCGCAGTGCGTTTTGCAACTACTTCATTCGGGTGAAGTTTAACAATTATTTGTTTATCACCTGCAATTTTTTTTGCGTTTAGAAGAAACTGTTTTCTGTTTTCATACTTAGTTGTTTCTCTAACATCGGAAGTTGCAACGAGTACAAAGTTTTTATGCTCAAATTCAAGATTCTTAAATCTCTCAAAATCATCAAAGTTTGGAATACCTGTAACACGAATTTTTTGTGGATTTACACCTCTATCAATAAACTGCTCACGGAATCCTTCCGAAGCAATACAAAAGTAATCGTACATGTGTGATAATCCGGTCATAGAAGTGCTCGCACACCATCGACCAAGACCAAGAAATCTTGTTACGTGATAACGCCAATCCGGAGGGTCGGTCATTCCTTCTTGAACTAAAATTGTTTTAAACTTTTTTATACTTCTTGGAACGATCAAATCTTGAGAAGTAAAAACCAAATCGTAATTATCATTTCTACCTTCAAAATCCAGCTTAAGATTATTTTTTTTAATGTACTCAAGGGTTTGGCGCTTGAACTGCCCGCCCATTATTGTAAACTCAAGCATTTTAAGTTTGGTCATTAACCATAAAGGTCCGCTGGCAAAATAAGGGGTAAAATAAGCATCACATTCAGGCAGCTCTTTTGATATTTTGTGCATCATTGTGGTTTGATTTATCGAACCACCAATAAATAGTATTTTTGGCTTGCTCATCTAAATTTTACTAATTTTATTGACTTGATAATGCTACAATTAAAATAACACATCGTAAATTTGCAAAAAAATCATTTAAAAAGCCTTAAACAATCGTGATTCTTGTCATATCACAAAGGTACAAAAAATAATCACTAAAGTTGATTTTTGTGCTCAAAGCGGCGTTGTGCTAATTTCAATGTTTCATTAAATTGCAATCAACAAAAGATAAACTTAAGGATTACCTATGCCACTTCAGAAACCAAAAAAGTTAAATAAAAAAGATGTAATCGGTATTATTTCACCAGCTTCGTCCACTGACGAGTTTACGCGAGTAGAAAGAGGAGTAAAATACCTTGAAGGTTTAGGTTATCGTGTAAAAGTGGGAGCAAATGTTGGAAAAAATCATGGTTATCTGGCCGGAACTGACAAAGAAAGGGTTGATGATATTCATTCGATGTTTAAAGATAAAAATGTAAAAGCAATATTTACTGTTCGCGGCGGTTACGGCGCTTTTAGATTGTTGGATAAAATCGATTACCGCATTGTAAAAAATAATCCTAAAATTTTTGTGGGATACAGTGAAATAACATCTTTACAAATGGCGTTTTTAGAAAAAGCTGGTTTGATGACTTTTGCAGGACCAATGGTTGCAGTTGATTTTTATGATGAAATAAGTTCTTATACAGAAGAAAATTTTTGGGAAATAATTACATCGAATAAAAAGCCAGGGAAACTAAAATTTCCTGATGACCAAAAGTTACCATATCTGCAAAAGGGAATTGCATCAGGTAGATTGATTGGCGGCAACTTAGCTGTATTTGCTGCACTGCTTGGAACAGATTACTTTCCAAATCTTACAGGTAAAATTTTAATGATTGAAGACATTGGTGAATTACCTTATCGAGTTGATAGATTGTTAAATCAATTAAGACTTTCCGGTACATTTAAAAAAGTCAAGGGAATAATTTTAGGAAGATTTGTTGATTGCCACGAGCATGACCCAAATAAAAAAACATTAACACTTGGTGAAGTTATTTCTGATTACGTTGCATCTTTAAAAATCCCATCAATCTATACATTTCCACACGGACATATAAAAGATTTTGTAACTATTCCATTTGGATTAAAAGTAAACATTAACGCAGCAAAAGGAAGCGTGGAGTTTATGGAAAGTGCGGTTAAATAGGTTCTTGAATAAACGTAATATAATTTTTGCACTTAAAAAATAATTCTGTTTGATAAGCTGCTTCTTCATCATCAAACATAGCCCAAACGGTTGAGCCTGTTCCGGTCATCATTGAATAGTTTGCGCCAAAGTAAAGCATTTTTTCTTTTATTTTTTTGATTTCAGGAAAGTGCTTAAAAACTATTTCTTCAAAATCATTGGTTGCAATACCCATTACATCTTCAATTTTAATATTTGGTTTATCAATTAAAGATTTCAAACAAATGTCTGGTTGTTTTGGTGTGATTAAACTAAAAGCCCATTTTGTTGCGATATGGATTCCAGGATTTACAATTAGTAAATATTTTTTAATTCTAAAATTGATAGGAAAAAGTTTTTCACCTCTCGATTCAGCGAAAGATGGAACAGGATTTAGAAAATAAGGAACATCAGAACCGAGTTGGATTGCTAAATCCAATATATTTTTTTTAGATAATTCTAAATTAAAAAGCTTTGTGAGTGATAGTAATGTTGAGGCAGCATTAGAGCTTCCACCGCCAAGTCCGGCGCCGATTGGAATATTTTTTTTTAAATAAATATTAACAGGAAGCTGAGTAACAAATTCATTTTCTAAAAGTTCTTTTGCTCTAATAATAAGATTCGTTTTTTCTTTATTCAGATTTTCATCATTGCTGTTAAATGTAAACTTATCTGATTTTGAAAAACGGATTTCATCAAAAAGATTTATCGGATAAAATATTGTTTCAAGATTATGAAATCCATCATCTCTTTTATTAATTATATTTAATCCAATATTAATCTTTGCCGGAGATTTTACAATAATTTCATTCATCAACTAAGCTTTTTAATTTCTTTGTATGTTCCGGAGAAGAACCACAGCAAGAACCGATAAAAGATGGATTGTAAGCAAGATATGGCTTTACCAATTTTACATATTCTAATGGAGAAACTGCACATTCAATTTTGTTGTCTGTAAATTTTCCGCTGCCGCAGTTAAGATAAAATCCCCAAGTCAATTCAGGTTTTAATCTTTTAACCGCATTATCAAATGCTTCAAAAGTAATGCAATTAAACCCGATTGCAAGTGGGTGATATTTTAATACATATTCAATTGCGTCTGTTAGATTTTCACCGGATAATAGTTTTGGTTTATCAAGAAAGAAAAAATTCATAACAAAAGGAATATGATTTTCCCCGCAGTATTTTGATATGAACTTTATTTCATCAAAATGACTTTGGGTTTCATTCATTATAAAATCACATCCGCTTTCCATCAATGCATCGATGTGAACTTTGTGATTCCATTCCAAATCTTTTTGTGAGATGGTTCGCTCAGCCTGGTAGCAATCTTCCGCAGGCGGATTTGAACCAGCAATCAGCACAGGTGATTTTCCGCGCGCACGTTTTGCAAGCTCTACAGCATTAGAAACACTTCCAACTATATCCGTAACTCCTGTTGAGATAAGCGTATACGGATTAGTCCTAAATGTATTTGTTGTGATAATATCCGCACCTGCTCTAATGTAATCTTTGTGCAGAGTTATAACTTCATTTTTGGAATCATCATTAGCCGTAGCGCTCCAAACTCGTTTGTTTGGTGTAAGCTTCTTCTCTTGAAGAATGCTGCCCATTGCTCCATCTAAAATTAAAGGTCGTTTTAATTTTTTAGCTCTTTCAAAAATGTTGTCGCGCTCCTTAACTTTTGCGATATCAAAGTCTTCAAAATATTTTTCTGTTTCGATAATCATTTTATTAAGGTCAAGATTTTTAATACACTCAAGATCGTACGGACATTCTTTTTTCCAGCAAGGCGAACAGAATAAATCCTTTTGATAAATTTTTACTCCACGGTCATAAAGATCAATTTCCGTCCAGCAGCTTAATCCAAACCATGCGATAACATACTTTTTAAGTGCAATAGCTAAGTGCATCCCAAATGTATCACCAGTTATTATAACTTGCGGAATCGCTTCGTAACATGCACCCTTGCGAATACCATCCGTTGTTGGAGTGTTTATAACTCTTCCTCTAAAGTAATCAGCAATTTCTTTATTTCGCTCAGTATCTTCGGGTCCCCCGAGCAGCATAATTTTATATTTTCTTTTTGATAAAAATTTATTAATTAGAAAAATATGCTGACCCACAGACATTTTTTTGTTTGGATAGAGTTCTGAACAGCCAGTGTTAAAACCAATTATTTTATCCGTCTCACGTAGGCGAACTTGTTTTTTATAATCTTCTATAAAGCGCAGTTCATCTGTAGTAAAATTAAAGGTGTAATCATTTCGTATATATTCAAGTTCAAAAGTTTCTGCAAGATAGTCCTGTCCGGTTCTCTCATTTACTTTGAACTTAAGATTATCATCCATTCCCAAATTATAATTGTAATATGCGCCTTTATTTACAGGAACAATCACGCCATTTTTATCTAAACCAAACCCTAATTTTAATTTTGCTGTAACAGAGTTTAATAATGCGCAGGAACGCTGCGATTTATCAGAGTTCATAACAACATCAAATTCAATTTGATTTAATATTAAGATTGATTCAGCATCGTAAATAACAATCTTATCTAAAAATTGATTTTGCTGTAGAAGGGGAGCAGCATTTTTAAGTGTTATCCAATAGATTGTTGAATCAGGGAATTTCTTTTTTATTGCAGGCAACTGTGCGGTTGTCATCAATACATCACCCATTGCATCAAGATTTATAATTAATATTTTTTGTCCAATAGGTTTATTGTCTTTGCAGCCGTCTGTCCAGCAATTATGATCTGGATAACAAGGTTTATAGCCGGAAAAATTTTTACAGGATGGTATTTCAGTTTTGGTTTTCATTGTACTTAATTAAAATGTTTATCGTAAATATCCATAAATGAATTAAGCACTTCATCAACGGATACGCTATTTATAAAATTACTTTTTGATTTAATTGCTTTAAAGTTGTTTGATAGAGGCTTCCAGCTAATATAGTTCCATTCATAATCCGGATAGATAGCAACCATTGGTTTATTAAAAGCGGATGCAATATGAACCGCAGAAGTATCCGGAGAAATTAAATAATCACTATTGTAAATATATGAAGCAAAATGATGAAATGATTTAAACTTCTGATCAATTAAAATATTTGTACTGACTTTTTCGAAAATCTTAAAACGTAAATGTTCATCTTTATCGGTACTTATTGGCAAAAATTTGATCTCGGGCAGCTTTGTATGGATAAGGTTTATCAGTTCTATCCAATATTCAATTTTCCAATAGCGTATCTCTGCACCGGCAGAAAGATTTAAAGCAATAATTTTATTTTGCTTTTTATAATTATTTAATTGCTTTTCTATATCGGAATTTTCTTTACTTCCAAGATAAAGTTTAGGATGAATCTCGTTCTTGTTTAAATTGATTTCCAACTCATTCATCAGAAAACTTATTCTTTCAATAATGTGGGTTTTATCCTTTGGCGGCTGAGGGAATAAATCGGGAGATTCTTTGGCAGAAAAGTTAAATCCAACAATTCTTTTGGCTTTAATTATTTTTCTGATTGCGTTTGAAGTTGTTGAAGGATCATCATTCAAGTCAATAGCAAGATCGAAAAATATTTTTCTTAAACTAAGCAGATGGAAGTAAATCGAAAAATTTTTCTTTGAAAGAATTAAATGATCAATATCAGTATTGTACTTTAAAACTTCACGGTTTGATTCTAAAGTGAGCAGTGATATTTCAATTTCAGGAAATCTTTTTTTTAAAACTTCAAAAACAAAAGATGAGATTATTATATCACCAATTTTTCCCAAACGAACTATAAGCACTTTTTTATTACTGAGATCGATCATTATCACTTTTTCTGAAATTATCTATTTGATAAGAGAACTAATTTTATTGATAACCTTATCAACATCCAACTCCCACATACACTCGTGTTTAAACGGACATATTAATTTATTACAAATTATACAATCCAAATCATCTTTAATTATGTAATCAGAATTTGGCGAATATGGTCCGTGAGCTTTTGGATCCGTAGGTCCAAATATTCCTAATGTCGGAACGCCAAGTGCTGCTGCAATGTGCATTGGACCGGAATCATTTGCAATTACAATTTTGCATTTTGCAATTAGCGAAGCCATTTGAGGCAATGTAGTTTTTGGTGCAAGTAAACATTCATCACCTAAATTTGATTTAATAAACTCTGCATCACTTTCATCCCCCGGACCCCAGTGAACTAAAATTTTACAGCCGAATTCTTTTGTTGCTGCTTTGCAAATTTCTACCCATTTCTCTTTATTACATCGTTTTGAATCCCATCCGCCAGCGGGAATTATACCAAATACAATTTTATCCTTAAGATTATTCTCGGTAAAAAAATCATCTGCAAAAAATTTTTCTAAAGTTCCGATATGATAATGAATTTTTTTTGAAATGATTTTGACATCAATTGGTTTTAATAACTCTAAATTATGTTCAGCAGAATGATGTTCACCTTTACCCGAAGTTCCTAAAATGTTGTAAGCATATTTTCTTCCACGATAAGCATATCCAACTCGATATTTTACTCCGGATAAAAAAGTAATTTGTGCGCTGCGCGGATTAGACCATAAATCAATTATCAAATTGTATTTTTCTTTTCGGATTCTTATTGCAACTTTACCCACAAACTCTGTTTTGTGCATAGTTAAAACTTTATTTACAAGTGGATTGTTTGCAACAGAATATTTGGCAAAGCGTTCTGTTAAATAATCAATCTTAGCATTTGGAAAATGATTTTGAAGATTTTCAAGAATAATTGTAGATAGAACAATATCTCCAATTCCGCGTGGTTTAATACAAAGTATTTTTTTTATTTCAGATGGATTTATTTTCATATAAATTATTTCATTTGATCTGGAAACCCCCAAATATCAGATGAACCTAACCTTAATTCTTAGCTTGAACCTAAACTTGATCTTGAACTCTAATGTGCATCCAACCAATTATCTCCAATTCCAGTCTCGGCAACAACAGGAACTTTTAAGGGCAAAGCGTTTTCCATTAATCTTTTTATTACTGGCAGCAGTTTATCAATCTCATCTTTATGTGCATCAAAAAGCAGTTCATCGTGAACTTGTAAAATCATTTTAGTTTTTGTTTTTCTTTTTGTAAGCTCGTTGTAAATATTGATCATCGCAAGCTTAATCATATCCGCCGCAGTTCCTTGTATCGGCATATTGATTGCAACACGTTCCTCAAACTGCCTTACAACCCTATTGCTGCTATTAATATTTTTTAAATATCTCCGCCTTCCGGATAGAGTTTCCGCATAACCATTTTCTTGTGCAAATCTAACAGAGCTATCCATAAATTCTCTAACACGTTTAAATGTTTTAAAGTAAGTATCAATAATTTCTTTAGCATGAGTTTGCGTTACTCCAAGCCGAGTTTTCAATCCAAACGGACCAATGCCATAAAGAATTCCGAAGTTTACTTCTTTGGCTTTTCGTCTCATATCAGGTGTAACATCTTTAGGATTAACATTAAAAACCAAAGCAGCGGTGCTTCTATGAATATCTTCACCTTCGCTAAAAGCTTTTATCAAGGCTTCGTCTCCGCAGATGGAAGCCATAATTCTTAGTTCAATCTGACTGTAATCAGCACTTAAAATTTTATAATTCTTATCACGCGGCACAAATGCTTTTCTAATTTCTTTTCCCATTTCGGTTCGGATAGGAATATTTTGCAGGTTGGGATCAACACTTGAAAGCCTGCCGGTTGAAGCAACAGTTTGATTAAAACTTGTGTGAACACGTCCTGTTTTTTTATTAATAATATTCGGAAGCGCATCTGCATAAGTTGATTTAAGTTTTGCAGCCTGGCGATAATTTAAAATCATGTCAACAATTTCATGTTCGCCGCGCAAATTTTCTAAAGCCCGCGCATCGGTTGAAAATCCTGTTTTTGTTTTTCTTCCTGTTGCAAGATTTAATTTTGTAAAAAGAATTTCTTGAAGCTGTTTTGGAGAGTTAATGTTAAATTCACTGCCGGCTACTTTATAAATTCCGCTTGTGTAATTATCCAAAAGAATTTGTAAGTCTTTACTAAACTGATTTAACGCAGCAGTATCAATTTTAATTCCTTCATTTTCCATATCTTCTAAAACAGGAACGAGAGGGAATTCAATATCGTAAGCAATTTTTTCAATCTTTTGTTTTTTTAATTGTTCATCTAAAACTTCATAAAGTTTATATGTGATGTCAGCATCTTCAGCGGCGTAGTTAGATAATTCTGCCGCATCAACATCAAATATTTTTTTTGGATCTTTTTTTTCTCCAATCAAATTAGATATGGGAATAGGAGAGTAGTTAAGATATTTTTCGGATAAAGCATCCATTCCATGCTTTTGATCAGGGTCAAGAATATAACTTGCAAGCATTGTATCGAAGTAAAAATTATTGACGTTAATTCCGATACTTCTTAAAACAGCAATGTCATACTTTCCGTTCTGGCAGACTTTTTTGATTTCACTATTTTCAAATATTTTTTTGAATATTTTTACAAAAATCGAAACAGGCAATCTATCGCTTAACTTATTTTCAAATAATCCAGGCTCATCATCAAATGGATTTAACGCAATAAAATAAGCTTCATCTGGTTTGATGCAGAATGAAGCTCCTGCTAACTTTACTTCAAACGTGTTTAAACCGTCTGTTTCAGTATCAAAAACAAAAAGCGGTACATCAAGTAATTTTGCAGCAAGTTTTCGTGCTTCGTTTTCTTTTTGGATAAGATGATAATTAACTTTTTTATCATCAAACAAATTCATTGCTTCATTCGAAAAGTTAATTTCAGTATCAGCATTTGTTAAATTAACCACATCTACTGGAGTCGTTTCCGAAGAAATATTTTTCTGATAAAACTTAATCAGTTTTGCATAAATTGATTTGAATTCAAGTTCAAATAAAATTTCTTTCAACTTATCAAAATCAGGGTCGGTGAATTTTGCATGCTCAAAATCAAAATCAATAGGAACCTCACAATAAATTGTTGCAAGCTCTTTGGATAGAAAAGCATTTTCTTTACTTACTTCTAATTTCTTTTTGATTCCTGCTTTTTCAATTTCATCGATATGTTTATAAATATTTTCAATCGTGCCGTATTTTTGAATTAATGGAACTGCACTTTTCGGTCCAATTCCAGCAACACCGGGAATGTCATCACTACTGTCGCCAATTAAGGCAAGATAATCCACCATATTTTTCGGTTCAAATCCAAGTTCATCAACAACTTTTTGCTTATCGTACAAAATTGCTTCATCAGACATTTTGCCCGGTCTTACAACCTTTGTTTTATCAGTAATTAATTGGAAGTAATCTTTATCAGGTGTTATCGCAAACGAAAGCAAACCTTTTTCTTCAGCTATTTTTACAGCGGTTCCAACAATATCATCAGCTTCATAGCGCGGCAAAATATAAAGCGGAATATTTAATGCAAGTACAATGTCTTTTATTCTTTGTAATTGTGGAATCATATCATCAGGCATTTTAGCACGTGACGATTTGTACTTGTCGTACTGCTCATGTCTAAAAGTTTTTTCTTTGGAATCAAACGCAACGGCAATATAATCCGGTTTGTGGTCTTCAAAAACTTTTATTAGTTGATTTAAAAATCCATAAACAGCGGATGTAACTTCTCCTTTGCTGTTCGTCAATGGTCGGTTTATAAATGCAAAGTATGCGCGATAGGCAAGCGCCATCGCATCTATTATTACAAACTTTTTGTTTTTCATAAAGAAGTTTTAATGAGATTAAAATTATTGCCAGAAAATAAAGATTAGTTATTCAAAATTGAAGCGATTGGATAAAAAGAATTTTTATTTATGTTGAATAATATTTGTGATTGAAATTTATAATACTATATTTTTACGCGTAAAATAATCCAAAGGTATAATGAACTTTTTGCTGTTTAAATGAAAGCAACAAAGTTTTGTAAATGAAAAGTTCAAACGCAAATCCTGCAAAGGATATAATAAAAGCAATGGGGATAGTTTTTGGAGACATCGGAACAAGTCCCATCTATACACTTTCAATAATTTTTACTTTAACAATACCATCAGAAGAAAATATTTTTGGTGTGCTTTCATTAATATTTTGGACACTTATTACACTTGTAACCATTCAGTACGCATGGCTTGCAATGAGTATGAGTACAAAAGGTGAAGGCGGCATCATCGTACTGAAAGAAATTCTTATTACAACTTTAAAAAAGGGCAGGAAGGTTGGATTTGTTTCTTTTCTTGGATACATCGGTGTTTCGTTGTTATTGGGCGATGGTGTTATTACACCTGCAATAAGTATTCTATCCGCAGTGGAAGGATTAAAACTTATTCCTGGATTAGAATCCACTGGATTACAGACAATCATTTTAGTTACATCTATAATTACTGTTTTATTATTTGCAATTCAGTTTAAAGGTACTTCAAAAGTTGCATTGTCTTTTGGTCCAATTATGCTACTGTGGTTTATTAGTCTTTTTCTATCGGGATTTCTTTATTTGATTCACATGCCTGGAGTATTTTTAGCATTTAATCCAATGTATGCAATAGAATTTTTTATCCACAACGGTTTGCCCGGATTTTTTGTTCTGAGCGAAGTAATACTTTGTGCAACTGGCGGAGAGGCGCTGTACGCGGATATGGGACATCTTGGCGGTAAACCAATTCGTCAAGCCTGGTCTTTTATTTTCTTTGCATTGATAATTAACTATTTTGGACAGGGCGCATATATTCTTGAGCATCACGATTCAAATCAAGTTCTCTTCAAATTAGTTAGTACCTATTCGGAAATATTTTATATTCCTTTTTTGATATTAACATTGTTCGCAACAATCATCGCATCACAAGCAATGATTAGTGCTGTTATGTCATTAATATTTCAGGGGATAAACATCGGCATATTTCCGTTGATGAAAATAAAATACACATCCACAGAAATGCGATCACAAATTTATATTCCATCCGTAAATTGGCTTCTGCTTTTTGCAGTCCTTTTGATGATAATGATATTTAAAGAATCAGCAAACCTTGCGGCTGCGTACGGATTGGCAGTAACAGCAACGATGTTTATCAGTTCCATATTTATAGTTTCTATTTTATATAATCGAAAAGCATATATTAAAATGTCTATTGCAATTTTTATTTTGATAATCACATCAATTTATTTAGTTGCTGTTACGCATAAAATACACGATGGTGGATATTGGTCTATTATTATTGCAGCTTTTGTACTTATGGTTATGGGATTATGGATTGTTGGAATGAGCAGATTACGGAAATTTCTGCGCTCTGTATCCTTGGATGTTTTTGTTGAAAGCTTTAAACAAATTTATGAAACGGGGAATTATGTAAAAGGCGAAGCTATGTTTTTTACTAAAAATATTAATATTGTTTCTCCATACATACTGCACTGCATGTTCAGAACCGGAATTATGTATGAAAAAAATATTTTAGTTTCGGTCGAAAATACGGATGTTCCGTATGGCGTTGAGCTTGAGAAATATGAAGAAGTTAGTCCCGGTTTATTTATTGTAAGAATTACATATGGATATATGGAAGTTCCAAATCTTCCGGTATTATTTAAGCAGTGGAAGTTTAACGAGAAAGCCATATTTTACGGTGCGGAAGAAATAAAAACAAATAAATTCTTCTTAAAGTTCTTTATCGTGCTTAAAAAAATTGCTCCAAACTGGGTAAGTTATTTTGATTTCCCTTATAATAAACTGCACGGTGTTGTAACCCGAATTGAAATTTAATTATCACACATAATATTAAACTATTTTAATGAAAAACATTTACATAATATTTATACTGCTTGCAATCTCTAATCTAACTTGTGCGCAACAAAAAAAAGATACCTTATACGTTGCACATTGGAATCTTGAAAATCTTTTTGACACTATTGATGACCCCAAAACCGAAGATGAAGAATTTTTACCTTCAGGAAGTAAAGAATGGAACGCTGAACGACTTGATAAAAAATTGTATAATCTTTCAAGAGTTATTCGTTCGATGAATGATGATAATGGGCCAGATATACTCGGCGTTTGCGAAGTTGAACATCAAGCATTGTTGGATACTATGACAACAAAATATCTTTCAGATAAATATTACAAAACCGCTTATTTGGAATCACCTGACGGTAGAGGAATTGATAATGGAATTATTTATAATTCTAACAGATTTAGATTGCTTGATGTTAAAGGCTTAACAGTTGATATGGGCGGCGGATACAATACGCGCCTAATTTTAGAAGGAGTATTTTTATTTGAAGCAAAAGACACGACTTTACTTCTTCGTAAATCATTGGCCCTCACGAAGAGGAGGCGAAAGTGAATCTGAACCGAATAGAATAAAAGCTGCAAAAACTCTCCGAGAGGAAATAGAATCAATTTTTGCTATCAACAGCAAAAGCAAAATTATAATTGTTGGTGATTTTAACGATGAACCAACAAATATATCAGTAACAGAATATCTAAAAGCTCAGCCGTTCTTTTGCGATTCTTTAGACCATAAAAATTTGCCGGAAGATTCTGGAACAGATTTGTTCAACCTGGCGTATAAAGCCTGGTTTGATGGTTTGGGAAGTTATAAGTATAAAGATGATTTTAATATGCTTGATCAAATCATCATTTCAAAAGATCTTTTATTAGAAGATGATTTAAAATATGTTTGCAACTCATTTGAAGTTTACAAACCATATTTAATGGTTACACGAACAGGAAAATTTCAAGGCGCACCATTTCCAACTTATGGCGGTTCAAGGTTTCTTGGTGGTTACAGCGATCATTTTCCGGTTATTGCAAAATTTTTAATTAAACAAAATTAGTAATGAATAATAAACTAATAATATTCGGTGCAAACGGCGCTTTAGGAAAAGGCGTAACAAAAACCTTGCTTTCAAAAGATTATGATCAAATTTATTTATTCGATTCCAAAATTGATGAATCTATATCTGATCCAAAAGTAAAACAGTTTATTGTAAAAGATTTAAGTATCGAGAATAATGTTTTATCTGCGATGTATGAGATTAAATCGAATGAAAAGGCTAATTTGTTTTTATTCTCAACAATAGGTGGATACTACGGCGGAACTTCAGTTTGGGAAACTGAAGAAATCGATTTTGATAGAATGATTAATATGAATCTAAAAACTAATTTTTTTATCGCTAAACATTTTGCCACTTTGGTTAAAAAAAGTTTAGGCGGATCGATATGTTTTACATCAGCATTTACAGGTAACCATCCGGAAAAATTAAAATTTGCTTATGGTGCTGCTAAATCAGCTATAAATTATCTTGTAAAAACATTATCACAAGAAGCAACCGACTTGAATTTATCTGTTAACGCAATTGCACCTTTTATTATAGATACAGCCGCAAATAGAGAATGGATAAAGAATGCAAATTACTCTTCATGGATAAGACCTGAAGAAATTGGGGAGCTTGTTCATTCGCTTTTTACAAATTATAACTTTGTATCCGGCAACATTATCGAACTAAAAGAGAGATTTAGTAAATAAAAATATCTGAGATTTCCAAATAATAAAGACCAAACTATTTTGTTGACTTTGTTTTTTGAAATACTTATTGTAGTTACACGTTTTTAAGAAAATTATTGATCATTTACCAATTTTGAACTAAAATCTAATTTACCAGGAGGTTATCTTTTATGGACTTCACAACAACAATCGCGTCGATATTCAACATCTTAGCTCAGGCTACTAATGATAGCGGAGCTTTGAACTGGCTTGCAGAAAAATACACCGCGGGTGGTGGTTTCATGCATCCAATTCTTGCTTCATTGGTTATCGGTTTAGCTTTTTCATTTGAGAGATTATGGACATTAACAAAAGCAAGAACAAACACAAAGAAATTTATTGTTGACGTAAAAAAAGCATTAAATTCCGGCGGTGTTGATGCTGCAAAAAAAGTTTGCGAAAATACAAGCGGTCCTGTTGCATCTGTATTTTATGCTGGCTTATTAAGATATGACGAAGGTTTGGATGCTGCAGAAAAAGCAATTGTTGCTTATGGCGGTATTGAAATGGGATTCCTTGAAAGAGGATTGATCTGGATTTCTACATTTATTACAATTGCACCAATGCTTGGTTTTACAGGAACAGTACAAGGTATGATTGAAGCATTTGATGCTATTAAAGAAGCAGCTCAAATTTCTCCTGCAGTTGTTGCTGAAGGTATATCAGTTGCTCTTTTAACAACACTTTTTGGTCTTGTTGTAGCTATGATTCTTCAAGTTTTCTATAACTATTTTGTTTCCAGAATTGATAGATTGGTTGGAGATATGGAACAGAGTTCAATTGAATTGATTGATGCTTTGTATGCAATGAAAGTTAAAAAATAAGTTTCAGTTAAATTTTAAATACTGAGAATCAAAAATGATAAAAAAGAAAAAAATACCTGAAGCAACTATTCCAACGGCATCTATGGCTGATATTGCATTCCTGCTTCTATTGTTCTTTCTTGTTGCAACTGTTATTGATGTTGATACAGGATTAGGTTTAACCTTACCAGAGATAAATGAAGATCAAGTTGAAGTAAAAATTGATCCGAGCAGAATGGCTGCCGTTTTGGTTAATGAAAATGGCGATGTGCTTATCAATGGGGAAGTAGTTCCTGTTTTTCAAATTAAAGACTTATTGAAAGCAAGAATTGCAAGCAAGAATGATTTGCCAAAAAACAAGAAAATGATTGTATCGTTAAAAACTGATAGAAAAACTGTTTATAATGTTTACATAGCAGCATTAGATCAGATTAAACTTGCATATTTTGAGGTTCGTGATGAATACTCTAATGGTAAATACGGCAAAAAATATAATGACTTAAATCAGGAGCAGCAAGTTGATGTTAAAGAAGTTGTTCCAATCATTATTTCTATTGCCGAACCTGAATCAATAAAAAAATAGCAGAGGATAATTAAAATGCATTTTGAAAAAAGAAGAGCTAATACAAAGACAGAAATTCCAACTTCTTCAATGCCGGATATTATCTTTATGTTGCTGCTGTTTTTTATGGTTACAACAACAATGAGAGAAACTGAAGTTCTTGTTAACTTTAAATTACCTGAAGCAAAAGCAATTGAAAAAATTGAAAACAAAAGATTGGTCTCTTACATTTGGGTTGGAAAAGATAAACGAGTACAGATAAATGATTCGATTGTTAAAGTAGATGAAATACAGAGAATTATGTATGATAAAGCAGTTGAATTACCTAACATTATAGTTTCACTCAGAGTTGATCAATCAACCGATATGGGATTTGTAACTGATATTCAGCAAGAACTGAGAAAAGCTTCCTGCTTAAGAATCAATTACTCGGCAATGATAAAAGTTTAATTAAAGGTTAATGTTTTTTATTTAAAGGCAGGTTTGAATTTTATTCGCCTGCCTTTTTCAATTTATCGAGGTTTAAATGAATTTAAAAGATAGAATAAATCAGGATTTAAAAGTTGCGATGAAGTCTGGTGATAAAACTCGGCTAACAGTCGTTCGTTCGATTCGTGCATTAATCCTTGAGTTTGAAAAAAGTGGTACAGCAAAAGAACTGACTGCTGAAGACGAATTAAAAATGCTGACAACGGCCGCAAAAAAACGTAAGGATTCTATAGAACAATTCCGTAATGCAGGAAGAAATGATCTTGCTGAAACAGAAGAAGCCGAATTAAAAATTCTTATGGATTATCTTCCACAACAAATGGATGAAACTGAAATTAAAAATGAAGTATTCCGATTAGCATCTGAGATTGGCGCTAAATCAAAAGAAGATTTTCCAAAACTTATGCCGCTTGTAATGAAGGAATTAAAAGGTAAGGCGGATGGCAAAATTGTAAAATCTATTGTAGAAAATTTTTTAGGTTAAATTTGAATTTTATAGATATAATTATTGTCGTTGCGCTTGCCATTGGTTTTTTGCTTGGTTTTAAAGATGGTTTTGTTCGTAAGATTGTTGGGATAATTGGTTTTATTGCAGCGGTTATTATAGCAATATTATTTTCATCTTATGTTGGAAAAATAATTGAATCAGTATTTGGTATAGAATTTTACTTAGCAGAAATAATGGCTGGTCTTTTACTTTTTGTTGCGATTATGATTGTTACAACAATTCTAAAACGAGTTATCCATCCGTTTGATAAGGTGAACAATCTTATCAATCAACTGCTTGGTGGTTTTTTTGGAATCATTCAACTGTTATTTTTTATTAGTGCGTTATTCTTATTGTTAAACATTTTTGATTTTCCGGATAAGAAAACTCAGCAATCTTCCATGCTTTATAAGTATGCTTACGGTGCAATTCCAACCTCAATTAATTTTCTTAAAGATTACACACCAAGTACAGAGGATATAATTAAAGACTATATTAATCAAAAAGATTCTATCCAATGATAGATGAGATTGTACTTGAAAAATTAGAATTTGAAAAAATTCTAAATCACATTTCAAAATATTCAACCACCGAAAGCGGAAATGAATTAATCTTAAATCTTTATCCTTCAATTGATTCTGCATTTATTAAAACTGAAGGAATATTAATTGAAGAAGCAAAGGATATCATTAATAAAGCCGGTTATCCGCCAATCGATTACATTTCAAACCTAAACAATGTTTTATCCGAAAGCAGAATTGAAGGTGCAATTTTATCAGGCAGTAAAGTTTTAGAAATTCTTAAACTTGCTAAAAGCTCCAGGCTGCTAATTCAATTTTTAAAATCTGAATTAAATGAAGATTCAAAACTAAAAGAAAAACTATCTAATTTATTTTCGGATAAACTATTTGAACATCAAATAGAAAAAATAATAAATGAACAGGGAGAGGTTAAAGAAAATGCAAGTTCGGTGCTTTCACAGATTAGAAAAGATATAAACTCAAGACGAAACGAACTTGTAAAATCTATAAATCGTATTATTAAAACTTTAAAAGATGACGATTTTGTTCGTGAAGATTATCTTACTTTGCGTGATGGTAGAATGGTTATCCCGATTAAAGTTGAACACAAAAGGCATATTCGAGGTTTTATCCATTCTGAATCCGCAACCGGACAGACTGTTTACATTGAGCCTGAAGAGACGCTTGATTTAAATAATGATATTATTTCACTTTCATTTGCTGAACGCCGGGAGATTGAAAGAATTTTAAGAGAACTTACAAAAATGATTGGGCAATCGAGTGAACTTCTTAAAACCTCACTTAACGCATTAGCATATATTGATTCTATCTTTGCACGAGCAAAATATTCGATAGAAGTAATCGGTGCTTTTCCAAATGTTAATACAACAAAACCAATTTTTATTTCTGAAGCTCGACATCCAATCTTAATAAAAAAATTTGGAAGGCAGCAAACGGTTCCGTTAAGTTTTGAACTTAACAACGATAAAGTTGTAATAATCACAGGACCAAATGCGGGTGGTAAAACTGTGGTTTTAAAAACAATTGGTATTTTAAATCTTATGCTTCAATCCGGAATTCATATACCTGTTAATTCAAATTCAAACTTTCACATTTTTGAAAATATTTTACTTGATATTGGAGATCAGCAATCGATTGAGGACGATTTATCTACATTTAGTTCTCATCTTAAAAACCTTAAAAATATAATTGGTAATGCTGGAAATAATTCCTTAGTTCTTTTAGATGAGATTGGAACAGGAACTGATCCCGCTGAAGGTTCAGCACTTGCGGCGGCAATTTTATCAACACTATTAGAAAAAGGATCAACAGTTTTTGCTTCAACACATCATGGCAGTTTAAAAGTATTTGCTTATAATATTAATGGAATGCAAAACGGAGCGATGGAATTTGATCATACAAATCTTTCTCCGACTTATAAATTTAATCTGGGGGTTCCGGGTTCCAGCTATGCATTTGAGATTGCAAAGCGAACCGGTTTAAGCGATGATGTTTTAGAAAAAGCAAGGCAGAATATTGATTCCGATAAACATAATTTGGAAAAATTCTTATCCGAGCTTGAAGAAAAATCAAACAGGCTTAATAAAAAATTGAATGAGCTTGAAATTGAAAATTCAAGACTTCACGGATTATCCGAACTCTACAAAAAGAGCTACGAAAAAATAGAAAAAGAGAAAAAAGAAATTCTTAAAAAAGTAAAAGCCGAAGGTGAGATTTATCTTGAAAACGTGAACAGAAAAGTTGAAAGGGTAATTAAGGATATTAGAGAATCGGGCGCAACAAAAGAGGTAATTAAAGAATCAAAAAAGATCATTCAAGAAATAAAATTTGAGAATAAGGATTTTATTGTTGATGAAATAAAAAAAGTTAATAATAAAAATGATTTTGCTATTGGTGATTTTGTTGGAATAAATAATTCCACCACAACAGGAAAAATAATTGAACTTAATAAATCCAAAGCTAAAGCAACTATTTTATCGGGTTCAATTAAAATGCAAGTAAAGTTAGCTGACCTCTTTGAAACGAAAGAAAAGAAAGCGGCAGTGCAAAATAATTTTTCATCTTACCATATTTCTAATGTAAATTACAGAATAGATATTCGTGGTGAAAAACCTGATGCTGCAGAATTCCAAATAATAAAATTTTTAGATGAAGCATATCAGGCATCTTTGGAGCGAGTAGAAATATTGCACGGAAAGGGAACAGGCGTTCTTAAAAAAACTGTTTGGGATATTTTGAAAAGACATGAGTATATAAAAAATTATTATTTTGCCGCCATTGAGTTTGGCGGTGACGGTATTACAATTGCAGAATTAAAATAGGAGTTTATTTGTTCAAAAAAATTCTTATCGCTAACAGAGGCGAAATTGCCGTTAGAATAATTAAAGCCTGCAAAGAACTTGGAATTAAATCTGCTGCAATTTATTCTGATGCTGATATAACTTCACTCCATACAAGAATGGCTGACGAAGCATATAATATTGGCGCCTCTTCCGCTTCGGAATCTTATCTAAGCAAAAATAAAATTATAGAACTTGCAAAATCAATCGGCGCAGATGCAATTCATCCAGGCTATGGCTTCTTTTCTGAAAACGCATCGTTTATTAAAGAAGTTGAAAAAAGCGGAATTACATTTATTGGTCCTTCTTCAAAATCAGTAAAGATGATGGGAAGTAAAACCGCAGCAAGAACTTTGATGAGTAAAAATGGTGTGCCTGTTGTTCCGGGAACTTTAGAAGCAATCAAAGATGTGAAAGAGGGAATTAAATCTTCTGAAAAAATTGGTTTTCCAATTTTACTTAAAGCTTCCGCTGGCGGGGGTGGAAAAGGGATGCGTAAAGTATCAAGTAAAGCTGAATTTAAATCAGCATTTGAATCAACAAAACGTGAAGCGCTAAAATCATTTGCGAACGATGAAGTTTATATCGAAAAGTTTATTGAAAATCCTAAACATATCGAAGTCCAAATTATTGCAGATAAATTTGGAAACTATCGGCATGTTTTTGAACGCGAGTGTTCAATCCAGCGAAGACATCAAAAAATAATAGAAGAAGCACCATCTTCCTTTGTGGATGAAATTACAAGAGAGAAAATAACTTCGGCTGCTATACAAGCAGCAAAAGCTTGCGGATATTATAATGCCGGCACAATTGAATTTCTTATGGATTCCAATAAAGAATTTTATTTTCTTGAAATGAATACAAGAATTCAAGTTGAGCATCCTGTTACAGAGTTGATTTCGGGAATTGATCTTGTAAAAGAACAGATTTTAATTTCTGCTGATAATAAAGTATCGTTTGAACAAGCAGATATTAAGTTAAATGGATATGCTCTCGAATGCAGAATTTATGCTGAAGATCCCGAAAATAATTTTTTTCCATCAACCGGAAAAATATTGAATTACAACGAACCAAATGGAATTGGAATTCGTGTTGATTCTGGCTTTGCAGCCGATTCTGAAATATCAATTCATTACGATCCAATGATTGCAAAATTAATTTGCTGGGATAATGATCGAAGTAAAGCTATTAGCAGAATGAAAAGAGCTTTGGATGAATTTCAAATCTCAGGAATTACTTCGAATATTAAGTTTTTGAAATTCATTTTGAAAACAAATGAGTTTAAAACGGGAAAGTATGATATAAATTTTATCGATAATCTTAATTATTCAGGATTGACTGATAAATTATTTGATAAAAAATCAGACAATGAAATTGCTGCCGCTGTATTTGCGGCTCTAATCAAATCAAAACAAAAATCTTCATCTAAAAAAAATGTTTTGGTAAATGATAACAAATGGTGGGAACAGAATTATGAATGATTATATCGTTAGAATTAACGGCAATCAAAAATCTTTAAAGATAATTGATGACAATTTTATAGAAATTGACGATGAAAAAGTTGAATATAAGTTTTATGAATTAAATCATTCCAAGTTTATTCTTAAGATAAAGAACAAAGTTTATGGAGCTTCATTCCTAAAAAATTCCGGTGATGAATTATCATTACAAATAAATAATGAAAATTTTAGTGTTAGTATCAGGACATCTCTTCAAGAAAAAGCATTTCAACTGCTATCTGCTGCAAAGAGAGATGAGGCGACAGTGCAAGCAATAAAATCGCCAATGCCGGGTTTAGTATTAAAGATATTAAAAAAGGCTGGAGACAAAATCACAAAAGGGGAAACGGTGATGATTTTAGAAGCAATGAAGATGGAAAACGAAATAAAAACTAATATTGATGGAACAATAGCCGAAATTTTCGTTACCGAGGGAAAAGCGGTAGAAAAATATATTTCATTGTTCAGTCTTAAATAATTTGTTATTTGTAAAAAATTGCTAATTTTTCGCTAAACTATTTTATCAATCACTATCATCAGGAGGAGAGAATTGAAATCTCGACTATTTCTTTTTATAGTTTCCGCTTTATTGATTTCCACTAATATTTTTGCAGGTGGATTTCAATTAAATGAACACGGTGCAAGAGCCTTAGCTATGGGCGGTGCATTTACAGCCGTTGCAAATGATCCATCCGCTGTTTATTGGAATGGAGCCGGCTTATCCTTTATTAAAGGTACTAACATAGTTTTTGGTGCTTCTTTTATTGCCCCAAACAGTAAATTTAGAGGAGTCGCGCCTGATGTAACAGAGTATAGAGGAAAGAATTTACTTTTCTATCCTGTTAATATTTTCGCATCCCATCAAATAAATGATAAATTTACTTTGGGTCTTGGTTTTACAACACCTTTTGGTCTCGGTACAGAGTGGGATGAAAATTGGCCCGGAAAATATCTTGCTATCGAAACAGAATTGAGAACTTTTATTGTAACTCCTGTCATTGCTTACAAACCTATTGAAACACTTTCAATCAGTGCAGGTTTTATATATAGCTTTGCGGATGTTTTGATAACAAGAAAAAACTCTGTTGGTCTAAATCCCGGTGATCCAGTTTTTATTAATTCAGATGCATTTATTCATTTAGAGGGTGATGATATGTTTGCATGGGGATTTAATGCTGGTTTAATGTTTAAACCGACAAAGGATTTAACAATTGGGGTATCTTACCGAAGCGAAGTTAAATATGAATTTGAAGGTACTGCAACAGTTACTGCACCTGAGCAAATTAAAAGTAGAGTTCCTCAAGGAGCGATTACTGCAGAGTTAACCACCCCGCAAAATATTGTTGGCGGCATAGCGGTTGATGTTTCAGAAAAAGTTAAACTTAGTGCTGATTTCCAGTATGTTGGATGGTCTAGCTATGATAAGTTAGAAGTTACTTTTACTGATGCAAACTACGTCTCTTCAAGCCCAAGAAATTACGATGATTCATATATTATAAGATTAGGCGGCGCTTATAAATTTAGTGATCAAACTACATTTATGGGTGGTGTTTATTATGATAAAAATCCGGTTTCTTCTCAGTACTTAAATCCATCTTTACCAGAAGGGAATAGAATTGGATTAAGCCTTGGTATTGAAGCACATATTTTCAAAAACCTAAGTGTACAAGGTTCATATCTGTTTATTCGCGGAGAACAACTTACTGTTACTGACAGTGAAGAGATTTATACACCAGGTGGAAGTAAATTTAATGGAACTTATAACACTTATGCTAACATTTTTGGACTAAGTTTTCTACTTAGTTTATAAGGAGGATAACCAATATGAAATTAAAATTTAAATTCTTAACAATATTATTATTTAGTGCTCTATTTGTTATTAGTTGTGATGACTATACTGAAATAGAAGCGCCTGTTCAAAATAGTGTTAGCGGCAATGCTAACTTTGTTAGGTTTGTATCGATTGGAAATAGTATTACGGCTGGATATCAAAGCGGTACTATTTATCAAAGCGGACAAATTTACAGCTATGGAAATTTAATTGCACAACAAGTGAGTACATCATACGAAATACCTTTAGTCTCAGATCCCGGACTTGGCGGTAGAATGGAACTACAAAACTTGGCACCTACTATTTATTATAATCCCTCAAAAGGATTGCTGTTAAATGCAAACTACCCAGCACCATATAATAATCTTGGTGTTCCTGGTGCTTTAACTTATGATGTTTTGTTTGCCACAAATTCAACAAATTGTGCATCAGCATTATTTGCAAATTCACCAAATCCATACTTTGATGTTATTTTAAGAAACAGTGTTTTAAATAAAGGTACTCAATTAGAACAAGCATTATCATTAGCACCCACTTTTATCACTTTATGGATTGGAAATAATGATGTACTTGGTTACGCAACAAGCGGCGGTACTTCTCCTGCAGCCCCGACAAGTGCAGCACAATTTGGACAACTGTTTGGAGGTATTGCTCAAGGTTTAAATCAATATGCTACTCAAACCGGTGCTAAAGTGGTTGTGGCAAACATACCAAGCGTTACAGCAATACCGTTTTTTACAACTGTTGGTGCTCAAATGGCAACTAGCACAAGTATTCCCTGGAGTACATTGCCTTTAGGTTTTGTTTATCAAAAATCGGGTGAAACCGGTGTTGGAACTGGATCAGCAACACAACAAAATTTACTTGTTGGTAATGTTTTAGTAACCCTGAAGGGTAGTACTTATGCTCCGCTTTTAGGACAGGCTACTGGTAAGTTTTATAGGGATAATAATTTTCCTGGATTACCTGCAGGAATTGATACAACAAAACCATTTGGTTTTCATCCGCAAAATCCTTTTCCAAACGCTTTTGTTTTAGATCCAGATGAAATTACAGTTGCAAACGATGCTGTCGCTGCATACAATTCTACAATAGCAGGATTAGCTCAAAATTTTGGATTTGGCGTGGTTGATATAAACACAAAATTCAATGAGTTTAGAGCTGGTGATTTTGCAAACGGAACAATTGTAGATGGTATAAAGTTTAAAACGTTTTTTATTACAGGCGGCTTATTCAGTTTAGATGGAGTTCATCCTTCCAATCAAGCTCACGGTATTGTGGCTAACGAATTTATTAAAGTAATCAATTCAAAATTTGGAGCAAATATTCCTTTAGTGGATGTTTCAACTATACCAGGAAGCATTTATTTTACAGGTAAAATCAGTTATCAAAATGGTTATCCAATTATACCTGACGAAGCGTTTGATCATTTATTATTCTAAAGATAATTAATAGTTCTTTTTAAGGGATGGTGTTGCCATCCCTTTTTTTGTAGTTTTGAACATCAAAATTGAGGTATGTTAATGAGAAATAATTATATAAACAGTTCATTATTTATTTTATTTTCCTACGTTCTGATCACGGGATGTACAGCATCAAAGCAAAGTTCTGATGAAGATAAGCAAGTATATATATTTGATGAAGTGCCTGTAGAAAAAACGATTGAAGTTCCAAAAACAGGGGAGTATCCAACGCTTAAAGAAGCGTATTATGTTGTTCAAATTGGAGCTTTCACCACTGAAGAAAATGCAAAGACTTTTGCTGAACTAAGCAGAAGCAAAACAAATTATAAGTATAGTGTAATTTATAGCGAGAATATAAAACTTTATTTAGTTCAAGTTATTCCATTTTTTAAATCAAGATCAGAAGCAGAAGAAGTGCGAAACAATTTGTGGAAGCTGGAAGACTTTGTTGATGCCTGGATTGTAACAGTCAATAAATGAAAATAAAAAAGGCTGCTAAAATTAACAGCCTTTAAGTTTATGCTTATAAAAATACTTTATTCTTCATACCAGCTTACAACTCTATAATACTTTGTGCTAGGGAAAAATGGTGGTCTTACCTTAGTAAATCTTGTATCATATTTATGAACGTAACTATAACCGTTGGTAGGGACACCGGAACTATTGTATTTTGCAGTAGCTTGTACATTCTGTCCAATTATTCCACCGACCAAATTCATTCTGTATGCTGCGGGGTACGAAGCATAATCCTGAATAACAAGACCATCTTTTTGTGAAAATATCGAGCTATGTATTGTGATATCTCCTCGGGTAATATCCTTTGTTACGGTTACCTTATTTTCAGCAACCATACCAAGCATGTCAGTACATGATTGATCAGTGAGGGGATCCTTTGAATATTCAATGGAGTTAGTTATAAAAATCTGACCAGCGGTTGTGGTACCTTTTTGCGAAGCAACAATCGTGGCTCTACCATTTAAAGTGCCTTGCACATTAATATTACCTCGTTCAACATATATTACTCCGTTAGGTGCTAAAGTTGTTAATGGTACTGTACTGTAACCTGTATATGCGCCTGTTCCGAGTTTGAGTCTATACTTTACATTTCCATCTGCTAAAAAATTTAAATCAACTGTTGTAAGTTTTCCCGTATTTGTACTATCTCTAAAAATTCTGCCATTATCGTAAGCCGCAGTCCTAATAATGGAAGTATCAAAATCTAAAGGAACAGGTTCGGTGACTTTGGTCCCCCCAAAAAATTCAGGATGGGAACTTGAATTATAAAGTTTTATGCCTTTTGAAGTAGTAACGGGACCTAAGAAAACTGGATTGTAATAACAATTTACCCAATCATTTGCGTGAAACCGTCCGGAAAATGTGTCACCGGTTGCTGCCCAGACACTACCAAATACATTATAGAAGTTTCCGAACAGTGCAAAGTTTTCTGGTTCTAACAGTATTTCTACCTTTTTAGAAACACCATTGTAAGTTCCTACTGAAGTTATTCTTCTACTATCCCAACCGACAGTATCTATGTCAACATTATATGAACCATCTGCAAATGAAATATTAGAAAAACCAGCCATCCAGTTTTTATTTAGATAGAGCTTATTTATTGCCATATTCGCTCCGCTAATCGCGATGCTTTGAGCACGAGTTATACTATAATAATCAGAAAAATTTTCAGTTATTGATACGCTGTTATTTAGAATATTTCTTCCAAATAATGCAAATATTGCACTAAATAACATCACTAATATTACGGAGATTTTGCCGCCCATAATAAATACCTCTTAATTTCTTTTTAAATTTTTTGATGTAACAGTTAATCTACGCCAGAATGCTTCAGAGTACTTTTCATCAAATGCAAATGGATCTTCTACTCTGAAGGAAATTTTTATATATGTCGCCAATCCTGGTGAGACAAGAGGTGCGGAGAGAGTATCATATAAAGCACCAAGATATTGAAATTTAAATTCAGTAATATTATTGCTTACTATGTATGGAAAATCACTATTAACTTTTCTATATAAAATCCTATCTCTAGGATTTGGTGTATTACTTAATGTGCTGATTGGGCTTACGAAATAATAAACAGTGTCATAATCGCCATCTTTATCAACATCAAAAACAATTTTTATAGAAGAAGTATCAGCTAATGTAATTTTTGGATCATCATTCATATTCATTGGATCTGCACAATATCCAATTTTATTAAAATCGCCATCAACGATATTTGCAACATTAACTACTTCAACTTGAAGGTTTACATCATGACCGGTTGAATTATCAACAGCATAAACATTTTCATTAAGCTTTAATAGATTTAATAGTAAAATGCCGCCGATAATTGTTGCACCAACGATATCTAAAATAGTTGTATATCCCATAAAGTGTTCCTTTTTACCTCTTTATTCCAATAGAGTCCAAAAACTAAAAATGGTAGTTAACTTAACAGTATCCATCATAGCTGAACTAATAACGGAAACGGTCATTTTTTTATGATATGTTTTAATACCTGAAGTTACATCCGGATTTGCATCAGATACGTAAACAACATTAGCTCTAATCTCGAAACCAGTTGCTGCACCTGTTTGCGGATTTTTTAAAGAAAGCGTGTCTAAATAGTACAGGTTATTGTAATCATCAAAATCATTAAAATCAGGATAAGCTTCACCACCTTCTTTACCCAAGGTAGTTGAAAAATCTGTTGCGCTATTTATTGTTTTAGTAGTGTCCAAAGCTACTGCATCAAAAGACTTATCTTTTGCTTCCTCTATTAGAGAGTTAGCCAAAGAGGTGGCTACAATTCCAAACTTAGAATTATATGATGCTTGGGCTGATGTTAAATGAATGCTATTGAATCTTAGCACAAGGAATGATAAAAGCATCATCGCACCCATTGAAAGCATTGTTTGTCCGGTATTCATTTAATAAAACCAATTTTTTTATAATTTAGACTGATTGTTTCAAGTATCAAGCCAGAAATTGTGATAAATTCTTGTCTTATTATATTTGATTGGAGTTTTGTAATGTGCGATTTTGAGATTAATGACGTATTCAAAGATTTGATTAGAGAAGAAATTTACTGTTTCTTTTTAGAATTAGATAAAACTTATTCATGACAATTTTTGTCCCAATCTCGGCGGTAATATTTACATAACTTCTTTACTTGCAAAACCTTATGGTTATAAAAATTGTGGAATTTTAATTAAACAAATCATAAATTACATTTGCAAAAAGATTGTATCTTTATAAATAATTTATCACTTCATTCATCAATAAATTTGGAGGCTGCTATGGCTTTTTCATTAAACAAAATTATGCTCATTGGTAATTTGGGACGTGATGTTGAAACACGCTTTACTACAAGTAATGTTTCTATCTCAAATTTTTCTATGGCTACAACTAACGGCTACAAAGGAAAAGACGGCAACTGGGTTAATGAAACAACCTGGCATAATGTTACTGTTTTTAATATGTCGGATTATATGAAAGAAAATTTAAAAAAAGGTCGTAAAGTTTATGTTGAAGGAAGATTAACAAAACGCGATTACACTGATAAAGAGGGTATCAAACGATATTCAACTGATGTAATTTCTGAAAGAATAATTCCATTAGATAGTTCCGGAGAGGGCGGGAGCAACTATTCAGAAAATACTTCTTCTGATAACGGAGTTGTAAATGAAATGCCGCCGGTTGATTCTAATGATGATCTTCCGTTTTAATTTTTTAAGATAGGATTTACTAATATTTGGAATTCGATTGGACTGTAAAACTTGTAGTGATTTTTTTTCTACTTCTGGGCTCAGCTTTTTTTTCAGGCTCAGAAGTAGCCTTGTTTTCTTTAGATCGAAAGTATCTTGAAACCGGTTTAAATAAATCCGGAATTATATATCGTTATTTAACCAATCTCATGAATTTTCCCAGACGATTACTTGTTACAATTTTGATTGGCAACACACTTGTTAATGTTGCTGTTTCTATCGTCGCAGTTTCACTTGCCATAGATTTTTCAAACTATTTTACTGTGTCTTTGGATATTGTACTTTCTATTCAGATAATAATTATTACAATTTTGATCCTGCTTTTTGGTGAACTTTTTCCAAAAGTATTTGCGTCAAAAAATCCATTTAAATTTGCAAAAATAATCGCCATCCCATTAAACATTTGCAGCATTATAATCTATCCTATTGCTGAAACAATAGCCGAGATAATACGAATTACAGCTTCCAAACTAAGTTTTGATAAAAGTAAATCTGCACTTACAAAAGCAGAACTGATTGATCTTGCAAACATTGGAAAAGAAAAAGGTACTATTGAGGATGATGAACATTCGCTGATTAGCAGTTTAGTTTCTTTTGCTGGTTTAAGTGTTAGCGAGGTTATGACACCCAGGGTTGATATTAAGGCCGTTTCTGTAAAAGATAATTATGAAAATATTGTAAACGTGATTAGAGAATCCGGGCACAGCAGAATACCTGTTTACAAAGATAATATTGATGAAATAATTGGAATTGTGTTTGCAAAAGATTTACTTGCTTTTATAAAATCACCCGAGTTAATCAAAAACTTTACACTCGAATCATTAATTAAAAAAACATTTTTTATTCCCGAAACAAAATTAATAAACGATCTTCTTAAAGAATTTCAAGAAAAGAAAGTTCATCTTGCAATTGTGGTTGATGAATACGGCGGTACCGCTGGTTTAATATCTTTGGAAGATATTATTGAAGAAGTTGTTGGAGATATTTGGGACGAATTTGACAAAGAAGAAAATCAAATAATAAAAATAGATGATAACAAATATGTTGCACTCGGTAAAACAAAACTTGATGAAATTAATGAAACACTCGGTGTTAATATTTTAGTTGAAGATGATGATTACGATACATTGGGGGGATATATACTTAACAAAGCTGGCAGCATCCCAAAAGAAAAATATACTTTTACAGACAACAATATTAAATTTGTTGTTAATGAAGTTCAGAATAAAAGAATTAAAAAAGTTATTTTAGAGAAGCTAAAAACTGCCAGTGATAATTAGTATTTTTGTATTGGAAATTCTAAAACATATTTTATAAGCCTCTAAGGATCATTATGAAGAATGAACGAAAAACTGAAATAAGAGTTGGACTAACCGTTCTGGTTGGTATTTTAGTTTTTATCTGGATTTTAGGATGGGCAAAAAATTTTTCTTTACAATCAAATGAACAATTTGTAAAAGTTAGATTCACTAATGTTTCAGGACTTGAAATAGGGGATCAAGTTACTGTTAATGGTATGCGAAAAGGCTACGTTAAAGAAATGACTGTTGAGCCAAATAATGTTGTTGTTGAACTTTCAATTGATAACGATATAAAACTTAAAGAAGATGCTTCGTTTGCAATTTCTATGCTTGATTTAATGGGCGGAAAAAAGGTTGAAGTCTTCCCCGGCTCTTCATCAACAAATTATAATAAAAATAAAATTAGCAGCGGAACTTTTTATGCCGATATTCCTTCGGTAATGTCTTTGTTTGGATCTGTGCAGGATGATTTAGTGGCAATTCTAAAGGATGTTAAAGTTTCTCTTCACTCATTAAATAAATATATAACTGATGAGAAAATGAGTTCTGATGTAAAAACATCTTTATCAAATCTTAGTTTGCTTACCGATAAACTGAATATAATGCTTGCCGAAAATAGGAGCGATATAAAATCTTTAACAAAAAATGCTGTTGAACTAACTGAAACAAGCAATCAACTTCTCTCAAGCAATAAAGAAAACATAAATCAGCTTTTTGCTGATTTGAAAAACGTATTTCAAAAAAGCGATACGCTGCTTACCGATTTAAATAATCTTACCAAAGAAACAATGAACCAGCAAAACAATGTTGGCAAACTCTTGTATGATGAAGATGTAATTAAGGATCTTAAGCAAACACTTAAACAAGTTAATGATCTTACTTCCATTCTTATTGAACAGCTAAAAAATGATGGGATAAATGTAGATGCCAACATATTCTAAAATAATTTTTATTGTCCTTTTAACATTCCAATTTACAACAAATTCATTTTCGGGATCCCAAGACCCTGTTCGTGGAAAAAATGGAATGGTGGTTTCGGCAAGTGAATTAGCATCTAAAATTGGTGTTGAGATATTAAAAAAAGGCGGTAATGCAGTTGATGCAGCGGTAGCTGTTGGATTTGCACTTGCAGTTACTCATCCATCCGCAGGAAACCTTGGCGGCGGCGGATTTATGGTAATACATTTAAACGATGGTACTAACACCACAATTGATTACAGAGAAAAGGCTCCGGCTTCTGCAAATGAATTTATATTTCAGGATTCTCTTGGAAATTTTCTGCCGGATAAAAGTCAATCCGGTGTTACTTCATCAGGTGTGCCAGGAAGTGTTGCGGGATTAATTTACGCACTTGAAAAATATGGTTCGTTATCATTAGCAGAGGTTTTACAACCTGCAATTGATTTAGCAAGTAATGGATTTGAGTTACAATACAGGCTTGCAAAATCTTTAGAGTATGAGTTAGAATATTTTAATCAATACGAATCCTCTAAGAAAGTTTTTACTAAAGATGGAATTCCATTTAGTGAAGGCGAACTGCTTATCCAAAAAGATTTAGCAAATACACTTGAGTTTATCAAACAAAAAGGTGCTGCGGGATTTTATTCAGGTAAAACTGCTGAGTTAATTGTAAATCAAATAAAACAACTTGGCGGATTTATTACACTTGATGATTTATCTAATTACAAACCTGTTGAAAGAATTCCCATCACAATTGATTACAGAGGTTACAAAGTAATTACAATGGGTCCACCGAGCGGCGGCGGTGTTACACTTCTTCAAATGCTAAATATTTTAGAAAATTATTCCTTTACACAAGAAGAATGGGGCAGCAGTAATTATATTCATAAACTTGTTGAAGCAATGAAATATAGTTTTGCTGATCGCTCTAAACATATTGGTGATCCGGATTTTTATAATGTTCCAATCGATTGGCTGCTATCAAAGAAATATGCAAAAGAAATTTTTAAGAAGATTACTGATGCTGCGATCCCTTCTTCTGAAATTTTACCCGGTGTTGCAAATTCTTATCAAGAAAGTGATGAGACAACACATTATTCTGTGGTAGATAAATTCGGCAATTCAGTAAGTACAACAACTACAATAAATTCATCGTATGGATCAAAAATAGTTGTTGAAGGCGCTGGATTTTTGTTGAATAATGAAATGGATGATTTTAGTTCTAAACCAGGCGAGCCAAATCAATTTGGTTTGATTGGAAGCGAAGCTAATAAAATCGAGCCTAACAAGAGGATGCAGAGTTCAATGTCGCCCACAATAATATTAAAAGATGACAAAACATTTATGTTAATCGGTTCTCCTGGTGGTTCAACAATTTCTACAGTTGTTCTGCAAGTGATTCTTAATGTATTGGATTTTAACATGGATATTCAACAAGCGATCGATATGCCTCACATTCATCATCAATGGCTGCCGGATGTTATTAACTACGAACGTTTTGGATTAAGCTTGGATGTTATTCAATCTTTAAAAAACAAAGGACAGGTTTTAGGCGGAATAAGATCACTCGGAAGATGCGAGGGAATTGTTATTGATTCTGAAAAAAAAATTATTTTTGGTGCAACAGATCCTCGCGGGTATGGTGCTGCAGTCGGATTTTAATTAAAGTAAAAAAATGGTAATTGGAATAGGCATTGACATAATCGAGATAGATAGAATCAAAGGCAGCATTGATAGATTCGGTGATTCTTTCTTGAATAAAATTTACACTCAAAACGAGTTGGATTACTGTCTGGCGAAACATAATAAGTATCAGCATCTAGCCGCAAGATTTGCAGCTAAAGAGGCAATCTACAAAGCAATTGCAACAGGATGGGAAAAAGATGCAACCTGGAAAAATATGGAAATAACTAACGAACCAAACGGTTTACCTATTGTAAAATTTTTTGGAAAGTTAAATGAGTTTTTTGCTGATGATAAAGATATTAAGATTTCTCTCAGTCACTCTGATAATTATGTAACTTGCGTTGCTATAATCTTTAATAAAAAATAATGTCATCCATCCAATTAAATATTGATAAACAAAAATCAAATCATTAGTTTAATGCCCATAAAATAAGCGTATAATGGAAAAGACCTGGTATAAAATATTTAACTACGGAACAATTGCTCTTGCATTTGTATTAGCTGCTTTGCTTTTAGTTGATATGGTCAGAGGAACTTATGAATTAATTCCAAGATCATTTTACTATCCAATATTAGCAGTTGTTGGTGTGATTTTTATTTTACGAATTGTAATTAGATTTTTATTAATCAAAGCTTCTAAAAAGCAAACTAACTGAGGTGTATGTCTTCGAACGATCGATTCCCACAAATGGTAAACTCAATTCTAAAGTTCTGGTTTTAAATCAAAGCTACGAACCGCTTTCTGTTTGTAATATCCGCAAAGCTTTTGTTTTAATTTATTTAGGGAAAGCTGAAACTGTTTTAAATGATGATAGAAAGGCTTTGCATTCAATTAGTAAAAGTTATCCCTGGCCTAGTGTAATCCGAATTAGTAAATTTGTTAAACTTCCGTACAAAAAAGTTGTACTTACAAGAAAAAATATTTTAAGAAGAGATGCTTATAAATGTACTTATTGTGGAAGATCCGATATTGCTTTGACTGTTGATCATGTCTTTCCAAGAGGGCGAGGAGGAGATGAAACCTGGGAAAATCTGATTACAGCGTGTACAATTTGTAATAATCGTAAAGGTGACCGGACGCCTGAAGAAGCAAATATGAAAATGTTGTTTAAACCTTTTAAGCCAAGCCATATTTTGTTCATTAAAAATGTTGTTGGAAGACTTGATGAACGCTGGAAACCTTATCTTTATCTTTCCTGAAAATTACACTCTTTATTATTATCTTTCGCTGTAAATTTTTAACAATACTTTTATTAAATGACTAAAAAACGAATACTTAGCGGAATGCGACCAACAGGCAAATTGCACATTGGGCATTATGTTGGTGCTTTAGAAAATTGGGTTAAATTACAAAATGAATACGAGAGTTTTCATCTTATTGCTGATTATCATGTTTTAACTACTGGTTTGGATACGAACGATGTCTATCAAAACTCGATTGATATGCTGATAGATTGGCTCGCTTGCGGATTAGATCCTGTTAAAAGTCCAATGTTCAGGCAATCACAAATAAAACAGCATACTGAACTTCATTTAATTTTCAGCATGCTTATCACAATAAACAGGCTTGAGCGTAATCCAACTTTAAAAGATCAGATACGAGATTTGAATATTGAACATGTTATTTATGGGCATTTAGGTTATCCTGTTTTGCAGACTGCGGATATTTTATTGTATAAAGGAAATGCTGTCCCTGTTGGTGAAGATCAAGTTCCGCATGTAGAAATTTCGCGAGAGATTGCAAGAAAATTTAATAATCAATACGGCGAGGTTTTTCCTGAACCGGAACCACTGCTTACAAAATTTGCAAGGCTTTCAGGCTTGGATGGAAATGCGAAGATGAGTAAATCTTTGAACAACACAATTCTTCTTTCTGATGATCCGGAAACTGTAAAATCAAAAATGAAGAAGGCAGCAATAGATCCAAATAAACAAAGAAAAGGTGATCCGGGAAATCCCGATATTTGCGTTGTGTTTTCTTATCATAAAAAATTTAATCCGGAAGAAGTAAGTGAAATAGAAGCAGGATGCAGAAGCGGAGCTTTGGGATGCTTTGATTGCAAGATGAAATGTGCTGCTAAGATTTCCGAATTTCTTGAACCAATTATTGAAAAAAGAAAATATTACGAAAGCAGAATTGATGAAGTAAAAAATATTTTACATGATGGCGAAAATCGCGGAAGAAAAGTTGCTGAAGAAACTATGAATGATGTACACATAAAAATGAAATTAGGATAATGTATAAAATAAAGTTAGATCAATTTGAAGGTCCGCTTGATTTACTTCTCTTTTTTATAAAGAGAGACGAGTTGAATATTTATGATATTCCGATCTCACGCATTACGGGAGAATTTTTGGAATATGTAAATCTAATTAAGCTAATGGATCTTGAGGTTGCAGGTGATTTTATTTTAATGGCTTCCACATTGATGCATATAAAAGTGCGAATGCTTTTACCGCGCGAAGTTGATGAGCGTGGTGAAGAAATTGATCCGCGTGCTGATTTGATTAAAGCTCTACTTGAATATAAAAAGTATAAAGAGGTTGCAGAGGATTTAACATATTTTGAATCAAGCCAGCGCAAGATAAGTTTTAGAGGTGATTTTTCTGAGGATGCAATGGAATCGCCGCCGGAGTTTGAAATTCTTTTAAAAAATATTTCAATCTTTGATCTTGCAAAAGCATTTAAGAAAGCTATTGAAGGGATCAAACCGCAGGTTGTACATGAAATAAGAAAAATAAATGTTTCCATCGATGAGCAAATTCAATACATATTAAGTCGTGTGTTAGAAAAAGGTGAAATACATTTTTTAAGTTTAGTTCATGGTATGAAAGAAAAAATAAGAATCGTTATAACCTTTGTAGCATTACTTGAGCTGACTAAAATGGAAAAAATTGGAATTAAAGAATCACCAGAGTTTAATGATTTTGTAATTTACGGTGTAACAAATGGATAAAACATATACATCAATAATTGAGGCGTTAATATTTTCATCAGATGAACCAATTACTGAAAATGAAATTATTCGTGCTATAAAAGGAATTGATGGGGAAGAAATTGAGATTAATTCTTCGGACATTCATACTGCCGTAGATGAACTCAATAATAAATATGAATCAAATGAAAATTCATTCAAAATAAAAAAAATAGCTAATGGATTTATTTTTGCAACAACAGAGATAAACGCAAAGTATGTTGGTTTTTTATCATCCGAAAAATCCAAAAGAAGATTAAGCCAGGCTGCCCTTGAAACCCTTGCAATCATTGCGTATAAACAGCCTGTAACAAAACCGGAGTTGGAACAAATTCGCGGCGTTAATTCTGATTATATTCTAAACACTTTATTAGAAAAAAATCTGATAACAATTACAGGCAGAGCAGAAACAATTGGAAGACCCTTGTTGTACGGAACAACAACAGAATTTTTAAAATATTTTGGATTGTTTAATCTTAGTGATCTTCCAAAACCACGTGAGATTGAAGAGATAATGAAAGATGAAGATTTTATTGAACAAAAAAATAAAATAATGATGAACTTAGTTGAAGAAACTCTTGAACAGGAATTAGAAAGCTCAGAAGAAAATAATGACGAGACTGAATAAATTTATTGCTGATTGCGGTATCACATCACGAAGAAAAGCTGAAGAGCTAATTCTGCAAGGCAGAGTAACTGTAAATCGAAAAACAATTACACAGCTTGCGTTTAATATAGATGTTGAAACCGATGAAGTTTCAGTTGATGGTGAAAAAATAAAACCCGCTAATCATGTTTACTACCTTTTAAATAAGCCAAAAGGTGTGGTTACTACAACGGATGATGATAAAAAACGAATGACAGTAACTGATCTTATAAAATCAAAACAAAAACTTTTTCCTATTGGAAGACTTGATTACAATACAACCGGTGTTCTTATCCTTACGAACGATGGCGATTTTGCACAGAAATTAATTCATCCGAGAAATAATATTATTCGTGAGTATGAAGTAAAACTTGATAAAGAACTTGCGCCAGAACACGAAGCTGCATTATTAAAAGGTGTTTTTATCGATGGAACCCGCGGTAAGTTCATCGCAATTAAATACGGAAAGAAAAAAGATAGAAAGAATATCACTGTCCAATGTACTGAAGGCAGAAATCATTTTGTAAAAAAAATGTTTACGACAATTAATTACACAGTTGAAAAATTACATAGAAACAGTTTTGCAGGAATTGTTCCCGATATTCCAGTCGGATCATTCAGAAAGTTGACACCAGATGAAATTAAAAAATTATCCAAACTATAAAATTCTAATTTCTGTTGTTGTATTATGTTTAAGCATTAGTATTTCTGCTCAAGACTCAACCATAGTTGGTAAAGATTCTCTTCAGCTTTACTCCTATTCAACTATTTCAGAATTGCGGCAGCAGCTTGATGATATTTTTAACGATACCAGTTTTCGAAATGCCAATTGGGGAGTTGTAATTCAATCACTTGAGAACGGAGAATATTTCTACAAACGAAATGAAGACAAATTTTTTGTTCCTGCCTCTAATCTAAAATTATTTACAACTTCTGCAGGACTTCTATTACTCGGAAGTGATTACAGATTTTCAACAAATGTTTTTATAAATGGTTATCAATCCGGTACAACTATTTACGGCGATTTAGTTATACAGGGCAGAGGTGATCCAACAATTTCCGGTAGATTTTTTAATAACGATATCTATTACATTTATGATACCTGGATTGATTCTTTAATTGATCTTGGTGTCACAAATATTAAAGGCAATATCGTTGGTGATGATAATTTATTTGATGATATCGGATTGGGCAATGGTTGGTCCTGGGATTATGAAACTGATTGGTACTCTGCACAAACAAGCGCAATATCCTATAACGATAATTGCGTTGATATTACAATTCATTACGATTCAAAGTTTGATTCTGTAATCGTAACATCGGTACCAAATTTAAGAAGCATTGTAATTTTAAATCAAGTTACACCTGCTGTTGGAAGTGAAAAAACAAATATTAATGTTAATCGGGAACGAGGAACAAATGTAATTACTGTTTCCGGAAAATTTAGAAAAGATGCAAGCGATTTAATTACATATTCTACTGTTCTTAACCCTACACAATTTGCAATGATTGTACTTAAAAATCGTTTAGAGCAGCGGGGGATAAGAGTAAACGGATACGCAATGGATATTGATGACTATGAACGAGTAATTAATTATGATGATCTTGAGTTATTGTTTGTAAACTATTCAGAAAAACTTAGTGAAATAATAAAGGTAGTTAATAAAGGCAGTCAGAATTTTTTTGCTGAGCAGTTGTTAAAAACTATCGGATTAGAAAAATTTGGTTTTGGATCTGTTGTAAATGGAGTGAATGCTGTCAAAGAAATTTTTGCAGAGATCGGATTGAATCCGGATAATATTGTTATGGCGGATGGAAGCGGTTTATCACATCTAAATATGGTAACGCCAAGACAGGTAGTTGAATTATTAAAATATATGTACTCAAACAAAAAAGTTTATTATGATTTTTATAACTCTTTGCCAATTGCAGGTGTTGATGGAACGCTTGGAAAGAGAATGAAAAACACATCTGCGGAAAATGTTGTGCGTGCAAAAACAGGATACATTGGATTTGTAAGAAGTTTATCCGGATACGCAGTTACTGGTGATAAAGAGCCAATTGCATTTTCTATGATTGCAAATAATTTTAGTGTTCCTGTAAAACTTGCAGATAATTTACAAGATCTTGTCTGCTTACGATTAACAAATTTTAGGAGAAAATAATTTTGGAAAATAGTGTTCAACCGTCAGTTAATGAATTAATAAAAAGACGATACGAAGAACTTGATGAGTTAACAAAAAAGGGATTTGAATCTTTTGCTTATTCTTTTGATGTCAACTCAGATTCAAAAAAAATTAAAGATACTTTTAAAGCTGAAACTGAAATGAATGTTAGAGTTGCCGGAAGAATAATGGCAATCAGAAGAATGGGTAAAGCATCATTCGCACACATTCAAGATCATGCAGGAAGAATACAAGTTTATCTAAAAAAAGATGAAATAGGTGATGCTTACGATGCATTTAAGTTGATGGATATTGGCGATATAATTGGAGTAGAAGGCTTTGTATTTATCACGAAGACTGGTGAAATTTCTGTTCACACTCGTGAGTTGAAATTGTTGGCAAAATCATTGCAGCCCCTTCCAATCGCAAAAGAAATTATTAATGAACAGGGTGAAAAAGTTATCTTCGATCAATTTGCAGATAAAGAATTGCGTTACAGAAGAAGATATGTTGATTTAATTGTTAATCCGGATATAAAAGATGTTTTTATTAAACGAAGCAAAATAATCTCTGCGATTAGAAATTTTCTTGATACAAGTGGTTATCTTGAAGTTGAAACACCAATTTTACAGCCTCTTTACGGCGGTGCTGCAGCACGTCCTTTTGTTACTCATCATAATGCTTTGGATACAGAATTGTATTTAAGAATTGCTGATGAGCTTTATCTTAAAAGATTAATTGTCGGCGGGTTTAACGGCGTTTATGAAATCTCAAAAGATTTTAGAAATGAAGGAATGGATCGTTCTCATAATCCTGAATTTACAATGATGGAACTGTATGTTCCTTACAAAGATTACAACTGGATGATGGAATATGTAGAAAAGATGATTGAACACGTTTGCAATATTGTTTTTAATACGTTATTATTTAATGTAGATGGAGTTGAAATAAATTTTAAAGCGCCCTGGAAACGGGTTTCGATGATTGAAGCAATTCAAGAAAAAACAGGATTGAATGTTTTAAATTGCAGCATAGATGAACTTAAGATCGCATCAAAAAAAGTTGGTATTGATGTTAGCACAATTCATTCCCGCGCAAAATACATTGATGAATTATTTAGCGCAACTGTTGAACCGGAATTGATACAACCAACTTTTATAATTGATTATCCATTGGAGTTATCTCCGCTCGCAAAAAAACATCGTACCAAAGAGGGAGTTGTTGAACGCTTTGAAGGTTATGTGTTCGGAAGAGAAATTTGTAATGCTTTTTCGGAATTGAATGATCCGATTGATCAGCGCCGCAGATTTGAAGATCAAGTTAAAATGAGAGAAGCAGGCGATGATGAAGCTCATCAAATTGATGAAGACTTTATTCGCGCTTTAGAGTTTGGAATGCCGCCAACCGCCGGCTTGGGTGTTGGTATTGATAGATTGGTAATGCTTTTTACGAATCAACCGTCTATTCGTGATGTTATATTTTTTCCGCAGATGAAACCTGAAGTTAAAAGTTAGCTTTGGAATTTATTATTGACTTATTTTAGAAGTAAGAATCTTAAAACCTTGGAGGTTTTTCTGCCGCTTAAGTAAGCTGAGTTAAGTATTTAAAATTTTAAGTTATTGGAGTACGCGAATGTCATTTAAATCTGTAAAATTTCCTTATCTACTTTTTACTGCTGTAATAGGAATTGTGCTTGGAGTCTTTTTAGAAAAAGCTTTTTCCGGTGATAATCTGCGTGACAGTATAAGAAAATTTAATGATGTGCTTACGTTTACCGAAAAATATTATGTTGAAGAAGTTGATACTCAAAAATTAGTTGAGTCAGCCATAAATGGAATGTTAAATGACCTTGACCCACACTCTGTTTATATCCCGCCAAAACAAATGACAGATGTAGAGGAATCGTTTCGCGGTGATTTTGAAGGTATCGGAGTTGAATTCCAAATTGTAAACGATACTTTAACTGTTGTATCAGCAATAACTGGAGGCCCGAGTGAAGCTTTAGGAATTTTATCAGGCGATAGAATTGTGAAAATTAATGATGAGTCTGTTATCGGAATTACAAATGATGATGTTCGCAAAAAACTTAGAGGCAAAGCAGGTTCCGAAGTTAAAGTTTCCATACACAGAATTGGAGTTCCAAAACTAATTGATTTTACAATCGTTAGAGATAAAATTCCATTGTATTCTGTTGATACTCATTTTATGATGGAAGAGAATACAGGCTATGTTAGTGTTTCAAGATTTTCAGAAACAACTTATGATGAATTGGTTGATGCGTTAAATGATTTAAATAAAAATGGTATGCAGCAGCTTATTGTGGACTTGCGCGGAAACCCAGGCGGATATTTAAATCAAGCAGTAAAGATTAGTGATTTGTTTATTAGCGGTAACAAAAAAATAGTTTACACCGAAGGAAGAAGAAAAGAATTTGATGAAGTGTATTATGCTTCGCAATCTTCACCATTTGAAAGTATTCCATTAATAATTTTAATTAATCGCGGAAGTGCTTCTGCAAGTGAAATTGTTTCCGGTGCAGTTCAGGATTGGGACTGCGGTTTAATTGTTGGTGAAACTTCTTTTGGGAAAGGTCTTGTACAAAGACAATTTGATTTGCCTGATAACTCAGCCCTTCGTTTAACTATTTCAAAATATTTTACTCCAAGCGGCAGACTTATTCAACGGGATTATAAGAACAAAAAAAATAAAGCTGAGTATTATTCTGAACGCGATAGTACTGATATTGAAGAAGGTGATAATATAAATCACACTGCTGAACAAGATTCTGTAAGACCGGAATACAAAACTGGAAAGGGAAGAATTGTTTACGGCGGCGGCGGCATTACACCTGATTATATTGTTAAATCAGAAATGGTAACAACTTATACGCAAAATCTTTTAAGAAATAATTTATTTTATTCTTTTATACTTTCTTATTTGGATAAAAACTCTGCAGCAATAAAAAACAAGTACAAAGATGATCTAACCTTTTTTAGAAATGATTTTAAAATAACTGAAGTGTTACTTAAGAACTTTATAGAATTTGCTAAGACTAAAGATGTTGCTTTTAATGATGAAGATTATAAAAAAGATAAAGATTATATTTCTTCAAGATTAAAAGCGCAAATCGCCAGAAACTATTGGAAAAATGAAGGCTGGTATTCAGTGCTGCTAAAACAAGATGTACAATTAGTTAAAGCGCTAACTCTTTTTGATGAAGCAAAAGATTTAGCAAAATTAAAATGATAAAGTATTTATCAGTTTTTTTTATTGGGATAGTTATTGTTTTTCTTTTTGGATTTTCAATCACTAATAATCAGAAGGCTTTCCAATCAAATCTTAAAAAAATTGAAGTTGGAGAAGAGATAACTTACGTTGTAAAATATCTTGCCTTTGAAATTGGTGAGATAAAATTAACCGTTAGAAAAGAGCAAATTGAAAATAATGATACTCTCTACAACGCAATCGCGCACATCAATTCTTATGATGGCATCCCTTTTGTAAACCTCCATCAAATTTATGAAACTAAATTTGATACAAAACAAATTTCACATTACTTCAAAGGTTCTATTCTTTCTGAGGATACAACTTATACAAAGTATTATTTCAACAAGAGTAAAAACAATATCCACATTGTTAAAGGTAGAGAAAGAACTAATGAAATCTGGACTGATTCAATAATCTCGTATGAACGCGATTATCAGGATGGACTTTCACTTTTCTATTTTGCAAGGATGAGAACCGGACAGCACAAAACAGTAAACGCTCCGGTTTTTATAAATGAAAAATACGAGAAGACATTTATTAACTTTTATAATGAAGTTGAGGATATGGATATTGATGCAGTTGATTATGATATCGCCTGCGTTAGATTAGATGGTGAAACTGAGTTTAGAGGAATTTTTGGTTTAACAGGATACTTTGAAGGATGGTTTTCAAATGATGAATATGCGGTTCCTATCGTTGCAAAGATGCAAGTAATTATTGGAAGCATTACTTTGGAATTAAAAGAATGGAAGAAAAAAGGATGGATGCCTCCGAAATATCAAGACTAAAAAGATATGATAATGAACTAAAGCTTTTTCCGTACTTGGATTTATTTCCTGATATTCACGAATCGGTTTTTCTTGCATCAGGTGTAAAAGTTATTGGTGATGTTAAGATTGGAAAAAACTCAAGTGTTTGGTACAACACGGTTATACGTGGTGATGTGCATTTTGTAAAGATTGGTGAAATGACAAACATTCAAGATTGCTCTATGCTGCACGTTACTAATGGAAGATATCCATTAAACATCGGAAACAAAGTTACGATTGGGCATTCTGTAAAATTACATGGTTGTACTTTACAGGATTTATGTTTGATTGGAATTGGATCGATAGTTTTAGATGGTGCTGTTGTTGAAACAAACTCAATTGTTGCTGCCGGTGCTGTTGTAAAACCTAATTTTGTAGTTCCATCCGGAAAATTAGTTGCTGGGGTTCCCGCAAGAGTTGTTCGTGAACTCACAGAATCTGAGATAAATGAATTTGAAGAATCAGCGCTGCGTTATAATAAATATACAGAGATTACAGTTAACTCATTAAACAAAATAAAAACATTATAAGAGTTTTGTTTTGAAAAATTTGCATGTTTATTCCATTTCAAAATCTTTGAAGAAAAAGGGGATACACGATTTAATAAAATCATTATCGAACGAACTTTATTTTAAGATTTCAGATCTTGAAATAAATTTTATTTCAGCAAAATCGATTTTAGATATTAATAAAAATTATCTTAATCACGACTATACAACAGATATTATTACATTTAACTACTCAGAAATAGTTAATGAACTTGATGCTGAAATATTTATATCGATAGACGATGCTTTATCAAATTCTAAAAAGTTTAATGTCTCGGTTTCAGATGAGTTGGTTAGATTGGTTATTCATGGTATTCTTCACCTTTTGGGATATGATGATATAGCTCACTCTGATAAAAAAATAATGAAACGAATGGAAAATAAATTGCTTTCTAAGTTTAAAATTGTTTTATTGTAGTTAGAATTAAACAATGTTGGTAAAAACGAAGTTGATTCAGTACAAAAAAAATATCTTATCAAATCTTGACTCTTCTATTAATTATTTAATTCTACGAAATTTAATATTATTCAAATAGAAAATTGAATATGAAGATTAACGGTTTAATCGAAAAATACTTGGAAGAAGTTAGCAGTATAAGAAGATATTCCGCCAATACAATTAAATCTTACAAAACTGATTTAGGAGAGTTTGCAATTTTTTGTAACGATCAGGACAGAGCTGATGTTTCAAAGATTACTGAGAGATTTATAAAATCATTCTTAATGATATTAAGTGAAAAAGATTTAGACAAAAAAACTATTGCCAGAAAGTTAGCCGCAATAAGAAGCACTTTTAAATATGCTTTTCAAAACGATTTGATAACTGAAAATCCATTATCATTTATATCAAATCCAAAATCCAACAGAAAATTGCCTGAAGTTGTTTCAACTAATTTGATACTTGAAATTTATAAACTTGCAGATGAGAGAGATGAAAATCCAGAACTTGTTAAAGTAGTATTTGAATTACTTTATGGCTGTGCACTGCGTGTAAGTGAACTTTGTGATTTGAAATATTCCAGCATTGATCTTGATAAATCTCAAGTACGCGTTCTGGGCAAAGGGAATAAAGTTAGAATCATACCAATTGGAGAAAAATCTTTGCTAATTCTTAATGATTATCTTGAAAAATATCCGGTTAAATCTTTTAATGATTACTTGATTCGAACAAAAAAAAATGATAAACTTTACCCAAGATTAGTTCATAGAATGATACACAAATACTTATCAAAAGTTTCCGATATAAAAAAGAAAAGTCCGCACATTCTTCGCCATAGCGCAGCAACGCACATGCTGGATAATGGCGCTGATTTAAGGGCAGTAAAGGAGATACTGGGGCACGAAAACTTATCAACTACCCAAATTTATACTCATGTTAGTATAGAACGGCTTAAATCAACTTATAAAAAATCACATCCAAAATCTTAAACAACGGAGGATAATATGAATATCCAGATCACTGCTCGCAAATTCAAAGCGCACGATACATTGAAGGAATTTATTAAAGATGAACTATCTTCATTAGAAAAGTTTAATGATGATATTATTAGTGCTGACGTAATCCTGAGTTATCAAAATAGTAGCAATAGTATTAAAAAAGTTGAAGTTGTTTTAAGTATTCCTGGTCAAATATTAAACGCGGCAGATCAAACCGAAGATTATAAAACAGCGGTAACATCAGTTGCAGAAAAATTAAGAAGACAACTTAAAACAATTAAATCTAAAAGAGTTGCAAAAGCACGATGATTAAAATAGATCCGAAAACCATTAGTCGTAAAGAGTGTATTAATGTTGGTTTTTTATATGAGCAGGCAAAAAAAATATGCAAGCTTATATTAAGAACTGAAAATAACAATTTCGAAAAAAAAATTGTTGATCAAAATGTTCACCGGCCAGGCTTAGCCCTGGCTGGTTTTGTTGAGTTGTTTTCTTACACGCGTGTTCAAGTTTTTGGAAATACCGAAATGAGGTATCTTGAGCAGCTCAGTGACGAAAAAAAAAATGAATCTTTAGATCGTATTTTTAAGTTTAACATTCCGTGTATTATTCTTACTGATAATAATATCCCATTTCCGTTATTGCTCGAAAAATCAAATGAAAATAAAGTTCCTTTATTTACATCAAGTTATCTAACAACAAAATTGGTTTATTTATTAAGTGATTTTCTCGATGATCAATTTTCCCCAAGAATAACTTTGCACGGCTCATTTGTAGATGTTTACGGGGTCGGGGTTTTGTTCAGTGGAAAATCAGGCATTGGAAAAAGTGAAGTTGCACTTGATTTAATAGAAAGAGGGCATCGCTTAGTAGCGGATGATGTAATTATCCTTACAAAAAAAGGTGAGAATATTTTAATAGGTTCTGGATCAGAACTTGGGCAAAAGTTTATGGAGATCCGGGGGTTAGGTATAATTGATATTCAAAGTATGTTTGGTGTTAGAGCAATAAGATTTCAGAAACGACTTGAAATTGTGGTTGAGCTTGAATCTTGGGATGAAAAAGGTGAGTACACAAGAACCGGGCTTGATGATAAGACAATTTCAATTATGGATGTTGAAATTCCATACATTAAGCTTCCAATTATTCCAGGTAAGAACATCACAGTAATTTCTGAAGTGATCAGTCTGAATTATTTACTTAAACATTATGGTCACGATGCAGCAAAAATATTTCAGGAAAGACTTAATGAAATGATAAAAAGTAAAACAGAATTAGATAATAGGGGAGTTGACTATTTTGAGCACGATTTTGAGTGATTTTTAAGTATTTTAGATATTGACAAAACAACCCAAAATCTTTAAGTTGCCGCACCAATTATGAAGAAGTTTTACTATTTCTCAGAAAAGAGCCTTAACTTCCTTGAAATAAAGTACTTCAAGGAAAAAGCTACAGCCGTTCTTATCGTTTCGGTACTGTTGCTTAGCTCTATATTATTTGGGATATTTTATCTTGTCTCCAACCTTTCAAATAAAGACGATTATATCCAATCTCTTAAGAAAGAAAATGAACTCTTAAAAGGAAAATATTTAAGTCTGACTGATCAGTACGTAAATCTCGAATCAGATCTTACATCTTTAACAAAATTAAGTAATGATTTAAGATTGGCGGTAAATCTTGAACCAATTAGTGTTGAGCAGAGAAAATTGGGAGTTGGCGGTAGTACTACTATTTCAAAACTTTATTCTGGTTTAGGCTCAGATATTTCAGATGCAATAGATGTTGCTGATAAAGTATTGAAGAGATTTGAATTTGAAAAAATTCAGTATGATGAAATTACATCTAAACTTAAGATGAATGAAAATCTTTTCGAATCCATTCCTGCAATTGTACCGGCTGATGGAAATTATAGTTCTGAAAGTTACGGTATGAGGATGCATCCCATTTTACATGTTTATAAAATGCATACCGGAATTGATATTATTACGGATATTGGTACACCTGTTAAAGCTACGGGAAAAGGCAGAGTAATTTTTGTTGGTCCTAGAAGCGGATATGGACTTGCGATAGAAATTGATCATGGTTTTGGTTATCAAACTATATATGCCCATCTATCTTCAGTAAATGTTAAAGAAGGATCAATAGTTAAACGAAATCAGGTAATTGCTAAATCAGGCAATTCTGGTTTGTCTTCAGGACCACATTTACATTATGAGGTTTTGCACAATGGGCAGACTTTAAATCCATCTGAATTCTTCTTTGATGAATACAGTTATTTTGAATCTAGTAAAAGCAATTAAATTTTTTCGGAGGAATTAGAATAAATGATTTGGACAGTGGAACTTGCTGCTTATTTGGATGATGCTCCTTGGCCAGCTACTAAAGAAGAATTAATAGAATATGCCGAGCGTATCGGCGCACCTTATGAAGTTATGGAAAACCTTAAAGAGCTTGAGGATTCTGACGAACCTTATGAAACTATTGAGGATATTTGGCCTGATTATCCCTCCGATGAGGATTTTTTCTATAACGATGAGGATGAATAATTTCTGGCGCCTTGGGCGCCTTTTTTTATGAATAGTTTTATTAAAGAAATAACTGGTAATGATAAAGTAAAAATTATTTTATCCAATATTTTGGAAAGTGGTAACATTCCACATGCATTTTTATTTACTGGTGCGGATGGTGTTGGGAAAGAAAATACAGCAATAAGTTTTGCAAAGGCTTTAAATCATAAATATCTTACCTCAGAAATATCACAAAAAGTAGTTCCTTTAATTGAAAGTTTAACCGAACCATATGTAAAGTATATCCTACCTTTGCCAAGAGGTAAAAGTGAAACCGACCAGAATGATCCTTATGAAAAACTTACAGAAGATGAGATAGAACAAATAAATTCAGAATTTAAGAAAAAGCATTTAAACCATTATTATCGGATTCAAATACCAAGGGCTAACTTTATAAAGATAAGCAGTATAAGGGATATCAAAAAGTTTCTTTCTTTTAGTTATGAAGATGTAAAGTATAGGATAATTCTTGTTTCACAAGCGCATTTAATGAATGAAGAGGCGCAAAATGCCCTCTTAAAAAATCTTGAAGAACCACCAGAAGGCGTAATTTTTATTCTTTGTACTTCTGCACCCGAAAAATTACGAGAAACAATCAGATCGCGCTGCTGGAAGGTAAATTTTCAACCGCTTAAAAACGATGATTTGATTAATGTTTTGATTGACAAATTTGATATTGAATCCGGAATTGCAAGAGAAGTTGTTCCATTTGCAGGCGGCTCTACTCAAACTGCAATCTCATTAATTGAAAATGATTTTGAAGATTTGCTTGATAAGACAATAAAGATTTTAAGATATTCGTTCGGTAAAAAATATCATTCTGCTTTGTTGGAATTTGAAGAGATGCTTAGTGAATCAGACACAACTAAAATAAAACTGATTATAACAATGATAACTATCTGGTTAAATGATTTTCAAAAATTTAGGTTGGATAATAAAGATCAGATATTTTTTTCTAAGCAGATTGAGACACTTGAGAAGTTCAATTCAAAATTTCCTGATGTAAATGTTTCAACTGTTACAAATCAGCTTGACAAGATTTCGACATATTTTAGAAATAATATTAATGCTAATATTTCAGTTAGTAATATTATATTTCAATTATCAACTCTAACATCTGCCAATTAACAAAACTTCTTTCTGATTCTTTGTTAGAATTTCTTTATTTTAGTTCAAAAATAAAATCATTTTTACCAAAGGTTGTTATGAAAAAAGTAGTAATAGTTTCCGCAAAAAGAACTGCTGTTGGATCATTCAATGGCGCTCTCTCATCATTCAGTTCTGGTCAGCTTGGTAGTTTTGCAATTAAAGCTGTTTTAGAAGATTCAAAAATTGATCCGCAATTAATTGATGAAGTTATTATGGGCAATGTTTTGATGGCCGGGCAAGGGCAAGCACCGGCAAGACAATCAGCTATTTTTGCAGGTTTGCCCAATAAAACAGAATGTATGACAATCAATAAAATGTGCGGCAGCGGACTTAAAGCCGTTATGCTTGCTCAACAATCTATCGCCCTTGGAGATGCAGATATTATTATTGCTGGCGGACAGGAAAGTATGTCTAACGCTCCATATCTTCTACAAAATGCTCGTAATGGTTACAGATTGGGGCATGGTGAAGTTAAAGATTCAATTGTTTTAGATGGGTTATGGGATGTTTACAATAACATTCATATGGGCAGTTGTGCTGAAGCTTGTGCGAAAGATTTTGCCTTTAAACGCGAACAGTTGGATGATTTTGCAATCGAATCTTACAATAGAGCAATCAAAGCAAACAATTCTGGTAGATTTAAAGATGAAATCTATCCAGTAAAAATATCCTCAAGAACTGGGGATATTATTGTAGATAAAGATGAAGAACCGGGAAAAGTAAAATTTGACAAAATTCCTACTCTTAAACCTGTATTTAATAAAGATGGAGTTGTTACAGCTGCTAATGCATCAAGTATTAATGATGGTGCTGCTGCTTTGCTTGTAATGAGTGAGGATAAAGCAAAAGCACTCAATTTAAAACCACTTGTAGAAATCGTTGCGCAAAGTTCTGCTGCAAAAGCTCCAATTGAATTTACAACTGCTCCAGTAGATGCCATTAATAAGGTCTTAAAGAAAGCAGGAATGACTACAAAAAATATAGATCTATATGAAATAAATGAGGCTTTTGCTGTTGTTTCATTAGCTGTAAATAAACTATTAGGATTAACTTCAGAAAATGTAAATGTAAATGGTGGAGCAGTTGCACTTGGACATCCAATTGGTGCAAGTGGAGCGCGCATTCTTGTAACTTTGATTCACGAGATGAAAAAACAGAATCTTGAATTTGGATTAGCTTCACTTTGCATAGGCGGCGGAGAAGCATCGGCATTAATTGTTAAAAATTATAAATAACAGGAGAGATTGAATGGATATTAATAAAGTAGCTGTAATTGGCGGCGGTACAATGGGTAATGGAATCGCTCACGTGTTTGCTATGAAAGGATTTAATGTATTTTTAACCGAAATGAGCGAAGAATTATATCAAAAAGCGATAAAAACAATTTCAGTAAACCTTGATCGGCAAATCAAAAAGCAATTGATTTCAGATGATGAGAAAAAACAAATTCTGTCCAAAATCAATAAAACAATAGGTATTGAGAATATTCCACAGGATACAAATTTAGTTATTGAAGCGATATATGAGAATAAGGAGGCTAAACTAACTATATTTAAGACCTTACAGGATCGATTGAATATAGAATGTATCTTTGCTTCAAATACATCATCAATCTCAATTACTGAACTTTCAGCAGTTTGCAGAGCAGATAAGTTTATTGGAATGCACTTTATGAATCCTGTTCCGGTTATGAAACTTGTGGAGATTATCAGAGGATATTCAACATCTGATCAAACTTATGAAGCAATAAAAGAACTTACGATAAAATTGGATAAAGAACCTGTTGAAGTTTTTGATTATCCGGGTTTTATTTCAAACAGAATTCTAATGCCTATGATAAATGAGGCCATCTTTTCTTTGATGGAAGGTGTAGCATCTAAGGAAGCAATTGATTCTGTTATGAAACTTGGAATGGCGCATCCGATGGGACCGCTTGCACTTGCTGATTTTATTGGATTGGATGTTTGTCTCGCAATTATGAATGTTCTTTATGAGGGATTTAATGATCCAAAATATCGACCATGCCCATTGCTTAAAAAAATGGTTGCTGCAAATAAACTCGGCAGAAAATCTGGCGAAGGATTTTATAAATATTGATGCTTAATCATTTTAGATCTTATTGTTAAAAAATGCTAAAAATATCATTCCTTTTGTGGATAAAACGAAAAAGTATTTAGAAAAGTTTGCTTTTCCTGAATATACTTTATTTAGTCTATACGCTATAGTAATTGGTGTTGCTGCAGGCATATCAGCAGTATTCTTTCATCTTTCGATCGAGTTCTTTAATAGAATCTTTTTTGACAAAACGAAGGAAGGATTATTTTTTCTTGGTGCTGCTGCGGTTATTATCTTACCGGCTCTTGGAATGCTTATTCAATATCTGATGATTTGGATTGCACCAGATATTTCAAAAAAAAGGGGAGTGTTCGAGATAATAAAATCTGTAGCTACTAAAAGCGGTTATATACCTTTTAGAAATACCATTTTTCATTTCTTTGCTCCTGTAATATCTATCGGTTCCGGAGGGACTGTTGGTCCCGAAGGTCCTGCCGCTCAAATTGGAGGGGGAGTAGCAAGCAAGATAGCAACTTTATTGAAAGTATCGGATGAACGAAGGCGTATTTTTACTGCAGCTGGTGCCGGAGCTGCAATTGCTGCAATATTCAATACCCCTTTAGGCGGAGTATTTTTTGCTCTGGAAATCATTTTACTTAATGATTTTCATACTCCTACATTTTCAGCCTTAATTTTAGCCTCGGTTAGTGCAAGTGCTGTTTCAAGAATTTTTCTTGGAAATGAATCGGTGTTTGAATTTTTAGCACCCCATATTGTGAATTATCAGTACTTTTATCTATTTATAATTCTTGGATTGATCTGCGGATTTATCGCAATGCTTTTCCTTAAGTTCGATGATTTTTCATTGGAGCTTATTAATAAAAAAATATTGAAAAAAATACCACGATGGTTCTTGATGATTTTTGTTGGATTGTTAGTTGGAGTTAGTGGTTATTTCTTCAAAGATATCTTTGGCGTTGGTTATTCAGGAATTAATAACGTTTTAGATTCCTCAATTTCGTGGCAAGTTGTTCTTATTTTACTTGCATTAAAGTTTTTATTGGTTCCAATTACTCTTAATTCAGGTGGTTTTGGCGGCACTTTTGCTCCTGCTTTATTTATGGGTGCATGTACGGGTTACTTGTTTTCGTTACTTGTTAACTATCTTTTTGGCATTTCAACAGATACAACAACATTTACTTTAGTTGGAATGGGAGCAATGCTTGGTGGCATTAATTCAATTCCGATTACCGCTATACTTATGATTTTTGAAATGACACGGGAATATTCTTTTATTCTTCCATTAATGCTTTCAGTTATTGTTAGTTCTACTATCGTTCAGATAGTTAACAAAGGTTCATATCATATTAAAAAATTAGAAAAACAAGGCTTCCGAATGTTTGGAAGTAAAGAGACAGGAATATTAAGAACTATTTACGCTGAACAAGTGATGCAACTAAATCCTGTAATTATACACCAGAACGCTAGGCTTAAAACGGTTGTTGCAAAATTAATGGAATCAAAACATCATCGTATTTATTTAGTTGATGACAATAATAATCTTTCCGGCGTTATATCTGATCGGAATATACGTGATCTTATCGAAGAATTTGAATCGCTTAAAGAGTCCCTGATTGCAAATGATATTGCTGATAATAATGTGGCATTTATTACACGTAAGCAGGATTTGGATTATGCATTAAAGATTGTTACAAAAGGTGATATTGAAGAGCTGCCTGTGATTGAAAGTGATAAAGAGAGAAAGATCGTAGGTGTTATATCTAGGAGCGATATATTATCAATCTATAATAAAGAAACACTTAAGAGCGATCTAGCGGAGGGATTAACGCGTGAGCTATCAACGTTAAACGAATCAAGAGTTTCCAGAATTGCGGACGGTTATTCAATTATCGAAAAAAAACCAGGAATGGATTTTATTGGGAAAACCTTATCTGAAATAAAGCTAAGAAATAACTTTGGTCTTGAAGTTCTAATGATAAAGAAAACAAAAGAATTATTTGACGAATCACATCAGCGTGTAAGAATAGTAATGCCAAGTTATAATTATGTAGTTGAGAGCGATGATGTATTGGTTTTATTTGGTACTGATGAAAGTATTGCAAAAACTAGTGAATGGTAATAACTGTCCGATAATGTATATTATGTAAACTAACTTGTTTCCTCTTCTATCCTTTACTGCTGAGTTTGAGGATAATAAAAATTATTGCAATTATAAAAACAATCCAGATTATTGGACTCTTCTTCTTATGTTTAAATTTTCTAGAACTTTGAAAACCTAATCGTTTTTTTAATTTCTCCTGAGGATCATCTTCAGGTTTATAAAATCTCGGTGGATAATCAAAAATTCTGTGTCGTGGTTTTTTCATCAACATAATTAAACCTAATTAAAAATCGCATCAACAAATGCGCTTGAATTAAATTCCTGCAAGTCATCAATTCCTTCTCCAACTCCTATAAATTTTATTGGTACATTCTGTTTTGCTACAATCTGAAAAACAACTCCGCCTTTAGCTGTACCGTCTAACTTTGTTATTACTAAACCGGTTAGATCAGTTACTTTAGAAAATTCTTCTGCTTGAACTAATGCATTTTGTCCAGTATTTCCATCCAATATTAAAAGAGTTTCGTGCGGAGCATCCGGGAGCAGCTTTTTAATTACTCGTCTTATTTTATCTAATTCGCTCATTAAATGTGATTTATTATGTAATCTGCCTGCAGTATCGATTAAAACAATATCGTAATCATTATCAATTGCTTTTTTTAACGTTTCAAAAACTACTGCAGAAGGATCAGCACCTTTTGTACTTTGAATTATATCAACATCAGCACGTTTCGCCCAGATTTCTAATTGTTCGTTTGCGGCGGCGCGAAAAGTATCAGCCGCACCAACAATTACTTTTTTACCAATCTTTTTGTAATTGTTCGCTAACTTACCAATCGTGGTGGTTTTCCCTACTCCATTTACTCCAACAATTAAAATTACATAGGGCTTTGCGGGTGATTGATCTTTTCCATTTGATTTTGAAACCGATAAAACATTTGTCAATTCCTGTTTAACAATTTCAATTATCTTTTCTCCACTGCGATCTTTTTCTGATTTTAAATTTCTTTTTAATGATTCAATTATCTTTTCAGAAGTATCAAATCCAATATCAGAACCGAGAAGAATTTCTTCAATACGATCAATTGTCATATCATCAATTACAGCTTTGCCTGTTACAGTTTCTGAAATTGAATTAACAATTTTTACCCTGGTTTTGCTTAAACCTTCTTTTAATTTGTTTAGATTAAAATTTTTAAACAGACTCATTTTTCTTTTTCTTTATAAATTCAGCTGCTCTATAAATATAAGCAGCTAATGATGTAAACATTAAAACTATACTTGTGTAATAAAAGAAAAGATAAAAATTGTTTTCTTTATTTACTCCTATTAAGATCAACAGAACCACAGAACCAATAAACAAAACCGTAATTTTTCCAAGCTTGTTTGATGGAAGAACTCTGTTGAGAATATTTGCAACAAACAGTCCGCCGATAAAAATAATAAGATCGCGAGAAATTATTGTAAAAAAGTAAAAGGCAGATATTTCATTTATTAAATATAGTTTAATTACAACCACAGCCATTGCAGTTTTATCCGCAAGCGGATCAATTATTTTTCCTACTTCTGTAACTTGGTTAAGTTTTCTCGCAAGATAACCATCAAGCATATCTGTTGCGGCTGCAAATACACACAATGCAAAGGTAATATATCTGATTGATTGTGATTGAAAATCGTCCAGCAAAAACCACAACGGAATTACTAATAGAAACCTTAAAAAACTAATTCCATTTGAAATTGTAAATATTTCTTTTTTACTGAATCTCATCTAACGATTGCAAATTTTCCTAATTTTTCTTCGCCTTCATTATTTGTTGCATCAAGCTGTACGATGCGGTAAATATAAATTCCTGTTGAAATTTTATTTCCACTAAAATCTTTTAAATTGAAATCAACACCTCCGTTGCCATCTGTTTCTTCAATTTCGTTTACCATAGTCCCATCAATTGTCCAGATAGTTATTTTAGCGCGCTGCGGCAGATTGGCAAACGTAACCTTTTCTGTGGATTCTTTAGTTGGATTTGGATAAACATAAACAGCAGATAAATCTTTTGCGAAAGATGTTAAAACCACATAGCTGCCTGCGCCTGTGTTTATTGGAGTATTCCCTGTTGTCGAATTAGAAACAAGATTATTAATTCTTAAAACATACTCCTTCCCTATCGAGCCAACTGGTTTTTGATTTGTTAAATCCAAGAAAACAACTTTGGAATCGTTAGGATCAATCGTTACAGTAGTTACTTTATTAGATGGTTCAAATGAATAGTTGTTTACGTTAGTTGCTGATAAAGCATCAACAGGAAAATTAAATATAAGTTTTATTTTGTAAGCATTAATAATTTCAAACGAAGAAATGTAAAACGTTTCAACTTCGGGTCGTTCGATTACAGTAAATGTTAAAGAGTCTGTTACAATTGGTGAGTTATAAAAATCTTTAATGTTTTTTACAATTATTTTTTGATCACCAACAGGTAAATTTTCTCTAAATGAAAGCAGATAAGAATACTGATCATTTGCGGTAACTGAATTTGGATAACCAACATTTTGTATTTCAAATGCCTGTAAATTTTCAATTGTGTTTTTCATCTTCTCAGAAAATCTAACAATCACACTTTTACTGCTATTGCTAATTGCATTTGTAGGTTTAGCTGGAGTGTGAGCATAAACTTCCACAACGCTGCTCATACCAGAAAGTGGTTCCGGTTTTGATGAATCAAAAGCTTTAATTGAATAATAATAAGTTGAATCCAGAATAACATTAGTATCATAATAAGCAGGAGCAGAAGTTGAATCAATCAATTCAATATTTGCACGATTCAATCCTTTATAAATATAAAACTTAGGGGCGTTTGAATTCCAGCCTAATTGGACTGTTGATGAGCTGATGCTGTAACCAACAACATTTATAGGTGTACTAACATAATTAGATGTAACGAACTCAGAAAATTCTATCCTATCAGAATATGGAAATCCAACTTCTAAAACTCCATTTTGATTAAGATCAGAAATAAAAATAGAATTAGAATTTATATTTTCTTTATAAGTGATTACTGTATTTTTTTGTCCATCATTTCTAAAGATATACGCGTAAGGAAATTCAAAAACTAATAACTCATCTTTGCCATCATTATTCACATCCGCAAATCTTATACTGTTTGCAGTTTTCCTAAAAGCTCCATTAAATTCTGTTGATGCATCAACGAAAGCCTGATCAAATAAAACGTTAGTTGATGTATCAGAATTTATATTGAAAACAATTAATCTATAAAAAGGAGAAATATCATAAGCATCAACGGAATGTAATAATACAGCTAACTCATTTTTCCCATCCCCATCATAATCTCCTGCTGCCAAATATGAAGCATTACCTAAAAAACCAGTTCGAAAAACATATTGTTTTGTAAAAGTATTAAGTCCAATTTTATAACTAAACATATCCCCATCTTGATCCACGCACCAAAATTCTTTTATCCCATCGTTATCAATATCTGAAACAACAGCACCAGGAGAGTTTATAACATTTCCACCAAAACCGCTCGGTGAAAAATTCGTTAAAGTATCTATAATTTTAAGACTCAAATCTTGTTGAACATTCCAAACTTCAATTCTATTTAAATCTCTTAATGAAAGAACTTCAATCACACCATCTCCATCAACATCTTTTGCCATAATAGGCCAAAATCTAACTTCACCATTTTGTGAGACAACCGAATATTTCTGATTAAATTTTGTTGAAAACTGCGATGCTTGTTCATCAATGTAACCGTCATAAGTAAAATATGTTAGTAAATCTGTTAAACCGTTATTATTAAAGTCACCAAAATCTTTTACAAATTTATCTTTTATCGTATCCGCTACTGTAAGGGAGTTATTGTTAAAACTATAAATATGCGAATCTTTTCCATCTCGAAGTGAAATATCAGTGAGCTGATTTGAGGTAATATTTATAGGGTTTTCATAGATATCACCGGCTGGTAATGCGAAAGATTGAATATATTCGGGAGAAATTTCTGAATTAAAATCTGTTGAGATTAAATAATTATTCCCTTGATCTTTTAATGTAGTTTTTAATCCAACAAGATTTTCAGCTTCAAAATAAATTTCGTAAATGGAATTTGGAATAATCAAATCCTTTGGCACAAAACCATAATGAATTTGTTTGACAAATTGATTATTAGTAGAAAAACCATCCAAAGTTGTAAAGTTATAGTTTGATTGACCTTGAATTTTATAGTACATACGAACTACTGCAGGTTCATCCGTGTAAACTGATGCTAACGGCACCGTTACATTTCCGTAAAACGCTGGAATAAATGAAACTAATTCTGCATTTGGTGGAGTTCTATCAATATGGAAGTTAATTCTTTCTTCTAATGTTCTACCATTAGTTTGATTTACAATTAATCTTAACGTATAAACTGTGTCTAAAAAAGTTGTTGTATTAAGATTAAATATTTCTTGTTTTGAAAATTGATTTAAACCATTTTCAATTAATTTATTCCAACTATTCGGATTAAATCCCGTTCCAACTTCTAAGTTGTAACTAATAAAATATGGGGAAAGAACAGAAGCAATAATTTTAATATTGTTTTCTGAAGTTGCAAAATCTTGTGTTGGACTGTAAAATTTAATTTCAGCAGGAGCAGTAACTGAAAGAGCTTTTAATAAATTTAATCTTCCAGCGCCACTTTTTAAATCCCAACCCGCTTCACCAATATCATCTGAAGTTGATTTAAGTATTTGTTTAACTTCTTCATTTGTAAAACTTTGTTTAGAAAGTATTAAACTTGCTGCGGCAGAAACGAAGGGAGCCGAAGCCGAGGTTCCGCTAAAATCTAAATAATCAGATTTAAAATTAGTTGAACGGATCAGAGATCCCGGAGCTACTAAGTCCAGAGTTGAACCCCAATTTGATGAACCAGCAACATAATCTTGGTCTGTAGAATTTCCGACACTTATAACTTCTGAATAACCTGAAGGATAGTGCGGTTCATTACTACCATTATTACCTGATGAAGCAACCAGTACAACATTTTGTGAATAGGCATAACGAATAACATCACGTAAAACATAAGAAAACGAGTAATCACCCCAACTCATATTAATTACTTTTGCTCCAATTTTAACTGCATAAAGTATTGCTGCCGCTGCATCATCTTCCTCTCCATAACCACCCGGGTCAAACGAACGAAGATTTAATACTTTAATATTTGGGGCAACACCTGCAATGCCTGAGATATTATTTGTTTCAGCAGCAGAGGTTCCTGAAACCAAAGTACCATGACCGTGTTCGTCAAAAGGATTGTTGTCCCAGGTTAAATAATCACCGCCGGTTGAATCAAATGGAAAACCAACACGATCAACAAAATCCCACCCCATAAAATCGTCTATAAATCCATTATTATCATCATCAATTCCATTATTACTTTTTGTGCCGCTTTCGCCAGGATTCATATAAATTTTATTTTTTAAATCAGGGTGTAAATAATCTATTCCAGTATCTATGATCGCAAGTAAGACCGTATCAGCACCTTGGGTAATATCCCACGCATCAAATGCTTTTATTTTTTCTAAAGCCCATTGCTGCGATAATAAACTATCATTCGGAACAAAATCTAATTGATAGGTTGAAGATAATTGGATGTATTCGATATCCGGATCTGAGGAAAGAATTGAGTTTAAATTTGCAATATCAACATTTTCTGAAAACTGTACTTTAATAATTCTTCCCAAGACTTCATCTCCCCTGCCCAATCCTTTTGCAAGATAATTTAAATCATAGCTTGGTAGTGCTAAAGGTGCATCGCTAAGATTGTTTGATAATACTTTCTGAGAAATATTTGTTTCAACAACATTAATTGGCACATTACTTTTATACTTAATAAAGTAAGTTTTTTGTGCAAGTGTAGGGATGGAAATAAATAATAGTGCGGCAATTAATAAAACCGGATTAAACTTCATACATCTCCTTCTTGAAGTTGGTGTCTATATCAGTTGGATATTTCCCTGAAAAACAGGCAGTGCAAAAATTTTCTTTACCTGCTTCGGAAACTGCTTCCAACATCTCATCGATAGTTAGGTATTCTACACTATCAACTTCAAGATATTTTTTTATCTCCTTTATATCACCATTTAATCTGGCGGCTATTAATTCCTGCTTACTCGGAAAATCCATTCCATAAAAACAGGGATACATAATTGGCGGTGATGATATTCTTAAATGAATTGCTTTAGGGTTTGCTTCCCTTAACAAATGAACTAATTGTTTTGATGTTGTACCACGAACGATTGAATCATCAACAACTACAATTGTTCTTCCTTCTAAAACTCCTTTTACAATATTAAATTTTATTCTAACTCCCGTTTCACGATTTGATTGACCAGGCTGAATAAATGTTCTCCCGATATAGTGACTTCTAATCAAACCGATTTCTAATCTTGAATCAATTCCGTCCTTTTCCAATTGATTTGCGTAACCTAAAGCAGTTGTGTTAGAACTATCAGGAACGCTTATCACATAAACTCTTTCACCATCGGGATCAATAACCGGATGTTTGCGTGCAAGTTCTTTACCAAGTCTGCGGCGCATTTTATCCACATTGTGACCAAAGATAAAACTATCAGGTCTTGAAAAATAAATGTACTCAAACACACAATGTTTTTTTGGCTCGGGATTTCCATTTATTCGAAATGATTTTATTTGTTTTGTTTGGATTGATTCATTATCAATTACAATTAATTCTCCCGGCTGTACTTCACGCAAAAACTCAGCGTGTTGAATATCAAACGCACAAGTTTCAGATGCTACTAAAAACGCATCATCTAACTTTCCTAAAGCTAAAGGTCTAAATCCTAATGGATCGCGGGCAGCAATTAATTTATCATCTGTTAAAATTACTATGCAATAAGCACCTTTAACTCTTCTAAGCGCTTCAAGAATCTGATCAATTTGATTATCAAGTTTACTTCGTGCAATCAAATGTAAAATTACTTCTGTATCGCTTGTTGTCTGAAAAATTGCACCTTCATTAACAAGTTCTTCTCTGAGTTCTTTAGCGTTGGTAAGATTTCCGTTATGCCCGATTGCAAGATTACCCATTCGGTAGTTAACCATAAACGGCTGAATATTTTTTCTTGATTTTGCAGATCCGGTTGTGGAATATCTATTGTGTCCAATTGCAGAATTACCTATGAGAGGGTCAGTAAGTAAGTCGTGATCAGCAAAAACCTCAGAAACTAGTCCTTCACCCTTAATAATGTTAAAGTGTGCTCGGTTATCTCCATTAAAAGATCTTGTAACGATGCCGCTTGCTTCCTGTCCGCGATGTTGTAAAGCATGCAGTCCATAATATGCTTGCGCAGACGCAGTATCGGAACCATAAATACCAAAAATTCCACAATAAGAAATCGGTTTATCTTCTTCGTAATTCATATTTTTCAGGTGATTTAGTTGATAATAAATTGTAATCAAAGTTAAGTATTTGCAAATATTTTATGAAATTAGTTCTAAAATATTTTTGTTCTATCGGTAGTTATTTGTTAAAAATTTAAGATAAAAAGTAGTAATTTTATAATACTATTTCTGAGGAAAAAAGTTTTATGAAAAGTGAATCAATTCAATCATTTCTAAAATTAAAAAACATTGCGGTTGTCGGCGTCTCAAGATCCAGAAAAGGATTTGGAGTTGCAGTTTATAATCACTTAAAGGCTAATGGTTATACAGTTTTTGCATTAAATCGAAAAGGTGGGTTTTCAAATACTGCAAAGTTGTACGAATCATTATTTAAGATTGAACAGAGAATTGATGGTATAGTTACTATCGTTCCTCCGGTCGAAACGGAAATTGTAGTACAGCAAGCAAAAGATTTGGGAATAAATAATATTTGGATGCAGCAAGGTTCCGAGTCCAATAATGCAATTGAGTTTTGTGAACAAAATAAAATCGACTATGTGGCAAATGAATGTATTTTGATGTTTGCTGAACCAGTAACATCAATTCATAAATTTCATCGTTGGGTAAATAAAATTACTGGCAAGTATCCAAATTTTTGATTTGCTGTTAAAAAGATATTTAAATAAAGACTCATTCGCTTAGAAATGTATCTATTTCTTTTCTGCATCTTTCAATCTCACAGCTTACCGCAAGATGACCACAATTATTATTCAACAACATCGTTTTTGCATTCACAAATTCAGCAAATTTTATTGTTTCCACTGGATTTACAAGTAAATCAGTTTCAGAAATAATTAAAAATAGTTTTGATTTTATATGTTGAACTGTTTCTTCTATTGAGTCTTCGAATGAAGCATAAATATTGTGTTTGATATCGCTTTAATTTGTGAATGATAATCTTCAAGAGTAAATGTTTGTGAATATTCTTTATCAAAACTTTTCAAGTAAGATTCAAATTCATTCGGTTTTATTTTATTAACAAAATAATTCGGAGTTCTACCTAATCCTGCCATCAACAAGGCAAGTGTTTTTCTGGTTTCACTTTCGCTTACGCCATATTTTGCATTTGTCTCAATAATATCGAGTTGTGTATTCATCCAAAGAAGTTCGTAGCTGCTTAATTTTGGAGTAGTTACATAAGCAACAACTTTATCAATAAAATCTGGATAAGCTACCGACCACTCCAAAACCTGCATTCCGCCAAGCGAACCGCCAACTGCGGCAAACAAATGTTTAAATCCAAATATTTCTGTAACTAATTTATATTGTGAGTTCACCATATCACGAATTGTGATTTCAGGGAAAGATTTAATCTTATACACATTATAATTAGATGGTGAAGATGAAACCCCATTGCCCAGTGCATCAATAGCGATAACAAAATATTTTGCTGTATCTATAAAACTGTATTTCTGAATGAGTGTACCAACATCTTTTGTAGTACCTTCAAACCAGGTAGGAAAAATAATTGCATTCGTAGAATCATTATTTAATTTGCCAAAAGTTCTGTATCCGATTTTACAATTTCCAATTGTTTGACCATTTACCAAATCCAAATTACCAATCTCAGCGAATTGCTGAACAGATTGACTAAAAGTTATCGGCAGAATAAAATAAAAAACTAAAATCAAATGAATAATATTTTTTTTCATTGAGCTTTCTTAAATACCTTATAATTAATTGCAGTTAAATTTATAAATTTGATTTGGCATTAAGAAGAAGTTGATAAAAGAATCAAGGATTAACCATGAAAAAATACATACAAACAATCATCTTATTCTGGATTATTCTCTCTATCGTAAACTTTAAATTATATCCACAAGTTATTGACAAAAATGAAAACTGGATAAAAGTTGCGGGGGGATTAAATTTTCCCGAAGGACCTGCTTATGATGGAAAATCTTCTATCTATTTTTCTAATTGTTACGGCGGATGGATTGGTAAATTTTCAGAAGGAGTTTTAGATACATTTGTTTCAAGATCAAACGATTCGTTATTAATAGAAAAAACAAACGGCACAACTTATGGCGTTGATGGCAACTTGTACGTTTGTGAATATGGAATGGGACAAATTCTGAGAATCAACAAAAATGCAAAGATTGAAGTTTACGCTAGTGATTACAATGGTAAAAAATTTAGTCGCCCAAATGATTTAACTATCGATCTAAATGGAAATTTATTTTTTACTGATCCAAAAAGCTATGATAAAAATATTTGGATGGCAGAATATTTTTTATTGATGTTAAAACAAAAGAAGTGATTTTACTTGATGATAGTCTGGCTTTTCCCAATGGTATAAATATCTCCCCGATTGACGGCAAACTTTATGTGTGCGAATCAGCGAAACAAAAAATTGTACGATTTAAAATAACAACTGAAAATAAGCTTATTGAAAAAGAAGATTTTATTGAACTGCCAGGCGGTGACCCGGATGGAATTGAGTTTGATATTAACGGAAATCTTTACGTTGCTCACTTTGGTGGTAAGGCAATTTATATTTTATCGCCTGCAGGAGAATTACTGCAGAAAGTAGAAACACCTGGAACCAAACCAACGAATCTTGAATTTGGTGACAAAGACTATAAAACATTGTACCTTACTGAAGTTGAGACAAATTCACTTTACAAAATCAGAACTAAGTTGCAAGGAAAAAACTGTGAACTTCATTAAGTTCCTAAAAATAAGATTTAATAATTCCGGATGATCTATAGTCCTGAATTAGATGATCCCAGAAATAACATTACTGAACAAACCTGACTGGATAACAGCAAATTAAAAAACTATAAAACAATATTTAATTTTATTTTGTGATAAACTTCAATTTCCTTTTTATTTAATTAAGATCATTTGCTTTGTTACTGAAAAATTATCGGTTAATAATCGATAAAAATAGACTCCGCTTGATAATGATGAAGCATTAAATTCTACAGAATGATTTCCGGCATATAGTTCACCATCAAGTAATTTGGTTATTTCTCTTCCAAGTAGATCATAAACAATTAATTTTGCATTTGTTTGCTCAGGAATTTGAAACTGAATTATTGTTGTTGGATTAAACGGATTTGGAAAATTTTGAGATAAAAAATAATAATCAGGTTGGATACTACTATTTGCTACTTCAATTCCTGTCACTCCGCCCGTAGTTGTTTTTAAAATGCTCCCACCTGCTCCAACAACATAACCATGATAATCTGTAGTAAAATAAGTGCCATACAAGTTACTTTTTGTACAACTTGATATGAGCGTAAACCATGTAAGTCCCGCATCCGTTGTTCTTAATACAGTTCCATTATATCCGCATGCATAACCAACCGTAGAACTTGGAAAGTGAACTGAATACAAATTATTATCAGTATCATTTGAAATGTCAATCCAGGTTTCCCCTGCATCAGTAGTTCTTAATATTTTACTGCCTGCACCAGTATTCAATCCGCCAACGGCAACACCAATATTTGAATCAATAAACCAAACTGATCTTATCATCTGTTCAGCTTCAGAATACTTTAATAGCCATGTAAGGCCAGCATCTGTAGTTTTTAAAATTGTACCTGCTCCACCATAATCATCACCACCAACAGCAAAACCAACATTTGCATCCAAGAAAACCAAATCTTGAAGAATAGTATTTGTTCCGCTATTAAGTTCAAACCAGGTAGTTCCTGCATCAGTAGTTTTGATTAATGATCCATAATAACCTGAAGCATAACCAACTTCCGGTGAAGTAAACTTTATCGCGTGCAACCAATCGAAAATATTTGTATTCAGTGTAATCCAATTATTTCCGCCATCAGTAGTTTTTAATACTGTTCCTCCATCACCAGCAGCGAATAAAATATTTTCATCAACAAAATCAATATCCTGAAGTAGTGAAAATGAATTTGTATTTTGGAAAACCCAATTGGCTCCAGCATCTGTAGTTTTTAGTATGGTACCATAATCTCCTGCGATATATCCATTATTTAAATCATAAAACTTAACTGAGAACAACCAATCTGTAATCCCATCAGAAATAATATTCCAGTTTGCTCCGGCATCAGTTGTATTAATTGTTGTCCCATATTCACCAATAGCGAGTGCATTATTTTCATTAGAAATAGAAATTGCATAAAGCCATTTATCGTTATTAGTTGTTAAAGTTGTCCATTCTGTGCCGCCATTGGTTGTTTTTAGACAAGTACCGTAATATCCAACTGCAAATCCAAAATCAGAATTATAGAATTTAACACCGCTTAACCAATTAAAACTTCCGCTGTTTTGTGATGACCAGCTATCGCCACTATCAGTCGTCTTCAAAATAAAGCCACCGTTACCAACACAATAACCGATAGAATCACTTGGAAAATCAACAGAGTATAAATTATAGACTGATCCGCTATTCGCTGTTGTCCAGCTTGTTCCGGAATCGGTTGTTTTTAGGATAGTTTCACTAGCTCCAACTACAATTGCAGTAGTTTGATTTAGTAAGTAAACAGAAAATATTCCATTATCAGAACCGGTTGTTTTTGTATCCCAGCTTGTGCCACCATTTGTTGTCCATAAAACTGTATTGCCAATGCCGCTTAAATTTTCTCCAACAGCACAGGCAATATTTTGATTAAAACATGAAATTGACCATAAAGTAATATTTGAGTCTAAATAAACTTCGTTCCAGTTTGAACCAGCATCTGTAGTTTTTAGAATAACTCCAAACTCTCCAACAACAAAACCAATATTTTCATCAATAAACTTTACAGATTTTAAAGATAGTTTTTGATCTATAATATTCATTCGTAGCCAATCAGAACCGCCATTTGTAGTTTTAATAATTGTACCAGCATCACCAACTGCAAATCCTATAGTCTCAGAAATCATATCTGACGAATTAAGATTGTTACCTTGTGGCAGTGGATTTTGCCAAACCCATTCTTGCGCATTTGTTAAGCACGGGAATAATAAAATTGCAATTAGAATTAAATTCTTTTTCATTTTTTTCTTTCAAATTATTTAACAAGCATCATTCGCTTGGTTTGTAAATACTGATTGCTTGTTAATTTATAAATATAAATTCCGCTAGAAAAAGAATTTGCATCAAAATTTACCGAATAAGATCCAGCCTGTTTTGTTTCATTAACTAATGTAGCAACTTCCTTTCCTAAAATATCATAAACCTTTAATACTACGTTTGAAGTGACTGGTATTTGATATTTTATGGTGGTGCTTGGGTTAAAAGGATTTGGATAATTCTGATATAATGTAAAATCTAATTCCGCATTTACATCTGCTTGAACAACATCAGAAAAACTAAATGTTCCATCAAAATCAAGTTGTCTAAGACGATAATAGTATTTGCCATTTTCTAAATCACTGTCACTAAATCCATATTTTGAAATTTCAGTGGTTGTTCCATTACCAGGAGTAAATCCAACCTTAATAAAATTTGAATTATCTATACTTCTTTGAATCTCAAACCCGGAATTATTTATTTCTGTAGCAGTTACCCAATTTAACATAACATTATTGTTAACTACATTAGCAGTAAAAGAAGTCAATTCAACTGGGATACCAATCAGACCTGTATAATCTGCAGAATACTTATTTGCCCGGGCTATTTCTCCACCTCGATTATAACTCCAAACCGTATTGCCACTTGCATCAACTTCAAACATATAACCGCTTGTAGCTTCGCATATAAAAGTGTTTCCGTTTGGTAATCTATGGCAGCCACCTAGGTGATTTGAATAAAATCCGCTTGCGGTATAACTCCAGATTGGTGAAGTCGGTCCAAAAGCAGTACCAGATGTCCAAATAAAATTCCCAGCTGTATCGGTTGGCGGTGTTATTTCCACAATCATCGAAGTTCCCTCTCCTTCACGATTGTTAAACGCCATTAGGTTTCCACCACCAGGTAATGAGTCGGGTATCCAAATTGCGCTGTGAACAACGTTAAATATTTGAGAACCAGGCGCATCATAATTTGATGGTCTTCCCCATCTATAAAGAATATCGCCGCCTTTCCCATAGTTTCCACCTGTATGTCCGGCTGCCTCTGTTGTGGTTGTGCTGTGATCAATAACGTATATTTCATCAAGATTGTGAGATGAAAAAGTAATTAGATCTTTGTCAGCATCATAACTAATTCCGTTCACATGCATCCAATCTAAGGAAGTGCTGCCTACATTAATATCTAACAATTCCGGATGATTCCCTACAACGCCATAGTTAGCCTTAGTTGCATTGTAATCTTGAATTAAATGATCCCAAACGTGCCACTTCCAAACAATAGTTCCCCCATTAGAACCAACTGGTTGAATTTCAACAATATGATCTGGCCATAAAATTGAGCTATGATTTAGACCTGCCGCAACACACTGAGCAGCAGTTTTAACTTCCCAGGCAATCAATAGCACGTTTCCATTCGGTAATGGCTCAATATCGTGATGTGAACGATAAGTTGAACTACTATAAGTATATTCCCAAAGTAACGAGCCGTCCCAAGCGATTTTTTGCACAATACCAGTTGCAGCGCCGCCGTTTATCTGGGAATTACTTGATACAGCTGAGCGCATTAAGTTTCCATCCGGCAGTAAATAGCATGAATATCCGCCAGTTTTTGTATGAGTCCAGCTATGCACAATTGTATTACTCATATCAGATAAATAACTGTAACGTGAATTATTCGGACTAAATAATGTATAGCCATTAAATGCTTGTGCTATTATAGAAACTGGTAATACTAACACAAATAATATTAGTAGCCCACTAATTTTAAAGTAGTAATTTTCTATTCGCATTTTAACCCTTCTTTAAGTGTAATGATTAGAACTATTTTAATAAAATCATTTGTTTTGTTTGATTAAAACTTTCAGTTTGTAAGCGGTATAAATAGGTCCCACTGGCAAGTGATGAAGCATCAAAATTAACGGTATGATTTCCCTGATTTAAATAACTATGTAATAATGTAGCAACTTCTCTGCCTAAAATATCATATACCCTCAGAGTAACAAATTCTGGTCTTCCAACAGAAAAAGCAATTATTGTTATTGGATTAAAAGGATTTGGATAATTTTGATTCAGTATAAATTCCACAGGTAATGAAGTAATTTGTTCTTCTACCTCTGTTCCTGAACAATCTATACCAAGTGCGGTTAACTGAGAATTTATGCTACTCTTTCTTGCTGTTAAAAAAGATTTTAATCCAGGAATTCTTGAAGTGCCACCAACACCAGAAATTGAAAGATCATTCAGTATATTTAATTCAAATTGATTATTTGTGTATTGTTTTCTTGAATCAGCATAAACGTAACTACGAATCGTATTTGCTACACTATCAATATGCTGGAAAATATTAGTCGTATTTAGATAGTTGGTATTCATCAGACAAAGTGCATACAAATAATTATTCTTAAGTGTTGGTGTTGAAAGGATTTTACCCCATAAAGGTCGTTCATTTGAGTTTAAGATGTAGCTAACATTTAGATTCTCGAAGTTAGAAACCCCACCAGAAAAATCACCAAAACTTAAACCCACGTCCCATTTAATCCATTCCATCTTACCTGTGGTAGAGTTAAAGTATACATAAAAATTTCTACCGCTATTTATATAAGAATCTAAATTTGCAAATATTATATCAGACGCGATTGAATTATATAATGAGTTAAGATTAATTAATTCTTCAAGAGAATTTTCCTGGTTATTTCCATTTATAAGCGAATCAATTAAATTGATGAGAAGAGGCCACGCTGTAAGTGAGCCATCAGTTTTCAATTCGTATCTGGTATAGTAAGAATCTTGAACAGCTGTGTACCATTTAAAATCTGAAACCAAGCTTTCGATACCAAAATCGTCAACTGCTTTAAACATATCACCATTTTTATTTCCAAAGCAAGTATTTAAAAATATTTTGTCCACATGCTCAATTAATGAATAGAACGCAAAAGCAGTATCATTAAGTGAAATTTTTGAAAAGTTTGCACGTGGTGCAACTATTCCGGCATCTTTACAAAAATCCAGATGAATTTTTTCTCTCATAAAAGTAGGATCACCGTAACAATTATTTAAGTGAACTCCCTTTAAACCATCCCATCGCAATGAACCGTCAAATTCATCAAAACTTAACCGTAAGGATTTTTTATCATTTGGATGGCTGTAAGATGAATTGCCTTTAAATCTTACCCCAACATTTGTTAGTGTGTCTTCATCAATTATAACATCCGCTGGAATATAAATTTCCGTACCAAGATCATAGTAATATTCTAAAGAATCCCAATAATTTGGATAATAAAAATTAATATTGATGTTAAACACTTGTGTTCCGGAAAAAATATTATCACCGGGATTTTGAGCGGTTATAGTAAATGAAGAAAATAAAAATATTATAATAAATAAAAAGTTTTTATTCTTTGATCGATTCATTGTAAGTCCCATTGGGTTAATAAAATGCAATACATAATTTTTAAAATGGCCTATTTTTTTTAATTATTTTAACTCAATTTCGAACACATTTCAAAAATATCGCCTCCGATTTCCGTTAGACGCTATTATTGGAAGAAACTTGCGTTCCACTAAAATTAATAGTTCATATATATGGTAAAATGCAAATTTGAATGAAAAACCAACAAATTCTGTTTAACTTCTATAGATTAAGAGAGAATGTTGATAAATAAGACGCTGATATACACTAAAACTTGTGCTGATGTTAAGATTTAATTACCGAGAGTAATTCGATAAATATTTACAAGTCACCTTTTAGAACCATAATGCAATTTCCCACTTTTCTTTCCCCTGTTTTATCCGATGGATTGTTTACTACTTTATTTTTAATGACCATTGTTGTGGATCCACCGCCATCAAGATTCAATCCTTGATAAACTCCGTGATCAATCATTAAGTCTGCAAATTCATCTAACGACATTCCCCTACTTATTTCTTGTCTTCCATCAACGGTTATAAAAATTACTGTTGAACTATCTTTTGTTATTCCAATTCCGGTTCTTGGATGTTTTACTTTTGAAAAACGAGTAAATACTCCTTCAATCGTGCTATCAGATTTAGCTAAATTAATTCCATCTTTTACTAGTCTTGGCCATCCACCAACCAGTGAATTAATATTATTGAAACTTGGATTAAAGCCTAATATAATTTTTATTGTATCGCCAAACATAATTTTGCGTTCAAGATAATGTGCATATTTATTATTTGCAGATAAAACAAAATCAGAATCTATTTTATAATTGCCGCCATGATTAAAAGTGTCTGTAACGATACAAAACAGCGTGTCAAAATCTCTTTTTATGATATTTAACGTTGTCTCACATTTATACCAATTGGTAGAATCGTTCGGGGTATAATTACCTTGATAAGAATTGTAAAGTGATATTGAATTACTATCTGCTTTTGAATTTATTCTATTTATTGGTTCAGTAATTCCATTAGTTAAAATTAACTGACCATTAAAAACAAATTGATCCATAATAAATCTGTTTTTGTCCGTAACAGCAAACTGTGTATTAACAAAATTATTAAATGGTGAATCGGTGAACTTTACAGCTTTTACAAATTCACCCTCTGAAATCATATTGTTTAAAATTTCACCATCTGTTTCAAAAAAATCTGCATTAACAGCTGCTACAACATTGTAGCCCGAATCAGTTAACGCTCTTACCATCTCACTTGTAGTTTCTTTGTCGTTCAACAAATTATTTGCTTTAACAATTCTTAAACTAAAATCGTTTTTTGAAAAATCTATTTTTAAAATATCGATTGAAAGTGTATCAATGGTGTTGATTATTTTATTATAAATAACTCCATCACAAATAATCTGCTCCTGGTTTGTGATCTGTGGAAATAAATTAGTAATTAATATTATGGTTAGAATAAACAATTTGATTTTCACAATACAATCCTTCAATAATTATTAAATCTTTAATTGAAAATTACAGATTATCTTTTAAAGCACAGTAACCTATTTACCAAATTCCATAAATCAAAAATATTAAGTTCATTGATGTATATTTACAGCAATCATAAATAGTTTTTAAGTTTTTATAATATGGCAAATAATGTTACTCCAGTAATTCTATCCGCTTTGGAACTTGAAGTTCATTTTGGTGAACAAGTTATACTTGATAAAGCTTCATTAAGTGTTCACGAAGGTGATCGTATTGGATTGGTTGGACGAAACGGTGCTGGTAAATCAACATTTCTAAAAATTATTTCTGGATTGATGCCTCCAGATTCAGGTGAAGTTGCAAAGAAAAAAGATTTAGTTATTGGATTTCTTTCACAAGAATTTACTTTAGATGATTCCAAAAATGTTTACGATAATATTCTTGATGGCGCTTTATTAGAAATTAATCTGATAAAGCAATACGAAGAAACACCTTTTGATGCTTCAAACAAACATCATCTTGAAGAAAAAATATTACAGCTTGATTCATGGAATTTAGAAAAGCGTATTAATATTCTAATTGATTCGCTAGACGCACCAAGACCTGATCGAGATATCACAACACTTTCCGGCGGAGAAAAAAGAAGAGTTGCACTTTGCAGAGCTTTAATCTCAAAACCTGATTTACTAATTCTGGATGAACCTACAAACCATCTTGATACAAAATCAATTGAATGGCTTGAAGATTTTCTATCCAACTACAAAGGTACTTGCATATTTGTTACTCACGATCGTTATTTTCTTGATAGAATTGCAAACCGAATTGTTGAACTTTCCAACGGAGTTTTTTATTCTCATCAAGGCAACTACACAGAATACTTAATTAATAAAGCCGAACGACAAGCAATTAAAGAAGTTGAAGAACGCAAACGCCAAATGTTTTTAAAGCGTGAACTTGATTGGGTCAGACGTGGACCAAAAGCCCGCAGAACTAAGGCTAAAAGCAGATTGGATAATTATCATGAAATTGCATCACAGGATGATTTTGAAGTTGAACTTGATGTTGATTTAATTATTCCTCCTGCAGATAGACTTGGTAAAAAAGTTTTAGAGTTTAAGGATGTTGGAATTAGACTTGGGAATAAATTACTATTCCAAAATTTTAATTTCATTTTTGAACCAGGAAGAAAAATTGGTGTAGTCGGTCAAAACGGAGTTGGTAAAACTACTTTACTTAAAATGATTCTTGGTCAGTTTCCACCAACGATGGGTAAAATAGACATTGGCGAAACAACTTTATTTAACTATGTGGATCAGGCAAGATTACTATTAAATGATGATGACACTGTGATTAAAGCTATTGGTGATGGAAGTGAAACCGTAAGATTTGGGAAACAACAATTAAGTATCTGGACTTACTTACGAAGATTCCTTTTTACCGATGATAGAATTAATACTTTAGTTGGAAGACTTTCTGGTGGAGAAAAGAGCAGATTAACACTTGCAAAGATTTTATGCAACGGTGGAAATTTTCTTATGCTGGATGAACCTACAAATGATCTTGATCTCCCCACTCTAAGAATTCTTGAAGAAGCGTTGTTGGCTTTTGAAGGATGTGTGGTTGTTGTTAGTCACGATAGGTATTTTCTCAATCGTATTTGCGATGGAATATTGGCCCTTGAAGGAAATGAAGAAATTTATTACAGCGAAGGCGGCTATGATTTTTATATTGAAAAGAAGAAAAAGCGTGCACAAGATTTCAAGGAATCAATATCAAAAGAAATCAATGAAGATTCCAGATCTAAAAGCAAGCAAAAAAAGTTAAGTTATAAAGATGCTCTTGAGCTTGATGGAATTGAAGAAAAAATTATGCAGGCTGAAGCTGAAGTAGAAAATATTGAAAAGATATTTTCTTCACCTGATTTTTTTGAAAAGTATGCAGCAAATACAAACGAGCTAAATCAAAAGTTAGATGATGCAAAACACATCGTAAAAAAACTTTATGAACGCTGGGAGGAGTTGGAGAGTTTGAAGAATAGTTTATCTTAATGATTTTATAGACTCTTACAATCTATTTCGAATTACTTTTTTCCAATTATTATTCAATAATATTTCATAACTGCCTGAAAAAGGTTATCCATGCAAAACTAATGTTTTTCCATGCATTTTGTATTGTATGAAAACTTTAATTGTTGTCAAAAATCAACAGATATGAGTCAATTTTCTTATGGCACAATTCTACTAGTGATAATTGCAAATGATTGCACATAAATTATCACAAACTAAATAGGAGATCAAAATGAAGATGTCAGAATTCGTAAAGAAAAACTTCCTGCCAATGTTAATTATAGGATTAATATCTTTTTTCGTCGGTTGTCAGGACGATAATACAGTTCAACCGAATGAGGAGATAACAACAAACCAACAGGCACTTGAAAAGTTAGTTGATGAAGATTCTGTTCTCAGCTCATTTGAACCGAATTATAATGAAGATGGTGATATGGGAATTCTTGGAAAGATTAATACTGAAATCTATCCATTTAGAGTTGGTCATAAAATGAGATTGGTTAATAGAACCGTTTCTGTTACATTTGATGGTGATACTGCTTACGGTTCTGTGACAAAAACATTTGAGGGTGTTTTATATATCAAAGGTTCATACGATCCAAACGCAACTAACCCTGATACCTTAATCACAAAACCATTTACATCTGTTGTAACAAGAAATATTGTATTTGTAAAAATCGCCAATACTGAATTTCCAAGAAGAAATTGGAAAATTGTTGCTATATCTTTACCTGAAGGTGGAACCCAAAGTCCTAATATGGATATCACAAAGTTAACCGCATTTTTACCAAATGGAGATACACTAGTAATTAATTCTCCTAATGATTACTACCTTATTAGAAATTGGAATCATTGGTGGAGATGGCACAATATTCCTGTCTTAGCCAATAATTCTGATGTACTATTAAGAGTTGAGTTAAACAGCGCGTATGCTGATACTGATTTTGTAACACTTACCTTTGGTGCTGATAGATTTGGGACGAACAGGTTAAAGAAAAAATTTGAATTAGTTTCTTCTAATCCAAATGGAAATGATTACGAGAAAGTTTATGAACAAACTTTTACTACTCGTCAATTCCCGGGATTCTTCCACGCAATTATAAACGGAATGCCAAGGCAGGTTGTTTATGATGATTCAACTCCTGTTGAGATGGAAACTTGGGGTATTCCCTACTTTGTTCGTTAATTAAATGAAAAAAGTATTCATCAAACCCAATTTCTTAACGAGATTGGGTTTGATTATTTTATTTTTAGTGGTAAAAATTTAAATTGAAGAAACGAACTGTAATATTAGGTTAAAAGTGATGAAAAAATATTTCTTGTTTATTCTAATCGTAATTTCATTTATTTATTCCGGCTGTGATAAACCCAATCCCACTGAACTGATAAATGATCCGAGTGATTCAGAAAATTTGGATGTGGAAATAATTGCAAAAGATTTTGATAACGAATTTTATTCCAATGGATTTGATACAAGTGGAGTTACTGAAGATATTCGAAATTACTCAAGTATAATTTCCGTTAGCGGTATAAAACTAACACGTAATGGTCAGACTGATTATATTTCTTATGCTTTAACTATGTTGTTCGATAAAACTAAACCTTTTAAATCGCCAAAGGGAATTGTACTAGGATATAATACAATTACACCAGGGATAATTAAAATTAATGATATAACTGCTCGATTAACGAACTATCGCGTTCGTTATTTAGAAGATGGAGTATTAATTGATACAGTTTTGGGAAAAAAATATGAGTTGTTTAGTTTTAACGGAAGATCATTCAATGACCCATTCACATACCCATATAACTCAAGTATTGCATTTTTATACAATCCGTTTGTTGGTCAGCCTTCCGGTTTTGACATAGTAACTCCAAAGGAAATTACTGGTATTGTTAAGTTTGTTGATTTGAGAAATCAGAATAAATTTAGCGCTGAACTAGCCTGGAATGGTGAAAATGTAAATAGCTTTTCTATAATTCTTGGTGGGGTAAGAAATTCAAATCAACAAGTTGTTCCCTTTTTCAGAATAAAAACGAATGATGATGGAAGGTTGATTATCCCAAATTCAATTTTAGGAAATATCCCAAAAGATAAATTTAATAAAATTTCTTTTACTTTTATTAGAAAATTTGATAAGCTGATTCCGTTACAAAATGCAGATATTTATGTGGTATCTCAAAGTATTCACACAATAATTATAGATATACCTTGAGAATTGTTTTTTTAACCTGCGTAATTATGTTTTCATTCTTTTCTACATATGCACAGTCATCATTTGGACTAAATGGAATGCCTGGAATTACTGGTGAATCATTTACTTCAATGAATTCGTTTGAATACAATCCATCTAATTATTCAGTTATTAAAGATTGGAGTTTTTCCTTTACTTACGGTGGTGAGTTTGCGGAAACAATTTCGAGTAATTTATACCAAGTAACTGCAGCAAAAAGATTTGGTTTCCATTTTATATCCTTACGATATACGCCAGGTTTTCAAAAGGAATTTATTTTCAAATTCGCTTCGACTGCAAATGATAGTTCCAATGAACAGATTAATCTTGAATCTAAATATTTATATAAAGAACTATTTGGTTTAGGCTATTCGTATAAAATTAATAAAGCATTTAGTGTTGGATTTAATGCAAGATACTTCAAACAGGATTTTACAGAGGAAATTATAACTGCAATATTTTCTGATACGCTTTATTTAGCTAAGGAATCTGAAGTTGATAACTCTGATTTCTGGAAATTTGATTTTGGTTTTGTTTGGAGCCCGATGGATAATCTAATTTTAAATTTTGGATCAACTAATCTTCTATTAATTAAAAATAAGTTACAAAATCAAAACAACAATAAATTTGAAATTAAAACTGATAAATCTTTTATTGCAGGAATTAATTATTCACCCACAAATGATTTGAATTTAAATCTTAATTATGAAAGTGATAATTCTTTTATCGTTGGAGCATCCCATTTGTTTCCGATAAATAAAAATCGATTTGGTTTTGCAATTTCAGCATATCACGATGTTGATCAAAAACCATTTATTGCAGGAATTAGCCCTGCAGCAATTTTTACTTCAAAATATTTTGATCTTTCACTAACTTATGTAAAGTACTTTAGTGATAGAAAAACTACCGGCAGTTATTCTGATTTTAAAGAAACTGGAATTTCTAATATTCTTCACAATAAATACAGTTACGATAAGTTATTGTTGACAACAAATTTCAAGCTAAACACTCTTGTTGAGCAACGAGTAAAAATATTAGATGTTAAAATTAATCATAATATATATCCTGCGCTAAGTGATAAATATTTAGATACTCCAATCGCCACCGCTAAAGTTCTGAACTTAACAAATGAACGAATAGAAGTTAAGCCTGTAATGAGTATAGCTGAAATAAGTTCGGAAAAGTTTCAATCCCCAATCGTATCAATTCTGCCAAATGATACAATCAACATAAATTATTATTTGTCAATTCCAGAAAACTATTCAGGTGTTAATCCTGAAATAACTTATGCAGATTTTTATTTAACTACTGTTAATGATGATTTTGATGATGAATATCAAAAACCAGTTTTAGTAAATGGTGTAAATGCCTGGGATGGCAATGTACATAACCTAAAATACTTTGTTTATCGTAATATGGATTTTTCTATAAAGTATGCGAAAGCAATTTTAGCAAAACAAAAATCTGAAATTGACACCTTGACTACTCTTACTTCTGATTTTTATAAAGCTAAAATTATTTTTAATGCTTTTGTTGAAAACTTAACTTATACATCGGATCCTCGTGCATCCGTTGAATATGTTCAATATCCAGAACAAACATTGGAATTAAAGGGCGGCGACTGTGATGACCTTAGTGTTTGTTATAGCTCCTTGTTAGAAAGTATTGGAATTGAAACAGCGTTTGTAGATTATAAAAATAATACTCTTAGCAAACATGTAAATTTAATGTTTAACACCAAGCTTACACCTCAACAGGCGTTTCTGATTTCAGAAAATGACACAAAGTATTTTATTAGAAAAAATGAATCCGGAAATGATCAAGTTTGGATCCCGATTGAGACAACTTCACTTTCCAATTTTGATAATGCCTGGAATGTTGCCTCAGAAAAATTTCAATCTGAAGCAATTAATCTATTCGGGTTAGTTAACGGTAAAGTTGAAATAATTGATGTGAATTAATTCTTTAAAAGGTACTTATATGAAAAAGTTTATTTTAATATACTTAATTGCAGTAACGATAAGTTACTCGCAATCTTTTCAAGTTGAAAAAATTAATGGGAACGCCAAAATGCTTTCCAGTGGTAGTGAAACATGGCAGCCTGTAAAATTAAAAATGCTATTAGATAAAAACACAATAATTAGTACTGATAAAAATTCAGCAGTTAATTTTAAAAGTGATGGAATATTGTTTACTCTGAAAGAATCTTCTGCTATTACTGTTTCTAATATTAAAAAAATGAGTTTGGATGAATTAGTATTGGCTTTGGCAATGGAAAATGTTATGAACACACCTAGAAAAAAAGGAAATAATAAATCTGATAACACTGCAGTGTATGGCGATAAAATAACAAATGAAACACTTACGACACTAAAGTCCAACGATTTTGGAATGAAGAGAATTAACGGTGCCAAACAACTCGCTGAAAATGGGATGAAGGAATCCGCTATCATCACTGCAAAAGAAATTCATAGAAAATATCCGGATACAAAAAAAGATGCGGAAACAAGAATTTATTTTGCTGATCTTTTATTTGAACTAGGTTTGTATGAAGAATCATTAGATGACTATGCTGAAATAAAATCTCTACAGTTAAATGCAGAACAAAAAATTCACGTTAATAATAAAATTGAACAAATAAACAAAAAACTGATTAACAAGTAGTGTTATAATCGTGATAGTAAATTTTTTATTACTTCATCAAGATATTTATGAAATTTATGTGGTAGGTTTTTATACTTAGAACTTAGTTTTGTCTTTAAATCCTCAAACAAAGTATTATGATTTGCTTCAACGTCTTTTTTAATATTTTCCAGCCAGGTATCTAATTTAGATTTAACACGAGCAATTACATCCTCCCCATTGTTATCTGCAATTGCTAAAATAGTTTTCTGTTCATCAAAATTATTTTCAACTAACATTTTTAGAGAAAATCCTCTAAAGTTTTCCGCAACCAGTGTTCTGCTAACGTTACCTAACTCTTTTGCAGTTTCGTTTATTGAAGCGTGAGAAAACATTTTAATTCGTAATGATTCAATTACAAGGTCCTCAAAATTCAATTTTGTATTTTTTACTATTTCATCAGGCAAATCGTTTAGTTGAATTAGATTTCTATTACTTGCATCACAAAATATTTTGGCACGACTAATAGCTGATTCTAATTCCCTTACATTACCAGGCCAATCAAAGTCATTAAAAGATTTTAATACCGCTAATGAAAGTTTATATTTTTTATCGCCGCTTTCACAAAAATATCTTGCTATGGGTTCGATATCCTCTTTTCTTTCGCTTAGAGATGGAAGATTGATGTTAATTACATTTAGCCTATAAAATAGATCCTCTCTAAACTTCTTTTCTTTTATCAGTTGTTTAAGGTCTTTATTTGTCGCGGAAATTACCCGTACATCCGTTATCGCAGTATTAACTGACCCAACTTTATCATACTCACCGGATTGAAGAACCCGTAAAAGTTTTACTTGAAAATTTTCCGACGTTTCTCCAATTTCATCCAAAAATATTGTGCCATCATTTGCTGATTCAAATTTTCCCTCTTTATCAGAAATAGCACCAGTAAAAGCTCCCTTTACATGTCCGAACAATTCACTTTCCAATAGAGATTCTGTGAGTGCAGCACAATTTATTGCTATGAACTTTTTGACTTTTCGATTACTTAATGTGTGAATAGCCTTAGCAACTAATTCCTTTCCTGTCCCACTTTCACCTGTAATAAGTATCGTGGCATCTGTTGGCGCTGATTTTTTAATTAAATCAATAACACTTCTCATCTTGGTTGATTTATAAATCAAACCTAAAAAATTTTCAGTATTATTGATATCACCTAATTCGGCTTCCCTCTGATCATTTTCATTTTCTTTTAATTTATCAATATCTCCTTTTAATACTTCAATTTTCTCTAACAGCTTTTCTGTTTTCTGTTCCGATGCATGATTTAATTCTCGTTCTAAAGTGATAAGTGTTTTTTCTTTTTCAGCAAGAAGATTTTTTAATAGTTCTGATTCAATATAAAATCCGGTTAATTGTTTTCTCTTTTCAATAATGATGAAATAAATATCTATGGCGAATACAAAAAATAAAGGAAGAAATAAAAATGAATATGCTATTTCTAATAAAAATATTTTGGAAAGAAACAACAACAATAAAAGTGATGTTGAAAAGAAAATCGTGTAATAACTAAATATCTTTTTTCCATTCAGTAAAAACAGAATTGATATTACTATAATAAAACTCAATAAATATTTCGATGACTCGTAGTAGTTATCATTTATATATCTTTCATTCAAAAGATTATCTAATGCAAAGGCATGCAATGCAACACCGGGTAATTGTTCATTAAAGTTTGTTCTAAATACTGAAGCTAATTGCGGATCACTAATTCCAATTAAAACAATTTTATTTTTTAGTTCAGATAATCTTGCATCGTTTGCTTGGACAAGTTGGAAGAACTCAACTAATGAATAATTAGTAAATTTTTTCCATGAACTAGAAAAATTAATCTTAATCTTGTTTGGATAATCTTTACTTACTCCAATTAATTTTATGCAAAAGGCTTTTTCAATTTCATTTTGGTTTAATATTTCAAGTGGAATTTCAAAGCCACTATTTTGAATGAAATTAATATGTCCGGTTGGAATATTTTCATTAATGAGTTTAGGGCTAGGATAGCTTAATGAATCCGTTTTAAAAATATCATTTTGACTATTTATACTTCCGGCTATTGAACTAAGAACCACATTGTTTCCTTTTACTATTTCTCGTTGAAGCACGTTATCATAAATAGCCTGCGAAACAAACTTTGAACTTAAAAAAATCTCCAAACCAATTTTTTTAACATCATAATTAGAAAGATTATTAATTAACAACGCATAATAACTTCTTTTTAATGGCCAGGGTCCTAACTGTTCAATATCCTGAGACGTGATGTGAATAATCACAATTGATGAATCGGGCTGTTTTTCACCGGTAACTTTATTCAATGAAGAAAAGATAAATGAATCAAAAGTAGAAGGAATCGTACTGAATAAAAATAAGATAGCTATAACTATGCAGACAATTAATATTTTAACAAAAGTTTTTATATTCATTATATAATAAAATGATTGAATAAATAGTGACAAATCTATTAAATAGTTATAACAGTTTTATTTAAAAATATTGTAATAAAATGTAAGAAATAAATGAACTCAATCAATTAGACAAAACGAATAAGTTATAAGTAAAAATAAAGGGAGCCGCTGCTCCCTTTTTAAGTGAATTAATAAATTCCTAACTATCAATCAACTTTTTCAACATAAGTTAAAAACTCATCTGCATTTACAAATCCGGTTAATCTTTTAATCTCATTTCCTTTGGAATCAATAATTAAAACGGTTGGCATACCAATTACATTAAATCTTTTTCTCAGTTGTTCATTTATCTCATCGTTTTTAGTCATATCAACTTTATAAACAGTAAATCGTTCAAACTCTTTTAAAACTCTTTTATCAGAAAAAGTTAAAGCATCTAATTCTTTACAAGGGATGCACCAGTCAGCATAAAAATCTATAACCATTCTTTCATTGTTATTTAATGAAGATTCGTAGCTTTCGATACTAAATTTATTCCATTCAGGTTCAAGATATTGACTTGGGAATTAAAGCATAAATAGAAACTGCTAAAACAATCACAGAAAAAACTGTTTTAAACATCCTAAATCCTTTTGCACTGTTTGCTGTTTTATCAAAAAACAGTAAAATAATTGCAGCAATAATTCCGAGTATCGGAAGTAAATAACCCTGGTAATCTTTTGGTAAAATTGGATCAATAAAATATATAGCCATTCCGATTAGAAGAAATCCAAAAATATGTTTTACACCTTCCATCCATAATCCGGCGCGCGGTAAACTTTTTATCTTACCAGAAAAAATTGCAAGCAGTAAGTACGGAAATCCTAATCCTAGGGCAAGAACAAAGAACATTAAAAATCCATAAAGCGGATCACCTTTTGCTGCAACGTATGTAACTAATCCAAGAACGAATGGACCAATACAAGGCGCTGCAACAATGCCCATTGTTAATCCCATAAAGAAAGCACCAAACGCACCACCTTTTGCTCCGCCAGCTTTCATCACCCAGGAATCCGGTAGTTTAAATTCATAAACTCCGAATTGGCTTAACGCTAACACGATAAATAAAATTGCTATACCCGTGATTACAATTGGATTTTGTAGCAGCGTTCCAAACACTGCACCGCTGAGTGAAGTTACAACACCAACAACTGAATAAGTTAACGCCATTCCAAGCATATAAAGCAATCCAAGCATTACTAATCTGCTTGTCTTCCCTTCTGCCTGTCCGCCAAAATATCCTATTGTAATTGGTATAAGCGGATAAACGCATGGTGTAAGATTTAATGCCAAGCCCGCTAGGAAAATAAAAATCAAACTTAAAAATATTCCGCTGTTTTCTAATGTTGAGGCTATGGAACCGCCATCATTTTTATCATTAGCTGAGACTTCATTATTAGTGTTTTGGACTAGCTGATCAAAGCTGCTAGTTGTATCATTTGCTTCAACTACGTTCGTTTGAGATATAGAAGTGTCTTCTTTGGATAAGAGATTGTTTTCTAAAACTTCAATTTCAAATTCGGCTGTGGTTTCGTTTGGGGGTAAACAGGAATTATCATTACAAGCTTGATATTCAAGTGTTACAACGGTTTTACTTTTTCCAATTACCGCATCTTGATTTGCTTTAAATATTAATATTGCTGTTTCATTACCCTCATAAACAGAAACCGGTTCTTCCGAAAAAGATAATTTTATGTTTTTTGCTTTTGGATATCTAACTTCCACCAATTTAACATTATTAGAATTTGCTGTAATTACACTTGGAATTAAAAATTCGTCATTCGGGCTGTTTGAATTCATATGCCAGCCGGAGTTGACCGAAATTCCCAGATTAACAGAAACCTGATCACCCTGTTTAACCTTTATTAATTTTTCTTTTACAGTAATCTTTGCAACATCTTGATCCTGTGCAAAGTAATTTTGTGTAAATAATAAAATTGTAAAAAGAATTAAAGCAAATTGAGTTATTTTAAATCTATGCAGTAACACCATTTTATTATCCTAAATAATTTTGAGAATACTGAACTAAAATATTAAACACGTAATTAAGTTATGAGTGGTTTTCTAAAAAGCTGAAAATTGTCATGTCATTCCAGTGAAAAATAACGTCACATCGAGCGAAGTCGAGATGTGAATTTATTAAAAAATTCTCGGCTTCGTCTCCGCTCAGCCTGACGAAAACAAAATTTCACACAGCCTCAAAAATGGGAATCCATAATGCTTAAAGCAAAGTAGATTCCCACTCCTGCCTACAGCAGGCAGGTTCGTGGGAATGACAATTTATCTGAATGTGACTTTTTAGATAACCTATATATTTGAAACACAATCACTAATTGATAATCCTATTTCCGTCCTTATCCAAAAGTATTGGATCACCAAACCCGAGTTGTTTTAGATTTTCCATTTGTGTTGCTTTATCACCAACAATTAAATAAATCATTTCTTCTGGATGCAAATATTTTTGTGCAAGATTTTTATGATCTTCAAATGTCATATCAGCAATTTGTTTTTCGTTTTCTTTAACAAAATCAAACGGACGATTATACTTTGCAATTGTTCCCAACATTCGGCGTAATGCTCCAATAGTTTCGTAGTTAAGTGCATTTGATTTAATTAGAGCATCTTTTGTGAATTGCAAATCTTCTTTGGAAATTCCATCACGATATTTTGTGATTTCATCTTTAAATATTTGAGCTGATTCTAAAGTAGCATTTGATTGAACGCCTGCTGAAGCAACAAAGTAACCTGGATACAAAGAACCTGTAAAACCTGTTCTTGCGCCATAAGTGTATCCTTTTTCTTCTCGCAAAATCAAATTAACAATTCCATTAAAGCTTCCGCCAAGTTTGTAATTCATAACAGTTGTTATAAAATATTCAGGATCAATAGCAGCTAAACTCAAGTTGCCTATTCTAATTTCAGACTGTTTAGCGCCCGGAAAATCCACAAAGTAAACTTTAGATGCACCAATTTCATTAAAGGTTTTAGGCATTGGAACTGTTACATCAGTTTTTTTCCATTTTGTTTCTAAATTTTCAAATACATTCATCACTTCATCTTCACTAACATTTCCTGCAATTGTAATGTTTGAGTTTTGTGGTGCAAAACTTTTTGCGTAATAATTTTTAAGATCATCTAATGTTAGTGCATTAACTGATTCTTCGGTACCTGCAGTATTTTTTGATAAAATATTATCATCACCATAAACAAGTTTTGAAAAAACTAAGGAAGCAGTTGCACTTGCAGATGTTTTGTTTCTTTTTATGCCTTCAATAGTTTCATCTTTTAGTCTTGCAAATTCTTTTTCATCCCATCGAGGCTCAAACATTATTTCTTCTACAAGCTTAACTGTTTCCGCAAATTTTGTGGATAGACAATTACCAGCAACTACAATTGCATCATCTGTTGTGTATAGATTTATATTTGATCCTAAATCTTCTATCGCCTGTTCTAATTCCAGTGGAGTTTTATTTTTTGTTCCCTGCATCAACATTTTACTAACTAAATTTGCAGCTCCAACTTTATTTATATCATCTAAAAGCAAACCGCCATCAATTGTTATTTGAAAATCAACTAACGGTAATTCAGTTTGTTCAATTCCATATACTTTTATTCCATTAGATAAGTCGTCACTCCAGATATTCTGTTCCTTAAGTAAAGGATCAGCGCCATTAACAGGCTGTTTGGAGCGATCATACTTTGATTCTATTTTATCAACCTTAACTAAATTTTCCGGTTTATTTTTTATTGTTTCTTTCTCTTCATCTGTGTAGGATTTAATATTATCACCGGCAATTTCAAACAACGGAGAATTTTCTGCTGCAAGATCAAGCTTCCCTTTTGGTACAAAACTTACTAAAACATATTTCTGATCTTTTATATACTTGTTATAAACACGCCAAACGTCATCTGATGTAACAGCAAGACTGCTATTTAAATCTTTATTAAGAAAATCCGGTGAACCTGCAAAAACATTGTAGCTTGCTAATTGTCTTGATTTTCCAAGTACGCTTGAAATTCCGTTATAAAAATTAGTTTCAATTCCCGCTTTGGTTCTTGCAAGATCTTTTTCTGTAAATCCTTCTTTCTCAAATTTTGTAAATGCTTCTTTGATTGCTTTTTCAACATCAGTTAAATTTTTATTTGGAAAGGTTCTGATTCGAATTCTAAATTCACCAGCAACTTCGCTACTGTTATTATAAGCCATAACAGATGGTGCAAGTTTTTTATCTTCAACTACAATTTTATAGAGGGGAGATTTTTTTCCTCTTCCAATTAAATCTGATAAAACATCTAATGCATAACTGTCATCTGTAAATTGTTCAACTGTTGGAAAAAGCATTGTTAGTTCAGGCGATTGAGCAAAATTATCTTCGTAAGCTGCGCGTTTTATGTTATCTAATTTTACAAGTTGTGGTTTTAATGGCTCAACAGGTTTTGAGGGTTTAATTTCACCAAAATATTTTTCAATCCATAGTTTTGTCTGATCAACATCAAAATCACCAGCGACTACAAGAGTAGCATTGTTTGGTCCGTACCATTTTGTATAAAAATCATGAACATCTTTTAATGAAGCATTTTGTAAATCCTCAAGTGAGCCAATAGTTGTCCAATTGTATGGATGACCTTTAGGGTAAAGTAATTTGCCAACAATATAGCTTGTTTGTCCGTATGGTCTATTGTCGTAATTTTGTCGCTTCTCGTTCTGCACAACCAGCTGTTGATTTAAGAAAGCATCATAAGTAACAGTCGGTAGCATATATCCCATTCTATCAGATTCAAGCCAAAGTGCTAACTCCAGTGAGCTGTTGGGAACGATTTCAAAATACATTGTGCCATCCTGCCAGGTTCCTCCATTTAATGTGCCGCCATTGCCCTGTATTAGCTTAAAAAACTGATCTTGAGGCACGTGTTGTGATTCCTGAAACATTATATGCTCAAACAAGTGCGCAAATCCGGTTTTACCAGGAATTTCTCTATTAGATCCAACATGATATTGGATAGAAACCGCGGTTATGGGATCTGATTTGTCCTGATGTAAAATTACCTGAAGTCCATTTGGTAAAACATACTTATCATAATCCAATTTAAAACTAGACTGAGCATTAATTGTGATAATACAAATAAAGGATAACGATAATAGTAATGTTTTAAAAATGTTTGCTTTCATTTAAGCACTCCGGAAAATATTGTTATAAAATTTAAATATAAATATACAATTCTTAGGAAGAAAAATGAGATGATAAATTAATACATCAATCTAAGGTACAGCACAAAAATAAGTAGATTAAGCAGTTTAAGCGGCCATAGCCTATGGCATAATGATTAATTTTTAAAATGAAATGATATAGTTTTGATTAAAGATTCTTATCGGAAACAGCTAAGCTAAACCTGATGGTAGTTCCAATATCAATTTTACTTTCAATAGAAAGCTTGCCACCATTAAGTTCCGTCATTTCCTTGCAAAGCAATAAACCAAGTCCAGTTCCAGTTTCACCATTTGTACCTTTAGTGGATTTCATTTCATTTGAAAATATTTCGTTGAGTTGATTTTCTGGAATTCCAGTGCCGTTATCTTGAATAGAAATCTCTAAAAATTTTTCTTTCCTTTCAGATAAAATTTTAATTATTCCATTTTCATTTGAAAATTTAAAAGCATTAGAGATTATATTCCGAAAAATTATTCCAACCATGGTTCGGTCTGCATAAACAAAAGATTGTTTCTGAATTATGTTCTGAATTATTAAAGATTTACTTTTAAAATTATTTGTAAATAATTTTAGTGTGTTCTCAAGTTCAGGGTTAATATCAAAGTCTACTGGATTGTATTCCATCTTATTCGTCTTAAAACCAAGCCAGTGCAAAAGGTTATCCATAAGATTAAGAATTTGTTTTGCAGAATTATGAATTTCGTCCGTATAAATTTTTATCTCATCACGATTCATTGTATTTATATTATTCGATATCGCATCGGTATAGCCTATCAATGGATGAAATGGACTTCGTAAATCATGTGTAATTATTCTAAAAAATTTTTCCTTGTCCTTGTTTAAACTAATTAATTCTTTGTTTTTTAAAGCCAAATTATTTTTTGCTTTGCGATTAATAATATACAGCACTATAAATGCGATGCTTAGGAGTACGCTAAGAACTATAACAATAATTAATAATTTTTGAACTTCAGACTGATATTCGTTTATAGATTGCAGATGTTTTATTTCATCTTCTTTTCTAACAAGCTCTCTTTGTGCTAGAATTTTTGAAGAAAGCCTTCTCGAATCTTCTCCAAATAATGAATCGCTGTATGTTTTATATTCTCTAAGATATTTGTGGGCACTTTTAAAGTTATTCTTTTTCTCATAAACATCGGAAAGACTTTTAACTATACTGGTAATGGCTCTGTTATCGCCGGTGCCAATTTTTATATCATACGCCATTCTTAAATAGACTAAAGCAGAATCATTTTGATTTGATCTAAGATAGATATTACCGAGCGTTAAATAGTTTGAGCCAACACCATTAATGTTTCCATAACTTTTTCGGAGATCTATAGATTTTTTCGTGTATTCGATTGCCTTTTTAAAATCTTTTAGTCTGCTGTAAATCACCGAAAAATTATAATACAATCCGGATATTGATTGAAGATCATCAAGTTCTTTACGAATCTTAAGTGCCTTGGAGTTTAGTTCAAGAGCTTCCGCAAATTTTTCTTGCTTAACATAAACGATAACAAAATGTTCGTAAGCTAAAGCTTTACCTTCTTCATAATTTAATTCATTGCTTAATTTAAATGCCTTGTCAGAAAATTTTAATGCTTCATCCAGATTATCTATTAAATAATATGAAACACCTAAATAATTTATAGCATCCACTAGTAATATTCTGTTATCAATTTTTTCGGCAATCTTTTCAGCTGCAATAAAATGTTCAATTGATTGGTTGATATCACCCTTTGTAATTTTGGCTGCACCCATTTGTATTAGTGTTTTACAAATTGCTGCACTATCAGATATTCTAATTGCTAATTGATATGCTTCAGCATAATAATTCAGTGCTTTCAATGGTTCGTGTAATTTTGCGTGTGATAAGCCAACGGTTAAAATCATTCCCACTTCTGCTGAAGTATTGTTAAGCTGTTTTGCTAAGTCAATTCCATTTTCAGCAATACTTAAAACTTTTAATGGTTGATTTTTAACAACATAATCAAGTAGATTTTGATAAGATTTTAACTTATCATCTCCCACCGCTGAGTCAACACCATTTTGAAGAATCTGTGTTTTTTGCTTAATCGAGTCCTGCGCAAACAAAAAATATGGTGACAGTAAAAGTACAAGGATTATAAAACTGGTTTTTCTATTCATTTAATTAATTATTTCGGTTGACAATTTTTTATTGAAAATAGTAAACAATATAAATTTTTACTTTCTAAAAACAGATATACCAGGACAAATAAATTATGACTATGGACTATAACTGTCAGATTTTACCCAATTGATCATTTTAATATCAATTTCATTTATGTGGTGTTTTAACCAATCGCAAAGAAATTAAGAAATCGTTGTGGTTAAATCAAACTTATCCATTAAAACAATTCAATCAATTTTTTAGTTTGTCTTTTAATTTTTCATATTCTTGTTTGTGTGTGGTATAATCTGGATAAATAGTCGCGATCATTAAATCTTCTTCAGTTCTAAAAAGATTTTCTATATAATCAGATAATCTTTCTACAGTTTGTGAAAGTAGAATTTTGTTATGATTTTCAGATGTTTCCAGTATAAAATCTTAATTAAACAGTTCTACCTTTTCTTTTTTGTCTGTTCAACTTTTGCAGGACTCAATTCCACTTCCAACTTTTCGGGCATAATATTATACATTGAACCAGTAAACAAATCTATCGTCATTCCAGGAATAAAACCATTTAACGCATTACCCCAAAACCAAAATGATATTTTTCTGGTAAGCTGTGTTTCATAAATATCAAATCCATCTAACTCAAAAGTTACAATGTGATTTGTACCGCGTTCAATATTTACTTTTTGCGGAGATGTGCCAAATTTCTGTCCATCAACCATAATGCTTGCGTTTGGCGGATTTGAAATCAATTCCACTTGCTGAGTAGTTGTGTTTAATATCGTTGAACAGTTGTTAAACACTAAAAGCAAAACAACAACCGATAAAATAAAAAAAATTTTTTTCATGTTAATTCCTTGATTCTATTATAATTATCGGTTTATGTTAGGTTTTGTTTAGCTAATCTCGATTAAAATCTATAATCTTTTTGCAGTCTAAAAATTTGGTTGGATGTTTTAAGGTTTGCTGTCAAATAAAAAAACCTTTGATCATATTTTAATGCAATCAAAGGTCTTTGTCGGAACGGCGGGATTTGAACCCGCGACCCCTTGAACCCCATTCAAGTACGCTACCGGACTGCGCCACGTTCCGAATATTTATAATTTAGAAACTAAAAGTTCCAATAAACCTTTTACTTCTTCAAGATCTTTTTGCAATGAAGTTTTGGTATCACGCACTACTGATTGAGTCTCAGGTGCATCGGATACAGTTTCAACTTCATTTTCAGCTGATTGAAAAACTTTTTCGGGTGCATAATTTTCCATTATTTTTTTTGCACCTTCTATTGTGTACTTACGCTCCCTCAATAGAGTTTTGATGTGAAGTATAAGCTGGATATCCTTGTTTGTGTATATCCGATTGCCCGCCCTGTTCTTTTGTGGTTTTAACTGTTCAAACTCAGTTTCCCAGTATCTAAGAACATACTGCTCTATGTTTGTAATCTTACTTACTTCGCTAATTGAATAGTAAAGTTTCTTTATTGACAAATCCTTCATAGGCTTCTTAAAATTGTTGAACAAAAAATAACTAATCGTCTTATTAATATCAACTTTATAGACTTATTTAATTTTAATCGTAGGGAAACTTACTAAACTATATAATTGATATGGTTATCGCATCTTATATCAAAAGCACATTAATGAGATTAAAAAGCTGGGTAATAATTTATTTTACCATTTTTTTTAGTAGATAGGCTGCGGCAAGATAACTATTTTCTTTGAAGCCGGATATATAACCGTTTGTATTTTTTGCAGTTAGTAGGATTTGTCTGTAATCTTCTCTATTTGCAAGCTGAGAAAGATGTACCTCAACTTTCGGAATTTTACATAATTCTAAAGCATCCATGATAGCAATTGAAGTATGTGAATAGCCACCAGGATTTATTATCATTCCATCGTATTTAGTGTCAGCGGATTGGATAACATTTACAAGTTCACCTTCAATATTTGATTGGAATGATGAAAATTCTATATTGTTAAATTCAGATTTTAGTAGTTCAATAATCTGTTCAATAGTAAGTGATGAATATTTTGTTTCATCTCTTTTGGAAAGCATATTTAAGTTTGGTCCGTTGATCACGAGAATTTTCATTTTATATCTCCCATTTCTTCAATCAGTTCTCGGATCTTGGGATTGAGATAAATTTCATCAACACCAAGTTCTTTTAATGCAACGGAAAGAATCATAGCTTTTCGTTGGAGGTTAGCATTTTTATTAATTACTATTACTTTACTTTCTTTTAACAGACAATAACCGCCTTTAAAATCACCTTTTTCAAATCGAACTGATGCTCCAAGCTGGCTGGCAACTGATCTTAAATCCTGAATAATTTCTTCAAATTCTTTTTCTTTTAATTTCATTTTGCTAAAAAATTAATCTTTCTTTGTAAGTGGTTGAAACACTATAAAATAATAAAATGAAAGATATGATAAAATTGCCACAATGGAATAACTGCTAAGGTCTTTAACTCTATCTCGGAGTAGTTCAATTACAGCTATTGAATTGAATGTGGCAGCGTTTAACATCATTATTGTTTTGTAATCAAGTATCATTAAATAAATCTCAAATGGTACTGTGATGAAGATTGCAATTAGTATAATGAATAGCCAACCGTTAATTCGTAAACTAATTTTTAATGTAAAATAAAATATTAAAGTAGTTATCAGCATAACAATAAATGATACAAAATGAACTACAATTGATGGAAGAATTGATATGAGTATCCCATTTATGTTCTCATTCGTTATATAACTTTTTAGAATTAGATCCGGACCTTCGAACAATTGGTAAACTAAAAATAATCGTGATAAATATGAGCCAATCCAGATTGCACCAGACATTAAAGATAAAACCGCAAATATTTTAGCAATTGTTGAAATATTTTTCATAAATGACTCTATTAAGTTGTTACGAAAATAATTAAAAAAGTTGAGAGTTGCTTTAGAGTGATTTATGAGATTTTTTTATACCTTGATCAAGAAAGAAAAGCATTAATATATTAGTATCAAAATGACAGATTGGGATAATAATTTTTCGAAAATGGGAGCAATATTATCAATGGATAAGTAAATTATATGATAACACAACGGAAGGAAATTGGGTATAAAATTAAAATATCATTTTTGGAAATTAGATGTATAATATACATCTGGTAATAATTGTAAATATTTATAAATACGACAATTATACAGTTTAGCTAATTAATATAATCGAATTAAGAATTTATATTTTTTATAATAGTATTTTCCAATTTATTTTGTTGAAATAGGTTAGGGTAATCGATTGTGTAATGTAACCCTCTGCTTTCCTTTCGTGCTTTTGCAGATTTTATAATAATATGGGAGCAAGCAACTAAGTTTCGTAATTCTAATATCTCATCAAATACTTTTGTCTTTTTATACAATGCTTCAGACTCTATGTAGATATTGTGAATTCTCCGTTTAGCTCGTTCTAATCTTAAATTAGATCTTACAATTCCAACATAATCCCACATTGTTTGTTTCACTTCACTCACACTTTGTGTGATAAGTACTTTCTCATCGTAAGTCAGGGTTCCTGAGTCATCCCAATCCAGCAGTTCAGGAATAATAGTTGAAGAATTGTTTATAAATTCCTCTATAGAATTTGCACATCGATATGCATAAACTAATGCTTCTAAAAGTGAGTTACTTGCAAGCCTGTTTGCACCGTGAACACCTGTCATTGTTACTTCTCCGCATGCGTACAATCCACCCAAAGATGAGTGTCCATTCAAATCAACAACAATTCCACCGCAAGCGTAGTGAGCTGCAGGAACGACAGGAATGAATTCTTTTGTTATATCAATTCCGTTTTTTAAACAAGTCGAATAAATATTTGGAAAATGATCAACAATTTCATTAGCGTTTTTATGAGTTAGATCTAAATACACAAAATCATCACCGCGTTTTTTTAATTCATTATCAATTGCTCTTGCTACAATATCTCTTGGCGCCAATTCTTGTCGTAAATCATAATTCTTCATAAATAGATTACCATCCTTTGTACGGAGCAAGCCTCCAAATCCGCGTACAGCTTCTGATATTAAAAATGAATGACCATCAAATTCAGAGTTAGTTTTTGTTTTATAAAAGGAAGTTGGATGGAATTGAATAAACTCCATATTTCCAATTTCAACTCCTGCTCTGTAAGCCATTGCAAAACCATCACCTGTGGCAATTAACGGATTAGTTGTGTGAAGATAAACCTGCCCTAATCCACCGGTTGCGATCACAGTGGCCTTGGCAGTAATTTTAAGTACCTCACCATTTGAAGAATCTAAAATATATGCTCCCCAACAATTTTTATTATTACTCAAGGAATCACTTTTACCAGACATATTATGCTCCGTTAGCAAATCAATTGCAATTGCATTTTCATAAATCTTTATATTTTCTTTTTCTTCAACTGCATGAATTAATGCTCGCTCAATTTCTTTTCCTGTTAGATCTTTAGCGTGGAGTATCCTTGACATTGAATGTCCGCCTTCTCTTGCAAGATCAAAATCCTCTCCTTTCTTGGTAAATATTGTTCCGATGTCTATTAGATCTTTTATCCTTTCCGGACCTTCTTTTACCATAGACTCGACAGCTTTTTTATCGCATAAACCTGCCCCGGCAATTAAAGTGTCTTCAACATGCTTCTCAAAAGAATCGTTTGGATCGATAACGGAAGCTATTCCTCCCTGAGCATAATTTGTATTTGATTCAGTTTTATTTTTTTTTGTTACAAGAATAACATCTGCATATTCCGAAATTTTTAATGCAGCAAATAAACCTGCTATTCCACTTCCGATTATGAGCACATCTGTTTTAATGGACATTTTATTTCCACTTATTTTTGATGAAATATTGGATTAAAATATATAATTAAATGGAATAAAAAATTGTACTAAACAGTAAAAATAAATTTCGAAGAAAAGTAAAGTGCGGTAAACCAGATGATAAAAAATGCAGAAGAAAACAACAGTGAGAAAATTCTGTTCATTAAAATTTGAAAAATTCCCTTTTGTATCAAATAAAAAGACCAAAGAATTGTTATAAACTCAACTCCTAAAAGGATGTAAGTAATTAAAGGCTTTATCTGAAATGAGTATGGATTATTCGAAAAAATGTCACCACCAAGTACGATCAACTCAACAGGAAAGATAAACACCAAACCAAATAAATATGGAATAAATGAGTAAACATTTATTGCGAAAATATCCCTAAATCTTAGATTGATTTTATTATAATTGTAAAAACTTTCAATCAAAAGTGTAAACAAGCTTAGTAGAAAAATACTTAACAAAATTCCTAATATCAGACTTAAAATAAATGGTGCTGTAATTCCATTTAGACCAAGTGCTGGAACAGAAAAGTAACGAGCTATAATTAAATTTTTGATTGAAATAAAAAAAGTAAGAAATAAAATAAAATTTTTATGCTCTGCGAAGATGATTTGTTTAAAAGCTTTTATGGGATCTTCAATTAGTAATTGAATTGTATTCCATAAATCAATATTTACAACTCTTTCTCTTAAATAGGATTTACATTCCGTGCAGATATTTTTATAGACAGGATTTATATGATTGCATTTTTTACATTTTGTATGTTCAAAAAGCATAGAGAAATCTCAATTAAAAATTTACTCTAACATTAAGCATTTTTGTTTTGGTCATATAATTTTCGCCGACACTAAAATCAAAAAGATGTGCATCCACATAAGCATCTACAAGATTAAGGAAATATGTTAGTGCTAAATAAATTGCAAACTCATCTCTTTGATCTCTGTAAAAATCACGGTAGCTGATATAATTGGCCGTTCCTGTTTGAATGTAAAGGTTTTTATAGTCAATGTACTTGTTATTATTATCAATCCAAACGTAAACAAACCAGCCCATTACACCCCAAATTACAGGCGCCTTCCAGTAGGATTCATTATAAATTTGTCCTAATCCAGGAATAATAGCGCTGCGTGCAACTGCACCCCAAGGTGATTTTTGCATTACAAAAACATCGGAAGAAATAGTTGTGGTATCTTGGATTGAGGTTGTATCCTGCTGCGAGAATAAACCAAAATTAAGAATGATGATAAGTGAAAAAATCTTAATTGTATTTGCTGTCAATGATTTCAAAAAGTTCAAACAATCTTTCTAATTCATCGTTGGAGAAAAACTCAATTATAATCTCACCACCGCCGGTCTTATCCTGCTTACATTTAACTTTTGTACCGAATATTTTTCTCAATTTATCTTCAACATCGTTTAGATTTGAATTTACATTATGTTTTGTTTTTACGGTAAAAGATTTTTTACTCGGAATTCCTTCGCTTATAAGTTTTTTTGTAAGATACTCTACTTTTCTAACAGATAAATTATCAATCAAAATTCTATCAAGTGCGTAAAGCTGTAAATCTTCGCCGGGTAAATTAATTAAAGCTCTTGCGTGTCCTGCTGAAATACTTTCATCCACTAAACATTGCTGAATTTTTTCCGGAAGCCTTAACAACCTAATCGAATTTGCAATTGTTGTTCTGTCTTTTCCAACTTTATCCGCAATTTGTTCTTGTGTTAAATGACATTCATCCATCAATCTTTTATATGCTTTACTGACTTCAATTGGATTAAGAGTTTCTCGCTGGATGTTCTCAATCAAAGCAAGTGCAAGCATTATCTCATCAGAATCTACTTTGATTATATATGCGGGAATTTCTTTATAGCCAATATCGGAATAAGCACGTAAACGTCTTTCGCCGGATACTAATTGATATTGATTGCCAGCAACTCTGCGTACAGTAATTGGCTGTATCAACCCATTTGCAATTATAGATTTTTTTAATTCTTCAAGTGCAAGAGGCTCAAAATTTAATCGGGGTTGAAACGGATTTGGTGAAATGAAATCAACTGCAATTTTTGCAAGTACATCAACTTGTTTTCCGTCATCGTGCTGAATGTTGGTGTAATCAGGATTTTTTTGATCTTCAGTTTCTGTAAATCTGTTTGGATTGATTAACGCATCCAATCCTCTTCCTAAACTCGATTTCATTTTACTCATATCATTAGTTTTTCAAAATATCTGAATTATTTTCCAGGAATTCAGAGGCTAACGCCATATAATTTTGTGCACCGCTTGAAATTGCATCATAAAGAATAATGGGTTTACCATAACTTGGTGCTTCAGAAATTCTTACATTTCTATTAATTACTGTGTTATAAACTTTATCACCAAAATATTTCCTAACTTCTTCCGCAACCTGGTGTGATAATCTTAATCGCGTATCAAACATAGTAAGCAATACACCTTCAATAGCCAAATCTTTATTAAAATGTTTTTTTACAATGTTGATTGTATTTAGCAATTGCCCCAAACCTTCCAAAGCAAAATACTCACATTGAACAGGAATCAAAACAGAATTAGAAGCTGTTAGTGAATTAAGCGTTAATAATCCAAGAGATGGTGGACAATCAATAAGGATAAAATCATACTTATCATTTATCTCAGCAAGAGCGCTTCTCAAAAGTGTTTCGCGGTTTTCCATATCAACCATTTCAATTTCTGCCCCAACAAGATTTATGTTTGATGGAAGCATATCTAAAAACGGCATAAATGTATTGATAATAACATCTTGAATATTTTTTGTTCCAACAATAACTTCATAAACGGATGGATTTTGATTCGTAACGCTAAGTCCCGATGAAGAATTTGCCTGAGGATCAATATCTACCAATAAAGTTCGTTTTTCGGCAGCAGCCAGCAATGAGGATAAATTGATGGTTGTGGTTGTTTTACCCACTCCACCTTTCTGATTTGCTATTGAAATTATTTTTGCCATCTGTTTAGAATTGTTAAAAAATTGAATTCAAAGATAAACGAATGAATGCTATATATAAACAGTTAAAACTATAATTCTATCTCTTCACCAAAATTTAAAACTTTGCACATTTTGCCACTTGCCTCAACAAGTCTTTTAAAATCGTTTGGATCAGAATTTATAACAGGAAAAGTATTGAAATGTATCGGGATTGCTATTTTAGGATTTGCAAGTTCAACAGCTTTAACTGCATCTTTAATTCCCATTGTAAAATTATCTCCGATTGGCAAAAGCATATAATCAATTGGATTCATTTCACCGATTAGTTTCATATCATAAAACAATCCTGTATCGCCGGTATGATAAATTGTTTTTCCTTCAATTGTAACTAAAACGCCGGAAGCTTCGCCTGTGTATTGATTATCCGGAGAAAGTGAACCATGATGTGCAATTGTAAATTTTACCCTACCAAAATCAAAATTATGTGCTCCGCCAATGTGCATATTGTGTGCGTTAAGTCCTTTAGATTTAACCCATTCCGCTAATTCATTTACACATATAAATAGTGAGTTACATCGTTTACCGATTTTTAAACCATCACCAACGTGATCACCATGCCCGTGGGTAAGAATTATAAACTCCGCATCCACATCTTTTGATTTAATTGGACTTAAAGGATTATCATCTAAAAATGGATCGATTAAAATTCCTATCCCATCTTTTGTTGTGATTTGAAAAGCTGAATGACCGAAATATTTAAGTTTCATCTTTACATCTCCTCTTTTATGATATTTGTTTTAAAAAATCTTTAAAGGATTTACTTAAAATAAACTTCTTCAATTCTAATCTAAAATTTTCTTCCCACAATGTTTTCTTTTCAATTGATTTTGTTATGATTTCAGAATCAATTTTAATTTTATTATCAGCAACCAAAGAATTAATATTTTCTAAAGAAATATCAACATCCCTCACGCTTCCGGAAGCATCCTGCAATGATTGAATATTATTATAAAATTTAAGAAATACTTTCTTGTTATAACAAACAATAAAAAGTTCCATTGAATATCGAACTCTTCTTAAAGCGATTCTAACATGGTGCAAGTTATTAACTGATAATTCTTCAAAATATTTATCTATAGAAATCATCAATGATTCTATTCGATTATTTAAAACAATATTTGCAGTTTTCCTTAACTGCTTTGAGTCTTTAAGTATTTCAATTTCCCATTTACGTTTCATATTTATTTAAATAATATTTTTATAAAACCGAGTATAGCTTTAATTGGATTCATTTTACTTTTTTCATTTCCATAGATAGTAGAAATATTTACAGAACCGATTTTAAATCCTGCTCTTGCGGCATAAACAATCATTTCACTTTCGGCTTCATATCCAAAAGAAAAAGACTTAACCTTTTTTAGAACCATGGTTTTATAAGCACGATAACCGCACTGACTGTCCAATATTTTTTGTCCGGTTTTTAAACTCAGAAGTGCTGATGTTATTTTATTACTCAGAATTCTTTGAAACGGCATGCTCTTAGTATCATTTAATCTGTTTCCAATTACGATATCAAAATTATCAAGCTTAGAAATAAAATCAGGAATGGATTTAGGATTATGCTGTTTATCAGCATCGAGCGTAATTACAATATCATAATTTGATTTTATGCATTCATCAAAACCATTTTGCAGAGCGTAACCTTTGCCGTTATTCCTATCTAAATTAACAACTTGAACAGAATCAAAATTTATAATTGTATTTTCTGAACCATCAGTTGAACCATCATTAATAGCAATAACATTATCTACAAAGTTTAATGTTTCAGAAACAACATCAGATAAAAAATCTTTTTCATTATAAAAAGGAATAACTGCACAAACTTTAACTTGTTGATTTAAGCTGTTCAATAAAACCTTTCCATCCCTTTTTCTCTGGCGCTCTCAATCCACTGTTAATTCGTCTTTTAAGAGCCTCTTTAGATAATCCTCTAACAAGATCTCCGTTTTCTGCAACAGAAATACTTCCGGTTTCTTCAGATACGATCACGCTAATAACATCAGCTTGCTCAGAGATTCCAAGACCTGCGCGATGTCTCATACCCAAACTTTCACCTTTTATTTCAGTAGCTTGTGAAAGCGGTAAAGTACATCTGGCTGCTTCTATAAAATTTTTATTTACAATCACTGCCCCATCATGTAACGAAGAACGCGGATAAAATATTGAGGTAAGAAGCGGCGCAGATAATCTTGCATTTAAAAGTTCACCCGTTTCTGCAAAACCTCTAATCCCGGATGATTTAATCAGTACAATTAAAGCTCCGTGTTGATGCTGTGACATTTGGAATGCCGCGTCAGCAATAACATCGGATACTTCGTGAGATTCTGTTTTGGCAAATACTTTGAAAAAACGGTTCCGGGCTAATAAAACTAATAATCGTCTAATTTCCGGTTGAAACAAGATAATAAATGCTATCACCCAAATATCTGATATCAAAGTTAGAATTTTGCTTACCGCTCTTAAGTTTAATAGTTCGGAAATTATGATTACTAAAAAAATCACAAGTAATCCAATAACTATTTGTGCTGCCACTGTACCACGCAAAATTGTATATAATTTGTAAAAGATAAATGAAACAATAGCAATATCAATTACATCCGAAAGCGTTATGGTAAGAAAACCTATTTTGAAAAGTTCAATCATAAATATTAGAGAATGTGTGAGGCTAATTTAAGTATTTGAGTACAATATTTTACATTGTGTGTACGAATTATTCTTGCAGATTTTAAAATTGAAATTGTTTCTAACACAACTGTTCCAACTTCCCGCTGATCTGCTTCTAAATTTAAGGTTTTACCAATAAATGATTTTTTTGATACACCTATTAAAACCGGATAACCAAGTGATTGGAAGTAATCTAAATTTTTAATTAAAGTAAAATTGTCATCAACATTCTTCCCAAATCCAATTCCGGGATCAACAATAATTTTTTCAATTCCATTCTGTTTTGCTTTTTTACTTTGAACAAATAAAAAATCATAAACCTCTTTTACAACATCATCATAATACGGATTATCCTGCATTGTTTTGGGATTTCCTTTTATGTGCATAATCACAACAGCGGCATCAAATTCTTTAGCTGTGGTGATCATATTCTCATCAAAAGTTAAACCGCTTATATCATTTATAATTTGTGCGCCGGAATCTAAAGCCTGCTTTGCAACTTCACTTTTTGTTGAATCGATAGAAATCACTGCATCTTTTCTTAGCTTAATTATTTTTTTGATTACTGGAATAGTTCTTTTTATTTCTTCATCAACCGAAACAGGATCAGAACCCGGACGAGTAGATTCGCCTCCAATATCAATAATATCTGCGCTATCATCAATAAGTTTTAATGCGCGATCAACTGCGCTGTCTAAAGAAAAGTATTTTCCACCATCAGAAAAAGAATCGGGAGTAACATTAACTATCCCCATTATTTTGGGAATGTAAAAATCCATTTTTCTATTTTTAAATGTGTATTGATGATTTATCATGTAAGGAGTTTTGTTTTATCAAACTTAAATAAAAAAAGCGGTTCAAAGCCGCCTTCATTTAAATATCATTTCTACTTTTTATGATGCAATTAAATTTTTCAGCTCGGTTGTTGATGCAGAAATATCATCTGCATGAAAAATTGATGAACCAGCAACAAAAACATCAGCGCCTGCTTTTGCAACTGATTGTATTGTATTTTTATTTATGCCGCCGTCAACTTCAATTAAGAAATTAGCTTTTAAAGATTTCCTCAACTCAACTGCTTCTCTAATTCTTCGTTCGGAATTTGAAATAAAACTTTGCCCACCAAAACCAGGGTTAACAGTCATAATTAAAAGCAAATCAATATACTCCGCAATATCTTTTAAAGATGAAACAGGTGTTGATGGATTTATCACAACGCCTGCTTTAGCGCCTAGTTCTTTTATCCGAATTACAGATCTATTTAAATGAACAACTTCTTCAAAATGAACAGAAATAATATCAGCACCTGCGTTACGAAAATCTTCTAAATAATTATCCGGATTTTCAATCATCAAGTGTACATCAATCGGCAGCTTAGTAGATTTTTTTGCAGCTTTAACTACAACAGGTCCAAATGTTATGTTAGGAACAAAATGCCCATCCATAATATCACAATGTATCCAATCCGCACCGCTCGTTTCAACTAAACGAATTTGTTGTGCAAGAATAGAAAGATCAGCGGATAAAATTGATGGCGCTAAAAGTTTCATTTAATTCTCCTCTGGATATTCATCACGTTCCTGAATCTTTCCTTCTTTTGTGATAAAAAGATCAACCTTGTCTCCTGAATTTAGTTTGTTACCTGGCGCTGGATATTGATCAAGCACTGTGTTGGGTAAAAGTGTGCTGGAAATTTGATAGTTAACTTTTCCAACCGTAAGCGTGCTGTCCGATAAAACTCTCTGAGCTTCCGTTAATGATTTACCAATTAAATCTGGGACCATAATTTCACCCGCACCTTTGCCAATACTAACTGAAATTCCAACACTCTGTCCTTTTCTAATTCTTGTTCCTTCAGCAAATTGTTGATCAAATACCATATCTTTTGGCTGTGTTGATGCAACTTCTTCAATCTCACCTAACTTCAATCCAATTCTTTCCAAAGATAATCGTGCGTCTCTAACTGATTTACCTTTGAGCATGGGAACAGAAATAATCTGATCACCACCGCTAACAAATAAAGATATAGTTCTTCCCTCTTTAACAAGTTTTCCGGATTCGGGTTTTTGCAAAAATATTTTGCCAGGCGCAAGTGAAACTCCGAACGAAGTATCAGCAATTAAAGGATAAAAATCAGCATCCTCTAAAATTTTAAAGGCTTCTTCTTCAGTCATTCCAACAACATTAGGTACGTAAATTTCCGAGCCGCTAACGTAAAGCGGCAATAAAATAAAATCAAAAATGAGAATTACAGCAATTAGAATTCCTAATGCAACAAGAAGCTTTTTTACTAATGGGTATTCGAATAGTTTTTTCATTGGTTCAAATATATGTTTTACACAAATTTTTAACAAACTACATTTATAAATGCAAGCTAACTTTTAAAACTAAAATATTTAGATTGCATACTAATAAGAAAATCATTTTATGTATAAAAGCTATTACTTTCTAAATAGATTAACAATTGAATTAAACTCAATTCTGACAGGAAAAAAGATCGTCAGTATTTTTTCTCAGGAAAAAGATCGTTTGATTATTGAGTTAGATGGAAGCGAAGGATTGTTTCTTGAAGTTTCAGTAAATCATTCTGAACCTTTTATAAATATTAGAAATAGATTTTCCAGGGCAAAGAAAAACACAATTGAATTTTTTAGCTTACTCATAAACAAAACTATTCAACAAGTTTTAATAGCATCCGATGATCGAATAATAAAAATCGTTACTAATGGTGGTGATTTATTTTTTGCGATACGCGGCAAATACACAAATTTATTTTTTAAGCTGGAAACATTAACATCGTTCAAAAACGAAATAGAAGAAAATCTGATAGACTTTGCTGAGGAATTTGAAAGCAAGTTTTACCATAATAGTTTCAACGCGGTCGCAGATGATTTGATAGATGGACTAGGGATTGAAGAGATTAGAAAAAAATATCAGTTTATTGGACGTGAAATTGAATATGAAGTGAAGGTGCGAAGAACTGATAATGAAAGTGATTCGGAAATACTATTAAATGTTTTACAGGATATTTTTACAGAAAGTCCAGCAGTTTATTTAGATGAACAAAACGCAGAAGTTCAAATTGGTTTCGATTCATTTAAAATATTTTCAAAAATGGAAAAACATTTATTTGATAGTGTTACCGATGCATTCAATAACTTTTTAATAAAAAAATATCAATACGAAGAAAAAAATAAAAAACTTAAAAAAGTAAATTTGTTTTTGGATAGAGAACTAAAGAAAAATACTTCCCGATTAAATAATCTAATAATTGTTTTAGAAAAAGGATCTCAAGATGAACATTACTCAAAAATTGCTAATCTGCTTTTAATAAATTTGAATAAGATTAAAAACGGAGTTTCAGAAACTGAAATTGATGATATTTATAAACCGGGCAATAAAATCCTGATAAAGTTAGATAGTAAATTATCAGCAAAAAAAAATGCTGAAAGATATTTTGAGAAAGCTCGTGACAGTAAAATCAATTATGAAAAATCAAATAAATTATACTCACTCACCAAAAATGAATTTGAAAAACTGAAATCGTATCAATATCAATTAGAAAACAATCCAGCTTTAGAGGATATAAATAAAATAATGAAAGAACTAAAAATAAAAGATGAAGAAAAACCAAACTTGGCTGAAGAACTAAGTTCAAAATTCAAACATTATTTAATTGAGAATAAATATCACATTTACGTTGGCAAAGATTCTGCAAATAATGATTTGCTAACTACAAAGTTTGCCAAGCAAAATGATTTTTGGTTTCATGCAAGATCAGTTTCTGGTTCGCATGTTGTACTGCGTGTCGAAAACACCAAAGAAGCTGTTCCTAAGAATATCTTGAAGAAAACAGCATCTCTTGCCGCCTATCACAGCAAAGCAAAAACCGCTGGAATCGTTCCAGTATCCTATACTCTAAAAAAATATGTCTCAAAACGCAAAGGAGCGCCTGTAGGGCAAGTTTCACTGCTAAAAGAGGATGTACTTTTAGTTAAGCCGGAAATACCAACTGAAACAGAATTTTTAACAGAGTAAAATATTGTTCCAAGTACTTTGTCTTTAGAAAGAAATATTCTATCTTTTAACCACATTTCTAAAGAATTTAGGGTAAATAATAATTTTTAGTCTTAATAAAGTAAATTAAATCAACAATAAAAGAGGAAAAGAATGAAAAAAATATTCTATTTGTTTGTAATCGTAGGATTAGTTGCCATGAGTCAACAAAACTACGCTCAGTTTAAGGATTGGGGAACTAAATTCGGTATTCGTGGAAGTATTTTATTTCCTGAAAACGAATTTGCAAATTTTGGGTTCAGTGGAAATGATAACATGTCATTCGACTGGTTCAAAGCTTCCTGGTTGGGTGAAGCATATTTTGGTTTTGAATTAACAAAAGCCTTAGAATTATCGATCAATGGAGGCTACGGAAAATATGCTGGCGTGGCAATGAACGTTGAAGGTTCAGATTTTGGGGAATACGAAACTACAATTATCCCTATTCACTTAAGATTTAAAGTTGCTCCTTTTGATGTTAAAGGATGGAATCCTTACTTCTATGTGGGCGGTGGAGTTATGAATTTTAGTGTTGATACAGAACCAACAAACGTTGGCGGTAAAGCAACTGATGCAGATGGTTGGGTTGCAATTGTTCCTGCCGGTATTGGTGCTGAATTTGCACTTGGTGAAAGAGTACTATTAGATTTTTCTCTCGGTGGAGCCTTATCTTCTACTTATGATCTTGATTCATACAGAGCTGGTTCTGATGATATTTGGGATGCTTATTTTAACGCTTCCTTAGGATTAACATTTACAGGCGAAAACTGCAAAGTTGATAAAGATATGGACGGATTAGGAAAATGTGACGAGAAGAAAATCGGAACAGATCCTATGAATGCTGATACAGATGGCGACGGATTAAATGATGGTGAAGAATACTTGAACTTAAAAACTGATCCATTAAATCCTGATACTGATGGTGACGGATTAACTGACGGTGACGAGGTTCTTAAGTATAAAACTGATCCATTAATAGTTGATACTGATGGTGACGGATTAAATGATGGTGATGAAGTTATGAAATACAAAACTGATCCATTAATAGTTGACACTGATGGTGACAGATTAAGTGATGCAGATGAAGTTTTGAAATACAAAACCAATCCGCTTAAGGTTGATACTGATGGCGATGGCTTAACTGATGGTGACGAAGTTATGAAATACAAAACTGATCCATTAAAAGCTGATACTGATGGTGATGGCTTAAGTGATTCTGAAGAAGTATTAAAATATAAAACAAATCCTTTAGTAAAAGATACTGATGATGGTTCCGTTGATGACTTTACGGAAGTTAAACGTGGCACCGATCCATTAAACGCTGAAGATGATGTTGTTAAAATTGGCGTTCCTATCGTTCTTGAAGGAATTATGTTTGATGTAAACAAAGCTACAATCAGACCAGAATCCGAAGATAAGTTGATGAAAGCATTAAAAACTTTAACTACTTACCCAGATATCTTAGTTGAAATCGGCGGACACACTGATAGCGACGGAAGTGCAAAGAGCAATGAAAAACTTTCTCTTGCAAGAGCTGAATCAGTTAAAGCATGGTTAGTTGCAAAAGGTATTGATCCTAGTAGAATTTCAACAAAAGGTTACGGCGAAGAAAAACCAATTGCAGATAACAAAACACAAGAAGGTAAACAAAAGAACAGAAGAATTGAATTCACAAGAATTAAATAATTCTGATCTAAATTAGAATTAAGGGTGTCTGCAGAGACACCCTTTTTTATTTTAAAGCTTGGATAAAATGTTTTATATTTGTGAGGTAATTTTAAAAAGCACCCGTCGCCCAACTGGATAGAGCATCTGACTACGAATCAGAAGGTTACAGGTTCGAATCCTGTCGGGTGTACCAATAAAAGCCTTAATACAAGTTGTATTTGGGCTTTTTTATTTTTCTATTCCCGCTGATACAGTAAGTACTGAGTCAGTACTCAGTAAGTACTTTCTCTCCTGTGCTGAAAAGGAGATTCCAAAATGTTCCTAACTAAAATTAAACGCTCACAATATTATCAACTCGTTTATGAAATCGATGGTAAACGTAACACCATTTCAACAAAGACAGCTAACTTAGAAGAAGCGCAAGCGTTTCTAAATACATTCACTCCACAAGTCAAAGAAAAACAATCTAAGCTCTCCCCCGCTGCTAATTTTACTTTATCAAAATTCAAAGATGAATATCTCAAATATGCTAAACTCCGTTTCTCCAAAAGTTATGTTGAAAGATCAATTGAACCAGCTTTCAAATTCTTAATTGAGTTTGCCGGTGATGTACCTTTAAAACAATTGGACCTTAAAACCTTAGACAACTTCATTATTAATAAATACAACTCTACAAAATCCGGTGCAGCTCTTATACTACCGCACACTAAAAGCAGCTTTCAGCAAAGCAGTAATTTGGAATTACTTATCAGACAACCCACTAAAGAAAATCAAAGCTCCTAAAGTTCCTAAATCAAATCCTGTTTTTATTTCAGAAGCAGAATTAAACCTCATCTTAGAAAAAACAACAAACCAAAATCTTAAAAACATTTTTACAGTTGCCTTCTATACGGGTATGCGCTTATCAGAAATCCTAAATATGAAATCTTCCTGGATTGACACTCAACAAAATATTATCACTCTTAAAAACTCAGTTGACTTCACAACCAAAAGCAAAAAAGAAAGAATCATTCCTATTCATCCTCGCATTGCATCAATAGTTATTAAACCAAATTCAAAAGCTGATGATTTTATTTTCAATCGTAAATCAGATATTAAATTCAATGAAGACTATGTAAGTAAGCAATTTAAAAAAGCTTTACGTGCTGCAAAACTAAATGATGATATTCACTTCCACACTTTACGCCATAGCTTTGCAAGTAACTTAGTGCAACGTGGTGTTAATCTATATGTAGTTAAAGAATTGTTAGGACACGAAGATATTAAAACAACTCAAATTTATTCTCACTTAACACAAAGCAGTTTATCAAATGCAGTATGTTTATTATAAAATAAAAAGGGCTCTTTCGAGCCCTAATTTTATTTCATTAAAATCATCTTTTTTGTGTTAACAAAATCACCTGCCCTCAATTTGTACATATATACACCCGAAGCTAAACTTGAGGCATTAAACTCTACTTCATAATATCCAGGTTTCATAATTTCATTTTTTAAATCTTTTACTTTTTCTCCAAGTATATTATAAACAGTTAAATTAACCATTACCTCTTCTGTAATTGAGAATTTTATGGTCGTATTGGGATTAAATGGGTTAGGATAATTCTGTTCAAGGCTGTATTCAACTATTGAATTTATTTGGTTTTCTCCACTTATTAATATTTTGTCTATTCTGCTATCGTAAATTACGATCTCTTCACCATCGTTAACTGATAAATTTAACAACTCTCCATTAATCCTATCCCGTACAAATATGTTGGTTCCACTAACCTTGATCCTAATTGGGTAATCTGCACCTGTAATATTTATAGCTTTATTTCCTTTGCTCAAATCCTCAACCATTGTCCCAGATTCAAACCTTATATCAAAGGCACCTGCCGGTGGAAGCGGTGGCACTTGATAATAGCCTGTACGTACTTCATCAGAAAAATAAAGACTTGTCTCCCTTGATGAATTATCTTTTATTGTTATTCTTGCCCAATTCTTATCAATGACTATTATATCATTTGCGATTTTGTTAGCCGATTGATTGAAGCGAATAATTCCACTCGAATTTGAATTAATCCAATATCCTTTACCCATTCTCAAAGTATCAGCCACACTATATCCGCCCGAATATCCAAAAAAACTGGAATTCAATATTCCTGCAGGTTCAGTATCTATATTTCCAATCGGAACATTTTCATTAACGCATCCAATCATATTCCATCCAGCATTTATATGTATCGTATCTTCGAGCCGTTGGCCACAAGATATTTTATTAAATGGTTCATCGAAGTTAAGCCAGTATCCTCGCCTTGGTTCTAGCGTATCACATACAACATATCCTCCATTAAACCAAAAAGCATTTGATGTTGCAGTTGGGAAAAGCGTTGATTTAAGATTTTGTTCAGATAAATAAGGTAATGAAAGCATATTCCAGTCTTCTTCAATTGCACTATCGTTGCAATAATCATCCATAGTTATTACTACTATCGTACTATCTATTTGTCCATCCCCATCATAATCCACCTGCAAATTGTTCTGTGGATTATTCTCGTTATACTTTACAACAGTTGTTGGAGTGATTGATACATTATCAGCATAGTAAGATTTTAATGAATTATTCCCTAGTGATTGGTTTGTGGCAAACAGTAATGATCCCTGATTGTAACTATTTATTATAACTTCGTAATTATTACCATCTGGTGCATAAATAACAGTTACACTATCAGTTGATATTGTATCAGCTGGAACCTTTAAGTAGTTACAACCAAGTATCTCATCAATAAAATTTCCATTTTCATCAAAACCATATTTGAAGCCTTGTGAATCCTTTATCATTAAATTTACTGGACATGACGATGAGAACTGTTTGAGACTATTATTAAATAGATACTCTTTTAATTTCTGCTTCAATATATCAAACGAAATAAAATTTGTATTTAGTTCAAAAACTAATCCAGTGTATGCATCAAATCGATCAAAATTATAATTAAAGAAACTGGCATTAAAAGTATAATCATTTATATCATAAATAAAACAACCATCACCCCAATTTCCCTCCCCACCCGATAAGTTATAAGGATTCTCATTATCATAAACTCTTATATTTGCTTTCTCATCAAGTAATGTCATACTCGTTGCCAAAACTGCATGACCAATAAATTTACCTTCTTTTTCTAAGGCCAGCAATGAAGGTTTTTGCTCAGAAAAATAGTCTTGAAGTTTCTCAAAAGCTTGGTAATTCGAAGGTGGGAATAATTGATTGTACATAAAAGTGGTTTGATTAAGATGAGCATAAGTTATTGGATTTGTCACTAAAACATCAGTAGGTTCCCAGTCATAAACAAGATCACCAGGATAAGGTTTTGAACCAGGGTCCAAAAAGTACTTTCCGGCAGTCGCACTCATTCCCCAACATCTTCCATTCCATGAAAAGGCTTCAGCATATAACCCACCTAATAACCTTAAAAATGAATATGGGTATGCAAGACTTTTAAACTCCTCCCAACTCAGCTTAGTCAAATTTTTAAACTTGTATGAATCAAAGGACAATTTAAATGTCCTATTTTCTTGCAAGTTTTTTGCGAAGTAATAAGATACAGTTTTATCAAACTGAATATCTGTTGAAAATCCTTGTATCTCTTCAATTACTAATTTTACATTAGCATCAATTAAATTTTCTGGTAGTGTATTGGAATAAATCAAAAAATAAACACCACGGGAAAATTCATCAATCTTTCCATCAGGAGGATCATCATAATCCAATGTAGCCCGACTTGTGTTTAGCTGAACATTTATTGGTATATCATTTAAATATGCTTTTACTTTGACATCATACAAAAAATGTGGTGGTAGGGTAAGAAATAAATGTATTCCAAGCACCAGCCTACTTTGATCTAGGATAATTTGATCAGAGTACATACTATGATCTTTCTCAGAATTAGGCACATAATAATTTGCATTTAATTCTGGAAACTCAGGGGTAATTTGAAACACACCGTCACTCTCATCACTAACTGAGGGATTGTCCACATCAGTTATTCTAACTTTACACTGAGTCGAAGGAGTATTTGGGATTGTCCAACTGTATAACCCATCACTCGGAGTAGATGCAATTATAGGCAACCAGTTTGCACCATTATCTGTTGTATAATCAATTTTAACATTACTGACATTAGAATAATTCCAAGTTATGTCATTAGTTTCATCAACTTGCCAATTATCACCACCGTTTGGTTGAGTCAAATCAAGATTGTTTAGAGGATTCATTTCAGTTCTGAGGACTGTACCATACATACCAACCGCAGTACCCGTATTTGCATTGGTAAATGAAACATCCCACAGAGTATTACCACATAGGCTTGTCTGTGAAGTCCAGGTAGTTCCACCATTTGTGGTTCTGAGAATTATTCCACCCATCCCAACAACTATTCCATTTAATGCATCTGTGAATGATACACCATCTAAGTGGTAGGGATGGTATCCATTTTGATCTAACCAAGAAGTTCCTCCATCTGTCGTTCTTAATATTTTACCATCAAACCCAACAGCAGTAGCATTATTTTCGTCAGTTTGTGATACATCATATAAATCCCAACTCGTGCCACTTAATTGTTTTACCCAAGTTATTCCGCCATCATAAGTTTTAAGGATTGTCCCCATATACCCAACAGCTATACCGTTATTTACATCTGAAAAGGAGACACCATACAGACTGTTACCTGTTCCACTCAATTGACTAGCCCAAGTTGTTCCACCATTTGTGGTTCTAAGAATTTTTCCAACCTGACCAACAATCGTCCCATTATTCAAATCAGTAAAGCAGACATCCCACAGATTTCCTCCCCATCCACCACTAGATTGCGGCGTCCAGCTTGTTCCACCATTTGTAGTTCTTAGAATTGTTCCACCCACGCCAACAGCTGTTCCATTATTAATATCAGTGAAGCAGACACCTAACAAACCATTAGCAGTCCCACTTATCTGAGTAATCCAGGTTGTTCCACCGTCT
>CAVPHP010000004.1:0-317305 GCA_963704275.1 uncultured Ignavibacteriaceae bacterium | reverse complement strand
TCGAGTCTCGTCGGCCCCGCAAAAAAGCCTCGAAATTTAATTATTTCGAGGCTTTTTTATTCCCAGTTTTGAATTGCTAGCCAAGAGAAGATAAATCAAAATCTACGGATGATAAGCTATGCTTGACCCAATCCAAGTTTGGTTTTTGTTAAAATCCACACCCATCATTTTACCTTTGCTTGTACGGATCAGATTGTTAACCAACACTGGTTTCTCATTTTTATTTTCCCATAAAAACATCATTCTAATTTCAACTTTAGAATAACCATCAGGAGTTTCTAGCAGTGGTGCGTAATCAACTTTTTGCTGTAAAATGTAGTTGCTTTTATTTTGAATGGCATCAAGTTTTTCTTTGGTTACATCAATATCAACTCCAAGTCCGGCAAATGAGAAGAGAGGTTTTAAAACAAAATCATTTAGCCTTTCTGGATATTTTTCTAACTCATTTAAAAAGTAACAATCAGGAACATAATTTCCTTTTAACATCGGCAAAGAAAATTTACTAATTTTAAAAAACCAATTCGGATGCCCAACCCATTCAGCATCAATTTCATCTCTGAAATCAAAATCAAATTTTAGATTTTTTCTTTCAAGCTCATCAAAAATTACGCGATTATAAATTCTTTTAACCTGAATATCTCTTCCGTCCTTTGAATAAAATATTTTTTTACCGCGTTTTTTTATTTTGGATAAACAAACAGTAGTAACTCCAGTTAGTTCTTCGGTAGCTGCAAAATCAATTCGTGTTTTTTGTTTTTCAGGTTCGATTTCCAAAAGAATTACGTTCTCTGGATCGTAATTACCAATAATAAGTTTTGTAAGTAATGTTCGATATGCTGTTTTGTTAAGTCCGCTAAAATAACTGTTAAATCCAACCGGAATATCAAAATATTTTCTGATGGTTTCGTTCAAATAAACTTGGTAGCCGTAAAGAGAAGGGAAAGCTTGTAGTTCAATTAACTTTGGTAAAAATCTATCTTCGCTTTTTGTAATTGCAAAATCTAATTGCAAAAATGGTGGATGGTCAAAATCATTTGGTACTTTTAAATGTTGAGGAATAGCGGCTTCGGATCTTTTAATAAATTCTTCAGTTTTAATTTGACTGATGACATCATAGCAAGCTTTAATCAGTTCGTTAGTTAATTCGTGTGATAAAAACAGCGGTGTTTCGCACACACGAAAACCTGTTGGATATTTTAGTACCGAGTTTAAATCATCCAAAAAATCGTGATAAACTTTTTCTGAAAAATCGTTATTAAATTTTTTTCTGATTTCAGGAATCATTATTAAACCGTTATTGAGATTAAATCGTTAATAGCATTATTTAGAAAAGTTGGGATAACTGTTTTTCGAGTAAGTTTTATTTTATCCTGATCTTCAAGCAATCCAATCATTTCAAAATATCTTTCTTCGTTGTAACGATCGATGATAAACTTTTTTCGTTCATCCTGTTTAAAGTGATAGAGCATACTTTCCGGATCAGCTTCGGGATGAAATTGTGTACCAACAATTTCATTTGAAATTCTGATTGATGTAATTGCAGGATTGTTTTTAATTTCCTCTTCAGGAATTTCCCACGATAAAACTTTTGCGCCAAGTTCATCAATCTTTTTTTGATTTTGGTTTACTACTTGCCAATGTCTAATGTCTGCGGCATAAAATGGATCAGTTAAATCTTTTAATATCGGATCGTTTTTCCCTGCATTGGTTTTTGTAAAAGGCATAACACCAAATGAATTAATGAATCTTTTATTCACTTCGCCAAACTGAAAATATCGAGCCATCATCTGGAATGAATGGCAAATGAAAAAAATATATTTTTTTTGATCTGAAGTTTGATTGTGATTCCAAATCTTATCGATCAATGTAAAATAATCTTTATCCCATTTTTTATCTTCATCTTCAAACGGGCTTCCGGGTCCGCCGGATGAAATATAAATATCGTAACTTAAATCAGGTATATCGCCTTTAAAACGGGTTTCAAAAACATCGTACTGCAGATTAATATCTTTATTATTCTTTCCTGCATCTGTTACAATTTCTTTAATACAGCGCATACCTTCGTTTCGCTCGTTGTTGTAAAGATCAATCGTAGCCACTTTTATATTTGGTTTGTTCATAATATTTATTTTAAATCCAATCCTTTATGCGTTTCCTCAATTATGTAATCAACAACATTTTTTGTATCGTGAGATTGATCCCAAACATCTAGTTGTCTATCCGCACCGGATCCCATTTCAATTATTTTGTGTATGTAATTTATTTCTTCTCGTGAGCCAAGTTCATCAACCACATCATCAATAAATTCTAATAATTCTCCAATTAAAATTTTAAAATCTACTTCTTCTTTTTTACCAAAGTCGATCAATTTACCTTTTATTCCATATCGAGCAGCGCGCCATTTATTTTCAGCAATATAAGCTCGGCGATATAATCTAAATCCCAAATTTTGTTTTATAAGTTTGTGAAGTTTTGCAACAACTGCCTGCATAACCGCTGTAAGTGCAATCGTTTCATCAACTGTCATTGGAATATCACATATACGAAACTCTAAAGTTTTAAATACCGGATGAACCCTAATATCCCACCAGATTTTTTTTGCATCATCAATGCAGCCTGTTTTGATAAGTAGCTCAACGAATTTATCATACTCAGAAACTCCGTTAAAAAAATCAGGAATTCCTGTTCGTGGAAATCTATCAAACACTTTGCTTCTGTATGATTTAAATCCTGTGTTTCTTCCAAGCCAGAAAGGGGAGTTTGTTGATAAAGCAAAAATGTGTGGGAGAAAATATCTTGCAGCGTTCATAATATGAATTGCAACTTCTCGGTCCTCAACTCCAACGTGAACGTGAAGACCAAAAATTAAATTTGCACGAGCAACTTGCTGCATGTCATCAACAATAACTTTGTAACGTGGATGCTCTGTTATTTTTTGATCTTTCCAATGTGAAAAAGGATGAGTGCCTGAGGCTGCAATTCGTAATCCATTTTTCATTGCAAGTTTTGCAAGATTTGTCCTTAATCGTGTTACCTGTTCACGAGCATCCGAAACATCGCGGCAAATATCTGTTCCCATTTCTACAACAGATTGATGCATTTCTGCCTTAACATTTTCTGCCAGAATCATCTTTCCCATCTTCCAAAATCTGCTGGATGTGAGATTTTAATTCTCTTGTAACAGGATCAACAATTTGAAATTCTTCTTCAACTCCAAGTGTAAACAAACCAGCTTCTGTCATAGCATCTTATCTTTCTTATTTCAAAGGTTTATTATTTGCAAACGATGTAACAAATGATCCCCAGGTAAGATTATTCTGATTTGGTTTATGAGCTTTTGCTCTTTTGATTGCCATATTAGCAGCAGCTTCAACAATCCATTCAAAATTTTCTTCTCCAACAGAATTTATGTCAGCATCCGGTGCAGGATTACAAAAATCAATTGCGTACGGCACGCCATCACGAATTGCAAACTCAACAGTGTTAAAATCATAACCCAAAGCATTATTAAGAGCTAGTACACCGTTATGAACGTTATCCAATAATTTTTTCTCAAGTGGTTTTGGATTTCTTACATAGCGTAAATGATGCGGCTGACGCGGATCATATTGCATTATGTGAACGTCCTGTCTATCAAGACAATAGCAGCGGAAATATTCAGTAAAATCTATTTCTTCCTGAAGCATCATTACAAGTTGTCCTGTTTCGTTGTATGCTTTAAAAAATTCATCTTTATTATTTAGCTTATAAACATTTTTCCATCCGCCGCCGGCAAATGGTTTAAAGTAGGCTGGAAATCCAATGTACTCAAATATTCCTTCCCAATCTAATGGATAAGCCAGATTGCGGAACGATTTTTCATTTGTATCTGACGGATGTTGATTTGAAGGAAGTATAACTGTTTTAGGAACAGCAACTCCTATTTTTGTTGCAAGTGCATTATTAAAAAATTTATCATCTGCGCTCCACCAAAATGGATTGTTAATAACTGCTGTACCACTGATTGCTGCATTCTTTAACATTGCACGATAGAAAGGAACATCCTGTGAAATACGGTCAATCAAGATATCATAACCAAGCGGTTCACCTTGAATAATTTTGTTTATGTGAGCGAGTTCAGACGTTATTCCGTTTTCTTTTTTCGCATTTACTCTATCCACAAATGCTTGAGGAAAAGTATTTTCCTGTCCAAAGAGGATTCCAATTTTTTTCATAATTAACTTTCTTATTTATTGTAAAAATCCAAACCCATTCTCGCTCCTCCCTTTTTTGAAAGGGGAGGAAGGATGGGGTTAAACCTCAATTTTATTTAAATACTGAGAAAACATTTCTTTCCACCAATTCCAATCGTGTCCCGTATTTTTTCTAATATCTAACCAATGTGGAATATCTTTACGATTTAGAATTTCAGATAAAATTTTATTTTCATCTAGGCACATATCAGAATCACCGGTACCGAGTATAATCCCTATTTTTTTTATCTGATCAAGTATTTTTTTATCACTCAAATTACTTAAATAATCAGGTGGATTATTGAAATAACAGGTATCATCATAATATCCATCCAAAAATCGTCTAATGTTTGATGCGCCTCCCATCGAAAATATATATCCAACTTTATCAGGATTACGAAATGCGATGTTGGCTGCATGATACCCCCCAAAGCTGCATCCGCTTAAGGCAACTTTATCAAATCCTGAATCCTGGAAAGCAAATTCAATTACATCATTTAAAATTACTTCTTCATAAGCTATTTGAGTTTTAACTCTATCAGCAGGGTGAATATTTGTATTGTACCAGCTTTCATTATCAATACTATCGGGGCAATAAATTTTAATTTTTCCTGAATCAATTAAATAAGCCGCGGCATTTATTAATCCAAAATCTTTTGCCTGATAATATCTTGCACGTGAAGTTGGAAATACAATTACAGGAAAACCAGCGTGTCCAAAAACCAGCATTTCAAACTCCCGATTAATAAATTGGGAGTGCCATTTATGATATTCTTCTTTCAAAAAAACACCGTACGAAATTAAAAAGGAAAGAGACTGATGATATATAATTAGAGTTTCCATCAATCTAACTGCTCGAGGGCAAATATATAAAAAATTGCTTTTAGATCAACATTTAACAACCTCAACTAAAAATAATTATCAAGCTCAAATCTTGATTAAAAACTAATTAAATATTTGAATTCTAAAATCACTATTTTTACGGCACAATTATGAAATCAAAAACTCAGCAAACGCCGTTAATGGCGCAGTATTATAAGGTAAAGCAGGCTCATCCGGATACAATTTTGTTGTTCAGGGTTGGCGATTTTTTTGAAACTTTTGAGGATGATGCAAAATTAGCTTCTAAAGTTTTAGGAATTACTCTTACCAAACGTTCAAACGGTTCTGCCGGTGATACTCCGCTTGCGGGTTTTCCGCACCACGCGATTGATAATTATTTACCAAAACTTGTACGTGCCGGTTATCGGGTTGCAGTTTGTGAGCAGACAGAGAATCCAAAGTTTGCAAAGGGAATTGTTAAACGTGAAGTTGTTGAAGTTGTAACTCCCGGCGTTACTCTTTCTGATAAACTACTTGATCACAAAAAAAACAATTATCTGCTTGCAATTTCTATTTTAGATCAGATTTGCGGATTATCTTTTTGTGATATTTCAACCGGCGAGTTTTATGTTTTTGAAATTCCACTTGCACAGCTTGGTGAACAGATTGAATCGATAAATCCTTCAGAGTTTTTAATTCCTAAACGCGATAAAGAATTCTTAGGGAAATTGATTGAAAGAATTAATCCTTCACTACGAATCACAAAATTGGAAGATTGGATTTTTAATTTTGATTTTGCAAATGAACTGATTAAAAATCATTTTAAAACTGTTACGTTAAAAGGTTTTGGAATTGAAAAACTTTCCGCAGGAATAATTGCTGCCGGAGCTGTTCTAAATTATCTTAACGAAACACAAAGAGTAAACTTATCGCATCTTAACAGAATCTCGCTTTACAATCCATCTGATTATATGATTCTTGATTACTCAACAAAGAGAAATCTTGAAATTACTTTTTCTATGAACGATGGCGGAAGAGAAGGATCGTTGATTTCGATTCTTGATAAAACTCAAACCGCAATGGGCGGAAGGTTGTTAAAGAAATGGATTTCTGCTCCACTGAGAGATTTAGACCCAATCAAAAAAAGGCATGATAGCGTTGAGGAATTATTAAAGAATAAAAAAGTAAGAAAAGATTTTAATGAAAATCTTAGCGAAGTTGGTGATCTTGAGAGATTGATTTCAAGAATCTGTACTAACAGAGCAACACCGCGAGAAGTTGTTGCGGTTAAATCATCTTTAAAAAAAATTCCTGCTCTAAAAGTTCTATTATCTGGATTAAAAGTTTCCACACTGCAAAATATTTCTGAGCAGCTTGATCCTTTAGAAAATATTGTTGATAAAATTTCAAATTCAATTATTGATTCTCCACCTGCAGCAATTAATGAAGGTGGAATTATTCGAAACGGATTTAGCGCAGAGCTTGATGAACTTCGAGATATTTCTTTACACGGAAAAGAATGGATTGCAACTCTTCAACAAAACGAAAGAGAACGAACTGGAATTTCATCTTTAAAAGTTAGCTTTACAAATGTGTTTGGTTATTATATTGATGTTAGCCATACACACAAGAATAAAATTCCTGATAATTATATACGTAAGCAAACCCTTGTAAACAGCGAGCGATTTATAACTCCCGAATTAAAAGAGTATGAAGATAAAATTCTAAATGCACAGGAGAAGATAAATGAACTTGAATCGCAATTGTTTAATGAGATTCGTGCTATCGTAGCGAATGAAGCGGAGATAATCCAGAAAAACGCAAGAGTAATTGCAATGCTGGATTGCCTAAACAGTTTTGCACAATGTGCTGAAGAATATAATTACGTAAAACCAATTGTTGATGATTCGGACAAAATAAATATTGTTGAAGGTCGTCATCCTGTGGTTGAAAGAATTCTTGACCCGGGAAATAAATACACTCCAAATGATTCTTTACTTGATAATGATGATCAGCAAATTATTTTACTAACAGGACCAAATATGGCTGGTAAATCTGTTTACTTAAGACAAGTTGGTTTAATTGTTTTACTTGCACAAATCGGTTCATTTATTCCGGCCAAAGAAGCGCACATTGGAATTGTTGATAGAATTTTTACTCGTGTTGGCGCTAGTGATAATATCACCGCTGGAGAAAGTACATTTTTAGTTGAGATGCAGGAAGCTGCAAACATTTTAAACAATGCTACAAATAAAAGTTTAATTTTGCTGGATGAGATTGGAAGAGGAACAAGTACATTCGATGGAATTTCAATCGCTTGGGCGATAACAGAATATCTGCATGAAAATCCTGATATTTCTGCAAAGACATTATTTGCAACTCATTATCACGAGTTAAATGAAATGGCAGAACTTTTTCCAAAAATAAAAAATTACAAAGTTGAAGTTCGTGAGTATGATGACAAAGTTGTTTTTCTGCATAAAGTAAATCCTGGCAGAGCGGATCACAGCTATGGAATTCAGGTAGCACAAATGGCTGGTTTGCCGTTGTTTGTTACGAATCGAGCAAAAGAAGTTTTGGATAATCTGGAAAGCAAGGAGTTAACACCTTACGAAATAAAAAAAGAGAGATTGAAAAAATTAAAATCTGAAACTGATAACCAAATAAGTTTATTTGAGTTTAAAGATGATTCATTGCGAACTGAAATAAATAAAATGGAGTTGGATAAGATTACTCCCTTGGAAGCTCTAAATAAATTAAATGAATTAAAAAAGAAGATGAGACAAGATGATTAAAAAATATATTTTATTTCTGTTGATCGGATTATTGCAATTTTCATGCGGCAATAACGAAAGCGTTATGAAGATAGATGAATTGTATGTTAGCAAACTTCAACAGGAAAGAGAGAACAAAGATTGGGAAATGCAATACGATGGATATTCACCATTTAAAGTTGATTCAACTGCAAAGTTTCAACCGTTAAAATATTATGAGCCAAGCGCTGAGTTTATTTTTAAATCCAAATTATTTCGCACCGATAAACAGGATACGATATCGATTTTTGGTACTCGCGGTGAAGAAAGAAAAGCAATTGTTGAAGGTTACGTTTTGTTAAACTACAAAGGCACAGAACACAAACTAAATGTTTATAAAAGTTTTGGTCCGCAGGGGCAGAGTTACAACAGCATTTGGTTTACCGATCAAACAACAGGAAAAGAAACTTATCCCGTTGGAAGATATTTAGATTTTAAATTGGATAGTGATCCGGAATTTATTTACGAGATTGATTTTAACAAAGGATACAATCCATACTGTGCTTACAGCGATCTTTTTACCTGTCCTATACCAACCAAAGAGGATTATTTAGATTTTGAAATTAAAGCAGGTGAGAAAAATTTTCATACAGAATTAAACCCGGAGATAAAGTGATAATTGTTCTTGAAAAAAATGTAAACGATATTCAACTAAAAAATATAATCAAGCATCTAGAAGATTATGGATTTGCAATTCATAAATCTGCCGGTGAAGAACGAATGATTATTGGTGCAATCGGTGTTCAGCCAAACTTTGATACACGTAAACTTAAAATTCTTGAAGGTGTTGAAGAAGTTTATAGAATTACAGAACCATTTAAACTTGCTAGCCGCAGTTTTAAAAAAGATGATACATTAATTAAAATAAAAGATGTGGTAATTGGCGGTAATGAAGTAACTGTGATTGCCGGACCCTGTTCAGTTGAGAGCGAAGAACAGATAATGATCATAGCAGAGTTAGTTAAAAAAAGCGGAGCTAAAATTTTACGCGGAGGCGCATTTAAACCTCGCAGTTCGCCTTATTCTTTTCAAGGATTGGGTGAAGACGGATTAAAGTTTATGCGTAAAGCAGCAGATGAGTTTGGATTATTAGTTGTTACTGAAGTTCTTGAAAATTCAATGATAGATTTGATTTATAAGTACACGGATATTTTTCAGGTTGGTGCAAGAAACATGCAGAATTACTCATTGCTAAAAGAATTAGGTTCTGCTAAAAAACCAGTAATGCTAAAACGCGGTTTATCTGCAACAGTCGAAGATTGGCTTATGTCTGCCGAATATATTTTATCGAATGGAAACCCAAATGTTTTTCTCTGCGAAAGAGGAATACGAACTTTTGAAACATATACACGTAACACTTTTGATATATCTGCAATTCCAGTTGTACACAAACGCAGCCATTTACCCGTTTTTGCTGATCCATCTCACGCAACAGGTTTAAGAGATAAAGTTATTCCAATGGCTCGCGCAGCTGTTGCTGCAGGTGCAGATGGTCTGATGATTGAAGTTCATCACGATCCTGAAAAGGCTTTATCAGATGGACCTCAAGCTTTATTGCCGGAACAGTTTTTAGAAATGATGAAACAAATCCGCCTAATTGCAGATGTTATAGGACGAACGATGTAACTTATTTTACACATCTGTTTTTGGATGTTTTGTTTTAATCAAAATACTTTATCTTTGCCTCAAAATTTTTATCAGGATTAAATGAGCTTCGGATCAATTTCTAAAATTATATTTTATTTTTTATTTATACTTTTTACTGCCAATCAATTTTCTTTATCGCAAGAAAACCCATACAGAAAAGTAAGTAAGACTTTCTATCCAAATGGAACGATCAAAACAGAAGGCGATTATTTGTACGATCAGCTTGATGGACACTATAAAGAATTTTATCCAAATGGTGTGTTGTGGAAAGATTGGAAATATGAAAACGGCAGGGAAGAAGGAGTTTCAATTTGGTATTTTCCCGATGGAAAAGTTAGTATTGAATGGAATTACATATACGGAAAGAAAGAAGGTGTGTCTCGGTGGTATTATGAAACCGGCGAGCTTTGGTCTGAACAGCAATACAGCAACGGCGTTTTGCAGGGGGCAACTTATACTTATTATAAAACAGGCGAAAAGCAGGGTGAATGGAATTATGTTGATGGTATGCTTCAGGGAATTTCAAAAACTTTTTATACAAACGGAAATGTAGAAGTTGAAAGAAAATTTGTTGATGGCAGGCAGCACGGTACTTCACGGGTTTTTCATAATGATAAATCCTTAGCGCTTGAAGCTTTTTTTATTGATAACAAATTACAGGGCGACGTATTAATTTATGATAAAATGAAAACTCTCCGCGTTCGTGATACTTATATTAATGATGAATTGATTAATCGTGTAAGGCTTGATTATCAAGGTAAAATTGAATCCAAAGAAGAACTTGTAAAAAATTACTATCCTTCCGGTAGATTAGCTGATGAAACTTACATGATTGATGGATTAAAAGATGGTCCGATGAAAACTTTTTACGAAAGCGGATTTCTGAAAGAAGAATGGAACTACAAAAAAAATAATATTGCCGGCAGATCGTTTGAGTATTATGAAAACGGAGTGTTAAAAGTTTCATCCGATTATGTTGATGGAGTAAAACGCGGTAATGAAAAATCATACTATGAAAATGGAATTTTAAAAGCTGAAACAATTTATGACAGCAATCTTAAAAATGGTATTTGTCTTACTTATCATCCCAACGGAAACTTAGCAAGCATTGGTAATTATGTTCTAAATCGTTTAGAAGGCAGTTATAAAACTTATTATGAAAACGGACTTTTAGAATCAGAGCAGATTATTAAAGATGGAATGAAAGATGGCAAAAGAAATACTTACTACAGAAACGGCGCCTTAGAAAAAATTGAAAACTATATAAACGGAAAATTAATCGGCTGGACAAAAACTTATTACAATGACGGTTCAATGATGAAAGAGGAATATTTTCAGAATGGACGTCTGCAAAAAAGTAAAACTTACGGACAAGATGGTCTATTAATATCTACTTACGGCTATAATTAATCGGAATAATTTTTGTTATTATTACATCAATTAAATATCTTCTACTCCGATAATCAATTTAATAACTAAATAAATTTCATAATCATTCAAGAGGTAAGTATGAAAAACCTTTTCAGGATTCTTGCATTCACTTTTCTTTTTTCAGTTCAGTTTATGTTTGCTCAAGTAAACTCCCAAAATCTTTGGCAGGATGTTGATCAGTCACAAATTGTTACAACAGGTCAACGATACATTATTCCGCAGCAATTCCGCACTATCAAACTTGATGCTGCAGGAATGCATAATTTACTTTCAGCAGCCCCAATGGAATTTACAAATGATGCTAAAACAAAATCATTAATAATATTATTACCAATGCCCGATGGTTCTATGCAAAGATTTGCGGTAGTAGAATCTCCGGTTATGGCACCTGAGCTTGCAGCCAAATATCCTGAAATAAAAACATATATGGGAAAAGGAATTGATGATCTTTATGCTTCTGTAAGATTTGATTTAACACCGCTTGGTTTTCACGCGATGATTCAATCCGCAAATGGAAATGTGTTTATTGACCCATATGCGCTTGGTGATGCTGAAAATTTTATTTCTTACTACACAAAAGACTTTTATAATGATCAAAAAACTTTTGAGTGCGAAGTTATTTCGGATGAGGGCAGGCAGCAGGAATTAAATTATCTAAAAGAATCAATGCTGCTTACTCCTACAGGACCACAATTAAGAACTTATAGATTAGCTTTAGCATGCACAGGTGAATATGCAGCTTTTTTTGGCGGAACAGTTCCTTTAGCTTTAGCCGCAGTTGTTACGTCTGTTAATCGTGTTAACGGAGTTTATGAAAAAGAAGTTGCAGTTAGAATGATACTTGTTGCAAATAATGATACGTTAATTTTTACAAATGCATCTACTGATCCATACACAAATAATAGTGGCAGTACAATGTTAAGTCAAAATATTACAACGTGTAATGCAAGGATAGGTAGTTCTAACTACGATATCGGACATGTATTTAGCACGGGTGGCGGTGGTGTAGCTTATCTTGGGTGCGTTTGTACAAGTAGTAAAGCCGGTGGAGTTACCGGATCCGGCGCACCTGTTGGCGATCCTTTTGATATCGATTACGTAGCTCACGAAATGGGACATCAGTATAGTGGGAATCATTCTTTTAACGGAAGTTCTGGTTCCTGCAGCGGCGGAAATAGAAATGGTTCAACAGCTTATGAGCCAGGCAGCGGCTCTACTATTATGGCTTATGCAGGAATTTGTTCACCTCAAAATCTGCAAAACAACAGCGATGCATATTTTCACGTTGTAAACTTTGATGAAATTGTTGCATATACAAATTTTGGAAGCGGTAACGGCTGCGCAGTAATTACAAATACAGGCAATGGCGCACCAACTGTTACAGTTCCAACTGGGGGGTTTTATATTCCCAAAAGTACCCCATTTGCTCTTACAGGATCAGCAACTGATCCAAACAGCGATCCGTTAACATATTGCTGGGAAGAATATGATTTAGGTCCTGCTGGTGCTCCCGGAACTCCTTCTGGTACTGCTCCAATTTTTAGAAGCTGGAATCCAACAACATCACCTACAAGATATTTTCCGAGACTTCTAAACTTATTAAACAATACTACTGTTATAGGTGAAATTCTTCCAACCTATACAAGAGTTTTAAATTTTAGATTAACAGCAAGAGATAATAAACTTGGCGGCGGTGGTGTTAACTACGCACAAATGCAATTTAATGTTGATGGAAATTCAGGTCCATTTGCGGTTACATCTCCAAATACAAATGTTACCTGGGCTGGTGAATCATCACAAAATGTTACGTGGAATGTTACAAGTACAGATATTGCCCCTGTTAGTTGCGCTAATGTTAAAATCCTTCTTTCTACAGATGGCGGACAAACTTTTCCTACAACATTGGTTGCAAGCACTCCAAATGATGGAAGTGAATCAGTAATAATTCCAAACACACCATCAACAACTGCAAGAATTAAAGTTGAAGCTGTTGGAAATATTTTCTTTGATCTTTCTAACGTTAATTTTACGATTGAAGAAACTGTACCTGTTGAACTAATTTCTTTTACAGCTCAAAATACCGATGCAGGAGTGGTACTTAATTGGACAACTGCAACAGAAATTAACAACTCAGGTTTTACCGTTGAACGCGGCAGAGATGAAGAAAATTTTACTCAGATTGCTTTTGTAAACGGCAAAGGAACTACAACTGAAATATCAAATTATATTTATGTTGATACCGAAATTGAATCCGGTAAATATTATTACAGACTTAAACAAACAGATTTTGATGGAACCTTTGAATATTTAAATGTTGTTTTAGTTGATGTTGGACTGCCAAAACAATTTGTACTAAATCAAAATCATCCAAATCCATTCAATCCAAGTACAACTATCAAATTCCAGTTGCCGGTTGATTCAAAAGTTAGAATTGATTTGTTTAATTCAATCGGACAAAAAGTTAGTGAAATTCTAAACAGTGATTTATCCGGTGGTGCTCACGAAGTAAACTTTGATGGATCAAACCTGCCTGCCGGTAGGCAAGGACTTTCAAGCGGAATTTACTATTACACAATGAACGCAGTTGGAAAAGATGGTAAGAATTTTACTGCTACGAAAAAAATGTTGTTACTCAAGTAATTGATCCTTTAGCCTTCCCTTAGGGAAGGTTTGGATGGGCTTATTAAGGCACGAGCAATCGTGCCTTTTGTTTATATTTGCAGTAGTCATCAACAAAATAATCATGAGAAATAATAATTTTATTTTAATAGCTCTAGTATTGATAATAATTAAGTCTGAAATTAATTATGCACAGTATATGGGATTATCTGCCCCTATATCTCCTGGAAATATTTGGGTCTCTAAACAAGATAGTAGATTTGAAAAATTAGTAATAACAGATTCGCTAATACTAATTGATTCTTTAGTATATAACTTTATTACATATTCACCACCGCGGGGTATATTCTGGGGTGATGGCAAACCAGTTCGATTAAAATGGAATAATGATATAGTGGTTCGATTAGATTCAACATATCCTGAAGTCCATAACGAATTTATTTATTATAAAAAAAATTGTGTTATAGGTGATAAATGGACTCAGACAAACGCTAGATTTAATACTTCCCAAATTACATATGAGGTTATTGATACTTTTCAAACTAACATATTTGATAACTTTATAACTGTCAAAGCAATTTATGTTACAGACGGATTTTTAGAAGATATGGAATATTGGTCTGAAAAGTTTGGGTTTTTGCAAGCGGGTGACTATTACTACCTTAAAGGATGTATTATTGATGGTATATTATATGGCGATACCTCTACAGTAACTGACGTTAAAGATGAGGAAGGCGGCATAGCATTTCAAGATTATTTCTTATCCCAAAATTATCCTAATCCGTTCAATCCAAGTACAATAATAAACTATAATGTTAAATATAGTGGGTTGGTTAGCCTAAAAGTTTATGATATTTTAGGAAGTGAAGTTGCAACCCTTGTTAATGAAACAAAAGTAGCGGGCAACTTTGCAGTTGAGTTTAATACAGCTAACTTACCAAGCGGAGTTTATATCTATACTCTGCAAGTAAATGGTTTTTCTGAAAGCAGGAAAATGTTATTGATGAAGTAATGTATAATTTATAATGTACAATTTAGGATTCAGGCACGAGCAATCGTGCCTTTTTTTATCCCCAGTTTTATATCTACTATCATAACCTTATTTTTAAGTCAATAAAATATATTCACATTAAACAGATACAATTATGTTAGAATACTTTCAATTCGATAATAAAAAAGTAACATCAGAAGAGTGGGATGATTTTGTTGAGCAATCAGATAACGGAACGATGTTCAGCAAAAGAAGATTTCTTGCTTATCACGATAAAAATAAATTTAAAGATAAATCAATCTGTGTAACTAAGGATGGAAAACTTCATTCCATTTTTACAGCCGCATTAATTGAAAGAGATGGAAAGAAAATTTTATCATCACATCCGGGCGCTTCTTACGGCGGATTTGTTTACAACAGCGAATTAAATTTTAAAGAAGCACACGATCTTGTTGATATGATGATTGAGCACGCCAAATCAGTAAAAGCAGATCGCATACAATTAACTTTGGCTCCGATAATTTATCAAACAAAATATTCCAACTATCTTGATTTTGCTTTAGTCAGAAATGGATTTCAATATTTAAAAAGAGAAGTTTCAAGCGTTGTTCAGCTGGATTTTGAACCCGATCAATTATTAAACACTTATCGTGCTGAAGCAAGAACAGCTACAAAAAAAGCTCTTAAAAAGGGAGTTGAAATTGTTGAGACTGAAAGATTTGATGAATACTACGAAATCCTAAAAAAGAATTTGAAGCTTAGACACGGTGTAAATCCCGCACACACTTTAGAAGAATTAAAAAAAGTTAAAAATCTTTTTCCATCAAAAGTTAGATTGTGGGGAGCTTTTCTAAATAACGAAATGCTTGCAGGTGTTTGTAATTTTTCAGTAAACAAAAATGTTGTGCTTGCATTTTACATTAGCCACGATGAAAAATTTCAAGAGTACCGTCCAGTTAATTTATTATTTTATGAAATAATGAAACGATATCAGGCAGAAGGATTTAAGTTTTTAGATTTTGGAATTTTTACTGTGATAATGGAACCGAATTGGGGTTTGGGTAGATTTAAAGAAAATTTTGGTGCTCGCGGAATTTTTAGAGATACTTTTTATAAAGATATTTAATTGTTAGAATTACTTAATATTTATTCCCATAAATGAAGTAGAGTGAAAATTGCCTTCGTCAGGCTGAGCGGAGACGAAGCCGGGCATTTTGAATAAATTCACATCTCGACTTCGCTCGATGTGACGTTTCTTAAAATTTTTAAGGTAGCTGCAACCTTCAGGTTTCGACTTGAGATCAATTTTGCGGGCTAAAACCTGCAGCTACCACTTCATAACTTTTGATTCAGAGTCTTTATTAACTGATATGAAAAAATAGAATGCTAAAAATCCTTCATATTGCTCCATTAAATTTTGCAGGTGTGCCTTATGATTTTTATAAGATGCACAATGCCTGTGGAGATAAATCCCGAATTGTAACCCTTCACAAAAATGAAAGAGTTTTTCCTGAAGATATTTGTTTAAACTTGCCTCTTCCAAATCAAACATTAGCTAAAATTTTAAGAAGGCAAAAAGTTCAATCGCTTGAAGTTGAAGGAAGAAAGACTGCACATTACTTTGAATCAAAAAATATTTTTGAAAAAACATATTATAAGTTTTATGATTTTTTAATCCAGCCAAAAATAGAAAATGCCATTTCCGAATATTCACTTAATGATTTTGATATAATACATTACGATGGCGGATTAGATTTTTATCGTGATTCACGACAGGCATTAAAATGGAAAAAAGCGGGAAAGAAAATAGTATGCTGTTACTACGGAAGTGATTTAAGAATTCGTGGTTTGATAAAAGAACTTGATGAATATTTCTGATTTAAATCTTACAAGTGAGTTTGATCATTTATCTCTAAAAAAAGATTTAAAGTATTTATTCTATCCTTATGATGTTTCAGAACTTCCAACAAAGAAAGAACGAACAAGTGATGTTATAAAAATTGTTCACTCGCCAACTAATAGAAAATATAAAGGTACTGAACTTATTATTTCTGTAATTGATAAAATTAAAAAAGAAAGAAACATAGAATTTCTTTTGATGGAAAATGTTGAAAGACAAAAACTTCTTGAAATAAAAAGTGAATGCGATATTTCAATTGATCAGGTTGGCGGAACAATGGGCGGAACGGGTTACGGCAAAGCAGGACTTGAAACCCTCGCAATGGGCATTCCAACGATCACTAATATGACAAAAGATTATGCTGAATGGTTGCCTGAAAATCCATTTATTGTTGCTAATAATTTTGATGAGTTGTACAAAGTCTTAATTGAATTGATAGATAATGAGAATTTCAGAATTGAAAATGGTAAAAAGGGAATTGATTGGGTAAACAATTATCACAGTTTTGAAAGTGTAAATGAAAATCTTATGAAATTATATCTTGAAAAAGGAATTATCTCAACTTAAGATCGTGTTAACCAATTCAATCAACTTCTTTGATTCATTTTCCCAATTTTTATTTTCTTCAATTAATTTTCTTGCATTCTGCGAGTGTTGTTCCACCAATTCAGGATTGTTTAAATATTCTTCTATTGCTTCAACAATCTCAACTTCATTTTCAGGATTAACCAATTGCCCGAAATTTTCAAACTGCAGTTCATCTCTTATCGGTTTTATATCCGAATAAATAAATGGTTTACCGCAAGCCATGTATTCAAATAATTTTATCGGAAGTGAATTGCTGTAAATAAAATTTCTCGTTCGCAGATCAAAACATATATCTATTTTTTCAATAGTGGAACTCATTTTATCGTAATCGGTCCAATCAGCAAATTCAACCTCAATATTATTTGTTGATGAGATTTTTGATTTAAAATCATCTTCTTCGTATTTGTATGTGAACTTTCCAAAAATTAAGAGTTTTATTTTCTTTTGTGGATACTTTTTTGCTATAATAATTGAAGCATTTAGTAGTTCTAAAATCCCGCGTTCATAGGTGATAACTCCAGCATAACCAAAAACGATTTCATCTTTAGATAAATCGGGTTTTTTATAATTAAAAAATTTAAGAATCGGATAATATCCTATAATCGTTTTTGGTTTTGAAGCTGCAAGTAGATCGTATCTTTTCTTTTTAGAAGTTTCTCCAATTATTAGATGATCAACTTTTTGTAGAATGTATATGTAAGGAATCAACAATTGAAAATATTTTATCCACCTCTTTATCACTCTAAACTTAAAAGCAATATTTTCCGGAAACCATTCAGTAACATCAAGAATAATTTTAACATCTGGATTTAGTCTTTTAAAATTTAGTGCTGCAAAAACAGGAAGCATTTCTGAACAGATAATTAAATCAGGTTTAAATTTATTTAAATGATTATAAAATTCATTTATCTTTTTCTTTTTTGAATAGGAAATACCATTAAAACCTGTAATTGAAATATCATCAACAGTTTTATTTATATCTTGCGTTGAACAGAAAATCGAAACTGAATATCCGGCAGCTTTTAAAGACTTCCCGAATTTCCAGAAAATTCGTTCATCAAAAGGCGGATGACCGGATGTTATCAAACATATTCGTTTCATATTCAAATACTTTTACTCTTTATTTTATTAAATTTGAACCAACAATAGAATAATTCAAAATTTATGCATACACAAAATAAAATATCTGTAGTGATTATTACAGGGAATGAAGAAAAAAATATCAGTGAATGTTTACAAAGCGCTGTATGGGCTGATGAAATAATTGTTGTTGATTCCGAAAGCACGGATCGAACTGTTCAAATAGCAAAAGAGTTTACTGATAAAGTGTTTATTAAAAAATGGCAAGGTTATGCTGCGCAAAAATCGTATGCAATTTCTTTAGCTCAGAATGAATGGATATTAAGTTTAGACGCTGATGAAAGGATTAGCAAAGAATTATCAGAAGAAATAGTTCATTACGATTTTGAAAAATCAAGGTTCAATGCATTTAAAGTGAAACGTGAAAATTATTTTTTAGGAAAGAAAATTAATTATTGCGGCTGGGGTAATGATTTTCAACTAAGATTGTTTCGTAAATCTAAAACAAAACTTAATGAAAGATTAGTTCACGAAGGTTTTATTGTTGATGGTGAAGTTTCAAAACTTAATAATGCTATCATTCACTATTCTTATACAAACCTTAAAGATGGAATTTCTAAAATTAATGAATACTCTTCGCTTGAAGCCACGGAAAAATCTGCAAGAAAAAAAGTTAGCACTTTAACAATTATTTTCTATCCTTGTATTGCTTTTCTTCAGCACTATTTTGTACGTAAAGGAATAAAAGATGGAAAGCATGGATTAATGATTTCCCTGATGCATGCAATAACAAAACTGCAGGTGCAAATGAAAATCTGGGAAATTCAGAATAAGAATAAATCATAAGTTTGATGAAACAAAAACGATTTTTAATTATTCGTACTGATCGCATTGGCGATGTTGTACTTTCTACTCCACTGCCGCGAGAAATTAAAAAAAAATATCCAAACAGTTTTGTTGCTGTTTTAGTTAAACATTACACTAAAGATATTTATATAAATAATCCAAATGTAGATGAAATAATTTGTGATGATAATTCCGATAAAACAGAAAAAAGTTTTTGGCAATTAGTTCGTGAGATTCGGAATTATAAATTCTCCCATGCATTTATGCTTCTTCCGGTTGAAAAATTAAATTATGTTCTTTTTGCTGCAGGAATAAAATATAGAGTTGGAGTGGGTCACAAACTATATCAGTTTTTAACTTTTACAAAATTTGTTGATAGAAAAAAATATATTCCTTTGCGCCACGAAACAGATTATTGTTTGGATATGGTTAGAAAAGTTGGAATTGAAGTAACTGAAATTCATCCTGAAATATTTTTAAGCGAATCAGAAAAAGTAGAAGCTTTAGAATTAAAGAATAAATTAAAAAGCGGTGGTAAGATTTTAATTGGAATCAATGCGACAAGCGGAAATTCAGCTCCAAATCTATCTATCAAAATGTATCTTGATTTAATTAATCGTTTATCAAAAAACCCAATTTATAAAATTGTAATGACAGATTATAACCCGCCAATTGAATTGCGAAATTTACCCGGCGTTGAATATATTTTTGAAGGTGAAGGTTTAAGAAAAAACATTTTACGATTTTCAATTTTGGATTTATTGATTAGCAGCAGCACTGGTCCGATGCACATTTGTGCTGCGTTAAAAGTACCAACTCTTGCATTTTTCTGTCCGCTTACTGCTTGTTCTCCAAAACTTTGGGGACCATTGGGTAACAAATCAGATATTGTTTTACCAACTCCAAATTATTGTGCAACACAATGTCCAATCGATCCCAAAAAATGTGATTACTCAAAAGAGGGCGGATTTTCAGGTGCAGGAATTGCGGAAAGAGTTGATAAATTTATTGCAGAAATTGTTTAATGAATATTCTAATTGCACCAAATAGTTTTAAAGAGTGTGCGGACTCAGTTGAAATTTCTAAAATTCTTAGTAAAAGATTATCAACACGTTCTGATTTTCAAATATTCCAAAAACCAATATCAGATGGCGGGGATGGGTTTTTATCTGTAATTAAAAATATTTTTAAGACTTCCGAATTTGATATAATCGCTGAAGATAAGTTCAATACTCCCCAAAACTATAAACTACTTATTGATAAAAATGCAGAAACAGGATATTTAGAATCTGCTTCTATTATTGGGTTAAAATGTTTTGATAAAAAAGATCGCAAACCATTAATTCTTAATTCCGCTGTCCTGGGAAAAGTAATTAAGCAAATTTCTACTGATGTTCAGCAGGCAAAATATAAAATTAAAACCTTGATAATTGGGATTGGGGGAACTGCAACCATTGATTTTGGAATAGGAGCGTGCACACAATTAGGATTAAATCTTTTTGATGAAAAGGAAAAAGAATTAATTCCAATTCCAAAAAATTTCTATCAAATAGAAAAATTAAAATTGGATAAGATAGAAGTTCCTTTTGATATTAAATGCATAGTTGATGTTGATACTGAATTAATTGGCGAACCCGGTGCAATTAATATTTACGGCGAACAAAAAAGTGCAACCAAAGAAGATTTAAGAAATATTAAAACAGGGATAGAAAAAATTCTAAATTTAATTTCTGCTGATAAAAATTTTATCTTTGCCAAAAAAAATAAATGGAGCGGGCGGCGGTTTGGCTGCTGGTCTAAATATTTTCTTGGATGCAGAAATAATTCGTGCAGAAGACTTTATTACAAATATCCTTTTAAAAGATTTAAACTTAAATGAAATTGATGCCGTTGTAACAGGAGAGGGAAGTTTTGATTATCAATCTTTTGAAGGGAAAGGTGCAGGAATAATTCTAAAATTATTTTTACAGAAAAATATTCCAATATTTTTAATAAACGGATCAACAAATCTTTCATCAACCATAAAACTGCCTAATAAAGTTCAGATAATTAATGTAGTTGATTTTTTCGATTCCAAAGAATCATCAATCAAAAATTACTGTGCCGGATTGGACAAAGCAGCGGAAATTGTTCTTAATTACCTCAGCAAATAGCCTTTTATACCTTCAGCTTTTTTTAGTAAATTCACACAAAAATTATAATATATTCTAAGAAATTACAGGATCCTTGAATGAAGGAATATCTAGATCTGGTTAAACTTGTTATTGATGAAGGAACTCATAAAAAATCTCGAACAGGAATTGATACTATCTCATATTTTGGTGCGTTTTATAAGGTTGATTTACAAAAAGGGTTTCCGCTTTTAACCACAAAAAAAGTTGAGTGGAAATCATTGTTGAAAGAAGTTCTATGGTATCTTTCCGGTGAAAATCACATTAGAAATTTAAGACAGCACACAAAAATTTGGGATGCATGGGCTGATGAGGACGGACGATTACAAACAGCATACGGAAGATTTTGGAGAAGATTTCCGGTTCCGGAATCAAACGCTGTTTTAGATGGAGAAGTTTTTGTTGATGAAAAAAATCCGTTTGTTCATCGCGAAGAAAATGGTTCGTTATCTTTTGATCAAGTTGGCTGGGTGATAAATGAAATTAAAACAAATCCAAACTCACGAAGATTAGTAATTTCTGCGTGGCATCCTGCAAATGCAACTGTTAGCAAACTGCCGCCATGCCATTACACTTTTACTTTTAATGTTAACGATGGAAAATTAAATTGTCATCTTACTCAGCGTTCCGGCGATATCGCATTGGGAATTCCATTTAATCTTGCTGCTTACTCAATGCTGACTCAAATAATTTCGCAGGAGACAAATTTACAGCTTGGTGCATTTGCGCACACAATAGTTGATGCGCATATTTATCACGCGGAAAAAGGTTCCGCAATGGAAAAATTTGATCATCTTGAAGGATTGAAACAACAGTTGCTGCGTGAGCCATTGGCATTACCAAAACTAAACATCGCAAAAAAACCGATTGATGAATTAACGTTTGAGGATTTTGAATTGATTGATTACAAATTTCATGATAAAATAAAATTTGAGGTCGCGGTTTGATAATCAGCATTATTGTTGCGATTGCAAAAAATGGTGTGATTGGAAAAGCAAACGGAAAAATGTCATGGCATGTAAAAGAGGAGTTTCAGCATTTTAAAAATACTACTCTTGGTTTTCCGATTATCATGGGAAGAAAAACATTTGAGACTCTTGGTAAGCCGTTAAAAGGCAGATTAAACATTGTTGTAAGCAAAAATAAATTTTATAAAACTGCTTTTGAAGATGTTGTGATAAAACAATCGATTGATGAAGCTGTTGATTATTGTAAATCGATTAAACCGGAAAAAATATTTGTTATCGGCGGTGGTGAAATTTACAGGCAGGCTATTTCTTTTGTTGATGAAATGTTAATTACATTTATGAAGTTTGAAGCGGAAGGCGAAGTAATATTTCCTGAAATAAAGAATGATGATTGGACTATTGAAAAAATAAAAGACCACGAATTATTTGAAATCTTTAGATACGTAAGAAAGAATTAATGGCATCACGAATAAAAATATTATCTGATAATCTTGCAAGTAAAATTGCCGCCGGTGAAGTTGTGCAAAGACCGGAATCCGTTGTAAAAGAATTATTAGAAAATTCTATTGATGCAAACGCAGCATCGATTGAATTGATAGTTAAACAAGCAGGCAAATCTTTAATCCAGGTTTGCGATGATGGAACGGGGATGACCGAAGAAGAAGCTGTACTTTGCATTCACAAACATGCTACAAGTAAAATTTCTTCAATGGAAGATCTTGAATCGATTCAAACGCTTGGTTTCCGTGGTGAAGCTTTAAGTTCTATCGCATCCGTCTGCCAGCTTGAAATAAGAACTGAAACGCGTGACAGCGAAATTGGTTCTTTGCTTAAGGTCGAAAGTGAAAATGAAATTACAACTGAAAAAATTTCCACCCAAAAAGGAACTTGCATTGCTGTGAAAAATATTTTTTACAACATTCCTGCAAGAAGAAAATTCCTTAAATCAGATACCACAGAATTAAAACACATTATCGATACATTTAATCGAATTGCTCTGGCTCATCCGGATATATCTTTTAAGTTTTATAATTCCGATAACTTAATTTTTGATTATACAAATGGAACGCTGGAAGAAAGAATTGAACAAATTTTTGCTGATAATATGATGGATGCGTTAATTCCTGTTATTCAGGAAACTGATTATCTTACATTGAAGGGTTACATCGGCAAACCATCCATTTTTAAAAAAAGTAAAGGTGAGCAGTTTTTATTTCTAAACAAACGATTTGTTATAAATAAGAATATTAATCACGCGGTATTCACTGCGTTTGAAAATATTTTGGAAAAAGGTGATTATCCATTTTTTATTTTGTTTTTAACATTAGATCCCAAAAAGGTTGATGTAAATATTCATCCATCAAAACTTGAAGTAAAATTTGATGATGAAAAAGATATTTACAATTTTGTTTTATCCGTTGTCCGTAAAAGTATTGGCAGTCATGATTTAGTACCAACTATGTCTTTTGATAGCTCAAATCAACAAAGGGAGAAATTATCTTTTAATGCTTTTAATCCCGTAAAGCAAAATGATTTTTCTGATAGACCGGATTTTAGAAATCGCGAACAACGAGAACGCACTGTTGTTTCCGATGAAGATATCGATTTGGTTTTTAGCTCGCTTACAAAAAATATATTGCCAAACCTGCCTGCCGAACAGGCTGTTTAAGTTCAAGAAAAATTATGAAAAGATGAAAATAAATTTGATAAACAAATTGAACATTCTGCTTCAACCGAAATTGAAACATCATTTTTAATTCAGCTTCACAACAAATATATTTTATCTCAGATCAAAAGCGGACTGATGATAATTGATCAGCATGTTGCGCACGAAAGAATACTTTACGAAAAAGTATTATCAAGACTTGATGCAAACATGCCTTTTATTCAGCAATTACTTTTTCCGATTAAAATACAATTTGATGTTGCGAGTTATGAAATTTTAAAAGAGTTGGATTCTGTTATCACAAAACTAGGATTTAAATTAAAATATCTACCTAAAAGTTATGTGATGATTGAAGGTGTTCCTGATGATATTAAAAACGGATCTGAAGAAAAAATATTACGCGAGTTTTTATTGGAGTATGTAAATAATCAAACAGAAAAACAATTGGAAGAAAAAGATAATATTGCAAAATCATACTCGTGCAAAGCAGCCATTAAAGCAGGTGATAAGCTCTCTGAAAAGGAAATGCGTTTATTGATTGATCAACTTTTTGCAACATCAATGCCGTATGTTTGTCCGCACGGCAGACCAATAGTAATTAAAATATCTTTGGAAGAGTTTGATAGAAGATTTGGGAGAACATAAATTTTAGTGAAATTAATTTATTTAAATAATTAAAGGAAGCCTATGTCTGATTTAGAATATCTAAAGCAAAGAAAAGTCTATGATGAAAAAGCTAAATCTGCTAAAACTAATGGAATGAAATTTACTACTGTTAGCGGGCAGGATATTAATACTTTTTACGGACCCGATGATATTGAAAATATTAATTATTTAAGTGAGCTTGGTTTTCCCGGCGAGTATCCTTATACACGCGGAATTCACTCTAACGGTTATCGCGGTAAACTATGGACAATGCGCCAGTTTGCCGGATTTGGATCGCCTGAAGACACGAATGAAAGATTTCACTATTTATTAAATCATGGTCAAACAGGTTTGTCTGTTGCATTTGATCTTCCAACTTTAATGGGGTGGGATGCTGATGCACCGATTAGTGACGGCGAAGTTGGAATTTGCGGTGTTGCAATTTCTTCGTTGCAGGATATGGAAATTCTTTTTGATAAAATTCCGTTAGATAAAGTTTCGACATCAATGACAATCAATTCGCCTGCTGCAATGATATTTGCATTTTATCTTGCAGTTGCACAAAAGCAAGGAGTTGATTTTAAAAACTTACGCGGCACCTTACAGAATGATATTTTAAAAGAATATATCGCACAAAAAGAATTTATATATCCGCCAACCCCGTCAATGAGAATTATTGTTGATATGATTGAGTATTGTAAAAATGAAGTTCCGCAGTGGAATCCAGTTTCTGTAAGTGGATATCATATACGTGAAGCAGGCTCAACATCAGTGCAAGAACTTGCATACACTCTTGCTGATGGTTTTGCATATATTGAAGCTTGCATTGAACGCGGAATGGATGTTGATGAATTTGCGCCGCGCATTTCATTTTTCTTTAATTCTCATTTAGATTTTTTTGAAGAGATAGCAAAATTTAGAGCAGCAAGAAAAATTTATGCAAAACGAATGAAAGAAAGATACGGAGCAAAAAATCCACGCTCGTGGTGGTTAAGATTTCATACACAAACTGCAGGCTGTACATTAACAGCTCAACAGCCGGAAAACAATATTGTAAGAACTGCATTTCAGGCTTTAGCAGGGGTGCTTGGCGGAACTCAATCTTTACATACAAATTCTATGGATGAAACCTTGGCATTGCCGAGTGAAAAAGCAGTTAAGATTGCATTGCGAACTCAGCAGCTTATTGCATACGAAACCGGAGTTATTAATTCTGTTGATCCTCTTGGCGGCAGTTATTTTGTAGAAGCATTAACAGATAAAATGGAAAAAGAAGCAAATGCTATTTTTGATCAGATTGATTCACTAGGCGGAGTGGTAGCTGCTATTGAAACAGGTTACTTTCAAAAAGAAATTGCAGATGCAGCCTATCGTTATCAAAAAGAAGTTGAACGAAAAGAAAAGTTTATCGTTGGTGTTAATGAATTTGTTGAAGAGAATGAAAAAGTTGATATTCCAATTTTAACTGTGTCACCGGAAGTACAAAAAGGACAGGTAAAACGGCTAACTGAATTAAAGCAAAGCAGAAATCAAAAAGCAGTTGCAGAAAGTTTAGCATCTATTAAATCTGCTGCTGTGGATGGAAAAAATTTAATGCCGGAATTTTTAAAAGCATCACAAAATTATGTTACACTTGGTGAAATGATTAGTGAATTAAAAGAAGTGTTTGGCGTTTATGAAGAAACCGCAGTTTTCTAATGATTAAAAATTATTTTCAATTGCTGCGTGTACCACAGTGGATAAAAAATCTTTTTGTCTTTGTGCCTTTATTGTTTTCACTTCATCTTTTCGAGGAAAATTATTTTATTTCTACACTACAGGCTTTTGTAATTTTCTGCCTTGCATCAAGTTTTATTTATATCATCAATGATATAATAGATATTAAAGCAGATGCTGTTCATCCGCAAAAAAAATACAGACCACTACCATCTGGAAAAATATCAATTCAATCTGCATTGATAACTGCAATTATAATATTTGTTTCATTGGTTGTTCTTTCTTTTTTCTCACCAACTGAATTCATTTATTTTCTTGCGAGTTTTATTTTACTCAATGTTCTATATTCGTTTTACTTTAAACACATTGTAATATTGGATGTATTCAGTATTGCTGCAGGATTTACAATTAGAGTTTTGGGTGGCGCGGCAATTATAGATGTACCTGTTTCAAGCTGGTTGATATTAACTACAATGTTCATCTCCTTATTTCTTGGTGTAATGAAGCGACACTCAGAGCTTGAACAAATTACTGAATTAGAAAAAACTCCAACCAGAAAAGTGTTAGCAGAATATTCGCTTACTTTTACGAATCAAATGGCAACTGTTGCAGCGGCTGGTGTTATTATTTGCTATGCTCTTTACACGGTATCTCAACGAACTGTTTCAGTATTTGGTACCGAAAATTTAATCTTTACAACACCATTTGTTGTGTTTGGGATTTTTAGATTTATGTATTTAGAATATCTAAATCAAAAAGGAGAGAATACTACCCAAATAATGTTAACAGATGTTCCAATGATTATCACAGTAATTCTTTATATCGCAGCAACAGTATTAATTGTTTATAAGATTTTTTAAATTAATGTTTTATTTACACTCCAAAATATTTATTGTTTTTAGTTTTTTGATATTTATGTCTTGTTCCAATTCCCAAATTCAGTTTGATAAATTATCTGAACAAATTAATATTGTTGATATACAGGCTTGGATAAATTTAATGCCCGGTGGTCCTGGTTCATTCCATATCACTGGAGAATATGAGATTGATAAAATTGAATTGGATAAGTTATTACTGAAAAATGTTATTGTGTATTCAGAAAGCAAAATTATTTATAATATCAACCTAGCTAATTTGAGTAATGAGCTTCAAGCTGATGAGAAAATCCAAAAACTAAAATATAGATTTTATATTCAGCCGGGATTAAAATTGAACGATTCGATAAGAATTGTTGAAACAATTGATATAAAATTAATTTTTGAATTTAACGGCAAAGAAATTGAAAAAATGATTAATGATGTTTATTTAACAAGGGCTTATTAATGATTCAGGATTTTATTTTATTAATAATATTAATTTTTTTTAGTGCGTATTTTTCCAGCACCGAGATGGCATATATTGTTGCAAATAAATTAAAAGTTGAAGTAAGAGCAAGGAAAAAAAATATTGCCGCTCAATCAGCTTTTCACTTTGTTAAAGACCCGCAGCAGTTTTACTCTACAATTTTAATTGGAAATAATATTATTAACATTGCGTTTGCATCTATCTCAACCGTTGTACTGGCAACTAAATTTGGTTGGAGTGACTACAAAATTCTTTTATTTGTTTCAGTTATTACTTTAATTTTTGGTGAATTGATTCCAAAATATATTGCAAGGGAAAGTGCTGATTCATTGCTGTTAGTGGTTTCAATTCCGTTACGTTTGCTTTCAATTGTTTTATTTCCATTTATAAAACTTACAACTCATCTCTCAAAATTATTAACAGAACGGAAGAAAGATTCAGCAGAAAACATTGCACATCTTTTTGATAAAGAAGATATGAAAATTCTTGTGGATGAAGTTCACTCAACAAGCGCGGCAAAGGATGAAGAAAGTTCTTTCATATCTAAAGTATTTGATTTTAGTGAACAAAAAGTTTACCAGGCAATGCGTCCCAGAACTGAAATCACAGGTATATCAATTACAGATTCGGTTGTTAACGCTGTTGATTTATTTATCGAATCCGGATACTCAAAAGTTATTGTTTATGAAGATGATCTTGATAACATTAAAGGTTTTATACTTGCAAAGGATTTGTTCAGTAATCCAAAAGAGTTAAAAGATATTATTCGTGAAACACAGTTTTATCCTGAAACAAAAAAGAGTTTAGAAATATTAAATGAATTTTTAACAAACAATGATTCCATAGCCGTTGTGATAGATGAGTTTGGCGGCACAGCCGGAATCGTTACGATGGAAGATATTATTGAAGAATTGTTTGGAGATATTAATGATGAGTTCGATGTTGAAGAGGTTATCTGTAGAAAAATTTCAAAAGATACATTCATAATCAGCGGTAAGGTTGAGATTGATCATTTGAATGATAAATATCAATTGGATATTCCCATCGGAGATTATGAAACAATTGCAGGTTTTATAATTGATAATATCGGACACATCCCTAAACCAAATGAAATAGTTACAATTAATAACTATTCTATTCTCATCGTTCGTGCAGACAATGTTAGAATCGATATGGTTAAACTTACAATCAGTGCTGATGACGAAATCGAATAACACTGAACACAAAATAATTTTGTTTGATGGCGTTTGTAATTTTTGCAACTACTGGGTCAATTTTATTATTGATCGTGATAAGAAAAACATTTTTAAGTTTGCCGCTCTGCAATCAGAAAAGGGAAATGAAATAACAAAAAAGAATAATCTTCCCCAAAATGATTTCGATTCATTTATACTAATCTCACAAAATAAAGTCTATAAGAAATCTGCCGCAGCTTTTGAAATTTTAAAACACTTGGATAGCTGGTTTATAATTATTTATCCAATAAAATATTTACCAATTGCTGTAAATGATTTTTTTTATGATTTGATTGCAAAAAATCGTTATAAGTTTTTTGGTAGAAAAAATGTTTGTAGAATACCCACAAACGAAGAAAAAGCTAAATTTCTTTAACCAATCTCGCACAAACTTAATTGGGATAAACATTATTTTAAGTTAAATTTGGCTCACAAAAATCAAAATAAAAGGCGTATTGTTAAAACTAAATATTGATTCAAAAGACGCTAATAGTAAAGCACGAGCTGGCTGGTTTGAAACGGATCACGGTAAAGTTGACACACCGATTTTTATGCCTGTTGGTACACAGGGAACGGTTAAAGCTGTAAATCAAAGTTATCTAGCTGATGAAATTAAAGCTCAGATTGTTCTTTCAAATACTTATCATTTGTATTTAAGACCGGGTACAGAAATTTTAGAATCTGCAGGCGGTCTTCACAAATTTATGAATTGGCAAAAACCAATTTTAACAGACAGCGGCGGTTATCAGGTTTTTAGTTTATCTGAACTTAGAAAATTAAAATCTGATGGAGTTGAATTTAGATCACACTTAGATGGATCAAAACATTTTTTTACACCGGAAAAAGTTATTGGTATCCAAAGAAGCATTGGTTCTGATATTATGATGGTTCTTGATGAGTGTGCCCCTTATCCATGTGATTATGATTACGCAAAAAATTCTGTTCATCTTACAAGCAACTGGGCTGTTTTAAATAAAGAGGCTTTTGAAAAATCAAGACCACTTTATGGGCATAAACAATTTCAGTTTGGAATAATTCAGGGTTCTGTTTACAAAGATTTGCGGGAAAAATCTGTAAACGATTTATTGAAATTAGATTTTGACAGCTATGCAATCGGCGGACTTGCGGTTGGTGAACCGATCGAAGAGATGTACGAGCTTGTTGATTTCACAACTGATTTTATGCCTGACGACAGACCGAGGTATTTAATGGGTGTTGGCAAACCGGAAAATATTTTGGAATCCATTGCTCGCGGTGTTGATATGTTTGATTGTGTTATGCCGACTCGTAATGCACGTAATGCAAATGTGTTTACCTGGAATGGAACGCTTTCTATGCGTAATGCAAAATATAAAAATGATTTTGTTCCATTAGATGAAAATTGCGAGTGCTATACTTGCAGAAATTATTCCCGTGCTTATTTAAGACATTTATTTATTGCTGAAGAAATTCTTGCTCTTGAACTTGCATCAATTCACAATTTGTATTTTTATCTTGAATTAGTAACGCATGCAAGAAAGCATATTATCGATGGAAATTTTCTTGAGTGGAAAAATAAAACTGTAAATGAAATATCAATTAAAAATTAAAATCAAAAGGAGAAAATAAATTGGATATATTATTAGCAATGGCTCCACAAGGTGGTGAAGGCGGCGGCGGAAGTTTAATAAGCACAGTTATAATGTTTGGTGCAATCTTTGCAATCTTTTATTTTATGATTATCAGACCGCAGCAAAAACGTGCTAAGGAAAGAGAAAAACTTCTTTCTAACATAGAAAAAGGTGATAAGATAATTACTTCAAGTGGTGTTCATGCAACTATAGTTGGGATAGAAGAAAAAACAGTGCTGATAGAAATCGCACCTAATGTTAAAATTAAAATTGAACGTTCCGGAATTGGAAGTGTAGTAAAATAAATTGAGAGATTGCTTTTATGTTTTGCAGTGTTGATGAAGCTATTGATGAAATAAAGAACGGTAAGGTTATTATTATTGTTGATGATGAAGACCGCGAAAATGAAGGCGATTTTGTTTGTGCGGCTGAATATGTTACACCCGATATTGTAAATTTTATGGTAACGCACGGCAGAGGGATGCTGTGCGTTGCATTAAATGGAAAGCGATTGGATGATCTAAACCTTCCATTAATGGTTGAATCAAACTCTGCGCTGCACGGAACACAATTTACTGTTACAATAGATGCAATCGAAGGAACTACGACGGGTATTTCCGTTGCAGATCGTGCGCACACAATTAAAAAACTTATCGATCCAAAAACTGTATCAAATGATTTTGCAAAACCCGGTCACATTTTTCCGTTGCGGGCATTTGAAGAAGGTGTTTTAAGAAGAGCAGGACATACTGAAGCTGCTGTTGATTTATGCAAACTTGCAAAATTAAATCCTGCAGGAGTTCTGTGTGAGATATTAAAAGAAGATGGAGAAATGGCTCGTGTGCCTGAACTATTTGAGATCGCAAAAAAGTTTAATCTAAAAATTGTAACTGTTCAGGAATTGATTAAGTATAGAATTAAGAATGAAAATCTAATTGAAAAAATTACAGACATAGATTTTCCTACAGATCACGGTAAATTTAGATTACATCTTTACAAAAATCTTTTAGATAAGAAAAAACAAGTTGCATTGGTTAAAGGTGAACCTGATCCTGAAAAACCATTTCTTGTTCGTATGCACTCAGAATGTTTAACCGGAGATGTATTTCATTCATTAAGATGCGATTGTCACGATCAGCTAAATAGTGCTCTTGATTTAATTGAACAAAATGGTTCCGGTGCTTTAGTTTATATGCGGCAGGAAGGAAGGGGAATTGGACTTGAGAACAAAATTAAAGCTTACCATTTGCAGGATGAAGGCAAAGACACGGTAGAAGCAAATGAGGAACTTGGATTTAAAGCCGATTTAAGAGATTACGGAATTGGTGCGCAGATTTTGCTGAATCTTGGAATTAAAAAAATAAATCTGCTTACAAATAATCCAAAAAAAGTTATTGGGTTAAATGGTTACGGACTTGAAATTGTTAATCGTATTCCCATCGAAATCACACCAAACACAAACAACGAAAAATATTTAAAGACCAAGCGTGATAAGCTGGGGCATATAATACTCCAGTAAAAACTAGGTATTCAAATACTTTCCGCTCAATCTGAATTTCATTATTTTCAACTAAGAATTATTAAATTCTTCTATAAAATTAAATTGAGATGATAAAATGAAATTCATTATAGTTCTTATATTAGCATTAACCACATTTGCACAACAAAAAACAGTTTACGTTGCATATATAGATAGCGAAATTGATTTGGGTTTGGCTCCATATATTACTCGTGTTATTGATGAGGCAGAAAAAAATAACGCATCCGCAATCATATTTAAGATTAATACATTTGGCGGCAGGGTAGATGCAGCAACACAAATAAAGGATGCGATACTTTCCAGTAAGGTTCTTACGATAGCTTTTATTAATAATCGTGCAATTTCTGCAGGAGCATTAATTGCGTTGTCGTGTAATAAAATTGTAATGGTTCCCGGCAGTTCAATCGGTGCTGCAACTGTTGTTGATCAAACCGGACAAAAAGTTGGAGAGAAATATCAATCGTACATGCGTTCTGAAATGCGCTCAACTGCAGAACGTAACGGCAGAAGAATGGATATTGCTGAAGGAATGGTTGATGAACGAATTATTGTAGAAGGACTAGTTGACAGTACCAAACTAATTACTCTTACTTCACAAGAGGCTCTCAAATACCAAATAGCAGATACAATTCTTGCCAATTTTGATGAACTTTTGACTGCTTTTGATTTAAAGAATGCTGAAGAAGTTTCAATAACATCCAACTGGGCAGAAGACGTTGTTAAGTTTTTGAATAATCCAATCGTATCATCAATTCTTATTATGATAGGATTTTTTGGATTGATGGCTGAAATCAAATCTCCGGGTTGGGGTGTTGCTGGCACAACAGCTTTGATTGCATTGACATTATTTTTTGGATCCTCATATGTTCTACAGCTTGCATCCATTCTGGAAATTTTACTTTTTGTGATTGGGCTGGGATTATTATTAGCTGAGATTTTTATTATTCCTGGATTTGGTATTGCAGGTATTTCGGGAATCGTTCTGATCTTTGCTTCAATATTTCTATCTCTGTTAGGAAGTGAGCCATTTATAGATATGAATGCGGTGTCAATGGCAATTATTCAACTTTCCGGCGCAATGCTTTTTGCATTACTTGGAATGTTTTTTTTAGTAAAATATTTACCTAAGTCAACTGCATTTAATAAGCTTGTTTTGGCAGAATCAGAAAAAGCTGAGCAAGGATTTGTTTCCTTTCCTTCTGAAAAAGATTTAATTGGAAAGATCGGAATTGCATTTACCACACTTCGTCCGGGAGGAACTGCGGAATTTGATGGAAGAGAGAATTGATGTTGTTGCTGATTCCGAATACATCAGTCAAGGTATAAAAATAAAAGTACTAAGAGTTGAGGGAATTAAAGTTGTAGTAACGCCTTTAAAAGATTAAAAACTCGTTTGATTTGATTATAGATTAGAAATATGATATTTTTGAGAAAGAATTCTATTGGGTATTGATATGAAAACTTCATTAGTATTCTTTTTTAGTATTTTATTCCTGTTTAACTCCTCAATTTTTCCACAATGGTTTTCTGCATCTGGCGATATAGGTTTTTATGCAATACCATTAGTTTTAGATGCAACAGATAGTAATCATGCTATTGTTTCCATCAGTTCTGACTTAAATAAAACCACGGATGGCGGTTTACACTGGGTAACATTAAATAATCCCATTCCTGGTTCTATTCCTGGAACGTCAACTTCAGTTATCACTTTATCTATGATCGATACTTTGCATATCTGGATAGCAAGTTCATCGTTCATTTTCAAAACCACAAACGGGGGAATTATTTGGGATGAACAGTATGGTGACACAAGTAAAACTGATTTTTTCAATTATATAAAAATGTTTGATTTATATAATGGTATCGCGATGGGAGATGCCAAATCAGATTCCGAACCTGCATTATTTTTGCAGACAACTGATGGCGGTGATAACTGGATCTCAATCAATAGTTCAAATTTTATTGGACAGAGCTCATCTGACTCATGGAGACGTGTTCATTTTCTCAATCAGCAAACCGGATATTTCTTTCCAGGTCCGTATCAGGGCGGTATATATAAAAATCTCTATAAAACTACGGATAGTGGTACTTCTTGGAGTTTAACAAATCACACAGGTTATGTTCAAGTTATCCAATTTTTTAATTCAAATGTTGGACTAACTGCTGATGCTTCGGAAAATAAAATCAAAAGAACTTTAGATGGTGGACTAACATGGGAGATTTTTAACTTACCAATTCAAAATTGGGCAATGGATATTTGCTTTGACCCGAATGATGCTTCAAGAGTTTGGTTATTAGGAGATGATTTGTTTTTTAGTTCCGATACTGGAAGAACCTGGAGAAAGGAGGTACAGAATGTGCAGGGGAATGATATGGTGATGACTGATTCACATAGTGGCTGGATTTTAGGTTATAATGGTAAGATTTATCGCACAAATAATGCAGGTGATACTTTTGTTGCTGTTGATGATGAAATTAATTCCACAGTTGAAAGTTTTGAACTTTTGCAAAACTACCCAAATCCCTTTAATCCAACTACAAAAATAACTTATAGAATAAATTATCCTTCAAATGTTAAGTTGATTGTTTATAACTCAATGGGAGAAGAATATTCAACTATAGTAGATGGATATAAAAATCCAGGAGAGTATTCCGTTGATTTTAATGGAAGTGGATTAAGTAGTGGAGTTTATTTTTATCAGATCATTACACAAAACTATGTAATTACTAAAAAGATGATTTTATTGAGATGATGCAAAAGAATATACGATCATGAAAAAAAGCCGGCTGATACCGGCTTTTTTGTTTTTAAAATTATTTTAACAATTCTAGAATATTTGTATTACTTATAACATCACGACGAGTACCTTTTTGTTTGCCCTGCGGCGTATTAGCTTCCATCGAATATGATATTTCTAAACGTGTTTTTGTACGAGATTTAATTTGAATTCCCTTATCAACATCAAAATAAATTTTGCCCTCTGCGTTTGAGATTGGTTTTTGAAATGAATATAAAATATTTCCCTGGTTTACTTTCGGTTCTCCTGAATATTTAAAATCAATTCCTGCATCAATAACAGCAACACGATTTCCATCTAACTTTTCTACATTTCCCACTTTATAAGTGTTTGTATAATTAATTTGATAAACCATTAACGGAACAGGTACTTGCTGTATCTGCCAGGTTGAATCTGTATAAACTTCTTTATCAGATAGCTTTCTAATTATTTGAGTTAGCAGCGGAGTAAGCACACCATTAATAATTTCTGAACGGATAGAATTTCTATCGTTCACTGAAATCGTATCGCCAACTCCTTTAAGTTCAAGAAATTTGTTTGAGATTTTATCAGCTTTGAAAACTTCTAAAATTTCACCTTTAGGGTTAAAACGAACACTGAATGGATTGTTGTAAAGTGACTGATACTCAGCAAACTGATGTACTGATGCTGAATCAACATCTTTACCAGCTTCAAAATTAAAATTTTGTCCATTAGCAGATGCTTCAAGTTTTAGTGAGTTGATTTTTAATTCAGCTTCAGTTGAGCCATCTTCATCCACATCTTTAACAGTAAAATCAATAAGATAAACAATCTTCTGGTTTACACTTTGTGACATCGCTGAATCCATAGTTATTGTTTGTGTATTGTTTGCGATTGTAGTTAAACGATAAACTGCTTTATCGCCTTTAGCAAATTTATATTTTATAAAGAATGGCTTACCGGTATTATCAACTCCATCAGTTTTTAAATCTGTGGAATCGAACGCATATTTTTCTTTGTCTGAAATTTTATTTTCAGGTTCATTTTTCTTTTCACCGCAGCTAATTAAAATCAAACTAAAAACTAAAAGCACAACAAGATGTTTTAACATTTTTTCCTCTTTAATAAAGTAAATATTTAATTCTTTTCTTTTCAAACTTAATTAGATCCTTTTGCCAGGATGCAATAATCTTTTCTGGAGCGACTTTTTGCAGCAATGCTTTTTTCAAATAACTATTGCCGGCAAGCCTATCAAATCCATCATTAAATTTAATTTTGTTTCCATATAATTTAACCAGAACAAATAATAATTTTGTACCAAATTTTACTGGCTCAAACTTGGTTGGATCAGTTATTTTGATTTTAATTCCATAACAAGATTGCCCTTTGAACTTGGGATTTGTTGCCATTGCTTCAATATCATCCGGAATAAATGATACAGACTGCATTTCAATTCCAGCAAAACTAAAAATCTTTAACTTCTCAATAACATCATCAGCATTTATAAATGGAGCACCAAATTGTAAAAATGGAAAACGAGTTCCTCTTCCTTCAGAAATATTTGTACCTTCCATCAAACAAATTCCTGGATATACCAAAGCTGTTTCCAACGAGTTAATGTTTGGCGAAGGTGAATTCCAATTTGAATAAAATTGATTTGGAATTTCGCGCTTCCAGTTTTTACACTGAATAACTTTTAGTGAAACATTTTTCCAAGTTGGAACAACTTTTTCTCCAACAAAATAAGTTGCCAATTCACCAATTGTCATTCCGTGTGTTATTGGAATTTGTGCAATACCAACAAACGATTTAAATTTTGGATCAAGCACAGGTCCATCAATATATTTTCCGCCGATTGGATTTGGACGATCAAGAATGATAACCGGAATGTTATTTTCTCCTGCAGATTCTAAAACATAATACATTGTAGAAATGTAGGTGTAAAATCTTGCGCCCACATCCTGAATATCAAAAATTAATAAATCAACATCAGTAAGATTATCTTTTGACGGCTTTCTATCTTTACCATAAAGTGAGATTATAGGAACTTCTTTATAGAGATTATTCTTATAATCAATTTTTTCACCAGCTTCTTCAACTCCTTTAAAACCATGTTCAGGAGTAAAGATTGCGCTTACAATAACATTCTTCTGTTCAAGCAGTGCATCAACTAAATTTTTCCCATTCGATAATAACGCAGTATGATTACATACTACACCTACTTTTTTTCCGCTGATTAAGTTTTGATTTTCTGAAAAAAGTAGATCAGCGCCATAAATTATTTGAGCATTAATTTTTGTTGTAGTTATTAATATTAAAGCAAATACCAAGAAACTAAATATATATTTGATTTTCATATTTTATCCTTTTAATCAAAAAAAACAACCTCCTGAAAAGGAGGTTGTAAATTGAATTCTAAAATTTAACTAACCCGGATAATTCTCAATTAATTCTTTGCTTCCAAAGAAAAATGCAATTTCTTTTTCAGCATTCTCATCTGAATCAGAACCGTGTACAGCATTAAACTGCACGCTTCTTGCATACAATTTTCTAACCGTTCCTTCTGCAGCTTTTGCAGGATCAGTTGCCCCGATTAGTTTTCTGTAATCTTCGACAGCATTTTCTTTTTCCAATGCGATCGGAACACAAGGTCCAGAAGTCATATATTCAACTAATTCACCATAGAATGGTTTTTCTTTGTGGATTTCATAGAATGCTTTGGCGGCTGAATCAGAAAGTCTAACCATCTTTAATCCTTTAATTTTAAATCCAGCTTTACAGATTAAAGAAATTATTTCACCAACGTGGTTATCATTTACTGCATCCGGTTTGATGATCGCTAATGTTTTGTTACTCAAGAATAACTCCTATTTCTTTTTACTTTTTTTCTTGTTTGATTTTTTATCGTGTTTCTTTGATTTCTCTTCTTTTTTCTTTTCAGTCTTTTTCTTTGACTTTGCTTTTACAACTTTTACTGGTTTAACAGTCTTGGTTACTTTTTTAACCGTTGTAGTTTTTCTGACAACCGGTTTTTTTACTTTCAACTTTTCAATTGCCTTTAACATCGTAACGCCAATTTCTGCAGGACTTTCAACAACGTGAATACCGGCTTTCTTCATTGCAGCCATTTTCTCTGCCGCTGTTCCTTTTCCGCCTGATATTATTGCACCAGCGTGTCCCATTCTTCTTCCGGGAGGCGCTGTTCTACCGGCAATAAATCCAACAACAGGTTTCTTAACATTCTTTTTGATAAACTCAGCAGCTTCTTCTTCAGCACTTCCGCCAATTTCACCAATCATTACAATTCCATCTGTATCTTTATCATCATTAAACATTTTTATAATATCTATAAATCTTGAACCAATAATCGGATCACCGCCAATGCCTACGCAAGTTGATTGACCAAGTTTTACATCTGATAATTGTTTTACTGCTTCGTAAGTTAAAGTGCCGGAGCGGGAAACAACACCAATTTTTCCTTTTTGATGAATGAATCCAGGCATAATTCCAACTTTAGCAATGCCGGGAGAGATAACGCCGGGGCAATTTGGTCCAACCAAAACAACATCTTTTCCTTTAATTGAATTATAAACTTTTAACATATCGTTAGTTGGAATTCCCTCGGTGATACAGATTATATATTTGATTCCAGAGTTAGCAGCTTCTAAAATTGCATCGGCGGCAAAAGCTGGTGGAACAAAGATTACCGATGAATTTGCTTTCTGAAATGTTACCGCTTCTGCAACCGTGTTAAAGACAGGAACGTTTTGAAATTTTGTTCCACCTTTACCTGGTGTTACACCTGCAACAACCTTTGTTCCATATTCAAGCATTTGAGTTGTGTGAAAAGAACCCTCGCTGCCGGTAATTCCCTGTACAACAAGACGAGTATTTTTATCAATAATGATAGCCATAAATAATCCTTTACTAAATTAAATTTTGTGCACAAAAATAAGGAAATTCTGGGATAATGATAAATGTTGAGTGAATTTATAAATGAAGTAGAAAATGAAAAAAAAATCATTTCGGCTAAAGGGAGAAATCTGAAATTTGAAAAAACAGATTCCTTATTTCATTCGGAATGACTTTCTCAAAAAAAACTAAATAATTTTATACCCAATCAAATGCATAACTTCGGTTGAACCCATTTGGAATGGTTCTTCTTCATCGAAAATAAATCCAAGATTTTGATACCACTCTAAAGATTTTACATTTTGTTTCATTACGCCAAGCCAGACTTTTGGGAAATGTTTTTCTTTTGCAATCGAATAAGCTTCATTCAATAATTTTTTACCGATTCCAAAACCTTGATACTCCGGTAAAATATATAATGATGAAACATATAATTTTTTATTGATGTGATCCTCAAATAATTTCATCCAGCCAACGGGAACTGAATTAGCTTCTGCAAGAATCCCTCTCGTGTAAGGATCATCCATCATTTCAATTAAGCAATCTTTGCTGTAAAAATTTTCGAAATGAATTTTGATATCCTTATCAGGTATGAATGAGTAAGCATCTTTCCAGGTGGTTAGCAAAATTTCTTTTACTATTGGAAAATCTTCTTTTGTCCAGTTGCGAATATTTATTTCAGTCTGAGATTTCATCTTGAATATGTTTTGCTAACTGAAATATTTTTTCTTCCTCAAATTGCTGTGATAAAATTTGTAAACCTATTGGAAGATTTTCTGAATTTTTGCCAATAGGAATACTCATTCCCGGAATACCAGCAAGATTAGCTGATGTTGTGTAGATATCGCTCAAATACATTTGTAATGGATCATCAGATTTTTCTCCTATCTTAAACGCAACAGTTGGAGTTGTCGGAGTAATTAACAAATCAATTTCTGAAAATACATTATCAAAATCTTTTTTAATTAATCTTCTAACTTTTTGTGCTTTACGATAATATGCATCATAATATCCGGAAGATAAAACATACGTGCCGAGCATTATTCTGCGTTTTACTTCTTTGCCAAATCCTTGTGTGCGGGAATTGAGATACATCTCTTTTAAGTTTGAATAATCATTTGCTCTAAAACCGTAACGAGCCCCATCAAACCTTGCAAGGTTTGATGATGCTTCCGCTGTAGTTAAAATGTAGTAAGCAGCGATTGTATATTCAGTCTTTGGAAGTGAGACTTCTTTAACTTCATAACCTTCGAGCTTAAGTTTATCAACAACATTTAAAATTGCAGTTTTAATTTCTTCATCAAGTCCATCTGTAAAATATTCTTTGGGTATTCCAATTTTTAATTTCTTACCATTTAACAATGATGTAGAGTAATCTGGAATTTCTTTTTCGATTGAAGTCGAATCATTTAAATCTTTTCCAGAAATAACTTCCATAACCAACGCCGCATCCTCAACATTTTTTGAGAATGGTCCGATTGTATCGAATGATGAAGCAAATGCTGTTAAACCAAATCTGGAAACTCGTCCGTAAGTTGGTTTCAAACCGTAAACTCCACAGAATGCTGCAGGTTGACGTATTGATCCACCAGTATCCGTTCCTAAGGAAACATCACAAAGATTTGCAGCAACTGCAACAGCTGAGCCTCCGCTTGATCCGCCGGGAACTCGTGTTTTATCAACAGGATTTAAAACATTTCCAAAAGCAGAGTTTTCATTTGAGGAGCCCATTGCAAATTCATCGCAGTTTGTTTTACCGATAATAATTGCATCTGCATCAATGAGTTTTTGGACTGCTGTGGCTGTGTAAAGTGAAGTAAAATTCTTTAAAATGTTTGATGAGCAGGTGAGTGGGTGATCTTTATAAGCAAGAACATCTTTAATTGCAATTACCATTCCTGCAAGTTTACCGGCGGAATTATTTTTTATTTTCTTCTCAACTTCTTTTGCTGATTTGATTGCTTCATCACTAAAAACAAAATTAAAAGCATTAAGATCTTTTTGATCTTCGGTGTTTTTTAGAAAAAGATTAACATTTTCAACAAGGTTTAGCTTGCTTGATTTTATGAGTTCTAATTTCTCTTTGTGGTTTTTGTAGAAAGTCATTTATAAATTTTTTTATTGCATTTAAAAAATAGATTCCCGCCTTTGCGGGAATGAAAATACATATAACAGATTCCTCACTCCGTTCGGAATGACTGAATAGAATCTATGACTTATCAGATTTTTTTACATCATCATCAGTTTTTTTGATTTCTTCTTCAACATCTTTTAAAGATTTTTTAAATTCCTTCATACCTTTACCTAAACCTTGTGCAAGTTCAGGAATTTTCTTTGCACCGAATAACAAAAGTATTACAAGTACAATTATTATAATTTCGCCTGCGCCTAGATTTCCAAACATATCGTTACCTTTAGTTTAATATATAATTAGCTATCGATCTAAAAATTAACTGCCCATCAGTTCTGCCAAGCATTGGATTACAGGCTCTTTCCGGATGAGGCATCATACCCATTACATTACCGTTTTTGTTCACGATTCCTGCAATGTTAAGTTGAGAACCATTAGGATTACTTTCATCATTAACATTTCCATTTTCATCAGAATATCTGAACAAAATTTGTTTATTGCTTTCAAGTTCTTTTAAAACTTGTGCATCAGCAAAATAATTTCCTTCGCCATGTGCGATCGGAATTTTTATTACTGATTTTTCTTCTCCAATCTCAGCAGTAAAAATTGTTTCTCTATTTTCAGTTCTAAGATAAACATCTTTACAAGCAAACTTAAGGGAATTATTGCGTATCATAACTCCGGGCAGCAAGCCAGCTTCAAGCAAGATTTGAAAACCGTTGCAAATTCCAATTACAATTCCGCCTTTATTTGCAAAGCTGATCACTGAATTCATAATCGGAGAAAATCTTGCAATAGCTCCTGTGCGAAGATAATCTCCGTAAGAAAATCCGCCGGGCAAAAGTATAACACTGCTTTGTTTTAAGTCAGTATCTTTGTGCCACAAAAATTCAACATCATAGTTTAAAACTTTGCGTAAAGAATAGTATGCATCGTGATCGCAATTTGAACCTGGAAAAACAACTACTCCAAACTTTAAACTCATTTTACTTTTTCATCCGTGTTTATCGATTCGGATAAAGTAAATTCAAAATCTTCCATAATAGGATTTGCAAGAAGCTTGGAGCAATATTCATTCACTTCTTTTTCTGCGGCACTGCGGTCTTTAAGATCAACATCAAACTCAATTAGCTTTCCGATTCTTGTATTTTTGATATTGAAAATGCCAAGATGCTTTGCGCCTTTTTCAACTGCAACGCCTTGCGGATCAAGAATGGACGGTCTGCGTTTTATTAAAACTGTAGCTTTAAACACTTTTTACTCAGATTTTTTTGTTGAGAAATACCTAAAAATTTGTCGAAAAATACCAAAACCGATCATGAAAACAAAAATGAAAAATAATCCTTTAACTGTGTAAACAACTAAAACTATGAGCGCAATAAAGTAAGCAATGTATATTAACGGATTTTTTTTGATAGCATTGATTGAAAACTTTGGAATAGTATCATACTTAACATTACTAACCATCAGAAAAGATAAAAGCAACACCATTGGAATGATAAATTGTTTTTCTGTCTCTCCAAATCCGTTATCATAAAATGATAAAATGAAACAAACTATTGTTAGTGCGGAAGAGGGAATTGGTAATCCTGTAAAGTATGATTTATTAAATCCAACAAGTTGAACATTAAATCTTGCAAGACGAAATCCACCTGCAATTAATGGAAGTGAACTGATTATAATTCCAAAAGTTTCGAACTGATAAAAATAAGTTGAGTAAAGTAGAAAAGATGGTGCAGCACCAAAACTTACAACATCAGAAAGTGAATCTAACTCAACACCAAGTTCACTGCTGGATTTTGTAAGGCGAGCCATAAAACCATCAAGTGTATCAAAAATTGCGGCGATAATTATTAACCATGCCGCGTAAACAAAATTTCCCTGGCTTGCGCTTATAATCGAAAAAAAACCGCTGAACATGTTCATAGCGGTAAATAAGTTCGGTATTACAGAAGGTGTAATTCTAAAACGATTCATTAAAATTAATTAGTATTCAAAAAGTATTGTTTCTCCTGCGGTAACGTTATCATCTTTTTTAACTTTTACTTGCCAATCAACGGGAACAATAATATCAACACGACTTCCAAATTTAATCATACCGAATCGATTTCCAATATTTACTGAATCTCCAACTTTCAAATCGCTTATAATTCTTCGTGCAACAAACCCGGCAATTTGCGTAAATAAAACTTTTCCCGCAGCGCTTGTAATTCCAATTTCATTTCGTTCATTTCGTTCGGATGCTTTATCCTCAAACGCTGCGATGTAATCACCCTTAATGTATTTAACATATTCAACCTTGCCGGAAATTGGAATTCTATTTACGTGAACATTTAACGGCGACATAAATATAGAAACCATTTTAGCTTTGCTGTTTAAGAATTTATCATCCAAAACATCTTTAACAAACAAAACTCTTCCATCAGCAGGTGATACAACTATTTTATCTTTGTTTGGAACGGTTCGGTCTGGATCGCGAAAAAAGTTTAAAGTAAACACGATTAGAAAAAGTGCAAGAAGAATCAACGGAATTCTAACATAGTTTGATGAAGAAAAAATAATAATTACAATCAGAATGAAGACTATTATAAATACAATCCCCATTGTATTGTAACCGTACTTAGTAAACATTATTTAACACTCGCAATACTAAAAAGATGTTCCGTATATTTTTTAACTTCATTAGCTGTTTTAAGTTTGTAGGGATTTGTCCATTTAACAGATTCATCTTTTGGTAAGATTTTTATACTTGCAGGAGTAAAATCACCAACGAGAAAAACTTTATCTTCATATTTCCCAAAATGGCAGCAAACTTCGGCAAGTGTTTCGGTTCTTCTTTCAAAAAATGATTTAAGTACTGCATTAATTTTTGAACAGATTCTTGTAATTAATTTCATATCTTCTGGTGTACATAAATCAAAAGCGATTAAATGACTTTCTGTAATTACGCTTTCTTTGCCGCAGCCGTAATGAAATTCAAAAACGGGAAGATTTAATTCTGAACCTTCTTTTAATCCAAAGATTTTTGCATTTCGTTTATCGGCAGTATTAAGAATTTTTATCCTGAAAGGAAATTCTGTATAAGTAGAAAATTTAAGTGCGTTATCACCATCTTTTCTTAAAAATGCTGTGGGAACGTGGTATTCTTTTAGATAGTCGAAGAAAAATGCGTTGGTTAAAGCAACCTTGCTGCCAAGATATTTAACCTTTACCTTTTTTTTGTCATCAATAAAATAATTGTCTTGATATTCAATCAACTGATAATTTCCCTCATCAAACGGGATATCATTTCGAATTATTGTCTCAACCATTTTTCCTCTTTTAACAATTTTAATTAACTATAATTCAGGGCAGAAATTAGGCATATTAAATACATAAAGTCAATCGTTTATATTATATTTGACTTCCAAAAAAACAGAAAAATCAATTATAAGGAGCTTTTTATGAAGGGCGGAATGCAAGGAATGTTGAAACAAGTGCAAAAAATGCAGGCTGAGATGCAGCGCGTACAAGGTGAACTTGTAAATATGGTTGTAACTGAAGAAGCCGGCGGCGGTATGATTAAGGCAAAAGCAAACGGAATGAAAGAAATTATTTCAATTGAAATTGATCCGCAAGTTATCATTTCTGAAGAAAAAGAAATTTTAGAAGATTTAGTAGTAGCTGCGGTTAACAAAGCTTTACAATCAGCAAATAAAATGGCTGAAGACGAAATGGCAAAAGTTACCAAAGGGATGATTCCTCCCGGCTTAAACATTCCAGGATTTTAACTTGCAGATTGCAGAACCACTTTTAATTGCAATTGAAGAATTGAGCAAACTTCCGGGTATTGGAAGAAAAACCGCTCAAAGATTGGCGTTGCACATTTTAAAGAACGATCAAGATTCGGTTGATAAATTTTTAAAAGCTATTGCAGATTTAAAAACAAAATTATTCTTTTGTAAAAGATGTTTTAACATAACTGAAGAAGATTTGTGTGAGATTTGCAAAAGCGCAAAGCGAGATACTACAAAAATCTGTGTTGTTGAAGAGGCAAGTGATGTTATCGCAATCGAAAAAACAAATGAGTACAATGGACTTTATCACGTGTTAGGCGGCGTGCTTTCTCCTCTTGCAGGAGTTTCTGCACATGATTTAAAAATTAAAGAGCTGCTTTCAAGATTTGAAAATGAAAACATTACCGAAATAATTCTTGCAATAAATCCGGATACAGAGGGCGAAACAACATCACTTTATCTTGCAAGATTAATCAAACCATTAAACATAAAAGTTACACGTATTGCACGTGGAATTCCTATCGGCGGCGATTTAGAATTTGCGGATGAAGCAACAATTGGCAGGGCAATGCTAAACAGAATTGATTTATGAAATCAGAATGGTTTAAAGATTGGTTTAACACTCCTGAATATTTAAGTGTTTATAAAGATAGAAATGAAAAAGAAGCTGAACAGCATATCAGTCTTATTTTAAATAATGTTGATGTTTTTCCCGGTTTTAATATTTTGGATATGGCTTGTGGTACGGGCAGACATGCAATTTTGCTTGCTAAAAAGGGTACCAATGTTACTGCAGTTGATTTAAGTGAAAATTTAGTTTTAATTGCAAAAAAAACTGCAAAGAAAGAAAAACTTGTAATAGATTTTATTCAATCGGATATAAGAGAATTTAAATCGGTAATTCAATTCGATTTAGTTTTAAATCTCTTTACAAGTTTTGGATATTTTAAAACTGATGAAGAAAATTTTTCTATCCTGCAAAAAGCTTATGATTTTTTAGTACCGGATGGATATTTTGTTTTAGATTTTTTCAATTCAGATTTTTTACAAAAAAATCTTGTAGATTTTTCTGAAGAAATATTGGATGATTCGGTAATACACCAATACAGAAAAATTAAAGATAAACGTATCATAAAGAAAATTGCAATAACTAAAAGTGGTGATACCAATGAGTTCGAAGAATCTGTAAGGATGTTTACCAAAGATGAATTAGTGAATGAGCTTACTAAAATTGGATTTGATATTTATAAAACTTATGGTGATTTTCTTGGTAACGAATTTGAGCAGTTTGTTTCACCACGATTGATTTTGATTTGTAAGAAATGAATAAGACAATTTTAATTTTATTAGTTTCAGTATCAGTTACAGCTTGTGATTTATTTACAACTCGTCCTTCTGAACCTCCTGATCAATCAAAATCCAACTTTATACCACCGGTTGAGGCAACAGATGTTATTTTAAACATTAAGAACTCTCTTTCTGATAAAAATGTTCAGAACTATATCCGTTGCTTTGTAGATACATTATTTGCTGAAAAAGGATTTAGTTTTTCTGCTTCAAGTGAAGCAATATCTCTCTATCAAATATTTTCACAAGGTTGGGGTTTAAATGAAGAGCGAAGATATTTTAGCAGCGTAGTAAACAAGGTATTTGTGGATTTTCCTATATCACTTGGTTTATCTGATGAAAACATTACTAATTTTGGTGGTGATTCTTTAATATACTCAGCAAAATATACTATTAATGTACCTGTTCCATTTGGTGATCCTTTTCCGCAAACCTATGAAGGCAATTTACAGTTTAATATGCTGCGCGATTCTCGTGGTGAATACGTAATTTACTATTGGAAGGATATTACAAGCGGAACTTTACCAAGCTGGAGTGAATTAAAAGGAAGCGCTTATTAAAAATATATTTGTCATATTGTTTTTGGTAAGCTTAATTGGCTGTACAAATCCATTTGCACCAAAGCTTGATGAAAATCCAGATAGCGGTAAGCCTCAAATTTCAGATCAAAAAAATATTGCAGGTGTTTTTCAAAATTTTCAGTATGCTTATACTTTTAAAGACACCACCATCTATGGTGGATTGATTACGAACGATTTTACTTTTACGTATCGAGATTATGATCAAGGATTTGATGTTACTTGGGGAAGAGATGAGGAAATGCGAACAACTCATGGTTTATTTGAAAACACTCAGCGATTAGAACTCATCTGGAATAACATTGTTCTTATTACTGAAGATTCATTATCTGCCACGATTATCAGAAGTTTTAATCTAACTATTACCTTTAATCCAACTGATGTTGTAAGGGTTGATGGACGAGTCAATTTATCTTTAAAAAAGGATAGTGAAACAGAAGTTTGGCAAATTAAACAATGGATTGATGAATCAAACTTTTAATGTATTAATTAATAAAATTTTATATGATTTATTTTTGGTTTAAAGAAGCTTTAAAACTTATTGCAAGATCAAAGTTTTCTTTTTTACTTGCACTCACTTCAATTACTTTATCTGTAATACTTATAACAGTTTCAGTTTTTATAATTTTATTTTCAAATCATTTTGAAGAACAGCTAAAAAGTAATATTACAATAAGTGTTTTTCTAAAAGATAATCCAACTGATACAGAGATTGATCAAATCAAGACTGAATTATCAGAACTAAAATATCTTCGATCATCAGAATTTGTTGATAAAGAAAAAGCTGCTGAAATATTTATTAAAGAAACCGGCGAAGATTTTAGAAAGATATTGGATTACAATCCGCTTCCAGCATCATTCAATATTAAACTAAGTAGTGAATATGCCAATAGGGATTCAATAAAAATGGTGATTAAAAATCTCTCTGGATTTTCTTGGTCTGATGAAGTAATTTTTAGACAGGATTTTTATCAGAAGATTTTAGCTTATATAGATCAAGCAAAAATATATGTATTTGGATTAACAGGATTAATATTTTTAGTTTCACTTTATCTTGTTTACAGCACTGTACGTCTGATCTTAAATTCCAAATATTCAGAAATGGAAACTATGAAATTTGTTGGAGCAAAATTATCAACTATAAAAATGCCCATTATAATTAATAGCGCTTTAACGGGATTTTTATCCGGTCTTATTGCGCTTAGCATAATTTGGGTGTTGTACTATTATTTTAAAGAATTTGTTGTAACAATTGATAATGTAATTCCCAACAAAATTGAATTTATATTTCTGCTGCTTGCGGTGGGACCAGTAATCGGAATTTTGGTTACAATACTTTCTTTAAGAAAAATTTCACTTAAGATATAAAAATTAAAAATAATATCATTTCTATAATTATTTCTAATCATTAACTTTACATCACTTATAAAAATCTTGGTTATAATTTGAATATTCAAAAATTATTATTTGTATCACTATGTTTAGCTTCTTTACAAATAGTGTTGCACAAATCTTTCCAACCTATTCTGAACGATCTGCTGATCTAAATAATCCACAATTGCTAAGTAAAGTTGAAATGGAACCATCGGAAGGTATATTGAATCCAGAAGAATATATGATTGGTCCTGGAGATAATATTTTTATTTCCGTTAGTGGTATTGAAGAAAACAATTCGAATTTAATCGTAAACCATGAAGGATTTTTGTATATTCCTAGAATTGGTGTTGTTGATCTTAGAAATAAAAACTTAGCTGAAGCAAAGATTATAATTGAAAATAGATTAGGACAGAATTTTAAGAATGTTGATATTTACATTGGGCTTGGAGAAGTTAGAAAAATAAAAGTTTCGCTGGTTGGTGATGTAAATAATCAATCCACTTATGTAGTTACATCAAATTCAAGATTAATAGATTTGATTAAAATTTCTTCTGGATTGGCAAATACCTCGGATATTAGAAATATTAAAATTATTTCTAAAAATGGTAATATAAAATCGTGTGATTATTTGTCCTTTTTACGTAAGGGTGATTATCAAACAAAATCCATATTTAAATGATGGTGATGTTGTTCTAGTCGATAAAGTTGATCAAACTGTTTATATAGCAGGACAGGTTAAATATCCTGCAACCTATGAATACCGAAAAGATGAAACAGTAAAAGATTTGATAGATCTGGCTGGTGGTTTTCTATACAAAGCAAAAACTGATTCAATTGAAGTTGTAAGTTTTGTGGAAGATGGAAAATCACAAAAAAGTAAATATTATTCTATTGAATTATTAACTGCAAACTCAGTTAAATTAAATAAAAGTGACCAGGTAATTGTTAGAGAACTTAGCGAATATTATACTGAACAATGGATTACTATTAATGGTAAGATAAAATATCCTGGTTTATATAAAATTGTAAAAGATAAAACAACACTAACGGAAATAATTGGAGAAGCAGGTGGATTTCTTGAAGATGCATCACTTGTTGATGCCATGGTATACCGAACAGATGCTGACACTAGTGCTGATTCGGAATTTGAAAGAATAAAAGTTGATACCCCGAGAGGATATGACTGATGATGAGTATGATTATTTAAAAGCTAAATCAAGACAACGAAAAGGTAAAGTTGTTGTAGATTTTAAATCTTTATTTGAAGAAAATAAACTTAATGAAGATTTAATACTCAATAAGGGAGATGAAATTAGAATTCCAGAAAAGAAAAATTATATAGCACTTATTGGGCAGGTTGTAAGTCCTGGTAAGATAATTTTTGATCCGAGTTTAAAAGTTCAAGATTATATACAACTTGCTGGTGGATTTAGCTGGCGTGCAATTGAAAGTGATGTGAGAGTAATTAAAGTAAATACTGGCGAATGGATTGATGCAGACGATATTGAAAAATTAGATCCTGGTGATACAATCTGGGTATTAGAAGATCCTCCAGGACCAAAATTCTGGGATGTATTTACAACATCCTTAACAATACTTGGACAGGTTGCGGCAATAGTAGCAGCATCCATTGCAGTTATAATAGCGACGAGGTAGAGAATGAATTGGCATGAGATGATTAATACTATTTTACTTAACCTCAAATCAATATTAAAAATTACTGTGGCTTCATCAGTAATTATTTTTTTAATTCTTCTATTTATTTATCCACATACTTATCAATCAACAGTTTCAATACTACCACCGGAAAGAAATTCGTCAATGAATGGACTTGGAAATCTAATTTCCGGAAAAGATTTCTCTGATTTATTTACTGCAAGTATATCAAATGCTAGCTCACAATTAAACATTGAAATCCTTAAAAGTCGCTCTGCGGCGATTTATGTTTTAAAAAAATTAAAACTTCAAAATCTATATGATAAAAAGGATATTAATCATGCAGCTAAAAAACTTAGTGATAATCTTGAAATTGATTTAAATAAAGAAGGTATTATTAGATTGTCTGTGCTAGTTAAAACGAATCCAATACCATGGTTTTTTGATGATGAAAATAGTAAGAAAAAGTTATCCGCAGAACTGTCTAATACATTTATCGAAGCATTGGATAAAATCAATCGTGAAAAGCTTGTTTCAAAATCAAAGCGGGTAAGGATTTTTGTAGAGGAACAATTGAAGCAAACAAAAATCAAACTTGATTCTGTTGAATTAGCTTTGATGGATTTTCAAAGAAAGTACAAGACTATCTCATTGCCAGATCAGATTAAATCAGCAATTGAGACAGCAGTTCAGCTTAAAACTGAAATTGCAAAAACTGAAGTTGAATTTGGATTATTGCAATACAATGTTAACCAAAGCGATCAATTATATAATTCTCTTAAGAAAAGATTAGAACAACTTAGGTTACAGTATAAAAATATTGAACTCGGAACGGAAGACTATTTTATCGCATTTAAGGATGTTCCGCTTATTGGCAAAGAGTTATCAGTTTTGATGAGAGAAGTAAAAATTCAAAATGAAGTTTACCTACTTTTACAACAACAGTTCTACAAGGAGAAAATACAGGAAAACAGGGATCTCCCAACGGTTGAAATCCTTGATGAAGCTGTTGCCCCAACATCGAAAGATTCACCTAGAACAATCATTTCTAGTGTAATGAGTGGCGTATTTATTTTTCTTCTAGTTTCTTTCATTTTTGTAGTTCTTGAAACTAAGAAGAATAAATCAAGCCTTTTTTATCATTAAGTTATCCGTTGAGACATGACAAAACCCAATCACAATTAATTAGTAAACATTGATGAATAATAATTTCACTATAATTTTAAAGAAAATTGGAATATTTAATCAGGTTAAACTTATTAAGGATAAATATTTTGAAAATCCACTTCATACTGCATACAGAGAGAGTTTACTATTATTTTATTCTCAATTCATTAATAAAAACGATTTATGTTTTGATATTGGTGCAAATTATGGAAATAGGACTGAAACATTTTTAAAATTAGGTGCAAGAGTGGTAACAGTTGAGCCCCAACCGAATGAGTCGAGATTTTTAAATATAAAATTTGGTCAAAAAATAAATTTGGTAGTAAAAGCAATCGGTGCAAAAAAGAAAATTCAAACGATGTATTTAAATGAAGATTCAGCTATTTCATCACTCTCTGAAGAATGGATAGAAAAAGTTTCTCAAACAAAAAGATTTAAACACATAAAATGGAATAATAAATTAGAAGTTGAGGTTACTACATTAGATGAATTAATTAAAGAATTTGGTATACCAGATTTTTGTAAAATTGATGTCGAAGGGTATGAACTAGAGGTATTAAAAGGATTGTCTCAGTCTATCAAACAACTTTCTTTTGAATTTACAGTACCGGAATTCACGGATAAAGCAGTTGAGTGTGTAGAAATCTTAAGTAACCTTGGCAAAATCAAATGTAATTTTTCTCCTGCTGAAACACTTAAACTTGGATTGACTAAATGGCTGGATCCAACTGATTTTATTCCTTTATTTAAAACATTACCAGCGCAAAATATTTCTGATGGCGATATTTATGTGAAATTCTTAGATGTTACATGAATTCACACCAATTTTTTGGAAATTAATTCATGAATCAAATAAAATCATTTTCATCTTCAGTTGCAGGAGCATCGGTAATACTTGTTTCATTAAGCATTCTCAGTAAAGGTTTTGGATTTATTCGGGAGATCTTGTATGCTAGCACTTTTGGCTTAAACAAGGAATTTGATTTATACCTGGTCAGTTCTTCAATTCCAATCATTATAAATACTGCTGTAATTTATATTGGACAACACTATTTTGTTCCTCAATACCACAAATTAAAAAAGGAATCGTTATCAGACGCACTTAGTTTTTTTCATTCAACTTTTTACATCTTCATTCTTGGAGGGATAGTACTAAGTGTTTTATTAGCACTTTTTTCAAATCAGATATTAGAAATATTCATTTCACAACAGTCAGCGGAAGTAAGAAAATTAGGGGTAAATTTATTTCTTCTTTATCTAGTTACGATCCCACTTAATGCTGCCGTATCAATTTTATCATCTTACATGCAAAGTGAATTTAATTTTACTTTACCTGCTTTTTCTCAGCTGTTAGTAAATTTTACCATTATTTTAATGGTGATTTTTTTAAGTTCATTTATAAACATTTTCGTTCTGCCTGTAGCCTTTATAGTAGGAAATCTGACTGCCTTTGCAGTTTTATATTCACGTTTATTTAGAGGTTTCAACATATCAAATGCATTTAATTTCAAATTCTTAAAAATAGATAGAGCAGATCTATTATATATCTTAATCTTTATAGAACTTGTCTCATTATCTTATCCCGTAATTGATAGATATTTTTATAGTGAGGTACCAGAAGGTGGAATTGCTGCCTTGAATTATGCGTTGACAGTTTATTCAATGCCAGTTTCTGTTTTTACGATAGCGTTGATAACTGCTATTTTTCCAAAGTTTTCTCAACAAGCAAATGAGGATAAAAATGAATTGGTCTTTTCGCTAAAAAAAGGAATAAATATTAATATATTTATAACAGTTCCGATATCCGTGATTTTTATTTGCAATGGTTTTGATATAATAAAATTATTTTATCAAAGAGGTGAGTTTGTCGCTGCTGATACAGAAATAACAAATATAGTATTAATGTACTATTCATTTAGTCTGATATTTTACTCTTCATATCTTATTATTGTTAAACTTTTATATAGTCTTTCATTGCACAGATGGATTTTAGTATTATCATTGATGGGGTTCTTCATAAAATTTCTTCTTAATTTTCTTGTTGTTAATAAATTTCATCAAAATGGATTGGCGTTATCTACTTCAGCAGTATTTTTTATCCTGTTCATTTTGGGATTTATTATAGCCAGCAAAACTTTAAAACAAGATCTCATTATATTTTCTTTCAAAAAAATTATGTTCAACATTTTTAATGCATTACTATCGTATTTTTCGGTCATATACATAATTAAAATTATTGGGATGAATGATCTTTTATTCTTCCCTTTGATCGTAATATTTTTTGTTGCTCTATATTTTATTAATTCTAAAATAATTGTAAGTGAGGACTACCTAATAACGATTGGATTTATTAAGGATCATTTGCCAAATGTTCTAATCAGAATATTACGATAAGGATTTAATCCTTTTATATTAATCCAATCTATTTATTGAAAAGACTAAAAATTGATGGAAATTTTAGAAACAATTAAAAGGAATAAAATATTAGATAAGCTTATCTATCAATTTCTAAATATGATATTTCGTTTTTTAAGGAATCTGCTCAACACAGGTGCGCCCATGGAAGAAAAGATCTTAATCATATCTCTGCATAAAATAGGGGACTCAATTTTTACTTTACCAGCAATAAAATTTATAATTGATAATGTTGGTAAAAAAAACGTTTTTTTACTTACATTTTCAAATACCAAAATTATTTTTCAAAAGTTAATTGATGAATCGAATATTATAGTTGTTGAGAATAAAGACTTTTTATTCGAAAATAGAATCGCGAATAGAAATGTTCACAAAGTGGTCAATAAGAATAAACCTTCTACAATAGTAGATTTAACAGGGTCAATTATTTCAGCGTCTATTATTTTTAATAAGAAGTCTTATAAAAAAATTGGAATGAATGATAAATACTTTGAAGCTATTTATTCGAATTTTGTCATTTTAGATTATTCTGCCCATCTGGTTGAAAGATACTGTTCTATAGCAGAATTGTATTTAAATAAAAAAATTGACCCAATCTTTTATGAATATCCAGTTAATTACAAAAATAATGGTGTTATTCTGGTAAATCCGTTTGCTGGATGGGACGCAAAACAGTGGGGTTTAAGAAAATTTATTGCGCTAACGGAAAGACTAAAGCGGGTTTACCATGTATCAATAATTTTCTATAAAGATCAAATCAGTGACGAAATAATTGACTATTTTATGAAGAATAAAATAAGATTTATTCAAACCGATTCTATCGAGATGCTTATGACAGAAATTAAGAAGTCATCATTATTTGTAGGAAATGATTCAGGTCCATTATATTTGGCAAATTATTTAGGAAAGCCTACATTTACTATCTATGGGCCAACTAATCCAGAATATTCGAAACCCTTTGGTAAGTATCATAAACAAATTAAGATGAATTTAAAATGTATACCGTTAGATTCTCAATACTGCTTTTTATCAGCTGGTAGGAAATGCCCCTCACAAGATTGTATGGCTCTGTTAGAAGAAACATCAGTTGCTTCAGAAATTCAGAATTTTATCACAACATTAAATATTGACTTAAGGAATCCTTAATTATGAATTACAAGATTTTTAGAGAAAGAATTCAAAAAATAACACCAAAACCTTTGTGGAGCGTTTTCTCAAAATTAAAATTAAGTTATTTAAGATATGCTTATTTGCATGGTAATAGACCTATTAATATAGCAGAAACGAGCAAGGCAAAAAATAGAAGATTGAATGAGCGATTTTTTGAAAAATATTGTAACGGCAAAGGTCTCGACATTGGTTTTGGTGGTGATTTAATATTACCAGATGCGCAGGGTTGGGATTTTGAACATGGTGATGCACAATATTTAACTGGATTAAAAGATGAATCATTTGATTATGTCTATTCATCTCACACACTTGAACATGTTTTTAATGCTGGTATTACATTAAAAAATTGGTATCGTGTTTTAAAACCTGGTGGTTTTATGATTCTTTACCTCCCCCACAGAGATTTATACGAAAAGAAAAAAACGCTTCCCTCCATTTTTAATCCCACTCATCAAAGGTTTTTTTTAATAAACGAGAATGAAACACCAGATACAGTTGGAATAGTACCGCTATTACAATCAACATTACAAAACTTCACTATAATTTATGCTAAGGAATGCAACGAAGGACATACAATTAAAGACCCTTTGATCGCTAGTAATGGCGAGTATTCTATCGAACTGGTGATCAAAAAAAATGAATAAAAAATTATAATAAATTGATAGTACTTTCTAATAAATATATTTATACTTTAATATTATTTGTTACTTGTGTTACTTTATTCTTCATTAATCAAATCTATTTGCTTTTTCTCTTTCCAATCTTATTATTCTTTCTTATCTCAAATTCTAAAGCAATAATTGTTACTACTATGTTTGTAGCCTTAGTTACAATAACAAGTGGGTTTGGTGAAACGCAAAGGTTTGTAATACAGTATCTCTCAGTAATTGGATTATCAATACTCTTCATAAAAAATTACGGTATATCTTTTACCAAATTTCCAAGATTACCATCTAGAGTTACATTCTTGATTGCTTTTATAATTTTCACATTTTTATTTTCATTGTTATTTACCAGTTACTTTGTGGTTGGATTCGAGCAATTTGTTCGCAGCATTTCTTTTCTACTTCTTGTTTACTTATTCTACTCTTTAATAATTGATGGAAGCGATATTCGATACTATTTGTATGCATTGTACATGGGTGCGATAGTCTATTTGATACAACTTGTATTCGAAATAGTACGAGCGGATTTTAATATTATTAACTTGAATCAAAATTTCTTGTTGGAGGAAGGAGTATCCTTTATCCACAGGAACGCAATTGGTGGTTTTTTCAGTATCTGTATAGCTATCTCTACTGCATTTTTGGTAACGGCATTTATTAGTAAGAAGAATAGATCCATTTTTTATATAATTATCTTAGTTTTAGGAGGTGGTCTTATATTAACTAATTCTAGAGCTGCTATTTTATCTTTGGTTATTAGTACCGCCTATATGTTTTATAAGGAGAATAGGAAAGCCCTACGTAATTTTTTGATGTTAATCGTGTCAATAATTCCGTTTCTTTTCATTAGTCCAATTTCTGAAATTATTAATTTATATTTTAGAATTGATAGAATATCCACTGGGCGAGATTATATTTTTGAAACCGTCACTAAAATCATTTCTGCGAATCCAGTAATTGGATTTGGACCCGCTGCGAGTAAATTTGAGATTTATAATTATTTACCATATATGTTTGGTACATCTGAGGAATTCTTTCTGTCTCGACTTATTAATCAAATTCAATATGGTCAAGCGCATAATTTTTATTTATTTTTATATACAGATTTAGGAGTATTAGGATTGGTTACATCATTTCTTATTCCGATTACTTTTTTGAAAATCTCAAATAAATTGATTCGTACTGTTAAATCTAATAAAAGCAATATATATCCATTAATTCTTGGCATTCAATCAGCAGGAATTGCTTTATTTATTCGAGGATTTTTTGAATGGGCAGGAATTTTTAGTTATGGAACAATTAGCTACGATCTTCCATTTTGGTGGATATTTATTATTCTGATTTTCTTATATCAAAAAATAATTATAGAGAAGGGAAATATTGATTCCATATTAGTTCATAGTTCTTGATCATTTTATTTAGCGAATCATCCCAATTGTAATATTTTTTGACCCTTTCTCTTCCTGCTTTTCCTAAAGAAATCCTTAATTCTTTGTTTAGGACTAGTTTTTCAAGTACCTCAGCAAGAAGGTGTTGATTATTTGCAGGTACAAAAATTCCAGTAACATTATTTTCAACAACTTCTTTTAATCCACCTTTATTAGAAACAATTACGGGTTTCTCGCAAGCAGATGCTTCCAGAACAGAAACACCGAATGATTCACTATCCTCAGTTGAAACGTTTACCATTATATCTAATTCGTTGTGATAATTAGCAACTTCAGTGTAGGGGATAAATCCGGTTATCTTTGTACTTTCGTTTAATCCTAAATCACTGACTAGTTGTCTGATCTGTTTTTCGATTGTGCCACGACCAACAAGAAGCAGTTTTAACGGAAGTTTTGGAAATTTATCCTTAATTATTTTAAACGCTCTTACTAGATCAAATACACCATATTTATGCTCTAAAGACTTTACAGTGCCAATAACAATATCATTTTCAAAGAATAATTTTCGCTCAAAAGATGGTTTGAATTTATTAAGATCAATTCCAAATGAGATTACTTCTATTTCTTTATCAGTAAATCTTTTGGTCTCTTCAGCCATAATATAACTAGTAGAAAATATTTTGTCAGTTTTTGAAAAATTGTACTCAAGCATCTTTTTAAATATGACTGACGTATTTGGGAATGTAAAAACATCATTACCCCAAACTGAAATTATAAAAGGTCTATATGAAGATAATGCGCCAAGTAATCCATAGCTAGAAGCTGAATGTGCATGAAGTATTACAGGTCCAGATTGCTTAAGTATTTTCTTTAAATATGGAATAGTTAAAATATAAAGGGCTTTTAACAAGTTTCCATCATTCTTGTGCTTTATAAACGATGGAAATTTCACGTTAAATATTCGGATATTTTCAAAATACTGATCTGCCTGATAATCTGATAATCCAAAAATTGTCACATCAACACTTTTTTGGGATAAACCATTTGCCCATTTGATTGTATGTGATGAGAAAGGGTCAGATAAAAGTATAATTTTTAATTTTGTGTTCATTGTTTCAATTTACGTTTATTTGCAAAGGGTTACAGCAAGTTCCATGTTTGGCGAAGAAATAAATTATTGGAAACTAATATAAAAAATTTTATTTGATATGGTTGTTAGCTTATATTTCGAATATAATAATGTAAAAATAACAAAGATTAAATAATATTTTTCATTATGAAATAATTTATGAGAACTATATTATCTTCTTTGAGTTCAATAAATTTCTCATATCTCAAAAAATCAATTATTTAAAGATACCAAATTTGGTTAACATCAATTCTGAATATTATGAAAATTCTACTTCTTACAGATCCTAACGCCACTCATTCGATCAAATGGATCACCTCTTTATCATCGAGAGGACTTGAGGTAATGGTCTTTAGTTTGACAAACTATGACGCTTCAATTTATGAATTACATAAAAACATTAAAATTGTCTCGGCAGGTATTAACGAAAACCGAAAATTTCTTGGTGAAAAGTCATTATCAAAACTTATTTATATCAAGTATGTTAGATTGCTAAGAAAAATCATAGCTCAATTCAATCCCGACATTGTTCATGCTCATTATGCTTCAAGTTATGGAATTTTGGGGGCATTATCAGGATTCCATCCTTTAATAGTTTCTGTTTGGGGATCGGATATTTATAATTTCCCAAATCACTCATTGATTCATCGTGCAATGATAAAATTTAATTTGTCTAAAGCTGATAAAATTCTTTCGACGAGTTACACAATGAAAAAAGAAACAAATAAATTCACGAATAAAGATATAATTGTAACTCCATTTGGTATTGATGTGAATAAGTTCCATCCTCAAAAAGTAAATAGTTTATTTGAACCCAATGATTTAGTTATCGGAACAATAAAAACTCTAGAAAAAAAATACGGAATAGAATTTTTAATAAGAGCCTTTCAGATAGTAAAAGAAAAATACCATAACGATTCACTAAAGCTACTCATTGTAGGAAGTGGTAGCCAGGAACAATATTTAAAAAAACTAGTCCATGACTATAATATTCAAAATGACACCGTCTTTACAGGATATATAAAGAGTGATAGTGTTCAAATTTATCATAATATGATTGATATCTATGTTGCTGCATCTACCGAAGATAGCGAAAGTTTTGGAGTAGCAATCCTAGAAGCTAGTTCTTGTGCTAAACCGGTAATTGTCTCAAATGTTGGAGGACTTTCCGAAGTGGTTGAGAATGGTAAAACCGGATTCGTTGTAAAAAATAAGAGCTCGGAAAGTATTGCAGAGGCTTTAGAAAAATTAGTGACTGATGAACGATTAAGAATTGAACTAGGAAAAAATGGAAGAAACAAGGTTATCCAGGAATATAATTGGATTGATTGTGTTGAAAAGATGATTTCAATTTATAATACTATTTGATCTTAATTTTAAGAAATAAAAGATGTTGAACTCCCTATTATTAATTTTAAATAATACCCTTTATTAAAAGATAAATTTTATGCAAAAAAAAATCTCTGTTATAATTCCATGTAGAAATGAAAAAAATTTCATCAGACAAACATTAGATTCATTATTATATCAAACTATTCCTAGAGATGAATATGAAATAATAGTCGTTGATGGTGTGAGCGAAGATGGAACAACCGATATACTTAAAGAATATTGTCAGAATAATTTTAATGTTCGCTTAATAGAAAACGAAAAAAAAATTACTCCTTCGGCGATGAACTTGGGTATCAAGAATTCTGTTGGGCAAGTAATTGTAATATGTGGTGCTCATTCTTTTTATTCAGAAGATTTTTTAAAAAGCGGTTTAGATTTAATGAATAAATATCCAGATTACGGTTGCGTAGGTGGTCCAATTATTAGTAAAGGCAATAATAACTTTTCAAGAGCCACAGCACTTGCCATGTCAAGTATCATCGGTGTTGGTAATGCGAAACATAGATTTCCTGATTATGAAGGCTTTGCCGAAATGGCATGCTTCCCATTTTTTAGAAAGGAAGTATTTTCAACTGTTGGTTATTACAATGAACAGCTTGTTAGAAATCAAGATGATGAATTTTGTTTGAGATATAGGGAAAAGGGTGGTAAAGTTTATATTTCACCCAAAATAAAAAACACATATTTTGTAAGAGCAAGTCCCTTAGCATTGTTTAAACAATATTTTCACTATGGATATTGGAGATGGACTGTTATGAGAATGTATAGAATGCCAATTTCAATTCGACAGTTAATTCCAAGCATTTTTGTACTTGTCCTCATATTTTTATTAACCCAAGCAGTAATATTTAACTTTTATTATTTTTTTATATTGTTTGTAACGGCTTATTTAATTTCTATTGTAGTTTTTGGAATACAAAATTTTATTAAAAATAATTTTATGATTGGGATTAATTTTGTTTTTTCGGTAATAATTCTTCACTTATCTTATGGATTAGGGTTACTGTATTCAATATTTGATCAACTTTTTATTAACAAACTTAAATTGAAGATATAAGACCTGATTGAATCTATAGATTTAAGTAGTTTAAATTTATTTCAATTTCATAAGGCTTATCAGAAACTAGTTTAGTCTAAGACAGATAATGATTTAATGAAACAGAAAAAAGAAAATAGTTTGGAAGATGAAATAGAAAAAATAAAAACTAGATATTTACTTCGCAAATCCATTTCACCATATAAATACAATCCATTAAATCCAGCCGTTTATATGATAAGTCAGGAAAAAGAACGAATATTTATAAAATGGTTAAAAAATTTCGATGTTTCCGAAATTAAAAATCTAAGGCTTCTTGAAATTGGTTGTGGAGGCGGTCAAAATTTGATGCAATTTATTAAACTTGGTTTTTCTCCAAATCTTCTAGTTGGTAATGAGCTCCTTATCGAAAGAGTTGAATCCGCTAAAAAAATATTACCAAATAGTGTGAGAATAATAGAAGGTGACGCTTTAGAAGCTAATTTACCTGAAAATCATTTTGATATTGTCTTCCAATCAATGGTATTCAGTTCAATATTAAGTACAGAGTTTAAAATTGCTTTAGCACAAAAAATGTGGAAATTGGTTAAGCCTGGAGGTGGTATTTTATGGTATGATTTTATTTACAATAATCCCAAAAATCCTGATGTTAAAGGGATTCCGTTTAAAGAATTTCAAATACTTTTTCCAGATTCTGAGATTAAAAAGTGGAGTCTTACTCTGGCACCACCACTGAGTAGAGCAATCACATCAATACATCCATTATTTTATAATATAGTAAATATTTTCCCTTTTTTTAGGTCCCATATTCTATGTTGGACGATAAAGAATAGATAATCTTTATTTGGAAATTACTTGATCAAATTATAATTTAAGATTCAAATTAATATACAAATATGAATAAAGACTATTTACTCTTTCACAAACCATTTATTTCAGAAGAAGAAATAGATGAAATGGTTGACACCCTCAGATCCGGCTGGCTTAGCATGGGTCCAAAGACAATCAAATTTGAGGAAGAGTTCAACAAATACATTGGTGCTAAAAAATCTGTTGCAGTAAGTTCCTGGACTGCCGCCGGACATCTTACTTTAGAAGCTTTTGGAGTCGAAAAAGGAGATGAAGTTATAGTTCCTACGATGACGTTTCCAGCAACCGCAGAGATAGTTTGTTACTTTGGCGCAACGCCTATAATTGTTGATGTTGATCAGGACACTCTTAATATCTCGATAGAAGAAATTGAAAAAGCAATCACACCTAAAACAAAAGCAATAATTCCTGTACATTATGGTGGGCAACCTTGTGATCTTGATGAAATCAATGAAATTGCCAAAGCTCACAATCTTAAAGTTTTAGAAGACGCAGCACATTCCTTACCCGCTACTTACAAAGGTAAAAAAATTGGAACAATATCAGATGTAACCTGTTTCAGCTTTTATGCTACTAAAACATTATCTACCGGTGAGGGCGGAATGATTTGTACTAATGATCAGGAGATAGCTGAACGCTGTGCTATTATGCGTTTGCATGGCATAAATAGAGATGCCTGGAAACGATATAGTGAAGCTGGTTCCTGGTATTATGAAGTTGTTGCACCAGGATATAAATATAATTTTACGGATCTTCAGGCTTCACTTGGATTACCTCAATTAAAAAAAGTTGATGTAATGTGGGAATGGCGTAAAAAAATTGCTGCAAGGTATACTGAAGCATTAAAAGATTTTGATCTAATCACATTGCATACTATAAAGTCTGATAGAGAATCATCCTGGCATTTGTTCCCTATAAGATTAAACTTAGAAATGATAACAAAAAATCGTGCTCAAATAATTGAGGAATTAAAAAATAAAAATGTTGGAGTCGGTGTTCACTTTATGCCTGTTCATCAACATTTATATTATAGTGAAACTTTTAATTTGGATGATAAAAATTATCCCGTTGCCTCTGCAGCGTTTCCGCGTTTGATGTCTCTTCCTATTTATCCGGGCATGAGTGATGAAAGTGTAGAAAAAGTAATTAATATATTAACAGAAATATTGAATAAATATCGAAGATAATTTTTCTATTTATGGGTAAGCAGGGCAGTTTTATCAAACGATTTACCGATATTGTCATTAGTATCATATCATTAATTATCACTTCTCCAATTTTTTTAATTTCTGCCATTTTAATCAAACTTGAATCTAAAGGTCCAGTTTTTTTTCTCCATGAAAGAACTGGATTTAATGGAAAACCTTTTTATATGTTTAAGTTCAGAGGTATGATTGATAATGCCTTAAGATATGGACCTGGTATCACACAGAAAGATGATCCTAGAATTACTAAAGTTGGTAAATTTTTGAGAAGAACGAGCATTGATGAATTACCACAATTCATTAATGTACTTAGAGGTGAGATGAGTATTGTCGGGCCACGTCCTGAAATTATTAGTATCACATCAAAATACTCAAATGCACACAAAGAGGTATTTAAGTTTATGCCCGGAATTACGGGATACTCTCAGGTAAATGGCAGACAATTACTATCACCGGAACAGCGAACTGAAATGGAAATCGATTACTACAAAAACGAAACATTCTGGAGTGATATCAAGATTATCATTAAGACATTTTCGGTTGTTGTAAGCAACCAAGGCAATGTCTAATCTTTACTTATGCATTATGAAAATTAAATAATGCCTTTAATTTTTACCCTTGCGCAGCTTAGTATAAAAATTTAACTTCACTTACAATTTTAACCGAAAATATATCTGGATACCGCTACATGAAGAACTGTAAAAGTAAAGTTTTTTCATTCATAATAATATCATTCGCATTTCTAAATACTTCCTTTTCACAAGATTACAAAATCATTAAATCTGACAAAACCCAATTAATAATTGAATTTGACTTTAATAATCGATTTGAGATTACTGATTTTGTTCTGGATGGAAGAAAATTTACAAATGTGATTGATGCTCAATATCCTCTTCGAAACCCAGGTGAACCTTTTTTACCAATCAGGTTCTATGAAGTTGGTATTCCTTTGAATACTAATGCGGTTGTTAGTATACAAGAAATTGAGCATGAAGTATATACCGATAAATTTATTATTTCTACTCCTGATTCATCAAATCAGCCACTTGATAAGCTAAATTATAATCAAGAAGTATATGGTACAAAATCTTTATTTCCAGCTGTGGCGGCTGAAATAAACTCCCAAGCGATTTTTAGATATATTAAAACGGCCGTATTATCTATATCTCCTTTTCAATTTAATCCGGTTGAAAGAACTCTCATCCTAAATAAAAAGATCTTAGTAAAAATAGAATATAAACAGGATCTTAATTTTAAAGATTTAATTATTCCAGTTACGGATGCAATGAGTGAAGATTTAATAGTATCAAACATTATAAACTCAGCAGAAGCTCTTAATTTTTTAGGCAAGATTGAATCTATTTCAGAAAAACCATTAAGTGATTATTGGTATAATCCGAACAAAATATACTATAAAATTTATTTAAATAGAAAAGGGGTTTATCGACTATCGTATGATCTACTTTTTTCTTTAAATATTCCCTTAGATAGTATTTTGACAGATAAGGTTGAGCTTTTTAGTGATGGCCTTGAAGTACCAATTTATGTTAAAGATAGCGACGTCAATCAAGTCTTCAATTCGGGAGATTATATTGAATTTGTTGGTTTCCCACCTAAGGCCACACCCTTTAACTATTTTAACATTTACAATAATCAAAATATTTACTGGTTATCATTTCAGGCTGATTCAATTGGAAAAAGATATGCTAGCAAAGATGGATACCCCGATACTTGGGTAAACTCTTTTGCAACAACGCCAAATATACTACACTTTGAAATTGATACACTTTATGAAAGATTAGGACACGCTATCAATGATCAGAGGGATTATTGGTATTGGGGTAAGTCTTCTGGTACGAATGGTAACTTAAATAGTTTGTTTACGGCTGCCTTTTCAAGCCCTGCTCGTTTAGATCCAAATGCAAACCAGATAAAAGTTCGAGTAAATATGCACGGAATGACTTTTAACCAATGTATCAACCCTGATCATAAAGTTAAAATATCACTAACAAGTCAGCCTATAGGTGAACAGACATGGGATGGTCCAAATTATTCAACCTTTGAGGCTCTGGTAGATTTACCTCAAATTCAAATATTCCCGGAAAATAACTTGCAGGTTGCGGCTTATGGTGATATAGGTATTTGCCCAAGTGATACAAATGCTGTCCCAAATGATGAAATCAGAATTAATTGGTTTGAAATTGAATATCCTATGGAACATAGAGCTTTTGAAAATAATTTTACTTTTATGAGTCCCTCAAATATTTTCAATCGTACGCGGTTTAGCGTTTTTAATTGGCAAAGAGATAATATAAAAATATTTAACCCTCAAAAATCAGAAATGATATCAAATGCACAAATCACGAATGACCAATTTAAGAATGTATTCTTCGTAGATAACGTATTTCAAAGAACCGAATATTTCTGTATTGCTGAAGATTTTTTTCTTTTACCAGACTCAATTGTGATGGATAAAAATTCTAGCGATCTTAGAAATATTTCGAATGGGGTTGACTATCTAATTATTACACACTCTAAGTTTTTTAATTCTGCCAATAATCTTGCACAGTTTCGAAGAAATAATTTTCCTGATACCTCTATCTCCAGCCCAAGGGTGCAAGTGATAGATGTTGAAGATATTTATGATGAATTTTCTTATGGATTATTGACTCCATATGGTATAAAAGATTTCTTGTCATATGCTTTTAATAATTGGGCCACACCTTCGTTAACATATGTGGTTCTATTTGGTGATATGAGTTATGATTATAGATCACTCATATCTAATAGCAGGGCTAATTATATCCCATCAATTCCCTATCATATACAACCATATGGCCAATCAGTTAGCGATAATAATCTCGTAGCATTGGTTGGTAACGATATTATTCCCGAATTAGCTATTGGTAGAATTTCATGTGAAACTTTAGATGAGGCTGAAATATTAGTTGATAAAATAAAAAATTATCCTAATGATCCAGGTAAACAATGGAAGCAAAACGTCCTATTAATCAGTTCAGGTCAAGATCAAGAGGATGAAGATTTTTTTCAATTTAATAAATCGAACATATCTTTAGAAAATAATTTTCTTAAGACTAATGGGTTGGTTGGAACAAAGATTTTTAGATTTCCGAGCGATAGTACACAAACTCCATATTTGGGTGGCGGACCTGAAATAAGGACTGGATTTAATACAGGTGCCGTGGTGGCAAGTTATTATGGGCATGGCGGGGGCTACCAATGGGATTTGGTTTTTAATAACGATGATATTTATTTATTACAAAACGGAGATAAACTACCATTTATTACAAGCGTTACTTGCTACACAGCACATTTTGATAATCAAGATGTATTTGGAGAACAATTCAATAAAGTACCAAATAAGGGTAGTATTGCATTTTGGGGTAGTTCTGGATTAACTTTCTGGAGTTCTGGCAGACTGCTTAATGAAAGATTGTTTAACCAGTTCTTTAATCAAAAAGTTCATGTTATTGGCAGAGCAATACTTAAAGCAAAAACTGGAATTGGCAATAACTCACAAATTGCTTTGCTTACATTGCTTGGAGACCCGATTTTAAGTTTGGCAATTCCGGAAGGACCAGACTTTAATCTTGGTCCAACTAGTATCTCAATACTTCCTAAAAATGCTAAATTAAACGATACAATTTCCGTGTTTGTGAAAATTAAAAATTTAGGAATAATATTTCCAAATGATTCAGTCTCAGTCGAGCTCTTAACATCGAGCATTGATACTTCGTATGCCATTGATACACTTTGGGTAAGCAATTTTGGTGAAATAGACTCAGTTAGTTTTATTTGGATTCCAAATGCTGGTGGTTTATATAGTCTGAAAGTAGTTGTTAATGAAATTAATTCTATACCTGAATCAGATTTTGCAGATAATAGTTCTACTATTGGTGTTGTTGTATACGATTTAGCTGAACCAAATATTATCCAGCCTATTGACGGATATGTTTCAACTAAGGATACCGTTAAATTTGTCTTCGCTGATCCAGGTTATTATTCCTTGACTGAATTGAATTATGTTATCGAAATCGATACATCACATTCATTCGAGTTTCCAATTATTAAGTCAGATTTATTAACGCCGTCCGAAGGCATTCTAGAATGGATGACATCACTTCTAGATAATGGTCAATACTTCTGGCGTTCTAGGATGTTAAGTTTAGAAGATTCAAGCCAGTGGAGCGATACCAGGATTCTTTCAATTTCGGATTCAACCAAATTAGGATATCATGTTGCAGAAAGGCATTTAAAATCCTTAGATGTTAATAATGTTGTTTATACTGAAAGTTCAAAAAGTTTAGTACTAAACGTAGATTATTTACCACCTAGACCCGCTAATGATAAATTGATTGAGTTTTTGAATATTACTAAACCGGATGATTTGTTGAACTTATCTGCAATTACAACAGATGGAACCTTTATATATGTTGGGCATATGGCTTATTATGGTGGACTATCAAAAATTTACAAATTTGGAACAGGTTTTAATGGCACAATCGCTGGACAGAATTATGGAGAAATTCCTAATGTTCTTGTTCCGATTTGGCATTCAATGGTTTATTACTCTGATGAAGTTAGTGGAGCTTTATATGTATCAACGGGCGATGCATACTCTTTACTTAAGATCGACTTGATAAATGGGGATACAACAAGAATAAGTATTCCTGATGGGATGTTAAATTCTATCAATTCAAAAGTTGAAAATGGTGCGTTTTATTTAAATACGGACGGCAAATACATTTATAATTTAGCATATATAAATGAAAATGGTCAATTTAAATACAGGATTAGAATATTGGATCCACAGAATAATTGGAATAAACTTAGCGAAGATATTAATCCAAATGGTAGTAGTTATAGTAATTTCTCAGGTTTTTTTGTATCCCAGAATTATTTATTTCCATATGAAAACTACCAAGAAGGCTGGTTAAGAAGAATAAACTTGCTTACTGGAGATTATGAGGAGGAATGGAGGAGTTTTGAGCCCTACCAGGGATTTTATGCGTGGTCGTATGATTGGATGAATGATGTTGTTTATGCAACTGTATTTCAGAATAACTATTCTCCTAATATTGCTAAGTTTGTAGGAAAATATCTTGACGCAGCAGGAAGTGTAACAACCCCGGTGATTGGACCTTCTGCTAAATGGAATTCATTAAATTATGTAATAGATGCAGAAAACAGTGGCGGTTCCTTTTCAACTCTATTAGAAGGATACAATATAAATATAAAGAGTTGGGAAACTTTGGCCATTAATATTAATTCACAATTTGATCTAGATTATTTAGACGCGGACCAGTATCCTTATCTTCGGTTACAGATATCAGTAGTTGATTCTAGTTTTGGGACTAATAGTACGATAAAAATTAGAAGTGTGGGTATCTCATATTTACCACCAGCGGAATTAATGATTTCAAAAAATAATATCTCATTTCAACCTGACACTATTCTCCAGGGACTACCCCTTTTGATCAATACTCGGATTTCTAACATTGGGTACTCAGACGCTAGAGACATCAGATTAGATTATTTAATTTCTGAAAACGGGATTCAACCAGATAGTGCAATATTTTTTAATATTACTGATATCCCAGCTTTTTCTAATATTAGTTTTATTGATACAATCAAGTCTAAACCATATTTATTTAATAATGATTTATATGTTTTAATTAACTATAATGATCGAGAGTTTTATTCTTTTAATAATTTTTCAGATAAAAGCTTTTTTGTAGCACGTGATTCAGCAAACCCTCTTTTCAACATCACATTTGACGGTAAAGAGATTATCAATGGTGATATTATTTCTTCTGAACCTGAGGTTGTAATCACTCTTGAGGATAATAGTCCATTACCATTGGATAGTACATATTTTACACTTGTACATACATATAATAATATTCCCAAAGTACTTACAGTCCCTGGGCCAGATGTAACTTATAATTATACCCCTTATCCAAACTCACGTGCAGAAATAACCTGGAAACCTAAACTTGAAGATGGCAGACATGTTTTGGAAGTTTTAGCCAAAGATGCTTCCGGAAACTTTTTTGATTCTACATCTTCTCGTTCTGTTTTTAATGTTTACAACAATCCCGATTTGTTACAGGTGTTTAATTATCCAAATCCATTTTCAGACAATACTAACTTTACCTTTGAATTAAGAGGTGTTCTGCCCCCAGAAGAGTTCAAAATAAAGATTTTTACTGTGGCAGGAAGATTGATTAGAGAAATAATTCCAACTACACCATTACAAATTGGTTTTAATAAAATCTATTGGGATGGCAAAGATGAAGATGGTGATGAAATTGCTAATGGGTTATATTTCTACAAAATCATATCCAAGCATAATGGTGAAGTTAAAACAACAATACAAAAATTAGCTAAAGTTAAGTAGCAAAATTGTTTCATCTTAGAATTATTTTTTATAGTAGGAGTATGTTTAATGTGTGGAATTGTTGGTTACATCGGTGAGAAAAATTGTATTCCAATTCTAATAAATGGATTAAAAAGGTTAGAATATAGAGGTTATGATTCCGCCGGTATTGGAATCATAAATCATAAAAACTCCATCGTTATTAAGAATAAAGGCAAAGTATCACTACTCGAAGAAAAAATTGCAGACCTAAATTTATCATCTACAATTGGAATTGGTCATACTCGATGGGCAACTCACGGTATCCCTAATGAATTAAATGCTCACCCGCATAGTAATGAAGATCACACAATCTTTCTTATCCATAATGGAATCATAGAAAATTATCAGGTTTTAAAAAAAGGACTAATAAATTTTGGTTACAGTTTTAAAAGTGATACAGATTCCGAAGTGCTAGTCCATCTAATAGATAATTTTATAAAAAAAGGCAATGATCTTACAAAATCTGTTCAACTCTCACTTCACGAAGTTGAAGGTACCTATGGATTAGCGATAATTTATACCAAAGAACCCGATAAAATTATTGCTGCTAGAAAAGGCTCTCCATTAGTCGTTGGAATAGGTGAAGGTGAAAATTTTATTGCTTCAGACGTATCGGCAATATTAGCACACACAAAGCAAGTAATCTATCTAGAAGATGGTGAAATTGCAGTAATCAAAAAAGATAGTTTTAATGCTAAAACTATTCACGATGATGAAATTGAAAAAGAAGTTCACGAAATCACGATGACACTGGAAGAAATTGACAGGGGTGGCTATCCGCATTTTATGCTTAAGGAAATTATGGAGCAGCCAGAGTCTTTGAGAAATTCAATCAGAGGAAGAATTCTTGAATTAGAAGGTGATGCGCGTTTAGGAGGACTGGTTGATGTTGTTGAAAAACTTGCTAATACAAAAAGAATTATTATTACAGCCTGTGGTACATCCTGGCATGCTGCTTTAGTTGCTGAATATATGTTTGAACAGTTTTGCAGAATTCCAACCGAAATTGAATATGCATCCGAATTTAGATATCGAAATCCAATTATTGAAAAAGATGATGCAATATTTTTCATCTCCCAAAGCGGTGAAACAGCAGATACGCTTGCTGCAGTGCGCGAAGCCAAAATGAAAGGCGCACTTGTACTTGGCATTTGTAACGCTGTTGGCAGCTCTATTGCTCGAGAAACAAACGCTGGTGTTTATACTCATGCCGGACCAGAAATTGGAGTTGCATCCACAAAAGCATTTACATCACAACTTTCAGTTTTAGCACTTATCACACTTTTGATTGCAAGAAGGAAAAATTTAAGTCGTGTTGATGGAAAAGAAATAGCCGATGAACTCCGATCAATTCCAGAAAAAGTAGCCAGCATTCTAAAGCTAAATGACCAAATAGAATTAATAGCTGAAGAATTTAAAGATGCTACAAATTTCTTATATCTCGGTCGTGGATACAATTTTCCTGTTGCATTAGAAGGTGCTCTTAAGCTTAAAGAAATATCTTACATACACGCAGAAGGTTATCCGGCAGCAGAAATGAAGCATGGACCTATAGCGTTGATTGATGAGAATATGCCCGTAGTATTTATCGCCCCAAAAGATTCTACATATGAAAAAATTATCAGTAATATACAGGAAGTAAAAGCTCGCGGAGGCAGAACTATTGCAATTGCAAGTGAAGACGATACTGAAATTGACGAGCTTGTTGATTATTCAATTAAAATCCCGCATACAATTAGAATGTTAATGCCTATACTTACAGTGATCCCATTACAATTATTAGCTTATCACATTGCAGTTAAAAAGGGATTAAACGTAGATCAGCCAAGGAACCTTGCTAAAAGTGTTACGGTTGAGTAATAAAATTTAATTTTACATTCTGTTTGTGATTTTGCAGAAAATCCATATTTTTACACTCCAAATTTTGAAGGGCAGGTAGCTCAGTCGGTAGAGCAAAGGACTGAAAATCCTTGTGTCGGCGGTTCAATTCCGTCCCTGCCCACTTCACTTAAGAGGCATAACCGAATGCCTCTTTTTTTTTAACAGTTTTCAACATTGTTTTAATAACGTCTAATTAGAAAACCTTTAAAAACAATTGAATATTTAACATCCCTTTTATTGAATTCCGCTTTAACCCTGCATATATTTGAGCCATAATAATCGAGTATTAGTATGAATGAAAAAGTTATCCTTAAAACTAATTTCCCCAAACTGAAATTTTTAAAAAGTGGCAAGGTTAGAGATATATATGATCTTGGTGAATATTTTTTAATCATCTCTACAGATAGATTATCCGCTTTTGATGTTATAATGGGGCAGGGAATTCCATTCAAAGGGAAAGTGCTTACAAAAATATCAGAGTTTTGGTTTGATTACACAAAAGACATCATTAAAAATCATCTTGTAACCACTGATGTAAATAAATTTCCTAAAGAATGTATAGAATATACCGAGGATCTTGAGGGAAGAAGTATGCTCGTTCAAAAAGCAGACGTTGTTCAGATTGAAAGTGTAGTGCGTGGTTACATAACGGGCTCAGGCTGGGTGGATTATAAAAAAACCGGAGAAGTTTGCGGCATTAAACTTCCGGTTGGATTAGTTGAATCTGAAAAATTTCCTGAACCACTTTTTACTCCTGCTACTAAAGCAGAAATAGGTTTGCACGATGAAAATATTTCTGAAGATACCGCAAAAGAAATTGCTGGAGTCGATACAATCAATTTTATGAAAAATAAAACGATCGAGATTTATAAAAAAGCTGTTGAGTTTGCTTTGGAAAAAGGAATTATTATTGCCGATACTAAAATGGAATTTGGAAAAATCGGTGATGAAATAATTTTAGTTGATGAACTTCTAACTCCGGACTCATCAAGATTTTGGCCTTTAGATAAATTTGAAAAAGGAAAATCGCAAGAGAGTTTTGATAAACAATTTGTTAGAGACTATCTAATTTCAATTAAGTTTAATAAACAGCCTCCTCCTCCTCAATTGCCGGAAGATATTATCCAAAAAACAAGTGAGAAATATTTAGAGGCATTGGAAAAGTTGACAGGGAAAAGAATCTGAAAAATGAACCCGATAAAAATTAAACTGATTGAAAAAAAAACTCTTTTAATCATTTGGGATGATGGAAAAGAAAATAAACTTGATTTAAAAGATTTAAGAAAACGATGTCCGTGTGCAACTTGTATGGCTGAGCGTGATAAACAGGGCAAAATGTACATCCCGCTGTTTGCAGAAAATCAGGTTACAGTAAAATCAATAGAACAAGTTGGAAATTATGCAATACAGATTATTTGGAATGATGGACATAACACTGGCATCTATGAATATAAGTTTCTGAAAAATTTTTCTGAGAAATCAACGATTTTAAAATGACACTCCCAAATCAATTAACAATTCTCAGAATAATTCTTACACCAATATTTCTATATCTTTTTTTATCTAAAGATCCCTTCTTGATTCAAATTTCATTAATAGTTTTTTTTATTGCAGCATTAACTGATTGGTACGACGGCTGGCTTGCCAGAAAATTTAACTACATAACCGATTGGGGAAAATTTTGGGATCCACTTGCTGATAAAATTCTTACATCTACTGCTTTTTTAGGATTTGTTTTTGTTGGATTGCTTGAGTTGTGGATGGTTATTTTAATTATTTTTCGTGATTTAATTGTTACACTATTAAGAATTTATGCTGAAAATAGGGGCTACAATTTTGTTACAAGCTATTATGCTAAGTGGAAAACTGTTTTGCAGATGGTATTTTTATATTATTTGCTTTTACTGTATGGTGGTCTAAATACGATTGAAGTCTATACCGGGAACGAAAATTTATTTAATCAGTTATCAAACGAAAATCTTATTTACGCCATTATGCTGGTGATTACAATAATCACAGTTCATTCCGGTGTAACTTATCTATTAAAGAATAAACATTTAATCAAAAAGTTATTTAATGAAACAAATAAACTGGTTTGAAAAAATAATCGGTTCTGCTTTTTATACAGGATATATTCCCATTGCTTCAGGAACTTTTGGAAGCCTTATAGCAATTGCAATTTATCTTATCCCAGGGTTTGAAAAACTTGAAATAATTATTCCTGCAATAATTATTTTTTTTATTTATGGACTATTTGTCGCATCAAAATTTGAAAAAGTTTATGGTAAAGATCCATCCCAGTGCACTGTTGATGAAGTAGTTGGAACTTGGATTGCTTTGATTGCCTTGCCAAAAACCTTTCTAATTATTTTAACATCTTTTTTAATCTGGCGCTTGCTGGATATTGTTAAACCGTTTCCTGCAAGAAAATCAGAAAATCTAAAAGGCGGATTAGGAATTATGATTGATGATGTTATCTCCGGTTTCTATACTCTAATTATTGTTCAACTTATTGTTAATACATTCGGAGTTTACTAAAAATGAAAGCTTATTTAATATCTATTGGGGATGAATTACTGATTGGGCAAACAATAAACACAAATGTTGCCTTCATCGGTAATCTTATTTCTGATATCAATATTTCCATAATTAAATCCACCGTTATTGGTGATGATGTTAAAATAATTTTGGATGAACTTGAATTGGCATCAGCAAGAGCTGATCTGATTATCTGCACTGGCGGGCTTGGTCCTACTCAAGATGATGTTACACGGAGTGCTTTTGTTCAATATTTTAAAACAGAATTAGTTCACAAATCCGAAGTGCTTGAAGATATTAAAGGTATGCTTAAACGAAGAGGCAGAGAATTAACAAAAACTCACGAAGATCAAGCAATGGTTCCAAAAGTTGCAGCAGTTCTTAGAAACGAAAATGGTACAGCACCAGGTTACTGGATTGAGAAAGATGGAAAAATATTTATCGTTATGCCTGGGGTGCCTTATGAAATGAAAGCAATGATGAGCAATCATGTTATTCCAAAGTTGATTGAAAATAACGTAAATACTAAGGAGTTTGTAAATAAAGTTACACTTCAAACAACCGGTTTGCCGGAATCTGTTTTAGCTGAGCGTTTGGGTGATATTGATGAATTATTAAGTGGTGCACAATTAGCTTTTCTGCCTAATCAATACGGTGTTAGATTAAGAGTAACAGTTAAATCTGATGATTATGAAAAAGCAAATAATCATCTTTTAGAAATCGAACAAAAAATTAGAAATAAAGTTGGTAGATTTATTTATGGCAGAGGTGATGAAAATTTAGAAGATGTTGTAGGCAGATTGTTGAAAGAAAGGGTTTTAAGAATTTCAGTTGCGGAATCTTGCACAGGCGGTGGATTAGCAGATAGAATTACAAACATCAATGGCAGCAGCAGCTATTTTGAGCGCGGCATTGTAACATATAGTAACGCTGCTAAAGTAGAACTGCTTAAAGTTGATGAAGATGTGATGATCGAAAAAGGAGCTGTATCACAAGAGGTTGCAATGCAAATGGCTGAAGGAATTAAAGCCACAAGTGGTGTTGATATTGGAATTTCATTAACCGGAATTATGGGACCAACTGGTGGCGTAACTGATAAACCGGTTGGAACTGTTTTTATTGGTTATTGTGATGATAAAGTTTGTACAGCAAAAAGATTTCAATTTGGTGAAGATCGTATCCTGAATAAAAACAGAGCAACACAAGCGGCGCTTGAAATGGTTAGAAGAAGTTTACTTGGAATTGCATTTGAAGAATAGACTTTTTATTTCACTCAATCTACCCGATAATGTGATTGAGAAAATGATAAGTTTGCGTGATTCTGTCTGTAAGAATGAAAAGTTAAAATGGGAGCCGAAAGAAAGACTACATCTTACAATAAAATTTATTGGCGATGTTTCTGATGAAGTAATGGGTAAAATTTCTAATGAATTATTTTTCATTACAAATTATCTTCAAATTAATTGCTCAAGTAATAGGTTTGATTTTTTCTACCGTGATAGAAAACCTTTTATTCTTTTTGCTGGATTAAGTGTTGATGATTCGCTAAATAAAATGATTTCTGAAATTGATAAAAGTCTTATTAAATTTTCTATCCCAATTGAAAAAAGAATGTTTAATCCGCATATAACTTTATTGCGAATTAAAAAACAATTGGAAAATAACTTTGTTCACAACTTCAAAAATTTTACTTTTGAGCCGATACTTTTTAAGGCAACATCAGTAACGCTCTATAAAAGTATTCTGCATCCGGAGGGATCTGAGTATATTAAAATTAAAAATTATAAACTTAAAGAATTGGAGTAATGATGGCTTCTGATAGAGAACAAAAACTAAAAATTATTGATGATACAATTGCCGGTATAGAAAAAACTTACGGCAAAGGTTCAATTATGAAACTTGGGGATGGAATAGTTAATGATATTGAAGCGATACCTACTGGCGCACTTTCTTTAGACATTGCCTTAGGTATTGGCGGAATTCCCAGAGGAAGAGTAACGGAAATTTATGGCCCGGAATCAAGCGGTAAAACTACATTGTGCCTTCACATAATTGCCGAAGCACAAAAAATGGGCGGACTAGCAGCATTCATCGATGCAGAACATGCGCTTGATGTTAATTATGCAAAGCGTCTTGGGGTTGATACTGCTAATCTTCTTATCTCGCAACCGGATTTTGGTGAGCAAGCTTTAGAAATTGTTGATACTTTAGTACGCAGTAATGCTTTAGATATTATTGTTATAGATTCAGTTGCCGCACTTGTTCCGCGTTCTGAAATTGAAGGTGAAATGGGTGATGCAACAATGGCTGTTCAGGCAAGATTGATGTCTCAGGCTTTAAGAAAATTAACCGGCGCAATTTCTAAATCAAAAACTTCAGTAGTTTTTATAAATCAGCTTAGAAGTAAAATTGGCGTGATGTTTGGCAATCCTGAAACCACAACTGGTGGTAATGCACTTAAGTTTTATGCATCTGTTAGAATTGATATAAGAAGAATAGCCGCTATTAAAGATGGTGAAAATGTTATAGGCAATAGAACGAAAGTTAAAATTGTTAAGAGTAAAGTTGCTCCGCCTTTCAAACAAGTAGAGTTTGATATCTTATATAATGAAGGTATAAGTAAATCTGGTGACTTAATTGATATGGCGACGGAACTTGGAATTATTAAAAAAGGTGGTGCTTGGTTTACTTATGGTGAGGATAGAATTCAGGGCAGGGAACAGTTTAGACAAAAGCTTATTGAGTTTCCTGATATGTATAAAAAAATAGAGATTGAAATAAAAACAAAACTCGGTTTGCCGGGATTTAAATCTGATACACCTGCTGAAGAAAAAACTGATGAAAAACCAAAAGGCAAAAAGAAATAGTTACAAACTTTAGATAATATTAAATGAAGATTGATAGAGTTGTTAGAAAAGATGAAAAAAATGTTTCGGTTTATTTTGATGATGGACAACGATTAATATTATCTGAAGATACTTTTTATAACAGCGGTCTTAGGAAAGGCGATGAAATTTCCGAAGACCGCTTTTCTTTTTTTGTTGAACAAAATATTCTTTATCACATCAAACAAAGAGCTTTATTGTTTCTGGGAAGGCGATTTCATTCGGAAAAGGAATTACTACTTAAACTCAAATCTAAATTATACGATGAAAGGTTAATAAAAATTGTTCTGAATGATTTAAAAGAAAAATCTTTTATTAATGATCAGATTTTTGCAAATCATTTTGTTGAAGAAAAACTTAAAAAGAAAAGCTGGGGAAAAAATAAAATTCGTGCTGCACTTTTTAACAAAGGTGTATCAGGTGCAATAATAGATGAAACTCTTGCTTTATTTGATTCACATCTAGATCAAAATGAAGCTGCATTTTTATTAGCCAAGAAGAAATATGAAAATCTTAAATCGCGTGAACCGGATGAAAGAAAACTTAAACAAAAAATTATTTCCTTCTTACTAAGCCGGGGATTTGAATTTGAAATAACTTCTGAAGTAGTAAATAAAATAATTAAACAGGATTTTGATTAGCCGGTTTTACTTTGTTTTCGAGTTTGTGTACAAAATTTTTAATTTCGTTATTTTCGATATGATCTAAAGCCTCTTTAACTGAAAACCATTTTCGTTTGCGAAGATTTTTTTCCGGATATTCTTTTAATTCTTTTGTTACCTCCATAGAAAAAATCCTTACGTAAGATTGGCGAGTTTTCTTTTTCAGTTCAAAAGCTCCAAGCTCCACAGTTTCATTTTCACCAATTACACCTGCTTCTTCGTATGCTTCTTTTTTTGCAGATTCAAATGCGGTAAGATTGAACTCAATATATCCTTTTGGAAAAATCCATCGTTGTTTTTTTATCGAAGTGATTAATAAAAGTTCAACACTTCCATTTGTAATTCGATATGGAATTACACACGATTGTTTTAACTCAAATTCAGTTTTATCAATATCTGCCAATAACTTGATTGTCCTTTAAATAAAAATTACTGTTTGAAATTAGAAAATTTTCTAAAGCAATATAAAATTTTGTTTTTGTATATAAAAACTTTTCAAAACTTTCATTTCTATGTGGTTAAAAAAATCTATTAAATAATTTTCATTGAAAATGTAATAACCAATCTTTAACTTCTACACCAAGAATAACAGGAATCTGAAATGAATAAAAAACAAACTGAAGAAAAAATTGTATCTGCTTATGAAAAAGCAGCTCAAGAAGGCGTTGATCCAAGATGCATTCCACAAAGGTTAGAAAGCCCGGTTCCTCAACACGATGAAATTGTTTATCCAAATTATACAGCAGAAGAACAAGCTAATTGGAAAATTCTATACAACCGCCAAATGGAATTGTTAAAAGGTAAAGCTTGTGAAGAATATATTGAAGGCGCTAATAAATTAAATCTTTCAAAAGATCGCATTCCATCTCTAAAAGATTTGAGCTACATTTTTTATGATTCAACTGGATGGAAAGTTGCACGTGTTCCAGGTTTAATCCACGAGCAGAATTTTTTTGAACTCCTTCGTAAAAAAGTTTTCCCTTCTACAGATTATATCCGAGGTAAAGATGAACTTGATTATACACCTGCACCGGATTTATTCCATGATATTTTTGGACACATGCCGCTGCTTACAAATAAAAACTTTGCATCGTTTTACCAGATGTTTGGTGAAGCTGCATTAAAAGCTGATGGAATAAATCGAACTTATTTAGAAACTTTTCACTGGTTTACAGTAGAGTTTGGTTTGATTAGAAAACCTGAAGGAATGAGAATTTATGGAGCTGGAATTGTATCATCACTCGGTGAAGTACAAAATGCTTTATCGGATAATGTTGAAGTAAAAGAGTTTGTACCGGAAAATATTATCAAACAACAGTATGATGTTTGGCATTTACAGCCAATACTTTTTGCGATTGAATCTTTTGAGCAGCTTGAACATGGATTTAAAGAATTGACAAAAAATATGGGATTACTTTAACCGAATTGAACTTTTAGAATTTTTATTTGTTAGCTATATCAACAAGTGATGTTCATTCTTGAAACTACAAACGCTTTTGGTTAACTTAAATCATAACTAAAAAACTTTCCTAAAAAATAAACAAGGAGTATAAAATGGCACTTAAAGTTGGAGACAAAGCACCGGATTTTACATTATTTAATCAAGATGGCGAAGCAGTTTCGTTAAACTCTTTCAAAGGAAAAAATGTTGTCGTTCTGTTTTTTCCGGCAGCTAATACAGGTGCTTGTACAAAAGAGATGTGTACATTTAGAGATGAATTAAAAGTCTATGAAAATCTAAACGCACAAGTATTAGGAATTAGTGTTGATACACATTTTGCTTTGAAAATGTTTCATGAAAAAAATAATTATAATTTCCCATTATTAAGTGATTTCAATAAGAAAACTATCGAGGCATACGATGTAATATTGGATGTTTTCGTTCCAGGTAAATTTGATTACTTTAATACTGCAAAGCGTGCTGCATTTGTTGTTGATGATAAGGGAAACATAAAGCACATTGAAGTGCTTGCAAATCCTGGTGATCAACCTAATTTTGAAGCTGTTAAAAAAGCACTTGCTTAATTTATTTGTAGGGAGAATTACTCAATGTTAGAAATAGGTAAAAAAGCACCTGATTTTTCTTTACAAAATCAAGATGATGAAAAGGTATCTTTAAAAGATTTAATAGGGCAAAAAGTTGTTCTTTATTTCTATCCTAAAGATGATACAAGCGGCTGTACGAAGGAGGCATGTAGTTTTAGTGATGATCTTCCGAAATTCTCTAAAATTGATGCAGTAATTTTTGGTGTTAGCCCTGATTCAGTTTCATCACACAAAAAGTTTTCTGAAAAATACAAACTAAAATTTGATCTGCTTGCTGATGAAGAAAAAAAAGTAGTTGAAAAGTATGGCGTGTGGAAAGAAAAAAGTATGTATGGCAGAAAATATATGGGTGTTGAACGCACTACATTTATCATTGATGAAAAGGGAAAGATCAAAAAGATATTTAACAAAGTAAAAGTTGACGGGCACAATAAAGAAGTGCTGGAAGCTTTGAAAGGGTAGAATGATTTATCTAACCAGGAGAGAAACATTTGCTGCTGCACACAGATTATTTAAAGAAGGATTAAGTGATAAAGAAAACTTTGAGTTGTTTGGCAAATGCAGCAATCCAAATTGGCATGGACATAATTATACTTTAGAAGTTATTGTTGCCGGTGATATTGATCCGGCAACAGGCTTTGTGATTGACTTAAAAAAGCTAAAAGAAATTATTCATGAACATGTCATCAATAAAGTTGATCATAAAAATCTTAATGTTGATACAGATTTTATGAAAGGATTAATTCCAACTTCAGAAAATATTGTTATGGCTATATGGAATCAGTTGAAAGATAAAATTCCTGCTGGTAAACTTCATTCTGTTAAACTTTACGAAACTGAAAATAATTACTTTGAATATCGCGGAGAATAGTGTGGATAATAATAAAACTAAAAATTTGATAAATGATTTATTGATTGAGATTGGTGAAGACCCAAATCGTGAAGGCTTATTAAGCACTCCAAAACGTGTTACAGAAGCTTATGAATTTTTAACAAAAGGATATAATCAGGATATTGAAGAAGTAATTAATGATGCCGTCTTTACTGAAAAATATGATGAGATGGTGCTAGTTAAGAATATTGATTTTTACAGTTTGTGTGAACATCACATGCTTCCGTTTTTTGGAAAAGTACATGTAGCTTATATTCCCAATGGTAAAATTATTGGACTGAGTAAAATTCCAAGAATAGTTGATGTGTTTGCAAGACGTTTGCAGGTTCAGGAAAGAATGACGCAGCAAATTGCAGATACATTGGATAAATATCTGCAGCCAATCGGTGTTGCTGTCGTATCTGAAGCTCATCACATGTGTATGATGATGCGTGGAGTTGAAAAGCAAAATTCTTCTGCAACATCTAGTGCAATGCTATGGAATATTTAAAGATGATGCACGTACTCGGGCTGAATTTCTAAATCTTATTTCTACAAAGAATTTATGAGTAAAGAAAAACCGGGAATATGGATAACGGGTGCAAGCTCGGGAATTGGAAGAGCTGCAGCGATTGAGTTTGCAAAAACCGGAGCTAAAGTTTTTGCTTCCGGAAGAAGATCTGCTGAACTTGAAAGAATTAATACAGAGTTAGATAATGACAAAATTAATGTTGAAGTTTTCCCCTGTAATGTTGCCTCTCAAACAAATGTTGATCAAACAGTAAAAAAAATATTAGTTAATAATAAAATTGATTGTTTAATTAATAATGCCGGTATCACATCTTTTAAATTAGCTGAAGAAAATTCGATCAACGAAATAAATGATATTATTAACACTAATCTTTTAGGCTCTATTTACGCCATCAAAGCTGTACTGCCTCAAATGATTGCCAACAAAAGTGGAACGATAATTAATATACTTTCTGTTGTAACAAAACAAACTTTTACAAAAAGTAGTGTTTATGCAGCCTCAAAGATGGGTTTGCTTGGTTATACAAACTCTTTGAGAGAAGAAATTCGTAAGTACAATATTAAAGTTATTAATGTTATTCCAGGTGCAACTGCAACACCAATCTGGTCAAAAGAAATGCGCAATCAATTTGAAAATAGAATGATGAGTCCTGAGGATATTGCGCGAGTTTTAGTTTGGGCGTTTCTTCAAAAGCAAAATATTGTTACTGAAGAAATTGTTTTAAAACCTATTGAGGGTGACTTATAAAAAAAAGCCGGCTTAACCGGCTTTTTATGCTCTACTATTTTCGGTAACACGACCCCTTTTTCATATTTCGTCCAAACTTTCCTGGCTTTTCTGACCAGATTGTTCTTTGTTTAGCATCAAGATTATCGTACACATCCATTTGATGATTAACTCTTTCCAAAGCCATTTCGTTTTTGATTACATTTATCTCTTTTTCAATTCTGAGCATTTCGCTGCGAGACATTTTATCACTCGATTTGAGTTTTTTAATTTCCAATTCTTTCAAATCAAGATCAGCTTTGTATTTGATCATTTTTTCTTGGTGAGCTAATCTAAGACTTTCAATTTTATTTTGTTGTTCGTCTGTTAGATTAAGTTTCTCCTTTACATTCATACGACAATTATTTTTATTCCAATTTCCTCTTTTCTGTGCAAACATTTCCTGATTAACAACAGTAATTAGGAATAGTGCTGTTAAAACTACAATTAAGTTCTTCATAATTTGTCCCTTTCTAAGTTTTGTTTGATTTTGTTCTTTTGACAACTTAGAATTACTTTAGGTTTAAAATATCTCTATTAAACTATTTTTAACCTTAAATTGTCTAAGGAATTAATAATAAAAACTGTATGCACGAATTAAACAACGATTTTGAACTTGCAAAAAATTTTTTAAATGGCGATGAATCAGCTTTTAATCGGCTTGCAGTTAAATATCAGGAAAAAATTTATTGGCACGCGCGCAGAATGACCGGAAACCATCTTGATGCTGATGAGATTGTGCAGGAAGTTTTAATTGTTCTTTATAATAAACTAAATACTTTTGAATTTAAATCGTCTTTATATACTTGGATTTATACAATAACCAATACACGCAGTATAAATTATCTAAAGAAAAGAAAGTTAAAAAGTTTTTTTAGTCTTGATGAAATATCAAATAAAAATTTTAGTAATAACGATATAATTGATAATCTTGAATCAAAACAAAAATTAGCTATGATTGAAAAGGCGCTGCAAAAACTTCCTGTTAAACAAAGAGAAGTATTTATTATGAGAAATTTTGATGAACTTAGTTATGAGGAGATTTCTGAAATAACTAACAAAAGCGTTGGAACATTAAAAGCGAACTACTTTCACGCATTAAATAAGATTAAGGATTTGGTGAAGTATGATTAAAAATGAAGAAAGATTTTTTTCATATCTGAAAGGAAGAATGAATCCTGAAGAGATTGAAAAATTTGAAAACGATTTAAATAAATCAACAGACTTAAATAATGAGTTTAATGAATATAAAAAACTGAATAACATCATTTCAGAAGTAAAAAATATTCATTTGAATAAATGATTATTCCGAATCAATACTTTTAGATTTTCGAAATCGTATTAACTTAAAAAATACCAAATCATTTTTCCCAAAAATCAGATATGCTTTTGCAGCCTTATTTGTAGCTGTTGCGGGATACTTTATCATTTCAAATTTTAATAAAGTACAACCGCAAGAAGTAAACTCTTTACTTGCAGAGTATTCTGAAGCTGAGCTTAATTCATTCAGTGATAATTATTACTCATCTAATGTCGAAAATAATTTAAACGAATATGATTCTGAAAAATTGGATTCAATCTACACTGAAAATATTTTTACAAGTATTATTGGATCGATAAACGAAAAAGAATTAGACGATATCTTTAATATCAATAATGTTTCAGATGTCGATGAATACGTTTCTGACAACGATGTTGATAAAATTTATTCAGAATTAATTGATAAAAAAATTTTATAAGAGGTTAACATGAAAAAAATAATTTTTGTTATTGTAATAATTTTATTTTCAACTGCCTTATTCTATCCGCAAAAAATGAGAAACAGAATGATGCAGAAAAAAGGTAAACTTGAGCAACTTGAAAAAGTAAAGTTGATTGAAGCATTGGATCTTAAAGAAGATGTTGCAGTTAGGTTTTTTGCTAGACGTAATGAATCCAGGAGTGAAATCGAAACTTTGGAAAATAAAGTTGATGAAATTTTAGTTGAACTTGAAAATACATTCAATTCAAAAGATAAAAACATTGAAACAAAGCAAAAGCAACTTGTTACAGAATTTTGTAAAACCAAAGAAACTGTTAATCAAAAAAGTATTCAGTTTATCAAGTCACTTAATGATATTTTAACAACCGAACAAATTTGTAAGCTAATTGTATTTGAGAAAAAATTCATAGAAGAAATCAGAAATGTTCTTTTGGACAAGAAGCGTCAATAATTTCTACCCATAATTTTTAAATAACACACCAAGAAAGTGTTGATTTTCTTAGCTGATAGCTATAATTTGACACCTCAAATTTGCGGAAGTGGTGAAATTGGTAGACACGCTATCTTGAGGGGGTAGTGCCTTAATTGGCGTGCGGGTTCAAGTCCCGCCTCCCGCACAAATGTAATCCATTTTTTCAACCAAAATAGGAAGAACACTATGACGAGAAACAGCTTATTTTTGACTGCTTTAATTGTATTAAGCATATCGGTATTTGGAATTGCTCAAGAGATGAAACCCGAAGCAGGAAAGCTTTACAACGAAGGTAATGCATTTTTAAAAAGCGGTAACTTTAACGGTGCGATAGAAAAATACACTGCAGCGTTGCAAATTGAAAAAGATTACAGAATCTTTTATCAGAAAGGTGTGGCTTTAAAAAAAGCTGATAAATTGGAAGAATCTAAACAGGCTTTTGAAGATTGTTTGAAACTTAATAGCGGATACGAAGGTGCATTAAATGCTTTAGGCGGAGTTTATTTTTCGATGGGAAATTATTCGGCTGCGATAACTAATTTTGAAAAAATTCTTAATTCCAACGCAAGCAATTCTACAAAAACAAAAGTTAAGAAAAACGTTTCCCTTGCTTATGCAAAACTTGGTATGGAATCTTTATCAGGCGGCGATTCTAATAAGGGAATTGAGTACCTAAAAAAATCTGTTGAAAACGATAATTATGATGCAGCTTATTTATCACTTGCAAAAGTTTACTCTGAAACAGGTAAATATGATGATGCTATCGCAGCTGCACTAAATGCTTTAAAGTATCGTTCTAAAATCACTAAAGGCGGTCCTTATTACTACATGGGCATTGCATATAAATAAAAAGGGCGATACAGGAAAAGCTAAAGAAAATTTTAAATTAGCTTCGGCTGATCCAACGTATAAAAAAACTGCTGATTACGAACTCAGTTTATTAAAGTAAAATTTTCAGTTCTTAAAGACCCTCGTTAATGCGAGGGTTTTTTTTTATCAAACGGAAGAAAATTGGAATTAAAAAAATTATCTGAAATAGAATTACTTGCTTTATTAAGTGCTTCATCCGTTCTACGGAAAGAAAAACGGTTTGATTTAATTTTAAAAGATATGTTAGCACAAAAATATTCCCTCAATAAAATATACGAAGCATTATTACAGACTTATTTATTTGCCGGATTTCCATCCTCACTTATCTCACTAAAAAAACTTAGCAATATTAAATCCAATAATAAAAATTATGATGGATATGATTTTATCAAGTATAAAACGCGCGGTGAAAAAAATTGTCGAAAGATTTATGGAAATAAATTTCATAAACTAATTTCAAATATTAAATCATTTTCACCGGAATTATCAGAATGGTTAATTGTAGAAGGTTATGGAAAAGTTTTGGGAAGAAAAGGTTTATCATTAAAGGAAAGAGAAATTTGCATCGTTTCAATTCTGGCTGCATTAAAATTTAAAGATCAACTTTATTCTCACATAAATGGAGCGATAAGAGTTAAGACTAAAATCGAGGTGATTAAAAAAGTAATTACCAATCTTGAAATTATTTCCGCAAAATCATCCTCCAAATTTGGATTAGAAGTTTTGAGTGATTATCAAAAATCGAAAAACAAATCATTTTAATATCCATAGCTTAACATTTTCTCTCCCAATTCCTCTTAAATAAAGTTAAATTTTGAAGCATTTTTTTTAACACTTCTCTTTAGAAGATTCCTATATTTTGTTAAGTGGCTTGACTTTATGAAATTTTGAGGTTTATATTTGAATTAGATTTTAGAAGTTTATTCTGATTTACCGTTTTTTATCCAATGATGGACTTTTTTGAATATTTGAGTCTTGTTTGCAAGTATCCACCCAAATCTTTTTAAGGATTGAGTATGCTAAAATTCTTTTCGTTATTTATTCTTATTTCGATTATTCCCCAGATTTATTCTCAATCAACATCCCAAAAGTTTGATGATGCAATGACGGCATACCACAATCAGCAATATGCACAATCAAACAGATTGTTTGAAGAGTTTTTTAACGAATACAAAATAGTTGATGAAGTTTACGCGACTGCAAAATATTATTCCGCTGAATCCTTATTAAAACTTGGCAGAAAAGATGAAGCTGCAATTGGATTTGAATATCTTACCAAAACTTACAACTGGTCTAACTATCGTGATAAAGCATTATATAATCTTGGGTTGATTTATTTTAACTCAGGGAAATATGATTTATCGCGCAGCAGATTAAAACTTTTATTAAATGATTATCCGGAGAGTGATTTTTATGGTAACAGCCTTTATTGGGTTGGTGAATCTTTCTCAGCTGAAAATAAACCTAAAGAAGCAATCCAGTTTTTGGAAGAAGCAGTTGCTGATAAACGCAATAAAAAATACGCAGATTATTCTTTATATGCGCTTGCAAATGCTTACGAACAAGTTGGTGATTATAATAACGCAGTAAAATATTACGACCAACTTTTAACTTATCATAAAAGTTCAACGCTTGCTACATCTTCTCAAATACGAATTGGAATTTGTTACTTTAAATTAAAAGATTACCAATCATCAATTGTAGAACTAAAAAGTCCAAGACTCACAAATCTTTCAGACGACATGTATTCTGAAAGTATTTATTTACTTGCAACATCATATTACCGCGTTGGTGAATATAATAACGCAGAAAAAAGTTATTTGGAAGTGCTGCAAAAATTTCCCGAAGCAAAATACTCTCGCGATGCAAAGTATGGATTAGCATGGACTTACTTTCAGCAAAAAAAATATGATGAAGCGTTCAATAGTTTTGATGAACTTTCGAGCGAATCTGATTCACTCGGGATAAAATCTTTATACTGGAAAGGTGAATGTAAACGCTATCTAGGAAAGAACAATGAAGCGAATGCGATTTACAAAGAATTTTTAGAAAAATATCCTAATGATCCTTTAGCGCAGGAAGTTCAATATCAGCTTGGCGTGGTATATTTTAACACTAATAATTCTGATCTTGCTACAAGATATTTAATCTCTGCAAATGCATCTAATGATGATGTAATTAAAGGTAAATCTTTTGCAATGCTCGGTGAAATTGAATTGAACAAAGGCAAATTTGAAGCTGCAAAAAATTATTTTGAGATTGTTCTTGCAAACAAAGGTGCTGAGAAAGATGTTCATAATAGGGCTTTGCTGGGACTTGGAATTTCTTTGTTTCATTTAAATGATAACAAAATTGCACTTAAATATTTAAATGAATTAGAAAATTCTGATGCAAGTTTTGAAACACAAAAGTTAAATTTCTTTTTAGCAGAAAATTATTTTGCTGAAGGTAATTTTAAATCAGCAATAAATAATTATCAAATCGCTGTTGGATCAGATAAGGAAATAAATTCTCAAGCTCTGTACGGAAAAGCTTACAGTTATTTTAATACCGGTGATTATGAAAATGCGGCTTATCAATTTGCAGATTACATAAAAAAATATCCAAACAATAAAAGACTTAGTGATGCAAAATTAAGATTAGCAGATAGTTATTTTGGAAGTAAAAACTTTTCCGCTGCAAGTAAAGTTTATCAAGAACTTTTTTCTTCAGATGCAAAACTTAGCAGTGATCCTTATGCACGATATCAATATGCACAAGCGCTTTATAAATCAGGCAAAGCCAATGATGCGATAGCTGAATTCACTTCAATCCAACAAAACTTTCCAACTTCAGAATATGCGGAAGTTTCACTTTACACAATTGGCTGGATTTATTTTCAGAAAAAAGAATACACAGAATCAATTGCGCAATACAATGTTGTTATTTCAAAATATCCAAAGACAAAATTAGAACCGATAATTTATTATTCAATCGGTGATGCACAATTTAATATGGAAGAATATGATTTGGCAATTGTTAATTATGAAAAAGTATTATCGCAATTTCCTTCGTCGCAATATGTATTTGATGCGGTAACCGGAATTCAATACAGTTATGTTGCAAAAGGAAATCCTGAAAAAGCAGTAGCGTTTTTGGGAGAGTTTGTTTCTAAAAATCCAAGCCTAAGTTATGCGGATCAGCTTTTATTTAAGAAGGGTGAAATCTATTACAGCTTAAGGCAGTACGATAAAGCAAAAACTGAATACAAGAATTTTACTTCATCCTATCCAAACAGCAAACTTGCACCTGATGCTTATTATTGGATAGGGAAGAGTGCACAAAATCTTGGACAGAATGATGAGGCTATTGTAAGCTTTGATAGAGTGATCAGTTCCTTTAAAGATTCTGACCTGGCTGCAGCAGCTATTCTGGAAATGGGATTAATTTATCGGTCATCAAAAAATTATGATGCTGCAATTAGTATTTATAACCGCGGAATAAATGAATTAAAAAAATCACCAAAAATTCCTGAGTTTCAGTACAACAAAGGAATGACGCTTTTAGAGAAAAAGAATTTTCAAGATGCTTATACCGTTTTTGAAGATGTAGTCATTTATTCTCCGGGAACAGTGTTTGGAGATAAATCAAAATTTGAATTAGCATTAATAAATATTGCTGCAAAAAGATATACAAACGCTGATGAATATCTAACCGCTCTTTCAGAAAATAGAAGTGATGAACTGGGCGCTAAATCACAGTACTATCTTGGTCAATCATTGTATGATCAGGGAAAATATAAAGATGCAATTACATCGCTAGTTAGAGTAAGAACAGTTTACTCACGCTATGAGGAATGGCTGATGCGATCATACTTGCTGCTTGGCGATTGCTACGTAAAACTCAATGATAAACGAAATGCTGCCGAAATGTACAGAGCGGTTGTCACAAAATACAGCGGTACTCCAATCGGGGATGAAGCGCTTCAGAAATTGAGGAAAGTACAATGAGATTAAAAATATTTTTAGTAATTATTTTTTCATCGCTTGTTGTTTTTGCACAGGATGATAAAACAAAAAATCCGAATGTTGAATTACCTGATTTTGTAATTACAGGTAAAAGCCAATTAAACATCAAAAAAGTTGATAAGATTAAACCTGATTTTGTTTCATCTGTAAATGAAGATTTTATCAAACCAAAATATTCTCCCGAAGAACTTGAGATTGGTGATTTTTCAAATCCATTAAAAAGTGATATGGGTTTTTTAAACGATGTAAGTTTTTATAAAGGCAACATTGCTGCTGGTGTTGGATTATATACAATCCCAACAGTAAGCGCTAATTATGCATATCCTTTTACAAATGGAATTTTAGAAGGAACGTTTAACGGCGATTTTGTTCGCGCATATGAAGATAACAGCGACCGTTATCGCACAAGACTTGGATTTAATTTTACTTATTGGTCTGATATTGATGGCGAGGTTTTTCCGGGAACACAGTTTAATATTAATGGTGATTATGGAACTACAAGCTATAAATTTTTTGCTTCAGCTAATCCCGAAGAAAGACGAAGTTTAAACTACGGTAAGTTTGTTGTTAATATTAAAAATGATTTTACTAAAAATTTTCTTTTCAATTTAAACTTAACTGATAAGGTTACTAACATCTCTCAGGAAGTTTATAAAGAAAATAATTTACGATTTAAGGGCGATGCGCTTTTAAAATTTCCCGTTGTTAATGTTGGTGCTGCAATTGATTATCGCAACCATTCAATCACAAATCTTTTAGGAGATAATTCCGGAAAAGATTTTCTTTTACTTAGACCAACTGCGGGTTTATTTTTTACAAAACTAATTAAAGGAACTTTCGGCTGGACATTTTCTCATGGTGCCGGTGAAACTTACAATGCAATTTATGCTTCAGTTGCTTTAAAGTTGGATAAAAATATTACACTGTTTGGCGAGTTTGCTCCAACTGCTGAATTTATTAGTCCGGGTAACTTTGTAATAAAAAATAATTACTTTAATGTTGATAGCATTGGAAGTATTTATTGGGAAAAAAGCAATGCTTTAACTGCTTCTGTAAAGTATGAGTTTGATAAATATTTTCAGATTGACGGCGGATTAAAATACTATACTTCGGATGCATTTCCATATTTTGGAGCTTCATCAGATTCCGGAAAATTTGATTTGCACTATGCTGATATGAAAAATATTAGTCCGTACGCAAACTTTTTATTTTATCTTGGACCATATGGCGAGTTTTACAGTTCGGTAGAACTATCTGATATTCGTGATACTGATGGAAATCAAATTCCATATATGCCTATATTTAATCTTAACGCATCCTACAGTTATAAATTTAAAAATGGATTAACATCGATTGCGCGAATGAATTATCAATCTAAAAGATTTGCAGATATTAAAAATAAAATTTCAATCGGTGATTATTTTGATTTAGGATTATCATTTATATATTCATTCCAGCCAAATCTGGATTTAACTTTGGATATAAATAATTTACTTAATCAGAAAAATTATTTATGGAATGGATATCGAGAAGTTCCATTGAATGTTATAGTTGGTATTAATTATCGTTTATAAAATCTAAACATTAAAATTTAAAATGACCAAAGCAGAATTAATAAAAAAAGTTGCAAAAAATGTCGGCGTACCGGATACGGATGCTAAAATATTTTTTGAATTATTTTTAAAAAGAATTTCAGCGATTGTAGAAATCGGTCAATCAATTTTTGTTAAAGATTTTGGATACTTTCATTTGATTAAAGGCAGTTTTAAAAAACCTGTTTTCAGTTTTAAGGATAACGAAGTTTCTGAAGAAGCTGTTGAACTTGTACTTTTTTCTGAAGATAAAGATTTGAGAAAATCAGATACCAAAGGGTTGGTTTTTAATATCCCAAGTTTTGATGAAGAAGATTATCATCCGATAGATTCAACTTTTAGTTTAAGTATTGGCAAGCCATTAATCCCTTTGCGTGGAGTTCCGTTTGATAATATCTTCATTCCAACTTCCGGCTACGAATACAGACGATTGATTGAATCGAAAGTTGAAAAAATTATTGCGGCTTCTGAGATTGCTGAATCTATTGAAAATTTTCCTACGCTTGTTATTGATGCTCGTTCATATAATTCTAATCAGGTTCAATTGCTGTGGGATGATAAGGCAGTTTTGGATGTTGATAATAAAGCTTCGATTGATGAAACTGTAACTGAAGTAAAAACCGAATTAAGTGAATATGAAAAACAAACTAACGAACTGAAAAATATTGCCTGGGATTTTGGCGAAGGTTTATCTAAACAAATTGAAGCTGAATCAATTCTTGATATTGCGGACGAGCGAATTAATATGGATTTGAATCAGACCAAAGCGATTGAAAAAACCGAAACAGTTGAAAATCCAAAAACAGAAATAAAAATTGATGAATCAAATGCAGAGCAAGAAAATTTAATACCGGAAAAAGTTGAAGATGAAATTCCCGAATTTGTTGAAGATATAAAACTTGATGAATCCTCTGAAAAGTTAAATGAGCTGTTGGAAAGTGAAAATGAATCTAATGAAATATTTAAAGAAGAAAATATTGAGCAAAATATATTAGAAAAATTTGATGCAGAGATTAATGAACATATCAATGAAATTGTAAATGATCCATTTCCTGAGCCGGAAGCTGAAGAAACAAAATCAGATGTAATTGATAAGCTTTTGTTAGAAGATGATCCAACTGATGAAGAATTTTGGAAAAGCACTTCCAAATATTTTGAGCCTTATAAACCAGGTTCAAATAAAAATGATGATGAAGAAATTACTGAAGTACAAGCTGAATTTGAAAATGTAAATCCTTCTGATGATATAAAATTAGATTTGAATTCCGAGCAGGATATTAAAGAGGAAGGTGAAGATGAAATTATTTTAAATAAAGTTAATGATGAAATCGACACAGAAATCAAAAATGAAGAACAAGAATTAAAGATGGAAGAAGATAACCTAGAAGAAAATATCGAAGTTGAAAAATCAACAGAACAAAAAGCAGAGTATTTTGAGCCTGCTAAAAAAAGAAACTTAATTCCGTTTATTGTGTTTCCAATTCTTGTAATTGGATTGTCCCTGGCACTTTATTGGTATTTAGAATTTTATAAAAAAGGTGAGGTTGTTTCAAAGCCGAAGCAGATCGTTCTAAAATCAGAGAATGCAAAAATTGTTCAGCGTAATTTTGATATTCCCGTAACATATCCATATCTGCCAAAGATTAATGAAACAACAATATCAGAAACTGTAACTCCAAAAACTGAAGAACCGATTATTCAAAAAAATGAAACAACCGATAAAAAAATTGAAGAGAAAAAACAAGAAACAAAACCAGAAATAAAATCTGAAATAAAAGAAAATACAAAACCTCCGGTTGCTGAAATTAAAAACCCAGATAAAAATACTGCACCAACGGGCAATGGTTTAAATGTAGGAAATAATATTTTTAAATACGGTAATTTTTATGTTGTGCAGGTTGCTTCATTTCGCGCAAGTTCAATTTCGGAAAATGAAGCAGGTAAATACAGGAACAAAGGTTACAATGCATTTGTAGAAGAAGCCGAAATTCCAAATCGTGGTAAATGGTACAGAGTGCGAGTTGGAAATTTTTTAAGCAGAGAAGAAGCTCAAATTTTTGTAGATAAAAACATTAGATAATTAATTCAATCAAAGGATAAATATGAACTTATTAGATATTTTTTTAAAAGGCGGATTTATAATGTGGTTGATTCTTGCCAGTTCAATTGTTGGGCTTGCTGTATCGATCGATCGTTTTATAATGTTACGAAAAGCAAAAATTAATGTTCCCGCTTTTATGGTTAGGATAAGAGGATTTATAAAAAAGAAAGATATTTCCGGCGCGATAAGTTATTGTATGCAGGAAAAATCACCTGTTGCAAACATTGTGCGCAAAGGATTAAAAAAATATAAATACGGACACGATAGAGTTAAAGATGCAATTGAAAATGCCGGCAGTCAGGAAGTAAGCAAATTGGAAAAAGGTTTATCCGTGCTTGCATCTGTTGCGGGTATAGCGCCTCTTTTAGGATTTCTTGGAACAGTAACCGGAATGATTCAAGCTTTTATGACGATACAAGATTTAGCCGGTGCAGCAAATCCAAGCGATCTTGCTGGTGGAATTTGGGAGGCTTTGATTACCACAGCATTTGGTTTGATAATTGGTATTCCTGCTTTAGCACTGTACAATTATTTTTTAGGTGCTGTAAAAAAATTGGTTGGTGAAATGGAAACTGTTGCAAATGATGTTATTGATGTTATGCAAGAAGGTGGAAAAGATGAAGCAGAAATTGATGACGAAATTGAAATGGAATTATAGGTTACAAAATGAAATTTAAATTATCTAAGGAACCTTTAAGTATTTTCTCTTATTCCTCTTTGACTGACATTGTGATGCTTTTATTGATTTTCTTTTTACTTACATCACAATTTGTAATTCAAACAGGGGTTAAAGTGAAATTGCCTGGTTCAAAAATGAATGAGAAATCTGAGCAATCATTAATGGTTGTTACTTTAACAACTGCTGGAGAAGTTTTTGCAGGAAAAGATGTAATTACTATCGATCAACTACCTGCAAAACTTGGTGAGATGAAAGCTGCAACAAGTGAGGACAACTTAATTATCCGAGCGGATAAAACAGTTGCAATCGATCTTGTTATAAAAGTTATAGATGCAGCAAAGATTTCAAATATCGAAAAGTTTACAATCGAAACTGAAAAAGAAAAGCTATAACTATGTATTTGTCAAATCAAAACGTAACGCGTGTTTCATACTCGGCTTCAGTAATATTTCATTTAATATTACTTATCCTTTTTCTTGTGATTTTTATTCCTTTAAAATATACTAAAGATAATGCAGTAGAATTGTCATTTGGAATTTTAGGCGGTACAGGTTCTTCAGGTTCTGATGGGACTGCTTTTGATGAAGTATTAGAAAAATCTGAATTGAAAGAACAAGACATCACAAAAGATAAAAATCTTGAAGTGAAAGAAGTTGAATTACCAAAAGCAAAAAACACAGATGTTAGTGATGTAAGTCCCGCACAAAAAGATAAAGAAGTAAAAAAAGAGACTGTAAAACAAACCGAGCAGCGTGAGAATAGCAATCAAACCGGAGATAAAAAAGGAAATTTAAATAAGGGAACAGGCGAGTTTGGTTTTTATTTTGAAGGCGGCGGTTTGGGTACAAGAAAAATATTGCCAGGTTATCCGCTTCCGTCTTATCCAGATGGTGTTAACAAAGAGATCGACATTCGATTAAAGTTCACAATTAAACCTGATGGAACAGTTGGATCAATATTTTTACTAACTAAAGCGGATACAAGATTAGAAAACGCAGCAATAAATTCTTTGTGGCAATGGAGATTTGAACCGCTAAATGCTAATCAGGTTCAGAATGATCAGACAGCAGTTATTGTATTTCCTTATCGACTGCAGTAGGTTCATCGTTGTAATAGAATTTATAAAACAAAAATTCTATTATAGTTAGCAGTGTCAGTGAAAACGCATCGCGATCAAACTGCATGCCCAGACCTTTAGGTTCCATAACAAGTTTAGCGACTATTCCGGTGATAGTCCAACCAACTGCAAACAAAATTCCTATTAAAGCGATATTTTGAAAACCTGAAGCAAGGTTTTCATCCTGCCATTTTTTTGTAAAGACAACTAAGCTAAAAATTAAGTGAACGAAAAAAATAAATGCGGTTACCATTTTTTGGTTTCATCCTCTCGCAATTTTTTATTTGCCAAACTCATACCAAGTGCGCCGCCGATCATTCCAAAAATAGAATTTGTGATGAAGTTGCTGGATAGTATCATTAGCAAATAAATAAATGAGAACCCATTCTTTCCAATATCTTTAGCTGTTGATTTAATTAATTTTAAAGATTCATCTACCATAGAACCCAAATTCCATTGGCGGATTGTTAGTTCGATTTCGGGTAAACTTTGAACAAAATCATTGGATTTTGTAAAGTAGGTTAGTAAAACTTCAAATGTTGTAATAAAAACTGTGGCAAATAGTCCCGTTAAAAATCCAAATCCTAAAGATTTTCCTATAAGAATTTTTTCGTTAGATGGATTAATTTTTTTATCCAGTAAAATCGAAATTGCAGCAGCACCCGGAACTAAGAGACAGCAGCTAAAGTTTTTTATTCCCGGCACAGTTGAAAGAACCGCAGCAGCAAAGCCGCAAACTAAAGTTGGAAGATATTTTTTGTAAATCATTTATTCTTTTGTTCTGTAAAAAGTAAATTTTCAATCCCACCCAAAATATATACAAATACGGCTGAACCGAAAAGAAAGCCTGTGAATGCGGAAGCAAATTTGTTGTAGTTATAAATGTTAAAAGTTAAAAAAGCAACATCAATAATCATCGGGACTGATAATAAGTAAAGATACTTGGTTTTTAAATTGATTTGATGTTTATAAAAGATCAAAATTAACGAACTGATGAAAGCTCCAAAATAAATTCCTGAACATCTTGCACAAACTAAAAAGAGCCCATTATTACATCCTAAAGATTTTGTGGGATTTTGATGACAAACATTCGAATAAATCATTTTTTGAAATGGATAGAAGGGAAGAAGAAAGTTTATTTCCAAACACGGGGATAGAAAACCAATAATCCAAATAGTAAGTAAAAAGAAAAGTGAAAATCTAAAAGCACTTCTTTTTATTGATTGAAATTTGAACAATAGATTTTTAATCCACTTTATTAAAAATCAAAATATCTTTTGAATCCAGCACATACAGTTTATTATTCATTAATATTGCTGAAACGATATTTGGTAATTCATCATATCCCAACAAATTAAACTTGCTAACATTTGAGTCTATGGATTTTAAATTTGTATAATAAATCTCATCGCAAGTCGTTATTACAAGCTGATCAAAAAGAATTCTGATACTGTTTAATTTTTTACCAATATTTATGATGTTGATTCCAGTTCCAAAATCATCAAAAACAAAAACCTCTTCATTATCGATAACATAAATTTTGCTTGATGATGAGATTGCAAGTTTAATTGGATTTGAAAGTTGATATTTTCCACCATCAAATCCGCCAAAACTAATTTTATAATTACCATAAATATCAAATTTCATTACGCGTTTATTTTCGGAATCAATAAAATATAAATCACCCTGATTAGAAGTAGCACAACTTAATGGATATCCAAATTGCTCTGCTGGATTATCACTTTCTCTTTTAAATAGTGAAGACAAATAATTTAAGTTTTTATCGAATCGTTTTATGGCATGATTGTTTTTATCAGCTATGTAAATTGTTAATGGATCGGCAAAAACATCTGCTGGATTATCGAATGAGTTTTCATCCCAGCCATAACCGCCGAATGTCTTTAAATTATTTCCCAGAGTGTCTAATAAAATTATTTCATCAGAACCGGAATCGGATACATAAATCATTCCATTTGCTGTAATATAAAAGGATGATGCGTTTTTAAAATCACCAAATGATTTATTGAATTCAAAGTTCTGTGCAAACAGCGATACACAAGAAAAGATCAATATTAGTAAAAAGTTTTTCATTATATAATCTTCTAATTTTCCTTATCAAATTAGTTGAAGATGAATCCAATCTCAAGCAAATAATCGTTCACTTTTCAAATTGCATTTATATTAAGGCTTCGATATATTTCGAGCGCAAAAAAGTAATAAAAATATATTGTCCTATAGTGTAATTGGCAACACACAGCACTCTGGATGCTGGGTTTTAGGTTCGAGTCCTAATAGGACAACAAAAGAATGTACAATGAACAATTTACAATGTGTAATTGAAACATTTACGATTGATTGTTGTACATTTTTTATTATTGAATTTACACTGGCGCGTTCGTCTAGTGGCTTAGGACACCGCCCTCTCAAGGCGGGGATCACGGGTTCTCCCGAAGGGACTCCTACGGAGGAATCCTGTACGCGATACAAATAAAGATTGGAATTATGTTCTTCGCATATATTTTGAAAAGTGAAAAAGATAATACTTATTATTACGGTTCAGCTAAAGATTTAGATATTAGATTAAAAAATCATAATTCGGGTAAAGTAAGATATACAAAAGGTCATATACCTTATAAACTGCACTATTTTGAAAAATTTGAATCAAGAAGTGAAACGATGATGCGAGAAAAGTTTTTTAAATCAATTGATGGATATAATTGGTTGAAAAGCAAAAAAATCATTTAATTGATTTCATATTCAAATATTAAGTTATTACACTGGCGCGTTCGTCTAGTGGCTTAGGACACCGCCCTCTCAAGGCGGGGATCACGGGTTCGAATCCCGTACGCGCTACAAAGAATAAGCGGAATTTAATTCCGCTTTCTTTATTTTATAGCCTATGAAAAGATTTAGTAAACATATTTTTATTTGCGAAAACAAAAGACCAGAAGGTCATCCACGTGGATGCTGTGCAGAAAAAGGAAGCAGCGAAGTTCGTGAAAAATTCAAATCCCGTTTAAAAGAATTAGGATTGAATGCAAGTGTAAGAGTTAATTCTTCTGGGTGCTTAGATGCTTGTGAATTTGGAGTATCTGCAGTTGTATATCCAGAACAGGTTTGGTATGGTGGAATAACTTTAAAGGATGTTGAAGAAATTATTCAATCACACATTATAAATAATGTACCTGTTGAAAGATTAAAAATATCTGATTCAAGGTATAATAAAGATGCCTAAAAATATAAATAAAAATTTTGCTGTACAGATTTTTGATATTCTAAATAATCAATATCCCAAAGTTAAACCAGCGCTTATATATTCAAATCCATTTGAACTTCTTATCGCAACAATTCTTTCTGCACAATGTACTGATGAGCGTGTTAATATTATTACAAAATCACTTTTTAAAAAATATAAAAAACCGCAGGATTTTGTTGATCTTACAAATGTGGAATTAGAAAAAGAAATTTTTTCGACAGGATTTTATAAACAGAAGGCAAAAAGTATAAAAGCTTGCTGCATGGAATTATTAGATAATCACAAAGGGAAAGTACCTGCTGATTTTGATGAACTTGTAAAGCTTTCCGGTGTTGGAAGGAAAACCGCTTCGGTAATTTCGGGTAATGCGTTCGGTATCCCTGCAATTGCTGTTGATACTCATGTAAAGAGATTATCAAATCTGTTAGGATTTATTGATTCTCAAAATCCTGATAAAATTGAAATGAGATTAAAAGAATTATTACCTGAATCGTATTGGATAAAATCATCTCACTTGCTTGCAACACACGGCAGAAAAATTTGTATTGCCAACAGACCCAAATGCAGCGCATGTGTGATTGGTGATTTGTGTCCAAGTTTTAATTACCATCTAACAAAAAGTAAAAAATGATAAACGTAAATAGAGACCGCGAGTTTTGCATGGCAATCTTAAAAGATTACACAAAAAGCGAAAGCTTGCTTAAGCATGCTTATGCTGTTGAAACTTGTGTAAACGCTTATGCTAAAAAATTTAATGAAGATGTTGAGTATTGGAGCAATGTTGCATTGCTGCACGATTTTGATTATGAAAAATATCCGACTGCAGAAGAACATCCTTTTAAAGGTGCAGAGATTTTAAAAGAAAAAGGTTTTGATGAAGATTTTATTAAATCAATTCTTTCTCACGCTGATTATAGCGGCGAACCAAGGGACACACTTCTAAAAAAGGTTTTGTTTGCTTGTGATGAACTTGCCGGCTTTATTACAGCAGTAACTTATGTTCGTCCATCAAAATCTATTAATGAAGTTGAAGTTAGTTCTGTAAAAAAGAAAATGAAGGACAAAGCATTTGCAAAAGCGGTTAATAGAGAAGATATCAAAAGTGGTTCAGAGCTATTGCAAATCCCACTTGATGATCACATACAGTTTTGCATTGATGCAATGAAAAAAAATAAAGATATGCTTGGATTGTGAAAATAGGAGATGTTGTAGAAAATTTTCAATTAAAAGATCAGGATGGAAATGTTTTTGATCTATATGAAAACTTAGATAAAGATGTGCTGTTAGTTTTCTATCCAAAAGACAATACGCGAGTTTGTACAAATCAATTAGTTGATTATTCCTCAAAAAAAATTGAACTTGAAAAACACGATATAAAAATTATTGGAGTTAACATTGATAATATTGAATCCCACAATAATTTTTGTACAAATAATAAAATAGATTTTCCCATTTTAAGTGATGATGAAAAAAAAGTTAGCACACAGTTTGATGCTTTAAATTTGCTTGGTCAAAACAAAAGAAAATTAGTTTTAATCGGAAAAAACAAAAAAATTAAGTTTAAGCGGTCAACATTGTCTGTGTTTTTTGTTGATACTACGCAAATACTTTCTGAATTGAGTAAATCAAAGCTAATATAAAAGACTTGCTTTTTTGGTAAATAGATACCATTTTTGGTTAAAAATTAGGAGAAACTTTAGAGATCTTTGCTACATTAAATGTTCAGAATTAAATAACAAATCAATTAATAATAGTTTGATTGAAATGAAAAGCAAGATCTTAATAATACTGTTTCTCATCACTGCATCCCTTTCATACTCCCAGCGTGATGTTAAAATAATTTCTTCAGATTTCAATTCTGTTACCGTTGAATATTCTCCTGTCTATATCGATACATCTATCGTGTCTTACAACGGAATTAATTTTAGAAAAGCTGAATTTAATTTTGGAACACTTATAAATTATTCCGAGTTTGGTTCTCCACAAATTTTAACGAGAATAATTAATGTTGGCGTTCCATCCGAATATGGAAATACAATTGAGGTTCTTTCATCTTCGTATCAGGAAATTGCCGGACAATTAATTCCTATTCCTTATTCCAAACCCGATAGTTTTTCTGTTTCATTTGATTTTAGCAAAAATACTGAATATGATTTGTATGAACCTAAAGCGGATTTGGTTTCTTTCGGTGAAATTGGTCTTGTTAGAGAAGTCTATTCACAATCGATCAATATAAATCCTGTAAAATTTTTTCCAATCCAAAATAAAATACGATTGTACACAAATATTATTGTAAGAATTAATTTTAGTCCAAATAGTGTTATCTCATCAAAACCAGCAGACAATTTTTTAGATGGATTGATAATCAATTATAATGTTGCAAAATATTGGAATAACGAAACTGCAAACGAAAAATTAAATAATGTAACTGTGACTAACAGCGTTCTTGCTTCCGGTAAATGGATAAGATTTGAAGCTCCGGAAGAGGGAATTTACAAGATTAGTAAATCTCAATTATCTTTATATGGAATAGATGCAAACACTGTTGATCCGCGAACAATTAAAATTTATAACAACGGCGGCAAAGTGCTGCCTGAAAATAACTCGTTACCAAGACCAGCGGATCTTGAAGAAAATGCAATCTTAGTTGCAGGTGAAGATGATGGTAAATTTGATGAGGCTGATTACATATTATTTTACGGCAGAGGAAGCAGTTTTTGGGATTATAGTTCGGATGGAAAAACAATTTCGAGATATTTTCATCCTTACTCAACAAAAAATTATTTTTGGATAACTTCTAATGGTTCTGCAGGTAAACGAATAACTGATAAACCCGGACAAAATACTACACCAACTCTCGATCAAACTACAAGTGAAGCATTTGCAGATTGGGAAGTTGATAAAATTAATTTGGGTAAAACAGGTCGCCAATTTATGGGTGATGATTTTTCAAATTCTGTAAAATCCAGAACTTATACAAATACACTAAGCGGAAGAGTGGATTCAATTCCCATTTCTTACTATTTAAGATTTATTGTAGGCGCACCGAACTCAATGACTTTAAAATTATCAGAAAACGGCAGCCAAATTTTTCAACAAAATCTTGCTGGATACAGTGGTGATTATATAGTTGGCAATGCTCATCCTATTGATGCATCATTTAGCGGAAGTTTGGTTGATAATAGAAGTATGTTAAATATAAGTGTAACGCCCTCAACAATCTCAACAATTGGATATTTAGATTACTTTACAATCAAATATGTAAAACAGCTTAAAGCATTTTCAGATAATATTTTATTTTTCTCTGATTCAAATGGCGGATTGATTGAATATAGTTTGGTTGGATTTTCTTCTTCAAACATCAAAGTATTTGATGTAACAAATTATTCTGATATAAAATTAATTACCAATCATACTTTAATTAGCGGCGGAGATTGTAAATTTCAGATGGATGAAACCGCTTCTCAAAGATCAAAGTATTTAGCTGTGGAAAGTACAGGATTTAAATCTCCCACTAATCCTGTAGAAATTTCAAACTCTAATTTGCATGGTGAAAGTGTTGGTGCAAAGTTTGTAATCATCACGCACAAAAACTTTATGGAAGCCGCAAATAAACTTAAGAACCATAAAGAAAATAACATCCCGCTCACCTTTTCAACCTTTGTTGCAGACATAGATCAAATATATAATGAATTTTCCTGCGGTGTTGTTGATCCTACCGCTGTAAGAGATTATCTGAAATACGCTTATGATAATTGGCAGATAAAACCTGATTATGTTTTGCTTTTTGGCAAAGGTACTTATGATTATAAAAACCTCGAAGGATTTGGCGATAATTTTGTTCCAACCTGGCAAAGTACAGAATCATTGCGATTTGTTTATGGTCAGGAAGATTCCTACACCACCGATGATTATTTTGCACGGGTTTCTGGAACCGATGATTTTATAGATTTATTTATTGGAAGAATTACTTGTACAACAGCAGCAAATGCTGATCAGATGGTAAATAAAATTATAGATTATGAATTAAATCAAGAAAAGGGCGAATGGAGAAATCTTGTTACACTCGTTTCTGATGATGGCTGTAGGTCTCGCGATTGTAATGAGGGTAATATGCATACACTTCCATCAGAAAATTTATCAAATATAAAGTTTCCAAAGTCCTTTAACTTCAAAAAAATATACGCTGCGGCATATCCTGATGTTATAACCGGGCAGGGAAGAAGAAAGCCAGATGTTAATCAAGCAATTGTGGATGCCATAAATGAAGGTACTTTATTTTTAAATTACTTCGGTCACGGAAGTCCGGAACTTTGGGCTGACGAACATATTTTTGAAAAAAGTGTAGTACTATCACAGCTTAAAAATGATAAATATTTTTTCTTAGGCGCAGCTACTTGCGATTTTGGATATTTTGATATCCCAAATTATCAAAGCGGTGCAGAAGCGCTAATGTTTTTGCCGAATAGCGGTGCAATCGCCAGTTTTACTGCGTCAAGATTAGTCTTTGCCGGGTCTAATGAACGATTAATGTATGACTTTGTTACTAAATTGTTTAATTCCGGAAGAGACTCTCTAAATCTAAGCTTTACTATAGGTAAAGCAGCAAAACTATCTAAGACAACTCTCGTCAATGATCAGAAGTATAATATTTTAGGCGATCCAACATTACGGTTAAAAGTTCCGCAATATCCAGCTTCAATTGATTCAGTCAATGGGCAAAATTTGTCTATGGATGTGCAGGTTAAAGCATTAGGTAAAACTAAAATTGATGGAACAATTCTTAAACCGGATAACACACCCTGGACGGATTTTAATGGTGAAGGAATTCTTTCAATTTATGATTCCGAAAGAAAAGTTATGATTACCACCATTAACTATGAGGTTAATATTTCCGGCGGTCTAATTTTTAATGGAAGAGTATCAATTACAAATGGTAAGTTTTCAGAATCCTTTATCGTACCAAAAGATATTTCTTATGAAAACAAAAATGGTAAAGTAATTCTGTACTTCTTAAATAATTCAGTTGATGGTCTTGGTTATACAAATAGAATTATTGTTGGTGGAACAGACAGTTCATTGTCTAATGATGGTAAAGGTCCGGATATAGAAATCTTTTTTGATGATGTTGCATATAACAATGGATATCTTGTAAATCAAAACCCGAATCTTATTGTCAAACTTTCAGATGAAACGGGCTTGAACACAACAGGTACAGGGGTAGGTCATAAATTAGAAGGAATTTTAAATCAAAAACTCAACAGTCCTTTAGATTTTACAAATTACTTTACAGGTGATTTAGATGCAGGCGGAAAATCCGGATCAATAAATTATAAGTTTACCAATATTGAAAGCGGAGATCATGAACTGCTGGTAAAAGCGTGGGACGTATTTAATAATTTTTCAGAACAAAATACATTCTTTTCTGTGGTTGATGGCAATGATTTAGTTATAAGAGATATTTACAACTATCCAAATCCATTTAGCGATAAAACACAATTTACATTCCAGCAAAATTTAACAAAACCGATTGATGTTAAAATAAAAGTTTACACAATTGCCGGCAGATTGATTAAAGAAATTGAACAGTTTAACGTTAATGATAAATTTGTTGTTGTTGATTGGGATGGAAGAGATGCAGATGGAGATCAGCTTGCAAACGGTACATATCTTTACAAAGTAATTATAAAATCTGTTGATGGAGAGTTTAACAAAAGTGTGCTTGGTAAACTTGCGGTGATTAAATAATCCGCTACAAAAAAATATGTTTTATATATGTGATATTAGTTATATTTAATGTTCAAACTTGATTAGAAATTTTAATTAATCTTATTTATCTCGGAGGATAAAAAATGAAAATAGTTCTTAAGCTAATGATGATCAGCATGTTATTTGGTGTCTTTGGCAAAATTTCGTATGCTCAAGGCGAGGCTGCTGTTCCTTTCTTACTTTTAGCGCCGGATTCCCGTGCCGCTGGAATAGGTGAATCAGGCGGCGGTTTAGCAGATAACTCATCCGCAATATTCTGGAACCCCGCGGGTGTTGCTTTTCTTACAGGTACAGAAGTAGGTATTACGCATAGTAACTGGCTGCCTCAGTTTAAGTTAGATCTGTTTTATGATTATCTAACTTACCGACAGTATTTTGAAGAAATAAACGGAAGTTTGCTTGCCAGTTTTACTTATATGAATTATGGAGAGTTTAACCGTACTTCTGAAGCAGGACCTGAAGTTATATCTGTATTTAGATCTTATGATTTTGCGCTTACAGTAGGTTATGCTACAAAACTTTCATCAGACTGGGGAATTGGTTTTAATGCAAGATTAATCCATAGCCAATTAGCCGATAAGCCAACTGGAGAAGAACAAGGAAGCGGCATTGCAACATCCGTTAGTTTTGATATTGCAACAATGTGGCGCCCGGAAACTTTCGTTATTCCTTTGATTGATGAAGACATTGGTGGAAAAATTAGTGTTGGAGTTAACCTAAGTAATCTTGGACCAAAAATTACCTATATAGATCAAGCACAGGCAGATCCAATCCCTACAAATTTTAGATTAGGTTTTGCATATAAAGTACTTGATGACGAATTTAATAGTCTGATATACACATTAGATTTTAGTAAGCTACTTGTAAGTAAAATTACTAAAACAGTTTCGTCAGGTGATACAACTAAAACTGTTAGTGAGTCGGATGAATGGTACAAAGCTATTTTTACTGCCTGGGGTGATAAGCCTATGAGCGAAGAGTTTAGAGATATTGTTACTTCTATGGGTCTTGAGTATTGGTACGGTCAACCAGGTGATTTTCTTTTTGCACTTAGAACTGGATTCTTTTATGAAGATCCAGCCTTCGGAAATAGAAAATTTGTAACCTTTGGTGCAGGAATTAGGTACGATATTTACGGCTTTGATTTTAGTTACATAACTACTTCAGTTTTTAAAGATGGAGAAAATCACCCGCTTAACAATACGCTAAGATTCTCAATTCTTATCGGATGGGGTGGTGTACCTGAATCAACAAGAGGATTACCAAGGGGAATTTAATTTTTTATGAACAGAAATCTTCTAACTCTTGCAATTTGTTTAATAACTTTGGGCAGTTTATCTGCCCAAAGTTTTATCGGAAAAATCAATCCAAATCCAAATCAGTCTTCATCTATCTCTGCTGATGATACAATTAAAATATTAGCAGTTATGGTAAATTTTCAGGAAGACCGCGATGGAGCTACTTTTGGGAATGGAAAATTTGGTTCTATCTATTCTCAAGATTATGGCATCGATATTTTGGATCCGCTTCCTCATGATCAGCAGTATTTTGAATCTCATCTTACTTTCGTTAAAAACTATTTTCAAAAAGTATCCAACGGTAAAGCAATTGTTCAGTTTACAATTTTACCCGATACTTTTTCAGTTTCAAAAACTATGAGAAACTATGCTCCTGCTCCGGGTTCTATTGACTTAACCCCAATAGGGCAATTTTCTGAAGAAGTTTGGACAATGGCGGATCAAATGTATGCAGGATTTCCTTTTTCTGAGTACAATCTTTTTGTGATTTTTCATGCAGGTGTTGGAAGAGATATTTCTTTACCCGGCAGTATTGGCAACGAACGAGATCTGCCTTCTGTATATCTAGGTGAAAATTCCCTCAAAAATATTTATGGTTCTGCTTTCGATGGATTTCCGGTTTCAAATGGCAGCTTCAAAATAAAAAATAGTATGATAATTCCTGAAACTGAAAGCAGAGAATTAGAAACTATCACAGGTAAATTTTTATTTGAGATATCTATAAACGGTTTAATTGTTGCAAGTGTTGCAAGCCATTTAGGTTTGCCGGATTTATTTGATACTGAAACTGGATTTAGCGCAATTGGCAGATTTGGATTAATGGATGGACAATCAATCTTTGCATACAATGGATGCTTTCCACCTGAACCTTCTGCTTGGGAAAAAATATATCTTGGATGGGCAGAACCAACTGTAATCTTACCCGGAAACTATTTAATAAATATTAGCCGCAAACTTAGCAGCTGCTTTATCAGACACAGTAATTCTTAAAGTTCCGATAAACTCATCTGAATATTATCTTATTGAAAACAGACAAAGAGATGTTTCAAAAGATGGTGCTAAGGTTAGTTACAAATCCAATGGAACGATCATTAATAGAACCTTCCTAAAAGATACAACAGGTTTTTACAGTTTTGATACTGATTCGCTTTCCGGTGTTGTGCTTGATGTTGATGAATTTGATTGGGCTTTGCCGGGCAACGGAATTGTAATCTGGCACATTGATGAAAATGTAATCAATGAAAAGTTAGCTGAAAATAAAATCAACACAGATAAAACCAGAAGAGGCGTTGATGTTGAAGAAGCAGATGGAGTGCAGGATATTGGTGAACGCTTTATCACAATATTTGGTGATGAAGTAATTGGTGAAGGAACCGAAGAAGATTTTTGGTATGCAGGTAATAAAGCCGATTTATATAAAAATAATTTTTCAAAAGATACTCGACCAAATACAAAAACAAATTCCGGTGCAAACAGTTTGATTACCATTAAAGATTTTTCGACTATCTCAAACAAGATGTCTTTTAATATTGAGTATGGTGATTCAATAATAAAACCTTTATTTCGTCAAGAATTTCCAAATTCAAATGTAACTAGGACAACAGTTTTAGAAGACGGCGATTCAGTTAAATTTGCTTTCGCCAATGGCTCTGATCTTTTAGTTACTGATGGAAATAGTATAATCAGTACGCTGCCTGATTTTCACGGTGGCTATAAAATTGCTTCCACAACAATTGGAGATAAAATAATAGCAATTGGTAATAGATTTAATAGAATAAATTATTGGATCAGCGAAAACTCTCTAATAACCAGCGGTAGTCTTGAAATTCAATATGCGGCTTCAACTGCACCCGTGATCAGGAAAACTTTAACTGAGAGCTATGAATTAATTATTGGCACGACCGCGGGTATAATTTTAGTTTATGATCTTGGATCAATAATTTCTGGTAATGCTGCAATTAAAGATTCTATTTTAGTTGAACTAACTTATGTCATCCAAAAAATTTCAGCTTCAAGTTCATCAATAAGCGCAATTACAACTTCAAACGTAAATCAAAAAGAATGTTATTTCTTTTCAACCGATGGAACTAAAATAAAAACTATAAATGAAGGACTGGTTGATCTTGTAACAACAAATGACAGCAAAGGTACTCCAACTTCTGTAGTTTTATCGGATCTGGGAAATATTTATGTTATTTCTAACGGCGAGATTCAATCAGCTTTTAATGTGAAGAAAAATTTAGAGATAAACTCAATTTCACTTTCTGATATAAAGCAGGATGGTGAAAATTATATAGTTCTTAATAATGGTTCGGAACTAGAAGCTTACAATATTTCAGGAGCACTAGCAGATAATTTTCCGGTTAATAAAAACTCAAGTTCAGAATTAATTCATACCCCACTTGCGGTTGATTTTGAGGGCGATACAAAATCAGATATAATCAGCTCTGATTCTGATGGAAACGTTTTTGCATTCGATGGCGGTACTGGAAAAATGATTGATGGTTTTCCAATTTCTTTTGGTAATCGATTATATTCCAACCCTGTGATATTTAATTATAAAGGTCAAACAGCTTTCGGTGGATTTAATCAAGATCAATATTTTACAGCATGGATTATTTCTTCTGTTAGCAATACTTCCGGCTGGTTAGAAGAAAATGGCAATCGAGGAAATACGTCATTTATTTCTGCGGCTGAAAACTTAAATACAATAAACGAGTTCTTTCCAATTTCACGAGCCTACAATTATCCCAATCCTGTTTATGATGGACAAACAGCAATAAGATATTACGTCAGTGAAGATTCTAAAATCAATATAAAGATTTTTGATCTTGCCGGTGATTTTGTTGCGGAGCTAAATGCTGATGCACAGGGTGGAATGGATAATGAAACAACCTGGAATGTAAGTAATATACAAAGTGGTGTTTATCTTGCAAGGATTGAAGCTAACGGTTCAAGCGGCAAATCGGAATCCGTTGTTATTAAAATTGCTGTTGTTAAATAATTTCTTTTACAATCTCATTTAATCTATTTATGAAATTATTCATCTCTCTATTTATCGTTGTTCTCAGTTCAAATATTTTTGCACAGTTTACAGAGTTTCATCCTGAACTTGATTGGTTTACAATTAAAGGTAAACATGTTGAAGTTCACTTTCACGAAGGTGCTGAACGTACAGCACAAACTGTTTTAAAAATTGCTGATGAAGTTTGGGATCCAATTTGCTCTTTATATGATTATCAGCCTGATGTTGTTCACTTTGTAATAAAAGATATTGATGATTATTCCAACGGTGCTACATATTTTTTTGATAACAAAATTGAAATCTGGACAAGTGCATTAGATTTTGATTTGCGCGGTGCTCATAATTGGTTAAGAAATGTTATCTCACACGAATTTACACACATGGTTCAAATTCAATCCGCAATGAAATTGAATAGAAGTGTACCAGCAATATTTCTGCAAATCTTAGCTTATGAAGATGAAAGAAGACCGGATATTCTTTACGGATTTCCAAATGTTGTTGTGTCGTATCCACTTGCAACCGTTAATGTACCAGCCTGGTTTGCTGAAGGAACCGCACAGTATCAGCGCAATGAATTGAATTATGATACTTGGGATTCACATCGTGATATGATTTTACGTTCTTACGCACTTGATAATGATATGCTTACGTGGAATCAAATGGGTGTGTTTGGTAAAACAAGTTTAGGTAATGAATCTGTTTATAACTCAGGTTTTGCGCTTACAAAATATATCGCACAAAAATATGGTGAAGATAAACTGGGTAAAGTAACTAAAGCTCTTGGCAAGTTTGGCAATTTTACAATTGATGCTGCATTTAAAGATGTTATCGGTAAAGACGGCAACGAGATTTATGATGAGTGGAGCAGCTTTCTTAAAAATGATTATAAAAAAAGAAGTGAAAAAGTCTTATCAAACTTAGTTACAGGTGAACAAATTGCTAAAGTCGGATTTGGAAACTTCTATCCAACCTTTTCTAAAGATGGAAAAAAAATCTATTACATCTCTAATAAATCATCAGACTACTTTGGTCCTGCCGGTATTTATGAATATGATATCGCAGCTAAAAAAGATAAAAACTTAGTACCTGGTGTTCGTTCTACTTTTTCATTTATTCCCGAACAAAATAAAATTGTTTATGCAAAAATTTCTGAGGACAATGAAAACTGGTATAACGTTCACGATCTTTTTGTATATGATTTAGATACTGAAGATGATACTCGTTTAACACATAATCTTAGAGCAAACAATCCATCAGTTTCTAACGACGGAAAAAAAATAGTTTTTATTTTTCAGAAAGATGGAACCACAAATCTTGGTATTGTGGATATTGATGGAAAGAATTTTAAACGTTTAACATTTTTTGAAAACGGTGAACAGGTTTACAATCCAAAATTTTCACCCGATGATTCTTACATCATATTTGATTACTCTTATGCCAACACTCGTGATATTGCAAAAGTAAAATCGGAGGGTGGTAATATTGAATTTATTATCGCAACCGAAAATGATGAGCGAAATCCCGCATTTGATAATAACGGAAACATTATTTACTCATCCGATGAAACAGGAATTTATAATATTTATTTGCTTAATCCGGAAACAAAAAGTAAAACACAATTAACAAACGTACTTGGCGGTGCTTTTATGGCTAATGTTTCTGTAGATGGCGATATTCTATACGCAGGATATACCTCAACCGGTTACAAAATATTTAAGCTGGATAAATCAGATCAGCAAAAAGTTATTGCAGGCAATGATTATGTTCGAGTGGATAATCCGCCTTTGGATAGCGATAAACCTTTTGGCAATATTAATAACTTTAATATCTCATCTTTAATAAATTATGAAGATAAAAACATTGAAGGTGTTGAGAAAGAAAAATATAAAGGAGTTTTTTCAAGATTAACTTTTTTCCCGTTTATAAGATTTGATAATTATAACACGGGCAATTCATTTATAGAAAAGTTTAAACCCGGAGTTTTTGTAACATCAAGTGATATGCTGGACCGTTACTCTATTTTTGCAGGCGGCTCACTAAATTCAAGAATGGAAAGAGATTTATTTTTTGTATTTGACTATAGGAATAAACTTCCTTTATTCAGTTCGTTAGGATTAAAACCCGAAATATCCTTAGAAGTTTACAGTATCAGCCGTAAAGCAAATGTTGATGTTTCATTTGGTGCTGATACATTATCTAATGGAAATATAAATTATGATTATATAATCCCAACCGATGTTTCATACAATCTTTTTGAGTTTGATTTTATTGCACGCCATCGTCTTTTCTCCCGCGATCAAAATTTGCAGCTTAAATATGCATATAGCAGTTACACAGCAACGCTTAACAGCTTTATTCTGCCGGATGAAAATAGAACTTTGTATCCCACAACAAAGGATAATTATTTTAACGGCAATAATATTGAAGCTAAATACACTTGGAATGCAATAATGCCAACTAAAGATTCTGATATAAATCCCGTTGGAATGGATTTAAATTTAACGTACAATTATGAGTTTAGTGATTTTAATAATGAAGGAGAATACACGGTTGAAGATGGTATTTTAAAACCAATATATTCAAATTTCGATTTTCATAGAATAGAATTAAAAGCTGGTTTGTTCATGCCTTTATTTGATTCTCACACATTTAATACAACGCTAAGAGTCGGTTCAATATTAGGACCAACAATGCCGGACTTTTTTGATTTTTATCTTGGCGGATTAATTGGAATGAAAGCATATCCGTTTTATGCAATCAGCGGTAACGAACTTGCATGGCTGAACTTTACATACAGATTTCCGTTATTCCAAAACGTTGATACAAAAGTTGGAAATCTTTACATTGATAAAATTTTCCTTTCATTCAGTGGTGATATTGGAAATGCCTGGAATCAAAAAGCAACAAAGCTAAACGATTTTAAAAAAGGTGTGGGTACAGAAATTAGAATTCAGCTTAACTCATATTATCTATTTCCAACCAGTATATTTTTTAATGCTTCTTATGGATTTGATCAGTTCGAAAGAAAAGTTAATAATGAAGTAGTTAAGTACGGAAAAGAATGGAACTTCTATGGTGGAGTTCTGTTTGGATTTGAGATACTTAATTTTAATAAATCTTCCAGATTGAGATAAAAGGAAATTAAAATGAGAATCATTAGAGCATTAATATTTTTATGTATTTATACATCAATAATATTTGCACAAAATGTTGAGGATAAAATTGTTTTATCCGGTAATCTTACAACTGATGCAAAAATAATTTTGAACAATTATGTTGAACCCACTACACCGCAATTGTTTTACTCAAATCAATCTAAAAAATCTCCTTTTCTTGCAGGCATACTCTCTTTGTTAATCCCAGGCGCAGGTGAAATTTATTCTGAAGAATATCTAAAAGCTGGAATTTTTCTTGCGTTAGAAGCAGCAGTAATCACTACCGGACTTATTTACGATAAAAAAGGTGATGATAAAACAATAGAGTTTCAAAATTATGCTGATGATTATAAAAACCCTGATCATAATTGGAGTGCTGTAAAATATGCTGAGTGGCTTAATCAATTTGCAAGTGCCAACATTTCCATAAATCCTGATGAAAGTTTACCCCCTTGGGAAAGAGTCAGTTGGAATGATATAAACGCAGCTGAAACTGGTTCTCATAAATTACCTCCGCACGGTGATCAGCAATATTATGAACTAATTGGGAAGTATCATCAATTTAGCCCTGGTTGGAATGACTTTCCAGCAAACGAACCTAATCATGATTTAATTTCAACGAACCTTAAACTTTATTCCGTTATGCGCGGAGATGCTAATAGTTTTTATTCAGTTGCATCAACTGCTGTAATTGGAATTTATGTAAATCACTTTTTAAGTGCGTTGGATGGTGTTTGGTCTGCTACACAATTCAATAAAGATTTAGCTGTTAATGTAAGATTAGAAAACATACAACTTACAAATCGCGCAGAATTTTATCCTGTTGTCCATTTAAGTTATAATTTTTAATTTCGTTTTTTACATAGACGATTTTCAATCTTCTTTTCATTGGAATATTGACGAATCAATATTTTCCAAATTTGCCCAGCTTTTTAGAGGCTGTGTGAATATTAATTAAAAGTCATTTCGAAGGAGTCTTCGACTGAGAAATCTGTTTGTTTTCACGGACTTCTCCCTTCGGTCGAAGTGACAAAACTAATTATCAAACAAGCTCTTTAAGGCGAGGCAAATTTAAAAGAGATACCTTTAAGTTAAATAGATGTTTGAATTCAGCGCGACGAAATTATAAACCCGAATTGAAGTAACAATTCATCTTAAAGAAGATATTGGGCCTCTTTTAACCATCAAAACCTTTTTCATTCCCTCATCTTATTTCCGTATTTTTCCGATATGAAATTACCATTAATAGCAATAGTAGGCAGACCAAACGTCGGCAAATCAACATTGTTTAATAGACTAATCGGCAAACGAGAAGCAATTGTAGATGATAAAAGCGGAGTTACTCGTGATAGGAATTACGGTGAAGGCGATTGGTGTGGAAAAAGATTCCGTTTAATTGATACCGGCGGATATGTACCTGAATCATCCGATTTATTTGAAACAGCAATACGCGAACAAGTTGGAGTTGCAATTGAAGAATCCGATTCAATTATTTTTTTAGTTGATGTAAAAAGCGGCGTTAATCCAATAGATAAAATTATAATCAGTATGCTTCGACAATCCGGCAAAAAATATTATTTAGTTGTTAACAAAGTTGATGCACAATCACACGCAGTTGGTGCAAATGAATTTTATTCGCTTGGTGTAGATAAGGTTTATGATATTTCTGCACTAAGCGGAAGACTAACAGGCGATTTACTTGATGATATCACAAAAGATTTTCCAACCGAAGATTTAATTGATGAAGATAGAAGATTAAAGATTGCAGTTGTTGGAAGACCAAATGTAGGTAAATCATCGCTTACAAATGCATTGCTTGGGGTTGAAAGAAGTATCGTTACTGATATTCCCGGAACAACACGTGATAGTTTAGATTCTATCCTAAAATATTACGGCGAAGAAATTATACTTATTGATACTGCAGGACTTAGGAAAAAAAAGAAAGTTGAAGAGAGTATCGAGTTCTTTTCAACTTTAAGAACGTTCAAAGCGATTAGTGAAAGTGATGTAACAGTTCTAATGCTTGATGTACAAACCGGGTTTGAAAAACAAGATCAAAAAATTATTGATGAAGTTGTACGCTGGAGAAAAGGATTGGTTATCGCTATCAATAAATGGGATTTGATGGAAAAGGAAACCAATACTGCGCGCGATTATGAAAATGCAATTAAAGAAAAACTCGGTACTGTAGATTTTGCCCCTGTTATTTTTACTTCAGCATTAACCAAGCAAAGAATTTATAAATTAATTGATCTGTGTAAAAAAGTGCAGGCAGAGCGTTCTAAAAAAATTCCAACTTCAGAATTAAATGATGCAATACTTCCGGAGATTGAAAAAAATCCGCCGCCGGCATCTCCAACAGGAAAAGAAATTAGAATAAAATTTATAAATCAGGTTGGGGATTACTACCCGATATTTCTTTTCTTCTCAAATTACCCAAATCATATTCCGGATCATTACAGAAGATTTTTGGAAAGATTGCTAAGAAGAGTTTATGGATTTGAAGGCGTTCCAATAACTGTAAGTTTTAGACAAAAATAAATCTGCAAAAAACTATGAAACAAAATTTATTTCTGATAGACCATCCAATAATCAAACGAGATGTTACAATCTTAAGAGATAAGAATACGACTTCAGAAATATTTCGTGCAGCATTGCAGAGTGTATCAAATATTTTGGCAGTAGAGTTATCAAAAGAATTCAATCTAACTAAAACTGAAATTGAAACTCCGCTTGAAAAAACTGAGGGCGCAAAACTTGCAAACGATGTAATTCTGGTACCTGTTTTAAGGGCGGGATTAGGAATGGTAAATGGTTTTTTGCAAATAATTCCTGAAGCAAAAGTTGGACACATTGGTTTGCAGCGAGATGAAGAAACATTAAAGCCGGTAGAATATTATTACAAAGTCCCCAGGCAGTTAGAAACTGCAGAAGTTGTTTTGCTTGATCCAATGCTTGCAACAGGAGGAAGTGCATCAGAAGCTTTAAAATATTTGAAGAACAGAGGCGCTTCAAAATTAGTTTTTGCTTGCGTAGTTGCAGCGCCGGAAGGAATAAACAAAATAGCAACTGAGCATCCTGATGTAAAAATATTTGCGGCTGCTTTAGATCGTGAACTAAATAATAAGGGTTATATACTCCCCGGATTAGGTGATGCTGGTGATAGAACGTTCGGAACACTTTAATTCAAAAATTCTTTTTCTTTTCTTACTTGTAATTTTCTTTCAAGAAAACTTTGCACAAGTATATCCTGATAAATCCGTACATAAAATTTTAAAAGCAGGAATCAATTTAATTGTTGATCAAAAGTATGATGATGCTGAAAAGTTTTTTGATCAGTTAGATAAAACAAGAAAAGATATTCCTCTTGGTAAAATTTATCTTGCTGCAGTTCTAATTGCTAAATCTTACGATTATCAAGAACCTTATGATGATGAAGCCATAACAAAATATCTTGATGGTGCAAAAAAAGTTTCTGAAAGATTAATTAAGAACGATCCTAAAAATATCTGGAATAATTATTTTCTTGCACTAACTAAAGGCTACATCGCATATTATGATGCACTGAATGAAAGCTGGCTTAAAGCATTTACAAAGGGTTTAAGTGCTGTTTCGGGATTTGAAGATTGCCTTGAGATGGATAAAAATTTTTATGAATCATTAATTGCAATTGGCAGTTACAAATTTTGGAAAAGTGATAAAACAGAATTTATTAATTGGCTTCCGTTTATTGATGATGAAAAAGAACTTGGCATAAAATATTTGCAAAATGCAATTAAGTTTTCCGGATATAATTCTCATCTCGCAATACATTCTTTAATCTGGATTTACATTGAGCAAAAGGATTTTGAAAACGCAAAAAAAGTTGCGGAGTCAGCACTCAAAAATTATCCCCAATCAAGAATATTTAAATGGGGCTTGGCTCGCACTTATGAAAATATTGATCCTGCAAAATCAATCATATTGTACAAAGAGATTTTAAATTCATATCCAAAAGATCTAAAATCTAATAAGGTTAATGAAGTAACGCTTAATCATATAATTGCTCAACAATTTATTAAACTAAATAACCTGAACGAAGCATTAAAGCTCTGCAATGATATTTTGTTAATTAAAGATTATTCAAAATACGAACTTGAAAAAGTTAGTGACAGGCTTGAGCGGGTTAAAAGACTTAAACAGGAATTAACTCGATAACAAATTTTGTTTAAGATGCCTTATTCTGGCTCTTTAACTAATCACTAAAAAAAACTAAATTGATTCCGCTTAAAAAACTATTCATATAAAATAAAATAATGGCTGTCGAAAACTCTAAATATCAGGAAATGCTTGCTAATCTGATTAAGGTTTGTAAAAACAATCTTCCATCTGTTGATGAAAGATTAATTACAAAAGCGTTTGAGTTAAGCCTTGAGGCGCACAAAAATGATTTACGTGCATCAGGCGAGCCTTATTTTACGCATCCTTATGAGGTTGCAATGGTTGTTGCCGAGGAATTTCCGCTTGATGATGTTACAGTTGTATGCGCACTATTGCACGACGTTGTTGAAGATACTGAGTACACTGTTGAATTTATGACTCGTGAATTTGGTAAAGAAGTTTCAGAAATCATTGATGGCGTTACAAAGATAAGCGGCATCTTCCGTGGATACGAGATTACCAAAGCGGAAAATTATCGTAAGCTTTTACTTTCAATGGTTAAAGATGTACGTGTTATTCTTGTAAAGTTTGCAGATCGATTGCACAACATGCGAACTTTGGAATTTGTAAATCCGGATAAGCAGCGAAGAATTGCACAGGAAACTTTAGAGATTTATGCTCCATTCGCTAATCGTTTTGGATTAGGAAAAGTAAAATGGGAGCTGGAAGATTTATCCTTTAAATATCTAAACAAAGAAGCTTACGAAGAACTTGCAAGAAAACTTAAAGCAAAACGTAAAGACAGAGAATCATACATTAAAAAGTTTGCAGAACCCATTATTAAAAAACTTGAAGAAGCCAATGTTAAGTTTGAACTGAGCGGCAGGGTAAAACATCTTTACAGCATCTATCGCAAAATGGTTCGGCGTAATAAACCTTTTGAAGAGATTTACGATTTGTTTGCCATAAGAATTATTCTTGATACTGGTAATAGAAATGACTGCTACACAACACTCGGAATTGTAAATCAAATTTATTTGCCTGTGCCAGATAGGTTTAAGGATTACATATCAATTCCTAAAACAAATAATTATCAATCAATACACACAACCGTAGTTGGGCTTTTAGGAAGATTGGTTGAAGTTCAAATCCGAACAAAGCAGATGCACGAAGTTGCGGAAAAAGGTGTTGCTGCACATTGGCGTTACAAAGAAAATAAAACCGCTACTGAGGGTGAGCTTGAAGCATGGGTAAATTGGATTAGAGAGGTTTTTGAAAATGCTTCACGCGATGATCAGAAAAAAGATGTGATGGAAAGTTTTAAATTAAATCTTTACCAAGATGAAATTTATGTCTTTACCCCTAAAGGTGATTTGCGAAGATTGCCTGTTGGTTCAACGCCTGTTGATTTTGCTTTTGATATACACAGCAAAGTTGGGTTCCATTGTATCGGTGCAAAAATAGACGGCAAAATTGTTCCGTTAGATACTAAACTTAACAGCGGTGATCAGGTAGAAATTATCAGTTCAAAAAACCAGCATCCAAATAAAAACTGGATAAAATTTGTTCAGACACATAAAGCAAAAAATGAAATTAGAAAATGGCTTAATAAAGAAGAGCAGACTGTTGTAGATAAGGGAATGGAAGTCTGGGAAAAAAAGATCAAGAAATTAAAACTTACTTTTACACCGGATGATGTTTTAAAAATTGCACACGCAAATAAATTTGATAATTCACGTCAGTTCTTTAAAGCTATTTCACAAAACACAATTAACATTGATGAAGTGCTTACTGCAACAACGCAAAAAGAAGAAAAAGAATTTGAAAAGGACGTTGAGTTTCAAAAATTTGCTAAAGTTTCTAGAAATGAAATTGGCGGAATTTTAGTAGATGGGAAAAAATCAGACATATTGTACACGTATGCTAAGTGCTGCAATCCAATTCCCGGCGATCCTGTAATTGGATATATAACTGTGGGAGAAGGAATAAAAATACATCGTAAAACTTGTGCAAATTTAATTTCGCTTTCAGCAAAGGATACAAGCAAACTAGTGAACGTTCAATGGCCCGAAGCTGAAGATTCTTTATTTGTTGCAGGCATTTCAATTCGTGGTAAAGATAGAGCGGGAATATTAAATGATATTTCACATTCAATCGTTTCCTTTCAGAATACAAATATCAAATCAATAAACATAAACACAAATGATTCAGTATTTGAGGGAAGCGTTACACTTTATGTAAATGATCTTGATCATCTAAACAGAATTATTGAAAGATTAAAACGATTGACAGGAGTTTATTTTGTTGAAAGATTTGAAAGTAATTAATGACTGAAAATACTGAAACCAGAATAATGGCAATTGATTTTGGTATGAAAAGAATCGGCATTGCACTTTCTGATTCATTACAAATGTTTGCTTATGCTCATAAAACAATTTCAAATAACTCAACAACTTTAAATGAAATTGATAAGATTGTTAAAGAAAAAAATGTAACTAAGTTTATTCTTGGAATTCCGAATGAAGAAAGGCAAAAGAAGGATTCTAAAACATCTGTAATAAAAGATATTAAAAAATTTAAAGAAAGTTTAGAAAAAAAATTTTCACTTGAGGTAGAGCTTTGGGATGAAACTTATACATCCGCAATTGCTCAGCAAAAAATTTTGGAATCAGTAAACAAAAAAGTTAAAAGACAGAATAAAGATTTGTTAGATATGTACTCGGCGGCAATAATTTTGCAGGAGTATCTTGATTCGATAAAGCGAAATAACTAATCGTTTTAATTGACTTTGCTTAACATACAAGCTATTTTTTCCTATCAAAATCTGCATCGGGAGCAAACAAATGGTTTTTGAGTCTTTAGGAATATTTGAAACGTGTAGTGTTTCTTCATCGCTTAAAGCCGTGGAAGCAATACAAAAAGAAGCGCTTGTTAATATTATTGGTAAACAGCTTTTGGGCGATGGAATTGTAACAATCTTTTTAAAAGGAGAATTGGGAGCAATCAAACGTGCGCTGGCTTTTGGAGCAGATGCAATTGCTGCTACTAATGAATTTCGTGCTTCGCATGTTATTCCGCTTCCGCATAGTAATTTACTTTCTATTATTGGAGTAGAAAAATAATTATGTCAAACTCAATTGGATTAATAGAATCAAAGGGACTTGTTGCTTTAATTGAAGCAGCAGATGTGATAAGTAAAAACTCACCCGTAAAGATTTTAGGTGTACATAAACTTGTAAATGGATTAGTTACTTTAGCAGTAAGCGGCAACACAGATTATGTAAACGCCGCAATAGAAAGTGGAGCTGAAGCGGGCAGGCGAGTGGGAGAAATTTATTCTTTTTCTGTTGTTGATAACCCAAATGAAGTGTTGTTAGAAATTTTTGGTGAATTATTTCCAGCAAATACAAATATAAAAGCTGCTGCAGATAAAAAATCTGATTTGCAAATAATTACTGTGGATAAAATTTTGGATGAAGATTTTAATAAAAATATATCCGCAATTGTAAAAGATAAAACTGAATTCAAACGAGAAAAATCAAAACCATTGCAGGTTACAAAAATCTCTCCGATTCATAAAATCAAAAAAAATAAAACTCAACCGAATATAGAAACTCCAAAAAGCGAAGATGAATCATTAACAAAAAATAATGCTCAAAAGAAGGTAGAAGAAACGGCAACTGAAATTGACGAACCGATTGAAAATATTTTAGAAGAAAATAAATCAGCAAAACCATTAAGCACAATTGAAAGATTACGAATTGAAGCGCTTGGTTTGGAAGATGAGAAAACTAAATTTAAAGAAGTATCTTCATCCGCGAAAAAGAAAAAAGAAAAAGTAAAGAACGAAATCATACCAAATGAAAATAAAGAGAAAACAGAAATTGATTTTGAAGCTATCAGCAAGATGAACGTTCACAAACTAAGACATTATGCAAGAGCGTTTTCGGATTTTCCGATTAAAGGCAGAGAAATTTCTCGTGCGAACAGAACAGAATTGGTTGAATTGTTTAACGATCTAAAAAATAATTAGATGTATTTATGAAAAGTAAAATTAACATAATCGCATTATCAGTATTGTTCTCAATACTTATTTGGGGATCCGTTACTTTATCTGATCAGTTTTTTTCTTCTAAGGAATTTGTTGTAAAAGTCGTTAATCAACCAACAGGATACACATGCGGAATTATTAACCCAGAAAAAATTTCTGTAAAACTAAAAGCAAAAGGCTGGCAGCTTTTAACTTTGGGTCTTGGTTCACAATCAGAGTTTTTAGTTTCGGCAGATAACGACAGCGGAATTATTAAAGTTGATCCTATCAATGAAATTGATGAAAACACTTGGTTAAATACTGGATTATCTATTACAGAAATTAGTCCGCGCCAAATTACTTTTAATGTGGAAAAAACAGTATTTAAAAAATTAAAAATTGAAGCGGTAACTGATGTAACTTTTAGCGAGGAATTTGGATTAGCAACACCAATTAGAATTTATCCTGATTCAGTTATGGTTGCAGGTCCATTAAGTGTACTTCAGAAAACTTCCGCCATTAAAACTAAGCTGGTAATGCTATCATCATTGGAGAGCAAGATTAAAATCATTGCTGAGATTGATGAACCAACTGGTTTTCAGTTGGAGCAGCATAAAGCAGAACTAACTTTTGATGTTCAAAGAATTGTTGAAAAAACTTTTGAGAATATTAAAGTTAATATCGAAGGCTTGCCAAAGGATCGTGATGTGGTTTTAATTCCGAATAATATTAATTGCAGCTTAAGAGGCGGAATAAATATTCTAGGTAAAATAGAATCAGAAGAAATTACCGCATCGGTTGATTATCGCGAAATTGTTTATGATACGCTTGGCAGCGTTAAGCCTAAAATTGAACTTCCTAAAAACACTCAATTAATTTTTATCAAACCTGTGCGGCTAAATTATATAATTAAAACTTTTGATAACTATTAGCCACTCATTATTTATTAATAAAGGTAATCAGTTTTATGTTTATAACTTTTGAAGGGATAGATTTTTGCGGAAAATCCACGCAGGTAAAATTGCTTAAGGATTATTTGACCGAACAAAAAAAAGAAGTTTATTTAATTAGAGAACCCGGCGGAACGGAAATTTCTGAAAAGATAAGAGAAATTCTTCTCGATAAAAAAAATAATGCTATGGTTATGGAAACGGAAATATTTTTGTTTTCGGCAAGCAGAGCCCAATTGGTTCGAGAAGTTATTCGTCCCTATTTACAAAAAGGATATTTTGTAATCTCAGATAGATTTCATGATTCTTCAACTGCATATCAGGGTTTTGGGCGTGGTTTATCTGTTGATGCTATACTTAATATTCATAATCTTGCAATCGGAGATACAATTCCTGATATTACTTTTTTTATAGATATACCTAATGAAGTTGCACTTGAACGGAAGCTAAATGTAGCGCATTCAGAATTGGATAGAATTGAAGTATCAGATAATAGTTTTTATGAGCGCGTTAGAGAAGGTTATCTTTTTCTTGCTAAAAAAGAAAAACGCTTTAGGGTAATTGATGGTACGCAAAATATAAATCAGATAAATGAACAGATTATTAATGAAATAAAATCACTTGAAGGTGTAAATAAATGAAGAGACAAAGAATAATATTATTATCATCGATAACATTTGTAGTGCTTTTTGCTTTTGGATTTGTTGTAAGTAAAAGTGATATCTACTTTGAGATAAGCAAAAATCTTGAGTTGTTTGGAAAAGTTTATAAAGAAATTTCTTTTAATTATGTGGATGAAATTGATCCGCAGGAATTTATGCGCGCCGGAATTAAAGGTATGTTAAGTAAGCTTGATCCTTACACAGTTTTTATTGATGAAAAAAATCAGGAAGATATTGACTTGCTTACAAATGGAAAATATGGCGGCGTTGGAGTTTCAATCGGCGTTAGAAATGATAACGTAACGATACTTGAAGTTATTGACGGCTACTCAGCACAAAAGCAGGGAATAAGAATTGGCGATGTTGTTGAATCAGTCGGCGAAACTAAAGTTACACCGGAAAAGTTGGATGATATTTCCTCACTTGTAAAAGGTGAACCGGGAACAACGGTACAAATAAAAATTATTAGACCGGGGGAAACAGATACTTTAACATTTAATCTTGTTCGTGAAGAAGTGATTGTTAAAAATCTTGTCTTTGCAGATTTCTATCCTGAAAATTCCAATAATGTTTATTTAAAACTTTCAAACTTCAGCCGCTCTGCAGGCGATGAAGTTAGAAGTGCATTAAGTCAGTTAAAAGAAAAAAAAGAAATCAAATCAATTATACTTGATCTTAGAGGAAATCCAGGTGGACTGTTAGATGTTGCAGTTGATATTTGTGATAAATTTCTAAAGAAAGACCTTCTAATAGTTTCAACACGCGGCAAAGAATTAAGCAGCGAAAAAAAATATTTTGCTGTTGAAGAACCCTTAGTTGGCTCGGAAAAACTTATTGTTTTAGTTAATGGTAACAGCGCATCTGCATCGGAAATTGTTGCAGGCGCGATTCAAGATCACGATAGAGGTGTTATCCTTGGAACACAATCTTTTGGTAAAGGATTGGTTCAAACAATTACTCCTTTAAGTTTTAATACATCTTTAAAGGTAACTACCGCAAAATATTACACACCAAGCGGCAGATGTATTCAAAGAATTGATTACTCAAAAGATAATCAAGTTATTCCTGATCCGGATTCATTAAAAAAAGATGAGTTTGCAACGGACAACAAAAGAGTTGTTTACAGCGCCGGCGGAATTACTCCCGATACAACAGTTACAAACACGATTGAAAGTGATCTACTGAAAGATTTTTTAGCAAAAGGCACTTTATTTAATTTTGCTGATAAATACTATTATCAAAATATTAATGCTGATTTTAAAAAGCTTAATGATGATAAAATTATTTCTGATTTTAAAAAATATCTTACAGAAACTAAATTCAATTATGAATCCGATGTAGAGAAAAAGATTAATGAGATAATTAAACATATAAATGAGGATCACAATTCAAAAACCTTAACTCAAACACTCGAAAAATTAAACACTCAGATTAAAGATTTATTTGAAGAAGATTTTACTGCAAGTAAAACTGAAATCTTAGAGATGTTAAAGATTGAGCTTGCTCAAAGGTTTCTGGGAAATCAGGCTGCAATTAAAGAGAGATTACAGTTTGATAAACAGTTTAATGCTGCATTAACGCTTTTTAAAGACAATGAAAATTATTCTAAATTATTAAGTAACGGAAAGCTCAATTAATATTGTTAAGAATGATATAAATGTTCAAATATATTTTTCGCAGGACTATAGTTTTTTATAGGATAGGATAAACCCGACTTTTAATAGCTGCCCATCTTGCAGGGTTTTGGGCTCAATTAAGCGATCTTACAGTCGTGGCTTTAAAGAAAAATATTTACTTTCCACAGATACTGCGGCTGCAATCAATGCGGCTGGCGGGGACCTATAGCGCCAATAATAATTACTTCTGCATCTTTGTTAATAATTATACTTTATTTGCAGGTGATTGTTGGTGCAGCTTTTATTACACATCAAATATTAGAACGTCTTTTATAATTTTACGATATTTTGTTCTGATGAGCTGATAATATTATTTCCCATCTGAATTTTTAACGATGTTCTGTTGAGGACTAAATGTTGTTAGAGAAAATATTTTTACAAACGATGTAATGCAGCAGAATAAATCAATTTCAAATCAAAAATATTTTAAAATGATTTTTGATATTTGGTAAGAATCATTTGCTTTAAAAGCATTAATTTATAATTTTGAACCATCAAATTTAGAAAAAATTAGTAACTATTAATTAGGGAAAACCTACTTTTTTTCCCTGTGTAATCCGCGAAATTTAATCGAAATAATAATTTAAAAGCCTGCGGGAAAATAATCCTGTTAGCGATATTTTTTTAATTTTTGCCCTAAATCTTAAAAGGGATGTTGATGAAAAAATCTTTTCTGGATTATATTTTTAGAAACAGATTGCCTGTTATACTGTTTGTTGTTTCTGTATCGTTTATACTTACATACTACGCATCAAGAGCTGAACGTGATGGAGTTGGTTATACTCCAGATCAGCCAATTGCATATTCGCATAAACTTCATGCGGGCGATATGAAAATTGATTGTAAGTACTGCCACGTTGCTGTAGAAAAATCCAGGCATGCAATGGTTCCTGCAGTAGCAACTTGTATGAATTGCCACACAGTTGCACGTAAAGACAAACCTGAAATAATTAAGCTCACTGAGTATTACCGCGATAATAAACCTTTGCGCTGGAAACGAATCCATAAAGTTCCGGATTATGCATATTTCAATCACTCTGTTCACGTAGTAAAGGGAATTGATTGTACAGCCTGCCATGGTGAAATTACTCAGATGGAAAAAGTTGGACAGATGAACTCGTTTACTATGGGTAGCTGTTTGAACTGCCACAGAAATGCACATGATAAATTACCCGAGTTGAGAGATAAAATTAAACCCGGACCGGAATATTGTTCAGCTTGTCATAGATAATAAAAATTTCAAAATCAATAAAGTAAAATTGGTATGAACAGAAAAAAATTTTTTACATCAATCTCTTTAGGCGCTGTTGGATTTGCAATCTACAATTCATTTCCGATGAAATACTTTTCTAAATCATCAGGTATTTTTAAAAATAAAGTTGAAGTGAAAATAAATCCTCTTGCAGTTAGCAGAAAAAAAGCAGGTGAAAAGAATGTCTGAGTTTAAAGATGATCAAACAAACACATCGCAAAATCAAACTCCAGATCCAAATTACTGGAGAAGTTTTGAAGCATTGTACGACGATCCCGAAGTAATTGAAGCTAAAGGACACGAATTTAAAGAAGGTGTTACCGATGATTTTTCTACGACTGGAATGTCAAATCTTTCCAGAAGAAAATTCCTTGCTCTACTTGGCGCTTCCGCAGCATTGGCTGGAACTGCCTGTACTGATTATCGTGATAAAGGTGAGATTGTTCCTTACAATATTAAACCTGAAGAAATAACAGTTGGCAAACCAAATTATTATGCTTCAACGTGTACAGTTTGCACAAACGCTTGCGGCATTTTAATTAAAACTCGGGAAGGCAGACCGATAAAAATTGATGGAAATCCTGATCATCCTGTAAACAAAGGTAAGATTTGTGCAAAAGGACAGGCAAGTATTTTAAATCTTTATGATCCAGAGAGACTAAAAAATCCTTTAAAACAAGTAGATGGAAATTTTAATTCTGTTAGCTGGAAGGCTGCTGATACCGATATTATGGCGGCATTGTCGTTTATTGGAAGTAAAGAAATTGCATTTGTAACGCACACAATCACATCGCCCACAACTTTAAAAACGATTGAAGATTTTAAAGTAAAATATCCAACAACAAAAATTTATTCTTACGAGTTATTTAATAATTCTGTAAAGAATTCTGCATGGAACAAAACGCATGGTGCTGCTAATTATCCGTTAGTAAAATGGAATGAAGCAAAAGTTATTTTATCACTTGAATCAGATTTTCTTGGAACAGAAGGCAACAAAGTTGAAACTGCAAGATTGTTTGCTGAGGGAAGAGATGTTGATACAAAATCATTTAACAGACTTTATTGTGTTGATAGCAGTTTAACAATTACAGGTATAAATGCTGATTACAGATTGCGATTACGACCTGAAGCACAGTATGAATTTGTAATGAGTTTAATGAATGAACTTAGCAGTAAAAATGCTCTAAAGTTTGCCGTAAACACTTCAGGTTTTTCATTAAAATCATTTGCTGCCAAATACAATCTTAAAAACGAAGTGTTAAATCACTTAGTTTCTGATTTAGCATTGAACAGAGGCAAAGCAATTATAGATGCCGGAAACTCGCTGCCGGAAAATGTTCACATTGCCGTTAATTTATTGAATGAAGCACTTGGCAATTCAGAAATATTTAGAAGTGATTCAGCAGTAAACACTTTAGTTAATTACGCATCTATTCAAGATTTAGAATCACTTACACAAAAAATGAAATCCGGAAATGTAGGAGTTGTAGTTCATTTGGATTGCGATCCTGTTTACCATTTTGCAAATGATCTTGGCTACAAAGATGCATTAAGTAAGGTTGGATTAGTTGTAAGTCTATCTGAAAGAGAAAATGAAACAACACATCTCAGTAATATTGTTCTGCCAATAAATCACAACTTTGAAAGTTGGGGCGATGTTAAAACACGCACCGGAGTTATTTCATTACAACAGCCTGTTATCGCACCAATAAATGAAACGAGACAGAAGGAAGCAATCCTATTAAATTGGTTAAGTGGTAGTGCAGATAATTATTCCGAAAAACTTTACCACGATTATTTGTTGAAGAATTGGGAAGAAACAATTTATCCAAAATTAAATTCCAAATTAGATTTTAAACGATTCTGGCTCGGTGCTTTACACGATGGATTTGTTTTCGCTAATGAAAATGTTTCTGCATCAACATTAAATGCAAATGCTGGTGCATTATTAAGCGGTAGCGCAGATTCTGCAAAAGGCTATACAATTGTTATCAAAGAAAATTATTCTATTGCAGATGGAAGATTTGCTCACAATGGCTGGCTGCAGGAATTACCTCATCCGGTTTCTAAAATTACATGGGATAATTACGCAGCAGTTTCAGAAAAAACTTGTAAAGATTTAGGTTTAAAAAATAATGATTTAGTTGAGATTGCAATCGGTGATCGTAAACTTTTGCTTCCGGTATTTATGCAGGCGGGTTCTGCTGATAACGTTATTACAGTGGAATCAGGTTACGGAAAAACTTATTCAGGCACTGTTGCAAACGATGTTGGATTTAACGTAAATAAGTTACTATCAAAGTCAGCAAATTTTTCGAACTGGATTTATACCGGTGCTTCAATTAAAAAAACTGGTGATACTTATGAACTAGCTTCATCACAAGAGCACCATGCCTTTGATGATCCAAAAGTTCAGGATTTACACAAGTCAAGAAATATAATTCAGGAAGCTACAGTTGCAAGTTATATTAAAAATCCTCACATCATTAAAGAAAAACATCATGGAGAGTTAATTAGTGTTTACAATCCTCATTCCTACCCAGGGTTAAAATGGGGAATGTCTATCGATCTAAATAAGTGTACTGGCTGTGGTGATTGTGTAGTTGCTTGTAATGTGGAAAACAATATTCCTGTAGTTGGTAAAGATCAGGTTTTAATGAGCCGGGAAATGCAATGGTTAAGAATAGATAGATATTATTCCGGTACTCCTGATGAACCAAGTGTAAGTATTCAGCCAATGCTTTGCCAGCACTGCGATCAAGCGCCTTGCGAAACTGTTTGTCCTGTTGTTGCAACAAATCATAGCCCAGATGGATTGAATCAAATGGTTTATAACCGCTGTGTTGGTACAAGATATTGCTCCAATAACTGTCCTTTTAAAGTTAGACGATATAATTTTTTTAACTTCAGAGATCATTTTAGAGACAGCTATCAAGAAAGCCCAATACTTGCATTGATGCACAATCCAGAAGTTACCGTTCGTTCACGCGGTGTTATGGAAAAATGTACATTCTGCGTTCAACGGATTTCAGAAGCAAGAGAGGATGCTACAATCGACACCAGAACTCTTAAAGGAAGTGATGTTACAACTGCCTGTCAAGATTCCTGCGGGTCAAACGCAATACATTTTGGCGATATCAATGATAAAGAATCAGAATTTTATAAATATAGAAATCACGAGCTTGGCTATTATGTTTTGGAAGAACTAAACATCAAACCCAATGTTACATATATAGCTAAACTTAGAAACATCCACTCGGAGGAAGCATAGTGAATATCGATTACTCCCTTGAGGCTCCCGTTGTATCAGGTAGGTTAACACCTGCTCAAATTGAAGAGCTTGTTTCCAAACCTATGGGCACAAAGCCAGATAAAAAATTTTTTATCGCAATTTCAATTTCTTTAACATTCTTATTAATCGGTGCAATTTTACTCGGCTATACCTTTTACTATGGTATAGGAGTTTGGGGTAATAATCAGCCTGTTGGATGGGGTTTTGGAATAGTGAATTTTGTTTTTTGGGTTGGTATTGGTCACGCAGGAACATTGATTTCGGCAATACTATTTTTATTAAGACAGAAATGGCGTACAGGTATTGCAAGGTTTGCAGAAGCGATGACAATTTTTGCTGTTATGTGTGCCGGTATTTTCCCAATTATCCACACAGGTCGACCCTGGTTAGCTGGGTATTTAATTCCTTATCCAAATCAGCATGGTCTTTGGGTAAACTTTACATCACCACTCGTTTGGGATGTTTTTGCTGTCTCAACTTATTTTACAGTTTCATTTGTTTTTTGGTATGTAGGATTGATTCCTGATTTTGCAACAATGAGAGATAGAACTGTATCAAAATTTAGAAAAACTATTTACTCAATATTTTCTCTCGGCTGGAGACATTCGAACAGACACTGGACGCATTACGAAAAATCATATATTTTACTTGCCGGATTTGCAACACCGTTAGTGTTGTCAGTTCATACAATTGTAAGTTTTGATTTTGCAGTTTCAATTTTACCCGGCTGGCATACAACAATTTTTCCGCCCTACTTTGTAGCCGGTGCTATATTTTCTGGATTCGCGATGGTTGTTACAGTGCTTCTATTTGTTCGAAAGATATTTGACCTGCAGCATATCATAACGTTAAATCATCTTGAAAAGATGAATAAAGTAATTCTGTTAACTGGAATGATGGTTGGCTACGCATACTCAATGGAGTTTTTTATTGCATGGTACAGCGGAGTTCCTGCAGAAACATTTGTATTTATAAATAGAGCACTCGGTCCCTATGCTTGGGCTTATTGGATAATGGTAAGTTGTAATGTAATAATTCCACAGTTCTTCTGGTTCAGAAAAATCAGAAGATCCATTCCGGCTATGTTTGTGATTGTATTATTAGTAAATCTTGGAATGTGGTTTGAAAGATTCGTGATTGTAGTTACCTCACTAAGCAGAGATTTCTTACCGTCAAGCTGGGCTTATTTTAAACCAACTTTTGTTGATTTAGGAATCTTACTTGGAAGCTTTGGCTTGTTCTTTACTTTAGTGATTCTCTTTACAAAATCGCTGCCTGTAGTTTCTATATCAGAAGTTAAAGCTAGTGCTGATGGCGCTCAGCCAACACATCACGGAGGTGCTGATCATGAATAATGATAAAAAAATATTTGGAATATCAGCGATATTTAAAACTCCTGATGAGATTATTAATGCAGCAAAACAAGTTACAAAATCAGATTACACAAAATTTGATGTAAACACGCCATATCCGGTTCACGGAATGGATGCTGCTATGAAAATGGAAGCATCAAAGCTGGGTTTAGTTACTTTAATTACGGGACTTTCTGGTGGTGCTTTTGCGCTGCTTTTAATGTATTGGACGATGTCCATTGATTATCCGTTAGTAATTGGCGGTAAACCATTTTTTGCATTACCAGCTTTTATTCCTGTCACTTTCGAGTTAATAGTTTTACTTGCAACTGTTTCAACAGTAATCGCAATGATATCTCTTTTCTTTAGACTGCCTGATAATAAACACCCTCTGCATGATACAGAGTATATGAAAAGTGTTTCTTATGATAAATATGGTGTCGTTATTGAATCTACCGATCCCAAATTTAATGAAAAGGCGGTAACGGATTTTCTTAAAAAATTGAATCCATTAAAGATTGAAATTATTTATTACCCGGCTGTAGAGACATATCCGATATTTCAACCAAAGTTTATTATGCTTTTAATTGCCATAGCAGTTGTTGTTTCTGGCGGAACTTATTTAACATTAAACAAACTTTTAAATATCACACCATTTACTTTTATGATGGAACAAGATAGGATAAATGCACAGCAGCCGAGCAAACTTTTTGCTGATGGACGCGGGATGAGAACACCCGTTGAAGGAACTGTTGCAAGAGGATTTATCCCATATCCGTATATGGGTATTGCAAATCCAACTGAAGTTTTATCAAATCCATTCTTACCGACAAAAGAGAATATAGAACTTGGAAAAGGAAAGTATTTTACCTACTGCTCACCTTGCCATGGAGATTTTGCCGATGGTGACAGCAGACTTAGAGGACAATTCCCAAATCCACCGACGTTGCATTCTAATCGTGGAAGAGATTTTAGTGATGGTATGATTTATCATATAATAACCAATGGACAAAATATAATGCCATCTTATGCTTCTCAAATTTCAAGAGAAGAAAGATGGGCAATCGTAAATTATATAAGAGTTTTGCAGAGAGCTAAAAATGCCAGCAGCTCTGATTTAATTGAGATGAAAAAGGAGACCGGTAACAATGTCACAAACTGATTTTAATTACCAGAAAAAAGATTTACCTGCCGGTTTATCAAAGATAGGCTTAATACTATTTGTTGTTGGTACCGTTCTGTCGTTACTCGCATTTTTCGTTGATCAGGAACGAGCAATATTTAATTACCTTGTAACTTATATGATGATAGTTAGTATTGGTCTTGGGGCTTTATTCCTTGTTGCACTTGAATATGTTGCGGGTGCAGATTGGAGTACTCCAATAAGAAGAATACCTGAATTTTTTGCTGCGCTGTTACCAATAATGTTTATTCTTGTTATTCCGTTGTTAGTATTTAATCACGATTTATTTCATTGGGCACACAAAGAAGCAATTGCAGATGATAAAATCTTGCAGGGTAAAGCACCCTATTTAAATGTTACTTTTTTTGTAATCAGAACTTTTGTGTTTATTGGATTGTGGAGTTTATTTTATTGGGTGATGATACGCAATTCCAAAAAACAAGATTCTACAAAAGATCAACTCCTTACAAAAAAGAATATAAGGCTGTCTGCTATCTTCGTTCCTGTTTTTGCATTAACCCTAACATTTACTGCAATAGATTTTATGATGAGTCTTGAACCTCACTGGTTTTCTACAATATTTGGTGTGTACTTTTTTAGCGGAATTGTAGTAGCCGCATTAGCTGCGGTTACAGTGGTTGTTGTTAAACTAAAAGAAATGGGTTACTTTAACCCATGGATGAATGATGATCATCTTTTTAGTTTGGGTGCGTTACTGTTTGCATTTATTAATTTTTGGGCATACATCGCCTTCTCGCAATTTATTTTAATATGGTATGCAGATTTACCGGAAGAAACTTTTTGGTTCCTTACTCGATGGAATGGTGGATGGAAATTTTTCTCACTCGGTTTGATTGTAATACAATTTCTTGTTCCATACATTGCACTGCTTAGTCAGCCTTCAAAAATGAATCCCAAACGGTTAAAGTTTATTGGTGTTTGGTTACTCTTTGCACATTTGTTTGATTTGTTCTGGTTGATTATGCCAAATATGGGATCAATGAAAAGTGGTTACTATTTTAGTTGGATTGACTTAGTTTTTCCAATCGCAGGCACTGGATTAGTTATTCTTGTATTTTACTACAAAGCAAAAAAGGAAAACCTAATACCAATTGGTGATCCGAAATTAAAAAGAGGAATTGATTTTCATCTCTAAAATAAATGAGATATAAGGTTTAATATGAAAGATTATATTCAGGAACTAATAAGCAAACTTGAACAAGCCGCTGAAAACCCCGGTGCAGTTTTTGGAATGTTATATCCGTATATCATTATTGTTTTAATTGGTATGGGAATTTATTATGTACAAAATTTGGATAATATTACCAGACAAAGTGTACTTCCGGTTTTAACAGACACAACCGTTGTTCCTGATCTGCAAGTTAAACAACCGGTTAATGTTCCCGCAATAAATATTATGAATGTTAAAAATTCTACTCCGGAATTATTATCCGAAGGTGAAAAATTATATAAAACTAATTGCGCATCCTGCCATGGTGAAAATGGTGCAGGCGGCGGTCCGGCTTCGATGGGATTAAATCCTGCCCCGAGAAATTTTACATCAAAGGACAATTGGGTTAACGGAACAAAACTATCTAGCATTTACACAACTTTACAGGAAGGGCTTCCACCAAGCTCTATGATTGCGTATGATTTTTTATTACCGGAAGAAAAATTTGCGATTGCACATTATATCAGAACTAACTTTATTCCAAACCCCGATACAGATACTGATGCTGATTTGCAGAACTTAGATGCAACTTTTAATCTATCCGCAGGTTTGCAGTTACCTGCACAAATACCTGTTGAGAGTGCAAGTTTTTTAGTTGTAGAAGAAAATAAATCTATGAATGATAAAATAGATTCTACATTATCATCATTAAAAAAATATCGAACAGAAAATGGTTATAATGTTTTTGAAAAAGTTGTTAAGAATCAAAGAACAGCAATGTCTTTTCTCTCAAAAAATTCTGGATGGAAACAAAATGAAAATAATTTTGTAAACCTTGTTGTTAATAATGTTAATGAAAATGGGTTTAACGGTGCTGTGTTTAATCTTAAAAATGAAGAATGGTTATCACTCTATAGCTTTATGTTAAAATTGATTTAAGATCGGTTAGTATGAAACTTGTTTTTGGTTCGATTGTGTTTTTATGTCTTTCAATTTATGTTTTTGCAGCCGAAAAACATATTGAAGTTGGAATTGATGAGCAACTTGGTAAAACAATTCCACTGCAAGAAAATTTTGTTGATGAAAATGGTAACAAGGTTTTGTTAAAAGATCTTTTTACAAAACCAACTGTTCTTTCTTTTGTGTACTATAATTGCCCCGGCATTTGCAGTCCGCTCTTAATGGAGTTATCTGATGTTATCAATAAATCAGATTTAGTGTTAGGTGTTGATTATAACATTGTATCTATAAGCATGGATCAGTTTGAAACACCTAAAGATGCGATGATACGCAAACAAACCTTTTTAAAAATTATTGATAAAAACATTCCGCCGGAAAGCTGGAGATTTTTGACAGGGGATAGTGCAACGATTAAAAAAGTTTCCGATGCTGCAGGATTTTATTTTAAGAGACAGGGAAAAGAATTTTTACATTCCGGCGCTTTTATTTTTATTGATATCAACGGAAAGATATGCAGATATCTTTTCCCAAGTTTTTCTGAAAGAAGCGGATTTGGAATTTTACCTTTTGATTTTAAAATGTCAGTAATAGAAACATCAGAAGGAAAAGTAACGCCAACAATTGCAAAGGTTTTACAATTTTGTTTTAAGTATGATCCACAAGGTAAAACTTATGTTCTAAATATCACACAAATATTTGGAGCAATTATTTTAATACTTGTTGTAATATTTTTATTGTTCTTAAAGTTTAAACCTAAAAAAGAATTTATTAAAGTGAGGTAATTTTATAAATGAGTGAAGCTATCACCGTTCCCAAAAACGGAAAACATCCGAGCTATTTAGATTATCAGGGAAAGCATAAAGGTTTACTTGGCTGGATTCTTTCGACTGATCATAAAAGAATAGGAATACTTTATTTAGTTGGAATCATTTCTTTCTTTTTAGTTGGAATGACTTTTGGCTTTCTGATGCGATTAGAATTAATTGCACCTGGGAGTACCATCATGGACGCACAAACTTATAATTCATTTTTTACACTGCATGGTGTAATAATGATTTTCTTATTTGTCATTCCAGGTATTCCTGCAATTTTCGGAAACTTTTTTCTTCCAATACTTATTGGAGCAAAAGATGTAGCATTTCCAAGATTAAACTTGCTCTCATGGTATTTATACATTGCTGGCGGGCTGCTTGCTGTAATCTCAATTCTTTTACCGGGCGGTCCAATCGATACGGGCTGGACATTTTATATACCTTATAGTGTAAGAACAGGAACAAATGTTAGTCTTGCACTTTTTGCTGCTTTTGTTCTCGGGTTTTCATCAATACTTACCGGATTAAACTTTGTTACTACTGTGCATAGATTAAGAGCACCTGGAATGAGCTGGTTTAAAATGCCGCTTTCAGTTTGGTCTCTATATTCAACTGCGTGGGTTCAAGTTTTAGCTACACCAATTATTGGTATCACCTTACTTCTTGTAATTATCGAAAGAGCTTTTGGTGTTGGATTATTTGATCCTGCACTCGGCGGTGATCCGGTTTTATTTCAGCATTTATTTTGGATTTATTCTCATCCCGCAGTTTATATTATGATACTTCCGGCAATGGGAGTTGTGTCAGAAATTATTCCCGTTTTTGCAAGACGAACAATTTTTGGTTATAAGTTTATTGCCTTTTCAAGTGTTGCAATTGCTTTGTTTGGTTCGCTGGTTTGGGCGCATCATATGTTTACTGCCGGTATGAGCAACACAGGTCAATTTATTTTTTCTTTACTTACAATGATTGTTGCGATACCAAGTGCTATAAAAGTTTTTAACTGGACAGCCACACTTTATAAAGGTTCGATTGAACTTTCAACTCCATTACTTTTTGTTCTTGCTTTCATCTTTCAATTTTCTATCGGTGGATTAACCGGCGTTATGCAAGGTGTTCTTTCAATCGATATAATGATACACGATACAGCCTTTATTGTTGCACACTTCCACTATGTGATGTTTGGAGGCACAGGATTCGGTTTAATGGCAGCAATGCATTATTGGTACCCAAAAATGTTTGGCAGGGTGTATAATGAAAAAGTAAGTAAATCAGCCTTTTGGTTATTGTTCGTAGGTTTTAATACAACTTATTTTCCAATGTTTATTATGGGATGGTTGGGAATGCCAAGAAGATATTACGATTATCTTCCAGAATTTCAAATCTATCATTTGGTCTCAACAATCGGATCATGGATACTTATTACAGGTATTCTATTAATGGTTGGTAATCTCATCAAGTCATTGCTAAGCGGCAAAAAGATCACTGATAGAAATCCGTGGGGTGGAGAAACACTCGAGTGGCAAATCGAAACTCCACCAATCCATGAAAATTTTATTGATATCCCAGTTGTTACAGAAGCTCCATATCAATACAAACAAAACGAAGTTGAAACTCTAAATACTCAGGAGGTAAAGTGAGTTCTCAGGAACATGCAGTTGCGCAAGCTCATCGTGATGATATTGGCGCCAGAATGGGGATGTGGCTTTTTCTTTTTACAGAATTAGTTTTGTTTGGAGGTATGTTTATACTTTATTCAATTTATCGATATCAATATCCTGAAGCATTCCATCTTGCCGCAAAGGAATTAAACACAATTGTTGGAACTTTTAATACAGCTATCCTGCTAACAAGTTCTTTAACAATGGCGCTTTCAATTACCGCCATACAAAGAAAACAAAAATCACTTTCTTTGTTCTTTCAATTCATCACAATTGTTCTTGCGCTCGGTTTTATGGTAAATAAATATTTTGAATGGTCCGCAAAATTTCATCACGGTATTTATCCGGGTTCAGATACATTGCTATCTAAACCATCTGGCGAAATTGTATTCTTTGGATTGTATTATGTTATGACTGGCTTACATGGATTACACGTAATTATTGGTGTAATTTTAATTGCTTTTATGATGCGTTTTACCTCAAAAGGAATTATAAACAATGAGAGTTATGTAAAATTGGAGTCAGCCGGACTATATTGGCACTTAGTAGATATTATCTGGATTTTCTTATTCCCACTATTCTATCTGATAACTTAAGGATTTTTTAATGGAACATAATCAAGAAATAAATAGAGAACACAGTCACGGTTACGGTGTTTATATATTAGTCTGGTTTGCTTTGATGACGCTTACAGGAGTTACTGTTGCTGTTGCCGGAATAAATTTTGGCGGATTAACAATAGCAACCGCTCTAATTATTGCTTCAATAAAAACTTACTTTGTGCTTACTATCTTTATGCACTTAAAAAGTGAAAGCATAACATTTAGACTGTTTGTAGGGGTAGCATTACTGTTTTTAATAATTTCGTTTATTTTACTATTCTCTGATTATTCTTTTATCGTAAGGAATTAAGTATGTTTAATGGTGCATCCAATTTTTCGCATAATGTTGATGCTGTTTTTCTTTTTACTTTAATAGTATCAGTCTTTTTTTTGGTGCTCATCACCGGATTGATGATTTACTTTGTAATAAAGTACAATCGCAAACGAAACCCTAAGGCAACAAACTATCATGGTAATATTGGTTTAGAAATTACCTGGACATTAATTCCTACAATTCTTGTCTTAATTATGTTTTGGTATGGCTGGGTTGGATATTCAGATATGAGCGAAGCCCCTGAAGATGCTTTAAATATTGAAGTTACTGCACAGATGTGGAAGTGGGGCTTTAAATATGAAAATGGAAAAACTTTTGATTCTTTATATGTTCCAATTAACAAAGCAGTTAAACTTAATCTAACTTCGTTGGATGTTACTCATGCATTCTACATCCCAAAGTTTAGGATAAAGAAAGATGTTTATCCAAATCAAACAAGAACTGTTTGGTTTAAAGCTGAGGAGTTGGGTGATTTTGATATTGCATGTGCAGAGTATTGCGGTTTAAATCACTCTTATATGTACAATAAAGTAAAAGTTGTTCCGGAAGCAGATTTTGATATTTGGCTATATTCCAATTCCAGCTCAACAGCAGAAACTGATTCAATTAAAATTTCAAAAGACAATTAAAAGTTTGAAAAATAAATTTAAAATATTAGCTGAAGTAACGAAACTTAGAATTACAATCTTTGTAACTATTACAACTATGTTTGGATTTATTGCGGCAACAAATTCTATCGATGGAAAAATATTGTTACCAACCATTGGAATACTTTTATTAGCATGCGGCTCCGCAGCGTTAAATCATTTTCAGGAAAGAAAAACCGATGCAATGATGGATCGAACAAAAAAGCGTCCAATTCCATCAGGTAAAATATCTGCATCATCAGTTTTAATACTTTCACTTTCCTTGGTTTTGTTTGGATCGTTTTTAATTTTTATCGGAAGCGGATGGTTAGCATTATCTTTTGGATTGCTAAATCTTATTTGGTACAATGGAGTTTACACACCGCTTAAAAAGGTTTCTCCACTTGCAATAATACCTGGTTCATTGGTTGGCGCAATTCCGCCAATAGTTGGATGGGTTGCCGGCGGCGGCTATTTATTTGATCCGCAGATAATTTTAATATCGTTTTTCTTTTTCATCTGGCAGATACCGCATTTTTGGCTGCTGTTAATGGTACTGGATAAAGATTATCAAAAAGCAGGATTTCCAACATTAACACAGATATTTAATCAGCAGCAATTAGGCAGAATTACTTTTATTTGGATTATCGCAACGGGAGTTACTGGATTATTGATCCCCTTATTTCAAATATCTCAAAATGAATTTATTAATTACAGTCTCTTTATTGCGGCTCTTTGGTTAGCATTTAAATCAATAAACTTGTTGCAGCAAACTCAAGAAACTTCAGCTTTTAAATTTGCTTTTAGAAGTATTAATTATTTTGCATTGTTTGTTGTTATAGTTGTATCAATAGATAAACTTTTTGTATCATAAATCAAAACAAAGTGAACTGATATGGATTTTTTAGATAAATTAGTTTTACCTCAATCAGCAGAACATATTGTACTGCTTCATTATATGTTGATTCTAATTCTTGCACTCTTTGTTCCTTTTATCAGCATAGTATTTGGCGGAACATTTGCTTCAATACATTATGGTAAAAAGTATAGAAAAACTAAAATGCTTTTTTATAAAAAATTCTCAAAAGATGTAATTGAATATGTAACCGTTAATAACGGCGTTGGTGTTATTCTGGGAATTGTTCCACTCCTAGCTGCAATATTAATTTTTGCACAACTGATGCATACATCAAACATACAAACAGTAAATTTTCTCACATTGTCTCTTGCACTGATAATAGTTGCTTTGTTAATGATTTACACTTACCGTTACTCATTGATGCTTAGTAATGTATTTGATTCAGTAAATTCGAACAATATTTCAGATAAAGATACAGAGGAAGATTTTAAAAAGATTAAAGAAAAATCATCATACCTAAGTATAAATTATGGTAAAGTTGGATTGATTTTATTATTTATTGGAATTTGGTTTTATGTTGCAGCAATTACCTCTGCAACAAATTTTTCAAGCTGGAATTATTCCGGTTTAATAACTGCTTTAGCCGCACCAAAGGTTTTATTAAACCTGCTGATATTCATTGCATTTGCAATTACACTTACGAGTGCTGCCATACTTTTTGTACATCTTTACTGGAATGAATCTAAAAAAGATGAGGATCCGGTTTATACAAAATTTGTTAAAGACACTGCTTCAAAAGCTGGATTAAAAGCATCTATTTCATTGCCGGTTTTAATTCTGATTAATCTTTTATCTTTTTCTAACACAACTCTTTCTGGTTCGATATTCATCTATGCTGTAATAAGTATTTTATTAATTTTTATTGCTTATAATTTTTTCTATGTGATTCTATTTAAAAATAATTACAGATTTGGATCACTTATTTTCTTAGTTTTAATTCTCGCTTCAATTGCTTTAATAGTGAAAGATCAAAAAGCGATGACAAACGCAACAGAAAAGCACTCATTAGTACTAAGCACTCAGTACAATACAATACTTGCCGAACTAAAAGGAGAGGGTACAGTTGCTGTTTTAAGCGGTAAAGAGATATACGATGTTAGATGTGCAAGCTGTCATAAATTCGATCAGAAACTTGTCGGTCCTGCCCACAAAGATGTTTTACCGAAGTATGTTGGCAAAGAAGCACAATTAGTTGCCTTTATACGTAACCCAGTAAAAATTGATCCTGCATATCCGCCAATGCCAAACCCTGGTTTAAAACCTCAGGAAGCAGATGCTGTAGCAAGATATTTATTGGATGAATTTGCTAAGAAGAAATAGTTTATAATTGTTTACTTCTTTTATCATCATCTATTTTCCACTTGAAAATAGTTTGGAGTATCTTTAATAACAGTTAGTTTTTAAAAGTATTTAAATAATTTGTTTCATAAAACTACGAGGAAATAATGCTAAGAAGAACTTTTACTATTATCTTGGCAGTAACTCTGCTTAATTCAATAATAATTTTTGCACAAGTGTCATATCAAGGACCTTTAACTGGAAGTGTTCCTTCCGGTGCCATGGTAAACACAAATTCCTTCAGTGATAGTCCTATCAATGGTGGAGAAAGAATAATCAGTGATAAAAATTTAATATATCCGGATTCCGAACCGATGATAATTGATAATAATGGTGCAAACATTTTTCAACCAACTTACGTTGAAGACTCAAATGTAAGTGATAATCCAAACGGAATCGGTGACAATACATTCTTATTAAAAAAATGGAATGTCGCTTTGGATAATAATGTCATTCCTCCTGATCCAACTATGGCTGTTGGACCAAACCATGTAATGCTCACTACAAACAATGGTGATGGCATTAGAATTTATGATAAACAGGGCAATCTTCTTAAAACAATTAGCTCAACCCAGTGGTGGTCAGCAGTTTGGCCTTCACAGAGCGGTGATCCACAAATTATCTATGATCACTATGCAGGAAGATGGGTTATGGTATTTATGCAGGTTGATGACATTGCGCAACAAGCTGGCGATTTGATTGCCTATTCTGATGATTCAGACCCTTTTGGAACTTGGTATATGTACCGGTTACCCTCCACACTTTGGGGTGATTTTCCACAGATAGGATTTGATGAAGAAGCAATTTACATTACAACAAACAATTTCAGTTTTGCTGGAGTCGGACAATATCCTAAAATTAGAATCATATCTAAAGCTGAACTATACGCAAGTAATGCAGGTGCACTTACTTATAAAGATATATGGAATATTACTATTCCATTTACTGGTAATGGTGCATGGAGTCTGCGTCCATCATTCCAATATTCAGCTGCCGGTGGTCATTATATTCTTTATGCTGCTAGTAACGGTGGTAATTTTTATTCAGTATATAAAGTTTCCAATGCTCTTACCACTCCAACTTTAACAGGTGTAAATATAAGTGTTCCATTTTATGGACCAACACCAAAGGCAAATCAACTTGGTGGCGGCACTCCATTGCTTGAAACAGGTGGAAGCCAAATCAGAAATGCACCAATTTTTAGAGATGGCTATCTATTTTTTGCACATTCTATAAGGAATAGTGTTTATACAAATTATTCCAGTATTAAATATGCAAAAATTGATGTCTCTTCAAATACTGTTGTTGAAAGTGCTGAGCTTGGTGCTAATAAGTATTTTTATTTTTATCCCGCTTTGGCTGCGGATCGCGATGGTAATGTGGTTATCACATCTTCTCGTTCTGGTGATGACGAGTACATCGGGGCATATTATACTTCTCGAAGAGCAACTGATCCTGCAGGTTTAAGTAACTCGTACACATTGCAATCAGGATTAGGCAATTATGTTAAAACTTTTGGCGGTACTAGAAATAGGTGGGGTGATTATATGGGGATATTTCTCGATCCAGAAGATGAATTCGGTTTTTGGATGTTCACAGAATATGCTTCCACTAATAATAGTTATGCTACAGTTGTAGGTCAGGTTAGATTAGAACCTTTTGCTGGTATTTATCCTTATCAGAGTGAAAACTCGTTAGATTTTGGTACAAATGAAATTGGTTTTACAAGTGATACATTAAGAGTATTCTTGTCAAATTATGGTGCAGATCCATTAGTGATTAATTCAATCGCAAATACTCAGGATGATTTTACCCGGGTTTCAACGCATACATTTCCAATTACTTTAAATTCATTTGATAGTGTTGAAGTTAGTTTTGTTTTTAATCCAACAACATTTGGTGCTAAAACCATCAATTACGCTATCGATAATAATTCATCAACGTTAACAGGTATTGAGCTCATAGGTTTTGGTTATAAAATGTTTTCGGCCATAAGTGATAATTTATATGGAATCTCAGGTGTTTCAAATAATAGCGAAACAGTTTTTATTGATAAGCTTACTGGTGCTGGGACAAACTTAGGTAGTTCGAATTATTCTGATTTTGTATATATGACTATCAATCCCTATACAAATCAGATATATGGAGTCAGAACAAATTCAATCAATTCAGCTTTATATCGTGTAAATGGACAATTAGGCGATGCATATTTTTATAAAGATATAGATTTGCCTAATATACTTTCTATAGCTTATGATAATACTGGTAATTTATATGCAACCACAACTTCTAACGAACTATATCAAGTTGATACGCTATCTGGAGGTTCTACTTTGGTCACTACACTTCAAACTTCCCGTATTGCAATTGCATTTAATCCATTAAATAATCAGATTTGGGGATCTGTTAGAAATCCAACTGGTACGCCTAAAGATAGAATTGTAAAAGTAAATATGGCTACTGGCGATACTACAAGAATCGGGCAAACTGGTTTTGCTATCAATACAACTTCATTAACATTTGATATATCGGGAAAATTATTTGGAGTTAAAGGTACTGGTAATACAACAAGTGATTTATTTGCGATCGATACTGTTACAGCCGTGGGTACTATAATCGGTAGTATTGGTCTAACAGACGTTAAAACTATTGGTTTTAGCTTGGCAAATGTAACCTCAGTTGAGGGTGAATCTAATATTACGCCCTCTGCATTTGTATTAGATCAAAACTATCCTAATCCATTTAACCCTAGCACTCAGATTAAGTTTTCTTTACCGACAAATGCAATTGTTAACTTAACAATCTATAATCTTCTTGGAGAAGTTGTTCGTGAGTTGGTTAATTCTGAAATGAATTCTGGTGTTCATACTATCCAATGGAATTCGGATGATATTTCCGGCAATAAAGTTAGCAGTGGAATTTATTTTTATAAATTGACTGCTAATGGTATAAATGGAAGTGAGTTCAATCAGGTTAGAAAAATGATTTTATTGAAATAAGAGTCTTTATTTAATCTTTAAGCTGGATTTGTAAATCAAGTCCAGCTTTTTTTTGTCCAAAACTTTACAGGTTTTGAATTTATGATGTGTTTAATTGCTGCTTAACCTTTTAATAAGATTATTCACTCTGTAATTCGTATTATCTATTTGAGCAGCCAATCTATAATATTTAAGTGCAAGCCCATTATTAGAGTCTTTCAAATATGCATCTGCGATAGCAACTAATACTTTAAATGATTTTGAATATAGTTTGAGTACTTCTTTAAGGTAGATGATTGCATCAGGAATTTTATTTAATTCAATTAAATCATTAGCAAAAAAAATCGCTTCATTCTCATTCAAAGTATATAATTCATTCTCTGCTTTATAAATCTTTATCAGTTCTTTATTTACACTATCAATACCGGTTGAGATATAGCTTCTCATCAATTCTTCGGATAATGTTTTTGTTGGTTTCAGTAAAATACCGGAGCTCATCATTTCCAAAATATCTTTGGCTGGTGCTCCAAGATTTCTACCTCTAAAATTTATTAAATGAACACTTACATTTTTTTGTTTTACATCAATCAGTAACATCGAACTAAAACCTGTGCCCGCCCCATTGTGTGAAATATATTTGAGTGAATCATTTTCAAATGTTAGAGAAATGCCCAATCCATAATCGATCTCTTTACCGCTTTTTAGCTTCGATCTTCTTATCATCATATCAAGTGTTGACTGTTTAATCAAATTATTTTCCAAAATAGCCTTTGCAAACAGCAGTATATCTTTTGTAGTTGAAAGTAAACCGCCGCCTGCAACTTTAACACTAAGATCTGCCAATGGTGCGTTAACAATTTTACTTTCTGCATTCTTCTCATAACCTCTTACTCGGTTTGGAATTATCTCCCGCTGTTTATCAACCAAAGTTGAATTCATTCCAGCGGGTAAAAAAATATTATTCCTTAAATAATTTTCAAAACTTGTTTTGGTTACATTTTCTACAATAGCAGCTAATAAAGAATAGCCTAATGTGGTGTATTCGTATTTTGTCCCGGGTTCAAAGTTAAGTGAATCATAAGCAAATAATTTTAAAGCATCTTCAGTTGTTGCAAAATATTTTTTGCTGTCAAATTCACCATCTTTATAATTCCTTATTCCTGAAGTATGGTTTAGTAATTGTCTAATGGAAAATTTGTATTTCTTTACCGGAAAAGTTGTGATATAAGTCCTTGCATCTGTATCCAGACTGATAAGTCCTCGTTCCCACAATTGCAATACAGCTACTGCTGTAATTGTTTTACTGATAGATGCAATCCGATATAAAGAAGAGGTGTTTGCAGATACATTATTTTCTATATCTGCTTTACCAACTGCATTAACCCAGGTAATTTTTCCCTGTTCTAATAATCCAGCCGAAATTGATGGTACATTTTTTATTAATAAATACTCATTCAAATACTCATCAAATAATTTATTTTTATTCTCTTGTGAAAAAGAATAATCAACAACTACTGCAAATAGTATTAAGATTAAAATTGATTTACTAATAAATGATTTCAATAGTTTTGAAGATCCAATGGTTGTGTAAAAAAATAAAGTTCAAAAAAAAGGGCTGAAAAAATCAGCCCTTAAAATTATTTAATAGGGATACGTTTTTCAATAATATTATCTACTAATTTATATTGCATTGCTTCTTCCGCAGTTAAAAAATAATCGCGGTCACAATCTTTAGTAATTTGCTCAATAGTTTTTCCGGTATGATGCGCAAGTATTCTGTATAATGAATCACGTGTTTTAATTAATTCTTTAGCATGAATTTCAACATCAGTAACCTGTCCGCCAATTCCTTGCGTCCATGGCTGGTGAATCATAATTTTGGAGTTTGGAAGGGAAGAACGTTTGCCGTCTGCTCCGCCAGCCAATAAAACTGCGCCCATGCTCGCCGCCATTCCAACACAGATTGTAGCAACATCAGGTTTGATGAATTTCATTGTATCGTAAATTGCCATTCCGGCTGTTACACTTCCGCCTGGTGAATTAATATACATATTAATATCTTTTTCAGAATCTTCTGCTTCCAAAAAAATAAGCTGTGCAATCGTTAAGCTTGCAACATGGTCATCTATTGCTGTTCCTAAAAATATAATTCTTTCTCTTAATAAACGGGAATAAATATCCATTCCACGTTCACCTCTACCGGTTTGCTCAATAACATAGGGAACTAACTGATTATATATTTCATTATTCTTATTCATTTACTTCCTCTTGCTTTACTTTTAATTTATCAGGATGAACTTTTGTTAGCGTATTATTTGATTTAAGGAACTCATAAAGTTTTTCATCAACTAATCTTTCTGTCTGATTAGAAGTTTTGTAATAGTTTATAATTTTATCTACCGGAAGACCAATTTTTTCAGCCTCTTTTTCTGCTAAGGCTTTTATGTCTTCATCATTAACTTCAATTTTTTCAGTTTTTTGAATTTCATTTTTTATCAGATACCATTTCACTTCATTTTCTGCTGATTTAGACAATCGTTTTCTTGTTTCTTCTTTGTTAAAAGGATACTTAGATTTTTTAGATTGTTCTTCTTCATTTTTAACATATTCTTCAAGAATATTATTCACAAGACTCTTGGGCGGATTAAAATCATTCTTCTTAACTATTTCACTAATCAGTTTTCCTCTAACAATATCTTCAGTTCTTTGATCATAATAGTTTTGAATATCTTTTTTAATTTCTTGTCTAAGCTCTTCTTCAGTTGATACCTTATCTTTTGTAGCCTTTTTAATCATCTCTTCATTTAATTCAGGAAGTACAATTTTCTTTAGACCTAAAATATTTAACTGATAGGTGAATTCTTCTTTATGCGATTCTTCAGTTCCATCTTCTAATTTATGATTATGCTCATCTTTGAAAGAAAAATTAAAATGCTCACCAACTTTTTTATTCGTAGCATTCTCAACTATTTCTTTTGCAACACCGTCAGCAGTTAAATCAATTTGCATCTTTTCCGGTTTTGCATCTTCAATTTTATCACCATTTCTTTCAATTAAAAATACTTCAGCTTCAATTATAAAATTATTATCTAAAATCTCGTTTGCATCTTCTAAAGTTTTATTTGATTTACGGATGTAATCAATTTCTTTTTGTACTTCTTTGTCAGTAACTACAAAATCAGGAATCTCGATTGAGAGACCTTTGTAATCTTTTACATCTAAAACGGGAATTGTTTCGTATTTAACTTTAAATGAAAATTCTTTTTCGGGTTCAAACTTAAGATCAGTCATTGTTGGTTGACCAATTGGTTTGAACTGTTTTTCTTCGGCAACTTTCCAGAAAAAAGAATTTGCTATTTTTTCTGAAGCTTCATATTCAAGTGCATCCCCGTACATTTTCTTCAACATCGAAACAGGAACTTTGCCTTTTCTAAATCCGGGAACTTGAATTTTTTTTGATTGTTTTTTTACTTCTTCTTCAATGTCTTTTCTAATCTCATCGTACTCAAGTTTAATTTCAACTTCTTTTTCAGATGAATTAATATCTACAACATTATATTCCATTGCTAAGGTAACCTCAAATATTTTAATTGGGATAATATGAAGTGCGAGAACGGGGACTCGAACCCCGACACCTCTCGGTACTAGATCCTAAGTCTAGCGCGTCTACCAATTCCGCCATTCTCGCAATAATTAAGCTCTAAATCATTTACAGATAAATCATTAAATTCAATATAAAGTTATATTATAGAATGATTTATGAATCAAAAATCGCTTGCAAATATAATCTTATAGCGTTTGTTAAACAAATAAACCTGTTGTTAGCTATCACCAAGAAATGTTTATCTAAATTTTAAGGCACATAAGACTATTATTTATTATTTTTGGTTTAGAAATGAAATTCATAACTAAATTAAAAGAAATGAGGTTCCTCAATGGGGTTTAATTACGTAAAGTTTACAAGCCCTGGCGCAGAAAAAAAACTTAACGAAGACGCAATTGAGCTGTTGGAAATTGAAGGTGGGCTTTTAGCAGTTTTATGCGACGGTGTTGGCGGTGATAATGCTGGTGATTTAGCGGCACGGATGGCGCTTAAATCAGCATTGCATTTTTTCTCTGCTTCTAAAAATGAAGATTATTTAGAAAGAGTTAAGCTTGCAATTGAAGAGTCGAACAGTTTTGTACTCAATCATTCCATTACAAGAAGCCCGCTAAAAAATATGGCTACAACTTTAGACCTTATTTTTATAAAAGATAATATTGCTTTTTACGGGCACATTGGTGATTCAAGAATTTATCATTTAAAATCAAATAGATTATCACAATTCACAAAGGATCATTCGCTTGTTCAAAAATTATTGGATGAAGGTTATATCACTCATAAGCAAGCAGCAAATCATCCGCAAAAAAATGTAATTATAAAAGCACTTGGGGATAGTGAGAACATTGCACCAGATATCAGTAAAATTAAATTAAATCAATCAGAAGATAATAGATTTTTTCTTTGTTCAGATGGTGTATCAAATTTAATTAGCAATGCAGAATTTGAAGACCTATTAATTCTTGATGATCTTGAATTAATAAAAGAAAAATTAAAAAAGCTTATAAGGATACGCGGTGCAGCAGATGACTATTCATTTATTTTAATTGAAATTAAAAAATGATAGGCAGGCGAATACAAAACTATAAAGTGATTTCACTTTTAGGACAGGGAGGAATGGGAGCAGTTTATAAATGTTTTGATATCAAATTAGAAAGATATGCTGCTCTTAAAATTTTAAATCTTAACACATCGCACAATTCTAACTTTGTGGAAAGATTTAAACGCGAAGCAAGAAATCAAGCAAAGCTAAGTCATCCAAATATCGTATCTGTTTATGGATTTGTTGAGGAAAAAGATATTCTTGGCATTGCAATGGAATATATTGAAGGCGATACACTTGAAAGTCTTATCCGTGACAATGGGAGAATTGAGTTTACCTACTCACTTGAATTAATTGCACAAATTCTAAGTGGAATTGAATTTGCACACCAGCAAGGTTTTATACACCGTGATTTAAAACCATCAAATATTATTTTGGATTTGAACGGCAATCCTAAAATAATGGATTTTGGTATTTCAAAATCTATTGATGAACTAAAATCAATAACTCAGCATAATGCAAGACCAGGAACGCTGCTTTATATGAGCCCCGAACAGCTTGGTGGAAATTTAATTACTGTTAAAAGCGATTTGTATGCACTCGGGATTACTTTCTACGAAATGCTTACAGGTGTTCATCCATACAATGCTCAAACAATTTATGAGATAATTGATTCACATGTAAATAAAATTCCTGTAAAAGTATCATCACAAATTCCATCCATTCCGACTGCTGTTGATGAAATAATTTTAAGAGCAATGGATAAATCAATGGGAGATAATTTTTTATCAGCGACAGAATTTAAAAACGCAATCCTGGATTTACGAGTAAATTATTCTTATCAAAAAAACAATGATGAATCTTTTTCTTTTTCAGAAGATGATGCACTAACTGACATCATTAAAAAGAAATCAAAAGGATTTCAAACGGTTAGTAATATTTTATTGTTTATAATTTTTATTGGACTGGTTGTAATCGTTTTCAATGTTGTTAAATCAATCATAGTAGAAGAAAATGATAAAACTCAATCTGAGATGCTAAGTTATTCCCAAGATTATTCGAATAATCCTAACTTTGCTAAAGAAAGTATGTGGGAGCTGATTAAAACCGGAACAAATAAAAACTTAAATTCAATTTCTTTTGTGGATGACTATAAAGGTTTTATTGCAGGTGATTCCGGACTAATTATGCAATCTGTTGATGGTGGACTGAATTGGAAAACATTTAAAACATCTTATTCAAATAGTTTTAACGCAATATGTTATAATGATAACAAACTGTTTGTTGTTGGTTCTTCCGGTTTTATTGGAATTATAAATAGTAATTCAAATCAAATAAAAAAAATGATTTCAAACACTTCGGAAACATTATTTAGAATTTATTTTTTAGATCATAACATTGGATTTATTGTTGGAAGCCACGGGCAAATTCTAAAAACTTACGATGGCGGAATGACCTGGCAAGTAATTAATAGCAATGTAAAAGAAAATTTATTCAGTATTAGTTTTGCTGATTCTAAAAATGGAATTATTGTTGGCTGGAATGGTACAATTCTAAAAACTACCGATAGCGGTTTAAGCTGGCAAAAACAGGATCTAAAGTACAATAACTATTTTAAAGATGTTTTATTTGCAAATGAGTTTTTAGGTTTTATTGTCGGAGGTGATGGAAAAGTTTTGCGCTACAGAAAATGGCGGCGAAGATTGGGATGAAATTGATATTGAATCAAATTCAGGTTTGTATAAAATAAATTTTGAAAACAGCGGTGATGGAATAATTCTTTCTAACAGAGGTGAGATTTTTATATCTAAAGATGCAGGCAAATCTTGGATAAAAAAGGATGTTGGACAACCGCTAATTTTAAATGACATCAAACAACTTAACTCCGGTAATTTTATAATTGCCTGCAATGGTGGAAATATTTATAAAAGTAAAATCAGTGCTTCAAAGTAAAATGAATCTTCAATTAAAAACCCAGCAGTTTTATTAACCGAAGAATACTAATGTTTCTAAAAAAATATCTTTACGATAAAAATGGTCTTTGGATTTATAGTTTTGTTTTAATTGTCTTAAACATTCTACTAACTCAATTTCCTTTAACAAATACTTTTGGATATGAGTTTGCAGCGGTTAATGGATTGCTTTTTGTTGTGATTGCCGGTTTGCAGACCTTGGGCTTGCTTAAAAAATCTGAATTTGTAATTGCAAGACTGATTAAAAATATTTTTATCCTTTTCGTAATTCCATTTTTTATAATCGTAGTTCATTCACTGTTAACTATGTTTTGTTCTTTTTGGGATGGATTGATTTTTTACATTCTTATTGCCGGTACTTCTATTTTATTCGGAACATCTATTGTCATTATTGTAAACATTATTACGAGACGATTTAAACGAAGTATATTTTTTTTAATCATACTTTTTATTGCACTGATACCAGTTTTAGAAATTTACTTTAATCCGCAAGTTTATTTTTATTCACCGTTAATTGGATTCTTTCCGGGTAACATTTATGATGAAGGTTTAAGTGCAGATTGGAAATTAGTATTTCATCAATTAATTATTGCAGCATATTCAATATCCATAATATTTCTTTATCTAAAAAAAACTTCAGTCATTATAAAGTATAAAAAATATATTATCGCTTCAATAATAATTGTAGCTGCATTGTTTCAATTATTTTCTAGCGGTATTGGATATTCAACTACATTTTCAAAATTAAACTCAGTATTAGATAAACAGATTGAATCTGAATCTCTGATTTTATATTACGATGATATTGATTCCACAGAAGCAAAATTTATTGCTTTAAATCAACAATACTACTTTAATGAACTGCAGGTTCAATTAGAAACCACGCCATCAAAAAAAATTAATGTTTATTTGTTTAATAATCGTGAGCAGAAAAAAATATTATTTGGCGCCGGCAATGCTGATGTAGCAAAGCCCTGGCAGTATTCAATTTATATCAGTGCAGATTCTTGGCAAAATACTTTAAAACATGAATTGGCTCATATCTTTACAGCAGAATTTGGAAGTGGAGTCTTTAAAGTTGCATCTGGATTTAACGCTGCGTTGATTGAAGGAATGGCTGAATCGCAAGACGGATTATCAGATGATATTTCTATCGAACATCTTACAAAGTTAGCTTACAATAATGGTTATGTTGTAGATGTTAAATCGCTTTTTACCGGACTAAGTTTTTTTAAAGGTAACTCTACATTAGCCTACATCTACAGCGGAACGTTTATAGAATTTCTGATTAAGAAATATGGGATTGAAAAAGTAAAACAGTTTTATGGCAATGGAGATTTTGAGAATGTTTTCAATAACAAAATTGAAACTGTACAAATAGATTTTGAACATAGTTTGACTGATGTAGATTTTCCAGAGTCAAAACCGATGGCTGACTATTATTTTGGAAGACTATCAATCATACAAAAAATCTGTCCGAGATTTGTTGGAGATAGATTGCGAAAGGCTTATCAATATCTTGCTGAAAATAATTTAGATGAAGCTGAAAATCTTTTTAAAGAGATAAATAGTAAAACATTAAATTATTCAGCGCTAATTGGATTGACTGAAATTTATATCAAACAAAATAAATTTAAACTTGCGATTGATTTACTTTCTAAGAATTGGAAAAAATTTGAGCATACACCGTACTACTCAAATTTGTATTTCAGATTAGGTGATATTTATACATTATCAAATGACGATACTAAAAGTGAGTTATGTTATAAAACTTTAATTGATGAGAACCCGAATTTTAATTTAGTTTTACTTTCAAATCTTAGATTAAGTTTATTGGAGAAAAATATTTTAAAGAATTATTTGAATGAAGATGATTCAACAAAGTATAATTTACTTCGTCAGTTAAATGATTCGAGCTATAATTTTAGTTCGATTCCGGTATTGATTAGTCTATCAAACGAACTAAAAATTAATTATACTAACTTTATTAAAGGATTTAATAAAACATTTATTGTTGATAATTTAGAAAGCAGTTATGCCGCATTTAGATTATCTGAGTATATGCTTGAAAATGGTGATTATATTAACGCCAGAAAATATGGTGCACTAAGTTTAAGATTTAAAGATCGCAATATATTTTATTATGCTATGCAGCAGCAGTTTAAAAAATCAGATTGGTTTTATAAAAATGCCGATGAAGTATTAATTAGTTTTACACATAGAACAAAAGAATAAATCAAATATTATTGTCCATAAAAAGTTTAATGAATAAAGACTTAGAAATAGTAATAAAAGAAAAAACATCTACTTTAAAAATTATCAAAGTGATTTCTAAAATTGCTGAGCAAGAAAAAATAAATGTTTATGCAGTTGGCGGATTTGTTCGTGATATCGTTCTCAATCGAGAAAGGAATGATCTTGATATTCTTGTAATCGGAAGCGGAACTGAGTTTGCAAAAAAAGTTGCTGATATACTTTCAATTAAAAATGTATCATACTATAAAAATTTTGGTACAGCCCATTTTGATTTTGATGGAATGAACATTGAATTTGTTGGTGCGCGTAAAGAATCTTACGATCGAAATACACGCAAACCTATTGTAGAAAATGGAAGTTTTACAGATGATATTTCAAGACGAGACTTTACTATCAATACTCTCGCAGTTTCTCTTTCTAAAAATAATTTTGGAAAATTGATTGATACTTATTCCGGACTGGCTGATATTGAAAATAAATTAATTAAAACTCCACTTGATCCACTTAAAACATTTGATGATGATCCGCTAAGGATTATGCGTGCATTTCGATTTGCGTCTCAGCTAAGTTTTAATATTGATGAAAGCATTATGACTTCTGCCAATCAGATGCGGGAAAGACTTTCCATTGTTTCTCAAGAAAGAATTACAGATGAGTTTCTAAAAATTCTTGCTTCACCAAAACCTTCGATAGGATTGCAATTACTTTTTGATTCTGCTGTTCTTGAAATTGTTTTCCCTGAAATATTTATTATGGCTGGCGTCGATCAAAGAAAAGATTTTCATCATAAAGATGTTTTTTTGCACACACTTCAGGTTGTAGATAATATCTGCAAAGAAACTGAAAATGTTTGGTTAAGATTTGCTGCACTTGTTCACGATATTGCTAAACCGCCGACAAAGAAATTTGTTGAAGGAATTGGGTGGACTTTTCATGGGCACGAAGATCTTGGTGCAAGAATGATGAAAAAAATATTTCATCGTATGAAATTACCTCTTCATCAACTTGAGTATATTCAAAAACTAATTCGATTACATTTAAGACCAATTGCACTCGCTAATGAAGAAGTAACAGATTCGGCAATCAGAAGATTTGTAGTAAATGCCGGTGAAGACTTGGAGGATTTAATTACATTATGCCGTGCGGATATTACGAGTAAAAATCCAGTTAAAGTTGAAAAGTATCTTGGAAATTACGAGCGAGTAATGCAAAAGGTTCGTGATGTAAAAGAAAGAGACAAGCTGAGGGAATTTCAATCACCTGTTCGTGGTGATGAGATTATGCAAATCTGTAATCTTAAACCATCAAGAAAAGTTGGAGATATTAAAACAGCCATTGAAGAAGCAATTCTTGATGGTAAAATTGGTAACAATTATGAAGAAGCTTATAAATATTTAATGGAAATTAAGGATCAATATTTGGTAAACTGATCAGCAACCTAAAAATTGTAATTCACTCCAATAAAATATCTGCTTTCATCCCTAATTGATTTTGCTCGATGCATCCCAAAAGAAACTTTAATTGGTATTTGCGATTGAGCATTTGAAATCTTTTCATTTAAAGAAAGATTTTGATCTAAATATTCATCATTTAAAATTGCTGCAGTTGTGTCCTTCGTCGATTTTTCCTTTTTGTCCTTCATTAAAGCATAAACAACAATTCCAGCTACAACAGCGCCGCCAACAACATACAATAAAGTATTGTCGCTTGATTCCACTTGAGTGTTTGCAGTGCCTGAACCTCCGCCTGGTACATCACTACTTATTTTGTTGAATTGTTGTCCAAATGCAAGATCATTTGAGCTTAGTGCAAATAGCAATCCTAAGATCAAACAAATAGATACAATATTTGATGAGTGTTTTTTCATCACTACCTCTGTTAATAATTTTTCAATAGGAATATTATTCATTTGGCATTTAGAATCAACCTATATTAAAATATTTATTCAATGCTGAGCCATAGTTGGATTTAATATGTTATATATTTTTAATACCGTAAGTGTAATTATTTTACCATTCTTACTTAATGTCCGTTTAATCTGTCTTAATAACCTATTTTTGAGTGGTCAAAATCAAAGATAGATTAAAATTATTGTAGTATTTTTACAGAAAGCATGAATTTTCAATCCAATTTCGGAGTATCAAATGAAATTATTCTTAATATCTATTTTATTATTAATATCAACAAGCATTTTATTAGCCCAAAAGGAATTAACACTGGATGAGGCAATTAAGATTGCATTACAAAAAAACACAGCTTTAATCTCACAGGAAAATGAACTATCCAGAGGTGAAACAGGCGTTGATGCTGCCTATGGTAATTTTTTACCTAGCCTTAATGCATCTGCTAGCTTTGATTGGAATAGATCAGAAAACGCTGCGTATACAACTAACATTAATGGACTTAATTTTAATGTTCCTAAAAGTACAACTGAATCACGAACATACGGTGTTGGAGTTAATTCCAACATAGTCTTATTTGATGGGCTTTCGAACTATGCAAATCTTTCTAGAAGTAAAAACACGCTTGAATCATTGAAACTATCAATTGAAGGTAAAAAGCAGGAAGTAGTTTATCAGACAATAAACCTTTACTACTCAGTTGTTGAAGCAGATCAACTTCTAAAAGTTAGAGAGGAAGATGTTAAGCAGCAGCAAAAAAATCTTGAAACTATTGAAGAGCGTAACAGACTTGGTTCTTTAACTAAAGCTGATGTTTATCAACAGCAGGTTCAAACGGGTAATGCGGAATTGCAGGTTATACAACAGAATAATATTCTTGAGAATGCTAAAAGTAATTTACTTTTTTATTTGGGATTGGATGTACTAGAGAGTTATACATTTTCCAATACACTCACCAACAAAGAATTAATGATATTAGATACCGATGTAAATACTGATTTTAATCAGCTTAATGAATTAGTTAGTACGGCGTTAGTAAACAGAAAAGACTATCTTGCACAAAGATTAAATTTAGATTCATACTATGATAATGTAAGCATTGCAAGATCAGGACATTTACCCCAATTATCCGGTAATCTTGGATACGGTTCATATGCAAATTCGATTGGCAATGTTTTCGATTCCCATAATTACTCAGCTGGATTAACCCTAAGCATTCCAATATTTTCAGGTTTTGCTACGCATAATGCAATTCAAAGTGCTGAAGTTGATGCTATGAACTATGAACTGCAAGTGAATGATACAGAAAGGCTTATTAAGCAAAATCTGCAAAAAACATTTCTTGATCTTGATGCAGCTAAAAAGGGATTACTAGTTACAGAAAAAAATGTTAAAGCTGCTGAAGAAAACTTAAAGATCGAACAAGAAAAATATAGTCTTGGCGCAGGCAAATTACTTGATGTATTAATAGCTAATACTTCATATCAAAATGCAAAAACAAATTATATAAATTCTCAGTTTTATTATATAAGATTGAGCGAAGAATTAAAGTATAATCTCGGTGTTTTAGAATACTCTCAGTACGAATAAATTTTAATTATAGGAGAATATCCCAAATGGCTAATGGAAAAAAGACAAAATCGAAAAAGAAATTATTCATCTTCGGTGGAATAGGTTTATTGCTTGTTGTGCTTTTAGTTGTTGCTTTTGTTGGCAGCAATAAAGAAGAAATAGTTTCTGTTCAAACTGAAAAAGTTGAAAAAAGAACTATCACTCAAACCGTTGCGGCAACCGGAAAAATTAATCCTGAGTTTAAAGTCGCAATCAATCCTGAAGTAACGGGTGAAATTATTCAACTGCCGGTTAAAGAAGGTGATCGTGTTAAAAAAGGTGATTTACTTATAAGAATTAAAGGCGATCAATACGTTGCTCAAAAGGAACGAATGGAAGCTAACTTACAATCTGCAAAAGCAAGTTTAAGGATGCGCGAAGCAGAACTTACAAGAGTTGAATCAGATTTTAATAGGGTTAAAGAACTTAATAGCAAGGGTTTAGCCAGTGATTCTGAATTAGAAATATCCAAATCAAATTACTTATCTACAAAAGCTTCTTTTCAAGCTGCTGAAGCTAATGTAGAGCAAAGTCAGGCATCGTTAAAGGAAGTTATGGATCAAATATCCAAAACATCCATTCGTTCTCCTATGGATGGGTATGTAACAAAGCTTAATGTTGAAGTTGGCGAACGAGTTTTTGGTGCAGGTTTTAGTATGGGTACTGACATTATGACTATTTCAGATTTAGGAAATATTGAAGCAGTAGTTGAAGTGGATGAGAATGATGTTGTATTGGTTTCGGTTGGCGATACTGCTACTATTAAAGTTGATGCTTTTAAGGATCAAGAATTTGTTGGAATAGTTTCTGAAATTGGTAACAGTGCTAATACTACCGGCTTGGGAACGCAAAATGAAGTGGTAAATTTTGAAGTAAAAATAAAATTAATTGATCCAAGAGATGCTTTAAGACCTGGAATGAGCTGTACTGCAGAAATTGAAACGGAAACAATTAATAACATTTTAAGTGTACCGATTCAAAGTGTTACAACAAGAGATAAAGGTCCTATGGATGGTGCGTCTCCTGAAAGTGAGAACAATGAAGAGTTTCAGCAAGTAAAAGAAGTTAAAAAGGAAAAGATTACAAAAACCAACGAAGTTGTATTTCTGGTTAAGAATGGTAAATCTAAAATGGTGAATGTAGAAACTGGCTTGAGTGATGATAATTATATTGCCATTACTAAAGGTTTAGAAGGCGGTGAAGATGTTGTATCAGGAAGCTATAAAGCTATCTCAAGAGAGTTAAATGATGGTTTACAAGTTAGAGTTGAAGAAAAAAATTCTAACATCACAAAAAAATAAATCCGGTATTACTTATGAATATAATTAACATAGAACATATTGCTAAAGTATATCAAGTAGGCTCCGAAGAAGTTCATGCCTTGCGTGATGTATCAGTAAAAATAAATAAAAATGAATACGTCGCAATAATGGGTCCTTCAGGTTCGGGAAAATCTACTCTTATGAATATGCTCGGCTGCTTAGACACTCCAACTTCTGGTATTTATGATTTTAAAAGTGTTAGCGTAAGCGAAATGACTGATAATGAGCTTGCGAGAATTAGAAATAAAGAAATAGGATTTGTATTTCAAACCTTTAATCTTCTAGCAAGATCGGATGCTGTTCATAATGTTGAGCTTCCATTAATTTATGCAGGAGTTTCATCATCGGATAGAAAAGAAAGAGCAAGGCAGGCTCTTATTGATGTTGGGCTTGGTGATCGTATGCATCATAAACCGAATGAGCTTTCCGGTGGACAAAGGCAAAGAGTGGCTATCGCAAGAGCATTGGTAACAAATCCGGCTATCATACTTGCTGATGAGCCAACCGGTAATCTTGATTCAAAAACCGGTGAAGAGATTATGGCTCTATTTCACGAAATACATGAAAAAGGAAATACAATAATTCTTGTAACACACGAAGAATATATTGCTGAGCACGCACTTAGAATTATAAGATTGAAAGATGGCTTAGTAGAAAAAGATGAAGTTGTTGAAAAAAGATTTATCCCAAAATCCAAAGCTTCTTTTGTATAATGATTAGTAAAAAGAGTTAACTATGTCTTCAATATTTTTAGAATTAAGAGAAGGTTTATCAATTGCTTGGAGAGCGATAAGAGGCAATAAAATTCGTGCAGCACTTACTATGCTCGGAATTTTTATTGGTGTTACGGCTGTAGTTCTAATGTCCACTGCTATTAAAGGGATTGATAACTCTCTTCAAAATGGAGTAAGCGCCTTAGGTTCTGATGTATTGTATGTTGATAAATGGGCATGGTTTTCTAACGACGAATGGTGGAAATTACGCAATCGCCGTAATATTGATATGGAAGATTATCATCGCTTTAAAGATCTTGCAAAACTTCCTATGGCAGTGGCGCCCGTTACAAATAGTGTTCAAACAATTAAGTACAATGATAAAAAAGTTGAAAATGTTTTTCTTAACGGATCAACATCAGACTATGTTAAAACAACTAATTTTGATTTTGATTTAGGTAGATTTTATACCGAAGTAGAAAGTAACGGCTCTAGAAACGTTGTGGTTTTAGGAAGTGAAATTAGTACCAAACTTTTTCCAAGGGGAGATGCTTTAGATAAAACTATTAAGATTGGACCTGTTAATTTTAAAGTTGTTGGTGTTTTAACTGAGCAGGGAAGCACACTTTTAGGAGCTTTTAATCCCGATAACCAGGTTTTTGTACCAATCGGAACAATATTTAAAAGTTTTACTTCTCGCCATTTTGGAACTGTAACAATCAACGTTCGAGCTGCAAATCCTGAAATGCTGGAAGATACAAAAGCTGAAGCAGAAGGTGTTATGAGAAAAATACGTGGTCTTGAGCATAATGAACCAAATGATTTTACAATAAATCAACAAGAAGGTCTTACTGATTTTTTGGATTCGATAACCATTGTTATTAAGATCGCAGGATTATTCATTACAGGTTTATCATTGTTTGTTGGGGCAATTGGGATAATGAATATTATGTTTGTTTCTGTTAAAGAAAGAACAAGAGAAATAGGATTAAGAAAAGCGATTGGCGCCACTCGTAGAACAATTCTTACTCAATTTTTATTAGAGTCCTCAGTTATTTGTTTAATTGGCGGACTAATAGGTTTGATAGCAGCAATGCTCTTAAGCTTGATGCTGAATCAGTTTTTCCCAACTTCAATTCAATATGACGTTGTAATTTTAGCAATAGTAATTTCGCTGTTGACCGGAATTGTTTCCGGACTAGCACCTGCATATTCGGCTGCTAAAATGGATCCCGTTGATGCATTGCGTTATGAGTAAAGTTAATTTTTAAAAATCTTTAATGAGTTTGTATGACAGCAAAATTGCTATCAATATTCTTTGAACTAAATGAAGGGTTAGCGATTGCCTGGCGAGCGATTAAAGCTAATAAAATTAGAGCAGCACTTACAATGCTTGGGATATTTATTGGTATCACAGCAGTTGTACTAATGGCAACTGCAGTGAAAGGTATCGAAAATAGTATTCAAAATGGTGTTAGTACCCTAGGTTCTGATAATCTTTATATTGATAAGTTTGCATGGTTTAGCAATCAAGATTTTTGGAGTATGCGTAATAGAGAGAGTATTACACTAGATGATTTTAAGAAATTCAGAGAATCAGCTAAATTACCAGAAGTTGTAGTTCCACTTTTATATTCAAGGCAAACGATTAAATATGGAAATCGAAAAATAGATGATGTTACTTTAAGCGGTTCAAATTCTGATTTTATTAAAACAACCAACTTCGATTTTGATCTTGGTAGATTTTATACAGATGCTGAAGGTAACGGTTCGCGGTATGTTGCGGTTGTAGGAAATGAAGTAGCATCAAAATTATTTCCAAGAGGTGATGCACTGGATAAAATAATTAAAATAGGTCCGGTTAATTATAAAATAGTCGGCATTTTATCCAAGATGGAAAGTTTTATAAATAGTTCGGATAATCAAGTTTACGTTCCTATCGGAACAATATTTAAAAATTTTGCATCTCGTAATAGAGGAACAATAACAATAGTTGTAAAAGCTAGAAATCCGCAAATGGTTGAAGATACAAAAATAGAAGCTGAGGGTGTGATGAGAAATGTTCGTGGGCTTCCTCCCACAGTACCAGATAATTTTTCAATTAATCAGCAGGAAGCCTTAACAGACTTTTTTGATAATATTACAATTGTGATAAAGATTGCCGGTTTATTTATTACAGGGCTATCATTGTTTGTTGGCGCAATTGGAATTATGAATATTATGTTCGTATCTGTAAAAGAAAGAACAAAAGAAATTGGTTTAAGAAAAGCTATTGGCGCAACAAGACGAACCATACTTTTACAATTTCTACTTGAATCCTCTGTTATTTGTATTATCGGTGGATTAATAGGTCTTATTGCTGCTGTGCTTTTAAGTTTGATGTTAAACCAATTTTTTCCTACATCAATACAATATGATATAGTGTTAATTGCAATTTTTATTTCATTATTAACAGGAATTTTCGCTGGCTTAGCACCTGCATATTCAGCGGCTAAAATGAATCCTGTAGAAGCATTAAGGTTTGAGTAAATGAAGTTAAACCAGGTATTAGCAATCTCGTTACAATCGCTCAAGAGTAACCGATTGAGAACAGCACTAACAATTCTTGGTGTTGTAGTCGGAATTTTTTCCATCATTGTTATTATGACGGTTTTAACAATGTTACAAAGCAGCATTGACGAAGGTTTATCCAGCCTGAGTAAAAATACATTTCAAATCCAAAAAAATGATAATGTTTTTGGAGGAGGCCCAAGAAGAAATGATAGAAATCGTAAAGACCTAACAATTGAAGACGGCAGAAGATTAAGTGAAATGCTAACTCAAGCTAAGTATATAGGTGTTGAGCAATGGCAATTTGGTATTGTTGTAAAATTTGGTAACAAAGAAACTAATCCAAACATTGCAATAGCCGGTGTTAATACTGATGCAATGAGAACAAATGATTGGAATGTTGAAGAGGGAAGAGATTTTAGAGAGAACGATATAGACTTATCAACAAATGTTTGTTTAATATTTCATCCCATAGTTGATAAATTATTTCCTAATAGTAATCCGATTGGTAAAGAAATTAGAGTTGATGGAAGACCATTACGAGTAATCGGAATTGTTGAACCGCAAACAGCTCTCTTTGGTCAAAGCCGCGATAATTATGTAATTGTTCCGATAACAACATGGCAATCTATGTATGGACGTTATGGGCGCTCTGTTAACATAACAGTTATGTCTCAAAGTAAACAAGATTACAATGATGTGATTGAATCTGCAACAGGACACATGAGAACTATTAGAAAAGTTGGACCCGGCGAGCCTAACGATTTTTATATTTTTAGTAATGAATCGATGATTGAACAGACAAATCAAATTACCGGTCCAATTAAAATAATTGCTTTAGCTATTTCGCTTATTGCGTTAATTGCTGCAGGCGTTGGTATTATGAATATAATGCTTGTCTCAGTAACTGAAAGAACTCGCGAGATTGGAATTAGAAAAGCACTCGGTGCAAGAAAAACATGGATACTTATTCAATTTTTATTTGAAGCGATTATTTTATGTTTACTTGGCGGGCTGATCGGAATTATTCTTGGAGTTGGAATTGGTAATCTTGCCGGCGGTGCGTTAAATGCACAAACTGCAATTCCGTGGGATTGGGTTTTAATTGGTTTATCAATGTGTCTTGGTGTTGGAGTAATTTTTGGAACTTATCCGGCTTATAAAGCTTCAAGTCTTGATCCGATTGAAGCTTTGAGATATGAGTAAAACATTTAAAACGTAAAAAGTCATTTCGATGGCAAAGCCAGAGAAATCTGATTTGTCAAAATTAATAGATTTCTCAGTCGAATCCGCCGCGGCGGATTCGAAATGACTTTTAGGAAATTAAAAACTCAAATCAATCTGCAAACTAAATCTGTTATCCAAATTTCCAATAATTTCATTATCACCTGAACTGAGAGAACTTATATCCGGTTTATAAGTTTCTGAGTACTTGGCAGATAGTGATATAAAATTTAACGGTTTATATTTTACAATTATATACCAGCGAATTCCTTTCCCATACATCGCAAGATTTGGCATCACACCAAGCAAGTCATTTTCATATTCATAAACAGCGGAGTTAAATGAATCTGTTTGAAAAAAAATTATTCTGCCATAAAGATTTAGATTTTTATTTGCAGTATATCTTACATCTTGAAAGAGCAAAAATCCATTTTCTTTTATTGCAGCATCTTTAATAAAAAAATGATTGTATTCAATTCTAGTTTTTAATCTTAAATTTTTTGATAGGTTGTAGATAAATTCAGTTCGCGCAATTTGTTTTAACCTTCTTACAATTTGTTCATCAATATTAATTAACTCGGTGACTTCTTTATTTTCATATTTGTAACGTAAACGTGTTTCAAACTTTGGCAGCGGCATTGAAACAAAATCAACAAGCAGTTCATCTCCCTCACTGGATAGTGAATTTTCAGATGTACGAAATGGAAATTTGAAAATATCATAGTAAAGATTTAAAATACCAAAAGGGATTTTCCATTTGAAACCGGAATACAATCCAACTTCGTTATTGATTTTGCCTGATCGTTCACTAAATCCAAACCCTAAAAGATTATTATAGTTGCGCGGATAATTTCGGATAGCTGTAGTAAAAATAAAATTTCGATTTGCAGAAAATTGAATTCCATTTATCGATGCAACAGATTTCCCATCAAAACTCGCTTCACCGAAAAAATTTATTTTTGAAAAATTTATCTCGTAATAAGCAGACATATAATTAAAATTATCACCACTCAAATCGTATAACGAATTGGATTCAAAATGCTTATCAAAAGTTGTGTTGTAATAAATAAAGCCTATATTAAGTTTGCCGGTGTATTTATAATCGATTACGCCGCCAAACAGTTTTTGTTTTGCAGAATTTTTTTTATTCAACTCACTTTCAAATCGGTGAAATCCGGTTTGACCAACTGAAGTAATTTCTCCTGTGACTGAATCAATTGAAGCATCAAATGTGTTGCTGGAGTAAAATGCGGTAAAATTAAAATCATCAAAAGATATTGTTGATGCTGCACCTCTGTAAAATCTATACTCGGCGGCACTGGTGTAGGGGCGAAGATAACGCGCTTTTTTCTTAACGGGATAAACAGCATCTGCACCTTTTGAGAAACCAAACGGACTCCATAAAGCAAGCCCTTGCCCAAACTCTAAAACATAATCACCTGCAACAAGATTTTTTATAAATCCTGCATCTTTAACTTGCAGATGAAATGAAGTGAAATCTGTTAACGATGCTTCGCCGGCATCTTTTTCAATTAAAAATCCTGCTTGATAATTTTTATCATAGTTATATAAAAATCTGTTATACGCTTTTAATTTTGATCCTAAATACTTACCGCTTTCAAATCCATCTCGGTTTTGCAAATCATTTGTTGCACGACTGCGGATTTTTAGTTTTGACTTTGAGAAAATAGATTCTGAACTACTGTAAACTTGTTCGAATTCTTCCGTTGTTATTTCTTGTCTTGAAGTTTTAATAAAAGGTAAAATACTTTCAATTAGCTGCTTATCTAAATCACGGATAGCAAAAAGTTCAGTTGGAGAAAAGAAGTAACCAAATTTTAGTCTGTGTTCTATAATTATCTGCGCCGATTGCGGGTCCATATTTGGAAGTTTGGATAACTCAAATGCATCGGTTGTGTTAATATCTAATGGATTGTTAATCAGTTCTTCAACAATTTCTACAAGTTCTTCGGAATCCGATTCTTCATTCGGCTCTGTTAAAATGTTATCCAAAACTTCTTCAGTAACTATTGATGTGCTGTCTAACTGAGCATAGGTTGGAGTGATTGAAATCAGAATTAGTAAAATCAAACAAACAAATAACGATCTCAATTTATTCAATCCCCAAAAACTTTCTAATTGATTCACTGCGCTCAAGTTCTCTATCAAAACTTATAACAATTCCAGCTTGGTGTGTTATTCCTAAATCATTATGGGTGAACATTGCGTAATCTAAACTAAACATTGAAAAATTTATACCAATACCCGCACTGTATTTTGAAGGCTCATTTGAAAAGCCGGTACGCAGTGATAAGTTTTCAATTATATTATAATTAATTCCAAACTGAAATGAAGCTTTGTACTTTATATCTTTTTCAACTGCAAAGTTAAAAGTTAATTCATCAGCAGCATCGTAAGATAAGCCGGTATTAAAAACAACGGGAATTTGATCATCTTCATTTCCAAAAGATGCGCGATTAATATTTTGAAATGCAAATCCCAATCTAAAATTATCTGTAACGTATGCTAATCCGCCTATGTTAAAAAACAATGCGCCGTCATTTCCATAATTTTGAATTGAAACAGTTTGATAATTGATTGTTAATCCGCCAAAAAATTTATTTGAATAATTATAAGAATATCCAACAGAAAATTTTGCTTCACGATAAAGATCAAATCCATAACTCATTCCGCCCACAGCAAAAGAGCCAATTGAAGTTGGTTCGTGATATGCAATGTATCCATTAGCCAATTCTGATAAGCCGAATGGAGCGGGTGAATAGTAAACTCCAACTTCGCGCCAATTCATTTGTGATAATCCGGCGGGATTATTAAACAAACTGAAAACGTCGTTGCTCAACGCAACATCAGAATTGGAAAGTGAGATTTGTTTTGCCCCTGGATTGTACTGAGAATATGCACTTAATGTTAATGAGCAAATTATTATAATTGTATAGTAAAGTTTCATAATCTTATAAGTTTATTGTTCGATTATATCTAAATTCCTATATTAAATCAATAAAAATTTAGGCTAAAATGTTTATTCGTAATCTGATAATTTTGTTTTTAATTCCATTTGCAATTTCATTTTCACAAGAACTTAATTGCAATGTAACAGTAAATTATGAAGGGCTATCTGTTGAAAATAGAGAACGGTTAATTGATTTTGCTGGTGTGATTGAATCATATATGAACACCACCCAATTTACCGGTGAAGTGTGGGATGGACAAAAAATTGACTGCGCACTTACAATATTTTTTACAGGCGCTTCCAATGAAACAGATTATTCTGCGCAGGTTGTAATTGTTTCTACTCGTCCGGTTTACAAATCAACCAGGCAAACCCCTATGGTTACAGTAAATGATGCTAACTGGTCATTTAGATATGTTCCCAATCAGGCAATGTATGCGAACCAAGCAACATTTGATCCATTGACCAGTTTTTTAGATTATTATGCTAATATAATTATTGGATTTGATTGGGAAACCTGGGCCGATCTCGGCGGGAATCCTTATTTTAAAAAGGCATTTAATATATTAAATCTCCATTTTGGAAGTCCTTTTAAAATTGGTTGGGAACAAAGCAGTGCCTCTTACAGCCGATGGGGCTTGTGTCAGGATTTGATGAACGACAAGTACCGTGCATTCAGAGAAGCGTTTTATGTATATCATTATGGAGTTGATGAGTATCAAATAAAAAAGAAAGATGCGCAAGATAAAATTATAGGTATAATCGCTGTGTTAGAAGACATGCAAAAGAAAACAGGAATTAACAGTGTGTTAATCAAACATTTTTTTGATACTAAATACGGCGAGCTGATTGAATTATTAAGAGATTATCCCGATCATAATAACCTTTTTGCAAGGCTAAAAAAAGTTGATCCACCGCATGCAGCAAAATATGATGAATTTATGAAATAATTTTTAATTCAGCTCTATTGAAATTATTAAATCATCTTCAGTGATATTATAGACAACATCCATTCCATCAATTACTTTTCCGAATAAAGTATATCTGCTATCCAAATGCGGATGACTGCCTTGCATGATGAAAAACTGTGAACCTTCGGTATCTTTTCCGGCACTTGCCATTCCAACGTATCCAATTTTAAAATCTGAATCTGAAAATTCAGAAATAATATCATATCCGGGTCCACCCCAGCCGGTTGCTGTTGGATCACCGGCTTGAATTACAAATCCGGGAACAACACGATGAAATGCAATTCCGTTATAAAAATTATGTTTAGCAAGCATGCAAAAGTTTGCAACAGAAATTGGGGCAATTTCAGAATTAAATTTTATTGTTACTTCTCCCTTTGAAGTTTTTATTTTTGCTTGTTTGTACTTGAACGCATAACTCCAAATATCATCAAATTTATCAAGGTCCTTAAAACCAATTTGATGATTACCGGTTTTATCACCAATAAATTTTCTGATTGAATATAGCTTAGATGATTTAGTTTTTTCAATCATTAATTCATAAAAATCTTTATCAATTCTTTCTGCTAGATTTAATAAGGACGTTGTAGCTTCAATAAAATCTGGATTACTTTTGAAAACATTTAATTGCTCCGATACAATTTCTTTTAAATGCGTAGAATTATTAGCAATAAAATTTGAATCAATTCCATCTGCTGTTACTGAAATTAGTGGTGCTTTCTCAGATTTTAAGATATGCAGAAAAATTATTCTCAATTCGCTTGGGTAAGTTATTTTGTCTTTTATTTCCAATAATTTCTGCAAAACTTCTATTTCATCTTTTGTGAGATATGTATGTCCAAATAATTCAAACAACCTATTCGTAGCTTTTTTTGAGTCTTGATTTTTGGAATAAAATTGAATTTGAAATTTGATTGGAAGGTTTAATTTATTAATGATTTTTTCATGCACTTGGTAATTGCCAAATATTTCATACCTGCTTAAAAAAAGTTCACCTTTAAAACTCATTGGTTTTGATTGATCAAATAATATTTCATCAATTCTGCTTTTAACTTCGATCTTCAAGGAATCATTAAGATAGCCTTTAATATTCTTTATTGAGATTGCAGTTTGTAGTGCTACATTTGGATTAGAATCATTTAGTAGGTTGAAATAGTAATATATTTTTTGATCTTTACATTGATTAGATGTAAAGGTTAAATGGTGCAAAACTTTGGAAAATTGAATTCGTAATAACGGGTTGCTATTCTCCAACTCACCCCAAAATATAAGATCTGTCCTTTTAAGATTTAATTGATTATAGATTGACATTAATACAAACTGCTTGTATTCAGCTTCATCGAGACCATTACTATTTATAAAATATGTATCATCCAAATATTTTTCAAGATTCCATGAATTTTTTTCAGACCCGCCGTATCGAGATATTGCAAATAACGCTTGAATAATCCTAGACTTAGAAGATAGTCGATGAGTTATCTCAGTTTCTAAAATAGCTTTGGCATCATCGCTTTTTATTCCGCGAATCTGAAATTGTAATATTGCTTCGGAAATTCCTTCATAAGGAAAAATTGGACCATCGAATGAATTGTAAAACACAACTAACTTCTTAAGATCGTTTTCAGTTCCAATCTTACCAATTGCAAAAAATATTTTTGGAAAAGTTTCGGTTGGGGGAAAGGCGTATAAAAATTTCCACAAGAAATTTAGTGATTGTTTACAATGCCCGACTTGTGCAAGTGCAAAACAAACTTCACTTCCATATTCATTTAAATCTAATTTTAATAAATCGGGTACAAAGGATGTATCTTCACTTTGAGCGATACTTAAAATAGCTGCTTTTGTTTCTGCATCCGAGTTTGAATAGAGATAGTTGTGAATTATAGGTTTATCAAAACTCCTTTCATAAGTAGTTTTGATAAGATTGAACATTGAGGAATCGTATTGAGCAAAAACTAAATTGCTTAATATGATTAAGAAGATGAGGACACGCATTTACTCCTTACAAAAGAATTATTTTAAAAAATTATAAATCTACTTGCCAGACCCTATATTTTTTGTACGGATCGCCACCCATAACAACAGCACCACGATTCATCATTTCATTATCTTCAAGTATCCAACTTGCTTCGCCCAGATCAATTCCAACTGCGTGAGCACGATTAACAATCTCCCAATAAAACACAGCATCTAAACCTTTTTTTTGCTGTTCGGGCACTAAACCAAGCGTAATAATTCTTGCCCATTTAATTTTTTTCTTTTGTGTAAACAGCTTTATAAAATTAAATGGAAGCAGCCTGCCATTCATCTGCTTAAATATGTAGTTATAATCTAACATCACTAAAGCAAAACCAATTACCTGATTATCAATCTCGCCGAATAGGACAAGTGAAGGTTCTACTAATAGGTTTTAACTCTTTTGCCATCGCATCAATTTGCGCATCAGTCATTGGGATAAATCCCCAATTAGGAGCCCAGGCTTTATTGTAAACAACTTTTACTTTTTCTAATTCCTTAGCAAAGTTTTTCATATCTAATGAAGTTATTTTTAGCTTGTATCTATCACGAGCAATTTGTTGAACTCGTTTTAGTTTTTCGGAACCCATTACTTTGTGATTTTCTAATTTATATGCTAAAAGATCTTTCGCTTTTGTCATTCCATAATTTGTACAAAGCTCCAAATAATATTTAGGATTGTAAGTCATAAGTATTCTTGGCGGATCATCAAAACCTTCCAGAAGCATTGCCCACTCATCATTACTGGATGGATTTGCAGGACCAAGCATTCTTGTTAATCCCTTTTCCTTTAACCATTTTTTTGCGGTATCAAACAAGGCATTTGCAACTTGTTGATCGTTAATGCATTCAAAAAATCCGAAGAAACCTGAATTATCTTCATGATATTTTAGATGAAGATCATTTTTAATTGCAGCGATACGTCCAACAATTTCATTGTTTCTAAAGGCTAAAAAATAATCAGCGGATGCGTTCTGGAAGAATGGATTTTTTTCTTTGCTTAAAAGAGTTTTTCTTTCCATAATAAGCGGAGGAACCCAATTAGGATCATTCTTATAAAAATTCCATTGGCATTTTATAAATGTGTTAAGATCAGATTTATTTTCAACTTTTTTGATTTGTATTTCAGACATGGTTTATCCTATATAAAAAAAGCATACCCGTTTGAGTATGCTTTTAGAAAATGTGATCGATTACTAAATAAGTCCTAATTGTTTTCCGGCTCTTTCAAAAACATCAAGTATTTCATCAAGATGTTCTTTTTTGTGGGATGCCATATAACTTGTTCTCATCATTTGTCTTCCTTGTGGAACACCCGGTGAAATAAACACATTAACAAATACACCGTTATCATAAAGAAATTTCCACATTTGAAAAGCAATTGCATCATCGCCAACAATAACAGGTACTATAGCTGTTCTTCCGTCGATAATATTAAATCCTTTTTCTTTAAGATTTTTTCTCATGTAGTTTGCGTTATCTATAAGCTTAGTAACAAGTTCTGGTTGAGCTTCCAAAATATCTAACGCAGCAAGTGCGGATGCAACAGATGCAGGCGTTGGAGAAGCACTAAAAATTAAAGCAGAAGAAAAATGTTTAATAAAATTTATTACTCTTTCGGAACCAGCTACAAATCCTCCTAAAGACGCAAAAGTTTTACTGAATGTACCCATAGTTAAATCAACATCTTTTTCAAGATTAAATTCACTTGCCGTTCCTCTTCCGCCTTTACCAATAACGCCGACCGAATGTGCATCATCAATCATAATTCGTGCATCATATTTCTTAGCTATTTCAACCAATCGAGGTAGATGAACAATTTCTCCTCCTGTGCTAAATACGCCGTCAGAGACAATTAGTTTTCCTGCATCTGCAGGAAGTTTTGAAATTGTTCTTTCCAAATCATCCATATCGTTGTGTTTATATCTTGCCAAACCACCCATCGCACCTTTACTCATCATTGTTCCGGCAACTATGCAAGCATGATTATCTTTATCAGAAATTACAAAATCATTTCTTTGAACTAAGGTTGGAATAACACCTTGAGCAGATAAGTATCCTGTGGTAAAGAGCAGAACAGCTTCAGTGTTAAAAAACTTTGCTAATCTTCTTTCTAATTCAATGTGTAAATCAAGTGTACCTGTTAAATACCGAGAGCCGGAGCAGCCTGTGCCATATTTTTCAATAGCTTTAATTGCTGCTTCTTTAACGTGTGGATGACCTGTTAATCCTAGATAATTATTGGATCCAGCCATAATAACTCTTTTACCCTCAATCTGAACAACCGGTCCCTCATTCTCTTCAATTGGTCTGAAATAAGGATAAATACCTTTAGCTTTAATTTCATCTGCACGTGTAAATTCATGACACTTCTTAAATAAATCCAAAAATTCCTCCTGAACTGATATGTAGTAAGAAAACTGATTCGACTTTTTATTAAATTGCGGGCAAAATTTATATCAATTTAGCCTTAAAAACAAATAAAGAAAATTATGCAAACTCAAGAAATAGCAGTAGTTACAGGTGCAAATGGTTTTGTTGGAAGCCATCTTGTAGATAATCTTTTATCAAAAGGATTGAAAGTAAGATGTATTGTCCGAAAGTCCAGCAATCTAAAATGGTTGGATGGAAAGAATGTTGAAATTTTTAACTCCGGTTTATCCGATAAAGATGGATTGCGAAAATCTTTTAAAGACGCCAATTATATTTACCACGTTGCAGGAGTTGTAAAATCAAAAACAGCAGAAGGATATTTTAAAGGAAATGTTGATACAACCAGAAATCTGCTTGAAGTTGCACTTGAAAATAAAGCAAGTATAAAAAGATTTTTAGTTGTCAGCAGTCAAACTGTTTCTGGTCCATCAACTGAAGGGAAGCCTGTTAATGAAGAGACTGAGTGCAATCCAATTACAACCTACGGCAGAAGTAAATTAGAGGAAGAAAAATTAGCGCTTTCGTATAAAGATAAATTGCCAATTACTGTTTGTCGGGCTCCAGCAGTTTATGGTGAACGGGATACTGAGATTTTTATTTACTTTAATACTTTCAGCAAAGGACTTACAACGACAATTGGTTTTAATAAAAAGGAATTGAGTTTGATACACGTTGTTGATTTAGTGGAAGGATTTTATTTAGCAGCAATGAGTGAAAAAGCAGTCGGACAAATTTATTTTATTGGATCCGAAAAATTTTATACCTGGCAGGAAATTAATTCTATCACTTCAAAAGTTTTAAATAAAAGACCAATCATAATTAAAGTTCCGCATTTTTTAGTTTATACAATTGCATCTATTGCACAATTTTTTGCAGTGTTTAGCAGCAAACCCGCAACTCTAAATATTGAAAAAGCAAAAGATATAACTCAACAGTATTGGACCTGCGACACTTCAAAAGCGATAAGAGATTTGGGATATAAGCAGAAAATTTCTATTGAAGATGGAATTAAAAGAACTTGTGATTGGTACAAAGAAATGAAGTGGATTTAGATTAATTATCTAATGCTCCTTCATCAATCCAGGTTTTAATTCCTGTTAATTGTTTTGTGGTAATTGGGCTTGCATAACCAACAGGCGGCATTGGATAAATTCCTGCTCGACCTTCAATTGCCCAAACCAAAATACTATTTCCTGAGTTAAGTGGAAAAACAATGTATGGATTTGCAGTAACATTAGCCCATGTAGAAAGATCAATTCCATCAGCAGGATTTGGACTTGCGTGGCAGCCGGAGAAAGCACACTTCACTTGGAATATGGGATATATATCCTGAGAGAAACTAACATTAGTTAACGGAATTTCCCTATCATCAACATTTTGCACAGTTAGAGTATCATCGCAACTGATGGAGAAGAAAGTAATAAAAACTATTACAATTATGTCTCTAAAGAGTTTATTCATATTTATGACAAAAATATAATTCAAGTATAGAAAATAAAAGTCATAACTCTTGCCCTTTCACCTAAAAGATAAAATTGATTGTTGCAAAAAACATATTTATTTTTGGGTTAGAATTAAGGGGCTATAGCTCAGTTGGGAGAGCGCTTGAATGGCATTCAAGAGGTCAGCGGTTCGATCCCGCTTAGCTCCACAAAATAATCTGCAAAAAATATCTTGGAAAAGTTCTACGTTTACATTCTTCAAAGTCGCAAATTAAATAAATATTACATCGGTCAAACTAATAATCTTGAAAGAAGATTGTCATCACATAATTCTGGTTATTCCAAATCAACAAAAGGTGGAATACCATGGAATCTTGTTTTTGAAGAAGAATTTTTAAGTAGATCAGAAGCAATGAAAAGAGAAAAACAGCTTAAGTCATATAAAAATAGTTCATATTTAGATAAAATTATTCAAAACCGAAAGCGTCCCGATGCTAATCGGGAAGGTCAGCGGTTCGATCCCGCTTAGCTCCAAAATCTTTCGAAGAGAAGAGAATCATTTTTAAATGGGATTAGTTTCAGAATTATAGAACCAGCGGTTCTTCCAAAGGGACTCCTACGGAGGATCCCGCTTAGCTCCACTTTTTAAACCACATTTCGTGGGTTTTTCTTTTAATAAATTTTTATCGGAATTCACATCTTTTAATTTTTATCTTATCAACGAATACTTATTTTTAACCGAATGATTTTATTACCCATTAACACCTACTACAAAAAAATTCTAAGAGTTGCGCTGCCTGCAATTGCTGGATTATCCACACAAATGGTTGTTTCGTTAGTTGATTCCGCAATGGTTGGTAGACTAGAAGAAGCAACTTATGCATTAGCAGCAATGGGGATTGGTGTACTTGCTACTTGGGCATTGGTAAGCTTCTTTTCAAGTCTTGCGACAGGTACGCACGTAATTGTTGCCCGCAGATTTGGACAGGGAAATTTTTTAGAGTGCGGAAATACTTTAAATAATTCACTTATTATTTCGCTTTTTATTGGTGCAATTGTAGCGGCTATCGGTGCTTCGTTATCAGGACCAATAGCGCATTTTTTTGCTTCAGATAATACAGTTGGTGACTATGCTTCTCAATATCTTTTTTACAGATTTCTTGGAATTCCTTTCTTTTTAATCTCTGTTTCTTATCGAGGTTTTTTCTTTGGGATAAGCAAAACTAAAATCTTTATGGTATCCGGTATCCTTACTAATTTTTTTAATGTGATTTTTAATTACATGCTAATTTACGGTTCTTTTGGATTGCCAAGAATGGGTTTGGCAGGTGCAGGATTGGGTTCAACACTTGCAACATTTAGCGATGTAGTTTTTTATTTGATAATAATTTTACTCCCTTCTTATCGAAACAAATTTCAAAACTTTAAACATTTTAAAATTGATAAAGAAATAATTCGTGGTATTTATAAAATCTCGCTTCCCGTTTCATTCCAAAATGTTTTTGTGTTAATTGGATTTTTAAGTTTTGTGGCAATCACTGGAATTATCGGGATTAAAGAACAAGCCGCAACACAAGCTATTATTTCTACTCTCTTCATATCTTTTCTTCCGTTATTTGGATTTGGAATTGCGGTACAAACATTGGTTGGTAATAATCTTGGTGCTGGTAAATATCATCTTGCAAAACTTTATGGATTTGAAACTGCAAAAGTTGCAACAATTTATACAATTATTTTAGGATTTATATTTATTGGAATTCCGCAATATGTTCTTCTAATCATAACAAATGATTGGAGCATTATTGAAATGGCAAAATCATCGTTACGAATTGCAGGGTTTGCTCAGATATTTTATGCAACGGGAGTGGTACTTGCAAACGGATTGCAAGCCGCAGGCAGAACAGTTTTTGTTATGAAGGCAGAGATGATTACAAATCTTTTAATTTTTGTTCCGCTTGCCTACTTACTCGGAATTGTTTTTGATTTAGGTTTAACGGGTGCTTGGTTAGCATTGCCTGGGTATGTAATTATTTATTCACTTTCCATTTTTCTTAAGTACAACTCCAAAAACTGGCACACAAATATTCCGATCAAATTGGATTAATCTTTTAGATTTACAAAAGCCGATTTATATCGGAGGAAAATTCAATAATTGTTTGTGCGATTGCCATTTCAAAAGTTGCCCGGATTGTCATCTATTTTCTGCAGTATTTATCCCCAAGATTTCCCCAAAGCAAATGGAGGAAAAGAAAACAAAAAATTGTCCGTTAAAAACCAATCCTCTCTATTTTGAGGTTTCTTCCACTGAGGTAATTTCAAGCTTTTAGACAAACAGTGGAAGAAATGGAACAGTGAAACTTATCCAGACCATCGCCAAAAATTGGCAGATCCACATTATGTATAAATTTTTCTTCCAGTTAATCATAATTTTTCTGAAGTAAATTTACAGATTCTATTCTGTATCAGAATTTCCATCAGAACGCAGCTAAATGAATGTGAAAAAATTTACAAAATTACTTGACAATCTTTATTATTGCGGATATATTAGCGCTGTGAAAATGAAATTAACAACAATAATTACAACATTTCTCATAATTGCTACGGTTTACGCCGGAGCTTATATTGAGTATTTTCATGCACGAAGTGAATCGGATGATATAAGACTTGAATGGCAAACCGGAGCGGAGACTAATCTTCAAAATTTTGTAATTGAACGAAAGACCCCGCAAAGTACATATTCTGAAATAGCAACTGTTCAACCCAAAGGTGATAATTCATTTTATACATTTACAGATCAAAACGCATACAAAGCAACAGAAATGGTTTTTGTTTACAGACTTAAAATTGTAGATGATAACAATCAGGCTTCATACTCATCGGATGTAACTGTTACACATAGTATTTCCAGCATTGCAAAAAGAACCTGGGGCAGCATCAAGGCAATGTTTAGATAATAAACTGTGAATCATTTCTCTTCTTTTATAACTCTTACAAAATTTCCCTTCTTTTCAATTTTTAATCTAAAATATTTCACGCTTCTTTCTCTTGCATTTTTTGTTGGATGTTCATCCACAAAAAGATTGACTTCAGATAACTACTACGATTCTAATTCCGCAGAAATTATTAGAGTTTTATTGGATAATAGCGAATCAGATTTAACTATTACAGTTAATGATTTAATTTTTATTTCAGATGAAAATGAATTATTAGCAAAGGTTAATTCCGGTAACAAGTTAAGATTTAGTATTGAATCGGAAAAAATAAATCTTACAATTGGTGACAAAGTTTTTATCTCAAAAAGGTTTTTTCTAACTCCATCTACTGAATACGGAATAATAAAAGTAAATGATAAAAAATATCGCGGAAGAATATTAGTTTCCGTTTATAATTCTGAAATAAAAATTGTAAATCAAATTAGTTTGGAAGATTATGTTAAAGGTGTAATGATTAAAGAAATGCCGATTGGTAAAGGCACAGAAAACTATCAAGCACTAAAAGCCTTTTCAATCTGTGCAAGAACTTATGCTTTTAATAAAATGAAAGAGAATAAAATTATTTTTGATATTTATCCCGATACTCGCGATCAGGTTTACGGCGGTGTTGATGGTGAAACTGCAATAACAAACGATATTGTTGATGAAACAAAAGGGCAGTTACTGTTTTATGATAATCAGCCCGCAACGATTTTTTATCACTCCACTTGCGGCGGATTTACTGAGAATGTAATTAATGTATTTAGTAAAAATGTTATTCCATATTTAAAAGGAGTAAAAGATAGTGATGAACCATTTTGTAAAATTTCTCCAAGATATGAATGGACAGAAAACTATTCCGAAACAGTTTTTATCAATCGCTTGTTAAATGCAAAAATGATTGAGAATGAAAATTATAAAATCTCAAATATTCAAGTTAATTCAAGATTTGAATCCGGAAGAGTAAATGAACTTGAGATTAAATTAATTAGCGGAATTGGTGATGAGAAAATTGTTTTACTTTATGGCAACGGAATGCGAACAATTATCAAAAGCGGCGATGGAAAATCAATTTTAAGAAGTACATTGTTTGATATAAAGACTGACGCTAATAAAAACGTAATTATAAACGGCAGTGGATCCGGACACGGCGTTGGTATGTGTCAGTGGGGCGCAATTGGGCAATCAAAAGAAAATATAGATTATAAAAAAATATTAAATCACTACTTTCCCGGAACAGTAATAAAAAATATTTATGATTAACAATTCAATACCAATTTATCTCGCATCAAAATCTCCGCGAAGAAGAAAACTACTAAAACAGCTAAACCTAAAATTCAAATCATTCGGTATTGAGATGGATGAAACAATCCATAAAAATGAAAAACCATTTAAAGCAGTTACAAGATTATCCAGAGAAAAACTTAATATTGCTAAAACAAAAGTAAAAACAGGAATAATAATTACTGCGGATACAATTGTCGTTTTAAATAAAACAATACTCGGTAAACCAGCTAATAAAAAAGATGCGTTTAGAATTTTAAAATATCTCAGCGGAAAAACTCACGTTGTTTACACAGCGTATTCAATTTATAATTCTATAAGCAACAAAACCATTACTGAGTACGAAAAAACCGAAGTAACTTTTCATGAACTTACGGATGAAGAAATAAATGATTATATAGCCGGCGGAAGCCCAATGGATAAAGCAGGAGCTTACGGGATACAAGATGATTTTGGCGCAGTATTCATCAAAAAAATAAATGGTTGTTATTACAATGTTGTTGGATTACCGCTTGCAAAATTTTATCACGCTCTTTTAAGGATTCTATAATTGCTTCAGAAAATCAGAAATAGAATATTTATTTCAGTTGCGTTGGCTGCTATCATCTATCTTGCGTTTATGATTTACGTAGATTTTGAAAAAGTTCTCAGTTCGTTTAAAGAGTTTAACTGGTTATTGTTACCAATCTTACTTCTGCTTTCGTTTGGAAATTACATCTCAAGATTTTTTAAATGGGAATTCTATCTAAAAATTATAGAAGTAAAACTTCACAAGTTAGATTCGCTTTCAATTTTTATGTCCGGTTTGATTATGAGTGTAACTCCGGGTAAAATGGGCGAGCTTCTAAAATCATATCTTGTAAAACAAGTTAATGGCACATCAATAAGCAAAACTGCACCAATTGTGTTTGCAGAGCGAGCAACAGATTTTTTATCATTAACAATTCTTGCTCTTGCTGGCGCTTATTTTTATGATTACGGAAAGAACATAATCATAATAATTGCTGTGATAATAATTAGCGGATTAGTAATAATATCTAACAAAAATTTATTTCATAAAATCATTTTATTCCTTTCCAAAATCGGATTTATATCAAAACATGTTTTAAAGATTCAGACAGCTTATGAATCATCTTCAAAACTTTTAGCTTTTACTCCTTTAATTTTAATGACGATGCTAAGTGTTATCTCTTGGGGATTTGAGTGCTTTGGTTATTACATCATTCTTACAAATTTTAATCTTAAGGTTGATGTTATGTGGGCATTTTTTAGTTATAGTTTTGCTACAATTGTTGGCGCACTTTCTATGATGCCCGGCGGACTTGGAGTTACTGAAGGTTCGTTAACATTACTGCTTGTTAAAAAAGGACTATCTGAAAACAATGCTTTTGCCGCAACATTTATTGTTCGGGCTGTAACGTTGTGGTTTGCAGTATTGGTTGGAGCAATTAGCGTTTTGTTTTATCAAAAAAGATTTGGAAGGATTGTTCTTGAATCTAACAATCTTTTAAAAAATGAAGCATAATATTTTTGCGGTTATTATTAAAAATTGTTCATAAAAATGTAGCGAAATTGATTAAAGTAACTTTAATAATTGATTATGAACACATTTGATAAATAATCATTCGTTGTATTTTTAGTTATTTTGATGTGATTTAGTAGTCAAAAATTCTCTTTTGCACGCCTTAATTTATATTTTTCCTTGATTTTAGGACACCCTATTGATATATTTTAACACGAAATTTATAAATAAAAGGAGATTGACATGTCACAGGATAATAATATCGCTAAAGGATTTTTGATAGGATTTTTAGCAGGTGGTGCAATAGGTGCTGTTGTTGCATTGTTAACTGCCCCAAAGAGCGGCAAAGAATTACGCGCCGATATAAAATCTAGATCGGAAGAATATTTTGATGAAGCTGAAAAATATCTATCCGAGGCAAAAGACAAAGCTCGCGAATTGATAAACGAAGGAAAGAAAAAATCCGAAAAAATAATTCACGATGCAAGATCAAAATCTGAAGATATTTTGAAAGATGCCGAAAAAGCTTTTAAAGATGCAAAAGTTAAAACCGCAGATGTTTATGCAACCGGCAAAGAAAAATTTGAATCGGAAGCTGAAAGAATTAAATCTTCAGTTAAAGCTGGTGTGGATGCTTATAAAGAAGCTAAAAATTCTTAGTTAGAATATTATGGAAGTAACTGAAATATTTACAATAGTATTGCTTCTTTCTGCATCGGCACTTTGTATTGCGCTGATTTTCTATTTGAATAAAATTGTAAAATCAGTGCAATCAATTAATACTAACATTCAAGATTTATCTACTAACCTTAAGCCGCTTATTCAAACCTCAATAGAACTTTCTGCTAATCTCAATAAAATGACTTCTAAAGCAACTGAACAATTGGACATCTCTAAATCAATTGTTAGTGATTTTAGAGAGCGTGCTGATAGATTATTGAGTATAGAAGATAAAATCCGCAGCGGAGTTGAAGATACTGTTATGCCATTTGTTAAAAATTTGAACGCCGTTGGAAAAGGAGTTGAAACATTTTGGAGAAACTTCAAAAATAAGTAATCGTTTAATTTCTCACCTTAAAAATATTTAGGAGGAGTTCCCTTGAAAGAGTACGCACCCGAATCAATACGTAATATTGCTCTAATCGGTCACGGTGGAGGCGGTAAAACTTCAATATCAGAATTAATGTTATATACTGCCGGCGAAATAAATAGAATCGGTAATGTATTAGAAGGTAATACAATATCCGATTACACATCCAACGAAATAGAAAAACAAATTTCAATTTCAACATCACTAATGCACGTCGAATGGAATAATAAAAAGATTAATATTTTAGATACACCGGGTTATTCAGATTTTATTGGTGAAGTAAAATCTGCAATGAAAGTTTGCGATACCGCTATAATGGTTTTAAAGTCTGCAGAAGGTGTAGAAGTTGGATCAGAAGTTAGTGGAAAGTTTGTTGATGAATTTGGGCTTCCTTCGGCAATCTTAGTTAATAAAGTTGATAATGAACATTCCAATTTTGATGAAACTTTAGATAAAGCAAAACAGAGATTAACAAATGGAGCAATTGCCGTTACATTTCCTGCAATTGAAGGAGTAACTTTCGATACAGTTATTGATGTATTAAAAATGAAAGCATTTACTTATGGTGATGCAGGTTCCAAAACAATTACTGAAACAGAAATCCCAGCAAACCTAAAATCTAAAGCTGAAGAACTTCGAACAGAATTAATCGAGAAGATTGCTGAAACAAATGAAACTTTAATGAACAAGTATTTTGAAGATGGTTCATTAAGTGATGCTGATATTGAAACAGGTTTGAAAGCCGCAATTATTGGCAGAAGTTTAACTCCGGTTTTTGCGTTCTCTTCAACCAAAGCAGTTGGAGTAAATAATTTTTTAGACTTTATGGCAGCATATTTCCCATCTCCTGTTGATAGAGGCGGTGAGGAAGCAATGCTAAACGGCAAATCTGAAAAGATTTTGGTAAAACCCGATACAAATGGTGAACCTGTTTTATTTGTTTTTAAAACAATTGCAGAGCAGCATGTTGGTGAACTTTCTTTATTTAAAGTTTACTCAGGAACTGTAAAAGCAGGATTAGATTTACTAAATGAAACAAACAGCAAAATTGAAAGATTAAGTCAGTTATCAGTTCTAAATGGTAGAAACAGAACTGATGTACCTCAGATTTCTGCAGGTGATTTGGGAGCTGTGGTTAAACTTAAAGATACACATACAAATAATACTCTTGCTTCAAAAAACCTTTCTGTAATTATCAACCCGATTGAATTTCCTGAGTCTGTAATTCGAAGTGCAATCTTACCAAAAGCAAAAGGCGATGAAGATAAAATTGCAAGCGGACTGCATACATTGCATGAGGAAGATCCATCTTTCTTTGTAAAATTTGATCCTGAAATTTCTCAGACGATTATTTCAGGACAAGGCGAACTTCAACTTTCACTTGCTGCAAAACGATTAAAGGAAAGATACAAAGTTGATGTTGATCTTGTTGAACCAAAAATTCCGTATCGCGAAACCATTAAAGCCAGAACTGATGATGTTGAGTACAAACATAAAAAGCAATCTGGCGGAAGAGGACAGTACGGGCACGTTCATTTTAAAATGGAACCTTTATCAAGAGGTACCGGTTTTGAATTTGTGAATGCAATTGTTGGTGGTGTGGTGCCAGGTAGATTTATTCCTGCTGTAGAAAAAGGAATAATTGAAACGATGCAAAAAGGAGTGCTTTCAGGAAATCAAGTGATTGATGTTAGAGTAACTTTGCATTTCGGTTCCTATCACGATGTTGATTCTGATGAAATGTCTTTTAAACTTGCGGCAAATCAGTGTTTTAAAAAAGGATTTTTGGAATGTAAACCTTGCTTGCTTGAACCAATATACGAAGTTGAAGTTATAGTTCCTGATGAGTATATGGGTGATGTAATGGGTGATATATCCAGCAAGCGTGGAAAAATTTTAGGAATGGATTCTGACGGACATTTTCAGATTATAAAAGCTCACGTTCCGCTTTCGGAGCTGTACAAATATTCTTCACAACTTAGAAGTATAACTCAAGGACGCGGAGTTCATAAACGTAAATTCTCTCACTACGAAGAAGTTCCAAAAGAAGTTGAACAAAAAGTAATTGATGAGTATAATAAATCTCGTGAAGAGGATAAGTAATTTTAAGGCGGAACTTGTTTCCGCCTTTTTAATTTAAGGTAAACTATGGAAAAACTCTGGTCACCATGGCGATCAAAATATATTGAATCTTTTAAGTCTGATGAAGATAAAACCAAATGTATTTTTTGCCAGATGCTTTCGTTAAATCCAAATGATGATGATAATCTTTTGGTAGATATGGGCGAGCATACATTTACTGTAATGAATCTTTATCCTTATAATAACGGTCATTTAATGATCGTACCCAAAAGACACACAAATGATTTTGCGGGATTAAAAGAAGTTGAAGTAACTGAATCTTTTCAAAAACTGCAGCTTGCAGAAAAAGCTTTGCGAAAAGTTTTAAATCCAAATGGTTTTAATATTGGTGCTAATATAGGAAGAGTTGCAGGTGCTGGAATAGAGGACCATATTCATTTTCATATCGTACCAAGATGGAATGGTGACTCCAACTTTATGCCTGTAATTGGGGATGTAAAAGTTATTTCGCAAGATCTTGCAGAAACAAAAGTTAAACTTTTAGAAGCTTATTCAACGCTAATTAAATAAATCTTTCCATCACTTTAATCTGAGATTGAAATTTGAAAAAAACACTTTTTTTATTTTTTATAATCGCTCTATTCATTTCTTGTAATCAACATAAAACGGAAAAACTTTCTAATCCATTAGTTCTGAAAGATGGACTGCTATACAGTGATTCACTTTCAACAATACCTTATACAGGAAGAAATAAATCAAACATGCTTGATATGAAGATTGAATACGATGTTGTAGATGGAAAGAAAGAAGGTGAATTTATTACATACTATTCTAATGATAATATACAGATTTCCGGTAAGATGAAAGGAAACAAAAATGTTGGCGAATGGAAATATTATTTTCCGGACGGATCTTTAGAAACATCCGGATTTTTTGATAACGATTCAGCTTCAGGCAAATGGTTTTGGTATAATCAAAAAGGTCAGATTTTAGAAGAGGGAAGTTTTTTAGCAGGGCTGAGAGAAGGAGAGTGGAAAACTTATGATTCGACTGGTGCAATTAGCATAATTAGGATTTATAAAAATAACGAAGTAATAGATTCAACAAGGGTAAATTAAACATTTGAGTACAATTAGATTTGGTACTTGCAGTTGGAAATATGAATCGTGGAAAGGGATAATCTATCCTGAAAATTCAAAGATTAATTATTTAAAAGAATATTCAAATCATTTCAATACTGTAGAAATAGATCAATGGTTCTGGTCTTTGTTCGCACCTTCCAAAGTAGTTTTACCTAATAAGAAAATTGTAAATGAGTATAAAAATTCTATTACAAAAGATTTTTTATTTACAATTAAAATTCCGAACTCAATAACATTAACTCATTTTTATAGGAAAAATAAATCGGAAGAATTAATTAAAAATCCTCATTTTCTTTCCTTTGATTTGTTTAACCAATTTCTTGATTCGATAGAACCGTTGCAGAATCAACTCGGATGTTTGATATTTCAATTCGAATATCTAAACAAAGAAAAAATGAATTCGCAGGCACAGTTCCAAAATCTATTTTATGATTTTTGGGATAAAGTTTCTGGTGCAAGTATTCCTATTGGAATTGAAATAAGAAACCCAAACTATCTAAATAAAAACTACTTTGAATTTTTGGAACGATTAAAAATAATTCCTGTTATGCTTGAAGGATACTTTATGCCTTCGGTAATAGAGACTGTTCAAAAACACATAGGTCATTTAAATGGCAATATTGTTTTTAGATTGCACGGACCTGATAGAACTGGTATTGAAAAATTAAGTAACCAAAACTGGAATCAGATTTATATTGATAGAATATCCGAACTAGAAAAACTTGTCGAATTATTTAAAGACTTGCTGCATCGTAAACTTGATCTATTTGTAAATGTAAACAACCACTTTGAGGGTTCCGCTCCCATAACAATAAATAGAATTAAAAAACTTATGCAGATTGAAAATAGAGATTGAATCATCCTTGATTTGAAGATTATTAAATACTATTTTTGAGCGCTTAAAAAAATGGGCTCATAGCTCAGTTGGTTAGAGCATCTGACTCATAATCAGAGGGTCGGTGGTTCAAGTCCATCTGGGCCCACTTTTGTAAACCTCGAATTTATACATTATTCGAGGTTTTTTTATTGTAGTGAATTTATAGTTTGAAACTCAGTGTCTTAAAATTTAATTGTCAGCTGAATCAATAAGAGTATGTTTTGTTTACTACTTCTTGCAAAACTAAACTAAATGTATATATTCTTCGATAGTCTGGATAAGCACGCTAACTGTGGTTGGAAGTAAATAAATTATTTAATAATGTTATTTATATCTGAGCAATATATATTCGTTATTAAAGAAAGTTTAAATTATGATTGAACGAGAGTATCTGCAAGCAATACGAATATTAATAGTTGAAGATAGCAAGACCCAAGCAATGTTTTTGATGAACATGCTTGAAGTCCGTGGCTATGAATTGAAGCATGTTTTTAATGGAGTAGAAGCGCTGGATTTACTCAAAAAAGAAAAACCGGATATAATTATCAGTGATGTTGTTATGCCTTTGATGGATGGATATGATTTATGCAAGACAATAAAATCTGATAGTCGTTTGTCGGATATTCCTGTTATTCTATTAACATCAATGACAGATCCTCAAAATTTACTTCAGGCTTTAATATCAGGAGCCGATAGTTTTCTTACTAAACCATACAAAATTCAAGCAGTTACAAACTGCTTACAAACAATTTTGGCAAATCCAATTACTGCTAACAATTACAATATTTCCGAAAAGATGGAAATAGATTTTTTAGGGCACAAGGAATCATTGCAACCTAATATCAGGCAAATCACCAACTTTTTGCTCTCCTCGTACGAAAATACAATGGAAAAAAGTAATGAACTTGAGTATGTAAATAAGGAATTAATTAAAGCAAAAGAAACAATAAATTCACTTGAAGAACTTAATTCCGGTTTAAAGAAATCGTTGGAGAGAAAAAAGTAATAATTTCTAATATGCGTTTTAAATAAAAACCAATTTTTAAAATTTTTATTGAATTGAATAGGTTTTTGTATCCTGAAAAGCCAATTAAGCATTGATGTTTTGATCTTATCACAACAATTTTCCTAAAATCGTTTAGTAATATTACTGCCCAATTAAAAAAAATTGCACAAAATAGATTATTTTCGGATACTAAATATGTTAATAATCTTGAAACGTTATTCCTGGATAATGCTTCCGTTATAGGCAGAGATAAATATCTTAATTCTACTGTTCTTATTCCAACAATTAGTACAAATAATACTGAATATGTTTTATTCCAAAAGCGGTCTTTATCAGTTAGATAGCCCGGTGAAGTTAATTTTCCAGGTGGTCATTTTGAATCTGGAAAAGAAAAGGATTTTCTTTCAACCGCCGTAAGAGAAACGGGTGAAGCAGTAATTGTGTTTATTTCTGTATTTCTTTTAGTTCAAAATCAATCGTTCCATAACCCAAAACATCACGAGCAAAACCTAACATGCCGCCGCCTTCGATTATTACTCGCATTTTTACCATTCCAAAATCTTTTGCATACCACTCAGTTAAAATATTTTTTGATCCGTTGGAAGTTTCTAAAGTTGATTCGACTCTTAAAGTTTCAAATTTTCCTGCCGGGGTTGTAATTGTTTCAGTCCTAGCTGCTTTGCCTTTTAGTTTTACCGTGTGTGTTTCATCATTAACAAATTCTTTTCCATCCCAACTCCATTCCTGACCAATTGTAATAGGGAATGGAATTCTAAGCAGTGGTTTATCATAAACGTAATTTCCTTCTTTTGTAATTAATAAAAGCAACTTAATTTTTTGATACGTCTCATTTACAAATAATCCTTTCTCATTAACAAAAAGTTTTTGCCTGTATTTAAATTTATCGGAGTCATAACCAAATACATAATTATCTTTTTCTTTTGTAATCTTCAATTCAAGATCACCAAAAGTTGATTGATATATCAATTTGTTTTTTATATCTGTGGGAAAATATTCTTTCCCGAATGTTTTATCGATCTTATCCGGATTTGAATTTAATTTATTTTCACTTTGTGATAAAGCTGTATTACCTATAAAAGATACTGCAAGTCCAAAGAGAATTACGACCAAATAGATTTTCATTTATCTTCCAATAATTTTACTGGTAACAATAGTGAGTTAAATTAATTTTAGCAATGCAGTAAAAGTGCAATACAATTAAGTTTTATATATTTGAGTTGTTGATCACAGGTTATTTAGAAACTTGAAATGGATTATATAAATACAATAAAAAATTTTCTAACAAATGATTGTGAAATAATCGGTAAGGAAAAATATTTAAACTCTGCTGTATTGATACCAATTTTTGTAGTAGATGGAAATGAGTTTGTACTTTTCGAAAAAAGATCTAAAAATGTTAGACAACCTGGCGAAGTCAGTTTCCCTGGTGGACATTTTGAGACAGAAAAGGATAAAAATTTCCTTTCAACTGCTGTTAGAGAGACTTGTGAAGAGCTTGGAATTAAAGAGTCACAAATCACTATACTTGGAAAACTTGGAACTCTTGTTGCGCCGATGGCGGTATTGGTTGAAGCCTACATTGGGATTCTAAATATAAAATCTTTGGATGATTTAGAGATCGATAAAAAAGAAGTCGAACGAATATTTTTAATCCCATTAAAATATTTTTTGGATAATAAACCTGATGAATATTATACCAATATTGAAATCCATCCTTTTACCATTAATGAAAACGGACAAAGAATCGATCATTTTCCGGTTCTAGAATTGGGTTTGCCAGAACGGTATTCTATTCCCTGGAAGAGGGGGAAACATAGAGTTTTGGTTTACAAAACAAGTGAAGAAATTATTTGGGGAATTACTGCCGAACTTATTTTTGAATTGTCACAAAAACTGAAAGTAGAAATTGATAAATAATTATAAACATATTATCTGGGATTGGAATGGAACTCTTTTAAACGATGTAGATTTTTGCAGGAAAATTATTAATAGAATTCTTGTTGAAAATAATTTACCTGATCTTTCATTAAAAAAGTATCGTGAGATATTTACATTTCCTGTACAGGATTATTATACTGCCGCCGGTTTAGATTTTTCAAAAACTTCTTTTGAAATTCTTGGTAAAGATTTTATTGATGAATATGAATCTAAAAAACTAACTTGCAGTTTACACGATAATGCAGTGGAAGTTTTATCTGCAATACATCAAAAGGGAATAAAGCAATCCGTTCTTTCCGCATATCTACATGAAAATCTTGTAAACATTTTAAATCATTATAACCTTACACAATATTTTGATAACATCGTTGGGCTGGATAACATTTATGCTGGCAGCAAAATTCATCTTGGTATAAAACTTATTGAAGAATTGGATGTAAACAAAAGTGAAGTTTTATTTATTGGCGATACTTTACACGATGCAGAAGTTGCGGAAGCTATGGGGGTCAATTGTATTCTAATCGCAAATGGTCATCAAGTAAAAGAAAGACTGATGGTGGACTCTAATTTGGTTTTAGAAGATTTAACTGATCTAAGGAATTTTTTGAAAAGTTGAGATTTTTTTTGTTATCAAACAAAAAAAATTATTCTAGGAGAACTTTAAAATTTTACTCTAAAAATATCTCAATAATTAAAACATAGATAAGCTCATTCTGATTGGTTTTTTTGCACTCACTCCTTATATTTGATAATCATTTTTTGAAGAAAATAACAGATTTAATGCAGAAAATTACAATTAGTGATCTTGGAAAATTCGTAGGGCAAGAAGTTACACTCCGCGGATGGCTATTCAACAAACGTTCAAGCGGCAAAATAAAATTTATCATTCTTCGTGATGGTTCAGGTTATCTGCAATGCGTTTACTTTAAAGGTAATCTAACTGAAGAAGTTTTTGATAAAGCCGATAAGATTGGTCAGGAATCTTCAATTGAAGTAACTGGCAAAGTTAAAGAAGAACCACGTGCACCAGGTGGATTTGAACTTGATGCAACAGATTTAAAAGTAATTTCCGAAGCACACGATTATCCAATTTCACCAAAAGATCATGGAATTGAATTTTTACTTGATAACAGGCATTTGTGGTTGCGCTCAAGTAAACAAGTAGCGATTATGAAAATCCGTCATCGTATTGTAAAAGCTATAAGAGATTTTTTTGATGAGCGCGGTTTTACATTGATGGATCCACCAATACTAACTCCAAACGCTGTTGAAGGAACATCCACGCTTTTTGAAACTCCATATTTTGATTTGGGAAATGCTTATCTAACCCAATCCGGTCAGCTTTACGCAGAAGCCGGTGCAATGGCACTTGGAAAAGTTTATACCTTTGGTCCGACTTTCCGAGCAGAAAAATCCAAAACAAGAAGACATCTTACAGAATTCTGGATGGTTGAACCCGAAGTTGCTTTTAATGATTTGAACGATAATATGGATTTAGCGGAAGAATTTTTAGAGTACATTGTTCAAACTGTGCTAACTGATATGGTTGAAGAGTTAAAAGTTCTTGAACGTGATACAACAAAACTTCAAAAAGTTAAAAGACCTTTCCCACGTGTACATTATGATGAAGCTGTAGAAATTTTAAAAAAGAATGGAATTGATTTTAAGTGGGGAAATGATTTAGGCGGAACTGATGAAACAATAGTTTCAGAACAATATGATAGACCTATCATGGTTCATCATTATCCTGCCGAAGTAAAAGCATTTTATATGAAACGCGATCCGGAAAATCCCAAATATGCTCTTGCTGTTGATGTTTTGGCACCCGAAGGTTATGGAGAAATTATCGGCGGCAGCCAGAGAGAAGATAATCTAGATTTTCTTTTAGAGAGAATAAAAGAACACAATCTTCCGCAAAGTGCTTTTGAGTGGTATTTGGATTTAAGAAGATATGGTTCAGTACCGCACTCAGGTTTTGGTTTAGGATTGGAAAGAACAGTAAGCTGGATTTGCGGATTGGACCACTTACGTGAAGCGATTCCATTTCCAAGAATGATTTATAGAAATACTCCTTAGGTTGGACGATGGTTGATGTTTAATGGTTGATGTGTTAGGAAATTATGTTAAATGTGTGACGGTTAATGGAAGATGGGTCAAGGAAATAAACAATATTTATGAATGCTAAGACTGAAGAGTTATTGAAAAGGACTTTCAGATTTGGAGTAGATTCTCTAAAATTTTTAGAATCGCTACCTAAAACTAAAGTAAATTCAATATTGATTTATCAATTAGCAAAATCTTCAACTTCAATCGGCGCAAATTATGAAGAAGCACAAGCCGCTGAATCAAGCAAAGATTTTATTCATAAAATTGGTGTTGTTTCAAAGGAATCTCGCGAAAGTAATTATTGGTTTAGAGTTTTGAATGAAATATTACCTGATTCTTTAAAGTCTAAAGAATTTCAAAACTTATTGAATGAAAGTTTAGAGTTAAAAAAGATTTTTATAACGATTAAATTAAATGCACAGAAGAATTTGAATAAAGAAAATTAAAAAATGATTTGTAATCTAAAAAACATATTCCATCAACCATTAAACATCAACCATTAAACATATGTCTTTAGACGTAATTTTATTTTTTGTTTTTGGTATTGTCGCCGCAGTAACCGCAGTTATAATGATACCAGAAGTAATCCTGTTATTGCTGCATTATTTCTTGTGCTAAATTTTGCATCTCTTGCCGGATTATATCTTACATTAAACGCACAATTTATTGCTGTTACGCAGGTTATTGTTTATGCTGGGGCAATTATGGTTTTATTTCTTTTTGTTTTGATGTTATTAAGACCTGAAAATGAACAGAAATTTTTACAAGCTAATCCAAAAATAAAAATCTTTGCAATATTTGTTGCATTTGTTGTGTTTGCACAGCTTGTTTATGTTATTTTCTTTGCACGTCCATCACAAAACATTTCAAAAAATTTAGCAAAAAGTGTTGAAGCAGGGACGATTGAATCCATCGGAAGAGAATTGTTTACAAATTACGTTGTGCCTTTTGAGGCTGCGGGATTTTTATTGCTCGCTGCAACAATAGGCGCAATAGTTTTAGCAAAAAAGAAGTTTGAATAAAAAGTTTTAATTATGAACATCACAATTGAATATTATTTAATCCTAAGCGCGTTTATGTTTTTAACCGGAGTTGCCGGTGTGCTTACTCGCAGAAACGCAATCATAGTTTTTATGAGTATTGAACTTATGCTCAACTCAGCTAATTTAACTTTAGTAGCTTTCTCATCATATTTAGGAAATTCAATCGGACAGTTATTTGTTTTCTTTGTGATGACTGTTGCTGCTGCCGAGGCTGCTGTGGGGCTTGCAATCATAATTGCAATTTTCCGTAACAAGCATACTGTTAACATTGATGAGATAAATATCCTTAAATGGTAAAATTAATGTGTTGTCATTTCGAACCTGATTTATCAGGTGAGAAATCTAATTGATATTAAGTGAAGATTTCTCAGTCGAATCCGCCGCGGCGGACTTCGAAATGACAATGAGAATTAAGTGTTTTTGAACTTATAAATTTTTGAAATTTAAAATTATCTATGCGTGAATTAATCTATTTAACTGTTGTTCTTCCATTAGTTGGATTTTTAATCAATGGAATTTTTGGCAGTAAAATTAAAAATGAAAAGGTAATTGGAATCATAGGAAGCGGTGTAATTGGATTATCATTTCTAATTGCGCTCGGTGCTTTCTTTGAAACACTTGGGCTTCCTGTTGACCAAAGACAAAAAATAGTAACACTATTTAGCTGGCTGCACGTTGGAAACTTAAATGTTAGTTTTGCATATCAGGTCGATCAACTTTCGCTTGTAATGACTTTAATCGTTACCGGAGTTGGATTTATAATCCACGTTTACTCAATCGGCTATATGCACGGTGATAAAAGTTTTTGGAGATTCTTTGCATATATGAATCTTTTCATTTTTGCAATGATGAATCTTGTACTTGCTGATAATTTTGTTCTTTTATTTTTAGGTTGGGAAGGCGTTGGACTTTGTTCTTATTTATTAATTGGATTTTGGTACGATAGAAAATTTGAAAAATCTACAACTGCTGATGCCGGTAAAAAAGCTTTTATAGTAAATAGGATTGGTGATTTTGGATTTTTACTCGGAATGTTTTTAATCTACATGACTTTTGGAAGTCTGAACTTTAACGAAGTTTTCTCGCGAGCAGTTTCGTTTAATGTTTCAACCGCAACATTTGGATTTATAGCACTATTTTTATTTATTGGTGCAACTGGTAAATCTGCACAAATTCCTTTATTCGTTTGGCTGCCGGATGCGATGGCTGGTCCAACTCCTGTTTCAGCACTTATTCATGCTGCTACTATGGTTACGGCAGGAGTTTATATGGTTGCAAGAACTTCAATCATTTTTGCAAGTGCACCGGATATTTTGATGGTAGTTGCAATCATCGGAGCATTAACAGCTTTCTTTGCTGCTACAATCGGAATTGTACAAAACGATATTAAAAAAGTTTTAGCTTACTCAACTGTTTCTCAGCTTGGCTATATGTTTTTAGCAATGGGTGTTGGTGCTTTTTCTGCGGGAATTTTTCACGTAATGACTCACGCATTTTTCAAGGCACTTTTATTCCTCGGCGCTGGTTCAGTAATTCACGCAATGCACGAAGAACAGGATATTCAAAAGTACGGCGGATTAAAAAAATATATGCCGCGCACTTATCTTACATTTTTAATCGCTGCTCTTGCTATTTCCGGAATTCCACCTCTCTCAGGATTCTTTAGTAAAGATGAAATTCTCTGGTACTCGTATGCTAACGGAAATTTATTCTTTTGGATTTTGGGAGCCGGCACAGCATTAATGACCGCATTTTATATGTTCCGTCTTTACATCCTAACTTTTGAAGGTAAAGAAAGATTCGGGCACGATAAACATCCACACGAGTCTTCATCACTTATGACGATTCCTTTAATGGTTCTTGCATTTCTCGCTGCTGTTGGTGGATTCATCGGAATACCGGAAATATTTTCGGGTGAGCATGGAAATCAATTCCATAATTTCTTAGCACCATTATTTAAAGATGCAGACAGAAAGCTTGCAACTTATAATATGCATTCACACTTTGAAGAAATTTTGTTGATGGTTTTGTCCGTAGTGTTTGCTTTAAGTGCAATCTGGTTTGCTAGATATGTATATCTTAAAAAACCATCCATCGCAGCTAATACCGCAAATAAGTTTAAAGGAATTTACAATCTATTATGGAATAAATATTTTGTGGATGAAGCTTACGATGCGGCAGTTGTAAATCCAATCTTACAAACTTCTCGCTCATTTTTATGGAAGATTGCCGATAATAAAATTATTGATGGTGTTGTAAACGGAGCGGCAAAAATTATAGATGTTATTTCAATCAACATTAGAAAATTACAAACAGGCATTGCACAGTTTTACGCATTAGTGATGATGCTCGGAATTGTAGCTGCTTTATTCTGGATAATTTTAAGTTTATAAAATGGAACAAAACTCTTTGTTAACATATTTAATTTTAATTCCGCTAATCGGTTCATTTTTGATTTTGTTTATCAAAAAAGAGCAGGCAAATCTTGTTCGATATGCCGCATTAGGAATTTCTACAATTGCATTTTTGCTTTCGCTTGTAATTTATTTTCAATTTGATTCTGCAAATTCAGATTTTCAATTCATAAACAAAATCGAGTGGATAAAAGGATTAAACATTCATTTTCACGTCGGTGTTGATGGAATGTCTTTGCTTTTAGTTTTATTAACAACGTTTCTAACTCCGTTAACATTACTTTCAAGCTGGTCAAGCATCGAAAATAAAGTTAAAGAATTTTCATTTTTCTTTTTGATGCTCGAAGTTGGAATGCTTGGCGTATTTATTTCTTTGGATCTATTTCTGTTTTACATTTTCTGGGAAGCAATGTTAATTCCAATGTATTTTATAATTGGAATTTGGGGCGGCAAAGAAAGAATTTATGCAGCAGTTAAGTTTTTTATTTTCACAATGTTCGGCAGCTTGCTAATGCTTGTTGCAATTGTTTGGCTTGCCGTTTATGCAATTGGACCTTTAGGATATTTTACAACAAACTTGATTGAACTTTATAAGATTGCACCGCAAATTCCCATGGATATTCAAATCTGGATGTTTCTGGCATTTGCATTTAGCTTTGCGATAAAAGTCCCGCTGTTTCCATTACACACCTGGCTGCCTGATGCTCACGTTCAAGCGCCAACAGCAGGCTCTGTAATACTTGCCGGTGTTTTACTTAAAATGGGAACTTATGGTTTACTAAGATTTAATCTTCCGCTTTTTCCTGAAGCATCAATTGCAGCAGCACCATACATTTCAATCTTAGCCGTAATAGGAATTATATACGGCGCACTCGTTGCGATGGTTCAAACAGATATTAAAAAACTTGTTGCTTATTCTTCTGTTTCTCACTTAGGTTTTGTTGTGCTCGGCATTTTTGCCATGACGCAAGAATCTATTCAAGGCGCAGTAATCCAAATGATAAATCACGGTTTATCAACTGGCGCATTATTCCTTTTAGTTGGAATTATTTATGAAAGAACTCACACTCGTGAAATAGCAGATTACGGCGGAATTGCAAAGCTTGTTCCTGTTTTTTCTTTTGCTTTAATGTTTGCTTCGCTTTCATCTGTTGGTTTACCTGGATTAAATGGATTTGTTGGTGAGTTTTTAATTCTTCTCGGTGCGTTTCAATCACCAATATTAAATAGCTGGTGGTTTACGGTTTTTGCGGCAAGCGGAGTAATCTTTGCAGCAGTTTATTTGTTGTGGATGTATCAGCGAGTTGTTTTTGGCGAAGTTACAAATCCCAAACTAAATGGATTAAAAGATATGAACGGAAGAGAAATATTTGTTCTCGTTCCGATTTTTATTTTTATTGTGTGGATAGGAATTTATCCATCAACATTTTTAAAAGTTTCAGATAGATCATCAGCCAAAGTAGTTAAACAGATTTACAATCCTGTAAAAGTTAATCCGTTGCAGCTTGGTTCAAATCAAACAATAAAGTAATGAAGTTATAAAAAGATAAAACTATAATGTTTAATAACGCTCAAGAATTTTTTAATGTACTTCCGCCAGTAATAATTGGTGTGGGAATTATTATTTCACTTTTAATTGAAATGTATTCTAAAAAAAGCGAAACAATACTTCCATGGTTTTCCGTACTGATATTTTTAGCTGCAGGATTACACTCTTTATATTACACAGGGGATGTTTCAATCGTATTACAGAATATGCTTGCAACCGGCGGTAACGTAAATATCTTTTATGCAATCTTTACGTTCGGTGCTGCAGTTGTTTGCTTGCTTTCAGTCGATTATATAAAGAAATACGGAATGTATTTCGGTGAGTATTATATTCTCGTTCAATCATCTGTTCTTGGTATGATGCTGATGGCTGGCGCAAAGGATTTATTTGTAATTTTTCTCGGTCTAGAATTAATGTCAATTCCGTTTTACATTCTTGCCGGAATGAATCGTAAAAAACTAAATGCTAACGAAGCCTCACTCAAATATTTTTTACTCGGAGCATTTGCAACAGGATTTATTGTTTATGGGATTGCACTTATCTACGGAAGCGCACATACAACTTCTATCGATTTTATAACAGCAAACTTTACGGAGCTTACAAAAAATCTATTGTTCGTTGCCGGAGTTTTACTTTTCTTAGTTGGATTTTCATTTAAGATTGCGGCATTTCCATTCCACATGTGGGTTCCCGATGTTTACGAAGGTGCTCCAACAACAGTTGCAGCACTATTTTCAACTGGTGGAAAAGCTGCAGCTTTCAGTGCAATAATTGCAACACTATTTGCTCTGTTTAACGGTCCGGCAGGAAATTTATTCACTCCCTATTTAGCTGTTATTTCTGTTCTCTCAATGTTTTATGGCAGCATTGTTGCAATTGCACAAGATAACATAAAACGAATGTTAGCTTATTCATCAATCTCACACGCAGGTTATCTTGCAATAGGATTAGCAGCCGGTAATCACGATGCAGTTGCAGGAGTTATGTTTTATTTAGCAGCTTACACATTTATGAATCTTGGCGCATTTGGAATCGTCTCGCTAATCGAAGGGAAAGATGAAACCAATCTTAACATAAATTCTTATGCTGGATTAGGAACTAGAAAACCATTATTAGCAGCGCTGCTTTCAGTAGTGATGTTTTCACTTGCAGGAATTCCGCCTTTTGCAGGATTTTTTGGTAAGTATTACATTTTTATTGCGGCAATAAAAGCAAATTTAACCTGGCTCGCAATACTTGGTGTTATTTCCAGTGCGATAAGTGTTTACTTCTATTTGCGCATTGTAGTTTTAATGTACTTCAAATCCTCTGAATCTGAAATTGTGATTGAAGACAGCAGAAATTCTATGCTAGCAATAATATTTTCTGTGCTGGTTATTATCTTACTTGGCGTTTTCCCTGGTACATTCTTAGATTTAGTAACTAAGTTTATTTAATTGTTTAAACCAGTTATTATTTTTTGGTTTATTCTGTCATTCCCACGAAAGTGGGAATCTCTTTTTTGTTTGATTTTTAGATTCCCGTTCCTGCCTACCGCAGGCAGGTTCACGGGAATGACTTACTAACTAATTTTACCATGATACCACTATACAAAACATCACAAATTCGTAATCTTGATTCTTTCGCAATAAAAAAATTAAACGTTCCCGGCTTCGTGTTGATGGAAAATGCAGCAATTGGAATTTACCAATCAATTTTAGAACGTGTGGATAAATTAAAATGTATTGGAGTAGTTTGCGGCAAAGGGAACAATGGCGGCGATGGTTACGCAGTTGCAAGACATTTTTCAAACGCTGGAATTGATGTCAAAGTAATTTCGCTCGGTGCAGAAAAAGAATTGAGTGAAGATTGTAAAACGAATTACAATATTCTAAAAAACCTTTCACTCCAAAGAAAAAATCTAAAAATAAAATCTTATAAATCTGTAAAAGATATTCGCTGGATATCAGATTGTGATTTAATTATAGATGCGATTCTTGGCAGCGGATTTATAGGGGAATTAAGAGAGCCATATTCATCGGTAGTAAAATCAGTAAATAAAATATCTGCATACAAAACTGCGATTGATGTTCCAACAGGATTAAATGCTGATACAGGATTTGGCGCTTTAGTTTTTCAATCTGATTTGACAATTACGCTCGGTGAGTTTAAAAAAGGATTATTCATAAAAAATGGATATGAATTTTGTGGGGAAATCGTTTTAAAAGAAATTGGAATTGGCAGAGATTATTTTGATGATATTGGTTGTGATACTTATTTAATCGAGCCGGAAGATGTTTATTTAAATCTTCCGAAAAGAAAAAAATCAGTTCATAAATATTCTGCGGGAAAAGTTTTAGCGATTGCAGGTTCGTATAAATATCCCGGAGCAGCAGTCTTAACATCCAAATCAGCTTTGATTTCAGGGGCCGGTGCATCAATTCTTGCAATCCCGGAAAGTGTAAAAAAACTAATACAAAAAGATTTACTTGAAGTTGTTGTTGAATCATATCTAACAAAATCCGAAAAATATTTTGATAAAGCTGGCTTAATCGATTTACAACAAAAAATTAAATGGGCAGATGTTATTGCGATTGGTCCCGGTTTGGGAAGGGAAGCTGAAACTTTAAATGCGGTTAGAGAATTTTTACTGAATCAAAAATTTAAATATGCAGTTATTGATGCTGATGCGCTTTTTGCTTTGGATGAAGATTTCCTAAAAAAAGTTAATCTAAAAAATTGTATTCTAACTCCTCATCTTGCAGAATTTTCCAAATTAATTGGAGTTGAAACTGGTATTATCGAAAAGGATATTTTAAGTTATGGAAGAAGTTTTGCAACGAAGTATAAATGTATTCTAATTTTAAAAGGAGCACCAACAATTATTTTTAATCGGGAAGGTGAAGCGTTTATCAATACAACCGGCAACAGTGGAATGGCAAAATTTGGCTCCGGTGATGTACTTACCGGAACGATCGCAGGATTGTTATCACAAAATAAAAATCCGGAAGATGCTGCGATAGCCGGAGTTTATTTACAAAGTCTTGCTGCAGATTTATTGCTCGATTTAAAGCCAATCTCAAATTACCTTGCTTCGGAGATGATGGATAATTATCCTTATGCCGTTAAATTTTTAGAGGAAAGTATTGTATAAATATTTAGAAAAACATCATAAATATCTCGTTAACATTCCATTAATTATTTACTGGCTAATCTTATTTATACTAACTTCTTTGCCTTCTACTTCAGCAATAACCATCGGAGTTAGTGATAAAATCGAACATTTTGGTGCTTACGGATTATTAAGTGGAATCCTTTATTTGAATTTATTTTTTCAGAAAAAATTTAAAGTATTAAAAAAATATCCTGCCATCTTTACGATTTTAATTGCATCATTTTATGGGTTGCTTGATGAATTACATCAACTATTTGTACCTGGTAGAAGTGCACAAATTTTGGATTGGTTTGCTGATTTTTCGGGTGCAGTTGTTGGGGTTTTGATAACAAGGTATTTACTAAAAAAATTACAAAATTATGATTATGAAAAAAGCAAATTGAAAATTGGAACTTTATAGGATTTATTTTGTAAAACACTTGAAAAATAATTTGACAATGCAGTCTCTCATTATTAAGTTAGCATCACTAATTGCAAGTTAGGAGTAAAAAAAGAATGGCAATTGTAAAAACAAAAAAAGCAGACCTGATGGCTAAATACAAAAGAGTATTTGAAATCAGTTTAATTGCGGCTTTAGCCGTATTGATAGTAGCTTTTAAATTTTTTCCGGAATTAAAAGGCACAGCTGTTGTATCAGAAGGTCCGCAGGAATTATTCCAGGTGGAACAAATAGACCAAACAAAACAGGAAAATCGACCACCTCCGCCTCCAAAACCTCCGATTCCGATCGAAGCACCTTCTTCGGATGTATTAGAAGATATAGAAATTGGTGATACAGAAATTGACATTAATGAGCAAGTAGAAGCTCCTGCTCCTCCTCCAAAAGAGGATAAGAAAATTGTTGAAGAAGAGCCTCAATATTTTGTGGCAGTAGAAGAAATGCCAGAACCAATCGGTGGAATTAGTGAAATTCAGAAAAAAATAGTTTATCCTGAAATTGCTAAAAGAGCCGGCGTTGAAGGTAAAGTTTATGTTCTTGCTTTTGTTAATGAATCAGGAATCGTTACTGATGCAAAAATTATTAAAGGCATTGGTGCTGGCTGTGATGAAGCAGCTTTGGATGCAGTAAGAAAAACCAAATTTAAACCGGGTAAACAGCGTGGCAAGCCTGTAAGAGTTCAGGTTTCAATACCCATCGTGTTTAAACTTCAATAAAATTTAGGCGTCTTTAAGACGCCTTTTTATTTATATACTCTCTTTATTTTCAATACCTGTAATTTAATTGCAATTTTTTTACGATTTTTTAATTCGTATTTTTTGATAAGTTAATTTTAGCATTAGCACAAACATATAATTCATTGAAATTATGATTAAGAATAAAAAGAATAAAATATCCAGCCCGATGCTGATTGTAATAATTATTCTTTTAAATCTCGCCTTTTTTTACTTTATAAAATATCAAAACCAAAAATTACCGATAACATCTTTTAGTCTTATTAGCTTTGGGAATTTATGTAATTTTTTATTTGCCCTCATACTTATTGCTGGGATTTTAATTCTAACTTTTAAAAAAGCTTTAGTGTTTGACACTAAAAAATTTCTACCATTCTTTTTGTTGAATCAATTACTTTTGATTACAATTTATGCCCTAAGATTCATCTCTCTGCCTTTTAACAAAATTTATTATTTCGGGCAGACCGGCGATAAATTATTGCTTGGTGGAATTTATACGGTTTATCTTTTTACATACTTTGTATTAATCTATCTCGTTTGGTTGAATATTTCTAAAGTCAAAAATATTATTTTGATAAGATCATTATTTAATTCATCTGCATCATTGTTAGCTATTGTGATTATTGTGTTTGTCTTTATCGTTGCAAGAGAAACTGGATTTAACGATGCGTTAATAGCTAAAGACAAAAATAATGTTGGTGTTGTACTCGGTGCAGCTGTTTGGTCTGGAAATAAACCAAGTCCATCGCTTGCAGGCAGAGTTGATAAAGCATTAAAATTGTTTAAAGAGAAAAAAATATCTCAAATCTATCTTACAGGTAGTAACGCTCCCGGCGAATTAGCTGAATCGGAAGTGGAGTTTCAATACATCAAATCAAAAGGGATTCATTCATCAGAAATATATCTTGAAAAAGAAACTACCAATACTAACGAACAAATCCAGTTTATTAAAAAGAATTTTGCTAAAACATTAAACAAGAAAATAATTGTAATATCAGATAGCTATCATTTAGTTAGAGTTTTAGAAATCGCAAAATTTCACAATACAAAAATATCTGTTTCAGCATCAGCCCTTAACCAGAGTTTTGAAAAAGCAGTGTATAATAAAATGAGAGAAGCTTTAGCACTAACTGTGTTTTGGCTTTTTGCAATTTGATTTAATTTAGATGAGTTACAGGAGAAAAAATGCCCTCAGTCTTTAAACGAAGAATTGTTAGAGAAAAAGTTTTACAAATTCTTTATGCTTATGAAATGAATAATGAAAACTTAATGGCACTTACAAAAAGCATTTTAGGTGATGTGGAGTTGGAAAAAGACAGAACTTATGGTGAAGAACTTGTAAATCGAGTGTTGATTAACAAAAAAGAACTTGATGTAAAAATTGAAGAGCGAGTAAACAATTGGGAAATGGGAAGAATTGCTTTAATTGATAAGTTACTGCTTCGAATGGCAATTTGTGAGCTGTTGTACTTTCCTGATATCCCGCCAAAAGTTTCTATAAATGAAGCGATAGAAATTGCAAAAGAATTCAGCACTGCAGGCAGCGGTAAATTTATTAATGGTATTCTTGATAAAATTTTATCGGAAGAAAAAACAGCCGGCACAATATCTAAAACAGGCAGGGGATTAGTTGATGAAACGATTTCTAAAAATCCATCCAAAAATTCTTGATGGGCGAAAAGAAAAAAATATTTATTTGGACGCTGTTTGATTTTGCAAACACATCGTTTTCAATTGTTGTTGTTACTTTTCTTTACGCAGTTTACTTTAAAAAAGTTGTTGCACAAGGGCAGCCCATTGGTGATTTATATTGGTCTTTAGGGACGAGCATTGCAATGGTAATTACAGCAATAATCTCTCCGGTACTTGGTGCAATTGCGGATTATTCAGCCGGTAAAAAAAGATTTTTATTATTTTTTACTTTGCTTTGTATTGCTGCAACTTCAACACTTTTTTTTGTTGGAAGCGGAAATGTTTTTATGGGTGTACTGCTTTTTATACTTGCAAATGTTGGATTTGAAGCAGGTTTGGTTTTTTATGATTCTTTTCTTCCTGAAATAACCGAGCCCAAAAATTATGGAAGAGTTAGCGGATATGGATTTGCAATGGGCTATTTAGGTTCGCTAGCTACGCTTGCAATAATTTATCCGTTCATTCAAGCAGAAATGATAAAAGAATCTTTCCCGGTTGCAGCACTTTTTTTTCTATTATTTTCTCTACCGCTTTTTATTTATTTAAAAGATAATCGGAAAAAAGTTGTTAAAAACGAATCTTATTTTACAATTGGTGTAACAAGGGTTTGGAATACTTTAGCCCATCTAAAAAATTATAAAAACCTTGCAACATTTTTGCTGGCTTATTTTTTTTACATCGAAGGTGTAAATACAATTATATTTTTCTCCGGCAACTACGCAAGCACAACATTAGGTTTTTCTGAGACAGAACTGCTTATTTTTTTTCTAACAGTTCAAACAACTGCTATCGGCGGCTCAGTATTACTTGGAATTATTTCTGATTCAATAGGGCAGAAAAAAACAATTATTATAACTTTATTTATGTGGTTAATTACTGTGTTGATTGCATTTTTAGTTCAAGATAAAAGCGGGTTTTATGTTGTAGGATTAATAGCCGGAGCTGCAATGGGTTCAAGCCAATCTACAAGTAGAAGTTTAATGAGTAAGCTTACACCGCCGGAAAGAAAAACTGAATTTTTTGGTTTTTATTCTTTCTTTGGAAAAAGTTCTGCAGTAGTTGGACCATTAGTGTTCGGTTTGGTAAGTTTTATTTCAGGGGATCAAAGATTGGCAATTATTTCTATAGGATTTTTCTTTGTTGTTGGTTTGTTAATCCTAACTCGAGTTAAAGATCCGGATATTCTTAATCAATAACTCCTCTCACGAAAAGTCTTGAAAAATTGTGGCACAGACTTAAGTCTGTGTTAAGGTAACCTTATTATTATGCACCTTAATAATTAAGAATTAAATATTTTCTCGTTTATAAATCGGTTCACCAATCAGCTTATCAACATTCCACTTAAATGATTTTGATTTTTCTGCACTTCTCACAGTACATTCTGCATAGTTGCAATAGCTGCAAAGCTGCGGGATGCAGTAATCAAGATGTACTTTTAAATCGGCTTGTGAAAAATCCTTTTGCAATTCTGACTCAATCATATTTTCTTCTTCATGAGTCTGTTTGATATTAAAGTAGTAGGGAAGTATTAAATGAAAATCAATAAAAACTTTATCACCAGACTGCCAAAATCTTAATTCGTGAATATCAATCCAATAATCTTTTTTAATTGAAATAAGTTTTTCGGAAAGTTTATTCAGAGTTTCAGGTTTTACTTCGTTCATTAATCCAGCAATAGACTCACGAATTAATTTATATCCAGTATAAAAAATATTCAGCGCAATTAATATCGCAATTATCGGATCAAGCATTTGAATATCGGTTATGATAACTAATATTACAGCAGCAATTACTCCAAAGCTTGTTATTGAATCCGTAAGAACATGTTTACCATCTGCGATAAGAGTTAAAGAATTAGTTTTATTTCCAGTTCGTATTAAAAAATTACCAAGTAATAAATTTACTACTGCAGCAAAAGTTATTACAACAGCACCGATGCCCAATTGCTTTAATTCTGGTCCTACGAGTATTGCTTTAACGCTTTCATAAATAATAAAGATTGCTGCAATAACTATTAGCAAGCCTTCAATTCCCGCTGAAAAATATTCCACATTACCATGCCCGTAAGGATGAGAATCATCTGCTGGTCTTGAACTTAAAATAATACTATATAACGCCATTGATGTTGCCATAACGTGCACAACGGATTCTGCGGCATCAGAAAAAATTGCTGCTGAACCGGTAATTAAATAAGCACCAATCTTAAAGAAGAACATACTGAATCCGACAGCAAGAGATATAATTGCGGCACGTTTTCTTATGGCTATTTGATTAGATAGTTGTGGTGTTGTTTCCATTGTAATTAAATACGGACTAATTTTTCTGCGGCTTGTTTTAGCACTTCATCATTTTTTGCAAAACAAATACGAATGAGTCTGTCATTACTTCCATTTTTATAAAATGGAGAAAGAGGAATTACTGCAACTCCAATTTCTTTGGTAAGATATTCTGAAAATTCAAGATCATTTTTATTTGAAATGTTAGAGTAATCTAAAAGTTGAAAATATGTACCGTCACATTTTTTAAGATTAAAATTTGAGTTTTTTAAAAGTAAGGAAAATAAATTTCGTTTGGCTTGATAAAAATCTGGAAGTGACGAAATGTTTTTTTCATCTTTTAAAAATTGTGCAACTGCTAATTGTATTGGCGTGTTTACGGCAAAAACTATAAACTGATGAAACTTTCGGAATTCTTTGGTAAGATTTTCGGGTGCACAGCAATAACCAATCTTCCAGCCTGTAGTGTGAAATGTTTTACCGAAAGACGAAATAATAAAACTTCTTTTTGCAAGTTCATCGTATCGTGCAAAGCTATTATGCGCTTGTTCATCAAAAATAATATGCTCATAAACTTCATCGCTGATTAGAAAAATATTTGTATCCTTAACAATTTTCTGAAGTTGAACAATATCTTCTGACTTAAGAATTGATCCAGTTGGATTATGAGGTGAGTTTATCACAATACATTTTGTTTTTTTTGAAATGGATTTTTCAACTTCATTCCAAGGAATACTAAAATCATTTTGATTAAGTTTTATTGAGATTGGAATTCCGCCATTTGCAATAATTGCAGGGATGTATGAATCATAAGCAGGTTCAAAAATTATTATTTCATCACCGGGATTTACAATTGCTGTAAAAGCTGTATAAAGCGCTTGTGTTGCGCCTGCGGTAACAGTTATTTCATTTTCAAAATTATATTCTCTACCATAATCTCGTTTAACTTTTATAGCAATTTGTTTTCTAAGTTCAATCGTACCCGGCATTGGTGCATATTGATTAAATCCTTTTTTCATAAAATGGTTAACAAGTTCAATCAAACTATCCGAACAATTAAAATCAGGAAAACCTTGGGAAAGATTAATTGCATTGTAGTCATCTGCCATTTTAGACATAACAGCAAAAATACTTGTACCAACATTTGGAAGTTTAGATTTTATTTGATTTTGCATTTCCATTTTTAATTCGAATCAATCTTAAAAATTCTTTCTGCTGGTCTAAGATTATCATACAATCTTTTTAATTGCTGATACGCATATTGATTTCCACGCTGCGCAGAATTTCTATAATGCTCAACTGCATTGGGTAAATTTTTAGTTAATCCGATTCCGTTTTCATAACAGTATCCTAAAGTAAACTGCGCTAATACAGATCCGATGCTTTCATATTTTTTCAACAGTGTAATCTCATCACTTAAATTATTTTCTGAATTGGATTCAAAAATTTTTGCAGCGGCCAAACGTACTTCAGCTTCGGGACTTTTTAATTTCTCCGCCTTTTCCCAATAATCCATACCCTTTTGAATATCATTTTTTAGATATTTACCCGTATAATAATTAAAACCAAGTTCAATAATTGCCGGAATATGATTTTGTAAAGCCGATTTTTGTAAGAGATCTATAGCATCTTTTTCTGTTAAACGATTATCGTATCCAAGTTTTTGTAATCCATACCAAACAAACTGCGCAGTTGGATTTCCAAGTTGTATATCTTCATTTAAAACAATGTAAAAATCTTTTTCACGAATTAACTGCCAGAGTAAATAAGCTGCTCGCGGCGAATCTAATATCGTTGCACGAATATAATATTCGGCTGCGAGTATTTTATCTTTACCAAGAAAATTTCCTGTTTCAAATAGTTTTCCCAAAATTGTTTGAGCTTCATGGCAGCCTGCATCAGAAACGGTGGTTAGCATTTTAATCTTTTCATTATTATAAAAAATGCTAAGCAGTGAATCATTTTTAATTGATAAAGAATCTTTAATGATTGGCAGATTCAAATTATTTAAATCCGAAATCAAAATTTTATCACTAATTTCTTTTATCGTGTCCGATTGAGTATCAAAATCAATAAATACCAAACCAAGAGAAGGCTGAATTTTAGAATCATCTTTATCATTTTTTGCAAAAACATCTTTAATTAAAGCATATTTATTTTGGCTTACGGAATCCTTGAACTCAGTAGATACTTTTGGGGAAAGTTCATCCAAGACTTCTTTTGCAGGTTCATATCCGTTATCCACAGATTTTTTTATCCAGTAGTAAGATTTATTCCAATCTCTTTGAACGATAAGATTATCAGTAAATAAAACGCCGATAACATATTGCGCCTGGCTCATACCAGCCTCAGCAGCAGATAAGAAATTTTCATAAGCTGTAAATGGATTCCATTCAGTTCCCCAGCCATTTATAAGCATTATTCCATAATTATATTGAGCGGATGCAAGTTTTTGAGAAGCTGCTTTTTTAATCCAGTAAACTGCGGTTACAGTATCAGCGGCAACGCCTTCGCCTGTTAATAAGCGCAAACCAAGTTCATGCTGTGCTAATGGATCTCCGCTGTTTGCAATCTGAACTAATTTAAATTGCTGAAGAATCTGGTATGATAAATCCGGTTGATAGAAGTAGGGATTATTTCTGTATGGTCTGTTATTTTTAAAAGCTAAACTTTTAGTCGAGTCTTGTGCATTCAACTGAGTTAATAATGATGAACAAACTAATAGAACTATAACCGAAATTGACAGATTTTTTATTTGCAAAGTATTCTCAAAATATTTTTATCACAACTTTAGACGGAAAATTGTTATTATTGTTTGTGAAAAATAGTCATTCTTTCAATAATTATTTACAGAATTTCCATTTGAAATAAAATCTTAAAAATGATGGTGGATGATAACAAGTTTAATTGTAATACGCTGGATCACGATGATATGACGATGGTTATCCTTAAAATAAATTAATAAAGTTTGTTTTAAGCGCAAATTAGATTGGAAATCTTAACAGCTAACTCTATATTTCAAAGCAAAAAAAATAAAATGTCTCCAAGAAAAAAAGTTAAGTTTATCTTCGTTACAGGCGGAGTGGTTTCGTCTCTCGGCAAAGGAATCACAGCCTCTTCTCTCGGTTTACTTCTAAAAAATCGCGGTTTTCGTGTTACAATCCAAAAATTTGATCCATATATAAATGTTGATCCCGGAACAATGAGTCCGTTTCAGCATGGAGAAGTTTATGTTACTGATGATGGTGCAGAAACTGATCTTGACCTTGGTCATTATGAACGATTTTTAGATGTAAACATGACTCGTGCAAACAACACAACAACGGGTCAAGTTTACAACGAAGTTATCACAAAAGAAAGACGTGGTGATTTTTTAGGTGCAACTGTTCAGGTTATTCCGCATATAACTGATGAGATAAAAAATCGAATGTTGAAATTAAGTGAACTTGGTGAGTATGATATTATTATAAGCGAGATTGGCGGAACAGTTGGTGATATCGAGAGCCTGCCGTTTATTGAAGCAATGCGACAATTAATGCTTCAGTTTGGTAGAGCAAATACAATGAACATACACGTTACGCTTGTACCGTACATTGCATCTGCCGGAGAAGTTAAAACAAAACCAACTCAGCACAGCGTTAAAAATTTACTTGAGTTGGGAATTCAACCCGATGTATTGATTTGCAGATCAGAAAAAAAATTAAGCAGAGAGTTGCGAGATAAGATTGCACTTTTTTGTAATGTAGCTTCCAAAGCAGTTATATCTGCATACGATTGTTCATCAATTTATGAAGTTCCATTAGTTCTTCACAAAGAAAAGTTTGATCAAATCGTTTTAGAAAGATTACATCTGCCGGATAAAAAAAGCAACTTGGATAATTGGGAACAATTTGTTGCGAGTGTTAAAAATCCGGTTGAAAAGGTTGAGATTGCTCTCTGTGGAAAATATGTTGAGCACATGGATGCCTATAAAAGTATTATGGAATCTTTTGTTCACGCAGGCGCCGAAAATAAATGTAAAGTTGTAGTTAGACCAATAAGTGCAGAAGCTCTTGAAACAGAATCTGCTGATAAACTATTGGATGGAGTTAGCGGAATTCTTGTTCCCGGTGGTTTTGGTGAGCGTGGAATTGAAGGCAAAATTAAAGCCGTTCAGTATGCTCGTGAAAATGATATTCCTTTTTTAGGAATTTGTTTGGGAATGCAGTGTGCTGTTATCGAATTTGCGAGAAATGTTTGTGGAATCAATAATGCAAACAGTTCGGAATTCAAAAAAAATAAATTTAGTGTTATCGATTTAATGCCTGATCAAAAAAATATTAAAGATATGGGCGCAACGATGCGACTAGGTGCATATCCTTGCAGCATCAAAGAAAAAACATTAGCATATAAAGCTTATCAAAACGGTTACATTTCTGAACGCCATAGACACAGATATGAAGTTAATAACAAATTTAGAGGGGTCTTAACTGAAAAGGGTTTAGTGCTGTCTGGACTATCGCCGGATAGGGAATTGGTTGAGATAATAGAATTGCCTGATAAAAATTGGTTTGTTGCATGTCAGTTTCATCCGGAACTAAAATCACGTGCAACTAAAGCGCATCCGTTGTTTAGAGAGTTTGTTAAAGCTTCACTAAAATTATCTTTATCAAAAAAGATTGCTTAAAGAAATTAAAATTCTAAAATGAAAAAAATATTTTTTATCCTGTCTTTTTTTGTTTTTCTTGTTTCAAATTCATTTTCGCAGCAATTAACTGATAGGCAAATCCAGATTGGATTGGATAAAATTTATAATTTCAATTGGGATGCCGGATTTGAAGCATTTAATTCTATCATCAAAAAACATCCTGATGATCCGAGAGGTTATCATTATAAATCTATAATATTTCTTTGGTACTATCTCGGAAATCTTAACGAAGCAAATTTGGATTCATTCACTTACTTTTCTGATAAATCACTCGAATTAGCAAATCAAAAATTAACTGAAAAAGTTACAGCGGAACTTAAATATTTAATCGGTTCTATTTACTATAACAAATCGATTGCTGAAGCGCGCAGCGGAAATTATTTGCAGGCGCTTTGGACAAGCAATCAGATGAAATTAAATCTTGAAGAAGCTGTTAAAATTAAACCGAATTTGCACGATGCTTATTTGGGATTGGGACTTTACAATTTTGCGCTTTCACAAATCCCATCCACGTTAGAATGGGCTGCTAATCTGGTTGGTATTACTGCAGATAAAGAATTAGGTTTAACTTACGTTAATAAGACTGTGCAGAAAGGAAAGTTTTCCAAAATTGATGCGCAGTACTATTTATCACAGCTATATTCTCGTGTAGTCGTTGATCATCCCGCCGCAAAAGAACTATTGACCAATCTGGTTAGAAGATATCCCAAAAATTTACTATTTAATTTCTCACTTGCATGGGTTGAGTATGAAGTGAATGATCTTAATAATGCGGAAAAGCACTTAAGATTTGTAATTAATGCAAATGATGAATTGTATCCTTTCGTTGTTTCCAATTCCAATTATGTTTTGGCTAATATATTTTTTGCACGTAGTCAGTTTGATTCCGCTAAAGTTTATTATCAAAACTATTTAAAACTTAGCATTAACGATGACTACAAAGGAATATCAAATCTGCAAATTGGATTATGTTTAGAGATTACAGGCAACCGAAAAGATGCAGTAAAGTTTTATGAAAAATCTTCAGATGGAAATTCTGATATCGAAGAGGATTTGTATGCTGAGCGAAAAGGCAACGATTTAGAGGATAGGAAATTAACTATAAATGAAATTCGATTAATCAAATTTTCAAATTTGATAAAACAAAATAAATTAACTGCTGCAAAAGATTCGTTAACAAATTTTGCAGCAGAAAATAAAATAACTAACGATTTGAAAGCTGAAGCAACACTTTATTTGTCTCAGATAAGTTATAAGCAAAAGAGGTATCAAGAATCGTTAAACTATGCTGTGGATTGCATACAAACTGAAGTGGAAAATGAAAATTGGGTTCACGCTTATGCATATTATATTGGCGCCTGGAACAGCTATTATCAAAAAAAATATACTGATGCAAAATTGTTTTTGCTCCAGATTAATAATCTTGATGAATATGATTTTAGAAACTCGTTAGAGAATAAGATTTATTCTTTACAGCGACTATTGCCGCCGGAAAGTAATAAATAATTTAGTTTGGGCATCTCTTTAATTGCTTCTTTTTTGTTGAATAACTAATTTTCGCTATCAATTCAGGTAAAATTACATTGAAAATCGCAATTTTTGTTTCAGGCAGAGGATCAAACTTAAATGCTATTTTAAATTATCCTGATTTAAATAATTTGGTAGAAGTTGCTGCAGTTGTTAGTGATAAAACAAATTGTAAAGCATTTGAAATTGCAAATGAATTTGGTATTAAAAATTTTGTATTGGGTGAGGGCGAAGGAAAGATAAATCAAAATGAAATTACGAAAGTTTTAAGAGAACTTAGTATTGATTTTGTTGTACTTGCAGGTTTTCTAAAACTTATCCCAAAAGAATTGGTTGAATATTTTGAAAACAGAATTATTAATATTCATCCTGCTCTGCTTCCATCTTTTGGCGGTAAAGGAATGTATGGAATGAATGTTCATCGTGCTGTTTTTGATTCATCTAGCAAAAGTGAGCGGAGCAACAGTTCATTTTGTTGATACAACTTATGATACTGGGAAAATTATTGCTCAAAAGTGTGTTGATATTTCTGATGTAAATAATCCAGAAGAAATTGCTGAACGTGTTTTAAAGATTGAACATCAATTACTGCCCGAAGTTGTAAAAGCTTTTGCAGAAAATAGAATTAAAATTGAATCCCGCAGAGTAGTTATAAAAAATTGAGAAGTATTTTTCTTCTCATCAAATAGGAAAAAAAGATTTGAAAAAGTTAGCTTTACTAAGCGTATCAGACAAAAGTAAGATTGTAGAGTTTGCGAACGGCTTAGTAAAAAATGGTTATCAGATAATTGCAACAGGCAACACAGCAAAAGTTCTTGCTGAAAATAAAATTAATGTTACCGAAATAAGTTCTATTACAGGTTTTCCGGAAATTTTTGATGGTCGTGTTAAAACATTGCATCCAAAAATATTTGGCGGAATTTTATTTAGAAGAGATAATGATCACGATATAAAACAAGCTGCAGAAAATCATATTGAAGCGATTGATATTGTTTGTGTTAATCTTTATCCATTTGTTAAAACCGTATCCAATCCTAATTCTACATTAGACGACATAATAGAGAATATTGATATTGGCGGTCCAAGTTTAGTTCGTGCTTCTGCTAAAAATTACAAGTTTGTTTCAATTTTAACTGACCCTGATCAGTATGATTTATTTCTTGAAGAATTGAATACTGGAAAAATTTCAGATCAAACAAGAGAAAAACTTGCTGTTGCTGCATTTTCTCACACAGCAAATTACGATACACATATTGCTAATTATTTAGAAAATAAATTTGATATTTCTCCAACACATTTTAGAGTAAATGAAAAGTTAAGTCAATCTCTTCGTTACGGAGAAAATCCACATCAGAATGCGAGCATCTTTGGTAATTTTGAAGATTACTTTTCAGTCTTTCACGGCAAAGAAATCTCCTATAACAACATTTTAGATTTAATTGCTGCGGTTGAACTTTGCGAAGACCTTGGTGAAACTTGCTGTACAATAATAAAGCATAACAATCCGGCAGGCGCGGCTATTGGTAAGAATTCATTTGAAGCGTATATTCGAGCATTAAAATGCGATCCTGTTTCATCATTCGGTGGAATAGTAGCTTTTAATAAACAGGTTGATATCGAAACGGCTGTAGAATTAAATAAGATCTTTTTAGAGATTATTTGCGCCCCTTCTTTTAGCGATGGTGCTTTGGAAATCTTGAAAAAGAAAAAAGATAGAAGACTCGTACTTCAAAAAAAATCAGTTTTAACTGAAAATAAAATTTATCGTTCAATTCCTGGTGGAATTCTTGCACAAGATTCCGATTCAATTTCTTTACGAGAAGATGAATTAAAAATAGTTACAGAAAAGCAGCCATCTAAAAATCAATTGGAGGATTTAAAATTTGCATGGAAGATTGCAAAACATACAAAATCCAATGCAATTGTTTATGTAAAAGATAAAGCAACATTAGGAGTTGGTGCAGGGCAAATGTCTCGCATAGATTCCGCAAAAATTGCAGTGATGAAAGCAAAGGAACACAATTTAGATTTAATAGGTTCTGTTGCAGCTTCGGATGCATTTTTTCCATTTGCGGATGGATTACTTGAAATAATAAAATGCGGCGCTGTTTCTGTTATTCAACCTGGCGGCTCTGTTCGAGATCAAGAAGTAATTGAAGCTGCAAATCAAAATAAAATTTCTATGGTATTTACCGGAATAAGGCACTTTAAACATTAAGAGGAACAATGGGCATATTTGATTTTTTCTCAAATGATATCGCAATTGATTTAGGAACTGCTAACACACTTATCTACGTTAAGGGTAAGGGAATTGTGTTGAATGAACCTTCCATCGTTGCTTTTGATAAAAACACCAAACGAATTATTGCGCTTGGAAATAAAGCAAAGGAAATGCAGGGAAGGGAACACAAAGAAATAAAAGTTACTCGTCCTATGCGTGATGGTGTTATAGCGGATTTTGAAATCGCTGAAGGAATGATTCGCGCTTTTATAAAACGTGTGCGCGGCGGCAGTGCAATGGCAAGCAGAAGGGTTATTGTTGCTGTACCAAGCGGTGTAACTGAAGTTGAAAAACGTGCAGTAAGAGATAGTGCTGAACATGCAGGCGCTAAAGAAGTTCACTTAATTGCTGAACCAATGGCTGCGGCAATCGGAATTGGAATTGATGTTGAGGCTCCGGTTGGAAACATGATTATTGATATCGGCGGCGGAACAACTGAAATAGCTGTCATTGCACTTTCCGGAATAGTAAATGAAGAATCAATCCGTATAGCCGGTGATGAAATGAATTATGCAATCATGCAGTTCTTCAAGAAAAATCATAACATACTTATTGGTGAAAGAACTGCTGAAGCAATAAAATGTGAAGTTGGTTCAGCTGTTCCATTAAAAGAAGAAATTACAATTCAAGTTAAAGGAAGAGATTTAGTCGGTGGTATTCCAAAAACTACAGAAGTAAGTTCTGTAGAGATAAGAGAAGCTATTAACGAATCTGTTGTGCAAATTGTTAATGCGATTAGACAAACTTTAGAACGAACTCCTCCGGAACTTTCAGCAGATATTCTTGACCGTGGGGTTATGCTTACCGGCGGTGGCGCATTATTAAAAGGTTTGGACGAACGTATTAGAATGGAAACAAATCTTCCCGTTCACATTGCTGAAGATCCATTAACAGCAGTTGCAAGAGGCGCAGGAAAAGTAATTGATAATCTTAACCAATATTCTAAGGTATTAATACGTAATAGAAGATATTGATGATCAGATTTTTAGTCTCTCTATGGGAAAATTTTAAGGAATATATTGTACTTGTAATTTTATTAATTGTCAGCCTTATCCTGCTTTCACAAAACAATTCACAGGGAATTCGGAAAGTACGCTCAATCGCATTTGGTACTTTTGCTTCGGTTACTTCCATATTTACTGATGTTTTTAATATCAGCAATCTTAAAACTGAAAATGAAAATCTTAGAAGAACAAATGCCGAGATGATGCTGCATTTAAGCAGACTTAGAGAGTATGCAATTGTAAATGAAGATCTAAAAGGGTTATTAGCTTTAAAAGATTCTTCAAAATTTCCGCTTATTCCTGCTACAATCATTTCAAAATCATTAACAAAATCCCAAGGCACAATAACTATTAATGTTGGAAAAAATGATTCAGTAAAAGTTGGAATGCCGGTAATTACGGATAAAGGATTGGTTGGAATAATCTATTCTATTTCAGATAATTATTCCATTGCAAGAACTCTAACAAATGTTGATCTAAAAGTTACTGTTAAAAGTGAGCGCACACGTGAAAACGCAATTATGAAATGGAATGGTGAATGGCTTGTTATGGTAAATGTTCCAAAAACTTTTGATCTGAAAAAAGGTGATAGGATTGTTACATCTGAAATAAGTTCTATAATTCCTTTTCCGTTACCTGTTGGATTAGTTTATGAAATAGGAAATGTGGATCAGGGAATTTTTAATGAGATAAGAGTTCATCCTTTTGTTGATTTCCAAAAAGTTGAAAATGTATTTGTTCTTGGTATTGTTAAAAGCAAAGAGATCGATGACCTTCAATTTAATTTATTAAGCAAATAATGATTAAATCTAAATATGTAATATCGATTCTGCTTTTCTTTCCTTTGCTGTTAGTGCAAACCACTATAGTTCCTTTTCTTGCAATTGATACTGTGATACCAGATTTGATTTTAATTCTTTTAGTTTATTATGCTATTACGCAGGGACAAATTTATGGATCTATTTTAGGATTTATTTACGGTTTTTTGTTTGATATAATTACCGGCAGTTTAATAGGAAGTACAATGATTGCCAAAACAATGGCGGGCTTTACCGCCGGATACTTTTCTTCAGAAAACAAACAAGATCAATATTTGATTTCTTATAACTTTACGTTGATCGTAATGCTTTCATCTTTAATTGATTCAACAATCAATGCTTTCTTTTCTTCAATAAATTTTACTTCTAACATTTTTATACTGTTCTTTCAATATGCCCTGCTTCCAACAATTTATACAGGGGCAATAGCTTTAATGGGAATGATATTCTATCCGAAGAAGAGGCTGTTTTGAGATCAGAAAATTTCGCATCAATAAGCAGAAGAACCTTTATTTACACTTTTGTAGTAATACTATTTGGCGTTTTGTCTTTCAGACTTTTTCAGATGCAAATTCTCAATCAAGAAGTTTATGAAGAAAAATCTGCAAATAACAGTATCAAAGCGATTGAGCAAACTCCGTTCCGCGGAGTTTTTTATGATAGAAATTTAAAAGTAATGGTGGATAATATTCCTGCATACACTTTGCGTATCACTCCAGCCGATTATGATTCAAAATTAAATCCGTTAATAGATAAAATAATTGGAGCAGATTCAGGTTTTGTTGCGTCCATCTTAAAAAAGAACAGAATTTATTCTAAGTATCTTCCTATCAGAATTAAGCGCGGAATAAATTTTGAAGTTGTTTCCTGGTTGGAAGAAAATCAAGAAAATTTACCTGGTGTTGATTTTATTGTAGAAATGCAGCGTGGTTATCCAATTGGTATAAAAGGCTCTCACTCATTTGGATATACAAAAGAAATTTCTCCCACTCAATTGGATAAAGAAAAAGATTATTATGTACCGGGCGACTATGTTGGACACAACGGAATTGAAAAACAATATGAAAAAGATTTACGTGGTATTAAAGGTTTTAACTATGTTCTTGTAAATTCAAAGCGGAAAGAAATAGGCAAATATAAAGATGGAGTTGCAGATAAAAATTCCATAAAAGGAAAAAATCTTGTTCTTTCTTATGATGCTGACGTTCAAAAGGTTGCAGAAGAACAAATGAATGGCAAACGAGGTGCCATCGTTGTAATCGAACCAAAAACTGGCGAGATACTTGCATTAGTTAGCGCACCCGATTATGATCTTAATCAGTTTTCTTATGTAACATCAAGAGAATTTTTAAGTGATCTTTATAACAATCCTGATAAGCCTTCCTTCAATCGTGCAACAATGTCTTTAAAACCGCCGGGTTCTACATTCAAAATGCTTGCGGCAATTGCAGCGCTTGATATGGGAGTAATTACGGAATCCACAACTATTAATTGCGGCGGCGGATTTACATTCGGTAGATTTTTTAAATGCCACGGAAATCACGGTTCAATAAATGTTGTTCACGCAATTGAAAAATCCTGCAATAGTTTTTTCTATAATCTTATCTACAAAATCGGATTGGATAAATGGAAAGAGTATGCTGAAAAATTTGGCTTCAATTCTAAAACCGGAATTGATATTGGTGAGGAGTCCGCAGGCTTCATTCCGGGTGAAGATTACTACATAAAAATGTATGGCGAAAAATGGCCCCGAAGTATTATGGCAAGTTTGGGAATTGGGCAGGGGGAAGTAAGTGTTACTCCATTACAGCTTGCAAAGTATGTTTCATTAATTGCAAATGATGGCTCTACATATCAGCCGCATATTGTAAAAGGATATTTAGACGATAAGACAAAGCAGATTATTCCTTATAAATTTCCGGAAGTAAAAACAGGGATAAGACAGGATGTTTTTGATATTGTTAAAGAAGGAATGTTTCTTGTAGTAAATGGATCGGGAACTGCTACACATATTAAAATGTCCGACATAAAAATTTCTGGTAAAACCGGTACAGCACAAAATCCACACGGAAAAGATCATGCACTCTTTGTAGGTTATGCTCCATCCGATAATCCTAAAATTGCTTTTGCCATAGTAATAGAAAATGTTGGATTTGGTGGTACGCATGCTGCGCCAATTGCCAAAGCTTTGGTTGAAGCTTATCTGAAAAAAGAAACTCTTAAAAAAAATGAGATTAAAAAAGATAATAATCAAACTATTGTCGGTGTAAAACTTGAGAATTGATTATAAGCTTAGCGACAAATTTGATTTTGGAATATTTATTCCTGTCTCATTATTAATAGCAATTGGGCTAACTGCTATTTACAGTTCAACATTTAATCATCCCACAATGAGCGGCAACTTTAACAGGCAAGTGGTTTTTGCTATTGCTGCATTTTTTGTTTTTTTTATTACATACTCAATTCCAACCAATATATTTAAAACAGTTGCAGTTCCAACCTATTTGTTTTCATTATTATTATTGCTTGTTGTGTTGGTAGTCGGAAGAAAAACTTCAGGGGCAAGAAGCTGGTTGGATATTGGTCCATTTGGATTTCAGCCATCCGAGTTTGCAAAAATTGGAACCGTGCTTGCAATGGCTGCATTTCTCAGCAAAAAAAATACTGATATAGATTCGTTCAAAGATATTTTACTTTCTCTTGCAATTGGATTAGTTCCTGTAATATTGATTTTACTTGAACCTGATATGGGAACCGCAATCGTTTTTGTTGGAACAATATTAATTTTAATATTTTGGAAAGGCATTAGTCTTTTTGGATTGTTCATAGTTCTTTCACCAGGCTTTGTAGCGATATCTGCAATATTTGGTTTTTATTATTTTCTCGCCGCACTGATTATAGTCTTAGCGATCCTAATACTTTTTCGTAAAGATGTTTTTTTTAGCGGATCAATATTTGCACTAAATCTCGGCGCTGGATTTTTTACTGATTATCTATACAACGCATTAAGCCCGCATCAGCAAAAACGAATTCAATCATTTATCGATCCAAATACAGACCCGCTTGGTGCAGGTTATAACACAATACAAGCTAAAGTTGCAATTGGTTCAGGCGGATTATTTGGCAAAGGATTTCTGCAAGGCAATCAAACTCAATTACAATATATTCCTGAACAATGGACTGATTTTATTTACTGTGTGATTGGTGAAGAGTTTGGATTTGTTGGTTCTATCATTGTGTTGATTTTATTTGTCTATTTATTCTTAAGAATATTAAAAATTGCAGCATCAACTAAAGATGAATTTTTAAGTTTAACTATAACCGGCATACTTTCAATTTACATCATCCACTTCTTGATTAATGTTGGAATGGTGGTTGGAATTTTACCTGTAATTGGTATTCCACTTCCGTTTGTTAGTTACGGTGGAAGCTCACTACTCGTAAATATGTTTATGCTTGGCATAATTGCAAATGTTTATAAAAACAGAAAAAATTATACTTAATAAATAATTATGACATCACAACAAAAAATTATTAGTAAAAATGATGAAGGAAAATTTATTTGTGTTGGATTAGATACTGATATAAATAAAATTCCTGTATTTCTAAAAGAAGAGGATGATGCAGTATTCAAATTCAATCAAGCAATAATTGAAGCAACAAAAGATTTTGCGGCAGCATACAAAATAAATTTTGCATTTTATGAACGTTCCGGTGCTGATGGAATAAATGAACTTGAACGAACTGTAGAATTGATTCCCGAGGATATTCTATCTATTGCAGATGCAAAGCGCGGAGATATTGGGAATACCTCGGAAATGTATGCAAAATCTATTTATGAACATTTTTGTTTTGATGCTGTAACATTGCATCCTTATATGGGTAAAGATTCCCTGCAGCCTTTTATAGAATACTATGATAAAATGAATTACATTTTGGGTTTAACATCAAACCCCGGCGCAAACGATTTTGAAAAATTAGAACTTAAAGATGGTGGTTTTTTGTATCAAAGAGTTCTAAAAAATGTAAACGATTGGAATCATAATAAAAATTGTGGAATTGTTTTCGGCGCTACAAAAATTGAAGAACTAAAATCGAATATAAATAATTTTGAAGAACTTTCAATCTTGCTGCCGGGTGTTGGCGCACAGGGCGGAAGTTTAGAAGATGTTAGTAACGTCTTTAAAACTTCTAATCGTAAAAATTATTTAGTAAATGTTAGCAGAGGCATTATCTACAAAAGTTCCGGCGAAAATTTTACTGAAGCTGCACGAGATGAAATAATTAGTTTGAATAAGTTGATCAGCAAGAATTAAACTTTATCACAGAGTCGTGAATTTTATTTTGCTACTAAATATTTCTCTTTAGATAAGCGAAAAAAAACAATAGATTTGAATGAGCGAATACGAAAAGAAATTTTTGAAATCATTAAATTCAAATCAGAGTACAGTATTGAAAAACAATCCTAAAATTCCTGAAGACCTTATCTACAAAATTTGGGAAGAAAAACGCATCGATTCATCCCTTACTACTGCAGATGGTATATCAATTGAAATAATTGATTGCGGTGTAAGAAATAACGATGAAGCCGGACCAGATTACCGAAATTCTCGAATTAAAATTGGTAACCTAACTTACACCGGCGATGTTGAGATTGACACACTTCATTCCGATTGGAAGGCACACGGTCACAATTTGAATCAGCGTTATAACAAGGTAATCCTTCATGCAGTGCTGTCGAATGACTCTTCTTATCCATTTGTAGTTACACAAAGCGGCAGAAAAGTTCCCACACTTTCTTTGGAAAGTTTTCTATCTTCTTCAATCAAACAAAATATTCAAAAAGATTTAAAGGCTATTCAATCTGATGATGAAATCAAAATGCCCTGCTCTCAATTAAACCATACAGTTGAAAGAAAACAAAAATTAAATTATCTAAAAAATCTCGGCTTGTTAAGATTTAGAAAAAAATGTGAAAAAAATATTGAGCGTCTTAAAGAACTAATTTTGTTAGAGCAGATGCAAATAAAAGAACCAAAAATTTTTCACGATTTTTATAAAGAAATATCTACTCGCGAATTTACACAAAAGGATTTTGAGCATTTTGATTTATGGCAGCAGCTTTATTATGAGCAGTTGTTTGAGGCTCTCGGTTATGCAAAAAATAAAGATGTTATGTTAAAGCTGAGTAAAGCTGTAGATATTAAATTCTTTAAATCTATTGATGATCTGAACAAGGAAAAAATTGAAAGCATTCTTTTTCATGTAAGCGGATTGTTTCCGGATGTTGTTGATATTCCTAACGAAGAAACTTCTGAATATATGAGAAATAGTTTGGATTTGTGGAGTGCTGTTAAGAGTAGTTATGATTCCGGTTTGATAAACAAAAACGATTGGAACTTTTTTAAAATGCGCCCACAAAATTTTCCAACAATCAGAATAGCTGCCGGCGCAAGATTACTTGAAAAAATTATTATCCATGATCAGTTTATTCGTATCCTCAATCTGTTCAATGAGCACAATGAGATTAATAAACTTGTTACCAAGCTTAGGAATGAAATAATTATTAAGGGAGAAGGTTACTGGGCTGCACATTACAATTTTAACAAAGAAACAAAAACCAAGTTAAATTATTTTATCGGACTTGGGCGTGCAGATGAGGTTATAATAAATATTATTCTACCAATACTTTCAGTTTATTTTGAAATACACGGACACAAAGAACTTTCACAAAAAGTTTTGGACCTGTATATGAATTATTATCAGAAAGAAGGTAATCATTTAGTTGATCAGGTAAATGATGTGCTTGGATTAAAGAATGAAAAATTCCGAAGTGTTTATTATCAGGGAATGATAGACTTGTTTAGAAACTACTGTATTAAAAATAAATGCTTAGAATGTGAAATAGGCAAACAGGTTTTTAATTAATTATTTTGTGATAATTTTTTAATATCATCTCTAAGTTTAGCAGCACGTTCAAATTCTTCACTCTCCAAAGCTTCTCGCAATTTACTTTGAAGCGCAGCAAGCTGCGCTTCTTTAGATAATGGTTTTTTATCGGATTCAAAATCAGTGTTTTCAAGTCCAGTAATCTCAGTTTCATCAGAAGGGAAAAATGCAGCGGCATCCATAACTGTTTCGTTAACGTAAATAGGTGCAAATGTACGTACAGCTAAAGCTATCGCATCGCTTGGTCTTGCATCAATTTCATTTGTTAAACTGGAAGCTTCAAGAATTATCTTTGCATAAAAAGTATTTTCTTTTAACTCACTCACAATTATTTCTACAACGGTTGCGCCAAGATTATCAACTAACGTTTTTAATAAATCGTGAGTTAATGGTCTTGGTGGTTTAATTCCTTCCATCTCAAGTGCAATTGCCTGGGCTTCAAAAGCGCCAATAATTATGGGCAGCCTGCGTACGCCTTCTACTTCTTTTAAAAGAATTGCATAAGCTCCACCGGTAGATGGATTTGTTGATAAACCTAAAATTTCACATTGAATTTTATTCAACTAATTTGCCTATAAAATTATGAACGTATTTTTTTTATCTCTTCAGTAAGAACCGGTAAAATTTCAAAAACATCACCGGCAATTCCGTAATCTGCAATGCTAAAAATTGGCGCATCTTTATCTTTGTTGATTGCAACAATGTATTTTGAAGTTGACATTCCTGCAAGGTGCTGAATCGCACCGGAAATTCCGCAAGCAATATAAAGTGAAGGAGCAACGGTTTTTCCTGTTTGTCCCACTTGTTCGCGATGTGGTCTCCAGCCGGCATCAACAACAGCACGTGAAGCGCCAACAGCTGCACCGAGTGATTCTGCGAGCGATTCAATCAGATTAAAGTTTTCTGGTGCTTTCATTCCTCTTCCGCCGGAAACAATTATGTCAGCTTCGGCTACATCTAATTTGCCTTCGGATTTTTTAAACGATACAACTTTTGATTTAAGATTTGGATTAGAAATTTCTTTTGTTTCTGTAGCTGCATTTCCATTTTCAGAAACTTCAGCTTTAAAAACATTTGGACGGATTGTAAATACTTTTACATCGGAAGATAATTTTACTTTTGAAAATACTTTACCAGCATAGATTGGACGGGTTGCAATTATTTCTCCGGATTCTACATTTAATGAAACACAATCCATTACACAAGCTGAATTAAGTTTAACTGCCAATCTTGGTGCAAGATCATTACCAAGTGATGTGTTCCCAACAATCAAACAAACAGCATTAACTTCTTTTGCATAATTACTAACTGCTTCAGTATATCCGCTTGAAGTATAGTTTGCGAAATCAGGATTTTTTAGATGAACTATTTTTGAAATTCCATACTTAGAAACATCATTAAGATTATTAATATCTGATCCGACTGCAACTGCTTCAACTTCAAGATTTAATTCCTTAGCCAATTTTGATGCAACACTTGCGGCTTCAAAAGATACTTTTTTTAATGAGCCTTCTCTTTGTTCTAAGATTGCTAAAATTTTATTTGCCATAATTTTACCTATATAACCTTTGCTTCTTCTCTTAATAATTTAACTAACTCGGCAACTGCACTGCTATCTGTACCAAGAATTCTGCCCGGCTGTTTTGAAGCAGGTAAATTCAAATCAAGAATCTGTGAATGGTTTGGAGCTTGTGCAGCAGGTTTTTCTGCAATAGTTTTTTTCTTTGAAGCCATAATTCCTTTTAACGAAGCATATCGTGGCTCATTCAATCCTTTTTGTGTTGTAATGATTGCCGGCAATTCCGTTTCAACAACTTCTCTTCCACCTTCAATTTCACGCTCAGCAGTGATTTTTGAACCATCTAATTTAAAATCAACAACAATGGGAACGCAATTGTAACCGAGTAATTCTGCGGTTACCTGTCCGGTGATTGAGTTATCAAAATCAACGGATTGTTTTCCAAAAAATGCAATTTCACATCCAAGGGATTTTATTTCCTCAGCAAGAGCGTGAGCAATCCCAAAAGAGTCTCGTTGATTATCATCTTTTAATAAAACGCCTTCATCAACACCCATTGCCAAAGCTTTACGAATTGAATCTTTATTAGCATCACCACCAACGCTGATTACGTAAACAATGGAATCACCGCCAATTTTTTCTTTAGTTTTAAGTGCTTCTTCTACTGCAAATTCATCATAAGGATTTATGATATAAGTTACTCCGGCTGGATCAATAGATTTTCTATCCGCACCGATTTTAATACGTGTAGCAGTGTCTGGAACATGACTAACGCAAACTGCTATTTTCATTTAACCTCCGTAAAGTTCTTTGTTTTTGATACAAAAATATAACGAGACAGTGCTCTAAAATCAATTAAAGAACTGCTTTATATTTTTTATTGTGATGTTATTGTGGTTAGATATTATAATCTTAATTTTTGCTTTTATAAAAAAAATCAATTAAGTATTTTTTAGCTATGGAATTAAAACCTGAAAAAGCCAATCAAATAGAAATTACTCCAGAAGAAACTACGGATGTTGATATTTCTTCACGCGTTGTTCTATACAATGATGATTGGCACACTTTTGAAGAAGTTATTACTCAGTTAATTATTGCAACCCAATGTAGTTTTGACAAAGCACGCGATTTTGCTTTTGAAGTTCACGTTAAAGGCAAAGCAATTGTATTTGCGGGCTCTATGAGCCGTTGTTTAAAAGTTTCTTCGATACTTGAAGAAATAGCGTTACACACACAAATTTTGACCTGACTGATCAGCCTACGCAAGCTGCAGAAAAACCTTCAAGGCTTTACGTTTCTTACTGCTTCAATAATGTTATCAGCAAAGCTTTTTATTTGAAACCTTGGAGGTCTCAAATTTTGCGTTAAGTTACCTAACTATTTTCTGCACGGCTTAGTTCTGTTTTATTTTCACAATCAGAACAGGAGCAATAATCGTAAATCTCTTCATAGCCATAATCAATAGTTAATTCCTCACCGGATTTAATATCAACTGCAGCAAATAAAATTAAATTCCCATTTTCATCTTCATCAATATCACAATTGTAATTACAGGAATGATTTAAATATCTTAACTGCGAGTGCATTGAAGCATCGATATATTCATCATCGCTTTTATAAAAAATATACACGTTGCCTTCATCTTCTCTTCGCATACATTCATCACCGTTAATAAACTCTCCGCTGATGATTGTAATTACCTGACCTTCTTTAAATTCAGTTGTAGAAAAAATCCCGAAACCGTGTACTGATGAATCTTTAACTGCAAGATTGTTGATCGTCATAAATAATTTTGTTTTCTTTTGTTTTGATTTGAAAAAGGAAAATCCACATTTAGTACTGATTTTTTCTAATGATAATACTGCGGTTAATCACCGAAGCTGATCAGACATAAAAATTATCTTGAAAGATATTTTTAGATGCGGCACAAACATAGGTAAAAAACTTCTTTTCATAAAAAAATAAACTCCTCAAATAATCTCGAGCCTGATATCTTAACTTTTTAAATTTTTGATTCGAACAATTATCAGTATTGGGAGAATGTTGATTGATATTTTCAAAATAAAGAATGGCAAACGGTTATTAATAAAAATATCGAGCATTTCTATTGGTATCTAAATTGGACTGATTTACAATTGAATAAAATTAGCAACTATGTAAAATTTTGCAATAATGAACAGTGTATTTAGTTGTCTTTATCAATAAATCTTTGAATATTACATTTAGTTTTATCATAATTTATTTCAGGAGGTCTTATGAGATACTTTAATTTAATACTTGTAACAATCATCCTAACACCATTCATTTTTATGCAAGCACAAAATGGTTATACCTATATCGGCGTTGATGGCTGTGTAATGTGCCACAAAACTGAAAAACAGGGAAGTCAATTTTCAATCTGGCAAAATAGTAAACACTCCAAAGCATTTGAAACCTTAAAGACTGAAAAAGCAAACCAGATTGCTGCAGAAAAAGGATTTAAGACTTCTGCGGTAGAAACTCCAGAATGTTTAAAATGCCACGCTACCGGTTACAATTTAGATGCTTCTATGTTAGGTAAGAAATTTAAAGTTGAAGACGGTGTTCAATGCGAAACCTGCCACGGACCAGGCTCTGCTTATAAAGATATGAAGGTTATGAAGGATAAGGATTTGGCCGTAAAAAACGGATTAGTTATGCACGAAAAACTTGAAAATTTCTGTATCGGATGTCATAATGTAGAAAGCCCAACTTTTGTTGATATGGATATTAATGAAGCCTGGGAAAAAATTAAACACGATGTTCCTGAATCAAAAAAATAATTTATTTATAGAAATAATACTGCAATAAAATCGATGAAAAAAATTATACTCTTGCTCTTTTTAGGAGCCACAACATTTATTTCAGCTCAAAATATTAACGGACGGTTCTCAAGTTCATTATACACATTCGAAAGATCTGATTCACTAAACTCTTCCGAACAGTATTTAAGAGCTTATGAGATGTTGAACCTGAATCTTAATTATGGAAAAGTTTCTGTTAGATCATATCTAAATTTTGAAACTGATGTGATGAGCAAAATGGATACTGATCCTAGATTAAGATTTTATAACCTTTATTTAGAAGCGCGTGATTTGTTGGATATTGCTACCGTCAGATTAGGCAGACAACCAATTATCAATAGTGTTGCAGGCGGAGTTTATGATGGTGCGTCGCTTACGCTTAAGAAATCTGATTACAAATTTAATGCTTATTTTGGCGGTAACGTTCCCGCTTACCAAAAGCTTGAGCTGATTGAAAACTTTGAAGAGAATTTTCTTTATGGCGGCAAGTTTACAACTACTGTAATTCCTAATTTTCAGGTAGGTGTTGGATATGTAAACAAGAATTTTCAATCTCAAAATTATATTGCTAATCGTTTAAATCCTGATTTAAATCCTATAGAAGTGGATATAGAAAACAAATCAAATCAATATGAATTTGTAACCGGTGAAATCAATTTCAATCAAAAAGGATTGGTTTCAATCTTTACTCGAGGGGATTACGATTTAAATTTTAATCAACTTTCAAAGATTGAATTTGACGCTCGCACAGAAGCAGTAGATAGACTTGGAATAAATGTTTACTACAACTACCGTCAGCCAAAGATAAGATATAATTCAATATTTGCGGTGTTTGATTACGGCAACACTCACGAAATTGAACTTGGTGCTGATTACAAAATCAATAAAATGTTTACAGTAATCGGAAAATTTGGAAATGTTCAGTACAAAGATGAAAATTCTCAAAGAGTTGCAGTTGGATTATCAACAACATATGGAAGTCTAAACTATAGAAAAACATTTGGTTACGCTGGTGAATTAGATGCTATATCACTGTATTCCGGTTATACATTTTTTGAAGGATTGTTAACACCATCAGTGGGTTTATCATACACAAGTTACAAACTTAATCCGGATGATGAAGCTAACAATATAACTTCGCTCTTAGTTGGTGCAAACATTCGTCCATTCCGTATGCTTTCATTTGATTTACAAGGACAGTATATGGATAATAAAATTTACAAGAATGATCTCAGATTGTTCTTCAAACTAAATTACTGGTTTAACTTAAACATTTAATATTCTAACTATGCAAAAATTAAAAGTTTTATATCTGTTTGTCTTTTTAGGAACCATTGTGTTTCTTTTGGTTGGCGCTATTAGTTCTCCAAAAGATAAAATACCTATCTCAAATGAAGGTAGAATAAAGTTCTCACACTCTCTCCATAAAGATTTAGTTGATTGCCAAACATGTCACTCAGCAGTAAGTGAAAGTACAAGTTTAAAAGATCAGCTTTTCCCAAATCACGATAACTGTTCAGCTTGTCATGAAGTTGATAATGATGAAGAATGTTCAACCTGTCATTATGATGATACTTATGAGGCTCTTGTTAAAAGTGAATCAGGTTTATTATTCAATCATAAAATCCACTTAAGCGGTGAAGATAATAATTGTGAAACCTGCCATAAGGGATTAAGTGAAGTTGATTATAGCTGGCAGTCTGCTGGTGCTAATCCACAAATGGCAACTTGTTATACTTGCCATAATGATAAAACAGTTGCATCTAATGCCTGCGAATCCTGTCATATTTCTACCGTCAATTTACTTCCGCAAGATCATAAAGTAGTAAGCTTTGCTAGAACACACAAGTTTGCTGCTCAAGAGTTTAATGCAAATTGTGTAATGTGCCACGATAACCAAAGCTGCGAAGATTGTCACGTTGCAACAATCGGCATGACGGAAACAAACACACTTAATGATTTTTATCAACCATATTATCCAAGCAATTTTGTTGATGGTGCTAAAGTTCAATCAATAAATCGTGTACACGAATTGAACTACAGATTTACTCACGGAATAGATTCAAGAGGCAAAACATCTGACTGCCAGACTTGTCATCAGATTGAGACATTCTGCGTTGAATGCCATCAGTCAGAGAATGAAGATTTTGCTTTTGGCGGAATCGTTCCTGCATCGCATCTAAAACCAAGTTTTAAAACATTCGGTGTTGGTACAGGCGGTGGAGATCATGCAACTTTAGCAAAGCGAGATATTGAAAAATGTATGGCTTGTCATGATGTTAATGGTGCTGATCCTACTTGTATTACATGTCATTTTGATGCTGATGGAATAAAAGGAACAAATTCAAAAACGCACACTGCGGGTTTTATGCGCGGTGAAAAAGGCGATTGGCACAATGACTTTGGTTCTGTTTGTTATAATTGCCATACAAGTGCTACGCCTCAATCACCATCAGGCGTGGGTTTCTGTGGATACTGTCACGGAACAAAGTAATTGATTAAAACTGAAAATATTTTTACGGAAAAACTAATGAAGTATATAATTTTATTTACTGTGTTAATATTTAGTTCGCTGCTAATTACAAGCTGTAGTGATTTGAGGGATGATGTTCCAATATCAGCACCAAAATTATTTGTCCACAGCGATGGAAATGTAAATCCAGCTTCACCTAATTTTCATGGCAAAATTGTTTCAGCCAACAATTGGGATTTAAAGCAATGCCAGCAATGTCACTCTGCAAATTATTCGGGTGGTACTGCCGGTTCAAGCTGCTATAATTCAGGTTGTCATAATACTCCAGGAGGACCAGAAGCTTGTAATACTTGCCACGGAGATTTTGTTAATCCACTGTTAATTGCTCCACCAAGAGCGTTAAGCGGTGCAATTTTACCCGACGAGCGAGGTGTTGGTGCTCATACAAAACACTTAAAAGGCAACTTGATGGGTAAAGCAGTAACTTGTACAGAATGTCACACAATGCCAAATGGTTTTTCTGATCCAATTCATATTGATGAAACTCCCGGTGCTGAGTTAGTTTTTGGTAGTTTTACGAGAATGGCAACAAATGTAGTGGGTGGATTTAATTATCAACCAAGTCTTGGTAATTTCAATCCAAATCCTACATGGGATTATAATGCAGGGACTTGTGCAAACACATACTGTCATGGTTATTTCAAAAATGGAAATTTAGATAATGTAGTTTCATTTACGGCTCAATCACAAGGTTCTGCTTGCGGAACTTGTCATGGTGATCCTGTGACTGGAAATCCATTGCCGAAAACTCCTCAACAAGGCGGAGTTCATCCTCTGAGTCAAAATTGTGAACTTTGCCATGGTGATGTTGTTTCCAGACAAGGTAATAGCTACACAATTATAGATAAGAATAAACACATAAATGGTAAGTTAAATATTTTTGGTAACGAGGAAACTTATTAATATTGGTTTTAATCGTATTAAAAAAAGCCGCTAAAATTAGCGGCTTTTTTGTTATCAGATAGAGCGGAAAGGGAGGGATTTGAACCCTCGATATCAGTTTCCCAATATAACAGTTTTCGAGACTGCCGCATTCAGCCACTCTGCCACCTTTCCAGAAAGAACGATGTAAAGTTAAGAAAATTTACTATTTAGATGAATCGGAAAGTTTTGTTAGGTAGTTCTTAAACAATATATTTGTGAGCAATATTTTAGGAATATTCTAAATTTATTGATACTCGGAGAGGTGCAAGAGTGGCTGAATTGGCTACCCTGGAAAGGTAGTGTACTCGTAAGGGTACCGTGGGTTCGAATCCCACCCTCTCCGCAAAATAGTTTTATATGGCGACATAAAGTCATTTCTTAAATTATCCTACGGTATTCGTACTCAAAGTCATAAATTTTGTTGAGATCAAAACTAAATTATTTTATAAATTTATGTTTAAGTCTCAACACAAACATTTACTTTTATTCACCTACCTCGACGTGATTATTACAAGCAATAATTACACGATTTACAATTATACTAAAGTTTAGTTTTTGATTATTAAACAAAATGGAACAATCCTTCGATAATGTAGATGGAATAATATCTGCTATTAATTAGTTAAGGTTCTTTAGTTATAATATAAATAGGGGCTCTCGATCATGGCAAAATTTATTGCAATTCTGTTAATTGCATTTAGTGCAATTCCATATACATCTGCTAAAAGCAGCATGCACATTTCATTATCCAATCAATCTTTAACCAGTATTGAAACTCAAGGCGGAGTTTTAGAATTTAAATCATCAATTGCTCAAAGAATTGAAAATAGCACGAATAATTGTGACACAGTAATTCTGAGTGATTATTCCGGACTACCATTGAAGGCACTACAATTAAAAATAATAATAACCAATAATAAAAAATTAAAATTGAAATCAGTTTCAAGAGGATCAAGCATTCCTATTGCTTCCTTCTTATTTGACTTTCAGATTTATAGAGGAGCAATTATTGAGGATGGCTCTTCTATTGATCAAGTTAATGTGGTGATTTTAGGCAATGGCGAAAACGCTCTATATCCAAAACAATTTCATAATATCCTTACTATTGATTATGATATCGCATCAATAGAAAATGATTTAGATACAACTTCAATAATCTTGACTGAGGTTATTGGTGCTACCTGTATGCCAGTTCAGGATGCTAACATAAGTAGTGGGAGTGAGAAGACATTATTTATAACAAAATCTAAAAATACTGTCGAAAATAATATTGTTCTACAACAGAATTTTCCTAATCCTTTTAATCCGACAACAAGTATTCAATATTCAGTGGGTAGCAGTCAATTTGTATCACTTAAAATTTACGACGTACTAGGTAATGAAATCGAAACGTTAGTAAATGAGGAAAAAACTGCTGGATCTTATAAAGTAGATTGGAATGCAAGTGATTTATCCAGCGGAGTCTATTTGTATAGGGTTATTTTGGGGGGATCAAATTTATTTAGGAAAATGATTTTAATGAAATAAATGTGAAGGGGTAAGAAAGTTTAAGTGTATTAAAAATAGAATCTCCATTGAGCTTTGATAGTGAGTGATCATTAATCATAAAATCTAAATTCAATATTCTAATTAAAACATCTCAGGAAAATCATTATATCCAATTAGAAAATTAGTAATACCAGTAAAAATTTTATTTGCCACTTCTTGTGCCAAGATATTTAACTCAAATTTACATTTCAGCGACATTAGCTTAAAGTATATATCAAAATGATTTAACCTATTGATTATAAAGTTACTCAAAAAGCGTAAAAAAATTTTAGATGGTAAAATTAATTTAATAGAAAGACAAAAAATATTTGACATTGATATGATTTTTAGTTTATCATTATAACTAAGACTGTCATCTAATATTCTTTTTAAAATTTTTTGATGTAGTCCAAATATGATTTTTTATAAAGTTATTTATTCCCAAAGTTCTGTTAAAATGTTTACTCAAGTGCTTATTGTTAAAATTTTATTGTTTTTGCCCGCAATCCCGATTACGTATAATGTTTTGATACCATTTAATATAATGTGCTTGTTATTTTCATGCTCAATGCGATGAGGTAATTAATTAAATATTAATTAATTCAACTATACAGAAAAACCTTTTCATATGACTGTAATTTTACAAGTTTGTTTCTTCAACGAACTATTTCCTTTTAAGACTCTAAATATTTTTCAATTAACCTATCTCCTTTTTTACACAGTATCAAGAATTGGCATCCGCTTTATTTGGAAAAGGAATATTGTCGTCTTTCCGAATATCCGCTTTGCAGGAGCTCTCTTAAATACTGTTAACTGTAAAGCTAGGTCATTCAAACAAACTATTTCAAAACAACTATCTATTAATTGAGAGGCAATTTTATGAATCTTAAACTTAAACAACTTTTTATGTTTGTTGTTGTTATGATTGTTGCTTTTTCTTCAAATGTTTTTTCTCAGCTTGTTGAAACAAAGTTTGGAAATTTTACAACTTTTGAAGCAGCACAATCATCTCAATTTCTAAATCACGGGGAAACGGATGCACTAATTGTGTGGGCTGTTCCATATGAAGGTTCTAACTCCTCAAACACAAGAGCACCAGGTAATATCTGGAATTACCAAAGAACAGAATATTTAATAACAGCTACTGAAATGACTGCAAGTGGGTTACCAAGCAGCACGGCTATAAATTCTATAGGATTTGCTATACAGACTGCCGGAGTAGGAACGCTTTCTGGTACCCTTAATATCTGGTTAATGAATACATCAGATGTTACTTATACTTTAGGCACTAACTGGACAACAACAGGTTTTACTCAAGTTAGTACTAACTCAACTTTCTCAGTGCCAATATCGCCAACTGGCGTTTATGATATCCCATTTACCGGAGGCTCTCCATTCACCTGGACAGGTGGTGGTATTTACGTAGCCTGGGAATTTAGTTCACCATCAGGCACAATAGGTACTGCAGCTGTTGTTCACCAATGCAACAGCACCGGGCTTATTGGTGGTCTTTATGGGCAAAGAAGTGCTACAGCATTGCCAACAGTATTAGCTGTCAGTAGTTTTAGACCTGCAACACGATTTGGTACAAATGCATATAATGATATTGTTAGTGTTGATAATATCTACACTTTAGAAAGAGTACCTACTCCGTTTGGTACACCTGCTCCTCTTAGTGTAAGAGTATCCAATGTTTCCGCTGCTCCTGTATCGTTTACTTTAACTGTTACTGTCCAGGATGTAGCAACTTCAACAGTTAGATATACTCAGCCGCAAACTGTTACTGCATTAGCATCAAACTCAAGTACGGTTGTTGATTTTACGGGTTATTCTCTTACAACACAGGAGAATATAAACATTACAGCTACTACCTCTGTAATTGCCGGTGAAGACTGGTTGGTTAATAACACTCTTGCAATTCCTGCAAATGTTAATAACAATTTATTCTCTTACAATTATAATACTACCGGCTCAGGAGGTTATGGATATACATATCCGGGAACCGGAATATTTGCTGCAAAATATACGATGAATGGACAAGGTTTGATAAACGGAGCGAACCTAGTCATATCCGATTATGCTGCAAACACCGGTAATACAGTTTATGCTGTAGCCCTTAACAGCGCAGGTACTATTGTAGCACAATCTCCAAACTATGTTATTCAAAGTGGTGATTTAGGAATAAATAAAAGTTTTACATTTACCTCACCTGCATTTTTTAATAATGAAATTTTTTATGTAGGATTGGTGCAAACTCAAGGAACGGCTCAATATTATCCTTTGGGATTATTTACAGAGACTCCACAACGTGGAAATACATTCTATACTTTTAGTATTTCAGGTGGATCGGCTCTTGTCGATAACGTAGATGCAAAATATGGAATCGAAGCACAAGTTACCGCATTTTCAGGTATTGCAAATCCAATCTCATTCACTGCAACTCCAGTTAGTACAACACAGATAGATTTGGCTTTTACACGTAATGCAAGCCTAAATAATGTTGTAATAGTGTGGAATAATACTGGTGTTTTCACAACTCCAACGGGTACACCTCCAACTACAGGCCAACCCTTTGCAGGCGGTACATTATTATATAATGGTGCTGTATCACCAATAAATCATACTGGTTTAACACCGGCTACAGCTTACTACTATAAAGCATTTTCTTATGATGGTTTTGGTAACTACTCACCAGGATTAACACAAAATACTACTACTCTTTGTGGTCTTTATACTCTTCCTTTTAGTGAGAGCTTCGATCCAGTTCCTTTTCCACCATCTTGCTGGACGAGAATTAATGCTGGATCAGGAAACAATTGGTCGAGATCAGCTGTAAATACTTATTCAGGAAATGGTAGTATGTATTATCCTTATAGTTCAAGTTCACCTGCTAACTCATGGATGATTACACCAGGATATGCATTACAAAGTGGTACAAAATATTATGTTTCATTTTATCAAAATACCGCTGGTGGCAGCACTTACCCAGAAAAAATGAAAGTTACAGTTGGAAACGCCCCAAATGTTGCAGCTCAAACTACTGTAATCTGGGATAATGCTGGAGGTACTAATCTATCAAATACAACTTATGAATTAAGATTGGCTGAATTTAATTGCACATCCAGTGGAACTTATTATTTTGGATTTAATGTATACTCAGATGCAGATATGTATAATTTATACGTGGATGAAATTTCAATTTATGGACAACCAGTGGTAGATCTAGCATTTACTAATTTCACACAGACTTCAGGATTACCAGTACCTAGAGGTAATCAGAATTTTAGTGATTATACAGTAACAATGAATAAACAGACAATTGTAGATGGTAAGAAACAATTTGTTGATTTAAGTAAAGAATCTGAAGGTGTAAAATCTTCAAATGTAAACAATACTGTTTTAATTCCTAACGGAAATCCATTTCAAACAGATGCACTTAACGTGGTTAATTTGGAAGCAGAAATAACTAACTTCGGAGTAAATGCAGCCTCTTATCTGTTGGATTGGGCAGTTGACGGAAATACACAAACTCAATTTACCGGACCAACAGTTGCTTCGGGCAATAGCAATATTGCAAATCTTTCTTATACACCAACAGCAGAAGGAACATTTATTACTTCCGGCGCAATCACTGTAACAGGAGATGAAGTTGCAAGTAATAATTCAAATCAATTTCGTATGCGTGTATACCCTGATTCATATACCAGAACCATATATGATCGTGGTGATAATACTGTAGATACATATATTGGCTGGGGTGATGAATTAATACAATTCAAAGCAGGTGTCCGTTTTACAGCAGCATCCGATTACCAGTTAGGCGGCGTTGACTTTATATGCAGAACAGAGACGGTTACCTCAGGAAATATAATAGTGCAGGTAAGAGCTGCAGGAACAACAACAACAGCCCCTGGTGCAGTACTTTATACGCAGATATATAATGCAGCATCATATTTAGCTTCAGGTGAAGCAGGTGATTATATCTTCTTCCCATTTGATAATACCGCGCCAACAATAGCATCAGGATCCGATTACTGGATAACAATAAAGATGCCTCTCGGTATATTATATCCTGGTGCAGCACATGCTACAGGATTTACACCTGGAAGAAGCTTCTTCGAAAGCAATACTGATACTACTTTATGGAATCCTTTAGTATTAACTCCGGATGAATATGCGTGGATAATGAGATCAGTAAATCTATCATCAGCACCAACAACCTTCCAATTATCCGTATCGGTAACTGATGGCTGGAATATGGTATCAGTACCAGGCGTAAATCCAGATGGACAGGGAGTAGACTTTTGGTGGAGCGGTAGAAATCCACTAGCAAATGTGTACAAATGGAATGGAACTTACGCATCAGTAACAACAGCAACACCAACCGAAGGCTACTGGATGCTACATACAGGAGCAAACACATATAACACAGGCGACGAATGGCCAGCAGGCGGAATTCAGATAGTGGCTCACGATCCAATCGCAATAACTACCGGGTGGAATATGATAGGCGGTTATGAAAACAGTCCACTAGTAAGTGGATTAACTACAACACCGGCTGGTTTAATAGTATCAGGAACAGTATATGGATGGAGTGGAAGTTATTCTAGTCCAACAAATCTAGTACCTGGCTATGGCTACTGGCTATTATCAACAGGTTCTGGAGTAATAAATCCCCCAACATTATTAGCAGGAGGTTCATCTAAACTAGTAGCACAGGAAGATAAGAGTGAATGGGGCAAGATAACACTCACAGATGCATCAGGGAAGAGCTACACGTTGTATTCAGTGGATGGAGAAGTAAATCTAGATCAATATCAAATGCCACCATTACCACCAGCAGGGATGTTTGATGTAAGATACAGCAGTAACAGAAAAGCTGAAGATCTGAAAGAAAGCAATCAAACGATCGAGATGCGAGGCTTAGAATATCCAGTAACAGTAAGAGTAGAAAAGATGAGCATTAAGCTTCAGGATGAAACAGGAAAACTGTTAAGTGAGAGGCTAAAAGCTGGAGAAGAAGTAATAATCAGCAACAGTGCAATAAGTAAGTTAATGGTATCTGGGATCTAATTCCAGATAAATATGTCATTGGAACAGAACTATCCAAATCCATTTAATCCAAGTACAAAGATAGAGTTCTCAATACCAGAAGATGTAAACAATGTAACGTTAACAATCTACAATGCATTGGGACAGAGAGTTGCAGAGCTAGTAAACTCCAAGATGGAAGCTGGAAAATACAGTTATCTTATGGAATGCAAGCAATTTAGCGACAGGTCTATACATCTATGAATTGAGAACAGATAAATTTGTTTCAGTTAAAAAGATGATGCTCCTGAAGTAATATACTTTTATATGCAGCCCCGCCCTCGAAGCTGTGTGAAAATATTAAAAAACGTCAAATCGAGCGAAGTCGAGATGTGAATTTATTAAAAAATGCACGGCTTCGTCTCCGCTCAGCCTGACAAATACAAATTTTCACACAACCTCCCTCAGGGTGGGGCTGCGTTTTATTGACAACTTGTGATATGGAAATTGATTTTTGGGAATAATTGTTTCAAAGTAATTCTTTTTTACGAATTGAATAAAATTGGTTGTTAGCAAGTAAAAATTAAATAACGACATTATTTGTGCCAAATAATTCGTCTTAATATTTTTTTATAAATGAATTGATCATAAGCAATAACTTAAAATAAGTTAGCACACTAATTATAAAGCTACTTGGTAAGCGTAATAAAAATTTAAAGTGAAATAATATTATAAAAGCAACACTAAAAATTTGACTTTAATGATATTAAAAATATATTATTGCCGCAGTAACTGTCGTCTAATATTTTTATTGAAAATTTGTGATGTTATGCAAATATGTTTTTTATAAAATAATTTTTTCCAAAGTTCTGTTAAAATATTTTATTACTTGTTAAAATTTTATTGTTTTTGCCCCGCTTCCGATTGCGTATAATGCTATGATACTACTTATTATGATGAGCTTGTTTTTTCAGGCTCAGTGGGAAGAGGAAATTAATTAAACATTAATTTATTCAGCTTTACTTAAAACTATTTCAAATATATGGTATTACTTCTACAATTTTATGGTTACGTAGAATCATTTCTATTTAGAGTTTTATATCTACCTATCTATCATTCTAACCAACCAATTTTTAAACACAAAACATTTAAGGAGCTTTTTGCCTATGAGAGTGCTGTAAATATTTCCATTTAAAACTTTGCACTTATATTATTTTTTAAATTAATTGCAAAGCAATTGTTCACTTGTTCTAATTAATTAAGCAATCTTTATTTCACTTAAGGAGTGCACTATGCAACAAAACTATTTCAAATATTTTTTAACAAGCTTTATCCTTGCGATGTTTTTGTTCGCGCAAAATTCTTTTGCACAGACAATTACATCTTCCTGGAGCTTTGATGGTGTAACACTAAGTACAACTGCTGGTAATACACCGGTCATTACTGTAGGTGACGCATTAGCGGATGGTGGTGCTTTAACTACAGCGTCAGCCTTTACCGGTCTTCATGCATCAGCCTCAACAGTTTGGTCCACTCCAGCAGGGAATGGATCTACTAAATCTATTTCCTCTAATTATTGGGGTGTAGGCGATTACTATCAGTTTTTATTCAGTACAACTGCTTATAATGACATTTTTATAACCTGGGATCAAACAGGAAGTTCCACTGGTCCAAGGGATTTTAAAGTGCAGTACAGTACAGATGGTTCTACTTATACAGATGCGACGGGTATAAATAGTACGTACTCTTTGCTTCTTTCTAATTGGAGTAGTACTCAAGGATATCCCGGACACAGAAGAACACTTGACCTTAGCAGTATAACTGCATTAAACAATCAAGCAACCGTGTATATCCGATTGGTACAGACAACCACTACAAGTATTGGTGGTGGAACTGTTGCTACTACTGGAACTGGCAGAGTTGATAATTTTACCGTAACTTCCGGTTTGCAACCTATCTCAACGTTCCCATATGTTGAAACGTTTGAGAGCACTTCACCAACCTATTTAGATTGGACGCAGAAACAGGAAGTAGGTGCAGGTTTGTGGACTTACGCAGCAGGCTCCAGCAGTGTAATAACAACTTCATATGAAGGTACACGTAATGCTCGTTTTGTTTCTACTACTGGTGTGAACTCACCGATAACAAAACTAATTAGTCCATTAATGAATCTCTCTTCCCTTACTTCACCGAGAGTTTCCTTTTACTATGGTCAACCGAATTGGACAGGTGACCAAAACCAATTAAAAGTATACTACAGTTCTGATAATGGTACAACTTGGAATGAATTAGTACATTACACTAGCGATGTTTCTACTTGGACACAGGCAATCTTAACACTTCCCAACAAATCAGCAACATATCGAATTGCGTTTGAAGGCATTAATAATTACGGATATGCAAATGTTGTTGATTTAGTAACGGTTGAGGAATCACCAGCCGGTGCACCCAATCCTGCAATTTTAGTTTCACCGCTTGATGCTGCGATTGATGTTTCAATCAATACTGCACTAAACTGGGCGAGTGGCGGCGGAGCTGTAGAGACAGGTTACAGATTATATTTTGGAACCGATGGCGGTGGTTTAACACCTCCGACCAGCATTGCAAATAATATTGATCTTGGATTAGTCACTACATATACACCAGCCCCACCTTTATCATACGGTACAACTTATTATTGGCAGGTTGTAGCTTATAATGGTGCTGGAGATGCAACGGGTAGTGCTATATGGTCATTTACTACTTTGGCTGACCCTACTATCACGACATTTCCATATTTAGAAGCTTTTGAAGGCACGTTTCCTCCACTTAATTGGAGCAGATACGGAGGTCTATTAGCAGATCCAACTGTTTTTGTTTCAAGTACAGAATGGATTCAAGATGATTACCTAAATGTTACACTCACGCAGAAATCTGCAAGAAATAACATTTATGGTACTAGTAGAAGGGGTTGGTTAATTACTCCTCCAATCGATTTAGGAACAGGCACAAACTATCAATTAGAATTTAATCTGGGATTAACCGCTTACGGCTCAACCAGTCCACCTAATCTGACTGGAGTTGATGATAAATTTGCTGTGGTAATTTCCACAGACGGCGGTACAACCTGGACATCAACTAATACATTACGCCTGTGGGATAATGCAGGTTCATCATATATATATAATAATATCAGTAATACAGGCGGTCATGTTATAATTGATCTTTCCGGATATACTGGCGTTGTTAAAATTGGCTTCTACGGTGAATCTACAGTTTCTAACGCTGATAATGATTTATTTGTAGATCAGGTTGAGATCAAAGAAGTTCCGTTAGTACCTTTATTCTCGGTAACACCAACATCAAAAGATTTCGGTGAAGTTCTTGTTGGTCAATCATCATTAGACCAGACGTTTACCATCTCAAATACTGGTGCTGGTACGCTTACTATAACAACAGGTAATATTTCTATTGTTGGAACAGATGCAAGTCAATTTGCTCTTACAGACGGAAACACTTATCCAATAAATCTTACAACCGGTCAGTCAGCTCCTGTACAGGTGAAATTTTCACCAACAACCAGTGGGGCAAAAACTGCCAGTTTACAAATTGTGGATAACACAACTGACGCAGTCCAAACCGTTCCACTCAGTGGTACAGGATTCGCTGCAGTTTCAACATTTACAGAAAACTTTGATGCAGTAACTCCACCTGCTTTCCCAACACATTGGAAAAAATTAGGCACAGGTGGTTCTTCATATACACAAACTACAAATCCTAATTCAGTACCGAACTGCTTATATATTTATTCTGGTTCAACATCATCCCTTGCTGTAGTATCAATGCCACCAGTAGACAATGCTGGAGCCAATACTCACAGGCTATCATTTAAAGCCAGGGCAAATTTTACGGTTGGCGGAATAATTGAAGTTGGATATTTAACGGATCCTAACGACGCAGCTACATTTGTATCTACAGGATCAGTTACAGTTAGCAGCTTAACTTATCAGGATTACTTTGTATATCCAGGTACAGCACCCGGTGCTAATCAATTTTTAGCATTCAGACACACCGGCAGTCCTGGCAATAGTATTCTGATTGATGATGTTTCATGGGAACAAATTCCTGCTGTTGCAGATCCAACTGTATTTACAGCAACTCCTATTAATTCATCTCAAATTAATCTAGCATTTATTCCTGATGCAAGTAACCATGATGTAGTAATAGTATGGAATAGTACAGGTACATTTACGACTCCTGTCGGAGCACCTGTAGTGGGCAATCCATTAGCAGATGGTACAGTTCTATCTATTGGAACAACTTCTCCTGTTAGCCATACTGGATTAACTTTTGCAACAGCATACTACTATAAAGCTTTCTCATATGATGGTGCAACTTATTCTTCACCCGGTGCAACTGCAAATGCAACTACCACAGTTGTTAACCCTACTACTGTTACTGCTAATCCTATTAGTGGAACACAAATCGACCTTGGGTGGGTTAAAAATTCAAATAATGATAATGTTATGGTTGTAACAAATTCTACAAGTGTATTTGGTGTTCCGGTTAATGGAACAGCTTATGCAGTTAATGATCCAGTTACTGGCGGCGGAACAGTTGTATTCAATGGTTCAGCTTCTACCTTTAACCACACATCATTAACATCAGGTACAACTTATTATTATAAAGTATATTCTGCAGAAGCAGTTACAAATTTTTACTCAAGTGGTGTAACTACTAATGCAACAACTCCTTTTGGAATTCCTTACTTACAGGATTTCAATGCTGGAACAACCATTCCTACAGGGTGGTTAACTACATTCTCAGTTAGTGCTATACATGGCGCCGGAGGAACAAATGGACTCTATAGAAATATGTGGAGTTCAGCAACAACAGCCTCAGCGCGCACCCCATTTGTTGGTCCGGCAGTAAGTAATACTACCTTACAATTTGATTACAGAATAGTTGATTATGATTTATATCCGGCAACAGCTACAATACTTGGAGCAGGTGATTATATTCAGGTACAGGTTTCAACCGATAATACTGCCTGGACTACAATCTATACAGTTGATAATACTACACACGTTACATCAAATGCATTTGCAACTAAAATATTCAGCCTAAGTGCTTATAATGGCAGTTTAGTTTATGTTAGATTTAACTGTCAATGGGCAAGTGGCGATTATTATGTGGACTTTGATAATGTTTATATAGGATCACCATTAGTAGCAAACCCAGGTTCTTTTACAGCAACGACTGTAAGTACATCACAGCTTGATCTTGCATTTACACCAAACACAACTCCAGATAATGTTGTTATTGTTTGGAATAATACAGGAACATTCACGATACCTAGCGGCACACCACCGGCAGTTGGGCAGCCATTTGCAGGCGGTACATTGCTTTCAAACGGAACAACTTCTCCTGTAAACCATACAGGATTGAATGCTTCTACAACTTATTATTACAAAGCGTTCTCATTTAGTGGTAGCGAATATTCAACAGGATTGACAGCAAACGCAACCACAGTTTGTGGTGTGGCAGCACTTCCATTTGCTGAATCATTCGATGCAACGTTGTTCCCCCCAACTTGCTGGACAAGTATAAATAACGGTACAGGTAATAACTGGCTAAGATCAACCACTGCACCATTTGCTGGCGCTGGAAATATGAGATATACTTATAATTCACTTAACGCGGCTGATGCATGGATGATCACACCGGAGTTCACACTGGAAAGCGGAAAGAAATATTATGTTTCATTCTACCAAAATACTTCCGGTGCTTATCCTGAAAAATTGAAAGTAACTGTTGGAACAGCACCTGACGTTGTTTCGCAGACTACAGTAATTTGGAATAATAACGGTGGAACAGAATTAATTAACGCAACATATGAATTAAGAGTTGCTGAGTTTGTTGCACCTTCAACAGGTTCATACTACTTTGGATTCAATTGTTATTCAGATGCAGATCAGTGGTACTTAAATGTTGATGAAATCTCAATTATTGAGCAGCCAACAGTTGATCTTGCATTTACTAGTTTCACACAGACTTCAGGTCTGCCTGTTCCAAGAGGTAATCAGAACTTTGGTGATTATACTGTAACTATGAACAAACAGACTCTTGTTGATGGTCAAAAACAATTTGATCAATTAAATAAAATGTCTGTTGGTGTAAGTTCATCTGATGTTAATAACAGTGTTATAATTCCTAACGGAACGGCACAACAAACAGATGCACTTGCAAACATTGATCTACAAGCAGAAATAACTAACTTCGGAGTAAACGCAGCATCTTATCTATTGGATTGGGATGTAAGCGGATCCTCGCAGACACAATTTACTGGACCTACGGTAAATTCGGGCAATAGCGATATTGCAAATCTTACATATACACCAACAGCAGAAGGAACATTTATTACTTCCGGCGCAATCACTGTAACAGGAGATGAAGTTGCAAGTAATAATTCAAATCAGTTCCGAATGCGTGTATATCCCGACTCATATTCAAGAACAATATATGATCGTGGTGACAACTTAGTAGATACATATGTGGGCTGGGGTGATGAATTAATACAATTCAAAGCAGGTGTCCGTTTTACAGCAGCATCTGATTACCAGTTAGGCGGCGTTGACTTTATATGCAGAACAGAGACTGTTACCTCAGGAAATATAATAGTGCAGGTAAGAGCTGCAGGAACAACAACAACAGCCCCTGGGGCAGTACTTTATACGCAGATATACAATGCAGCCTCATATTTAGCTTTAGGTGAAGCAGGTGATTATATCTTCTTCCCATTTGATAATACCGCGCCAACAATAGCATCAGGATCCGATTACTGGATAACAATAAAGATGCCTATTGGTATATTATATCCGGGAGCCGTACATAATACAGGCTTCACAGCAGGAAGAAGCTTCTTTGAAAGCAATACTGATACAACGCTCTGGAATGCTCTAGTTATTACAACTGAAAGAGCGTGGGTAATGAGATCAGTAAATCTATCATCAGCACCAACGACCTTCCAATTATCCGTATCGGTAACTGATGGCTGGAATATGGTATCAGTACCAGGCGTAAATCCAGATGGACAGGGAGTAGACTTTTGGTGGAGTGGTAGAAATCCACTAGCAGATGTGTACAAATGGAATGGAACTTACGCATCAGTAACAACAGCAACACCAACCGAAGGCTACTGGATGCTACATACAGGAGCAAACACATATAACACAGGCGACGAATGGCCAGCAGGCGGAATTCAGATAGTGGCTCACGATCCAATCGCAATAACTACCGGGTGGAATATGATAGGTGGTTATGAAAACAGTCCACTAGTAAGTGGATTAACTACAACACCGGCTGGTTTAATAGTACCAGGAACAGTATATGGATGGAGTGGAAGTTATTCTAGTCCAACAAATCTAGTACCTGGTTTTGGCTACTGGCTATTATCAACAGGTTCTGGAGTAATAAATCCTCCAACATTATTAGCAGGAGGTTCATCTAAACTAGTAGCACAGGAAGATAAGAGTGAATGGGGCAAGATAACACTCACAGATGCATCAGGGAAGAGCTACACGTTGTATTCAGTGGATGGAGAAGTAAATCTAGATCAATATCAAATGCCACCATTACCACCAGCAGGGATGTTTGATGTAAGATACAGCAGTAACAGAAAAGCTGAAGATCTGAAAGAAAGCAATCAAACGATCGAGATGCGAGGCTTAGAATATCCAGTAACGGTAAGAGTAGAAAAGATGAGCATTAAGCTTCAGGATGAAACAGGAAAACTGTTAAGTGAGAGGCTAAAAGCTGGAGAAGAAGTAATAATCAGCAACAGCGCAATCAGTAAGCTGATGGTATCTTCGGATCTAATTCCAGATGAATATGCTCTTGAACAGAACTATCCAAATCCATTCAATCCAAGTACAAAGATAGAGTTCTCAATACCAGAAGATGTAAACAATGTAACGTTAACAATCTACAATGCATTGGGACAGAGAGTTGCAGAACTTGTTAATTCCAAGATGGAAGCTGGAAAATACAGTTATCTATGGAATGCAAGTAGTGTAGCAACAGGAATGTACATCTACGAACTGAGAACGGATAAATTTGTTTCAGTTAAAAAGATGATGCTCTTAAAGTAATGTTTTCTTTATGCAGCTCCGTTTAAATGATGGGGCTGCATAATTTTTGACAAATTAGAATTCAACTAATTAATTTCTCTAATTTAAATAAAGGTGTGTTATGCGTAAACTATTTTCAATTTTCAGTTTTGTGCTTCTGTTTAGTGTAATTGCATTCGGACAAGCGCAAATAAATGTTCCAATCACAATTGTCAGCGGAACTAATTCACAAGCGATGGCTGTTGGCTTAGATGAAACAGCTACTCCGGGTATCGACGTTGCATTAGGTGAAGGAATATTACCTCCTCCTCCTCCAGCCCCATCTTTTGATGTGAGATTTGATTTACAACCTTATGGCGGCGGTGCTTTCCAATCTTTACGGGATTACAGAGAAGCTGCCGGTGGTTATCCATTTAGCGGTACAACTGTACATTCCCTTAAATGGCAGTTAGATGCAGGAACAAATGTTGAAGTTCAATATGATGTACCTGTAAATGCAACAATGACAATTACAGATAATATTACAGGAACCTTTTTCACTAGCGGTCCTCTTACCGGTCCTGGAAGTTTTGAAATTCCAGCAGCATTTGTTGCCACAGGAAACGCACGAATTACAATGACTTATACGGCAATTTCTCCTGCTGTTACAGGCCCAATATTTGGTGTCGCTCCTGCTTCACTAAGTTTTGGAAATATAAACGTAGGATCAAATTCAGTATTATCTGTAACGATCAGTAACACGGGAACAGCACCATTGGTTGTAAGTAATATTGCTTCAGATAATGCTCAGTTCACATTTGCACCAAGTGTATTTCCATTAACTATTCCTGTTGGCGGAAACTCAGTTCTTAACGTAACATTTGCACCTACAGCAGCAGGTGCTGTATCAGGTAATTTAACATTTACACACGATGCCCCAGGTTCACCATCTTCTTATGCAGTTTCAGGTACTGGATATGTTCCAGCTCCTGTTTTTGGTGTCAGCCCTGTTGCTCCATTAAGTTTCGGATCAGTAAATGTAGGCTCTAGTGCAAATCTTAATGTAACAGTAAATAACACTGGAGATGCTCCATTAACATTAAGTGGTATAGTATCCTCAGATCCTCAATTCACTTTCACACCAAATGCATTCCCGGTTAATATTGCTGCAGGCGGAAATTCAGTATTTGTGGTTACATTTACACCAACTGCTGCTGCAACTGTAAATGCTAATTTAACATTTACACATAATGCTGCAGGTTCACCAACTGCTTATGCAGTTACAGGTATTGGTTTTACAACAGCACCTGTATTTAATTTTAGTGCTGCTTCTTTAGCCTTCGGAAATGTATCAGTTGGTGGAAACGTAACTTTGCCTGTGACAGTAAGCAATACAGGAAATGCACCATTAACAATAAGCGGTGTTGTATCATCAGACGCTCATTATACATTTGCACCAAATACTTTCCCTATTAACATCCCTGATGGTGTTGGTAATACCCAACTATTCAATGTAACATTTTCTCCAACAGTAGCTGGTGCTGTACCTGGTACATTAACCTTTACACATAATGCAGCAGGTTCACCTTCTGTATTAAATTTGAGTGGCACAGGTCAGACACAAGGCGGAGAATTGAAATTTGCTCAAGATTCACAAAATCTACTAGATGGAACTCAGGATAATCCTGATGCAGTTATTTTACGAGGTTACACAGGTCAACCATTAAAGGCATTACAGTTTGATGTGGTTGTTGGTCATCTTCAAGGACGACTAATATTAAGATCTGTTGAAAGAGGAGCTGCAATAACTGCCCCAGAATTTAATTTTAGTTATGAGATCGTACCTGGACCAACACTCCCTGATGGTTCATCAACAGATAGAATTAAAGTTGTTATTCTTGGCAACGGAACAAATGCAGTTCTTCCAAATCCGGGTGATCAGGAAATAATGAAATTTAATTATGACATTGTTGATATAACCGGACCAAATGCTTTTACTTATAATGCATTGTTTAACGTAGTTGGTGCAACAGAAACACCAGTTATTAATGCTAACATTAGCACAGGTGTTTGGGAAACCATTAACATTTATAACGGGACTACAATGGGATTGTTGGGCGATGTTAATCTTGATGATAATGTTAACATACTGGATATTCTCTTAATGATTGATCATATTCTTGGAAGAGTTACATTAACAGGTCCAGCATTTACACAAGGTGATATAGCTCCCTGGACAGTTGGTGCTCCTTTGCCAGTTCCTGATGGAACAATCAACGTATTAGATCTATCAGTATTGCAGAACATAGTGCTAACTGGATTATATCCAAGTGGAACACCTGTTTACAAAGCAATTGCAAATCAGTTTGACGTTGTTTCTAATGGCTTGGAAAAAATGAGTCCAGGTATGGACGCAAAATTAACATTCTATTTAACCAATACAGGTATCGCTGTTGAAATAGAATCAGATAAAAAAGTTAAAGGCGTTCAGATGGAATTGAATGATCTAAGATCTTTAATCCCATCAAACATCCAGATGAGTTCAATTTTCGATCAGGCACTTTATTATCAGAATAATGCCTTTTTAAGAATGTTATCATTTGATGGATCAGCATTACCTATTCAACCAGGAACATTTGTTCTTGCAACTCTCCCATTCAATTTATATGACCCACAAAGTATAAAAGTTGAAAATATAATTGTTGCAGATGAGAATAATAGAGCTATGCCAAAAGTTGAAATAGAAATCAGATATGATGGCGCACCTGGAATACCATTGGATTACTTATTATCTCAGAATTTTCCAAATCCATTTAACCCTAGTACCAGTGTTCAGTTTACTGTTCCTAAAGAAGGGTTAGTAACAATTAAAGTGTATGATATGTTAGGTCAGGCAGTTGCTGATTTATACTCTGGCAACGCACAAGCTGGAACATATACATTAAACTGGGATGGAAAAGATAGCAGCGGAAAATCAGTAAGCAGCGGAAACTATATATACAAAATGGTTGCTGGTGAATTTGTTCAATCTAAGAAAATGACTTTCTTGAAATAAAAATTAAAATACTGTCCTTCAGAAATGAGGGACAGTTTTTTTACAAGTTTTAAGAAAATAACATTTTTGAAATAAAAGAAGTTTTCCGCCCTTCGTAAATGAGGGGCGGAATTATTATAATTAAAGGAAATAAAAATGAAATATTTTTTCCAGGTTCTAAGTGTTGTTATCGTTCTATCATCAAGCATTCTTTCGCAGACGGTGGTTGATTCAATAACAGTTAATGATGGAGTCGGACATTCACAGGTTCTTATATTTGGTATTGACCCCACAGCTACAGATGGAATCGATGTAGCTCTTGGTGAAAGTTTACGACCGCCGGTTCCGCCTTCAGGAGCTTTTGATACAAGACTCATTTTACCCGAGAATGGTTTTTCAGGTAGTGCATCATCCTTGAAAGACTTTAGGTTCATGGATAGTATACCATATTCAGGAACAAAAGAATTCAGGCTTGCTTATCAACCAGGTACAGGCAGCACACAAATTACATTTACCTGGAATTTGCCTCCGGAGGTTTCAGGACTGTTACAGGATCTTTTCGGTGGTGTAGTGGTAAATGTTACAATGACCGGTGCCGGAAGCTACCCTCTTACTCTTTTAACTGTCGACAAGTTGAAGATGTTCATCACATATAATGAAATAGTACCTGTTGAGTTAGTTTCTTTCAGTGCTTCTGTAACAGGCTCTTCAGTTAACTTAAATTGGATAACTGCAACAGAATTAAATAACAGCGGTTTTGAGATTCAAAGAAAATCTGAAAACTCTCAGTGGGAAAAAATCGGATTTGTAGTAGGTAATGGAACTACAACTGAAAAACACGCTTATTCTTTCAGCGATAATTACTCTGGACAGGGAACTGTTTTATACAGATTGAAACAAATTGATTTTGATGGAACATCAACTTATTCTAAAGTTGTTAATGTTGATTTAAGTGCTCCAGCAGATTTTAAATTGAATCAGAATTATCCAAATCCATTTAACCCAAGTACGACGGTTTCTTTTACAATTCCTAAAGCTTCTAATGTTAAACTGAATATTTATAATCAGATTGGACAGCAGGTTGTGGAATTGGAAAACAGAAACCTTGAAGCTGGTTCTTATAACTATACCTGGAATGCTGTTAATCAGTCTTCCGGAATATATTTTTATGAATTACAAGCAAATGATTTTAAGTCTGTTCGTAAAATGACACTAATGAAATAAGTTGTTGAGGAGAATATAAGCGTAGTAAAACATTTTCATCTCGATTCTTTAGATAAGTTTAACTAACCAATGAATAATATTTTCTACGCTTCTTCTCATTAGTTTTCAAGGAGCAGTTCATATAAATGAATTGCTTTTTCATTGTTTAAACAAAAACAGATATTTGATAATTCTAATGCAGTGACAGTGAGTTAGGGTTCTAAGATTGCACATAATTGTTTATTAGATCAATCTTATTTAAGGAAAAAATTTGTATTGATCATTCTTTTTATTTTAATTGAATCATGAAAAAATTTTTACTTGTTTTAACTCTTTTCGTTTATTTAAGCCTTAATGCAACTGCTCAAAAAAATATCTGGAACGATATTAATGAATCACAAATAAAACTGATCAGTGAAAGAGTAATAGTACCTGAATCTTATCGTGTATTAGAACTTGATAAAGATAATTTGAGAACATTATTTGAATCTGCACCGATCGAATTTACAAGAGATTCTGAAACCAATCCTTCTATAGTTTTATTGCCAATGCCTGATGGTAGCACAGAAAAATTTATTTTCTGGGAATCCCCGACAATGGCACCTGAACTTCAGGATCAATATCCCGAAATAAGGACATACACAGGACAGGGAATTGATGACAGAGCAGCAATTCTTAAAATGGATTTGACCCCGCAGGGCTTTCATGCAATGATTTTATCTCCTAATGGAAGAGTTTTTATTGATCCTTATTTCAAAAATAATAGCCAATATTACATTTCATATTTTACAAAAGATTATATAAAAAGGGGAGAGACAATTGATTGTGAACTTTTTATAGAAGATGGAAAATTAGAAGAATTAAAATCATTAAAAGAGAATTCGATTCTTACACCAACCGGTCCCCAATTAAGAACTTATAGACTTTGCGTTGCAGCAACGGGTGAATATACAATTTTTCATGGTGGTACTGTTGCTCTTGGGCTTGCAGGTGTTGTAACGACTGTTAATAGGGTAAACGGAGTTTATGAAAAAGAAGTTGCAGTAAGAATGGTTCTTATTGCAAATAATAGCTCTGTAATTTATATCAACGCATCAACTGATCCTTATTCAAATACTAACGGCAGCGCTATGTTGTCTCAAAATATTAGTAATTTAAATTCTGTTATTGGTAGCGCAAATTATGATATTGGACATGTTTTTAGCACCGGGGGTGGGGGAGTAGCTTATCTTGGATGTGTTTGTACTTCAAGCAAGGCTGGCGGTGTTACCGGTTCAAGTGCGCCCGTTGGCGATCCATTTGATATTGATTATGTTGCACATGAAATGGGACATCAATTTTCCGGGAATCATTCATTTAATGGCAATACAGGTTCATGTAGTGGTGGGAATAGAAATGCATCAACAGCTTATGAACCCGGCAGCGGTTCAACTATAATGGCTTATGCAGGCATTTGTTCTCCTCAGGATTTACAAAGCAACAGCGATGCATATTTTCATTCAGTTAATTTTGATGAAATAGTTCTTTATACAAATTCAGGAAGCGGCAGCAGCTGTCCGGCTACAACAGGAACAGGAAATAGTGCACCCGTTGTTACAGTTCCAACTGGTGGGTTTTATATTCCCAAAAGTACCCCATTTGCACTTACTGGTTCTGCTACGGATCCAAATGGAGATGCGATGACTTACTGCTGGGAGGAATATGATTTAGGTGCTGCAGGAGCACCCGGTTCACCGGTCGGTGATGCCCCAATTTTTAGAAGTTGGAACCCAAGTTCTTCGCCAACAAGAATATTTCCAAGAATTTCTGACTTAATAAACAATACTTCTGTTATTGGTGAGCTTTTACCAAGTTATGCAAGAAATTTAAAATTCAGAATGACCGTGAGAGATAACCGTGTGGGCGGTGGCGGCGTTGATCGTGAACAGGTTAATTTTGCTGTTGATGGAAATTCAGGACCTTTCGTTGTAACATCTCCAAATACAAATGTTTCTTGGGCTGGAAATACATTACAGACAATAACCTGGAGTGTTGCAAGTACAAATTTATCTCCTGTTAATTGTGCAAATGTTAAAATATTACTATCGACTGATGGAGGTTATAATTTTAATTATGTTATATCTGCAAGTACTCCAAATGATGGAAGCGAGCAAGTCCAAATTCCTAATCTGCCATCCAGCCAGGGAAGAATAAAAGTTGAAGCTGTGGGTAATATTTTCTTCGATATTTCCAATGTAAATTTCACTATCGTCAATGATCCTGGTGCTTCTAATCCAGCTTCATTTAATGCAACTGCAATCGGCTCTTCACAAATAAATCTTGCGTTTACACCAAACGTAAGCAGCAATAATGTTATTATAGTATGGAATACTACAGGTGCATTCACAATTCCGTCAGGTGCACCGCCATCAGTGGGAAGTACTTTTGCAGGAGGAATTTTATTATATAACGGTATATCTTCTCCACAGATTCATGCAGGACTAACAGCCTTTACAAATTATTTTTATAGAGCATATTCATATAATGGTACCGCATATTCGTCGGGATTAAGTTCGAGCTCAACAACATTTGCAATCCAGGATCCATCTACATTTGCAGTTTTTACCGGCAGTTCAACAGAAATTTTTATTGTATTTACACCAAACACAGTTAGTAATAATGTTGTAATCGTATGGAATAATTCAGGAACATTTTCTACTCCTATTGGACCACCTCCTATAGCTGGTCAGCCATTTGCAGGTGGATTATTATTGTATAGCGGAATAACCTCTCCACAAGTTCATAATGGATTAAGTCCTGCATCAGTTTACTATTATAAAGCTTACTCATACGATGGTGTTAACTATTCTCCTGGTGTTAATGGCACTGCTGAAACATTAAACTCCTTAACCTTCCCATTATCCGTATCGGTAACTGATGGCTGGAATATGGTATCAGTACCAGGCGTAAATCCAGATGGACAGGGAGTAGACTTTTGGTGGAGTGGTAGAAATCTACTAGCAGATGTGTACAAATGGAATGGAACTTACGCATCAGTAACAACAGCAACACCAACCGAAGGCTACTGGATGCTACATACAGGAGCAAACACATATAACACAGGCGACGAATGGCCAGCAGGCGGAATTCAGATAGTGGCTCACGATCCAATCGCAATAACTACCGGGTGGAATATGATAGGTGGTTATGAAAACAGTCCACTAGTAAGTGGATTAACCACAACACCGGCTGGTTTAATAGTACCAGGAACAGTATATGGATGGAGTGGAAGTTATTCTAGTCCAACAAATCTAGTACCTGGTTTTGGCTACTGGCTATTATCAACAGGTTCTGGAGTAATAAATCCTCCAACATTATTAGCAGGAGGTTCATCTAAACTAGTAGCGCAGGAAGATAAGAGTGAATGGGGCAAGATAACACTCACAGATGCATCAGGCAAGAGCTACACGTTGTATTCAGTGGATGGAGAAGTAAATCTAGATCAATATCAAATGCCACCATTACCACCAGCGGGAATGTTTGATGTAAGATTTGGCAGCAACAGATATGCTGAAGATCTTTTGTCGGGAAGTCAAGCCATCGAGATGCAGGGAATTGAATACCCCGTAAAAGTACGGGTAGAGAATATGGATTTCAGATTGCAGGATGCGTCAGGAAACGGATTGAATGAGAGACTAAAAGCAGGTGAAGAGATAACTATAAGCAACAGTGCAATAAACAGACTGATGGTTTCATCAGATATAATTCCTGATGAGTATTTACTAGAACAGAATTATCCCAATCCATTTAATCCCAGTACTATGATAAGTTTTTCGGTTCCGGAGCGGACGCAATTAAAAATTAATTTATACAATGTTCTGGGTGAATATCTTGTAACACTGGCAGAAGGTCTATTTGAGCCGGGTATTTATCAAACTCAATTTGATGCAAAAAATCTACCAAGTGGAATATATATTTACAGAATGGAAACCAGCATTTCTTCTATAAGTAAAAAAATGATATTAATGAGATAACTTTAACAAATTATATAGCAAAAATTCAAATAATACTCTAGGATGATCATGAAAAATAATACTATAGTTTTTTCAGTTTTCATTTTTGTGATATACGTTTTTAACATTTATGTAAATGCACAATTAAAAAATCAGACAGAAGATAAGATGTGGTCACGTATCTCAACTGATAAAAATGTTGTAATCCCACAAAATCCAAACTACAAATTTGTGCCAGCCAAGCAAGAGTCTAGAAGATATTCGTTAGGTGAAATAGATGCTGTTGTGCAGGCTAATTATCGTATCTTACCAACAACTAATACCACCCAATCAGAACTAAGTATAGACATCCATCCTACAAATCCGAATATACTCTTTGCAGGCTCAAATGGTACATCCTGGCCGGTTTCAGGTGTGTATGGTACAGGAGTCTACTGGAGTACTGACGGAGGATCGAACTGGACAGGATCTGATAATCCCTCACCTTATTTTGGAACTGGAAATAGCGGTGACCCTGCTGCTGTTATTGGTCTCAATGGAAATTTTTATATGGGTTATATTAGAAGCGCAGGTGGACAGGGAGTATCGGTCTCAACAAATAATGGCTTAAACTGGTCATCTTACACTGCTGGTGCAGATCCATCAGGGGATGACGACCTTTTGGACAAAAATCATTTATATGTTGATAAAAAACTAAATAGTCCTTATGCAAATAGAGTATATGATGCTTGGACTCATTTTGTTTCAGGTAATGCCAGTGACAATCAAGTAGTAATTAATTATTCAAGTAATAATGGTGTCAGCTGGAGTTCATTTGTTGATCTATCAAGCTCTTTATCGCCAGGTAGTCATGCCCAGGGAGTGAATATTAATACTGGTCCTAATGGTGAATTGTATGCGGCTTTTGCTATATATGATGCATGGCCAGGCGGAGAAGACGCAATTGGTTTTGCAAAATCCACAGATGGTGGAGTGACATTTATAAAAATGCGTGCTTATAATGTTGCTAATTTTGGTATTAGAGGATATTTAAAAACTTCATCCATCAGGGTTTCATCTTTTCCATCAATGACTGTCGATAGATCCGGTGGAACAAGAAATGGTTACATATATATTTGTTGGCCGCAAATCGGGGTAACACCTGCAGGTTCGGATCCGGATATTGTAATGATAAGATCAACTGATGGAGGAACAACCTGGAGTGCTCCGGTAAGAGTTAATAATGATACTCTTAATAATGGGAAGGATCAATATTATCCCTGGTGCGCAGTTGACCAAAGTACCGGACAGCTTAATATTGTCTGGTATGACAATCGTAACACCACCAGTGATAGTACAGGCGTATTTATGGCTACGTCCAATGACGGTGGAATTATTTTTGATAATTTCCAGGTAAGCGACGCAAACTTCAAACCTAAATCAATCTCGGGATTAGCTGGCGGTTATCAGGGAGATTATATTGGAATAACTGCCTCAGGTGGCACAGTATATCCATTTTGGGCCGATGATAGAACAGGAAATTATCAAGCATGGATAACAAAAGTTACTTTTGGTCCATCTATTGTTCATACTCAGCTTCCAAATACTGAAAATATAAATGGTCCTTATATTGTTAATGCTTCAATAACATCAATCAATCCTTTAATTGCAGGATCAATAAAAGTCTATTGGGGCAGAGGAGCGGGTGTAATAAATGATAGCTTAACTATGGTAAATACGGGCGGTAATAATTATACTGCAAGTATTCCAGGTAATGGGTCTAATGCGACGTATAATTATTACATCTCTGCAACTGATAATTCTGGATCTAAATCAACATTACCAGGTGGTGCACCCGCAAACTACTTTACTTTTACAGCAGCAGCAGATGTTACCCCTCCTGTTATAACACATTCAGCAATTTCTAATACACCAAAAATAAAATGGCCAATTAATGTTAATGCATTTGTTACAGATAATCTTGGCGTTCAATCTGTACAATGCGAGTTTAGGATTAATGGAGGCAGTATAAGCACATACTCTATGCCGTTAGTTTCAGGAAATAACTATCTGGGTACTTTTACAGGAACAGTTAACATCGGCGATGTAGTTGAATACAGAATCAAAGCAACTGATAATTCCGCCAATCAAAATATATCATATAACCCGGTTTCCGGTTATAATTCATTTAACATAATTAATGTAAAGGGTGTTGTTCTAGTTGTAGATGATGATTTAACCCTTGCATCAAGAGTATCGCCTGATAAAGGTGGAACAGAGGATAAGTACTCAATTCCGCTGGGTGCTTCCGCAAATTTATTTACGAGTACTTTAACAACTGCGGGATATGCAGTTGATCAGGTGACTTTTAGTTCATTAAATACTTCGACGTTAAGCACTTACGATTTAGTTATTCTTAGTGGCGGAGTTAATGAGGCAACTATGTTTAATGATGTTACAAAAAGAACCGCTTTAGCAAATTATACATTGGCTGGTGGTAAAACATTGGTCGAAGGTGGTGAAGTTGGATATATTTTTAGGAAATCAGGCACCACTACTGACCTTGATCCATTATTCAGAAGAAATCTTTTACTAGACAGCGTTTGGGTTAATGATAGATCGGGTTCAAATTTACAAATAGCTACGGCAACACATTCTATTTTTAAATTACCCTATACCATCAGTACTCCAATCTTAATTAACAATGGGGGTACATCGGGATATGGTGCAAGAGATGAGATGACAGTATTACCCTTATCAGGTGTTGTCAGAATTGCAAACTGGTCCGGTGGTACTGCTGCAAATGGCGGCATTTTTGTTTACTGCCCAAACAATGACACCACAGTATGTCGAAACGTATTTTTCAGTTTTGCAGTCTCCATGTTTGAAAATCAAACGACAGCAGCAAACCTTATTGAAAACACTGTTACTTATCTGATGCGTGATCAGGTACCCACAACAAAAACACTTAATTTAACAGCAGCGATAGAGGGATTGTGGAATGGATCTACAATGGTAAGTGATACTGTATCTGTTGAACTAAGAAACATAGCGTCACCTTTCGCACTGGTAGAAAGTAAAAAAATATTTCTGAACTCTAATTCTACCGGCTCGCTACTGTTTACTACACCGTTAGATGGCACACAATATTACTTGGTAATTAAACATCGCAATTCAATCGAAACATGGAGTACAATAGGTGTTCAGTTTTCAGCAGGTAATCTAAGTTATGATTTTACAACAGCTCAAAATAAAGCTTATGGAAATAATCTGAAATTGGTAAATGGCAGATGGTGTCTCTACAGTGGTGATGTTAATCAGGATGGTTTTATTGATATTAATGATCAGAGCCAGGTTTTTATTGATAATGTACTTGGATCAAGCGGTTACATAGTCACTGATTTAAATGGAGATTTATACACAGAGGTGGCTGATTTGAATATTGTTTTTTATAATAGAGTACTCGGTGTTTCTCGTCAGAAACCCCCGGTTACGATAATAAATATTAATACATCTAATTGAGTAATAATTTTAGAATAATAATTGCAATCTGTATTCAAAATATTTTTAATATCAATGATTATTGTGGGCTATTCATATTCTCAAACAGAGCATACAATAATGAGCTATAATATTTTAAATTATCCGTTTACTGATACGACGGCCCGTAATCTGCACTTTAGAACTATATTTGAAAACATTCAGCCTGATATTTTAGTTGTTCAGGAAATAGTTTCACAGGCAAGTGTGGATAGTTTTCTTACTAAAATATTAAATAAATCGGCGTCTGGCTATGCCGCTGGAACATTTATTAATGGTCCTGATTTAGATAGAGCGTTATATTATAAAAGTAATGATTTCACTTTCATAAGCAATTCACCAATTCATACGTCCTTAAGAGATATCAATGAATTTAGACTTCGTCATAATATTACTGGAGATACACTGATAATATTTGCAGTTCATCTAAAAGCAAATGTCGAAGACAGTTTAACCAGGGCGGCGGAGGTTGATAGCCTAAGAAAAAGAACAAATACCCTTTCACCCAATTCTAATTTTATCGTTCTGGGTGATTTTAATATATATAGTTCTAATGAACTTGCATATCAAAAATTAAAAGATCAATCGTCATCGGGATATTTTATTGATCCTTTAAATCTTTCAGGCGTATGGAATAATAGTTCTTATTCACAATTCCATACTCAGTCTACCAGAACAAGAGCTTTTGGTGATGGTGCCACTGGAGGATTAGATGATCGTTTTGATATGATTCTAATGTCCTCCTCAATTATAAATTCTGGAGGAATCACTTTTGTTCCAGGGACATATCGTGTCTACGGAAATGACGGCAATCATTTTAATGATTCTATCAATCGACCTCCCAATATAGCAGTTGGGCAAACAGTTGCAAATGCATTACACTATGCAACAGACCATCTGCCGGTAATTGCAAGTTTTTCATTCGACAGTCCCTATCTTGAGATCTCTCCGATAACAGTATTGATTGAAGGTTTTTATAACAAAATAACGATGACTACTGATACAGTTACGGTGGAATTACGAAATACATCGGCACCTTATTCACTTGTTGATCAGGCTAAGATAAATCTTAATTCTTCTGGGCAGGGAACAGTAAAATTTTTTAATGCTTTAAATGAAACACCTTATTATTTAGTAATAAAACACAGAAATGCATTAGAGACCTGGAGTGCATCTGCACAAACCTTTGCCAATAATACAATGAGCTATGATTTTACAAGTGACGCGAGTAAAGCATTCGGTAGTAATTTAAAGCTAGTTGGAACTAAATGGTGCATCTTCGGTGGTGATATTAATCAAGATGGTGTTGTTAATACACAAGACTTGAATTCAGTATTCCTTGATAACGTATCCGGGACTACGGGATATACTTCAAGTGATCTTAACGGAGATTATTATACAGACATTGATGATTTAAGCAGGGTATTTATGAATAATGTTTTAGGAATAATGATAAAGAAGCCGCAGTAATAATTGATTTCTATTTTATAATAATATTAAATAAATGTTATCAATTATTTAGATCTTGTTTAAAAGCTTATTTACGCAATCTTTATTGAAGATTAAAAATGTACTATATAAATAAATTATTTCACTTAATACTTTCATTAATCATAGAGGGCATGCTATGAAAAAAATTACTTTCTTTTCAATTCTTCTATTAACATTTTTTGTCTTGCTTAGTGTCAACATTCATTCTCAGCAATGCAAAGTTATCACTAAGAATATCATATTTGAATCCAGTAACTCGTTAACATTTGATGTATATCTTCAAAACGATGGAGCATCAAGCTGGGTTTATAGTCACGGCAGTTTAGCGTGGAATTATGATCCTGCTTTTCTAAATGGCGGAACCCCAACATTCACTTTAGTGCCGGGTTATGGTTCTTTTCCAGCAACTGCAAATCCACCTTCGGCACTTATAACCAGTTCGAATATTTTAAGAACATCCTCAAATTTACCGGGTTCTAATGGTGTTATTGCAGCAGGACAAAGCTTAAGACTGCAAAGATTCAGATTGCAGACATCTGCGGCATCTTTCAGCGGCACATATTTTAACTTGTCCTGGAAAAACTCTGTTGTTCCTTATACACGAATTTATAGTTGGGATAGTGGAATGGGATTACCTTCAGAAATTTTCACTCCACAGTTCATTCTTGCTCAACCTCTATTGGTCGAGAATTTTGAATTTTCTGGAGACTTGACTGCTAATGGATGGACAGCACATAGTGGTGGCGGTACACAACCTATCAATACCACAACTGGTTTAGTATATACGAATTACCCAGGCAGTGGTGTTGGAAATGCAGCTTTACTAGATAATACTGGTGAAGATGACAATCGAACTTTTGTAACACAATCTTCAGGTACAGTATATGCATCCTTTTTGGTGAATGTTACGACTGCTGCAAATGGATATTTTTTCCATTTAGGTGGAGATCCAATTGGCACATCTATTTTTAGGGGGAAAGTTTTTATGCAGGCAAATGCTAGTAATGTACAATTTGGTTTAAGCAAAGGAAGTAATACACCTGCTTTGTCATCTGATTATTCTACTGGGGCCACTTATCTTTTAGTTCTAAAATATGAGATAATTTCGGGCACATCTAACGATGTTGTAAGTTTATTTGTATTTACATCAGGAGTTCCATCTTCAGAACCTGGCACTCCAACAATTGGTCCCTTAACTGATGCCACACAGTCTGATATAGATCCAGGAAGTATAGCACTTAGACAATATTCTTCGACACAGAATCTCACTGTTGATGGAATAAGAGTTGCAACAGCATGGGCAGATTTATTCCCAGTACTTTCAGGACCAGTATTATCAGTTTCTCCGGGAACGCTTTCTAATTTCTCATATCTTGTAGGTTCTGGACCTTCAGTATCACAAAGTTACAGTTTGACCGGAAGTGAATTATCGCCTGCCTCAGGTAATATACTCGTAACTGGTACGACCAATTATGAAGTATCAACAAACAATACAACATTTTTACCAAGTGTCAATGTTGCTTACAGCGGGGCAGTGATAAATACTACCATTTATGTACGATTAAAAGCAGGACTACTTGGAGGATTTTATAACAACGAAATTGTATCTAATGCTGGCGGAGGGGCAACAACTTCTGAGGTAAATTGCAGTGGTGTGGTTTTAAAACCAGAACCATCCAATCACGTTACAGGTTTTGCAGGTGTGTTGGGAAATCCATCATATTATTTTATTAACTTAAGTTGGATAGACGCATCAGGCGCTAGTGTTCCCGACGGGTATCTAATTAAGACCAGTGACGTAGATTTTGCCTCCATCCTGGACCCTGTTGATGGAACTGCGGAAGCAAATTCATTTTTTGTCCAGAATGTTGAACAAGGATTACAAGCTTATGCTTTTGGATTAAATTCCAATACAACCTATTTCTTTAAGATATATCCATACACAAATTCAGGATCTGCAATAGACTATAAAACAGATGGCAGCGTTCCTGAATTTACAATAGCTACTGCTGTTACTCCTTCACTTCCAATTACAGAAAATTTTAATTATGCAACAGGTAGTTTTCTAACTGACAATGGATGGGTATCACACAGCGGTGCCGGAACAAATCCCATTATTGTAAACGCAACACCATTAACATACACAGGATATGTTAATTCAGGAATTGGAAAATCTGTTACATTGACAACTTCAGGTGAAGACGATAACAGAGCTTTTGGAAGCGTTATAAGTAATAGTGTCTATGCATCATTTATGGTAAACATTACTTCAGCACAATTGCCGGGAGATTATATTTTTAATTTTGCTCCTGAGAATTCCAGTTTCTACTATTATTGCAGAACATTTGTAAAGAAAAATGCTGGAGACAGCCTTGCTTTTGGAATTGCAAAGAATGTAAGTGGAAGCGTCGTTTATACGCCGTTTGACTACTCTTTAAATACAACTTATTTAGTGGTTGTAAATTATACTTTCAATTCTGGCACTACATCAGATGATGAAGTTAAACTATGGATTAATCCGGTTCTAAACGGTACCGAACCTACTGCTAATGTAACTCAAACTGATGCAGGAACGGATGCATTAAGTTTAGGAATGTTTGCACTTAGACAAGGCTCAACTTCAAATGCAGCTACACTAACTCTTGGTGGAATAAGAGTTGCAGATACATGGATACCCGGATCAGCCACAACGACCTTCCCATTATCCGTATCGGTAACTGATGGCTGGAATATGGTATCAGTACCAGGAGTAAATCCAGATGGACAGGGAGTAGACTTTTGGTGGAGTGGTAGAAATCCACTAGCAGATGTGTACAAATGGAATGGAACTTACGCATCAGTAACAACAGCAACACCAACCGAAGGCTACTGGATGCTACATACAGGAGCAAACACATATAACACAGGCGACGAATGGCCAGCAGGCGGAATTCAGATAGTGGCTCACGATCCAATCGCAATAACTACCGGGTGGAATATGATAGGTGGTTATGAAAACAGTCCACTAGTAAGTGGATTAACTACAACACCGGCTGGTTTAATAGTACCAGGAACAGTATATGGATGGAGTGGAAGTTATTCTAGTCCAACAAATCTAGTACCTGGTTATGGCTACTGGCTATTATCAACAGGTTCTGGAGTAATAAATCCTCCAACATTATTAGCAGGAGGTTCATCTAAACTAGTAGCACAGGAAGATAAGAGTGAATGGGGCAAGATAACACTCACAGATGCATCAGGGAAGAGCTACACGTTGTATTCAGTGGATGGAGAAGTAAATCTAGATCAATATCAAATGCCACCATTACCACCAGCAGGGATGTTTGATGTAAGATACAGCAGTAACAGAAAAGCTGAAGATCTGAAAGAAAGCAATCAAACGATCGAGATGCGAGGCTTAGAATATCCAGTAACAGTAAGAGTAGAAAAGATGAGCATTAAGCTTCAGGATGAAACAGGAAAACTGTTAAGTGAGAGGCTAAAAGCTGGAGAAGAAGTAATAATCAGCAACAGCGCAATCAGTAAGCTGATGGTATCTTCGGATCTAATTCCAGATGAATATGCTCTTGAACAGAACTATCCAAATCCATTCAATCCAAGTACAAAGATAGAGTTCTCAATACCAGAAGATGTAAACAATGTAACGTTAACAATCTACAATGCATTGGGACAGAGAGTTGCAGAACTTGTTAATTCCAAGATGGAAGCTGGAAAATACAGTTATCTATGGAATGCAAGTAGTGTAGCAACAGGAATGTACATCTACGAACTGAGAACGGATAAATTTGTATCTGTTAAGAAGATGATGCTGTTAAAGTAAGTGTTCTTTTATTGCAATCCCATTCCCAAAAAGCGGGGATGGGTTGCAATATTTATTTAATGCATTTGAATTCAAATAAATCAAAATGCTGAAAAATGGAATTTATACAAGCCATATTTCTTGTTATTGAATGATTTGTATTTATAGAAATACATCTATATAGCTCGGTCCAACTTTTTTGTGGTTACAAAGTGATTAACAAAAATTCTAAAATTAACTAATATTTTATATTTCACCTCTTATATGTAATTTTGCTTACATTTTCTTAAAAACATTTCCTTATTCTCCAAGGAATGGTGACTTCTCTTTACATCTAATTTCAGAGTTTTTATGTACAATAGATTTGTGGTCACAATGGCATCGACAATTGTATTTTTGTTTCTTCTTTCGGATTTAATTTTAGCTCAGGCTGGTCCATACTATAATGATTTAAATCCATCATCTAGTAGTTTTGTGACTGATTTGGAGAATAGAATAAGAAATCCATATACGCGTGTTAGCTACAATAGTTTTGAAGAAACCAATATTGCAAACTTTGCATCATTTGATAATGGTAATGGAACCAGATCAGTGTTTTGTGTATATAGTCATTATGAATACATCTATAGTGGTACATTTTTCTGGCTACCATTAAGTCGTGAACACACATTCTGTCATAGCTGGCAACCGACTCATCCATCAGAGTCCTTAGATGAGTACTCCGATCAATATCATTTATTTCCAACACATCAGAATAATGCAAATGGAGTAAGAAGTAATCATCCGCTTGGAAATGTAGTTAGTGTAATTAGTACATTTCTTGAAGGGACTTACGGAACCGATGTAAATGGAAATTTAGTATATGAACCAAGAAATGAACACAAAGGTGATGCGGCAAGAGCAATTTTATATATGCCTCTCCGATATAATGGAATAAATGGTTACGACTGGACATTTAATTGGTTAAATAATACAAGATTGCCTTCTCTTAGTGAAGGCCCGCAAGATTTAGTTACTTTGATTCAATGGCATAAACAAGATCCACCTGATAAATGGGAAGTAGATAGAAATAATTATATTCAGTCTATCCAACAAAACAGAAACCCATTTGTTGATCACCCTGAATATGTAAATTATTTAAATTTCAATAATCTGACTAAACTTTCACCAATATATGCTGTAGAACCAGAAAATTATGTAACAAATTTTTTTGCGACAACTTTAACATCATCTATACACTTTAGTTGGACCGATGCGATTGCTGGAACACAAGCACCAACTGGCTATTTACTTATCGTGTATAACCGAAACAATTATTTTCTTCCTATTGATGGGGAGACTTATTCTACAGATACTGATTTGTCTGATGGTATGGCAGTGATAAATATTTCATATTCAGGCTCAGATAGTATTGAACTTTCGGGTCCTGCAACGAATACACAATATTATGGTTCAATCTTTTCTTATAATGGTTCGGGTACGTTGACTAATTATAAAATTGACGGCAATTTCCCATCTGTGTCCGCATTAATCAATGGGTCATTAGCTATAGAACCCTCAAACTATGTAACAAATTTTAACAATGGTTCTGTTACTTCATCTACTATACAATTAACTTGGACTGGTGCATTACCGGGAATTCAGGCTCCGGAAGCTTATTTATTACTTGCGAATAAGACAGGAATATTTATCACCCCGGTGGATGGATCTATTTATAGTGATGACACAAACTTAACCGATGGTTCTGCAAGAGTGAATATCAATTATTCGACTTTAAATGAGTATACCTTTACAAACTTGAGCTCCAGCACAGATTATTACTTTAAGATTTATTCATACAATGGAACAGCTGGTCATAGTAACTATAAAACAGATGGAGTAGTCCCAGAACTTATCGTTCAAACAAGTGCTTCTGGTGGAGGAAATTTGACCGATCTGTTTATAAGTGAATATGTTGAGGGAACATCAAACAATAAAGCTATTGAAATATATAATGGAACTTCTTCATCTATCAATTTGGCGGCAAATGGATATAAACTGGAATTTTATTTTAATGGGTCTACTACAGCAGGGACAACAATAAACTTGATGGGTACTGTGAGTACAGGAAATGTTTTTGTTGTAGCTTCTACCTCAGCGAATGGTACAATACTAGGCATTGCAAACCAAACGAGTTCATCTGCATTTTATAATGGAAATGATGCAGTAGTTCTAAAAAAAGGTTCAATTATTCTCGATGTAATCGGGCAGATTGGTTTTGATCCTGGAACCGAATGGGGAAATGGTTTAATATCAACAGCAGATAATACTCTTAGAAGGTTAGAGAATACTATTCAAGGAGATACTAATCCAAATAATGTTTTTAACCCAACCATTGAATGGCTTGGATATCCTACAGATACTTTTGATGGTTTAGGGTTATTCAATAGCAACACAATTCAGACATTTGTGTTAACTGTCGACCTAGCAAACAGTTGGAACATGGTATCAGTACCAGGCGTAAATCCAGATGGACAGGGAGTAGACTTTTGGTGGAGTGGTAGAAATCCACTAGCAGATGTGTACAAATGGAATGGAACTTACGCATCAGTAACAACAGCAACACCAACCGAAGGCTACTGGATGCTACATACAGGAGCAAACACATATAACACAGGCGACGAATGGCCAGCAGGCGGAATTCAGATAGTGGCTCACGATCCAATCGCAATAACTACCGGGTGGAATATGATAGGTGGTTATGAAAACAGTCCACTAGTAAGTGGATTAACTACAACACCGGCTGGTTTAATAGTACCAGGAACAGTATATGGATGGAGTGGAAGTTATTCTAGTCCAACAAATCTAGTACCTGGTTTTGGCTACTGGCTATTATCAACAGGTTCTGGAGTAATAAATCCTCCAACATTATTAGCAGGAGGTTCATCTAAACTAGTAGCACAGGAAGATAAGAGTGAATGGGGCAAGATAACACTCACAGATGCATCAGGGAAGAGCTACACGTTGTATTCAGTGGATGGAGAAGTAAATCTAGATCAATATCAAATGCCACCATTACCACCAGCAGGGATGTTTGATGTAAGATACAGCAGTAACAGAAAAGCTGAAGATCTGAAAGAAAGCAATCAAACGATCGAGATGCGAGGCTTAGAATATCCAGTAACGGTAAGAGTAGAAAAGATGAGCATTAAGCTTCAGGATGAAACAGGAAAACTGTTAAGTGAGAGACTGAAAGCTGGAGAAGAAGTAATAATCAGCAACAGCGCAATCAGTAAGCTGATGGTATCTTCGGATCTAATTCCAGATGAATATGCTCTTGAACAGAACTATCCAAATCCATTCAATCCAAGTACAAAGATAGAGTTCTCAATACCAGAAGATGTAAACAATGTAACGTTAACAATCTACAATGCATTGGGACAGAGAGTTGCAGAACTTGTTAATTCCAAGATGGAAGCTGGAAAATACAGTTATCTATGGAATGCAAGTAGTGTAGCAACAGGAATGTACATCTACGAACTGAGAACAGATAAATTTGTTTCAGTTAAAAAGATGATGCTGTTAAAGTAAAATTCAGCAATCATATTTTTAATAAAATTTTAAGTAGCTCGAAAGGACTCCCTATTTTTGAATTCTCTTCATAAATGGGGAATATCGATTGCTTTTGTATTCAAAGAAATTTTATTCTTTTCAAGAATACGGAAATTTCAGTAAAGTTTATACTAATAAATGTGTAGCTGTTGATCTGCAAAATTGGATTGAGCAGAATTATTTTTCATTGGAGTCTTGCTGATTTACAATCTTTTCTAATAAATTCAGCAATTGATGTTTTGAAAATGGTTTTGATAGATAATGCGAGCAGCCTGCATCTAAAATCCTTTCTCTATCCCCTGAAAGTGCATAAGCTGTTAAAGCGATGATTGGCGCATTTTTATATTCTGACATTTTTCTAAGTCTATTTGTAACTTCTAACCCATTCATTTCTTTTTTTAATCCAATATCCATTAAAAAAATATCATACCGGTTATCGATTGATTTCTTTAACGCTTCTTCACCAGATCTTGCCGCGTCGATATCATAGTTATCCCTTAGAAATGATGACACCATTCTGATATTCAGTTCATCATCTTCAACTATTAATATTTTAATATTTGATTTTGTTTCCATTTGATATTGGCTTCAATATAGATAAAATTTTATATAATTCATTTTGAAAAAAACATTATTAAATCACTTATTTTTTAGTGTCTTATTTTTTGCTGTCCGCCAGTAATAGAAAGGCAGACCAAGAAGAATTAGAAATAATCCCATTGCAGCATTTTCATAATCAGAAATCAAAGTGTTTACCAGAAACAAAAAAGAAAATATAACAAAAATCATTGGTGTGTATGGATATCCCCATACTTTGTAAGGTCTTGGCACATCTGGCATTTTCTTTCTAAGCACAATCACGCCATAAGCACCAAGCATATAAAATAACCAGGACGCAAATATTACATAATCTGTAATTGTATCAAATGTCCCTGTTAAAACTAGTAAGCAAGACCATAAACCCTGTGCAACCAAGGATGTATGAGGAGTAGCATATCTTGGATGAATCTTATCAAGTGATTTGATAAACATATTGTTTCTTGCCATTGCAAAACAAACTCTAGCAGTCGAAAGAATATTTCCATTCAATGCTCCGAACGTTGAAACAATTACTGCTACAGAAATTAATATTGCACCATTAGCTCCGAATACAACTTCAGCTGCAGTTGCTGCAACAAGCGGAGATTCAGCCATTTTTTCAATTGGTAAAATATATAGATAAGCAACATTTATAAGCATATAAATAATTATAACGATTAGTGTCCCAAATAATAAACCAAGCGGAACATTTCTTTGAGGTTGTTTTATTTCTCCCGCTACAAAGGTTAGGTTATTCCATCCGTCGTAGGCCCAAAATGCACCTGCAATCGCTAATCCAAATAATGAAATAATATTAGAAGTTGTTGAATCAGGCATCGAAAATCCGGTTGAGATATTAGAAAAACTGCCCGATCCACTGGTTAATAATAAGATAGACAAAAGTACTATTGCAGCAATTTTTAAAATCGTAACAAATGATTGTACTGTACCGCCAAATATTACCCCTATATAATTTATAGCTGTTAAAAAAAGGATGCACAATATTGCTGCAACTTTTGCTCCAAATTCTGCAAATGGAAAAATATTTCCAACGATAGGTATATATATAGAAAAATTTTGCCACGATTCAGGAAGCTGAGGATAATTAATAAAGTAACCAAGATACTCTCCAAAAACGTAGGCAATCGCAGCACCAGCACCTGTTTGGATAACTGCAAAAATCGACCAACCGTATAGATAGGATACAAAATTACCGTACATTTTTTGAAAATACACGTACTGTCCGCCGGTTGCATCAATCATTCCACTAACTTCTGCATTACATAAAGCGCCAATAAACGTAATTACTCCAGCAGCAAGCCAGACAATAAGTAAAAGTTCCGGCGACATCAATTGACTTGCCATTGTTGCGGGTTTTCTAAAGATTCCCGATCCGATCATTGATCCTGCTGCTATCATAATAGCGGCAGTTAGTGTTAATCCGCGAACAAGTTCCGTTTTAGGTTTTATCATTCGGTAAGATTTTTATATGATGAAAAATAGAGGCTCCGACTATATCATACATTAGAATTATTTGTAACTGAACATAAATAAGTTTTTTAAAAGGAACAATTGTTAATAATAAAATATTTTATTCCCTGATCTCCTTAGCTGTGATTATTTTTGCTTGGAAAGAATATCAAATTATGGATTGTCATCATCAGGGATGAGACTCTAAAACAACTAAGCATCTGCATAGAAAGAGGTAGAATTAATAAAGACTCCAATTATCCTCTTGATATGAAAGGACTTGATAGATCAATTGAGTTAACAAAGTTTGCACTTCAAAAAAATATCACCATACTGCCCAACAACTCCTAAGCCGTCTGGCAAAAGCGACTTTACTTTTTCAAAGTTTGTGTAATCAAAATCACTTGATGCTGGAAATTTATATTTTTCAAAGTCATCAAAATTATTAATTACACCATTGCTTTCAGAAGCCCATTTTCTAAAAACCGATCAATCATTTTTGTAGGAAACATGGTTATCTAAAACAATTTTTAAGGGATTGAAATCAGCTTTTGGTTGAAATTTAATATATTCGTATCCAGCACGCAACCAAATTTCAACTTCATCTTTGAGGTCAATTAATCTATGACCAATAAATTGCACTTTGATTTTGGGATGAACTCCAAGTTCAGCAAGTGGAATGTATTTAACTTTTTCACGTTTAAGAGTTTTTAGAAATGCGTTAATATTTGGAGTTTGTTTGTTTTAGCAAAAAATAAATAATTATTTCAAACTCCTATTGATTTTATAGTTATAATTGAGCAATTTCAATATAACTAAAACAATAATATGAGAAATGCTATGTTTCGTGTTATTTTATCCTTTGTCTTAACATTATTTTTATTTGCAAGTTTGATTGGAACCGCAAATATTATGTTTGAATCATCAGCCGCAAATGATAAATATGTTACAGCCCAAGTTTCAGAAAAAAAGGATAATAGACTTTCCATTAAAGAAATTGAATCAGTTACTGCGACGAGTAATTATCGATTTACCTATGTAAATGCACTAAGGTAAAAAATTAGTTCTTTGTTTGACTTTGTAATTTAATTCTCATCCGCTCAATCTGCCTTTTATCAATTTTTGATTTTCATAAACTAGTTTTCCATTTATAATTGCCTGAGAGGTAAAAAATATTTCGTAGAATTATTTCTTGCAGATAGTTTTAGAATATTTTAATCTCCCTCTCAATAGTGCTCCTGGTTGGTTGAAGACCCGGTCGAAAGATCGGGTTTTATTTTTACAACTTTCTTAATAACAATCCAAAACCTATTTTAACTTTCCAAATAAATTATTGTAATGAATTCTGAAATCATAAATAGTATAAAAGCTGAAATATCAAAGACTTTCAAGTTAGCGTATCCCGTCATCATCGGGCAGCTTGGCGTAATTATGATGGGAGTTGTTGACAGCATAATGGTTGGTAAACTTGGATCAGTGCCTCTTGCTGCAGCCTCTCTTGGTAATAGTTTAATATTTTTGATTTTAATAATTGGAATTGGAAGCTCGGTTGTTGTTAGTCCAATTGTTGCAATTCTTGTAGGCGGCAAACGATTTTCTGAATGTGGAGTATATTTCAGACAATCACTTTTGGTAAACATCGTTCTATCCATAATAATGGCCGGGATTATATTATTAGGAATAAACTATATCCAATATTTAAATCAACCAAAGGAAGTAATCGAACTTACGATTATTTACATGACCATTGTTGGATTTTCTGCAATTCCGTTAATGCTCTTTCAGACTTATAAACAATTCATTGAAGGTTTATCGATAATGAAACCTGCAATGATAATTGCAATCCTTGCAAACATAATTAATGCTTTTGTTAATTGGATATTAATATTTGGCGAACTCGGATTTCCAAAGCTTGGATTAGCTGGTGCAGCGTGGGCAACTTTTTTATCACGCGTTTTTATGGCTGTTGTTATCATGATTTATGTTATGCGTAATCAAAAATTTAAACAGTACGATGTAACTTTTCATTTTCGCGGAATCAATATTCCCGTAATTAAAAAACTTCTTAGCTTAGGTTTACCAAGCGGATTTCAGTATTTCTTTGAAGTCGGAGCTTTTACATTTGCCGTCATTATGATTGGCTGGATTGGCGCAAATGAACTTGCTGCTCATCAAATTGCAATTAACCTGGCATCCATTACTTTTATGGCTGTACTTGGAATATCACAAGCGGCAAGCATTCGTGTTGGCAACGCAATGGGCGAACAGAATATACCAAATGTTCGTAAAGCCGGATTTACAGCAATTGCGCTTGGCGCCGGAATTATGTCTCTCGCAGGAATAACTTTTATTCTATTACATAATTATTTACCAACCCTTTACATTAATGATGAAGCGGTGATTTCTATTGCTTCAAGATTAATAATTATCGCAGCTTTGTTTCAATTATCTGATGGGACTCAAGCAGTCGGAATTGGTGTACTGCGAGGTTTAACTGATGTTAAAGGTCCAACAATAATAACTTTTATTGCCTATTGGATAATCAGTTTACCAATTGCTTATGTGTTAGCCTTTTATTTTAATCTTGGAGTTGATGGTGTTTGGATTGGGCTGCTGATCGGATTAACTGTTTCAGCAATTTTATTAACTGCACGTTTTAATCATAAGAGTAAAAAGATAATTCACATTTAAAAATCATAATCATAAGTTGGATCATCTTTTACTTGAATTATTTTTTCATCATCATTATTAGCCTTATCAGATGTACTTGAAATTTGCTCATACAATTCTTCTTTTGATAAATAGTCCCTTAGATAAAAAACTCTTACTTGATTGCGATGTTTGACCAGCCAATTTAAGGTGATTTTCATTTTCTCCAGATCCTCATCAGTTGGATTTGAATCTGTTTTAATTGTTTCGCTGTAGTAATCATCAAGTGCCTGCTCAAAAGTATCTTTTTTATTGTGCAGATATTTTTTGATATAAAATTTTCCTTCCAGCATTAGTACATAATCATTTTCAAATCGTGAAATTATTTCAAACAAAACATTCGCACGATTTACAGGTTCTGCAAGTATTGATGACTTATGTGTCTGATCTAAAATAAAATCCACCAATTGCTTAATCTCGGCAGCTTGCTCATACTTTTGCTTCTCAGAAAACTCTTTCATTTTGTTCAATAGTCTGTCCACAGCAAATTGATTTTTCCCATAAAGAAAATCATAAACTTTTTCTAATTCATCAGAGTAATCAATTTTATTTCTCTCAATCTCCACACAAGGTCCGGTACACCTGTGAATATCAAACAGGAAACAGGTTTTACCCTTTTTAAATTCTTTATCATCACATTCTCTTATTGCAAAAGCTTTGTTAATAAATTCAAGTATCTCAACAGCTTTTTTTCTTGAGATGAACAATCCAAAATAATCGTTGCCATCAAAATCAAAATGATTTGTAAGTTCAATTGCAGGCGCTTTATGATTGCGTGTAATACGTAAAAAATATTTACTGCCAAATTTTTTTAACTGGTCATTATGCTTTGGCTCAAGAATTTTAATAGTTTCAGATTCTGTGAGCAGCGCAGTTAGTTCACTATTAGTGATAATATGTTTTAATCGTGCAGCCTGTTTTACAATTTTTTGTGCCTTATGCGGAGCCGAGGTTGAAAAATAAGTTTTAACTCTATCACGGATTGACTTTGCTTTTCCAACATAAATTATTTCATCTTTTCTATTTGTGAAGTAATAAATGCCAGGTGCATTTGGCAAAGCACGATAGTCATCCTGCAATTCTTTTTTAATATTTAAAAGCGGAGTTTCTTTATAACCTTTTTGATAGCTTAAAAATTCCCCAAGGGTTGAAATATTATCCTTCTTCTGAATTTCCTTAATCATCTTTAATAAAACTTTAGCAGTAATTTCCGCATCACCTAAAGCTCTATGGGCGTTTGTATTTTTTAAATTTAAATATTGTGCAACGGATGATAGTGATTTACTTTGCAGTGTCGAATAGATATTCCTTGCAATCTTTAAAGTGCAGCATGAGTTTTCATTAATAAATTCACGTCCGGCTATCAAAAACTCTGTGTTTAAAAATGACGCATCAAACGGCAAATTATGTGCGGTTAATATTGTGTTATCAATAAACGTAATTACTTCATCAACAATATTAGAAAAGATTGGTGCGCCAATCACATCATCGTTATCAATGCCCGTTAAGGAAGTTATAAATGGTGGAATGTATGTTTGCGGATTAATAAGATAGTGAAGCTTATCAGTTATTTTTAGATTCTCAATTTTAACAATTGCAACTTCAATCACTCTGTTTTTATTTGCAGATAATCCGGTTGTCTCAACATCCACAACACTAAATGCGGCTTTCTCTAATGGTGTATCTAAAGGATTCTCAAATTTCATATTTAAATCTAACTGATAAAATCATTCCATTCAAAGTATTCTGTTGCAATTTTATTTCTCAATTACTCTCAATTTGGATATATTTCTAAAAACAATTTAGGAAAACATGTCTTCAATTAATTTGCTCTTTGTCGGCGATATTATCGGTCAACCAGGTATGGATATTGTACAAACCTGGCTTCCGGGTCTTATCCAAAAATATAAAGCCGATTTTGTTGTTGTTAATGGTGAAAATCTTTCCGATGGTAAAGGTTGTACTGATAAAGAAGGTCCCAAACTTTTTAACATCGGTGTAAATGTTATTACCGGTGGAAATCACACCTGGGATAAACATCAATCTCAAGATTACTTAAAAGCAGAACCTCGCTCACTTCGTCCGATTAACTATCCGAAAGGTACGCACGGAAATGGTTATCACATTGCTGAAACTAAAAAAGGAAAAGTTGCTGTTGTTAGTTTGCAGGGCAGAACTTTTATGACTGCAATCGAATGTCCATTTAGAACTATGGATTGGATTTTAAATAGAATTAAACAAGAAGCAAAAATTGTTTTTATAGATTTTCACGCTGAAGCAACAGCAGAAAAAATGGCATTGGCTACTTATCTTGATGGCAAGGTTAGTGCGATTGTTGGAACACACACTCACATCCAAACTGCTGATGAAAGAATTTTACCGAATGGAACTGGCTACATTACAGATGTTGGAATGACCGGACCATACGATTCTGTAATTGGAATGAAATCGAGTGCTGCGATTAATAGATTTTTATTTGCAACTCCGCAAAAGTATGAAACCGCAAAAGATAATGTACACTTAACAGGAATGTTTTTTAAGATTGATACCGAAACCGGAAAAACATTAGAGCTTGAAAGAATTTTCTTTCCTGAATTTGATAAAATAACTGTGAATAAAGATGCTGAATTATCCACTGCCAAGAATTGATAAAGATGAAAAACTCAGAAAAATGCTTCTGCCATATTGCAGATTTAAAAATGGTACGGTTTGGGTTGATGAACAACAAAAACATAAAATTGCTTGTGTAGATGTAACCAATGGCGATGAAGTAAAAAAAATCTTTGGAAATAAAAAAAGTAAACTTTCTGTTCAAGATCCGCCGTATAATTTTATTGCTTTTACAGAAAAGGGGAATGACGATTTTATTAAATGGTGCAGTGATTGGGTAAAATTAAATTCAGAAATATCTGATAAAAATTCTTCTTTTTATTTTTGGCTTGGTGCTGATCAGTCGAATCATTTTGAACCGTTTGGCAGATTTATTGAAATGATGAAATCAACTGGATTAACCTCACGCAGCTTTATTACGATGCGAAATCAGCGCGGTTACGGCACACAATATAATTGGATGGCGATTCGGCAGGAACTGCTTTATTACACAAATGGAAAACCAAAATTCAATATAAAATCTGAATACACAGATATTCCAAAAGTTTTAAAAGGTTATTATAAAAATATTGGCGGCGACGTTACTGAAAATAGTGAAAGAAGTAAATCAAAGTTTATTCGTGCCGGCAATGTTTGGATTGATGTGCAGCAAGTGTTTTACCGAATGGAAGAAAATGTAAATGGGTGCTTTGCTCAAAAACCTTTAAAAGCAATTATGCGAATTGTGGAAGCATCATCTAATAAAAAAGAATTGGTTACAGATTTCTTTTCACATTCAGGTACAACATTAATTGCAAGTGAATTACTTGGCAGAAATTGTTATACGTTTGATTATGATCCTGTTTTTTGTGAGATTACTTTAAGACGACTTGAAAATTATCGATCTAATAAAAAAACAGGCTGGCAGAATTCAAATCCATTTTATAAAGAGATAATGGACGATAAAAGAATATTAAATCACTTAAAGAAAAAATATAATATAATTTATAGTTGAGCTTAAAATGATATTAATAGATGGGAAAAAAGTAGCGGCTGATATCCGCAGTGAGCTGAAGGAAAAAATTTCTCAGCTAAAGACAGAAGGAAAAAATGTGCCCGGACTTGTAGCAATTATAGTTGGTGATGACCCTGCTTCTAAGATTTATGTTGCAAGCAAAGGAAAAGCTTGTGAAGAGATTGGAATGAAGACAAAGACAGAAAAACTTTCTGCAGATACCTCTGAAGAAGAATTGCTTACAATTATCAAATCGTATAATGAGAATAAAGACTATCACGGTATACTTGTTCAGCTTCCATTGCCAAAACACATAAATGAAGATAAAGTAATTGAAACTATTTCACCAAAAAAAGATGTTGATGGATTTCATCCAGTCTCTGTTGGTAATCTTGTAATCGGTAAAGATACATTTGCGTCTTGCACGCCTGCAGGTATTCAGGAATTATTGGTGCGATATAAAATTGAAACAAAAGGTAAGCACGTTGTGGTTGTTGGTCGCAGTAACATTGTGGGAAAACCAATTGCCAATATTATGCTGCAAAAATCTGATGGTGCAAACTCGATTGTTACCATTGTTCACTCTGCAGCAAAAGATATTTCTTATTACACAAAGCAGGCGGACATTTTAATTGCAGCAATCGGTAAAGCTGAAATGATAAAAGCAGATATGGTTAAAGAGGGTGTTGCGGTTATTGATGTTGGAATAAATAGAATAGAAGATCCGACAAAACCAAAAGGCTATAGAATTGTTGGAGATGTTGATTTTAAAAATGTTTCTAAAAAATCTTCATTCATTACTCCTGTGCCCGGTGGAGTTGGACCGATGACCATTGCAATGCTGTTGAGTAATACTTTTAAGGCTTTTTTAAAAATTAATAATTTCAAGTAATAAATAATATTCTGTATAATTTTCAATAAATAAAATTGTAAAGTCAAATTTTGTAATATTTTGTTAATAAATTACATATATGTTTCCAAATTTAAATAACTTACCAGTATATGACACTGTTGGTGTCGATGAGAGGATAGCCCGATTTGGCTCACGGAGCATTAAAACATCGTCAAAAAAAGAAGGATTGAATTTAGCTATAAGTATGATTGATCTGACAACTTTGGAAGGAAATGATACTAGAGGTAAAGTTCAACAGTTGTGCCATAAAGCTATGCATCCTAATGATCTATATAGTGATATTCCAAAAGTAGCTGCTGTTTGCGTGTATCCGTCATTTGTGGGTATTGCTAAAAAAGCACTTGAAGGTAGTGGTATTCGTGTAGCATCTGTTGCAACAGCTTTCCCAAGCGGACAGACAGCATTAGAAGTAAAATTAAACGATGTTAAAACTGCTGTCGATCATGGAGCTGATGAAATTGATATGGTAATTTCAAGAGGTGCATTCCTTTCAGGGGATTACCTATATGTGTTTGATGAAATTGCTGCAATAAAAAAAGCCTGTGGAGACGCACATTTGAAAGTTATTCTGGAAACAGGTGAGTTGGAGACCTTAGATAATGTACGGAAAGCCAGTGAGATTGCTATCTACGCAGGTGCCGACTTTATTAAGACTTCAACGGGTAAAGTACAACCGGCAGCTACAATGCAGGTTACTTATGTAATGCTCGATGCGATTAAAGATTATTATTTGAAAACAGGCAAAATGATTGGAATGAAACCTGCAGGTGGTATTTCAAATGCAAAGCTTGCGCTGCAGTACCTAGTAATGCTGAATGAAGTACTTGGCGAAAAATGGATGAATAAAAATTATTTTCGTTTTGGCGCCAGCAGTTTATTAAATGATTTACTGATGCAGCTTATCAAATTCAAAACAGGTGTGTATCAATCTTCTAATTATTTTTCAAAAGATTAATTATGCAGAAAAAAGAAACTAAAAATTTATTCAAAGCATCCTGGAAGTATTCTGAAGCTCTTGAAAGTGCCAGTCATATACAAATTCAAAAAAAGTATGATCTTTACATTGATGGAAAATTTACAAAACCTGTTAAGGGTAAGTATTTTGATACAATTAATCCTGCTAATGAAGAAAAAATCTCTACTGTAGCCGAAGCAACTAATGAAGATATAGATTTAGCAGTTAAAGCTGCCCGTAAAGCCTTTACGGGATGGTCAAAATTATCGGGTAGGGAACGCGGCAAGTATATGTTTAGGATCGCACGCTTAATACAAGAACGCGCACGTGAATTTGCTGTGATCGAAAGCATGGATGGTGGCAAACCTATAAGGGAATCTCGCGACATTGATATTCCTTTGTCTGCTAATCACTTTTTCTATTATGCGGGCTGGGCGGATAAATTAGATTATGCATTCCCCAATAAAAAACCTAAACCGGTGGGAGTTGTTGGTCAGATAATTCCCTGGAATTTTCCTTTATTAATGGCTGCTTGGAAAATTGCTCCGGCACTTGCAACGGGCAATACGGTTGTTCTGAAACCTGCAGAAAGCACACCATTGACGGCTCTAAAATTAGCTGAGGTTATACATATCAGCGGTTTACCGAAGGGAGTTGTAAATATTGTTACAGGAGCGGGCAGAACAGGTGCAAGTATTGTAAATCATCCGGATATAGATAAGATTGCTTTTACAGGTTCGACGGATGTGGGTAGATACATTGCAAAAGCTATCGGGGGCACTAATAAAAAGGTTACGCTTGAATTAGGCGGTAAAGGTGCAAATATTATCTTTGAAGATGCAGCAATCGATCAGGCTGTTGAAGGTATCATTAATGCTATCTTTTTTAACCAGGGACATGTATGTTGTGCGGGTTCTAGATTGTTTGTACAGGAATCTGTTGCTGATAAAGTTATCCAAAAGTTAAAAGGCAGGATGGAAAAATTAATTGTTGGTGATCCATTGGATAAAAACACTGATATCGGAGCAGTAAATTCCAGACAACAATTGGATACAATTGAGAGATATATAAAAATAGGCTTGGAGGAGGGTAGTGAAATTTACCAGCCTGATTGTAAATTACCCAAAAAAGGAAATTGGTGTGCTCCTACTTTATTCCTTAATGTATCTCAGTCTCATAGAATTGTTCAGGAAGAAATATTTGGTCCTGTATTGACAATTCAGACCTTCCGAACAATTAACGAAGTGATAGAAAAAGCGAATAATACTCCTTATGGATTATCAGCCGGAGTATGGACACAAAATGGTGCAAAAATATTTCATTTAACGCAAAAATTAGCAGCAGGTGTGGTCTGGGCAAATACTTTCAATAAATTCGATGCATCTTCGCCTTTTGGAGGTTATAAAGAAAGCGGTTTCGGAAGAGAAGGTGGACTGCATGGATTAAAACCTTATTTAAACTTTGAATAATAATTTATAGAACAAAATTATGAGCAGGTTAAATATTAATAAAACATACAAATTATATATTGGTGGTAAATTTCCGCGCACAGAATCAGGAAGATATTATACTGTAAACAATAGAAAAGGGGAAATGATTGCAAATGTGTGTCTTGCATCGCGGAAAGACTTTAGAAATGCTGTTGTAGCTGCTAGAAAAGCACAGGATTCTTGGGCAAATACTTCTGCATTAAATAAAGGGCTGGTCTTGTATCGTGTTGCAGAAATGCTTGAGGGAAGAAAAGAACAATTTATCGCAGAATTGATGTCCCTGGGTGAATCAGCAAAATCTGCTATGGAAGAAGTAGATGCTTCTATCGACAGATTGGTTTATTATGCAGGATGGAGTGACAAATATCAGCAGATTTTTAGCAGTGTCAACCCAGTTGTAAGTTCTCATTTTAATTTTTCTGTTCTTGAACCAGTAGGTGTAGTTTCAATCATAGCACCTGAAAATAAAAGTTTATTAGGTTTAATTACATTAATAGCTCCTGCAATAGTCGGAGGAAATACAGTAATTGTTTTAGCTTCAGAAAGCAAACCTTTAACTGCAATTTCATTAGCGGAAGTAATTAATTCTTCTGATGTGCCCGGTGGAGTAGTAAATATAATTACAGGTAATAAGTCCGAATTATACCCACATATGGCATCTCACATGGATGTAAACTCAATTATTTATTGTGGAACTGATGAAAAAATAATTAAATCGATTAGTGAACTGGCAAGCGGCAATATTAAAAGAACTGTGTTTTATACAAAGAATGATTTGAGTAGTGAATTTTATGAATCTCCGTATATAATTGAAAACACGCAGGAAGTAAAAACAACCTGGCATCCGACTGGGATATAATTTTTAATTTATTTTTTTAATCAGAAACTAACTGTGAAATATTCTATCGTATCTTAGTTTTGATTTTAATCCTCCTGTAATTATCACAATTTTTTAATAAAAAATTAGTTAAGCAATGGTAATTGATCTGATTGTGACCAAAACAAATGACGGCTATACTGCTGAAGTCCCCTCAATAAAGGGGTGTGAAAGTTGGGCGCACGATGAAGATACAGTTATTGAAAAAATAATAGAGCTAACATCTTATTATGTAAAACTAGCGCCAAAAGAATTCAGACTTGATAGAGCACGTAAAGAAGAAAATAAAACTATCTATAAACTTATCTTTAATAAATAATTTTTGTGCGAAGTACTAAAACTGAAAAACGATCTCGAAAAAATCACTCGTGTTGTAAATTCCCGCCAGCATTCACTAACAGTGGTGATGGAAAATATTCACGATCCACATAATGTTTCAGCTATTTTTAGAACTTGTGATGCAGTTGGAATTCCTAAAGTAAATTTGGTTTATAACTATGAATCATTTCCCCGTATTGGTAAGAAGTCATCTGCATCGGCTTTTAAATGGGTTGATAAAGAAAAGTATAATTCGATTGATGAATGTTATTCGGAATTACGAAAGAATGGTTTTAAAATTTTAGCATCTTCAATATCTGAAAAATCCAAAAATCTTTATGATCTTGATTTAACACAAAAAGCTGCAATCGTTGTTGGCAATGAACATCGCGGTGTTTCTGATGAAGCTGCAAAATTTGCAGACGAAATATTTTTAATTCCACAATTTGGTATGGTGCAAAGTTTAAATGTTTCTGTGGCAACTGCAGTAATTATGTATGAAGCAATGCGACAACGCTGGGTAAGAGGTATGTACGAAAGAAGTGAACTTGACGATAAAACCCTTGAGCAGATGATCGATAGATGGTGTGAGAAATAAGTGCAAAAAAGTTTTAATAAAATTAAAAAAGTTTCCGGTGAACTTTCATTATTAGGCGACAAATCAATTTCTCACCGCGCGATTATTTTTTCCGCAATGGCTTCAGGAAAGTCTTCAATAAAAAATATTTCTATGGGGGAAGATGTTAAATCCACAATTAAAATTGTACAGCAGTTAGGTGCTGAAATTAATCACAAAAATGATCTGTTAATTATTAATGGATGTGGATTTAAAAAATTTACAAATCCAAAACATAATTTGGATTGCGGTAATTCCGGGACATCTGCAAGGTTAATTGTTGGTTTACTATCCGCTCAGAATTTTACTTCAACATTGATTGGCGATGATTCTCTTTCTAAGCGACCGATGAAAAGAGTAATTGAACCACTGCATAAAATGGGTGCTGAATTTAAAACGAATGTGAATCAAACTCTTCCATTAACTATTAAATCAAATAACAGTCTAATAAATATCAGATATGAAATGCCTATTGCAAGTGCACAGGTTAAAAGTGCGATCCTAATTGCAGGCTTGCATTTAGATGATGAAACCAGTGTTATTGAAAATAATCAAACAAGAAATCATACCGAAAAAATGCTTGGTTTGCCTGTTAGTAAAGCAGAAAATAAAGTTATTTCATCATCGTGTAAAAAGTATTATCCAATTGCTAAAGAATATTTTATACCAGGTGATATTTCTTCCGCTGCATTTTATATTGTGCTTACTTTGCTAACACCAAACTCGGAGCTTTTAATAAAAAATGTTTCATTGAATCCAACTCGAACTGGATTTATAGATGTGTTAAAAAAAATGGGAGCAGATATTTCCTTTAAAGAAATAAAATTATCGAGCAATGAAGAATATGGAGATGTAATTGTTAAATCATCATCACTAAAAAATATTAAGATTGATTCTGAAATTATTCCAAATATTATTGATGAAATTCCAATTCTAACTATTGCCGGAATTTTTGCTGAAGGAAACTTTGAAATTACAAATGTAAGCGAGTTAAGAATAAAGGAATCAGATCGAATAAATTCAATTTGTTCTAATCTAAAAATGCTTGGATTAAATGTTGATGAATCAGATGACGGATTTTATGTTAAGGGAGAAATAAAAAAATCAAATCCGGTTTTTGAAAGTTTTGGTGATCATAGAATTGCAATGAGTTTTGCAGTGTTAAGTATGATTTTGGACAACGGGGGAATGGTAAATGGATTTGATTGTGTAGGTATTTCTAATCCAATGTTTGAGGAACAAATAAATTTAATTACAAATTAAGAATCTAAACTTTTTTTGGATTGAGGTCATCCTTCGACTGCGTTCAGGGTGACTTTGGAATATGTTCTTTAATATTTATCAGACTAATGTCACACCGAGCGAAGTCGAGGTGTGACTTTGCTCGTTAGAGTGAAATAACCTGATGCTCAAACTCGCTGATTGAAATATCATTATAAATTTTCTTTATTAACTCTTTGCCGTACTTGTTATAAAAGTACGTAAAATTAATTTCCCGCTCCTGTAAATTTTCTAATGGATAAAGCAAATGAGATAGGCGGGTTAGCTGACGAATTGTAGTTTCGTGCTTGTTTTCCTGTGCTTTTGTAGCTTTGGATTTAAGTTCATTTATTGAAGAAAGCACACGCTCTCTGTAACGTAAACTTGAATCAACCAAGGTTTTATCGATAGCAAAAAGATTTTCTTTGAGTTTATCAAAAGTTAAATCAATTTCGTTTACTGAATCTTCAAAAGCTTTTTCAATATTATTTTCAGACAATCCCGAAATAACTTTTTCTTTCAGTTCATCTAAACCAAGAAAAATATCTGTGAGTGTTAAATCATATTTATCCATTGCTGATTCAACATTTTTCTCCATTATTGTTACTGATGATCTTGGATAAATTATTGGTGTAACAATTTTATAAAAATTATAAAGTGGAGTAACTTGAGCGAAGTAGGAAATTTCACTTGGACCAGCGATATAAAATCCTGTTGGCAAAAGATAATCCTGACAGATAGGTCTTAACAAAACGTTCGGGCTAAATTTTTCAGGTGCGTTATCAATCTCATTAAGTATCTCTTCTTTAGTAAATTGTTTCCGTTTTCTTCTAAGTTTAAAAATATCATCTACTGGTTCGATTGAATATCTGCCATCGTCTGTATGATAAAACATATTAACAGGTTTTACTTTTACCTGAGCGTGATAATCTTCTTCAAGTTTTGCACTTGTTTGAATTAGCTTTTGAGTTTGAATTGAAAAATCATTTACTTCTTGTGTGAAAATTGGTTTTAACAACGCTTTTACTTCTGAATCCTGCGGATCAAAAATTATAACTCCGTACTCATCAAAAAGCCAGAACAATAATTGTTTAAAACTTTGTTTAAATGAATTTCCAACTTTATAACAATCTTTAATCTTTAGAAGTAAATCATTTTTAAAATCTGTGTCTCTTAAACTGTTTTCAAACTGATTTAAAAAATCATTTAAAGATTCATCAAAATTAATATTGCCCAAACTTTGTTTTGAGTCGTCATCACTAATTTGTTCTTTGTATCCAATGTTTACAACCTGATTTTCATTGTCAAATAAATTAACAGATCGAACTTCATTAAAATCATGATCATCTGCTTCCATCCAAAAAACTGGAATAAAGTTATATTCTTCGTATCGTTCGGATAATTGATTTGCTAATCGAATTGTAGTAATTATTTTATAAAGAGTGTAAAGCGGTCCGCCTAAAATTCCAAGCTGCTGACCTGTTACAACAGCAATTGTTTTTGCATCATCAAGTGAAGAAATGTTTCTGAGAGTTTTTTCAGATATATTATTAAAAGTTGAATATTGTTTTTCGAGAATTGGAGTAATTACAAAAGGTTTATTCTTTTTTGATTCGACAATATTTTTAAATAAAGGCAAGTAACCATCTTTGTTGCGGAAATCATGTTTAAAGTACTCCGCAACATTCTCAAACTCGTAAAGATAATCAAGAAATAAATTGTGGTGCTTCGGAATATCGCTGAAATTAATAAACATCTTTGCCTCAAATATTGAATTTCTTTTATGTGTAAAACTAATAAAAAGCGGTTTGCCTCACAATATCGCATTGGTAGAGATGTGATGTTTAATATTATAAACTATTTGTTTTGGAAATAGGGTATAAGGATAAGAGAAATATTGGAATAGTGAATTATTACTCCTGAGTAACATGATTTGACTTGATAGAGAATTGATTCTGAACTTTCACGAGTAAAATATGTTGGTTATCTTCACGCATCAAAAAACAGAATTACTTTGGAAATAAATCTTTTTAAATATTTTACGATTAAACGAGTGTTAAACGTTTTTAAAATTGTTTTATCATTTTCAATATCCAGAGTTATAAGAAAACCAATTGTTTGGGGTTTACCAATATCATATTCAATTGAACCAACAAATCATTGTAATCTAAAATGCCCTGAATGTCCATCCGGTCTGGGTGCCCTTACACGTCCGCTTGGGTTACTAAACTTTGATGATTTTAAAAATTGGATTGATCAAATAAAAGATACCGGTTTTTATGTGCAATTATTTTTTCAAGGGGAACCATACATTAACAAGCATTTACCTGAGATGATAAAGTATGCTCAGGCAAATAATGTTTACATTTCTATAAGTACTAACGGACATTTTGTTAATGAAAAAAATGTTGATCACCTTTTAGAAAATGCACCGGATAAATTAATTTATTCTGTTGATGGACTTGATGAAGAAAGTTATCAAAAGTATCGCGTTGGCGGAACATTTAAACAAGCAGATGAAGGTTTGCGACTTTTAATCAATCGTAAAAAGGAATTAAAGAAACAAAAACCATTTGTTGAATTCCAATTTATTGTGATGAAACAAAATGAACATCAGCTTGATGAAGCGCAGAAATATTGCGACGAAGTTGGAGTTGATAAACTTGTGTTTAAAACCATGCAGATTTCATCTTACGAAAACGCTATAAAATTTCTCCCAGATAATCCAAAGTTTAGAAGATATTTAGTTAAGGATGGAAAGTTTTCAATCAAAAATAAATTAAAGAATCATTGTTTTGCTTTGTGGCGAACTTCTGTAATTACCTGGGATGGCAAAGTAGTTCCGTGCTGTTTTGATAAGGATGCGGAATTCACTTTAGGAATTCTAAATGGAAATAAATTTTCAGATATTTGGAAATCAGATGAATATCAAAAATTCAGAAGTTCTGTTTTAGCTGATAGAAAAAAAATTTCTATGTGCACAAATTGTACTGAGGGTTTAAAAATAAACATTCTTGAAATTGAACAATAAAAGTGACGACCGAACAAGTAAAAAATATTTTACAGCAAAATAGTTTTCTGTCTCGTTATAAATCTGCAATAATTTTATTTGCAAAGATTGCAATTGCTGCTGGATTATTAACCTACATAATTTATTTCAGTAAACATTCAAGAAATATTAACGGCAATTAAACAAGCAAATATTTACTTAATTGCTGCCGCGTTTTTATTAAGTTTTGCTAACATCTATTTACAATTTTACAAATGGAAAATTACCGCAAATTTAGTACTGCAAGAAAATCATAATTCAAAAATTTGGTTATCATTATTTTATGGATTTTCTGCAGGAATTTTTACTCCAGCAAGAATAGGGGAGTATTTTGGGCGTGCGATCGTTTTTAAAAATCAATCACTGCTTCGTGTTACGCTTGCAACTTTGCTGGATAAATTTTTTCCTTTATTAATAGTTGTATTTCTTGGTTCGATATCCAGCATATTATTTATTCATTATTACTATAACGTTGCATATTATTTAACAATTGGATTATTCATAACTCTTTTCATTCTAATTTATTTTTTCTTTCTGATAATATTTAATGATGGATTTTGGGATAGTGTATTATTCACGAAGTTAAGGGATTCAATTAAACTGCACTGGCTATTCGAAAAGATAAAAGTATTTCGAAAACTTGATAAAAAGTATGCAACTAAAATGTTTGTTATTTCATTTCTGTTTTACATCTGTTTTCTGCTGCAATATGCGTTGTTAGTTTCAGCTTTTTCAAATCATAATAATTTTGTGGATTACTTTTGGGCTGGCAATCTTATAATGTTTGCTAAAACAATTATTCCGCCTGTTTCATTGGGCGAATTGGGAATTCGAGAAGGTGCATCTGTATTTTTTATCAAGCAATTTAGCGAGACGGCTTCAACAGGATTTAACGCTTCAATATTTTTATTCTTTATCAACGTATTAATTCCGGCATTAATTGGAATGATACTTCTACTTAAAAAAAATGATGATTGATATTATTCTATTTGCAATCATTCTGATTCTTGCAATTCATTACGTGTTGTTTTTACTGAAAATCTATTCTGGATTGAATAAACTTAATGGTGCTTCTCAACAAAATATCCCACAAGAATTTGTTTCAGTAATTATCCCTTTTAGAAACGAAGAAAAAAATATTTTAAAGACTTACGAAAATCTTACAAATCAAAATTATCCAAAAGAAAAATTTGAATTAATATTTATTAATGATTCTTCAGATGACAATTCTTTAACACTATTAGAAAATTTATCAAAACAGGAAAATGTTTTTATCTTTTCTGTTCCGAATGATTATTCCGTTAACGCACACAAAAAAAGAGCAATTAGATTTGGAATTGAAAAATCAAAAGGGGGTATAGTTGTTACAACTGATGCGGATTGTATCCACAAAAATGATTGGCTAAAAAATCTTTTAAAATTTATGGATGAGAAATCCGGTTTTATTTCCGGTCCAGTTGAATTTATTTCTGATTCAAATCTGTTTAGTAAAATGCAAAGATTAGAATTTGCTGGATTAGTAATTACAGGCGCTGGATTAATTGGTTCCGGAAATCCAATAATTTGTAACGCTGCAAACATTGCATATCGCAAAAAGGTTTTTGAAGAAGTTGGTGGATTTAATTATCAAATGAGTCTTTCTTCCGGTGATGATGAATTGTTAATGCAGAAAATTCATCGCGATACAAATTATAGAATAAAATTTGCTCTTGATAAAAATGCAATCGTTTATACAGAAGCAAATCCTACTTTAAAAGATTTTTATCATCAACGGAAAAGATGGGCAAGTAAAGGATTGTTTTACGGTGATAATCTACTTCTAATCAAACTTGTTTTGATTTTTCTTTTTTATCTTTCATTAATTATCCAACCAATTTTAGGAATATTTTTATCCACAAAATATTTTTTAACTTTTTTTATTTCATACTTAATTAAAATCTCGGCAGAATATTTTATTCTCAAACGGGGAGTTAATCTGCTGTTCAATTCTAATATCCTAAAACCTTTTTTAATAACTGAAATTCTTCAAGTTCCCTACATTCTAATTTCAGGATTTATGGGAATGTTTGGGAATCTTTTATGGAAAGATCGAAAGATTAAACGTTAATTTATCATTATTTCATTCATACAATACTGTTTACTTTACTATACAATTTCGTTCAAAAACCTTTCATTATAATTAAAAATCAAAGCTTATTTGGTGGCACAAACGTTGGCTATTAACAGCAAGACACAAAGGAGAACGTCATGAAAAAGTTAATATTTGCAGCAGTCGTAATAGTTTTTGCTTTATCAGCAAGCGCTGATGCTAACACAAACTATGCAAACAGAGTTGGAGGATATTTTTACACTTCACTCTCACCTTACGGAACCTGGATAGAAATCGGTTTCGGTACGCCTGTTTGGCGTCCAACAATTATTAGAAAAACCTGGTCACCTTATACACAAGGACAATGGATTTATACGGATTATGGATGGTACTGGGATTCTTATGAAGATTTTGGTGAAATAGTTTATCACTACGGAAGATGGTACTATGATGACTTTTATGGTTGGATTTGGATTCCTGATTACGAATGGGCACCTGCTTGGGTTGATTGGAGATATGATGATAATTATATCGGCTGGGCTCCATTATCGCCTTATGCATTGTTCTCAATAAATATCGGAATACATTATACTTATGATTATTACGTGCCTTACACCCATTGGAATTATGTAAAGTACAATCACTTCTGCAACAGTAATGTTTATAATTATTATGTTGCACCAAAGTACAAATACAGAGTTCACAATAGAACTAAGATGAGAACCAACTACTCTTACTATGATGGCAGAGTTAGAAACGATGGAGTTGATTTTGATAAGATCCGAGACAGAAGCGGACGAAATATTGAAAAGAGAAACATTGTAACTTATAGTAATCCTATGCAGAGAACTAAAGTTAGAGATAATGATAAAAATAACCGTGAAATTAGAACTTACATTGCAAACAGAGATGATATTTCTCGCGACGGGTTAAAAGATGTTAAGATAGAAAGAACAGAAAGAAAATCTACTCTTGAAATCTCTAAAGTTGAACTTGGTAGGGATAGGACCATTGAAAGATCAAATGATACTAGAAAAGTTGAAACACGTGAAGTGAACAAAACATCTCGTGAAGAAAATAATAGTAATACACGTGTTAAAACTGAAGACACAAAAAAAGAAACAAACAATAATGTTACTCGTAACAAAGTTGATGAACAGAGAAAAGTTCAGGAAAGAAAAGAAGTAGAGCAAAAAAACTCTGAAATCGAAAAAAGAAATATTGAACAGACTAAAAGAAATGAACAAATTGAAATTCAGAGAAAAGCTAATGAGCAAATGAAAAATACTCAGGAAGTAAAGGTTCCAACACGGGTTCAAAAAACATATACTCAAGATCGTGTAAACGATAATAATGAAAGAAAGGTTGAACAAAGACAGGAAACACAGCAAATTGAGCAAAGACAGCAAAAACAGGAAACACAAAAGGTTGAGCAGAGAAATCAGAACAACAATACAAACGTTAACAGAAATACTGAAGTAAAAAGAAACGAAACAAATACAAGAACTGAAACTAAAAGAGAAACAAAAACTTCAGATCAAAATACAAGAACACGCACTAGGTAAACTGATTCAACTCACTCCATTAAATAAGCGGTTTCGGAATTTCCGGAACCGCTTTTTTGTTTTAAACATCAATTAGAATAATTTTAACGTAAAATTTGGATAAAGCATGAAAAAAAAATCCTCAACTCTGTTTTATGTTATCGGTTCTTTTTTTGTAGCTAATGCTATACTTGCTGAGTTTATTGGTGTAAAAATCTTTTCTTTAGAATCTACTTTTGGGTTTGAACCGTTAAATCTTACAATACTTGGGATTGAAAATCTATCATTTAATCTTACAGCAGGCGTTCTACTCTGGCCGGTTGTATTTGTGATGACGGATATTATCAACGAATACTTTGGTAGAAAGGGTGTAAGATTTCTCTCGTTTACTGCTGCAATTCTTATCGCTTATGCTTTTTTAATGGTTTACTTTGCTATGAATCTAACTCCCGCTGGTTTTTGGATTGAGCGTATTACTCCTCAAGGCACCGTTGATATGCATCAGGCTTTTAATACAATATTTGGTCAAGGCTTGTGGATAATTATCGGTTCACTTATTGCTTTTTTAGTTGGACAATTAGTTGATGTTACGGTTTTCCATTACTTCAAATCATTTACAGGTCCAAAAAAAATATGGTTACGTGCAACAGGTTCAACTTTAGTTTCGCAGTTGGTTGATAGTTTTGTTGTTTTGTTTATTGCTTTTTATATCGGTGCCGGCTGGGATTTGAAACTTGTCCTCGTTATCGGTTTAGTAAACTACATTTACAAATTTGTGGTGGCAATAATTGTAACTCCGGCTTTATATCTTATTCATTCAATTATAGATAAATATCTTGGTAAAGAATTATCAGAAAAACTGCAGCTTGAGGCAATGGACAGATAGCAGATTTATTAATTTCATTAAATTTTTGTGTGGCACAACAATTTAATTTTCGCTAATTTTGTTGTGCCAAATATTAGTAGTAGTAATTTTTACTAAATCATTAAATCGTACTTTTGCGCTAATTAGATGAAAATTTTGATTTACTTCAATTCATTTATCAAAAAAAATAATCTGCTATCAGATTTTTCGCTATCAGAGTACAATCAAAAAACACTTTTCCCAACTCATCAGCAAATAAATAAATCCAATAAAATGAATAATCAATTTTTAAAATAAATTGCCCTTAATTTAAAGGAGATACGAATGAAACTAACGAAAGAAGAATCCTTACAATATCACAGCAGTGAACGTAAAGGTAAGATTGAAGTTATCGCAACAAAACCTTGCTTAACCGCAAGAGATCTTTCAATGGCTTACACACCAGGTGTTGCAGAACCCTGTAGAGAAATTCATGCTGATGTTGAAAATGTTTACAAATACACAGCAAAAGGAAATCTTGTTGCTGTGCTATCCAACGGAACTGCGGTTTTAGGATTAGGAGACATCGGACCAGAGGCAGGTAAACCTGTGATGGAAGGTAAAGGAGTTTTATTTAAAAGATTTGCTGACATTGATGTTTTTGATATCGAAGTTAACTCCCACGATCCAAAAGAAATTATTAGATTGACTCAAATGCTTGAGCCGACTTTTGGCGGAATTAATTTGGAAGATATTAAAGCACCTGAATGTTTTGAGATTGAAGAAACTTTAAAAGAAACTATGGGCATTCCTGTTTTTCACGACGATCAACATGGAACTGCAATTATATCTTGCGCCGCATTAATCAATGCTGTTGAAGTGGCAGGAAAAAAGCTTGGTGAAATTCGAATTATTGTTAACGGTGCTGGTGCTGCCTCCATTTCTTGCTGCAATCATTATGTGCGTGCGGGGGCTAAGAAAGAAAACATTTATATGTTTGATTCAAAAGGATGCATTACACATGATCGAAAAGATCTTAATAAGTACAAAGATGCTTACGCACAAGATAAAGGTTTCCCTTCTCTTGAAGCGGCATTTAAAGATGCTGATGTGTTTATAGGTCTTTCGATAGGTAATGTTGTTCAAAAGGAATGGATTAAGACGATGGCTCCAAATCCAATAATTTTTGCAATGGCTAACCCTGATCCGGAAATTTCATATGATGATGCGACTTCGGTTAGAAAAGATTTAATTATGGCGACTGGAAGAAGCGACTATCCCAATCAGGTAAACAATGTTTTAGGATTTCCATTTATTTTTCGTGGAGCTTTAGATGTTAGAGCCACGGGTATTAATGATGAAATGAAAATGGCTGCAACTTTAGCTCTTGCAAGATTAGCCAAAGAAAAAGTTCCTGAAATGGTTATGAAAGCTTATGGTGGTGAGGAATTTGAATTTGGCAAAGAATATATTATTCCGAAACCATTTGATCCAAGAGTTCTTTGGTATGTTGCTCCTGCTGTTGCAAAAGCTGCTATTGAAACCGGTGTTGCAAAAATAAAAGAGATGGATTGGGTTGCGTACGAAGAACAACTAAAAGAAAGATTAGGACTTTCCAAAGAAGTTATCAGAGTTATGATTCACAAAGCGCAAAAACGACCTAAGAAAGTTGTTTTTCCTGAAGGTGAAGAAGAAAATATTATTCGTGCGGCTCACAACGTTTTTAATGATGGAATTGCTTTCCCAATTCTTTTAGGTAATGAAAAGAAAATCAAAACAGAAATTGAAAGAATTGGCTTTGATGAAAAAGAATTTCAAATAATCGATCCTGAAAATTGTGATAAATGTGCAGAGTATGCTGATGCTTATTTCAAAAAACGACAAAGGAAAGGCGCAACACTTTGGGATGCTAAAAATTTGATTCGCAAACCCAATTATTATGGTGCAATGATGGTTGAAGTTGGGGAAGCAGATGCTTTAATCAGTGGGTATACAACAAGTTATCCTAATACAATTAAACCGGCATTACATTGTATCGGTATTAAAGATGGATTCAAATTAGTTTCTGGTATGTACATTGTTATTGCAAAGAAAGAAACTTATTTCTTTGCTGATTGTACTGTAAATGTTAATCCAAATGCCCAACAGCTTGCAGAGATCGCAATAGCGGCAGCAGAAACAGTAAGTGCATTTGATATTGTTCCTAAAATTGCAATGCTTTCATTTAGCAATTTTGGTTCTGCACTTTATCCGGAATCTATAAAAGTAAAAGAAGCTGTCAAGATTGTTAAATCCAAAATGCCCGATTTAATTATTGATGGCGAAATGCAAGCTGATACTGCTGTTGTTCCAGAAATTTTGGAAAAGACATTTCCATTTACAGGAATAAAAGGCGGAGCAAATGTTTTAGTTTTCCCAAATTTGGATGCAGCAAACATTGCGTACAAATTGATGGCAAGAATTGGACAAGCGACTGTTATTGGCCCAATTTTACTTGGGATGGCAAAACCTGTTCACGTTTTACAACGCGGCGCAACTGTAGATGATATTTACAATATGACTGCAATTGCCGTTGTTGATGCTCAAGTAACTAAAAGATAAAATCCTTTCATTACAATTTGGCGGATGAGCAAATTAGTTCATCCGCTAAATCTTTTTAAATCGTTTAACTTCAATCTTTATCACAAAAGTAAAAGAAGATTATTTTGTTTGAGTAGTTAGGATTAGATGTGAATTATTATTCTTTTTATTTAAATGAATATTCTAAAAAAGAAATTGACCGGGGTCAGTTATGCAATATTATTGAACTACTGCAAGCTGGTCCAATCCATTAGAACAAAAATCGTCTATTGTATCTGAAGATCTTTCTGCGGAAACAGTTATACTTGAAATTGCACAATCGAGTGAATCATACAGTTCAAATATTTCTATAGTGCCAGTTAAATTTAACATTGATTTAGAAAACGTTCCGGGCTTTACAATTTTTATTGATCCGCCCAAATGCATTAACTGTTTTAACGTAACAACCATCACCCCGATGAAAGCTGAATCAAGTGAATTGCAGTTACTCAAATCAATAATAATAATATTGTATCCAAGACTGATATCCGTTTCAAGATGCTTTTTAAATTTTAGTGCTTCTGCAATGGTTGCCTGAGTAAGATTAACTCTTTCAATAATAAAACCTTTTGCTATTTGCCTCTGGAATTCTTCCATTTCTTCACTTCAAATTGTTGAGTTTATAAAACCCAATAAATATGCCACTATTAGTTAAGAATTAAGCCAAATCTAAGGTTGGATGTGTTTCAGTTTATTACAATTGTATCAAACATCCTCATAATAAGGATGTTTGACTATGATTTTACTTTATTGGAACTGTCAGATTGAAAGAGATTCTCTTACCAAATTTACTTGCTGCTGATTTGAAATTTTTGCTGAACCAACCGCTGGACTTGCGCCTTCTGGTCGGCAGACACAAGTAAGTTTTTGGTTTGGTGATAGAATTTCTTTTAGTTTTTCGGATAGAAAATGCCAGGCACCCATATTTTTAGGTTCTTCCTGAAGCCAGATAATTTTTCCCACTTTTGGATATGAACTTAAAATATTTTTTATGGTTTCTATTTTAAAAGGATATAACTGCTCAATTCTGATTATTGCGACGTTGTCAACATTTTCTTTTTCTCTAAGCTTTTTCAGATCATAAAAGATTTTACCGCTTGTTAGGATGATTTTTGTAATATTTTTTTTATTTGAAATAGTCTCATCATCCAAAATTTCTTCAAACTTTCCTTTTAAAAAATCTTCTTTAGGCGATTTTGCATCCGGGAGTCTTAATAAACTTTTAGGAGTCATAATTACCAAAGGTTTTTTGATCGATTGTTTCATTTGTCTGCGTAAGATATGAAAATACTGTGCAGGCGTTGTGATATTGCAAACCTGTAAATTATCTTCTGCACTAAGAATTAAAAATCTTTCCAATCTGGCACTTGAATGTTCCGGACCCTGTCCTTCATATCCGTGTGGAAGCAGCATAACAACATTATTTCTCAAATCCCATTTTTCATACGAAGCAACAATAAAATTATCAATAATAACTTGTGCGCTGTTTGCAAAATCACCAAACTGGGCTTCCCATAAAACTAACGCATTAGGATCAGCTATACTGTAACCATACTCAAATCCTAGTATTGCCGCTTCAGAAAGGGAACTATCAAGCACCTCAAATCTTGCCTGATTGTCTGCAATATGATTTAACGGATAATATTCTTTGCCATTTGTTATATCTATAATAGCTGAATGCCTTTGACTAAAAGTTCCTCTTACGCTGTCTTGCCCGCTTAATCTAACGGGAGTACCATCAAGCAGCAAACTTCCAAATGCAATTGATTCTGCTAAAGCCCAATCAGCATCTTCAGAACCATCAATCAGTTTGTGTCTTTTTTCCAAAAACTTTTCAAGTTTCGGATGCCCTTTAAATTCAGATGGAAGTTTACTTAAAGCTGTTACAATATTATTTAAAGTGTCTTCTGTGATTGCTGTGATGATCTCTTCATCTGATTTTGCTGGATCATTTTTGGAGACATTAATTTGTTCTGTAACTGTTGAACCTTTCCTTTTAATAACCTCAAAAGACTTACTTAATTTTTGATTGAATGAATTGTGCATTTCATCTACTTCATCCGAAGTTATAATGCCATTTTGAATTAACTTTTCTTCATAAATTTTTCTGACAGAGGGATGCGATTTTATTTTATCATAAAGTAATGGTTGAGTGAAACCTGGCTCGTCGCCCTCATTATGTCCGTGTCTTCGGTATCCAAACAAATCAATTACAACATCCTTTTTGAAAATCCATTTAAACTCAAAAGCAATTTGTGCAACCCAAAGTGCTGCTTCAGGATCATCACCATTAACATGAAAGATTGGTGCTTGAATCATTTTAGCAACATCAGTTGCATACGTTGTTGAGCGTGAGTCTTCTGGAGTAGTCGTAAATCCAATTTGATTATTTACAATTATGTGTACAGTTCCGCCTGTGCGGTATCCGCAAAGCTGCGATAAGTTTAATGTTTCAGCTACAACTCCTTGTCCTGCAAAAGCTGCATCACCATGAATAAGAACCGGCATAACTTTTTGATGGGCTTTACTATCACCAAGATTAGTTTGTTTAGCGCGCACAATTCCTTCAACAACAGGATCAACCCACTCTAAGTGGCTTGGATTTGATGCAACAGAAACGGTAATAGATTTTCCGGATTCTGTTGGATATTTTCCGGTTGCACCGAGATGATATTTTACATCACCGGAACCTTGAATTGAATCTTTGTCTTTTATGTCTTCAAACTCTGTAAAGATTGATTCATAGGTTTTACCGATTATATTTGTAAGTACATTCAATCTTCCGCGATGAGACATTCCAAATACAACTTCTGTAATTCCGTGCTGGGCAGAATCATTTAAAATTTTATCTAACAGTGGAATCAGTGTTTCTGATCCCTCTAGCGAAAATCTTTTGTGACCGATAAACTTTGTGTGAACAAAATTCTCAAACATTTCTGCTTTGATTAATTTTTCTAATATTTTTTTCTTTACATCATTATCAAACGATGGAGAATTTCTATATGGTTCCATTTTACTTTGCAGCCAAACTTTTTCTGCTGGATTTTGAATATGCATATATTCTACACCAATTTTTTCACAGTAAGTTTTGTGAAGAATATTCATAACCTCGCGTAGAGTTGATGTTTTTAGGGCTCCAAATCCGCCAGTAATAAAATTTCTATCCAAATCCCATAAAGTTAAATTAAATGATGAAGGATCAAGTTCAGGATGATAAACTGCACGAGTTCCAAGCGGATCGAGATCAGCAAGCAAATGCCCACGTACTCTGTACATATTAATTAACTGTAAAACTTTTGCTTGTTTAACTATCTCATCAGTGCTTGCAGATTTATCAAATCCACCAGGCTGATAATCTGATTCCCATTGAAGTGGACGCGATGGAACTTTTAATTCTTGAAATATCGCTTCATAAAATCCGTCTTTACCCAGTAGTAACTCGTTCATCTCTTGTAAAAACATTCCGGATTCTGCACCTTGAATAATTCTGTGATCGTAAGTGCTGGCAATGTTCATCACTTTACTAATGCCAAGTGATGAAATTGTTGATGGTGACATTGCCTGATATTCTGCATTGTACTGAATTGCACCAATAGCGATTATAGCGCCTTGTCCAATCATCAATCTTGCAATTGAAGAAACTGTGCCAATTGTTCCGGGATTTGTAAGTGTAATTGTTGTTCCCATAAATTCAGATGGATCAATTGTACCTTTTCTGGATCTCGCAACAATATCTTCGTACGCTTTCCAAAATTCTTTGAAAGTTAAATTGTTTGCTGATTTAATATTCGGAACAAGCAATGAATGACTTCCATCCTTTTTTTCAATGTCAATAGCTAATCCAAGATTAATATTTTTCCGTAAAATTATATTTGGTTTTCCATCGATAATTGTAAAACCGTTGTTCATCGATTGATTTTTAGAAATAGCTTTTAATATTGCCCAGCTTATAATGTGGGTGTAAGAAATTTTGCCTTCATTCTTTTTCTTTAAATGATTGTTAATCAGAATTCGATTTTCTTCAAGCAGCTTTACAGCAATTGTTCTTTGCGATGTTGCAACAGGAACAGTTAGGCTCGCGGTCATATTATCTAAAATTCTTTGCGCGCTTCCGGCAATAACTTTTAATTGATCACCTTCACCGGGTTTTGGCATTTCAATATTTTTTGGAAGTGATAGAAAAGATGAGCTTTCGTTTACACCATTTTGTAAATTTTTATTTTCAACATTTCCAAAAAAGTTTTGCCACTGATCGGGCACAGTTTCAGGCTTTTGTTCATATTGTTTATAGAGCGATTCCACAAACCATGTGTTAGCTCCAAATTTTTCAAGTTCTTCTTTTTCTCTTTTAGATAATTTTTCAGTTTTCATTTTTATAGAATAATATTTTGTTTAGCAGTATTAATAACTTTAATTTTCACTCCGTTACTTTATAGAGTGGAGATTATTTTTATTTTGTAGTTAATCAGATTCAGTGCTTAAAATATAAGACTTTAAAACAATAAACCTATGCAAGAAAACAACGATTTAAGAAATATGCGCCTAAGTTATGAGCAAGATCAACTTAGTGAAGCAAACATAGACAAAAATCCATTCGTTCAATTCAAATTTTGGTTTGATCAGGTTGTAAAAGCTAAAATTGTTGAGCCAAATGCGATGACTATCGCAACTGCAACAAAAACCGGAACCCCATCCGCGAGAGTTGTTCTATTAAAAAGTTTTGATGAAATAGGTTTTATATTTTTTACAAATTACGGAAGCAGAAAAGGGAAGGAGCTTTTAGAAAATCCGTTTGCCTCTTTACTTTTTTGGTGGAAAGAATTCGAAAGACAAGTTAGGATTGAAGGTTGGATTGAAAAAATCAGTCGAAATGAATCGGAACAGTATTTTAATTTGCGTCCGTTAAAAAGCAGATATGGTGCATTAGCATCAAACCAAAGTGAAGCAGTAGTAGGTAGGGAAATTTTAGAAAAAAAATTTGCTAAGTTGGAAAAACAATTTGGAGAAAATCCGCCGATGCCTGAAAATTGGGGTGGATATAAATTAATTCCAAATAAATTTGAATTTTGGCAGGGAAGAAGAGACAGACTGCACGATAGAATCTGTTATGAAAAAGTTAAGGACGATTGGAAGATTTTTAGATTGCAGCCTTAGAATCTAAATTTTGTTTTAATAAAATCTGAATTTGAAATTATAGTTCTTGCCGTAATTGCCGTTATAATTATTATTCCGCCAACCATTGCCCAATAACTTGGTATTTCACCGTATCCGATTAAAACCCAAATTGGATTTAGCACCGGCTCAAACATTGAAATTATTGAGGCTTCGACGGCAAGGATTCGTTTTAATCCATAACTAAATAGCGCATAAGCAAAAGCTATTTGAAAAACTCCCAGAAAAGTTACCATCCAAATATCATCGAATGAAATCGGTTTCATATCAAACAAAAAAGGTAAACATATTATTGAAACAAAAATATTTCCATAAAAGATTGAGCTTTGTTGATATTGCTGTCCGTTTTTTCTCATCCCCAAAAAGAAAGCTGCGAAACAAATTCCTGCAAATAGCGCAACTAAATTTCCAATAAAATGTCCGGGAGAAAGTTCGCCGAGAAAAAAGAATATCATCCCAATAAAACAAACTGCAATTGTAATTACATTAATTTTTTCCTGTTTGGTTTTATTAATGATTGGTTCAAAAATTAAAACGTAAATTGGTGCCGTTGATTGAAGGAATATTGCATTTGCCGCAGTGGTTGTTTTTGTGGCTATAACAAATGTAATTAGAACAGCAGCGTAAAAAGCAGCGTTTAAAAAAGTAAATCCATTTACCACAAATAATTTTTTACGAAATAGAATTCCGAAAACTACTGCAGCAATTATGCATCTAAAAAAAGAAAGCTGCATTGAATTAAGTGAGATAAGTTTTATGAAAAGACCACCAGAGCTCCATAAAATTGCTGTTACAAAAACAGCTAGAAATCCTTTATTATGTTCTGATAGATTTTTCAAGAAAATGTTATTAATTGGTTCTAAAAGTTTAATTTATCTTTAGCTAAATTACAGAAAAAGATTTAATTGAATATTATACTTTTTAGATAATGAAATACCGCCACAATCCACCATTTATTTTGAAGAAGCTTTTTAGTGACTTCTACTGGAATACATCAAATGATAAATTGCTTTTAACATTTGATGACGGACCAAATCCAGAAACAACTGAAATTATACTTAAAAAACTTGCTGATGAAAAGATAAAAGCATTGTTTTTTTGTGTTGGTGAAAATATTCAAAAGTATCCAGAGCTAGTTCAGTCAATTCTAAGTGAAGGGCATTCAATTGGAAACCATACTTTTAATCATAAGATTTTAAGAGAAATTTCAAATCAAGAAAAAGATTCTCAAATCGATTCTGTTAATTTGATGTTGAAAGATAAATTTGCTTATAACGTAAAGTACTTTCGTCCGCCGCATGGTATGTTTCAATTTTCAACTTCTGGTTTGATGAAAAAACATCATTTAAAAAACGTAATGTGGTCGCTGCTTACTTATGATTATAAAAATGATTTATCATTTGTTAAATTTGCCACTCAAAAATATTTAAATAAAGACTCAATAATAGTTTTGCACGATAGTAATAAATCAAAAAATATTATTTTAGATTCAATCAGTTTAATTGCTGATGAGGTGAGAAAACAAAACTATCAGTTTGGCGGGGCAGACGAATGTTTGAACTGATTTTTTTGTTTATAATGGTAGGATACACTCTTCAACTCTTAATTTTTGTTATTGGCGCCAAAAAAAAATATCCAAAAATATCTGAAGAAAAACTTCCGACCGCAACAATTATTGTTGCAGCAAGAAATGAGGAAAATAATATTCTTCGTACGCTTCAATCTCTAGATAAACTTGATTATCCCGAAGGCAAACTTCAAATAATGATTGTTGATGATCAATCAACTGATGCAACAGGAAAAATCATCGATGAGTTTATCAAAAACAAAGATAGATTTATAAAAATCACAACTGAAGAACATCACACAAAACTAATTGGTAAAATGCGCGCATTAGCTTATGCAATTAAAGAAGCAACGGGAGAAATTATTTTAACCACCGATGCTGATTGCGAAGTAAAACCACAATGGGCGAAAACAATGTGCTCACATTATTTTGATGATGTTGCAATTGTTGCGGGTGTTACAACTCAAACTACTGAAAAATGGTTTTACGGAATGCAAGCTTTGGATTTTGTTTATCTGCTAACTGCCGGCTCGGGATGTACAAATTTAAATTATCCAATTTCCTGTATCGGAAATAATATGTCGTATCGAAAATCCGCTTACGATGAAGTTGGCGGATATGAAAAACTTCCACACAGTGTTACAGAAGATTTTACTTTAATGAATGCTATCTACAATCTTAAAAAGTACAAAATAGTTTTTCCAATTGAGATTGAATCACTTGTTACATCAGTTCCGTGTAAAACTTTAAAAAGTTTAGTGCGCCAGAAAAAACGCTGGGGTGTTGGCGGACTTGGCGTTCCGTTCCGTGGATTTGTTATAATGTTTTGGGGTTTTATGGCAAATCTGCTTGTATTGTTAACACCTTTCTTTTTCTCAGCTACATGGTTAACTTTGGTTGTGTTTAAAGTAGCTTTAGACTTTTTTTACTTGTATCCGGTTCACGTTAAACTTGGCATTTCAAAAAATCTAAAATACTTCTTCCACTTTGAAGTTTACTATTTATTTTATGTAATACTTCTTCCGTTTATAGTTTTACCAAACAGAAAAGTAATTTGGAAGGGTCGTGAATATTAATGCTGCTTCTCTGTAATTATTATCTTACATACAGATGCAATGCTTATTGTGAGTTTTGTCATTTTGGTGATCACACAAATTTTAAAGATACACCGTTTGCAAGTTTAGATGATTTTAAATCAAATGTAACACAGCTTGCAGAGCTTGGTGTAAAATTTATTGATCTTACTGGCGGCGAGCCGCTATTACATAAAGATGTTGCTGAGATGGCAAAGTTTGCTCACGATTTGAAAATGCAAACAAGTATTACGAGTAACGGTTTGTTATATCATAAGTTTGCTGAAAAACTTTTAGGGCATATTAATCTTCTTCACTTCTCACTAGATTCTCCGGATGAAGAAGAACACAATAAAATTAGAAAAGTTGATTGCTATAAAAGTGTTTTTAAAAGTATTGAGATTGCAAAGTCACTTGGTGAGTTTCCTGATATTTTATTTACAGTTACGAATGACACGTACAAAAAACTCCCGAGGATGCACGAAATAGCACAGAAGCACGATTTAGTTTTACTTGTAAATCCTGTTTTTTCTTATTTCGGAAATCCTGGTTTAAGTGATGAAGCTACTGATTTTGTTGATAATTACTGTGATGGTAAGATGGATATTTATCTTAACAAAGGATTTATGAAGTTAAGACGCGATGGTGGAAATGATATTAATAATCCAAGCTGCAAAGCTGTTTCGCGTGTGATTGTTATCTCGCCAAATAATGAAATTATTTTACCGTGTTATCACTTTGCAAATGACAAAATATTAATTGACAAACCAATAAAAGAAATTCGTCAATCAGAAAAGATAAAACATTTTATGAAGATGGAAGGCAGATTTGATTTTTGTCAGGGCTGTACTGTTAATTGTTACTTTGAACCATCATTTGCTTTCCCAACAAATCTTTATGCTATATCAAGTTTAACTTCAAAGTTTAAGTACAGTTATTACAAGCTTATCAAACAAAAAATAAAAAAGAAATTTATTCAAACATCAAACACAGATTAATGCAAATTCATAATATAAAATTGTCATTTCTGCCGAAGGCATTCCTTCGGAAGAAGAAGGCTGCCTGGCAGCAGACGAGTCCTCGACTGAGAAATCTTGTACGTCACAAGAAAAAAGATTTCTCACCGACTGAAGTCGGATTCGAAATGACAGATAAAAAATTCAATTTGCTATTTACTATTTTACTAGTATTTCTATTTACCTTCGGTTTCATATTCACAATGTAATCACGAACTATTTCCATCACATTTAAATATCCAACCATTCACAGCAAACATACTTGAACCAAAAGCCGGATTTTTGATTTCTACTGATAACAATAAATTAAGATTGGATATCTCAACATCAAGAGATATTATTCACTGGTATTCGCGTAACAATTCTACAATTTCAATCGGAGCAGATTTATTTACTTTTACAAGATTACGAAGTACAGATGATTTTAAATTTCCTGTGGAAACAATTGATTATCTTTTTGGAATAAATGCAGGATACAAAAAATATCTTGCAGATAATCAAGAGTATGGTTTAAGATTTCGTTTAAGTCATATCAGCACTCACTTAGTTGATGGGCAATTTGATGCTCAATCTCAGAAATGGAGAGAGGGAAGAGAACCATTTGTTTACAGCAAAGAATTTATTGAACTGTTTCCGTATTATCGAATAGAAGATATAAGAGCTTACATAGGCCTAACTTATATTTTTCATATAATTCCAAAAGAAATTAAAAAAGTAAATCTGCAATTGGGATTTGATTACTTTGCAACTCAATTTGGGAATGACTTTTTAACTCCATTTATTGCTTATGATTTTAAATTAAATGGAATTGAAAAATTTGTCGGTAACAATATAATTTCGGTAGGAATTAAATTTGGCGATTGGAAATCCAAAGGTTTTAGTTTGTACTACTCTTACATTTCAGGCAAAAGTATTCATGGTCAGTTGTACGATTTAACAGAAAACTATTCTAACATAGGATTTAATTTTGAATTATAAATTATAAATTATGAGTGAATTTTCACAAACAGAACCAAGAGTTTATGTTACAACTGCCGCAAAAGAAAAACGTAAAAGGGTAAACAGTTATTTAATCCACATAGGATTATTTATTGTAACTTTTATTACAACAACACTTGCAGGGGTTGAATGGACAACAGGCAAACTACCACCGTATGAATTTAGTTTGATTGCAAAAGGATTACCATATTCAATTAGCATTTTACTAATAATAACTTTTCACGAGTTTGGTCATTACTTTGCTGCGCGTTATCATAAAATCAGGGCAACGCTGCCGTTTTATATTCCGTTTCCGCCAATTGCATATTTTATAAATTTTGGAACGATGGGTGCGGTAATCAGAACTAAATCTCCAATCTATTCTAAGAAAACAATGTTTGATATCGGAATTGCCGGACCACTTTCTGGTTTTGTTATCTGTCTTGGGATTTTAATTTATGGATTCACTCACGTTCCTTCGATTGATTATTTAATTAATATCCATCCCGATTATTTTTCGCCTGATTACGGAAAAGATGGAATGCAATTAGTTTTTGGGGATACAATACTTTTTTCATTCCTAAAATATTTATTTGTAAATCCAAATAATTTTTTTCCGCCAATGAGTGAGATTTATCATTATCCATTTTTATGCGCTGGCTGGTTTGGTATGCTTGTTACATCGATGAATATGATTCCCGTTGGACAATTAGACGGCGGACATATTTCCTACACAATGTTTGGCGAAAAAAATCATTACAAAGTATCTGCAATTTCTGCAATCTTACTTTTATTATTTGGCTTTGCAGGAATTTTAGATTCTCTTTTAGAATTTAATTATGGCATTGGCTGGAGCGGCTGGTTATTTTGGGCGTTTATTTTATATTTTTTTGTAAAATTAAAACATCCGCCAGTGCCTGATGTTTTGCCGTTGGATAAAAAAAGAATGGCGCTTGGATATTTAAGTTTCTTTATTTTTGTGATATCATTTTCACCTGCTCCGCTTATGCTTAATATGATTGGGTGAAATGGGTTTATTTTTACCTTGCTGAAGTTTAGATTTTAAGAAATATTTAGCTATGAAAATCAAAATATATAATTTACTTGCCATTAGTTTATTACTTGCAATTATTTTTTCTGCTTGCGATAAACAGTACGATAATGTGATAGAAAATTCCAACCCGGATTACCAAGTAAAATTAGTTTCGCCATCGGATTCAATTCGTTACAATCGGGCTGATTCATTAATCGCAATTAGAATTGCATTTAATTCTGCAGTAAGTATTCAAAATGTTTTTTGTGATGTTTACGCTGCGGATAATACAAAACTAAATTCTTCTCCTTTATCCTTGCTTGATAATGGGAAAAGTGCAAATGGCGATGATGTTGCAAATGATGGTTCCTACGCAAATAAAATTGCTTTAAGCGAATATTATCCCAACGGAATTTATAACATAAAATACTTTGTTACCGATAAATCGAACACAACACAACAAGTTGCACTGGGAACTTTTAAGTTTGATAATGGACAGGCAAATATAGCTCCGATAATTTTTGATGATATTGTTGAGCCTGATACAGCAATTGTAACAGATACAACAATTATTCTTACATCTGTAAAAGTTTCAGATCAAAACGGTTTATCAGATGTTGATAAAGTTTATTTTGTAGTTTACAGACCAGATGGTTCTACAAGTAATACACAGAATATTATGTATGATGATGGCAATTTATCACAACACGGAGATCAAACAGCGGGAGATGGAATTTATTCTCTAATTATTTCAATCTATTCCACAAACGCAAAGGGAACGTATCGATTGGAATTCGAGGCAAAGGATCGCGGTGCAAAATTAAGTAACATCATCAATCACTCTTTACTTATACAATGAAAAAATATTTTATCTTAATTCTTTACGTAGTTTTTATATCAAACAGAATTTCTGCTCAGCTTTCTCCTGAAACATTTTGGCTGCAGACAGATGAAAAATCTTTAGAAAAAATCGTTTCGCAAAATCCATTAAGCAATTCAATCACAGATATTATTACAAATGGCGATACAGTTTGGCTCGGCACAAGCCGCGGTGTAAGTTTATCTCTTGATGGCGGAACAAACTGGACAAACTTCTATGGGCAATCGGATTTTGGAACTGATAATAATTCTGCACTCGGATATGACTACAGCAACCGAGTTTTGTGGTGCGCCGGAGCTAAATCCACAGAAGTTACGGGCGGACAAACTTTACCAGCAGGAACAGGATTAAAATATACAACTAATAACGGCGCAAGCTGGACAAGCATTTCACAGCCCTTAGATGCTGAAACTGACACAGTTGAGCAATATGGTATTAATCAAATTAGAGCACTGCCTGTTACGGTAACAATTCAAAATCTAGTTTATGATATTGCCTTTACACCAAACACAATTTGGATTGCAACTTTTGCAGGCGGACTTAGAAAAAGTACTGATAATGGTCTAACCTGGAAACGAGTAGTTCTTCCGCCGGATTATTTAAACTCAATTTCACCAACTGATACTTTAAGTTTTTGTTTATCGCCTGTTAACGGAAATTTTTGTGGAGAAGGAAATTTAAATCACAGAGTATTTTCTGTTATTGCTACAGATGATTCTACTTTATATGTTGGTACAGCCGGGGGAATAAATAAATCCACTGACAACGGAATAAGCTGGGTAAAACTAAATGCACAAAATCAATCACAGCCGATAAGCGGAAATTTTATTACTGCGCTTGGTTATAATAAATCAAACAACACAGTTTGGGCATCAACGTGGAAGGCTGAAAATCAATCTGAGTTCTATGGTGTTAGTTCCTCTTCTGATGGCGGACAAACCTGGAGAACTTTTTTGCGAGATGAACGACCGCATAATTTTGGTTTTAGAAATAATGATGTAATGGTTCCAACAGATAATAGTGTTTTTCGTTCTACTGATAATGGCTTAACTTGGATAGGAGTTAATTCAATTATCGACTACATAACTGATCTCAATACCGGTATTTCCTTAAGAACAAATACATTTTATGCTGCTGATTCTTATTTAGATAAGATTTGGCTTGGATCGGATGATGGACTAGTAAGACTTAACGAAACTCCCGGAAAGATTTGGGATGGGAATTGGAAAATATTTTTTGCATCACAACCTTTAACTGCAAACAATCAAACTTATTGTTACCCTAATCCTTTTAATCCAAGACAGGAAGAGCTTAAAATTAAATACAGCACAAGCGGATCAGATGCGAACGTAACGATAAGAATTTTTGATTTTGGGTTTAATTACGTTAGAACCGTAATTCAGAACGTTAACCGTAATCGTGATCTTGAAGGAGTTCCGGAATTTTGGAATGGAAAAGATGACAATGGAAACACAGTACCAAATGGAGTTTACTTTTACAGAGTAGAAATCGGTGATAATGATGCTTTGTTCGGAAAGATTTTGGTGATGCAATGAAAAATTTTAATAAATTTTTTATCGTAGTTGTCTTTTTATTTTCAACAATAGTTATTGCACAGCCGCAGTTTACAGAAATTAATTCCAGAGCTGGCGCTTTTAGTAGGATAGGTTTCGGAGCGCGTGGAATTGGAATGGGAAACGCAATGTCATCAGTAACTACAGGTAATTTAGTTTCATATTACAATCCGGCATTATCACCATTTCAAGAAAACAATTCAGTTCAAACAGGATATTCATTTTTATCGTTAGATAGATCGTTAAACTTTTTAAGCTTTACTCGTAAGTTTGATTTTTATTCTGCAAAAGATTCTTCAGTTGATAGAAAACCAAGAAGCACAGCAGGAATCAGTGCGGGTATAATCAATGCAGGCGTTAGCGGAATTGATGGAAGAGATAATAATGGTCTGCCAACAAAAGAGCTATCAACTTCTGAAAATCAATTTTTCTTAAGTGTTTCAAATAGATTTTCTGAAAAGTTTTCGCTCGGTATCTCAGTAAAATTTTATTATTACAAATTGTATGAAGAAATTAATGCCAGCGGATTAGGAATCGATATTGGCGCACTGTATCGAGTTAATGACAACTGGAATGTTTCGTTAATGATTTCCGATCTTAATAGTAAGTACGAATGGGACACAAGCCCTATTTACGGGCAGGAAGGTTTATCAACAAAAGATAAATTTCCCACAACAAAAAAAATTGGAGTTAGCTATAACAATCCAGCATTAAAACTTCTTACTGCAATTGAGTATGAAAACAGTAATGCCGGAACTAATATTATCAGAATTGGTGCTGAGTATAATATTTACGAAAATTTATTTTTACGCGGCGGAATTGATCAATTGAATCTTAGCAACACTGATGCAGGTATAAAACCATCGCTGGGATTTTCTTATGCAAAATCTTTTGGTGATTTAATGGTTGGTGTTGATTATGCCTTTATGGTTGAACAATATTCATCTTCTGATAGACACATTATTGGTGTAAGTTTTAATTTCTAAAAAAGTTGAAAAATAAATGTTATGAAAAAATTTCTTTTGTTATTTATAATATCATCTGTAACAATATTTGCACAATCTGCAGGCAATACAGGATTATCATTCCTTAAATACGGATTCGGCGCACGAAACATCGCAATGGGTGATGCCGGAACTGTGCTATCAAATGATTTAACTGGATTGTTTTACAACCCTGCTAAGTTAGCATTAACTAATGGCTCTGAAGTTTTATTTATGCACAATGAGTGGATACAAGATGTTAGCAGCGAAGTCGTTGGTGTTAAAACCGAATTTTGGAATATACCTTTTGCGTTGGGATTCAATATAACATCAGTAAGTGATATACCTTTCAGAACAATACCGACACCGGACCCGGAAACAAACTTTTCTGCAAATTATTTTTTCGGAAGTATTTCCACAGGATTTTTTGTAACAGATGAAATTGCATTTGGCGCAAGCTTTAAATATTTGTACGAAGGATTATTAAACGATGAAGCAAATGGTTTCGGTTTTGATTTTGGATTGAACTACTTGCTGCCATACAAAGGTTTAACAGCATCAGCAGTTATAAAAAATATTGGTTCGATGAATAAGTTAAGAAGTGAAGAGACAAAGCTGCCATCAGAGTTAAGAATTGGAACTGCGTACACATTTAGTTTAGAAGATTCCAAATTTGATTTTACCGGCGGTGCAGAATTTCAAAAATATTTAGATACTGAAGACAACCACTTTAATTTTGGTGGTGAAGTTTTATATAACAAATTAATTGCCGCTCGAGCAGGCTATCAGAGTGGATATGAAAGTCGTGGACTAACAGCTGGTATTGGTTTGATGTGGGGCAATTTAAAATTTGATTATGCATTCCTTCCATTCTCTTTAGGATTAGGAAATGCAAATTTGTTTTCACTTCAGTTTAAGTTCTAGAGGTAATATTTCTAACTAATTAGTTGAAATACAAAAAATAATATTCAGGCACGAGCAATCGTGCCTTTTTTATTATTAACCATAACGATTTATATTTGTATACAAACAAATCAGAATAATTATGAAAAAACATCCAAAGAAATTTAAAGTTGGTTTAATACAACTATCTTTTTCCAAAAATCCTGATGACAATCTTAAAAAAGCAATTGTGTGGATTGAGAAAGCTGCAAAGAAAGGTGCACAGGTAATTTGTTTGCCTGAACTTTTTCGCTCACAGTATTTTTGTCAATCCGAGAATATAGATTATTATGATTTAGCAGAAACTATTCCCGGACCCTCCACAGATGCTGTTTCTAAAATTGCAAAGAAGTTAAAAGTTGTGGTGGTTGTTCCGCTGTTTGAAAAAAGAGCTGAAGGACTTTATCATAACTCGCTTGCAGTAGTGAACACTAAAGGCGAGATTGCTGGAGTTTATCGGAAGATGCACATTCCGGATGATCCATCTTATTATGAAAAATTTTATTTTACTCCCGGTGATTTAGGTTTTAAATCCTTCGATACAGAATTTGGAAATATCGGTACTTTAATTTGCTGGGATCAATGGTATCCTGAAGGAGCAAGATTAACAGCTTTGCAAGGTGCAAGTATTTTATTTTATCCAACTGCAATCGGCTGGCATCCACACGAAAAAAAGGAACACGGCAAGCCGCAATTTGAAAGCTGGCAGACAATTCAGCGTTCACACGCAATTGCAAATGGAGTTTATGTTGCATCAGTGAACCGTATTGGATTGGAAAAAGAAAATAAAGATTCGGCTGGAATAGAATTTTGGGGAAACAGTTTTATCTGTGATCCGCAGGGAATAATAATTGCTGAAGCTTCACACGATAAAGAAGAAATTCTTATTGCCGAAGTTGATCTTGATAGAATTGAATACATCCGCCGCAATTGGCCATTTTTACGTGATAGAAGAATTGATGCTTATGGCGATATTACTAAAAGGTTTTTAAAATAATAAAATGTTAAAGGTCAAAAATCAAAAGTCAAAGTTTAGAATTCCTGCCGAATGGGAATACCACGAAGCAACCTGGATTGGCTGGCCTGCAAACAAACAAGATTGGCCGGGTAAGTTTCAACCGATTCCATGGGTTTATGGAGAGATTGTTCGTTACATTTCTCGTGGTGAAAGAGTTAGAATAATAGTCCAATCAAAAGAACATCAAAAAAAAGCTGAACAAGTTTTGAAAGCCGTTGATGCTGATTTAAACAATGTAGAATTCTTTAAACTCGAAACGGATAGAAATTGGCTGCGAGATGCGAGCCCGCAGTTTGTAAAAAATGAAAAAAATGAAACTGTTCTTATAAACTTTAAGTTTAATGCCTGGGCTAAGTATGATAACTATAAGCTTGATGCAAAAATTCCTAAAATGATTTCTAAAAAACTTAAACTTGATTTAGTAAAAGCTGAACATCAAAAAAGGGAAGTCGTGCTTGAGGGCGGAAGTATTGATTACAATGGTTTCGGAACTATCATTACAACAGAAGAATGTTTGATGGAAAATGAAGTTCAGGTTCGTAATAAAAATTTCACTAAAGAAGATTACGAAATAGTTTTTAATAAATATCTCGGTGCAGCAAATGTAATCTGGCTTAATAAAGGAATTGCAGGAGATGATACACATGGACACGTTGATGATATTACAAGATTTGTAAATAAAAATACTGTTGTAACCGTGATTGAAACTCATCCAAACGATCCAAACTATATTCCATTGATGGAGAACAGGGAAATACTTGAGGGTGTAAAATTAGAGGATGGATCAAGTTTAGATATTATTGAGTTGCCAATGCCTTCACCTGTAATCTTTAAAGGCGAGAGATTACCAGCCAGTTATGCTAATTTTTATATTTCAAATTATGCTGTATTGGTTCCAACTTTTAATGATGTTAACGATAAGATGGCGTTAGGAATCTTAAGTGAGCTGTTTAATGATAGACCTGTAATTGGTATCCATGCTGTTGATTTAGTTTGGGGATTGGGAACCTTACATTGTTTAACGCACGAACAGGTTTTATGAGTCATCCCGAATTTATTTCGGGATCTGTTTTAAAATCTTTTTAACATTACATTTCTACTTGTTCCGGCCTTAACGAGTACAACGCCAAATATAATCACAACAGAAGCAATCAAAGTAAAAAAAGTTAGCTGTTCATTCAGAAATATCCAGCCCAAAAATAAAGCTATGATTGGATTTATGTATGCATAAGTAGAAACAAGTGAGAGAGGTAAATGCTCGATAGCATAAATGTATGAGCCGTAACCGAATATTGAACCAAACACAACAAGATAGGCGAGTGACAAAACTCCGGAGTGTGTTAAATGTAACGCGGAAAATTCTCCAAGCACTGTTCCAAGTAAAACTTGAAGCGATCCTGCGATTAGCATTTGTACAGATGCACTCATAAGCGGATGCACGCTTACTCTTTTATACTTTGAATAAACAGAGCCAAGTGACCAGGCAACAACGGCACCAAGAATACTTAAAACTCCAAAAAGATATTTGGTTTCAAAAATATATTTTAAGTCACCGCCAAAAATTAAACTTACACCAAAAATTCCAACAACTAATCCGGTGATTACCATCCAATTTAGTTTCGGACCTTTAGGAAGAAATGATTCAGCGCCTACCATCCAAAAGGGAGCAGTTGTAATTAGGAGAGCAGCTAACCCGCTTTCGATATATTGTTCGCCTACAACAACAAGGCCATTACCAAAACCAAGTAATGCGATACCGATTATCGCGATGTGAATCATATCCGATTTTTTGGGAAGTTGTTTTCCTGAAAGTTTTAATATTGTTATAAGAATTGATCCAGCCACTATCCAGCGAAAACCAGCAAACAGCATTGGCGGAATTGTTTCAACCCCGATTCTAATAAATAGGTAAGTTGTTCCCCATAAAATACAAATAGCAATCCAGGCAATGTAAGCACGAATGTTTGGTTTTTCCATAAAACTTTTTATTAATTGGCAGGCGAAAAATAGTTAAATAAAATAAAAAAGCCCTCAAATATTTTGAAGGCTTTTTATTAAAGTGATTTAATTGACAAGATTATCTGATCAACATCATCTTTTTAGTTTGAACAAAGGAACCAGCACTTAATTTATAAAAATAAACCCCGCTGGAAAGTGAAGATGCTCCGCCTGTAGTGGAAAAATCAACTTCATAACTTCCTGCGTTTTTATATTCATTAACTAATGTAGCAACTTCATTTCCAAGAACATCAAAAACTTTTAAGGTTACCCGAGACCCTTCGACTCCGCTCAGGGTGACAGATGGGATGCTGTATTTAATTTTTGTACTTGGATTAAATGGGTTTGGATAGTTTTGAGCTAAAGAAAAATTTTCAGGGGAATTTATTTCAACATTAATCTCATTACTAAATTCAAAAGTCCCATCAAAATCAATTTGTTTTAGCCGATATGAATATTGTCCTTCTGTAAGATTATAATCGGTAAAAGAATAATTGCTTTCTTCAGTAGTGGTTCCATTTCCGTTTATAAATCCAATTGTTTCGAACTCAGAAATATTAATTTTTCTCTGGATTTCAAAACCGCTGTTATTCAATTCAGATGCTGTTATCCATTGTAGTTCAACTGTATTACTGACAATGTTTGCAGTAAACGATGTTAATTCCACCGGAACAGGAACGTCTGAAGTTAATCGTAGGACACAAAAATTACCTTGTGAACCTGATGTAGCAGTTGAACCTGAAGCCCAGCACGCACTAAAAAGGGTTCCATACCCAGTTATTGAAGTCCCTATTGCATCCACACTTCTTGAAGTAGTGTTTGGAATTGAAGATCTTATTTCAATCAACAAATGTCCTCCGTTGTAAAGCCAATAATCATCAAATGTAATTTCTGGTCCCCAATTGTTTGGTACAGAACCAAAAGTGTAAGAATCTGCGGGAATTACTAATGAGTCGCTTCTAACTAGAGTTTGAGGACCAACGACGTTATCAGCAAAAGTTAAACTTCTGGCGGATGGTGCAACAGATCCACTTAAGTAAATATCGTAGCTAGGGTAAGTTCCTTCAGCAACAGGCCAGGTACTTGTAGCTGATCCCGGTAATCTAAAACTTATTCCCTGTAATTCTTTTCCAACTAAATCAATAAGAAGAGTGTCATGGATTAAGAATTGTAAAGTTCTTGCGGTGTTTGCTAAAGGGCCTAAAAATGTTGCAGTACCACCTATGGTGCCGTATTCGGGGGGGATAGTATTAAACTGTGCAAATTCTGATGGCGGATTAAAAATTTCGGACTGCGGTGTTGAGGAATCAAACAAGAAAAAACAGAAAAGTGAAACTAACAAAAATGTAGAAACATTTTTCATAATAACTCCTTTTTTAATTATTTCAGAAAAAATATAATCTAAAAGAGATTAAAAGCAAAAAGATTTGATAATCTTTTTTTTGCAAAGGAACTTATATCGAACTAGTACTACCTTAATAATATCATTTTCTTTGTTTGAGTGTAATCATTGACTTTTAGCTTATACAAATAAATGCCGCTTGATAATCCATTTCCTGAAAATTCAATTTCATATCTATCTTCTTGCATAAATTGATTTAATAACGTCTTTACTTTTTGGCCTATTACATCAAATATTTCAAGGTTCACAAATCCATCCTGAGGAATATCGTAGCGAATTGTAGTAGTTGGATTAAACGGATTAGGATAATTTTGATGAAGGATATAATCTGTAACCGGTTTTGTTGGTTTTGGCGCTGAAAAAGTTAATGCTGCAAAATTCGTTTTATATTCATTGAAAACTTTTTGTACAGTTTCTCTTGCCGCAGTAATGGAATTCAATTCATCCATTCCTCTACCAACCACCAAAGCTAAAATTATTTCAACAGGTTTTGATTTTTCAAGAATAAATGGACCTATACTTGAAAATTTTCTATCATCCATAGCTATTCTATCCAGCCAGCCTGATGTATCAACCGGATCACCTGAAAACCAGAATAACTGATTAACTTTGCTGCAATCAACGTTTCCATGTACTTGCCCGTAAAGTGTGTCACAAGGTTCTAATTCATTTCCTTCTCCATCAAGTGCATTTATATAATTCCAAACATATTCAATACTGGTTGGAACATGTTGCGTTGGAGCATTTTTAGCATACCCTGTAAATGAATAAAGGCCAAGGTTTTTATAACCAGTTATGTTTTGTTCACCAAGTATAACTCCGTTTTTAATGAATGCAGTATCGTTCATATTTGCAGTATTGCTCAACGGCCCTTGTACAAAGGTTGTAAAAACAGCAGGTGGATTTATACCATATTGGCTGTCATCTTTTAAATTATAAGTGAAAACAGAATTTAAAATAGTATCGCATCCTCCAAAGTCATCGTCAGCCTGGCCTATATCAGTATCATCCCACGGACTAAAAAACACAGTATCAAGAACATCATCAACCAAACCTGTATTTGTTATTTTATATTTTATAAATACAACATTCTCTAATTCCGGATTGCTTGAAGCAAATAAGGTTTGCTGAATTTCAATTCCTAATGGTTCAACACCATAACGCCTTAAACTGGCAGGAACACCATCATTATAAATACACCAGGCGATTTCATCACCAATAAGCGGCGGCATATCTTCATTTAAATCCCAGGTGCCGTTAAAATTTTTATCTTTAGGATTATATATTCCATTACCATCTCCGTCATAAAAATCTGCACCGAGAGATACCGCGTCTTTCCATTTTTGCCAGCTTGAGCTGAATGGGGAGTCAGTATTTTTTACAACATAAATAATATTTAAAGAATCTTCTGGAGTACTTCCAACTATACCAGGATGGTAGTCTATTGAAGCCTCAGATATTGTATTGGAAAATGGTATTCCGTTAGCATAACCGGAAAGAAAGAAGCCGGAAGAAAAAAGGAATACACTTTCATCAAACTTTCCGCCAGCACCATTAATAAACGGATCTGGATCTTGAATATTCACACTTCCAATTATTCCTTTGTTATCAATTGGTAGATTAATTTTATTTACAAAAAACCGATGCTTAGTCTGAGAATAAGCGATTAAAGGAATCAGTACAATAATTAAAATTATATTTCTAATTATTTGATTTCTCATTTGATTAGTATCATTTTTCTTGTTTGAACAAATGAACCAACTTTAAGCTGATAAAAATAGACTCCGCTTGTAAGATTCCGGCCTTCGCCGGAATGACTGTTGAATTCGACCTCATAACTTCCCGCAGGTTTGTATTCATTAACTAATGTTGCAACTTCGTTTCCTAGGATATCATAAACATTAAGTTTTACTCGAGACCCTTCGACTCCGCTCAGGGTGACATTTGGGATGCTATACTTTATTTTTGTGCTTGGATTAAATGGGTTTGGGTAGTTTTGGGATAATTTAAATTCTGTCGGAAGTGAAGAAGGATCATCATCAATATCCGTTATCGTTGTATCCCCATATACGATGCCGTCAATTATAAATCCTTTCATACCAAAAACATCAGTTCCAAAATCGTAGCCTGTTAAAATGTGTTCAAGCCCAACACCTCTAACCAATGTATAATCAACAAAAAGCAATCCATTATAATTATACTTTCGTTTAGAACTATTCATTCCAAATTCGTTATATGCTTCAACACTCTCAAAGACAGTTTGAACATAATTCTGACAACCTTCAAATCGGTTTACTGATAGTGAATCGCCAACATCTCCACTCAAGTCATCAATAACTTGTTCTGAATCAGGGCAATCAGGATTAAATCTTAATATAATTCCGCTACTTGAATCAATTCTTTCATAGTATGTATTTATATAACTATCACTTAGGAATTTCTCATCAATTTTAAAATATGATTTATTATTTTCTTTAATCACATAGTCAACAACCGTTCTGGAAAAAGTATCGTAAGTAAAGATTGGAAATGGCCAGTAGGAGATTGATGCAAAATTAAATATCCATTTATTCCCGATTGCTAGAGGATAATATTCAAAAACATAAGACGGTAAAGGCACTGATTTTATAACTATTATAGTGTCCGGTCTAACTTCATAAATCTGATATTTACTTGCTGCATACAGGATATCGGAATTGGGCTTTTTATAAATTCCAACAAGTTTATTTGGTAAAGTTTTGTATGTTTCAAAATTACTTCCAGCAGTTGTTGATTTAAAAATTTGCTTTCCGTCTGCAAGATAAATTAAACCTGATTGTGTTGAATCAATTGCAATATAAAATGGGTTTTCACTTTCAAAACTCTGAGCCCAGCTAAAAGCATTGCCTTCGTTATTGCTAACATAGAAAGCATACCTTCCGTATGAAATGTTTTTACGATAAACAATGTTTTGATTTTGATCATAGTAAAAAGCTAGAAAAGGCAAACCAGTTATAACTTTTGATGTGTCTACTATTGTGGAAGTAATTCCTAAATCGTCTGACTTAATTAAATTTCCCTGGGCATCTGTACCAAATAAAACATTATCATCAAATGCTGCAAGCGAGAGAAATTGGAAAGCAATAGTTGAGTCTACCGGATAAGTGTAACCGCCATCAAAACTTCTGTATATATTAGAAAAATCTGTAACGAAAACATTATTGGGATTTTGTTTTGCTATATCAACCATAAACAAGGCCCACTGGTTATAAGTGATTGTATCATTCCTTGCGGCATAACCAAGTAAGTTTCGGGATTAATAGTTAATCCAACATTTATAAAATTGTTCATATCATTTGGAAAAAAATCATAATCACTTATAGATTTTGCATTTACAGTCAAAGTATCTATTGTTATTGAATAAGCATCCATTATTTTGGATTCAAATCTGTATTTACATTAAATTTGAAAACAGGACTGTATCTGCCGTTAGCATCAATCCCGAAGGAATAAAGAAGAGTTGTGTTTCCCTGATCATCTTCCAATCCTTTTAGATTGCTAAATTGCTGTGCGAACATTGAAGTCAAACTACTCAGTAATATTATAAGTAATAACTTTTTCATTTTCATTACCCTTATTTTATTAATAATCATTTTTTTTGTTTGGATAAAAGAACCAGCTTGTAATCTGTAAAAATAAATCCCGCTTGAAAGAGAGGATGCATTAAATAGTATTTCATAACTACCAGCCTCTCTATATTCATTAACCAGTTTCGCAACTTCATTTCCAAGAACATCATAAACTTTAAGCTGCACTCTAGACCCTTCGACTCCGCTCAGGGTGACATTTGGGATGCTATACTTTATTTTTGTGCTTGGATTAAATGGGTTAGGGTAGTTTTGGGAAAGAGAAAATTTTTCTGGTATAGTATAATTATTATCAGCTAAATCACTTACGGTTCCATTAGTAAAATTATTGTTAAAATAAGTTTGAACATCTTGAGTGTAGTTTCTGGTTACTGATATTGAATTTAATGCACTGTTTCCTTGTCCAACAATATACGCAACCCAAATGTCGATTGGTTTATTGGTTTCAAGAGTGAACCTACCTGTACTAATTATATTTCTTAAATCTCCTGCTACTGTTTCAATCCATCCAATATTAGAAACTGGGTCACCTGAAAACCAAAAAATAGGATTTACTTGCGAACAGTTTATTCCTCCAAATACATGCCCATAAGTGAAACTACAAGGATCAACTAAAGCTCCAAGGCTAGTTCTTCCGTTTAGAGCATTCCATAACTGTTGTTGGTTAATAGGATCGAAGAGTATTGGATCTCCACCATTTGAAATGGTATTTGCAGTAATTCCTAAATTTTTTGCTCCGAGATACGACTGAGTATTAAATAAATCTCCTCTGCGATTATAAGCTGTATCTAAAGGTGTATCAATTCCATTATCAAATAATCCATTGGAATTGATATCAATAAAGGTTTCTCCTGGAATGTAGGAAACAGGGCCCTGCATATACTTCATAAAAAAGGATGGTGGATTAGAACCGTATTCAGCATCAGGCCCATTATTATATACAAAACCAGAATTTAATAAAGTATCACATCCTATCAGATCATCCCAAGCAGATCCTAAATCCGGATCTGTATATATTGCAAAAATTACAGAATCTAATCTATTTGAAATGGTTCCAGTATTAATCAATCGGTAACGAATAAAGATTGTTGTTCCAAGTGGAGCTTGTGAAGTTGCATACGCTGAAACTGTTTGCTGTACTTCAATTCCTTTAGACGTTACAGTATTAAATCTTCTTTGATTTGCCGGAACTTCATCATTATAAACACACCAGGTCATTTCATCACCAATTATAGCCGGTTTATCTTCAGATGTGTCCCAAATATTATTTCCATTTAAATCTGTTGGATTATATACTCCATCATTATTTCCGTCATAAAAATCTGCTCCGAGTGAAACAGCATTTATCCAATCTTGCCAGGATTGCCCAAAATCAGAATCAGTTTTTTTAACTACATAAATAATATTTTTTGGATCGGATGGTTCGTTATAAACAGTTCCGGGTAAATAATCATTAATTGAAGATGAAGGAGCAACACCATTTGCCCAGAGAGTGTCATTCGCATAACCGCTAAGAACAAATCCGCCACTAAATAAAAAAACGTGTCCACCATATTTTCCGCCAGAACCGCCAATAACAGGATTTGGATCCGGAATATTTACATAAGCTAAAACTCCTTTATTATCAATTGGTAAGTTTATAGCGTTAATGTTTAACCTGTATTGTGTCTGCGAAAAGATAGTAGTAAAAGTAAGTAGTAATATCAAAAATAACTTTTTCATTTTCATACCCTTATTTAATTAAAACCATCTTTTTTGTTTGAACAAAAGAACCAGCACGCAAAGTATAAAAATAAACTCCACTGGAAAGGGAGGAGGCATTAAAATTTACTTCGTAAATTCCCCGCGGTCTTCTCTTCGTTCACTAAAGTTGCAACTTCATTTCCAAGAACATCATATACTTTTAAGGTTTGATTACCGCTGACTGGCGACTGCCAACTAATTTTTGTGCTTGGATTAAATGGATTTGGGTAGTTTTGGGATAATGAAAAATTTTCAGGTATAACCTTATCATTATCTTCAACATTTGTAATACTATAATTTATTGATCCGAATGCCAGACTATCATAAGAAAGATTTCTAATTAAATCAGTTTTCTCTCGTAACAATTCAATGCTGTTTAATCCTGTATTTCCGTATGCGGGAATTAAAGCAATCATAGCCCATTGAGTATCGTTTGGCGCCATATTAAAAGGACCAGAGAAAAAAACAAAACCGGCACCACCTGATGTCCAGGTATTGTAAATCCAACCTTCACCCGTAAGCGGATCACCGGAAAAAGGAAACGTAGTTGGTTGATTAGTTATTGGATTTATAATAGGATAACCATTTGAACTTAATCCTCTCGCCTGATTCTGGGCGTCCATCATCGATCGGACTTTTCCGGTAAGCGTATCAATATGTGAGTCATCAGCTATGCCTCTGAACGAATTTAATTTTAAATTCTTAAAACCATTTACAACTTTCCCTTTAAAAATCGCATTGCTATTTTGATCTTGAACGATCGGTCCATATAACATTGAATATCCTACAGCAGGAGGATGTGTCCCTTCGAAAGTTGTATCTTCTTCACTCCAGCAATAACCCAATTGCCTTAAAGTGTCTATTGCTGGTCTATTTTCTAAAGCCCAAAAATCAATATCGGACCAGAAACCTATATACGCTGAGTCTAAAGGAAAAGTGCTCTTGTTAATAAATTCCCATTCCATAAAAATAACATTGGAAAATATATCTGTAAAATCATTTTGATTACCTTCTCGGCAAAAGAATTTTTGATGAATTTCAATGGGTGAAGTTTTTAAAGGTTGAATCCAATTGCTATTGATTGCGGTGCTGTCTAAACTATTAAAAGATGTCCAAAGAGTTTGGCTGCCGTTAATAAGTGGATTTCCATATTGATCAAGAGGAGCGCCAAAATCAGTAGGCCATTCAGCGTAATCCGGATTTGATTGATCATCACCTTTAGAAATTTTGTAAACTCTGTAGCGAAGTGAATCTTCGGGATGGGTAAGCATTGCAGCACTGTTTTGAATGATTGGTCCGGGTGAATAGTTCCAGCAACTAAACCATTGTATAATTGATAAAATTGGTTCACCGTTTATTTTTCCAACAAACCAGGGACCTTGATCATAAATAATCTGATTATTCGTACTTACTGGCATGCTAATCCAGCGAGATCGCATACTTCCTTGATTGGAGACTACAGTTTCGAGATTATTTACATTTAGGGAATCAAAATCAAAAAAAGTTAACCAGTTTTCAGAAACTTGCGAGTGCAGATTCGAAGACTGCGCTATCCATAAAAGAAGAATAACTAAAAATTTTTTCATAAGAACCCCTTATGAAGTGCTAAATTAAACCCAGTAGTTAAAAGAACTTATCAAATGTAAAACAAACAGTTGCTAAAGTCAAACAATAAAAAGCGTAATATTTTATAGGGAATGTGGCTGTGGTTCTCAGTCTAAGTAAGGAGTATTATTTCTTTGCAATCAACTTCAATCTGAAAAAAGCAAGAAATAAAAAGAAAACAGATAGTACTATCAGATTTAGTAATTCAAATAAAATCTGATTTAAACCGGCGCCCATCATTGCAACACGGTTAATTGCTTGCATATAAGGTGTTGTGGGTATTATATATGAAAATAACTGAACAAATTTTGGCATAGCAAAGGTCGGCCAGGAGTATCCAGCAAAAAAGAAAAGGGGATAGGAAGTAAATGATATTAATACTAATGCATAAATCTTTTTTGTAAAAAAACTTCCGATGAATACACTAATTGCGGACATACTTATAAACATAAATAGTGTGAGAAGTGTAAATGTAAAATAGTTCCCGGCAAAGTTTAAATTGAATATATAATAATTCAATGTGAAGAATAGAAAAGCATAAGAAAGATATAATATAACGTAGAATAAAATTTTGCCAAATATAGCGGCAGAGAAGCTATTACCCGCAGTGGATATTAATTCGTTTATTTTATTTATTTCATTTTCTTTTGCCATCGATTGTCCTAATCCCATAAATAATGTTTGCTGAAGTATAAGAATTAAAATAGCCGGAATCAGAAAATCACCATAAGCTTCGCTTGGATTAAAAAGAAAAGTTACCTCATCTTTTAAAGGAGTGCTCATCTCCTTTGCCTGGGCATTTGAAAATCCTTTTGATATAAATATTTTTGTTCTAATTTCTTCACCTTTGGCAAGTGCTATCTGGTTTACGGCTTTGTTCAGATCATTTGAATGCAGGAATCTTTGAGTATTAAGATAAAGTTTAATTTCTGTACTGCGCATTTGAGTAATATTGGATTCAAAATCTGATGGAATGAAGACAACACCCTGTACTTCTTCGCTTATTAATTTATCTTCAATTTGAGAACTGCTATGTAAATACTCCTTAACTTTAATATATGCGCTGGCATTTAAATCTTTAACAAAATCTTTAGAAGATTGAGAATGATCCATATCTAAAATTGCAATCGGAACTTTGGACTCAGATTTATTTATGTACATACTTCCATAATAAAAAGAGTAAAAAATTGGTGCAGCGATAAGCATTAAAATCAGGTCGGAGTCTTTTATAATCCAATTGATTTCCCTGATAACAACTTTAAAAACTGATTTTATCCAACTCATTTTAAACTCTGTATATCCTTTTTAATCTTATCTTTACGGAAACATATGTAATGATTAAACTTATAATCAGGAATGATACAAGGAACAGCAGATCATTTATCAGGTAATGAACATCAGCATTCATCTGGAATATTTTAATAAATCCTGAGAGGAAGTAAGTAAATGGAATCATCTGTGCAATTATCTGATGTATTTCGGGCATAGCCCAAAGGGGGAATGTCAATCCGCTGTAAATAAATGCAGGCATAAGTATGAATAGTGCTGCTTCTGTTGCAAGTACTCTTTTATAAACTACTGCCGCCAGCATCAAACCAAATGCAAAACTTACTATTGCAAAGAAAAATAAATACATCAATACAGCAAAAGCTGATGCTGTTGTCGTAATACTAAATAATGGAAATACGATTCCGACCAGTATTAAAATATTTGCAAAATGAAATGCAAGATGAGGCAGTGACTTACCAAACAATATTAACAATACATTATTATTTGTCTTGGATAGAAAATCTGTAAACTCTTTATGATCGAGTTTGTGACTGATAATTGGTATTGCACCCATAATTATTATTATCATAAAAGAAAAAGTTGTTAAACCGGGAATGAGATATGATATGTAACTATAGTTTGTATTGTATAAAATATTTGATTCAACCTTTATTGGATTTGCAAGGTCAGTCGCCTGACTTTCTGTTAACCCTGAAGAACGAAATTTCTTTACTAGAATTCCTGCATTAACAGTTTTTAGAATTTTTGAACCATCGCTTAATAAACTATTACTGATAATCAGATTGCTAGAGTTGATGAACAAGAATGCATTTGCCTGTTTACCTGACTTAATATTAAAGCTTAAATCCGGCGGCAAATAAAAGAATCCCTGAATTTTTCCACGTAGCATTTCATCTTTTGCTTCATCTATCGAATTGAGGTATTCAACTATTTCCATGGAAGGGGAAGAAGCTATGTATTTAATTATCGTTTGGGATAAATCTGAGTTGTCTTCATCAAAAATCGCAACAGGAATTTCTCTAATTATTTCTTTTTGATAGACAAATGAGAAAGACAGAAATATAATTATAGGAATCACAGCGTATAATAATATCGTTATCCTGCTTCTAGTTATTCTCTTGAATTCATCTATTACAATTAACTTTAATATGTTAAAGCTATTCTTCATTCTAGTTTAATTCTAAATTAACTGTCATTCCCGGACGAAAACCTTCAATGTTATCTATTGCTCGAAGTCTTATTTCAAACGTTCTAATATCAAACTCACCTTTTTGGTTTGTTGGGCGCCAGTTAGCAAAATCGCCAATGTCAGAGATGTAATAAACTTTAAATTTATATTCGTTATTACTTAAGGCAGTTACTTTACCTGATAGTACATCTCCTATTTTAATACTTTTCATTTCATCTTCTTTTAACTGAATCGTAACCCAGGTATCATTTAAATCGATTATAGTAAAAACAGGGTAACCGCTTGCTAGAATTTCTCCCTGGTTAACCATTTTCTTTTGTAACTCACCATCAATAGGACTTCTAAAATCTAATTCATCCTGGTAAGCGGAAGCTTCTTTAAAGCCATTCTCGGCTTGGTAATATAATCCCTTAGCCATTGCAATCTCTTCATAGCGGGCTCCTTTAACAACCATATCATATTTTGATTTTGCTGCATTCATTTGCTCCAGCGCTGCTTTGTATTGGAACTCGTAAACATCTTTTTCTTGAGTTGAAATCAAGCTATCCCTGTAAAGATTCATCATTCTGTTTAATGTTTTTTCTGCCAGTTCAAATTGATATTTAGTTTGCAAGTAAAGTTTTTCAACGGCGTCTTTTTCTTCCGGTCTCGCTCCATTCAGTGCCATCTTATATTTGAATTTTGCGATGTCAAGTTGTCCTCTTGTTTGTTCAACCTTTGCATCCATTTCTTTGCTTTCCATCCTCGCAATAAGCTGACCCTTTTTAATCTTATCGCCCTCCTTTACAAAAATCTCAGCAATCCTGCCTGGAATTTTTGAAGAAACACTTACGCTGGTGGTCTCAACTAAACCTGTAATAACCCGGGTATTACTTTCACTTGCATTTACAATTAAAACAACAACGGCGATTATTGCCAGTACGAATGGCAATGCAATTAATATTTTTTTAAAGTTCATTTTTAGTCTCCTCGTATGAAAGAATCGTTATAATCATTTCTGTATTTCCAGAATTGAAGTATAGTTCAGAAAGTGAAGTGTAGTATTCATATATATAAGTTTTAGAATCTATCATTGTTTTTTCGTAAGATAGGCTTGCATCAACAACTTCTAATGAAGTTCCAAGTCCGGTTTCAAATCGTTTATTATTCAATCTTAAATTTTCTTTAGCAAGTTCAACTGTCTTTTGATTTTTTAAAAATTTTTCCTTTGCATTTTTTACATCAACAAAGTTTTTATTAACGAGCAGGTTAATTTTTCTTTCAACATCAGCTTTTAAATAATCCAATTCATCAATTAAGTAACTGGCTGATTGCAGTTTGCTGTAGTCTTTTAATCCATTGAATAAGTTTAGATTGAGAGATATTCCTACAGCCCATCTTGGTTCGAGAGCTGACAGATATTCAGGATACAGTTCGTATTTTCCAAAGGCGGCAACTGTCGGCAGAAAATTACTTCGTTCAACGTTATATTTTTCATCAACAACACTTTTTTTGAGTTCTAATAACTTTAGTACCAAATTATTTTTTTCGGCAGATGATATCATAGTATCCAATGAAACATTGGAATCTTTTAGAGTCAATGAATCATAAATTTCAATACTTTCATTCAAATCCAATCCCATTGTACTTTTAAGCGACAGGTAAGCTAAATCAAGTTTGTTTTTATCTTCAGCAAGATTTTTTTCAGCATCTGCTACAGCAACTTCAGCCCGCAATAAATTATAATTTGCAATCAACCCTTGCTTTAAGAATTTATCGGCTCTATTTCTATGCATTGTAACAAGCTGAAGAACATCCTCTCTAACTTTAATAACATCTTTAACTAAAACTACTGCAAGATATTTTTGAGTTGTTTCTTTTACTACTTCGTCATGAATTTGTTTTAACTCAACCTTTGCAGATTCTTCTTCAAGAGAAGCATATTTTTTTGCTGCAAGAATTTTTCCACCTGTAAACAGAGGCTGTATGCCAACTATGGTTGCTGTTTTATAATCCTGCTTCTTCAAAGTTTCTTGGAATGCAGGAAGTAGTTCATTTAAGTTTGAGGAATATTGCTGATATAATCCCGCTCTTTCCTGATCATTTAAAGAAGCATTGCCTTGCAGAATGTTGTAGATATTAGCAAACTCAACTTGATTTGAAGATTGCATCTGAATCATTGCCTGTCTGATAGGATCAAGATCAATTGTAAGCGGATCATTTAAGTGAGTATAACTTCCAACCAAATCAATCTTGGGAAGAAAATTTCCAAACGCTTCCAGGTTTTGATATTTCTTTTGTTCAAGTTTTGCCTCGTATTGCTTTATTTTTTGATTATGTAATAAGGCATAACTCAACAGCATTCTCAAGTGAAATTTGTTGGGGATAATTGGCAGTAAAACTCAAAAATAAGAAGAAAAATATCTTTCTAATTCTGTCTAATTTCATTATCAAAGCTCCATAACTGAATCATAATTCATAAATAGGTTAAAAAATTTTAGACCAGTAGTCCTTTTTTAATTATAAACTTTACATCTTGTCTAACTTGATTGAGTGGAAAATCCTTGGGTTTTAACGCCCATTGATGAAGGAGATATCTTACCCCACCGAATGTAAAGTTTTTAATAATATTAACATTTAAGTTTTTATTAAAATCCCCGGAATCAATTCCAGATTGAATCAGACCCTCGCCCAAATTCAAAAAATCATCATAATATTGGACAAGTTTTAATCCTTTTGTGTTAAGAATAAGCGGCTGTTCCCTTACAAATACTAGCGCCAATGCAGGGCTTGCGGTAAACAAATCAAAGACAACATCAATAAATGCGTCAAGCTTTTCAATAGGATTCAGATCATCTCTTAGTGAAAGGGTTTGTACTTGCTCAAATATCTTTTTCCACAATCCCTCAAAGATTTTTATAAGTATCTCATCCTTATTTTTGAAATAAAGATATACGCTACCTGTTGCTATTTTAGCTTTTTCAGCTATCTTAGAAATTTTAGCAGGGTAGTAACCTTCACTTGCAAATACTTCAACAGCTGCATTTAGAATATCTTGTTCTTTATTTCCTTCTTTTCGTCTCATAATAAATTATAAATGAATAATGATTCAAAAATAAAAATATATTGTGTTAAAACAAATCTTAAAACCTATTCCTTTTAAATTATTGATTTAAAGCACTTCGCGGCTCTATAATAAATATATCTATTACAATAATTTCAGACATTTTTTATTGGATTAGCTAATGTAAGTGATTAGTTTTGTAACTAAATTTTTAATTCTATCAACAGAGGAGATATATCTGTGATAATTTCAGTTCCAAAAGAAATAATGGCTGGTGAAAATCGCGTAGCTTGCGTACCGGATGTTGTTCCTAAACTAATTAAAGCGGGTTACGAAGTTCAAATTGAAAAAGACGCCGGATTAAATGCCGGATTTACAAATGAACAATACCAAAAAGCTGGGGCAAAGATTATTGATTCCTTAACCGATCTGTACGCTAATGCTGATTTGGTTTTTAAAGTTCAGCGTCCGATCGATCATCCCACAGCAGGAAAAAACGAAATTGATTTGATGAAAAAAGGAACGATTCTAATTTCGTTCGTGTACGTTCTTCATTATTCTGATATTGCAAAGAAATGTGCTGAAAAAGGAATCAATCTCATTTCTATGGATATGATTCCAAGAACAACACTTGCACAAAAGATGGATGTTTTAAGTTCGCAGGCAAATATTGCAGGATACAAGAGTGTAATATTAGCTGCTAATGAACTTGGAAAAATCTTTCCACTTATGATGACCGCTGCGGGTACAATTTCTCCTGCTAAAGTTGTAATAATGGGCGCTGGTGTAGCAGGACTTCAAGCTCTTGGTACTGCAAAAAGATTGGGAGCTGTGGTTGAGGTCTCTGATATCAGAACCGCGGTAAAAGAAGAAGTGCAAAGTCTTGGCGGCAGATTTATAGAAGTTGAAGGTGCAGAAGATATGCAGGATGCTGGTGGTTACGCTAAAGAAGCATCTCCTGAATTTCTAAAAAAACAAAAAGAAACAATCTTTAAACATGTTACTGAAGCTGATATTGTTATTACAACCGCTCTTGTTCCCGGTAAAAAAGCACCTATTCTTGTATCCGAAGAAATGGTTAAGCATATGAGACCAGGCAGTGTTGTACTTGATATGGCAACTGAGTTTGGCGGAAATTGTGAAATAAGTGAGCGAGGTAAAACCATTAAAAAACATGGCGTATCAATAATCGGCGAAGCAAATTTACCAAGCCTTGTTCCTACTCACTCAAGTGAAATGTATTCCAAAAATATTCTCAGTCTTATTCAGCATATAGGCAAAGAAGGAACAGTTACATTAAAGCTTGAAGATGAAATTGTAAAAGGATCTTTAATTACTCACAATGGTGAAGTTATAAATCAAAGAGTTAAAGATCTTGTTAAATAAGTTTATTACAAAGAAAAATTAAAGGTTAATAATGGAAGACTATTTATTTTTAATGCATGTGTACGTTTTTGCACTTGCAATTTTTGTGGGTTTTGAACTCATTACAAAGGTACCTCCAACATTGCATACGCCGCTTATGTCTGGCTCAAACGCAATATCTGGAATTACAATTGTTGGTGCGATTTTAAGTGCTGGACTTGAACAATTTACAATCAGTACAATTCTTGGTTTGATTGCAGTTGCATTTGCAATGATTAATGTTATCGGCGGATTTCTTGTTACTGATCGCATGTTAAAAATGTTTAAAAAGAAGTGAGTTGAAAAATGAAAATAGTTATAGAAATTACATATCTGGTCGCTTCAATTTTCTTCATCTTCGGGATTAAATTTCTTGGATCACCAAAGACTGCAAGAAAAGGAAATCTTTACGCGGCGATAGGAATGTTCCTTGCAATCGCTGCTACTTTGTTCGATCAGCAAGTTCTTACATTTGAATGGATTATTATTGGAACAATCATAGGTGCCAGTGTTGGTCTGGTTATGGCAATTAAAACTCCAATGACCGGGATGCCGCAAATGGTTGGAATGTTAAACGGATTCGGCGGCGGAGCATCTATACTTGTTGCGCTTTCAGAATATTTTAAGAAAAATCCAAATTATCCTGTTGATACAGGTTTACCGTTCAATCTTCCAATTGATCAGGGAGTTGCAATTATACTTAGTATTTTAATTGGCGGTGTTACATTCACAGGATCTATGATTGCTTTTGGAAAGTTGCAGGGAATTGTAACAGGAAAAGTTGTTAAGTATCCTTTACAGCACCCAATGAATGCACTATTATTTCTTGGTGTACTTGCTGCAGGTGCTTATGTGGTAATGTTTCCGGCTATGATAAATGTTATATTAATTATTGCACTCGTGTCATTGATACTTGGAGTGTTATTAGTTTTGCCTATCGGTGGTGCTGATATGCCAGTTGCAATATCTTTACTAAACTCTTATTCAGGTTTAGCCGGATCGATGACCGGATTTGTTTTAGGGAATAATGTTCTAATTATCGCTGGTGCACTTGTTGGTGCATCTGGAATAATCTTAACAATGATTATGTGTAAAGGTATGAATCGCTCGCTAATGAATGTTGTTCTTGGCGGATGGGCAAATGCAGGATCAGCTGCCGTTTCATCTACAACTTCTCCAAAAGGCGATGTTAAGTCAATCGATGCTGAAGAACTTGCGATGCTGCTGGATTCTGTTAGCAGTGTAATTATTGTACCAGGTTATGGAATGGCTGTTGGACAGGCACAACACGCTGTACGCGATCTTGTTAACATTTTAGAAAAGAAAAACATTAAAGTTAGATTTGCAATTCATCCTGTGGCAGGTAGAATGCCCGGACATATGAACGTATTGCTTGCAGAAGCACAAGTTCCATACGATCAATTACTTGCAATGGAAGATATTAATGATGATTTTAATAATACAGATGTTGTAATCGTTATTGGTGCAAATGATGTTGTTAACCCTGCTGCACGTCACGATCAAAGCAGTCCGATTTTTGGAATGCCTATTCTAAATGTTGATTATGCAAAAACAGTTATAATTAACAAACGTTCTATGAACGCGGGTTACGCAGGAATTGATAACGAATTATTCTTCTATCCAAATGCACTTATGTATTTTGGCGATTCTAAAGATGCAATTACAAAACTTGAATAATGAGATAAAGAATCTTTAGTCAATTATATTGAAATAATTTCTTCAAGGCGATTCATTTGAATCGCCTTTTTTTTGCTGTCATTCCCGCAAAAGCGGGCATCTATTTTGCAATCGATGAGTACATTACCGTTGTTATATAATGCCGCTCGCATCTCGTACTTCTCCCAAATATTTCCTAAGTTACAATTAAGAATTAACCAAATTAGGTTGAGGCTCTTATGAAACTCAAGTATTTCCTTCTTCTGTTTTTAACATTAACCATTATCCATCAAACATCATCCATTGCTACTGTCCGCTACGTTAGCAAAACCGGCACCAGCACACCACCCTACACAAGCTGGGCAACAGCAGCAGACAGCATACAAAAGTGCATTAACGTATGCAGCTTGTGGCGATACAGTTTATGTGGGTAATGGAGTTTATACAGAGAAAATAACCGTTAACAGATTTATTTATTTAATAGGACTTAGCCCAGATAGTTGCATTATTGATGGAACCAATGAAATGTCGTTTGAGGTTGTCTTGTTTGATTCCGCTGGTTCAATTGAAAATTTTACAATACAGGCACGAGGACAAAGTGAAAATACATCCTGCTTTAGAGGTTCTTTAGTAGATATAGTTATACAAAACTGCATTATAAAAAATGCTTCATATGGCATTTCCTTAGGTTATTCTTCTTCCTTGGTAACAAATAATATATTCGAATATTGCAGACAAGCAATACGTGATGAATGTCCAAACAACAACTGTTTCGGTGTTTACACTAAAAATATTATAATATCTGAAAATAATGGAATATTTTCTGCAGTAAATTTCGGTTTCGGTGGTTACCCCACATTTACTAATAATATTGTAATTGATGAGGGGCAAACCACTTTGACTGGAGTATTTTCAGGACAAAAACCGGGAGCAATAATTAAAAATAATTTAATA
>CAVPHP010000003.1:0-102639 GCA_963704275.1 uncultured Ignavibacteriaceae bacterium | reverse complement strand
GCTAATGTTATTCATCATTTACATGGTGGAAACCTTATAGGTGATAATACTAAACAGGAAATTTCTTTTTTACATTTAATGTTGCTTAAGTTACTTTATAAATTTACATATCAGATTGCAGTGGCAAAACATGTTTACGATGAATATGAGCTAAAAGTTAAAAGAACAGACAGGCTGCAGCTAATAAGAAATACCACACTACACTATTTCAGCAAGCAGGAATTGAAGAAGAAAGCATTGGGATATATTGGACGGTTTGAGAAGAATAAAGGCTATCCGGTATTTCTATCAATAGCATCTGAAATAAAATTTGAATGCGTGGGCTTGAATTTTTTTGCGATAGGAGATGTAAGAAACAATCAGTACAATTTCATTCATTTTTTATCACCCTCATTTAAAGTTGAACAATTTTATAAGAATATTGACCTTCTCCTATTTACATCAATAGCACCGGAAGGTCTGCCGCTAGTTGTTTTGGAAGCTATTACTTTCGATATTGGTGTAATAGCCCGACCATTAAAAGGAGTTGTTGAAATTCTGGGAGATGATTATCCGCTCTATTATAATAATAATTCTGAATTAATACCTAAAGTAAAACATTTTTATTCGGATTCGTTCGATAGGCAAAATTTAAGTGAATTGCATCAGAAAAGAATCACAGAATTTAAGTTTGAAGAGATGATAAATAAAATAAATTTGCTTTACGATTCACTACCGAACAGAAAGTAAAGGAAGCAATATATTGTACGATTCAATAAGAAATACTCAATAATAAATCATTCATGAAACTTTCAGTTATTTTGCCCATTTATAATGGAATGCCATATCTTGTAGAGGCAATTTCCTCTCTAATAAACCAGTCATACCAGGATTTTATAGTTTATGCTATCGATAACGGATCTACAGACGGGTCCAAAGAGTATCTTACCGAATTAAAGAATGAAAAAATAAAATATATTAGATTAGAAGAAAAGAACCTGGTAAAAGCATTGAATAAAGGTTTGGAGATATCGGATACTCCTTTAATTGCAAGAATGGATGCGGATGATATAAGTCATTTAAATAGATTTCAAAAACAGGTAGATTATTTAGAGCAAAATACACAGATTGATTGTGTAGGCACATTTGGAAAGTATATAAGTTCTAATAACAAAAAACAATTCGATATCAATTTGCCTTTACGGCATGATGATATAATCAGGACAATGTTGAATACACGAAACGCGATTCTACATCCTTCAATAATGTTTCGGCGGCAAATAATTGACGATTATGGAGGTTATAGTGAGGAATATACCGATTGCGAGGACTATGAATTTTTTTTAAGAATAGGTGACAAAGTAAAGTTTTCGAATCTTCCTGAACGATTACACTATATGAGAATTAGAGATGGCTCGATAATTACAGATAATATTAGGAGGAGCCTAACTCAATACTATTTTGTATCACATAAATATTCTTCAAATTATTCAAATATAGATAAACCAAATAAAGATTTTCATTTAAGTGTTTTTCAAAAAGCGGATATAATTTCATTAAGTATCTATCGGAAGGGCTTAAATTACTATCTAAATAAAAGTACATTCGTAGGATTACTCTATTTCTTAATTGCCTCCATAGTTAGTCCTCATCGATTCATAAATGCCATTAGGAGGAAATTAAATTAAAAATCGAACATTTAATTTTTTAGAATATCGATTTATTTCCTTGCAAATTAATTCTATTGGTTTTTTATATGACCGCTTAATCTGTTTTTGGCAATTTTAAAAAATAATTTAATGAAGTAAGGCAAATCTAAAACAATATATCTCTTAAATAATCTTCCCGGTTCATTTAAAAGTCGCCAAAGCCACTCTAAATAAAATCTTTGAAAAATTATTGGACTCCTTTTTTTAATTCCAGAGTAATAATCAAAAACCGCACCTACTCCGATATTAATTTTACTTTTGAACTTTTCCATATTTTCATAAAGCCAAAGTTCCTGCCTCGGACAGCCTAATGCTGCAAATACGATATCAGGCTTAAAAGAAATGATGTTACTCACTACTTCATTGTTTAAATTCGGACTTTCTTCAAAGTTTAAAGGTGGTGAGATGTCGAGGATATTGTCAGTCAGTTCGGGATATTTTTTGCAAATTAAATTTTTTACATTCGACAGCACATTTTTACTGCTTCCAATCAGCGCTACTCGGTAATGATGCTGATCTGCAATATTCAAAAGCAAGGGGAATAAATCATTTCCCGTGATTCTGTTGACTTTTTGTGAGTACTTTAGTTTCAATAATAGAGTTATACCATTACCATCTGGTAAATTCCACAAGGAATTCTTGCATACATGTAAAAAATCCGTATTACTTTCTGCAATTCTGAGAAAATCAAGATTTAATGTTATTATAATTTGTGCTTGATTTATACCAGACAATACTCCTAAAATATTATTTTCAAGTTCATTTATTAAGAATGAATGAATGTTTATATTATTTAAATTAAATATTTTCATTAAACTTTATTCATCTATTTACGATTTAGTATATTAATTATCAAAATAATCAGTATTCAAACTCAATTAACAATTAAAGTTTCTATAAATTATATTATCATATAGCTATAAATTTATGAATATTCATCTATCGTGCTCACCAAAAATATTTCTCTTAGTTATTTTGATATTTGTATCATATTCTAATGCGCAAAAAATAACTATTTCTGACCTAAATGAAGGTATGGGTTTGCAAATAATTTTTGATGAGGTTCCTTATAATTTGGAGGGAGACAATAGAAAAATTATTAATTATTTTAGTAAAATAGATGAAAGTAAACCTGGATCGCCGATCTGGCCATCAAAAACATTATTTATTGCAATTCCACCATGCAGCAAAGTAAGAGTAAAAAAGCTTAATGAGAAGCTTTCATTTATTGAATCTGTAATTCCTAAAAGTAATCCTGAAGTTGAATTATTTAAAGACTCAATCCTTGTCTATAAACAAACTCAAATAAATCCGGAATACTATCAAGATAAATTTTATCCTTCTGATGAATATGAAATAATAGGATACATCTGGATAAGGGACTACTATTGTGTAGTATTAAAAATAAATACACATCGGTATGATTGGAATAAACGCCATGTAAGAGTGATGAAATCAGCTAATTTTGATCTGGAATTTTATGACTTAAAACCATACGAAATTAATAAATCAAAATTAAATTTATTCGATTCTCATCTCCAAAATTTAATCATCAATTACAATGAAGCTGATCAATTCAGATCGTTTCGACCGAAGTTATCGAAAGTTAAGCTAAGTGATGATTGGATTAATTTTGATTCTGAATATTTGAAATTAGGAGTTGCTTTAGATGGAATTTATAGGATATTTAAAAGTGATTTACAACAGTTTGGTATCAATACGGGCAGCATTAATCCAAAATCTTTTAAAATGTTTCTTAAGGGTAATCAGATTCCCATATTTGTTTCCGGTGAAGAGGATAATACTTTGGATGATAATGATTTTATTGAGTTTTACGGTTCAATTAATTATGGGAATAAAAATTACAGAGTATTAAACCAACAAACCGAACCGTATAACGATTACATTGACAAATATAGCGATACAACAATTTATTGGTTATCCTGGGATGGCGAAAATGGATTGAGGATCGATACATCGAGTTTTACCTCAGTGGGAGTGACTGATACCTTAAATTATTACACCAACATTTCACACTTCGAACAAAACAATTTTTTGGATTATTCAACTAGAAATATTGTTGAATGGCAGAATCCTGAATGGATATATAATGAAAGCTGGATTTGGGGCAATCATGATGTTGGAACTAGAAATTGGAATTTTGATGTTAATAATCTTGTAAGTAATGAAACTGTTAAAGCATTTTTCAGGCTTCGAAGTTATGCAAGCGATCAAAATGCTCATGATTATGCGTTAAGCATAAATTCTTATCCTACTCTGTATGATTCCGGGTATATCAATAAATACGAACAAAAAATATTATTTGGAGGGTTATCGTCTGATTTACTGCAGGAAGGACAGAATACTCTATTAACGCATTCATTCCCTGTGGCAAATTCAAGTGTTAATCTGACCCAGGTCGATTGGTATGAGATTGAATATCCACGTTATTTAAGTTTGATTAATGATTCTTTAAAATTTAGATTTAACCAGTTGGATTTGAGCGCATTAAATTTAGTGAAGCTTACAAACATTCAAGTTGCAAATCATATCTTATATAAAATACCGAACAAAAGGCGAATTGCTGATTTCTTAAAATTGAATAATGAAATGTTTTTTTATGATTCTGTAAAAACAGGAGATGAATTCTATATTTCAACTGAAGAACAGATTAAGAAACCGAAAATTTACTACAAAAAAAAATTTGAAGATCTAACAAGCAACCAAATTCAGGCAGATTATATCCTGATTTCACATCCTGTATTTAATACCGAATCAAATGAATATATTAATTTAATACAAGATAATTATAATGTCAGTGCAAAGTTCATTAATGTTATAGATATCTATGATCAGTTCAACTATGGATTTTTTTCGCCTGAACCGATTAAAGAATTTTTATACCTGGCTAATTTAAACTGGTCTGCTCCGAAGCCCGCTTTTGTGTTTTTAGTCGGAGAAGCTAACTATGATTATCATAATTATAAACAGATTGAAGATTATATCCCTAATTATGTTCCATCATTTGGTCATCCGGTCTCAGATAATTGGTTTGTGATCTGGGATTCGTTAGCGACTGTTCCGCAAATGTTTATTGGAAGACTTGCCGTCAAGTCACCAGATCAATTTTCTCACTATACTGAAAAGCATAGAGAATATATAAATCAACAATATAATATCTGGAACAAATCTTACTTCCTATTATCTGGTGGTTCTAACGAAAACGAAATGTTGACTTCCAAGGGAATTAATGATTATCTCCGGACAAACTTAATTTCTCCTAGACCTATTGGTGGATATACAGGTCAGTTATATGCAACTGAGAATCCAAAGTCGAACTTTGGTCCATTTTCTCAGCCCCATATAGATAGTATTTTTAATAGTGGCGGAATTATCATCTCTTATCTTGGACATAGTGGAACAAAAATTTGGGATAATGGAATCGAAAATGTTACACAGTTATATAATATGTATAACAAGTCCCCACTTATATCAGATTTTGGATGTTCAACGGGTAAATTTGCTGAGCCTGACATAGTTTCATTTTCAGAAAATTTCACAAGCGGTATTGATGGTGGTGCAATTGCATATATGGGCAATTCATCTTTAGGGTTCACTTCTACTGCATATAATTACCCAAAATTATTTTTTGCGCAGATTACAGATGGCAAATACAATATCTCTCAAGCACACATTCTAGGAAAAGAAAGACTAATACAGGACTTTGGAAATTCTGGTGCAATCAAACTTTTTGTTTTAACAAATACACTTTTCGGTGACCCCATAATTTCACTAAAAATTCCAGACGAACCGAATCTGAATATTAATTCTTCAGATGTAAAATTGCCTTCTTTTTTAGATGATAATTTAGATTCAATTCAAATAGGAATTATTTATCGAAATTTGGGACTGGCAGATTCAAGTTGGTTCAATTTAAGAATTGAAGATCGTTTGAATAATCAGATTGTTTATTCAGAATTACTTAGGGAGGAGTTACCATTTAATGATAAATTTATGAATATCAGCGTTCCAGTCAAGAGCCTTGCAGGTGATCATAATCTTACGATCACCTTGGATGAGAGTAATGAGATAAATGAAATTTATGAAGATGACAATTCTATTACAGTTCGTTTTAATGTGCAAACATCTTCTGTTAGAGCAATTGTTTCCGATTCATTACAAGTAATTAACGATGGTAAAATACAATTGTTAAACTCTGTTAAAGCTCCGGCAGAAGAAAATGTTTTAATACAATTAAGCTCAACGAATGATTTTTCAGTGGTGAGTAATTATGAGAAAATGTTTGATACTCTACTGACAGAAATAAACTTTAATAATCTGCTCAACGATCAACGTTATTGGTATAGGACAAGTCTTTTCTCTTCTCCAAATACTATATTTGAAACTAATTCTTTTGTCTATGAGAGTTCAAACAATTATAACTTTGCTTTTGTAGATTCTTTTAGCACAAAGAATTTTTCATTTAGCAAAACAAGTTATAATAATGGTTCCATAAAATTAGGTGATGACGAAATTCCATTAATTATTAATTCCGCAGGATTTGAAGCAGGAGGCATTTCGAAAATCGAACTAAGAAATATCGATTATACAAATAATGCTCAGGGTTGCGGCTTTCATAACGTAGTTATAGATGAAGCAACCCTACGATTCGAAGATTATAGATGGTTTAATTATTGGAATGATCCGAACAATTATGCAGCTTACCTGAATTTTTTAAATACAATAGGACCAGATAAACTAATTGCTATAAGCATAGGTGGAGAGTGTGGAGGATACAGTATCCCACAAGAATTAAAAAATAAACTTCACGAGTTTGGAAGTGCTTATATCGATAGTGTTGCATGGGGTTCTTCCTGGATTCTGCTGGGTAAAATAGGTTCACCGGTTGGTAGTGTCCCTGAAGATTTTTCCAGGACAGGTCCGGTATCTTTTGATTCCATATTTGTGAGAAAAAGTCTATCCGGATCTTTTTCTACACCTCAAATTAATAATGCAGCAACCTGGGATTCATTGTACATCAGCATTGATTCTGTTCATAACAATTCACAAATAAAGCTGAAACCTATTATTCAAGAAGCACAACCTGATACTTTAGGTGAAATATATTTAGATAACGGCAAGGCAGATTTAAGCTTTTTAAATAATTATAGTGAACATAAAATTAATTTTTTGTTCGAACTATTTGCTGATGATCATGGGATCTCACCGCAAGTGAAATCTATCAAAATCAAATACAATTTAATCCCTGAACTTGGCACAAATTACCAGGTTGTTTCGACTACCGCAGATACGGTTAAAATAGGGGATAATGTAGGATTGAAGTTTTATGTTTACAATGTAGGTGAATGTGTCGCTGATAGTTTTAATGTGAAGGTTGATGTGGTGAATGAAGATAATTCACACGCTACGATCTTTGAATCTTTAGTAAATTCTCTGCAACCTGTGAACAGGAAATTGTTTGATATTTCTTATAATACTTCATCGGGCAGCGGCTCAAAATCATTCTTTATAAATATTGATTCGGATAATAATGTAAGAGAATTGTATGAAGACAATAATTTCTTTACAAGATCATTTTTTGTAGAGCCAGATATTATTTCGCCCACGGTTAAAATTACTTTTGATGAATTTGAGGTTGTGAATGGCGATTTTGTTTCAAAGAATCCAAATATTAAAATAGCTCTTAGTGATGAATCACAAATTCCAATTGTTGACACGACTGCTGTAAAAATATATCTCAACGAGGAACCAGTTTATTACAGCAATAATTCTTCGATTCTATCATATTCAATTAATAACAGCAACCCAAAATTTGTTGTTGACTTTAAACCGGTACTTGAAGATGGGGATTATCTTTTAAGAGTTGTTGCAAAAGATCCAAATGGTAACATTGCCGATTCTGCTTCCAGCGAAGTTTACTTTGTTGTATCTTCAGAAACAAAACTAATGGAAGTTTACAATTATCCAAATCCTTTTGCTAACGAAACATATTTTACTTTTAGATTAAGTCAGATTCCTGAAGAAGTGAAAATTAGAATTTATACGATAGCTGGAAGATTGATTAAAGTAATAACAAAACAATCATCCGAACTTAATTATGATCTTAATAAAATATATTGGAATGGTAGAGATGAAGATGGTGATGTAATTGCAAACGGTACTTATCTTTACAAAATGATTATGAAAAATGCTGATAAAACAGAATCGGTTACACAAAAACTTGTTATAGTTAAATAGAATTATTTAAATCAAAAAATGAGAATTATATGAAATCACTTTGCCTATTAATCTTTCTTGCATTTTTAACTTTTCAATCTTTTGCACAATGGGATAAGTATCCACGACCGGATGAAGGCGTTATCAATGGTGGTCTGGGACTTAATTGGATTGACGGTAAACCTTATTATCGTGTAAGCTTTAGACCGGAAATTTCTTTTGCTGATTTTGGTGTTGGTTTAGATCTAAATCTTGATTTTAATTCCGAAGGAAAATTAAGAACAGAAAATTTTAACGAAGCATCAGATTATCTAAGTATTATTCGCTATATAAGATATGGGTTAAAGAACGATCCTGTATTTATTAAGGTTGGTGCGTTGGATTATTATACGCTTGGGCATGGCAGTATAATGCAGCATTACAATAACAGTCCAACCTACGATAACAGAAGGATTGGTTTAGTTGCTGATATAGATTTTGGAAAATTTGGAATTGAATCAATTATGGGATCGTTTTCTCCAGCGGGAGTATTTGGTCTAAGAGGTTATGTTCGCCCATTACAATTTTCATCAGCAGGAGATATCCCAATAATAGGAAATCTTGAAGTTGGTGTTTCTTATGTTTCAGATTTTAATTCTGATGCAGGTATCTTGGAAGGTACTTATAATAATACTCTTAAAGAGTTTAACCCATCCAAAGATAATGGAGCTATCAGCATCATAGGATTTGATATAGGTTTACCATTGCTTAACTCTAGTTTTACAGATATTACTTTATATGCGGATTATTCGAAGATAGTAAATTTTGGCAGTGGAGTTGCAACTGGAGTTATGTTCGATTTTAATTTAAGTTCAATTCTAACAATCAATGCTAAACTTGAAAGACGTTTTAACAACGGAAAATATATTCCTGCATATTTTAATTCTTTTTATGAAGTTGAAAGATTTAAAGTTGATTCATCGACGGCAACTTTTACCAGCAAAGCTCAGATGCTCAATGGTATATCGGAAAACATGAATGGTTTTTACGGTGACCTTTTAGTTCGTGTTTTAAACTTGTTTGATATTTATGGTAGCTATCAAAGACTGGACAAAGAATCAAAAAGTGGAGAACTGAATTTAAGGGCTGCTATCGAACCTGAAGGTGCGCCTTTTGTTTTACGAGCAGGTTACGATAAAATAAATATTAAAAGTGAAAAGGATATTTTTACGCTTGATGAAAGATCTTATCTTTATACTGAAGCCGGATACAAACCGGTTGAATACATACTCGTTTCAATTCTTTATAGCTGGACTTATACTCCAATTCGTGGTAATGATGATAAAATAATTTCTTTTGAACCGCAGAAAAGGATCGAACCAAGAGTTTCTTTCATTTATCCATTTAATTTTTAAATAAAATCAGTTTAAAATAATCTAAGGAACGGTCAGTAGATCGTTCTTTAGATTTTAATTATATAATTTCTTAATTCATCAACAGTGTGAAAAATATTTTTACTGTTTAATTTTCTTACCTCTTCTTCTGCATAACTATCCCAAACTACAGACGCAATTTCAACTCCGCATTCTTTAGCTGCGATTATATCCGAGGGTGAATCACCAATCATTAATACTTCGCTGGTACTAAAATTATGTTTAGCTAAAAACATTAATATTCCTTCGGGAGAAGGCTTATGATTTTCAACATCATCGCCGCTTACAATCATATCAAAGTAATTTGTTAATCCAAGTTCATCCAAAGTTATTAGTGCTGATGTTCTTCCTTTGCCTGTAAAGATGGATAATAAAATATCCGATTTATAAATATCAATTATCAGTTCTTTAATCCCATCATACAAGTGTGCAATCTCGTGATTGTTTTTATAATAGGCATAATAATCTTTTCTTGCATTTTCATATTCATCTTTACAAATATCTTTAAGTATTACATCTTCGGTGGGCCCAAATAATGCGATTATTTCATCATCAGAGTATTCTTTACCAAGATATTTTTTTGTGATGTGATTGAATGAATCAAAAATAAGTTGATTTGTGAAAGTTAATGTTCCATCAACATCAAAGATAATTCCTTTAAAACGTGATTTCATTTTATCCTAATTGATTTTATAAGATGCAATCTTTCCAAAAATATTTTTTACAACAAATTCTTTTGGGCTGATAACATTAATTGAAGTGATTGGAATTTGATCTGCAGAAATTATTTCCATTGTAATAAATTTAGAATTAAAATTATAAACAGAGCCATCAGAAAATCCTATAAAAGTTCCCTCATTTAATTCTGTGATAACAAATGAGAATAACTCTGATTTCTTAAAATCTATTTTACCAATTTCTTTTCCATCCTTTGCAGAAATGATCGACAGCATTCCTTTTTTATCCAATAAAAATAATTTTTGTTTATCAGATGAGATATAAAATTGATTTAATATTTCTTTTGAACCAACTGACCAATTCTTTTTGCCAAGCAGAAGATCAATTGCAAAAAGATTTCCATCCGGTGAAATTGAAAAAACATTTTTACCATCGGAAAGGGGGTAATTATTTTGTGAGAAGTTTTTATTATCTGCAAATTCATATCTCCAAATTAATGATCCCGATTTTGAATTTACACAATAGAGTGAAGATGATGAATTTAGAAAAACAACTTTATCATTTATCACAAGCGGTGCAGCAATTATAGGAAACTTTGAAATGTTGTTTTTCCATAGCTGCTCAAAACTAAAAGCATCGTAGCAAAAAATATTTCCATCCACAGTTCCTAACAATGCGCCAATTTGTTTTGAATTCGTGATTTCAATTTCAGCTAGTGTAATATCGGATGTAATATTTTCACCAATTCCCACAACTTGCAAAACCTCTCCGTTGTTTGAGTTTACTGAATAAAGATCACCTTCAAATGTTGAAGCTAAGATTAAATCTTTATACAGCGCAGGATTGGTTTTAATCGTTCCAATAATTTCTGTTACAAATTTTTCTTTGCCTTTAAAATCATTTAGATAAATTAAACCATTATCTAAAATTGTGTATAATCTGTTATCTGTTGCTAAACTATTTAATGAGGATGATGAGTTGAATTCCAATTTAAAAGATTTTGTTAGTGTTGAATCAATTATTTGTTTATCAATCGTTACGCTTGATTTTTTAAATTCATTTAAAGAAACTGAGTAAGCAATTTCTATTAAATCATTTTTATTATTCTTTTTGATAATCTTAATTGTATCCGCAGTTTCTTCAATTAAAAAATAATTTAGCATATCTGGGTTTATAGAAGGTGGAATTCCAATCTCAATAAAGTTATTAACAGTATTTACCTGAGCTTCAAAAGATTTTTCAGCCGGATAAAAAGAAAATATAAATTTATTTTTTAACAAGCTTAACAAATCCACACTATTTTGAATACAGCTTAGAGATGTATTTGAAAAAATAAAAACCATGCTAAATTTATTTAAATCATTTTCCTCTGAAATTTTATTAAGTGATTCGATCAGTAAAAATGATTTAGCTGTATTGTGAGTAACTACTGAATTAAGACCAATTAAAATTTTATCATCATCCGAAATCAAAAAATCATCACGCTCAAAAGCTGGATTTACAATTGCATCCTCAATCGAATTTAAATGACCGCCAATTATTTTAAACGGCATTTTTAAATCTGCAAATGCTGTCTCAACTTCATTCAATTCATAAATGGAACTTGAATTAGAAAGATTAGAAATAATTAAGGCGACATTTTTAGTGTCCTCCTTATTTAACGAAAGTGTAATTTGGTCTAATGAGCTTCGGTTAATTTTTCCGTTGTAGTTAAGATTTGAAACGACAGCAATATTTTTATTTTGGCATAATATTGGAAAAAATATTGCACTGAAGAGCGTATAAAAAATCAAAACTAAAAATATTTTAGAGATATTATTTAAAAACTTTACATTCATTAATAATTGACAATTACTGTTTGTTTAAAAATATAATTTAGTTAATATTTAATAGAACTAAATCGATTTAAAATAAAAACCTCCAAGATTTTTTGAGAAATATACTCAAAAATAAATAACTATATCTGTTTCACAAACCTAAGGTGCATAATGAAAAAAATATTATTATACTTTTTTCTTTTATCTTTTCTAGTCCCAAATTTTTCCTTTACACAGGAATATCCTGTTACTAGCACTCCTTCTATCGTATTCCATTACGATCCTTCAATATTTGATCATGATTACAAAGATTTCATCTCATCTAATTTGCCAGTTTGGTCTGTATTAGATCGGATGAGTATGCAGGATAGAAATAATTCACTCATTGACATCGAATATTCTAATAATGAGTTTTCAGAATCTTTAGATCAAATAGCAAGTCTTTGGAATATTGGAGAATATTCTGAATCTATTGAACATTTTAAATTAATTAATAGCGACAAACTTCGTGATGTAAGTATTGCTATTAATTGGAAAGTTCCAGTTCCAACAACTAATTCAGAAACCTGGGGATCGGATGTTCGTATAGGAAATCGTGATTCCATTACGGCGGTTTCACTTACATACGAAAAATCTACAGGAAAATTATTTGCAATCCTGGTTTTAAAAGAAACCTCCACATATTACTATACTGTTAATATGTCAACCAATAATGGAAACACCTGGGCAGAAACTTTTGCATATAGTGGCGGAAGTAGTCAAATTGTATCAACCAGTTCAGCCGTTGTTGATTCTTTTTGCTATGTAGGTTATGCCTATGAGGGATCACAGAATACTGGCAGATTACGTAGATTTAGCACAAGCACTGGAGCATCAGCTACTTTCATTGATGGAGCTAGCTTCAAAGATGTTATTACTTTAGCTGCTACCGATTCAGTAGAAGAAATATCAATAACAACAAATCAAACAGAATTTAACAATATGCTTTACTATTCAGTTATTACAAAAAGTGATAGCTTAATTGGTGCAAGGAATAATGAAGCAACGGTAGTTTATATAAGATACCTCAATGCTTTTACTGACGCAAAAGCAGGTCTTGATCTTACATGGAATAAAGGATATTCAAGCGCATCAAATACTTTTTATTGTTTTGGTTCATACGTAAACACAGCTAACGGAGTTACAGTATTTGGAATTGCAAATGACTCTTTGCAGCTACTAAGTACTCTTTTTAATGGCTTTGTTAACTCTTACTCATCAGTAAGTGCTTATAAAGATACTATAACTGGGGTATTTCAATTTGGTGGTGGTGGTAACAAATCTCAAAACAGATATTTTGTGAGTTATAATGGTGGCAACCAGTTTCTTTATGGATTGGTAGGCGATTCATCGCTTACATCTGAAGCGCCCGATGTTGCAGCAGGAGATGGCGGAGTTGGTATTATTTATCGTTATTACACTTCACCTCGCGAGGGCAGATTTGTTTGGAGACCATTGAGCGGCGCTTGGTCAACCGCTGAAAAATATACTGACAACGAACCATATTATAACAAACCTTCTATCGAATATCTTGGGAACAATAAATTCGGTGTGGTTTACCTTAGTTGGACCTCACCAGTTGTTAGAGGTGCATACTTTGATCTAAATGACATGCTGGTTGGTATTGATGACTTTAATGTTGATTTACCGAGTGATTACAATTTATTACAAAACTACCCAAATCCTTTTAACCCAAGCACAGTTATTAGATTTAGCGTTCCTGAGCAAGCAAACGTTACATTAAAAATATTTAACAGCATCGGACAGGAAATTGCAACATTATTAAATGGAGAAATTACTGCAGGTAATCATCAAGTTGATTTTAATGCAACTGCATTATCAAGTGGTATTTACTTCTATCAAATTTCTTCTCCTAGTTTTACTGCTACTAAAAAGATGATTTTAATCAAGTAAAATCAGCTTTAATATTCATTTAATTAAGGACGACTTTACAGTCGTCCTTTTTTATTTTCATAATTCCTTTGTTTTTTTTTCTAAATCAAACATCGTTTGGATAGTCAAAACTAAATCTAAAGTTTATTAATTAATTCTCTTTTTTATTTAATCTTACATCTCTATTTTTATAAAAGCTAATATGTAATTAAAATATATTTTTGGGCGGATTTATTTTGATGAAGAACTGAAGTACAAAATCAAAACAACTAAAGGAGAAAAAAATGAAAAGAGCAGTACTACTAATTTTGGTTCTAGGTTTTGCTTTTAATCTTTCTGCTTTTGATAAAAAATCATTAGTTGAAAGATTTACAAATGCTTCCTGCGCACCTTGTGCAACATTAAATAATGCCTGGTATAACGCAACAACAAGCAGTATGCTGCAGAATGGGACAATTTCACAAATAATTTACAATGTTTGGTGGCCCGGGGCAGGAGATCCGATGTATGTACTAAATGTAACCGATAATACCACTCGTACTAATTATTATGGCGTTAATTCTGTCCCTGCAATTGATGTTAATGGAGTAACAACTGCAACTAATCAAACAACCTTTACAAATAATGTAAACACAGGTAACGCACAGTTCTCTCCTTTTAAGATTACGATGACACAAAGAGCATTATCGGATAATCTGATAGAAATAGGCGTTAAAATTTTAAGAGACCCAACAGACGTTACAACATTTAGCACTACAAAACTTAGAGTTGCATTAACAGAAAAGTCTGTAAATTTTTCCGCACCTCCTGGTACTAATTTAGAATCTCACTTTTCAAGTGTATCAAGAAAAATGCTTCCGGATGGTAATGGAACAACTTTAGTTGTACCTGCTCCTGGAGATTCAGTTGAAATAATTTTACAGTATGTTCCTACTTCTGCATTTTTAGCCTCCGTAAATATGGATAGCCTACGCGTTGTAGCCTTTATTCAAAATGAAACAACAAAAGCAGTATATCAATCTGAAATGTTCGAATTAATTCCAAATTTTGTTGCACAAATCAATTCTAATAGTCAAGACGTAATTTCAGATAATTCTACTCCTTCGGTTTTTGATGCAGTTATTAAAAACATTGGTGTTATGACGGATAAATATACAATTAACTGTTCTCTTAATGCGCCAACAGGATGGACAGGCGAGTTTACCACTACTAATGGAACATCAACTTTTGGTACAGAAGATTCTATTGAAATTGCTGCAGGTGATTCCGCAGTAATTCAGGTTTCAGTAAATCCACAAAGCATTGATGGATTTGGAAAAACTGTAATCGAATTTGCCTCACAAAATAATCCTGGTTTATCTGGCACAGTTACTTTAAATACAGTTACTTCTACGGGAAATAACGTCCTCGTTATCAATGCCGGCGATAGACAATTTGAATCATACGTTACAAATTCTTTAGACAATATTTATACTGGTACTTACGGTGCAGTTTCAAGATCAGCATTAGAACCAGCGAGTGTAAGTTTATCTAATTTCGATATAGTTATCTGGCAGGGAAGCAATTCAATGCGCGCATTTTATCCGGATGAAGTTGCAAAGTTGCAAAACTATTTAGATGGCGGCGGAAATCTTTTAATAACAGGGCAGGATATTGGAAGCGATATTTTTGAAACATCAGGTCAAAGTCAGTTTGCACAGGATTTTTATCATAATTATTTCCATACAAATTATGCAGCTAATTCTTCAACATTATTTTTTATAAAGGGTGTGGCTAACGATGTGATATCAAATGGATTACAGTTTATCGCAAATGATATTTATCCAAGATCATTAGATAAAATTACACCAAGAGATACAAATGCTGTTGGATTCTTAACTTATTTTAACGGACCTGATATAGCTGGCGTTAGAGCAAAAGCTGATAACTATCGTGTTATATATATGAGCTCAGGTTTAGAACAAATAACTGATCAACCAATTCGTGATACTATTGCAGTTCGCAGCCTTCGCTGGTTATCAGAAAATGTTGTTGTTGGTGTTGATGAAGAGAACAATCTTCCTTTTCAATTTGCATTAGCGCAGAATTATCCAAATCCTTTCAACCCATCGACAAAAATTAGTTTTTCAATTCCTGAAAAATCTTTTACTACATTAAAGATTTATGATATACTTGGAAATGAAGTAGCAAACTTATTTAGTGAGGAAAAACTCGCAGGTAATTATGAAGTTCAATTTGATGCTTCAAAATTATCCTCAGGTGTTTATTTATACAAACTTCAATCAAATAGTCTTGTTCAAACAAGAAAGATGATTCTTTTAAAATAGTTTGAGCTAAATCATATTTATATAAAAGGACGGCGTTATTGCCGTCCTTTTTGTTTTTATCCATCCAAATTATCTTGCATTAAAATTGCAACCTTTATAAGTTTGGCGGCGTCTAATCAAAATTAAATCTAAAGTTTTTTTAATATTAAAATAAAGAGGTTCTGCTTTGGATATTGTTGCATTAAATGAAAAAATCAAAAACGAAAGTGCTTTTATTGATTTACTGATGAGTGAAATCGGTAAAGTAATTGTTGGGCAAAAAGTTATGGTTGAAAGATTAATAATTGGTTTGCTCGGTAACGGACATGTACTGCTTGAAGGTGTACCCGGACTTGCAAAAACATTAGCCATTAAAACTTTAGCGGCGGCTATGCAAGCAAAATTTCAGAGAATCCAGTTTACTCCCGATTTACTTCCAGCTGACTTAATCGGAACACAAATATATAACCAGAAAGATGGAAATTTTCATATCCGTAAAGGTCCAATCTTTTCAAATTTTATTCTTGCAGATGAAATAAACCGCGCACCGGCAAAAGTGCAAAGTGCATTGTTAGAAGCAATGCAGGAGCGACAAATTACAATTGGTGAATCAACTTTTAAACTTGAAGAACCATTTTTAGTTCTTGCAACTCAAAATCCAATCGAGCAGGAAGGAACTTATCCTTTGCCCGAAGCGCAAGTTGATAGGTTTATGCTTAAAGTTGTTATCACTTATCCGGAGAGAGCTGAAGAGCTATCTATAATGCGACAGAATATAAGTTTGGTTGAAACAAAAGTTAATCCTGTTGTTTCTTCAGATCAAATATTAAAAGCGCGTCATTTGCTAAACGAAGTTTACATTGATGAAAAAATTGAGAAATATATTCTTGATATAGTTTTTGCTACTCGTAACCCAAAAGAGTTTGGAATTAATAATCTTGCAGAACTTATTAATTATGGCGCTTCTCCAAGAGCAACAATAAATCTTGCAATCGGTGCTAAAGCCATGGCGTTTATAAAACGCAGAGGCTATGTAATTCCAGAAGATGTAAGAGCAATTTGTCTTGATGTTTTGCGTCACCGTGTTGCCGTTACTTATGAAGCAGAAGCTGAAGAAATTACAAGTGAAAATGTAATTCAGGAAATATTGAACAAGGTTGTTGTTCCATAAATATGCTTACAAAAGAATTATTAAAACAGGTTAGACAAATTGAAATTCGTACTAAAGGGCTTGTTAATCAAGTTTTTTCCGGCGAGTATCATTCCGTTTTTAAAGGACGTGGAATGGAATTTTCTGAAGTGCGCGAATATCAATTTGGTGATGACATAAGAAACATTGATTGGAATGTTACCGCACGATTCGGACATCCATATATAAAGGTGTTTGAAGAAGAGCGCGAGTTAACTGTAATGCTTATGATTGATTTAAGCGGTTCATTAATGTTTGGTTCTGTTTCCAAAACCAAGCAAAGAATTGCTGCTGAATTAAGTGCAATACTAGCTTTTTCTGCTTTAAAAAATAATGATAAAGTTGGTTTGATTTTATTTACAGATAAGATTGAAAAATTTGTTCCACCTAGAAAGGGAAAGAAACACGTTTTAAGAATTATTCGTGAAGTTCTATCATTTGAGCCTGAAGGAAAAGCAACAAATCTTAAGGGCGCATTAGAATACATGAATAATGCAATCAAAAAAAAATCAATTGCATTTTTAATTTCCGATTTTATGGATGAGGGGTATGAAAAAATTTTAAGAATCGTTGGCAGAAAGCATGATTTAATTGGAATTGTCTTGGATGATAGACGCGAAAAGGAAATTCCAAATATTGGTTTAGTAAAGCTTGTTGATTCTGAAACCGGTGCTGAAAGATGGATTGATACAAGCAGTAAACGAGTGCGCTCACAAATGATTTCAGATCGTAAAGCGAGTGAAAAAATTCGTAATTCTATTTTTGTTAAAAGTCGATTAGATAAAATTGAGGTAACGACAGGCTCAAACTACATTCAACCTTTAGTGCAATTTTTTAGAAGACGTGAGAAGAGATGGTAAAGAAATTTTTCTTCATTCTGTTTTTTACATTTAGTTTCAATCTTATTGCACAGCAGATTACGGCAGCTGCTTCTACCGATACAACTGATTACATGATTGGTGATCAAATCAAATACTCACTATCGTTAGAAATGGATAAAAATGTTTACATAATTAATCCATTCTTTAGAGATTCATTAAAAAATATTGATGTACTTGCATTTTCAGATCCGATAGCGGAAGAAAATGAAAACAAAAAAACTGTAAAATATATTTGCGTATTATCCCGGTTTGATTCTGCCGAAGTTACAATTCCGCCGATAAAAATTGAATATAGAGCAAAAGGCGATTCAACTTTAAAATATGTTTTATCAAACAGCGTTTCATTCAATGTTCATCGTGTTAATGTAGATGTTAAGGAAGAAATAAAAGATATAAAACCGCCTTTAAGACCATTTGACTTCACTTTTCTAATCTACGTTCTGATAGCATTTACGATTATTTCTGTACTGGTATATTACTTTGTTTACAGAAAGTATTTAAAACGAAAACAAGAATTAATTATCAAAAAGAAAGAAGAAAAACTTCACTCACATCAAATAGCTTTGCGCAAACTTGATCAACTTGAAAAAGAAGAATTGTGGCAAAAAGGATTTGTGAAAGATTATCATTCAAAGATCACAGAAATCATTCGTGAATATTTTGAAAAACAATTTGGCTTGCCAGCATTGGAACGCACAACAACAGAATCATTAAAACTATTGAGCAAACATCGGCAAGGAATTAAAGTAATTGATATTACTTCACAATTTTTTAGTAATGCTGATTTAGTGAAATTTGCAAAATTCACTCCACTTGAAAGTGTAAATTTTGAAATGATGAATCAGGCAAAAGAAATTGTAAAGAAAACAATATCCGTTCAAAAAGAAAGTGAAGTTGATGAACAGTTAAAAGAGGCTGCAAATGTTTAAAGATATTTCATTTGCATATCCGTGGATACTTTACTTTTTATTGCTCATACCGTTATTAATTACGTGGTATGTTTGGAAAGGCAGAAAGAAACAGGCTGCGATAAATTATTCATCTCTAAAAATGTTTGAAAAAATTCCCGCAACTTTAAGAGAAAGATTAAGATATCTGCCATTTGCATTAAGAATGCTTGCCTTGATTTTCTTAATTATTGCACTTGCGCGTCCGCAAAATTTTTCTGCAGGGCAAAGCATAAACGCTGAAGGAATTGATATTTCAATGGTGCTTGATATTTCCGGCAGTATGCTTGCTGAAGATTTTAAACCCAATCGTTTGGAAGCAGCAAAAAATGTTATCGATAAATTTATAAGTGCACGAACAACAGATAGAATCGGTTTGGTAATTTTTTCCCGCGAAGCTTTTACGCAGTGCCCGCTCACCATTGATTACTCTGTGTTAAGAAATCTTTTAGGAGATATAAAAACCGGAATGATTGAAGATGGAACTGCAATTGGTAATGGAATTGCAAACGGAATTAATAGATTAAAAGACAGCGATGCAAAGAGCCGAGTTATAATTTTATTAACCGATGGTGTAAACAACGCAGGTGAGGTTGATCCGATTTCAGCGGCTGAAATTGCATCTACCTTTGGAATTAGAATTTATACAATTGGCGTTGGAACTCGTGGTGAAGCGCCTTATCCAGTGCAAACTCCTTTTGGTATAAGATATCAAATGGTTCCTGTTGAAATTGATGAAGGGATTTTGAAAAAGATTGCTGAGCTAACGGGCGGTGAGTATTTCCGCGCAACAAATAATCGTGCATTGGAAGATATTTACAATAAAATTGATAAGATGGAAAAAACTAAAATAGAAATTACTTCATACCGAAATGCAAAAGAACTTTTTGCAGCCTGGCTCGGGATAGGTTTTGTTTTACTTTTGTTGGAGCTGTTAGCATCTAAAACTATATTAAGGAAACTGCCGTAATGTTTAAGTTTGCTAATCCGGAATATTTAATAGCTTTATGGTTGGTCCCCGCATTGATAGTTCTATTTATATTGTTCAATCGCAATAGAAAAAGATTACTTGACAAGTTTGTAGAAAGAGAATTGCAAAAATCAATTATTTATTCTTTTAGCGGAATAAAATCTAAAATAAAATTTGGATTAGTACTTACTGCTTTAACATTATTGATTCTTGCATTTGCAAATCCGCAAGTTGGAACAAAGATGCAGGAAGTAAAGCAAACAGGTATTGATGTTTATATCTTACTTGATGTTTCAAGAAGCATGCAGGCTGAGGATATCAAACCAAACAGATTGGAAAAAGCAAAATATCAAATTTCAAATCTTATACAAAAATTACGCGGTGATAGAATTGGATTGATAATTTTTTCCGGCGAGGCATACATTCAATTTCCATTAACAACAGATTATTCCGCTGCAAATTTATTTTTATCTGCTGTGGATTTTAATTCAGTTCCGCAGCCCGGAACAGCAATCGCATCTGCAATAAACATGGCAGTGCAATCGTTTGATTCTGCAACAACGGATAAAGCCATAATCATTATTACCGATGGCGAAGATCACGAAGGTGATATTGATAAAACTGTTGAAGATGCGACTGACAAAGATATTAAGATTTATACCATTGGTTTAGGCTCTCCAAATGGAGTTCCAATTCCTGTTTACGATAATAGCGGCAATGAAGTTGGATTTAAACAGGATAACACAGGGCAAACTGTCTTAACCAAGCTTGATGAAACTATCTTAAGGGAAATTGCTAAAGATGGCAACGGAAAATATTATCAAGGGAATAATTATGAAGATTATCTTGATAAAATTTATAATGATTTATCAAAACTTGAACAATCGGAGTTTGGTGTAAAAAAAGTTACTGATTACGAGGATCGTTTTTATTACTTTTTAATACCTGCAATTTTATTACTGCTAATTGAAATATTTGTAACTGATAAACGTTCACCTTTCTTTACAAGGTTGAATAAAAAATTAGGAATTGAAGCGGAAGGAAAATGAGAAATAGATATTTAAAAGTTATCCTGAATTTGTTTCTGAATTGTATAAATAGGTACCTGAAACTAGGACTGCAAGGAAATAAAGCTGGTCTCATAACTCAAAATTTGTCATTTCGAGGGAGTCTTCGACCTGCCTATCGGACAGGCAGGCTGAGAAATCTTATTACAATATCTGGAAAAAGATTTCTCCCTTCGGTCGAAATGACATTTGGAAAAACTATGAATAGAAATACCATGATAATTTGCATGGCAATGTTAGTCTTTGTTTATAATGGATTTTCACAATCCAACCGAAGTATTCTAAATGATGGAGTTGATAAGTACGAAGAAAAAAAATATTCAGATGCTGAACTTGATTTTAGAAAAGTAGTTGAAAACTCGCCTAAAAACTTTGATGCAAACTTTAATTTAGGAACATCATATTACAAACAAGAAAAATATGATGATGCAATAAAATCTTTTACAAGTGCTTTTGAAAGTGCTAAGGATAATGAAAGCAAGGCAAAGGTTTTTCATAATATCGGTAACTCGCTTTTAAAATCAAATAAACTTGAACAAAGTATTGAGGCTTATAAAAACGCATTAAAGTTTAATCCAAATGATCAGGATACAAAATATAATTTATCTTACGCTCTTGAAATGCTCAAGAATAAAGACAAGGATAAAAACGATAAGAATAAGAATGATAAAAATGATCAGAAAAAAGATGATCAAAAAAATCAGCAGAACCAAGATAAGGATCAACAAAATAAAGATCAGAATAAACAAGATCAGCAGCAGAATCAACAGCCTAAGGATCAGGAAGCAAAACAAGATAACACCAAGCAGCCGCAGCAGCCTAAGGAAGTTAAAATTTCAAAAGATGAAGCTCAGCGTATTCTTGATGCGTTAAAGAACAATGAAAAAGATTTACAGAAAATTTTGAGAAAGAAATCCGGCAAGGTTAAGAAAACGGATAAAGATTGGTAATGGTTAAATCAATTTTATTTGGGATATTATTTTTATTTATATCGATTGGAAATGCACAATCATTTGTTGCAACTGTTGATAACAATAAGATTGCAGAACATGACAGATTTGAATTACGTTTTACTTTTGAGGGAAAAAATCTTAACGTTTTAAAAAACTTTAATCCGCCGTCTTTAAAAGAGTTTAAAGTTCTTTCCGGTCCAAATCAATCTACAAGCATGCAAATTATTAATGGTGTGTCATCTTCATCATTAACTTTATCTTACATCTTATTACCGAATACAACAGGTAATTACACAATTGGCAGCGCTTCAATCCAATACGAAGATAAAACATTTACAACCAATCCAATAAAAATTAATGTTGTAAAAGGTTCTCAAAAATCTAAAGATGAATCTAACAGTCAAGTATCAAACGAAGAGATTGCAAAAAATTTATTCATTCGTGCTACCATAGATAAAAACAAAGTTTATTTGGGTGAGCAGGTTACGATTACTTATAAGCTTTATACACGACTAAACATTGCTGCACAAATGTCTGTTGATAAGCTGCCTCAGTACCAGGGATTTTGGACGGAAGAATTGGAAACTGCACGCAACATTACGTTTAGCAGGGAAGTAATCGATGGGCAGCAATACAGTGTAGGTTTGCTAAAACGTGCTGCACTGTTTCCTAATCAAACTGGTAAGCTGGAAGTAACTCCGTTTGAACTGACAATCCCAATTCAAGTTCAAAAGAAAAAAAGTCAAAATAATGTTTGGGATGATTTTTTTGGTGATCCGTTTGGACGATCTGAGGTTGTGGAGTATCAGGCAAAATCCAATACACTTAAACTGGATGTGGTTCCACTTCCGGAAAGTAATAAACCTACATCGTTTAGAGGCGCTGTGGGCAGGTTTGATTTTGATGTTTCTATTGACAAACAAAAAACTAAAACTAATGAACCAATAACTTTAAAATTTAATATTTCCGGTTCAGGAAATATTAAGCTTTTAGAATTACCTCCGTTTGAATTGCCCAATGGATTTGAAAAGTATGATCCGAAAATTGAAGAGCAAATTAATAGAAGCGGAAAAATAAATGGAACAAAAAAAGCGGAGTATCTGTTAATTCCAAGAATTGCCGGAAGCCGTGAAATTCCAGCGATTGAGTTTTCATATTTTGATCCTGAAAATAAATCTTATCATACAATAAAATCAAAATCATTTAATGTAATTATTGAGCAGGGGCTGAGCACGGGAAATGATATAACGAATCAACAAAATATTAATCAGCTTGAAAGAGATATTCGTTACATCAAAACAAATTTTGACGATGTTGAAAAGCAAAGCGACGTACTATTGTTGAAATCTGGATTTTGGATCGCATCAATTATTCCATTGTTTGCGGCGCTTGTTTTAATTGGTTGGAAACGCAAACAGGATAAGCTTTCCGGCAATCAGCAATTGCTGCGTTATTCTAAAGCTGAAAAAGTTGCACGTAAACGATTTAAGACTGCAAAAAAACTTCTTGATCAGAATAATGTTGAATTATTTTATTCGGAAATTTCTCAAGCGTTGTTTGGATATCTTGAAGATAAATTTCATATTCCAAAATCTGAGTTCACTCTTGATAAAGCTGCGTTTGAATTAACAAAAAGAAATATCTCTGCTGATCTTGTTGATAAGATGAGATCTAACGCTCAGAAATGTGAGTTTATTAGATTTGCACCAAACACAAATCCATCACAGGTAATGAATGAAATGTACAACTCGTTTTCTGCAGTAGTTATAGATATTGAAAGATCGATTGCGAAATGAAAAAATCAAACTTAAAAATATTGCTGCTGTTTATTTTTATTTTGTTATCGGCTGCTAAAGCGGATGTGAATTCTGCTATGCAGAAGGGAAATGAACTTTATAAAAATAAGCAGTATCAACTTGCTATTGATGAGTACGATAAACTTATCAAACAGGGTTACGAAGGAACATCGCTTTATTACAATGTTGGAAATGCACATTATCGTTTAGGTAAAGTTGGGTATGCAATTTTGTATTATGAAAAAGCATTAAAGCTTTCACCAAATGATGAGGATGTAAAGCATAATCTTGAACTTGCAAGAATTAATATAAAAGATAAGGTAGAGACACTGCCGCCTTTTTTTATTTTTAATATTTGGGAGAGCCTACTCGCTTCACTTTCTGTTTCCGGCTGGACTGTGTTTGTTTATATAATTTTCATTTTACTTCTGCTTTGTGTTATTGCATACTTTTTTTCAAGAACATCAACACAGCAGCGAGTTTCATTCTTTAGCGGCGTTGGAGTTTTTGCTGTTTTAATTCTTGTTATAATTTTATTAGCCGTAAAAATGAACAAAGAGTTTAATATTAAAGATGGAATTATTGTTTCGAATATTGTAACTGTAAAATCTTCGCCGGATAATTCATCCAAAGATGAATTTATTGTGCATGAAGGTTTAAAAGTCAGATTAGAAGATAAAGTTGATAATTGGGTAAAAATAAGACTTGACGATGGAAAATTGGGCTGGATTTCTGAAGAAAATCTTAGACAAATTTAGAAAAATCTAACTATTGGTATTTGTAAATTATTGCGTTTTCTTTACCTTTGTTCAGCAACAAACAAATAATTAGAAAGGCTAATAATGAAAAATCTTCTCGTAATCCTTGCACTTGCAACAGTTTTTGCATTCTCTGCAAACGCACAATCAAAAGATTGCTGCTCTAAAGAAAAAGGCGAAACAACCAAATTAGAAAAATGTAATCAAGAAAAGGTTACAATGAAATCTGGTGGTGATAAAGTTGAAACATCAACTACAACTGCATTATCAAATGGAAAAGAAACAGTTGAAAAAGAAGTTGTTGTTTCAAAAATCCAAATGGATAAAAAAGATAAATGCAGCGATAATTCTGCTTGCTGTGATACAAAAAAAGAACAGAAAGTTAAAAAAGAAGTAGAGAAAAAATTAGAGAGTAAATAATCTCACTTATTTATGTTTAGTTTTTATTGCCCTTCTTTTTGAAGGGCATTTTTGTGATAGTCTACAGTACAATTTCATTTTTATTGCATCCATTTCTAACTTTACTTAATAAATTTTAACTACAGGGAAAAATAAATGGAATGGATTACAAATCCGCAAGCGTTAGTTGCATTACTTACTTTAACGGTTTTAGAAATTGTACTTGGAATAGATAATATAATTTTTATCTCAATTCTTTCCGGCAAACTTCCTAAAGATCAACAGAAGAAGGGGCGGTTAATTGGTCTATCATTAGCGATGATAACAAGGATACTTTTACTTTTTTCAATTTCACTAATTGTAAAATTAACAGAACCATTCTTTACTGTTTTTGGATTAGGGATTTCAGGCAGAGATTTAATTCTTATCGGCGGCGGATTGTTTTTACTTGCAAAGAGTACGTTAGAAATTCATTCTAAGTTAGAAGGTGAAGAAGAACATCACGATGTAAAAGCTAAAGTCTCATTTTGGGCTGTAATAGTTCAGATACTTTTACTCGATATTGTTTTCTCACTTGATTCAGTAATCACAGCAATTGGAATGGCAAATGATCTGGAAGTAATGATTATCGCTGTAATAATAGCCGTTATTTTTATGATGTTTTTTTCCGGATCAATAAGCGAGTTTGTAGAAAATCATCCAACTATAAAAATACTTGCGTTAAGTTTCTTGCTGCTGATCGGTTTCTCTTTAATTGTTGAAGGTTTACATCAACACGTACCAAAAGGCTATATTTACTTTGCAATGGCGTTTAGTGTTTTTGTTGAAGTGTTAAATTTAAAGATGCGCAAAAAGAAAACTGAACCGATTAAATTGAGAAAAGAAATTCCGGGCGAGTGACAATTAATTTTTAATTCTAAAACTAAAAACCCAATCGCATTAAAAGATTGGGTTTTTAGAAAATTTATAAATAGTGTTACAATCCAAACATAACAGATAACTTAAATTCCATCGCAGTAATACCACGTGAATTAGAAATAATATGGGTTGTAGTGGTTCCAGCTAAAGGGTCTTTATCATCGTTAAGGCTTGTGTAATTATCTAATAGAGTGTGAGAAGTTACATTATCAATCTTATATTCTTTGCCTGCTAAGTTTAAAAGATGATATTGAATGTTTGCATCCAATTTTAATCCACCCAAGCTAAACATAACTCCAACTCCCGCGCCAAGTCCAAGTCTTATGGCATTTGCTAAATCTTTTTTTCCATTTGAAACACCAGTTACATTTGTAAATTCAACATCGCCTGAAAAAGTATTTAAGGCAACAAATCCTTGTACATAAGGGGTAATTGGAGAGAGTGGAATGTTAATTGGAAATTCCGGTCCAATTTTCATCGAAATAATTTTTTGTGAATTTTTAATTGTTCCGCCGCCTGATTGAACATCACCATCACCACTAAAAATTGTGTAACCAACTTCACCAAAAGCATTCAGAAATAAAATCCCAACTCGTGCTTTGCCGTGGAAATTTATTCCTGATTTCATACCGTATTTTGTACCATTATAAAAATCAGCTACTGAACCGCCGTAATCGCCGGTTGGAATGGAATAACCCAAGCCGCCGCCAATCTGCAATGTTATTTGTGCTGAAGTTTGTATGTTTAAAACAAGAACAAATAATGCAGACAGTATGAAAGAAAAATATAATTTTTTCATTAGATCCTTTTTGAATTATGTTAATGTCATAAATTAGGGATATTATCTATAATATTTAAACACAAATTATAAAATTGATTGCAAGAAATTCAGTTGCTATTTTTAACTATATGAATTCAAAAAAATACAATAATACCAGGCTTGCAATTGGAATCGGTAAAACAATAATAAGTTTTATTTTGCTGTATCTTTTTATTGCTTTAGGATATAGTGTATTAATTCAAAACTACATCCAAAATTTTACAGAAAATTCCTACTTAGTTTTTTTAATTTTTGTTTTTACGATTGGAATATTTAGCTCAATTCTTTTTATGCCGATTAATATTTACACGGGATTTTATCTTGAGCACAAATACGAATTATCGAATCAAACTTTTTATAAATACTTTACTGAAAATGTTAAATCAATGTTAGTTGGATTAGCTATCGGAATTCCAATTTTGTTACTGTTCTTTTTTGTGTTAAATCAATTTGGTGATTTGTGGTGGGTGGTTTTTGCATCTGCAATGTTTTTAATTTCGGTTGTGCTTTCACAAATCTTTCCAATAATTATTCTTCCAATCTTTTATAAAATCCTTCCCTTAAATGATGACGAATTAAAAACAAGAATAGGTAATCTTGCAAAAGAGGCAGGAATAAAAGTAGAAAATGTTTTTACTTTTGATATGAGTAAAAATACCAAGAAGGCAAATGCAGCATTTACAGGATTAGGAAAAACAAAACGCATAATTCTTGGTGATACTTTGTTAAACAATTATTCGAAAGATGAAATTGAAACTGTAATTGCTCACGAGCTTGGTCATTACAAGCACAAGCATATTATAAAAAATATTTTGTTTGGAACTGTATCAAGTTTCCTAACTTTTTTTATTGTATCAATCCTTTATAAAAATACTTTAAGCTGGTTTGATTTTAAAAGCATAACACAAATAGCCGCACTTCCACTGTTAAGTTTGTGGGCGATGATAATTGGATTAATTCAATCGCCGATTGGAAATATACTTTCTCGTAAATACGAGTATGAAGCGGACAGATATGCTATTGAATCAACGCTTAAACCGGAAAGTTTTATAAGTACATTAAATAAATTAACTGATCAAAATTTGGGTGATAGAGAACCGCATCAATTTATAGAATGGTTTTTCTATTCGCATCCATCTATAAAAAATAGAATTAATGCTATTAAAATTTTTGCAAATCAAAACAAAATAATGGAGCCTGTAAGTCAAAATTCAGTCGAGGTTTTGAGTTGATCACATACATTAAAATATTTTTTATTGTCATCCACACATTTATTTGTTCGATCTTTGGATTGATTTTTATTTTTCTGGATAGAAGTTTTACTGTGTATCATTATCTTGCAAAAGTTTTTCCGGGTGGAATTTTATTGATCTCCGGCATTCGTGTTAAAATAACGGGACTTGAAAACATAGACAGAAAAGCTGTGTATGTTTTTGCTTCCAACCATTCAAGTCATCTTGATATTACAGCCTTGCAATGGGGTGTTCCAAATCGATTAAGTATGATATTTAAAAAAGAACTTGCACGAATTCCGTTTTTTGGATGGCAGCTTAATTTAGGACCATATGTTGTAGTCGATAGAAAAGATCCCAAAGCTGCAATGAACAGTTTGATAGAAGCAAAAAAAGTTATGGATGAAAAGAAAATATCAGTGCTTGTCTTTCCTGAAGGAACAAGGAGTGAAACCGGTGAAGTACAATCTTTTAAACGCGGTGCATTTTATCTTGCCTCGCATAGCGGTTATCCCATTGTGCCAATTTCAATAAATGGAACTAAAAATGTTTTACCAAAAGGAACATTTAAACTTAAAAGCGGAACTATTTATTTACATTTTGATATACCAATCCCGACTGATAATATCAAAACAAAACAAGATGAACTTGAGTTAATGGAAAAAGTTAGAAATATTATTATCAGCAATCAAAAGGAATACAATTAATGGCAGTAACAAAAAAAGATGTTGAAAAAATTGCTGAGCTTGCACAACTAAAATTTTCTGAAGAGGAGTTAGAAAATTTTACCCCGCAGATGAATGAGATTTTATCTTACATGGATAAGTTGAATGAACTTAACACTGAAAATGTTGAACCACTTTCACATCCTGTTGAGCAGAACAATGTTTTTCGTAAAGATGAAATGAAACCTTCAATAACAACAGAAGATGCTTTGAAGAATGCACCAGCAAAAGATGAGCATCATTTTAAAGTTCCGAAAGTTATTGGTGATAAATAATGGCTAAAAAGGGGAAACCAAAAAAAAATAATCCGTACATTCTTGGTGTAATTCCTGCTCGCTTTGCATCAACACGATTGATGGGTAAACCACTTGCTGATATTGGTGGTAAATCTCTTCTGCAGCACACTTACGAAGGCGCTTGTAAATCAAAGTTGATGAATCAAGTTGTAATTGCAGTTGATGATGAGCAGGTTGCTAAAGCTGCAAAAGCATTTGGTGCTGCTGTTATGATGACTCCAAAAGATTGTGCTACCGGCTCCGATAGAATTGCAATAGTCGCAAAAGAATTTCCACGTGCAGATATTATTGTAAACATTCAAGGTGATGAACCGTTTATAAGTGGAATGATGATTGATCAGGCGATCGAACCATTACTATTTGATCCTGATGTTAATGTTTCAACACTTGCAAAGTTGATTAGCAGTGTTGAAGAGTTCAATTCTCCTTCGGTGGTAAAAGTTGTTTTTGATTATAAAAATTTCGCACTCTACTTTTCACGATCCCCAATTCCATTTGTACGTGATGCGGTTGACGAAACTCAAATGCTTGAGAACGCAAACATTTATAAACACATTGGATTGTATGTTTATCGAAAAGAATATTTAATAAAATTTACAAAACTTGAACCCACCGATTTAGAACAATGGGAAAAACTTGAACAATTACGTATGCTGGAAAATGGTTTTAAAATTAAAATAGTTGAAACTGAGTATGATAGTTTTTCGGTTGACACACCGGAAGATTTAGAAAAAGCAAGAAAGATTTATTCAAAACTTAAAAAGATTGAGTTACAAAAATGATTCCAAAAAAGCTTTCACTCGCACAAATTCCAACTCCATTAGAAGAAATTAAATTCGAAGGAAAAAGTTTTTTAATCAAGCGTGATGATTTAACCGGCTGTGAACTTTCGGGAAACAAAGTTAGAAAACTTGAATATCTATTAGCAGAAGCAAAACACCTAAGGGCTGATATAATATTTACGTCGGGCGGGGATCAATCAAATCACGCACGTGCTACGGTTATTGCTTCAAAAAAAATAGGATTGAATACAAAATTATTTTTGTGGGGAAAAGATGCTCCTGTCTCAAATGGAAATCTATTTCTTGATAAAATGGCTGGTGCCAATATTCAATTCTTTACAAAAAAAGAATATGAAAAAGTAAATGATATAATGTTTGAACAAAGATTGGCACTACTTAAAAAGAAAAAAAATGCCTATGTTTTTCCAGGCGGCGGTTCTACCACGCTTGGTATTTGGGGCTATATTAATTTTATAAATGAACTTAAAAAACAAGTTGATTTAAAGAAGATTGATTCAATTATTGCTGCTTGTGGGTCTGGTGGAACTGCAGCAGGAATGTTAGTCGGTGCGGCTTTAAATAAACTCGATGTAAAAATTGTTGCTGTGCATGTTTTGATGAGCAAAAGTGAAATGGAAAAACACATATTACAGCTTGCAGAGGGGTGCGTGCTTGATTATAAGTTGAAATGCAAAATCAACCCAGAAAACCTTATTGTGCTTGATGGATATTCTAAGGAAGGCTATAAAAAAATATCAAAGCCTAAGGTTAAGCTGATTAAAAAGTTTGCAAATGAAACAGGAATTTTATTTGATCCAGCTTATACTGGCAAAGCGTTCAAAGCTTATTATGATAATTATCTGATAAAGGGAAAAGGGAAGCGAAATATTTTTGTTCATACAGGCGGATTGTTTGGAATTTTTTCTAGAACAAAAGAGTTTCTGGATTAATACAGCTTGTACGTTGGAACAATTACAAACAATTCTTCGGTTGGCAGGTTTAACGAATTATTACTAATTTAATTTGAGATTTCTCAAAAAGATTTAAAGTGCTAATATTTTAAATCAAAATAATATTTATTTTTAATCATAAATTATTAACGAGCTAATTATGGATTGTATATTTTGTGATATTGCTTCAAAGCTTTCGGAAGCAGAGATTATTTTTGAAAATGAAAAAGTGATAGCATTTTTAGATATAAACCCAGTCAATTATGGTCATACCTTAGTCATCCCCAAAAAACATTTTGATAACTTTCTAACGATTCCCAATGATGAGCTTGCTGAATTAACAAAGCTAACACAATACATTGCAGGCTCTGTTAAACGAGCATTAAAAGCTGATGGGTTTAATATTATTTCAAATAATGGATCGAGCGCAGGACAATCGGTTTTTCATTTTCATTATCACATCATACCACGATATGAAAATGATTTTTTGATGCGACCAAGAACTATGGAATACAAGGGAAATGAAATCACTTTATACTCTGAAAAAATTAAAGAGTCAATTTCAAAATATGAGAGTTTGTTAAATGGATAAGAAAATTAGAGTTGTAGTTGCCAAATCCGGTTTGGATGGACATGACCGCGGTGCAAAAGTCATAGCTGCTGCTTTACGCGATGCGGGAATGGAAGTTATCTACACAGGATTGAGACAAACTCCTGAAATGATTGTTGAAGCCGCATTACAGGAGGATGCTGATGTAATTGGAATCAGTATTCTATCCGGTGCGCACATGACGATTTTCCCAAAACTTATTACTCTTCTAAAAGAGAAAAGTATGAATGATGTGCTTCTTACCGGCGGCGGAATAATTCCTGAAGAAGATATTCTTAAGTTAAAATCCATTGGTGTTGGAGAATTATTTACACCGGGTGCAACCACAACAGCTATCGCAGATTATATTAAAGAGTGGTGCAAAGCCAATCCAAGAAACTGAATTAATTTCCAAAAATAAAATTTGAAAGGAAAACGAAATGAAAAAAATATTCCTTTTATTCTTTCTGCTTGCCACATTTATTAATTCCCAAACATTAATTAATACTGTAAATCTTCCTTCCGGAACTTTTTGGAGTTCTGGTTATGGATTAGTTTATGATAATTCAAAATATTGGATATCTTCAAGCTCTACCACAGGGCGGGGAGTCATTTACGCGGTTGATGAAGACGGAATATTAGTTGATACAGTTCTGATTAATTATCCATCGATGAGAGAATCACAAGGCTTAGCTTATGATGGCGCCAATTTTTGGTACGTTGAAAGAAAAACTGCCAGATGTGATCTCTTTAAAGTGGATAACAATGGAAATGTTTTGGATTCAATAACATCAACACAGTTATTTGGCGGTTCGTGGTATTTTGGAGGTGCTGCCTGGGATGGAACAGGTTTGTGGATTTCAGTTTATTATCCGGATGCTAGTGTGGCGCTTTACAAAATTAATACATCCACAAAGCAAGTTGTGGACACAATTAATTTTTTAACTTTTGCACCAGGGCAGCTTCAACCACAGGGAATTACCATTAAAGGCGATACTTTGTTTTTTGCGAATGATGGTTTTCAAGGTGTTGATAAAATATATGCTGTAAGCCTAATAACAAAAGATAGTCTTTTTACTTTTAATCCGCCGGAACAGCCTGGGTTAAGACAAAATCCACGCGGACTTTCCTGGGATGGAAATCATTTTTGGTTGCTTGCAGAACCAGTTGGTGCAAGCAGCGGAAGGCAATTATTTAAATATGATTTGGGTGGTTCGGGATCGCCTGGCATTACTATTCTTACTCCAAATGTAAATTTTGGAAATGTAATGATTGATTCAACCTTGATACAGAATATTTCTGTATTTAATTATGGAACTGCAGATCTTGTATTAACAGCTTCAACAGTCAGCAATGCCGTGTTTACAATTCAATCAGCTTTTCCGATTACAGTTTTACCGGGGCAGATTGCTAATATTCCGATTAGTTTTAAACCAACAGCAAACATCAATTATAATGATTCAGTTTTAATCTATCATAATGATCCTATTGTTAACTATTCAAAAGTTATTTTAACAGGCAGTGGAGTTTTTACTGCTCCATTTTTAACTTCAAATCCTGCCTCGATTAATTTTGGTACAAAACGAATTAATTCTACTTCGTATATGGAATTAACATTAAATAATGCGGGATCAAATAATCTTCAAATCGATTCAGTCAAATTAAACTCAACAATTTTTTATTTTGAACATTTAACAACTCCTTTAAACATCAACCCGCTTTCGTCATCAACATTTAGAGTTTGGTTTAATCCAACAGCTTTAAATAATTATACTGATTCAATCAGCATTTACTCGAACGCTTCAAATGGCAGTTTAATTTATATTCCGGTTTCAGGTAGTTCTATCAATGTTGATCCGGCATTAGGAAATATTTTCTGGCAAGGTCAGATACCAGACAATCCGGGAACCAGTTTTCAGGATTATACACCAAGATCGATGAAAAAAATCCAGGATGTAAATGGAGATGGAGTGAAAGACTTAGCCGTTGCTACAGAAAATTATTGGACACTTGTTCTCAATGGCAACAGTTCCGGCAGTGGAGATATTCTTTGGAAATACTCAACTTACTTTGGCTCAATAAATACTGGCTCTGTTGATTATGAACAAGGTTTACAAATTGTTTCCGATCTCAATGGTGATAATCACGAAGATGTTGTTATTGGTACTGGAGGCGGCAATGAGTTTGTTTACGCACTGAATGGAAAGACAGGCGAATTACTCTGGGAATTCGGCAACGCATCAACAACTGATGATGGCGATATTATGGGTCTTGATGTAAAACGTGATTTTAATAATGATGGCGTACCAGATGTCCTTGCTGCCGCTAGTGGAAATGAATCAACGGGTTCAGGTCGATTTTCTGTTTATTTGTTAAATGGTGTTAATGGAAATGAAATCTGGAGAATAAATCAACAATCACAACAAAAACTAAAATATATGGTTACCTCTACTGATTTTGGAGGTGCTGCCGGTTCTAGGGTAGGATCAACAAATGAAGTTATTGGTTTTAATAGTATCGGAAGTTTAACATGGACTTTTTCAACCACAGGTACACCTTGGACAGTGCGTGAAATTTCTGATGTTGGAAATACTTCAGGCTCAGATGTAGTTGTTGGTACTACTACAGGAACAGTATATTGTCTTTCAGGTGATAATGGCGCTCAAATATGGTTTACAAGTATTGGAAATGTTTTTATTGAGGATCTAAAAATTGTAACGGATGTAAATCAATCCGGTTATCCGGATATTTTAGTTAGTGGAATTAACCAAAGTATATTTATGCTGGAAGGATCAACGGGTAATATTATTTGGTCTAATTCAACTGGTGGAAATATTCTTGGTAAAGATGTTTTAGGCGATCTTAATGCTGATGGTATTCCAGAAGTTGGTTCAGCATCTCTAAATGATATTGCACACGTTTATAACGGTGTAAATGGTAACATTATTTTCAATTATGCATTCGGCAGCGGATCAACATCAAATGCAGCAGAACACATTGTTGATCTTGATGATGTTGATGGAAATTATAGTAACGAATTTGCAGCTTGTTCAAGAGATGGGAGAGTAATTTTATTTTCCGGTGGTATTGATGTTGTACCGGTAGAGATGATCACTTTTTCAGCGTTTGTTCAAGAGGGTAGTGTCAATTTAAGTTGGATAACCGCTACTGAAACAAATAACTCGGGATTTGAAATACAAAGAAGCCTATCCCCAACTCCTTCCCTAAAGGAAGGTGCTTTAGACCATTGGGAAAAAATTGGATTTGAAAAAGGGAATGGTACAACTACGGAGCGTTCCTATTATTCTTTCGTTGATGAATCTCAATTGAAGGGGAAAATTTATTACAGATTAAAACAAATAGATTATGATGGAACTTTTGAATACTCGAATGAGATTGAAGTTGAGGTTGGTTCTCCATTAACTTATACACTTGAGCAAAATTATCCAAACCCATTCAACCCAATTACCACAATCAGGTTTGCTACTCCGGTTTCTGGAAATGTTAAACTAACAATTTTTAATTCGCTTGGTGAAAGTGTTGAAACATTACAAAATGGTTTTGTAGAAGCTGGATTTCATAAAGTTAGTTGGGATGCTAGTAAACATTCATCGGGAGTATATTATTATAGATTGGAATCTAATAGTTTTAATTCTGTAAAAAAGATGATTGTTTTAAAATAATCTTTGTTAGAGTTGCTTTACAGTTAAGGTCTGAGCAATCAGACCTTAATTTTTTCTAACTCATTCAGACACATAAACGGAATAAGAATGTTATAGTAGTAATTAATCTCATTTAAAATTGAAGAGTCAAGTTGTTTTTCAATCTTAAAAGGAATCCCTTTTAATTGAAGTTCCTTAGCAATTACCAAAATTTCAGATTCTTCTTTAAATGATTTGAATTGAACAAATGGAGATTTTTGAACCGATAGTGTATCTGAAATGCTTACTCCGCAAACACCGCAGGTTTCATTGTCAAAACTAACTATCGAATCAAACTCTGCAAGATAATCTGCAAACGCTGAAAGATCATCATCAGAATTTTTATTGCCCTCGATCATTTAAAGCTAATTGTTTTTTGGTTTGTTTAATGTAAAGATAATTTTAGTGCCTTCACCAAATTTGCTTTGTACTTTTATTTCTCCACCGTGAATATTTACAATTTCTTTACAAAGTGCTAAACCCAATCCTGTTCCTTTTTCCTGCTGAGTCCCTTTTGTTGTAAAACTCACATCGATTCTAAAAAGCTTTTCTATATCAATTTCTTTTATCCCAACTCCCGAATCCGTTACGATGTATTCAATATAATCATCAAATCTGTTTTCAGATACTTCTATATTTCCTCCATCAGGAGTAAACTTAATAGCGTTTGAAATTAAATTTTGCACCAGCGATTGCAGCATAGTGTCATCACCCCAAACAAAACTTTGATGACCAAGTTTATTTCTTAAATTTAAATTTTTTACTCGTGCATTTTGATTAAGCAGAATGCGTGTATCCTCAACTATCATAAACATATTTTGAAGTGCAGGATTAAATTTCATTTTTCCTGATTCTAATCTAGACCACTCAAGCAAATTTTCTATAAGCTTATAAGTACTTTCGGTAGATTCTTTTAGGATTTGCAAATATTTTCTTACTTCAGTTTCAGTCATTGATTCATATTCTTCAACTATCATTCGAGTTAGACCAAGCAGCCCATGGAACGGACTTTTCAAATCATGAGCAATGATTGAAAAAAACTTATCCTTGGAGGCATTTGTTTCTTTAAGTTCTTCAGAATATTCAATGATCTTTTGTTCATTTCGTTTTTTATCAATAGCAAGTGCAATCTGTTCTGATACATAAATTAAAATATCTTTTTCTTCTTCGCCGTAAGTTTTTGCGTCGGAATAATCCTGCACAACAATTGCTCCGATTGTATTGCCTTCAACTTTTAACGGTACTCCAAGCCAAATTTGAGTGGGCTCACCGATTAAAGAAGTTTCACCAATTTCACGAAGTTTCAAATCCATTTCAGCATCTATCAAATGCGCTTTACCCGATCTAAGAATATATTCAGTTAATCCGTTTCCGGCTTTTCTTTCTACCGGCGGCTCATCAACCTGATCAACAAAATAAGGAAAACTTACCGTTTCAGTTTCTTTATGGTATAGAGCTATATAAAAATTATCTGCTCGCATTAATTCACTTACTACTTGATGTATAAAAGCGTAAAGAACATTAATATTATTTTGTGAAGTAACTGCTGTAGAGATTTTAAATAAGGCATCTTTGATATCTTCAGCTTTTTTTAAACTTGTAATATCTCTTGTAATTCCAAATGTACCGTAAACATTATTGTTTTCATCAATCAACGGAATTTTGGTTGAAGTTGCCCAGGTTATTTTTCCATCATGCCATATTTCTTTTTCAATCTTGTTAATTATTGATGTACGATTTTTAATTATCTCTGCTTCATCTTGTTTAGCCAGCTCAGCATGTTCATCCTGAAAAATATCAAAATCAGTTTTACCCAGCAGATCATCAATACTGCTTAAGCCCATTTTGCTAAGTGTTGCTTTGTTTGCCTTAATAAATTTACTGTTGATATCTTTGAAGTAGATTGAATCGGGAAGGCAATCCATAAAATATTTTTGAAGCTGTACTTCTCTTACAAATCTATTTTCGTTTTCAATTTTTTCAGATAAATCTTTTATGATAACGAATTGAAATTTTTCAATACCAGATCCGATTATTCCTACACTGATTGAAACAGAAACAGTTTTTTGTTTGCCTTTATCTATAAGATCAATTTCATATTGAGTGGGAACTTCTTCACCACGCTGTCTTTTTTGATAACGTTCTAAAACTATGTCAAGATCATTCGGTGCAATCACATCACGCAAACGCAGTGCTGTAATTTCATCAATAGTGTAACCAAGCATATCTGCAAATATTTTATTTGAATACTTGATCTTTTCATCCTGAAGTAAAACCAATCCATCAGGAATTGTATGTAAAAGTACATCAAACTTGAATTGAAAATCATTTGATGATTTAGATGTGTTGAGATTAGAGGGTAACACATTGTTTTCTATTTCTGTCGGGGTATCCGAATTATTAATTTTATTCATCTGTACAATAAGAAAATTTGGACTATATTATTTTTTATGATAAAATTATCTATAAACGTGCCAGCAAATTAAATCAAAATCTCATCAAATTGAATGTTGAACGAACTTTTAATCATCTTAAATAATTATTAGAAATTTTTACCGTTCAATAAGTTTCTATTCGAGTACGATTTGACTATATTTGCACCTGTTTTTGCGGAAAATAGAAAGAATTATGCAAATATTTAAAGACTTGAATCCTGCTCAACTTGCAGCAGTTGAATATCTGGATGGCGCACAAATGATTGTTGCCGGAGCTGGTTCCGGTAAAACCAAGGTGCTTACTTTCAAAATAGCTTACTTGCTTAAAAAAAACTTTTCACCTGAGTCAATTCTTGCGCTAACTTTTACAAATAAAGCAGCCAACGAAATGAAGGAAAGAGTTACCGAGCTGATTGGCAAAAAAGCTGATGATTTGTGGATGGGAACTTTTCATTCTGTATTTGCTAAAATTCTTCGTACCGAAGCAAAGCATATTAATTACAGAAGTAATTTCTCAATTTACGATACAATAGATTCAACCTCGTTGGTTTCTAATATAATGACTGACTTGGCTATTGATATTGAAAATCTCTCAACAAATTCAGTTCGGCATAGAATTAGTTTTCTTAAAAATCACATGATTACTCCCAAAGAATTTAGGAGGAAACATGTCGGATCGTTTTTAGAAGAAAAAATTGCAGATGTTTATGTGGAGTATCAAAAAAGGTTAGTTGAATTTAATGCTATGGATTTTGATGATCTGCTGCTTAAACCAATAGAACTTTTTAATGATAAGAAACATATTCTTCAAAAATATAAATCACGATTTGAATACTTGCTTGTTGATGAGTTTCAGGATACAAATAAAGCTCAGTATGAGTTATTAAAATTACTTGTTTCAAGAAGCGGTTTAATCTCTGTTGTTGGTGATGATGCGCAAAGTATTTATAGCTGGCGCGGCGCAAACATCGGAAACATGAAAGATTTTGGAAAAGATTTTCCCAAGTATAAACTATTTAAACTTGAACAGAATTATCGATCTACAAAAACTATTCTTAAAGCTGCTGATTCTGTTATAAAAAATAATAAAGATCAGGTTGCTAAAACGCTTTGGACTGACAACGAAGAAGGCGAACCAGTAATGTTATTAAAGTGTGCTGATGAAAAAGATGAAGCATTACAAATTTCAAAATATATAAAGCACGAACTGACCAAGAAAAAATTGGTATTTAATGATTTTGCAATTTTGTATCGTACAAATTCACAATCGCGTGCAATGGAAGATATATTCCGTAGAGAAAAGATTCCTTATACCATAATCGGCGGTTTAGAATTTTACAAACGTAAAGAAGTTAAAGATGTTGTTGCGTACCTTCGTGTAATATCAAATCAAAATGATGAAGAAAGCTTATTGCGAATAATGAACTTTCCACAGCGCGGTATTGGAAGTACAACTGTAACAAGAATGATAGCATTTGCACGCAAGCACGAAATTTCTTTATTCCAAACAATGGGTAGAGTTTTTGAAGTGATTGATATTAAAGAACGCATCCAAAAAAATGTTAAAGGTTTTAAAACCTTACTTGACAAATACACTGCACTTAAAGATAAACTTTCTGCAGGTGAACTTACTCGTGCAATGGTTGATGATCTTGGGTTGATAAGAATGTTTAAGGAAGAAGGCACACAAGAATCAATGCAGAGAATGGAAAATATCAATCAACTGCTGGCATCATTAAGTGAGTTTTCAGATGCAAATTCAGATGCAAAACTTGAACAGTATCTTGAAGAAGTTTCTTTGATAGCAGATATTGATAATTATTCTGATAAGAAAAACAGCGTAACACTTTTAACTGTACACGCTGCTAAAGGATTGGAATGGCCAATCGTGTTTGTTAGTGGATGTGAAGAAGATATTTTTCCTATTGCAAGTAAGTTTTTATCGGATGCTTCTGTCGATGAAGAACGAAGATTATTTTATGTTGCGCTTACGCGTGCAAAGAAAAAAGCTTATGTTACTCACGCTCGTTCAAGATATAGATTTGGTGAAGTCGCATATCAAAGCAGATCACGTTTTATTGATGAACTTGATCCAACAACGTATAAAGAAACTAACGGCGGACTTGGACGCAAAGCAAATCGTAAAACAAAAAAAGAAATGTACTACGAGTATTTTGAAAAAGTAGAATACGAAAGTTTTGATCAGGATGGAAAAGCATTGATGATTGGCAGCCGTGTAATGCACGATAAATTTGGTCTTGGTAAAGTTGTTGATGTTACCGGAGCAGGTGATATGACTAAAGCAACAGTACATTTTGAAGGCAATAATGTTAAACAGTTGATGCTTAAGTTTGCTAAGCTTAAAGTTTTGTAAACAATTGATATTTTTTTTTGATCCTATAATTTTTATTCAGGAGTTATGATTTTATGTCTATCGCACCAAAAAAATTAGCAATACTTGTTGGTGGTGGCCCTGCACCCGGAATTAACAGTGTCATTGGCGCCGCAACAATTCGTACCGCAGTTGAAGGTGTTGAAGTTATTGGTATTAAAGATGGTTTTAAATGGATTATGCAGGGTGACATAACTCACGTTAGAGAATTGAATATTCAAAATGTAAGCCGCATTCACTTTAGGGGTGGCTCATACATCGGCATTTCAAGATCAAATCCTACTAAAGATCCTAAACATTTAGAAAATGCTGTAACATCATTACTAAGATTAAATGTGGACAAACTTATAACAATTGGTGGCGATGATACTGCATTCAGCGCTCTAAAAGTTAATGAAATGGCTGCCGGCAGAATTAAAGTTGTTCACGTTCCCAAAACGATTGATAACGATCTTGATCTTCCGCATGGTATTCCAACTTTTGGATTTCAAACGGCAAGACATATTGGTGTTGAAGTTGTAAAAAATCTTATGGTGGACGCACAAACAACCTCACGCTGGTACTTTGTAATTTCTATGGGTAGAAAAGCCGGACATCTTGCTCTTGGGATTGGTAAGGCTACAGGCGCAACACTTACACTTATTCCCGAAGAATTTGCAAACAAACAAATTAAGTTCAGCCATATAGTTGATATTCTTGTTGGTGCTATCATCAAAAGACTCAGTTATGGCAAACCTGATGGTGTTGCAATTATTGCGGAGGGGCTAGTTGAGCATTTACATCCTACTGATCTTGAATCTTTAGTTGAAGTTGAAAGAGATGCACACGATAATATCAGAATTGCGGAAATAAATTTTGGTGAGATATTAAAATCCAAAGTACAGGATAGACTTAAAGAATTTGGACTAAAAGCAACTGTTGTATCAAAAAACATTGGTTATGAACTACGATGCGCTGATCCAATTCCTTTTGATATGGAATATACCAGGGATTTGGGATTTTCTGCAGCTCAGTTTATACTTGATAACGGAAGCGGAGCGATGGTTTCGATACAGAATGGAAATTTTGTTCCTATGTATTTTAAAGACATAATTGATCCGAAAACTTTAAAAACAAAAATTAGAATGGTCGATCCTGCATCTGAAAGTTTTTATATAGCTAGAAGATATATGTTAAGGCTTAACCAGGCTGATTTTGATGATCCAAATGAAATTGCAAAGCTTGCAGCGACTGCCGGAATGTCAATAGATACATTCAAAAAGAAATTTGGTTATTTGATTGAGAATGATTTATTGTATCAATTTATTAAAGAAGGCAAATTTGCAATTGCTTCCTCAGAATCTAATCTTGCACATAGAATGCAAGCAGAAAATGAAAAATCTGATGAGTATGAGGACTAAAGATTAATATATTTTTTCATTGAGAAATTAAAGGCGATTCATTGAATCGCCTTTTTATTTTTAATTCTTTTTTTCACCCTTAAGTACTTTATAGAATGAAAAAACTACCATTGAGATGATTATGGTCCAAGCAAATGAGAGAAATATTATTCCGTTTGTTGTAAGTCCCATTATTTAACCTCGTTGTGATTATTTTCCCAGGCTTTTTTAACCAAAAACATTAAAATTATTGCAATAGAAAGCATTAAAATACGTGCGCCCCAAATGTATGGTACGTTTTCAGGAAGAGCGTTATCTAATAATAAAGTTGGTATCGCACTTTGTATGAACCACCAGCCCATAAGTACCATAAGAATAAAAGGTGTTATGTACTTCATTATATAATAAAAGAAAAATGGAATTTGTATATCGCCGCCCTGATTCATCTCTTTCCAGGCTTTATCAGCACCGAAAACCCACATAAATAAAACAGTTTCAATCAATGCAAATACTACAAGACCAAATGTTCCCGCCCAGTAATCCATCTCATCTAAAAATCCAAACTTTAAAAAGAATATTACAAACTGTACTGCAACAAGTACAGCAATTGCTAACGCGGTAACCGCTTTTTTTCTATCCATTCCAAATTCGTCTTCCAAAAATGCAACTACAGGTTGACCCATCGCAACGGATGAAGTTATGCCTGCAAAGAAAAGTAATAGGAACCACATGAATCCGAAAAATTCCCCCATTGGAAAATGAGAGCTTCCAAAAATTATCGGCATAGAAACAAAACCAAGATTAAACGCACCACCAGCAGCAATTTCTTTTGTCGCATCTAATCCAAAAAAAGCAACTGCAACCGGAATTGCGATTGATGCACCAAGAACTACTTCTGCAAATTCATTTGTGGATGCAGTTGCAAGCCCTGAAAGTACAATATCATCATTTGGTTTTAAATAACTTGCGTAGGCGTGTATTGTTCCCATTCCAACAGAAAGGGTAAAAAATATTTGTCCTGCTGCAGCAAGCCAGATGTTAGGGTTACCGAGTGCTGCAAAATCTGGGTTCCAAATAAATGCAAAACCATTTGCAACAGAGTTTTCCGGAAATGCAGGATCAGGTGTGCCGAGTGTAAAAATTCGAATTGCTAAAATTGTTGCAAAAATAAAAAGCATCGGCATTGCTATCTTAGCTAATTTTTCAATCCCTTTGGATATACCTTTATATAGAACCGCAAAGTTTATAGCAAATGTTACTAACATTAAAGAATATGCGGGCCAAAGTGAGCTAAATGTTTGTGATGTTGTAATTCCCTGGTAGCTTGATAAAAAACCTGTCATTGTTTCGCGTGTTTCATTGGAGTATAAACCGAGTACGGAAAATATACTGAAGCCAAGAGTCCACGATTCAATATAAGTATAATAAATTAGGATTGTGATTGAGATAAATAAACCAATGGCGCCAAAATATTTTGCAATTTTATTTTTCCACAGTACATCAAACATTCCAGGTGCGCTGCCGTGTCTAAATTTTCCGCCGTGCCTGCCAATTCCCCATTCAATCCACATTAACGGAATGCCAAGCAATATGAAAAATATAAAATATGGAATCATAAAAGCGCCGCCGCCATTTTGTGCTGCTTGAACTGGGAATCTTAGAAAGTTTCCTAATCCAACTGCGTTACCAGCTACGGCTAATATCAAACCGATTTTTGTTCCCCATTGCTCACGTTCGCCGTTTTGAGACATCAATCCTCCTGAATGTTAAGGAATTTCAGAAAATCATTTGTGAATATGAAAACTTTAGTGATTAATATCAAATGCAAACGATAATATTAAAGGTGTTTTTAAAATTCCTGCAAGAAATAAGGTTATATTTGATTGCAATGATTTTTAATCTTTGATCTGTAATTATTAAATTTGCACGTAATTTTTTAGTAGGATTTGTAATGGCAAAAAAATTTATTTCTAATAAAGACGAAACTGTAAGAATGTTTGAAAATGGTTTTTTAGAATCGCTTTCTAAGGTTCATTATACAGTTCCACTGATAATATTTGTACCCATTATTCTTTATATGTTGTACATAGCAATTTTTGAATTTTCAATTTCAATTCTTTCAATAATTGGATTAGTAATTTTTGGTCTGTTCATCTGGACGATAACGGAATATCTACTCCACAGGTTTGTATTCCATTGGGAGTTGAAAAGCAAGTTGGGTGCAAGAATTCATTTTATTTTTCACGGTGTTCATCACGATTATCCCAGTGATTCTAAAAGATTAGTTATGCCGCCGTCTGTTAGTCTTCCGCTAGCAGCATTTTTTTATTTTTTATTTAGATTTTTGATAGGTGATGTTTTTATCAATCCATTTTTTGTCGGATTTTTAACCGGATATTTATTTTATGATATGACGCATTACGCAGTTCATCATTTTAATATGCACAGTACATTTTGGCTCGCAATTAAGAATCATCATATCAAACATCATTATCAAGATCCTGATAATGGTTATGGAGTTAGCTCTCCTTTATGGGACTATATTTTTAGAACAAATTATCCTAAAAAAGAAGAACCGAACACTTAAAAATTATTCCAATGGCAGTTAACAGGAGATTTTAACTATTAAAAAAGGATTTGTGAAATTTAGTTATTTAATTCTTTTACTTGTTTCACAAATTTTATTTGTTAACTGCCAAACCATTCTCACTGATTCCATTTTCATTAGAACAAATCAAGTTGGATTTTTACCGCACGATGTGAAAACTGCCATTGTACTTTCAAAATCAAAATTAAATGGTAAACAGTTTTTTGTAGTTGAAAGTAAATCAAATGAAATAAAATTTGAAGGCAGCGTTAAAGATTCACCATCGGTTTACGGTAATTTTAATTATTGTTATGAAATTGATTTTTCACCTCTTACCCAAAGTGGAAACTATAAAGTAAAATTATTGGATGTAGAATCTCATCCTTTCGAAGTTGATAACTCAATATTTAATAATGTAAGAGATTCGCTAAGTCTGTTTTTCAAAGCACAAAGATGCGGACCAACAAATCCAATTCTACATCAACCATGTCATCTTTCTGATGCTGCAAAAATTATAGGATATAAAGATTCAACTGCTAGGGATTTAACGGGCGGCTGGCACGATGCAGGCGATTATATAAAGTTTTTAAAAACAACTGCATTAACCACATATCTTTTGCTTTTTAGTTATGAATTTGATCCGCAAAAATTTGGATACGATTTAGACAAAAATGATGTACCGGATATTTTAGAAGAAGCAAAAGTAGGACTTGATTGGCTGCTGCGCTGCAATATTGATAATCAAAATTTAGTATCACAAGTACAAAATGAAGAAGATCATAATATTGGATGGCGATTACCCGAAAATGACAGCTTACAATTTGAGCGCCCAGCTTTTGTAAGTATCGGAAAAAACACTATTGGAATTTATTCCGCGGCATTTGCTTTAGCATCAAGAATCTGGAAAGAAAAATTTTATGAAAATGAATTTGCTGCGAACTGTCTATTAACCGCTGAAAAATTTTATTCGATTAGAAATCAAGTTCAGGATATTGATTCCACTTACTCAAATCATTATCCGGAAAAAGATTTTGATGGAAAATTAGCTCTGGCTGCGGTTGAACTTTTTAACAGCACCTCAATTCAAAAATATCTTGATGAAGCCATCGATTACGGAAGAAAAGCGGACTCTGATTATTGGTGGAGCGCTGGTGATATTAATTCTTTAGCGCATTATAAAATTGCACAGCACAACCCAGATTTTGTAAAATATATTTTTCAAAATCTAAAGCACTTTAAAGAGAAAAGTGATACCTCATTTCTGCGTGAAGGTTTAAATTATTCCTGGGGAACAACAAATGCTTTTCTTGGAGTAAGTTTACAATCTATCCTCCACAATAAATTAACCGGTTCAATTGAATTTGATTCTCTGAGTATTTTTCAACGAGATTATATTTTGGGAAGAAACCCATGGGGCCTAAGTTTTATTTATAATGTTGGGAGCAATTTCTCAAAACACCTTCATTCACAAGTTGCTTTTTTTAATAATGGATATTTACCTGGTGCACTTACTGCCGGGCCCGCACCTATGCAAATATTAAATAATTATAACATCAAAAGAATTAATAATGAGTATGATAAATTTAATACTGATAGTATTAAATATTATGATGACCGATTTGACTACATAACCAACGAGCCAACAATAATTGGCAACGCAACAGCGCTTTTTGTTTTTGGGTGTTACAGTAATTAATTGCTTCCTATTATTTATTTGATAAAGTGTTCGAATTTGTTCAAAATTGAGCTTGTTGCAAAATAATACAAGTATTTTTTTTTGTCTCTATTTAGTCCAAAAACAAATCTCTTTTGTACGATTTTTAATCATAATCTTAGCATACAAACGGTATAATTATTGGTAAAATGGTAAAAAAATTAAACTATGAAGAAAAGCGTCCAATTATTCCGTTCCGGTATTCCAATCGTTGATAGCGCATGGGGAGGCTTTTATCATGGTGGAACCTATTTATTAGTTGGTGAAAAAAAATCTGGCAAATCTTTGTTAAGCCTGCAATACGCTGTTGAAGCTGCAAAGAATAAACAGGTTTGTCTTTACTTTACAAACTCTCGCCCTAAAGATTTAATGATTCATGCTGCGTCGATTGATATTGACCTTGAAAATTATATTAATCAAAATACAATAATTGTTGTACGCGTAGCTCAACCGATTGAAACAACGGAATTTAAAAGCAGAGATGAATTTTTAAATGATTATCTTCATGATATTATTTCTGTTATCAATCAGTACAATCCAGTAAGAATTATATTTGATGAACTTACACCTTACGTTGAATATGAAAATCTAAATAATCTCAGAGAAGCTTTTGGTTCGATGGTTGAAACGATTGAAGATATGGGTATTACAAGTCTGCTGATTTTACGAGAACCGGCTGCACAATCCTCAAAAATGATTTTTAATGTTTTAAATTCTTTTGCAACAGGAATAATTCAGCTTCACAAATCAGAAGAAAGTGAAGAACAGCAGCCCGGAGTTATTGATATTACTCCAAATATTGGACACACCGAAGGAAAATTTAAAGCAAATTATTTTATCGAACCGTACAAAGGCATTACAACTGATTTTAAAATTACAAAACGCTCAACAAGAGAGAATCAATTACCTGAAATAACTGAACTTATACCCAATAAAACCGGATCTGAAAATTCTCCGCAATATTTAGTCCCGAATATTTACAGCATAAACGATTTTAAACTGATTGTAAACAACCAAATTGCGCTTTATAAAACAACGGGGCAGAAGTTTACAATTTTATCGTTAAGTCTTAATCCATTCAGCCAAACACAATCAAAAATTTCGTTCGATCAACTAAGTTATTCTGTAAAATTAGCTGTTCATAAAAAAGATAAAATCTGTACTATTGATGATAAAATTTATATACTCATCACAAAATCGGATGATAAATTAGTTGATGATTTAATAGCAAAAGTTCATCAAACTTTAAATGGCGGTGGTGCAGCTAATGTATCCTATTTGATGCTGAAGGTAAATGATTCGATGAATAATGTTGAAGATATATTTAAGGAATTTGACGGCGAAGCTGTAAGAACACAATCAAATCAGAGATAGAATTGTTGATAAAAAATGAAATTATTTTTCTGTCATTTACTTTTTCTTAATCTAATTTATTTTAGCCCCAACTTATTTCCTCAAAATTCTAATCCAACAAATTTAAAAACAGAAGCACTGCAGCTCATAAATTCCGGGCGGTATGGCGAAGCTATTGATATTTTAAACAAATATGTTTCTGCTGATCCCAATTCTGCGGACGGTTTTAATTTACGTGGAATGTGTTACGAGAAAAGAGGGAATTATGAAAACGCTATTTATGATTATCGCACCGCAAAAAAAATAAATCCAAATGATGATGAAATTTCATCAAACCTAAACCGAGCAACTTCCGATTGGTATAAACTTCTTTACAATAAAATTGAAGGACACAAGCGGGAGATTGCAATCAATCCTAACATAGCTAAAAACTATCTTGAAATTGGCAAGTGCTATAAAAATTTAGGTAACTGGAGCGAAGCAGAAATTTGGTACGACCTTTATCTTGAAAAAGAAAACGCTTCATCTGATGAGATTATTAGATACTCGGAAATTTTGGCTAAGAATGGTCACATATCGAAAGGCGAACCAATTCTAAAATCTTATACGGAAAATTATCCGAATGATCACAGATTACTTTCACGTTATGGATATTTTACTTTGTGGCTCGGAAAAAATAAAATTGCTGAGGATGCTTTTAAGAAATCTCTTGAGATACGACCATATTTTAAGGAGGCAATGGATGGATTGGATTTAGCAAGAGGGAAAGGATATGTTTATTCAATTAACGATACTACTTCGCGGTTTAATTATGGAATAACAGTACCCGTTAAAGAATATGAAATCGATAGATTGTATCGCCTTATAAAAAACAAACCTGCGGATAACGAAAACCGCTTTAAGTTGATTGATAAATTAATTTCTGCAAACAGATTTGAAGAAGCAGATCAGCAATTGCAAATTTTGTCAACACTTTTTTCTGATACGGATAGATACAAGGATTTATGGACCAAGCTTAATACTTTAAAAAAATCTTATTATGCTGATAGAATTAAATATTATGAAGAACAGCTTTTAAAAGATCCGACAAATAAAAAATATCTTTTAGAATTAGCAAAATTTTATTCTTTGAATAATAATTATTCATCTGCTGAAGATACTTACAAAAAATATTTAGCAATTTATCCGAATGATTCTGAAGTAAAATATAAATTAGCTCAGATTCTAATGTGGCAAAATAATTTGTGTGATGCCTTAGAAATTGCAAATGAGTTGATTCAATTATTTCCTGAAAATAAAGATTACTTGCTTCTTGCCGCTCATATAAATTATTGGCTGGATAAAGATTTGAGCTACTCACAATCCCTTTTTGAAAAGGTTTTGAGTTTTGATCCCAACAACACAGAGGCAATGTTTGGATTGGCAAATCTTTACATTCGCACAAACAATGTTCCTCAAGCTGAAAATCTAATTAGCAGAATATCTTTGGTTGACAGCACATCTGAAAAATTCGCTGTGCTTATTTCAGGTCTAAAAAATTTAAAAACTCAAAATATGTTAGCTGGGCATTATAAAATTTTAGAAGAAGCGAGAGTGTTTTCTGCTAACAGGGATTATCATTCTGCTATAAAATCATTTAACGAATATTTGCTTTATGATCCGAATAATAAAAATGTAAAACTAGAGTTAGCTGATGTTTACATTGCAAACACGGATTTAAATAAATCAATTGAAATTTATGATGAATTATTAAAACCCGGTAGTGATTATGAATTAGAAAAACAGCGTGCAAAAGTTTATTTGTGGAACAGTGATTCTCTTTCAGCATTAAAAGAATTTAAAAAGTTAAATCAAAAAAATCCTGAAGATATTGAAACTAAACTGCTGCTCGGTGATTCGTATCTGCAAAATGGACAGGTGCAAAATGCAAGAAATATTTATGAGGATTTGTTAGCCAAATCTCCGGATTCACATATTTTAAAAACGCGTTTAGGCTGGCTTGGCGGAAGTGAGAAATTTTCATTTGATAGGTTTCCAACTTTTATACAACTAATCCCAAGAGCATCATACTTTACTGATAATACTGATTTTAGCTACTTAAACTATGGGGTTGGGTTTGATCTGGGTGTAACAAATTTTCTAACAATCGGATTTTCGGGTTCGCGAGGTAAACTTTCATCTGCATTAAATGACTTGAGATTTAATCAAATAAAAGGCTCAGCTTATGTAAAGCTTAATGAAATATTTTCTGCAAGCGGAGGTTTTGGACAAACTTTTTTTGCTAATGATTTAAAAGAAAATATAATTGAGTTTTCACTTATCGTACAAAAGAAAAATGTTTTTAATGTAATAGGATTTCTAAATTATTCCGATGCTGCGTTTATACTTTACTCGCCATTTTTAGTAAACAATAGATTGAACGCCTATCAATTCGGATTGAACGGAGAATACAAGTTTAAAAATGGCTTGATGGTTTCGGGAAAATATTCTTACATAGATGTTTCGGATAATAATTACGGTAATCAATTTGTTGCCAGAATAGGTAAAGTTTTTGAACAAGATATTACTGCAGGTTACGAATATTATTTCTATTCACTTAAAGAGGCAACGCTACTTTACTGGAGTCCGAAAAATTTTGAATCACATTCACTTTGGGCTGATTGGACGATTTACCAGGATGAGGTTTTTAAATTTGACATTGGTGGAAAAGTTGGACTGATTTTGCAAAATGATTTTGTTGTTTCTGAATTTTACGCTTCAATTAGTTATCAATTAATAAAAAATCTTTTATTACAAACAAGATTTTCTACGGGAAGCTCGTTCCGATCAGATGTTGGCTATAGATCAAATTCTATCCAGGCAAGTTTGATTTGGGGGCTTTAATCGTTTAACTACTTATTTTTATTGCCAAATCGCAATTATCACCCTTGTTTGATAATGATACAGAAAAAATTAAATTCCAATATTGGTATTTAATCACATCTAATTACTTCCAAATAAAAGCAAAAAAAATCAATATAATGGCATTATTATTGAAAATTTTAAGCAAACCATTTACCGGATAAATGAAGATAAATCAACTTGTCGATCGTGCTATAATTACTATTTCAAACCGGGAAGATGAAAAAAAAGGAGAGAATCTCGAGCAAAAATATTTACGTAGAATACTTGTTAGCGGTATAATTTCGCTGCTACTGATTTTGGTAATTGCTTATACATTACCTTATACAATTTTATCATACAGTTCACTTTTTGAGTATTCAACAATTATTGCTCTTGTAATTTTTCTTTTCATCCTGCTTGTTAGATATTTTACCATTTTGGTGATGGCATATTTATATTTGAATGAATATACTTTTAGTGAGACCAATGGTTTTGCCCCATTTGTTTCTATAATTGTTCCGGTTTTTAACGAAGGTAAAATCATCCGCAAATCGATTTTATCATTACTAAAACTTGATTATCAGAATTATGAAATCATTGTTGTAAACGATGGTTCAACCGATGATACAAAACAAGTTGCAGAATCAATGGTTGGGTTTCAGGATGGAAGATACGGCAAAATAAAAATTTCATTAATCAATCAGCCAAATTTGGGAAAAGCCCGCGCATTAAATGCCGGAATTTATTTTTCTAAATCTGATTTTGTTCTTTGTATGGATGGAGATTCACAGCTTGCACCGGAATCTGTTAAAGTTGCGGTGAGACATTTTAAAAATCCCAAAATTGGGGCAGTTGCCGGCAACGTAAAAGTACTTAATAGAAAAAGATTTTTTACTGATCTTCAAGCTCTGGAATATATTGAAGGATTAAACATGGCACGCAGTGCGCAGAGTTATATTAAACTTGTAAATATTATTCCCGGACCGATTGGAATTTTTAGAAGAAAAGCAATTGAACAAGCTGGATTTTATTCAAGCGATACTTACGCTGAAGATGCCGATTTAACTTTAAAAATTTTAGCTAACGGATGGAAGATTTATTATGAACCTAAATCTATATCTTACACCGAAGCTCCAGTTACATTGCAGCAGCTTTTAAAACAAAGATACAGATGGACAAGAGGAATTCTTCAATCGATAAGAAAACATAAAAAAAGGATGTTAAATCCGACAGTAAATTTTGGACACACATTTATTTTATGGTCAATGTCGTATGAAGCTTTAATTTGGCCAACTATGAACATTGCTGCAAACGCTTTTTTTATTTTTGCAGCATTATTTTTTGGATTTTCACACTTGATATTTTTCTGGTGGGCAGGCTTAGCAATTTTAGATCTTGTTACAGCACTTTACTGTGTTGCTGTAGAAAAAGAAGAATTTAGACTTGTGTGGTATGCAATCATTTATAGAATGTTTTTTATTTTAATCATAGATATTTGTAAAACCATGTCAACTATTGAAGAGTTTTTAGGAATCAGAATGACGTGGGGAAAATTAGATCGAATTAGTACATCAAAAACAGATAACATTGCAGTAAATACTAATTAGGAAATTCAAATGGAACTTATCCCGATACTATCTACAATTATTCTTGTTGCAACAATATGCACTTTCATATTGGCAATCGGGGCGTACATCCTTTACAAAATTCGTGAAGGAAAACCACAGTATGCTTATCAAACAAAACCTGCATCTGTAAAAGCCGAACTTGTAATTCCATCAGAAGTAGTTTTTTCAAAAGAAACAGTTGTTAACGAACAAAATAGAGTTGTACCTAATGAACCGGGCATTACAAGAGAAGAATACACAAAACAGCGTCAACCATCACAATCAAAATTTACTCCTGAACCACGCGGTTATAAAATAGAAGAAGAAAAAATTGAAAAACAAAAAGTACGCGTAAGACCGCAAGACAGATTTAGTGATGAAAACAAGTTCCTGAAGTACACTTCTGATGGGTACATACCTACGCAGGAAGATAGAAGTTCAGGGGAAGTGAAGTGGCGGTAAAAAACTTTTTTGGTATCAGGATAAATCATTTTTTTATCTTCGTTTCCGGCTTCGTTATAATTATAGCGGCGATTCTTGTTTATTATTTTATACTTCGCGGAATCTACGGTCGTTTTGATACTTCAGACATTCTTCCAAACTCAAATATAATAGAAGATTTTCTCTACGGGAAAGAGCCGGAAGTTGCAATTCTTTATTCAAAATACACAGAAAATACTTTACCGGTTGGAAGCACATGGTTAAATGATAATATATCTACGTGGAAAAAATTTATAGGTAATCTTAATCTTAAGTACGAAATAATTTCAGATCAAAATATTGAATATGATGATTGCAGTAAATATAAATTAATAGTTTTGCCGGGTACAAAATCTTTAAGCGAAAAAGAAGCTTTACAGTTAAAAAAATATTTAGAAAATGGTGGAAGTGTTTTTGCTACCGGCAGTATTGGTTCTTATTCGGATGACGGTAAATGGCGGGGGTGGGAATTTATCAATCAGGTTTTTGGTATTCAGTTCTCTCACGAATTAAAACCAGATGAGTTTACAAAAATTCATACTGTTTGCGGCAGTCTTCCAATCACTGCAAATATCCCGACCGGATTTCCTTTAAAAGTTGCAACATGGGATAGACCAATGGCTGTTGAGGTCTTAGATCCAAGAACAACACAAGTCAGTTTTTGGTATAATTATCGTATGGATGATGGACTAGTACGTGAAGAAATAAAAAAATCTGCCGGAATTGCATACGGAAATTTTGGCAAAGGCAGATTTATGTGGATGGGATTTGAATTGAATTCGATTATTGGCGTGCAGGAAGATTATGTTTTTTTTGAAAGGCTTTTTAACAACTCAATTAAATGGTTAATGTACTTTCCGATTGCATACGTTAGAGATTGGCCCACAGGATACGAAGCTGCCGCTGTTGTTGCGCCTGTTCTTACAAATGATATTAACAATATTAATAATGTTCTACCGATTCTAAAAAGCGAAGGAATTTCAGCAACTTTTTTTATGGATCCGCAAACTGCCGGAAAAAATAAAGAACTTGTTAGAAAAATTTCTTCTTATGGAGAAATTGCAGCGTTGGTTGATATTGGTTATTTAGCTTCTGTAAACGATAAGTTCAATAAACTTAATTCCTACGAAGAACAATTAAAAAAATTAACAACCGCAAAAAGTGAACTTGAAAAAATTTCATCAAGTACTGTTTCCGGATTTTTACCTTACTATGGTTTGTTTGACCAAAACACTTTAAATGCAGTTATTAATGCAAATTATAAATATGTTTTTACTGATTCACTTACAGATCGATCTGTACCAAAAACTATAATTCGTGGTGATAACCGAATTGTTACAATGACAAAAACAGCTCGTGATGATTATGAAATTATTCGAGATTTTGGATTAACGCTTCCGCAATTTCAATTTTATACTTATCAGGAAGATTTAGACCGTGTACTTTTTGAAGGCGGCATGTACATTTTAAAACTTCATACGGAATATCAGTGCAGAAGTGATTACTCAAATACTATTAAAGATGTAATCAAAGATTTAAAAAAGAAAAGATTCTGGATTGCAACCGCTAATGAAATTCAAAAATGGTATGAGAAAAGAGATTACATTGAAATTAAAGCTGACAGAAGAGGTAATACTCGTGTTGCATTAAAAGTTTCCAACCCTGGAGTTGAATCTATAAATAATTTAGTTATTGATCTTGACCTTAATGATTACGCGCAAAACATTGCAATCGGTTCAGAAATTATTGGAACTAAAACTGCAAGCGTTAAACACACCGAAGGCTCGCAAATGGTTTATTTATACATAGATGATTTGAAGCCGGGTGAGTCGCGTCAATACTATATTGATTATGATAAAGTCGCTAATTAAAAATCCACACAGATAAAAATTGTATAAACATCTAAAAATATATTTAATTGTAGTTATTCTTGCAGGATTGTCTTTTACACAAACCGTACAAATTAATAATCCTACAATTGCTGTTCTTTATTCTGGTTTATCGGAAAAATTGAATGATTCAAATTCCATAAAAGTGATTGATACCATAACAGCGTGGGAATTATTTTTAATGCAAAATAAAATTTCCTACAAAGTTATTTATGATGAAGATATTGAATCTGGCATTGATGATGACTTTGATATTTTAATTTTACCTTCCGTAAATTTCATTTCAAATGATGAATTTATCGAACTACAGAATTTTTTAGCTAATGGAAAATCAATTATAAGTTCAGGCTCAAAACTAGCTTTTGCAAGCAACGATCTCAATAATTTTCAAAATCTTCAAACATTGTTTGGTCTTTCAAATATTGAATCAATTGAATCACCGAGTATTAGTTTTCAACATTCAATTATTCCAAACTTTATTAATCAATTTAAGTTGTATGATGATTTAGTTTTGCAAATATCAAATCGAAATCCAGCGCTTCAATCTGATTATTATCAGGTTAATTCATATCCTTATGGATTTATTTTAGGTGAAAATGATTTAAACTCAAAAAAATCTTCAATCTTTTATGGAAGTATTGGAAATGGAAAATATTTGTGGACAGGTTTTGATCTTACCGATATTATTGGCGGTGAAGATGATTTAACAGCCTACAAAAACCTAATTACTAATACACTTAACTGGATTGATAATAAACCGGATGTTTATTTTGAAAATTTTATTGATAGTCTGTCATCACCAATTGTTTTAGCAATCCAATATAATAATACTCTTGAGTTAGAATTGATTGATGAGCTAAAAAAAAATAACACCAAACCAATTTTATTTGTTACTTCTGCTCAAGAAATTAAAAAGGAAATATTGGATAGGTTTAACGAAGATGAAATCGTATTTGATTTATCGGAGAAATCAAATCCAACATCGACCGAGTTGATTGAGTTGATAAATAAATTTAATACTGAAAATAAAATAAAATTACAATCAATTCTTGTTAGCAAAGAATTTCTAAACAAGTGTGATTTTAATTCCTTCAAAGAAAACGGAATAGATAAAATACTTTTTATATCTCAGATTTTTAGTCTTCCGAAATTTATTGAGAATGGAATTTTGTTGATTCCATTTTCTAAAAACAATAGTAATCATACTTCGGAGAATGTAATTAATATTTTTTACTATAATCCTAAAATTAATTGTGAAAAGAATTTATCAAATGAATTGCTGATAAATATTAATCAAATAAAATCTAACAAATATAATTTTGTGTCTCTAAAATCATTAAAGAAATGGTGGAAAATAAGAGAACGAATTTCAGCGGAAGTTAAATCAATTTCGGGAAATGAAATAGAAATTATTTTAAATAATAAGAACCCAAATGAAATAAATAATTTGAAAGTTTTCTTAAACTATAATAAAAATGTTTATGGAAAATCATTCAACATTTCTTTTGATAATTCAATATTAAATTATCAGTTTGATGATATTGCAAATGTTATTGAAATATCTTTAAATAAAATTCAAGCTAATTCAGTTAATAAAATCAAGGTCAATTCCAATATCGAGTAAATTGATTTATAGAATTTAGAATCACAAAATGATAAATTGGGAAATAACAAAAAAAGAATTTATGCTTGTAATAACAGCGCTGCTTTTTGTTAGCCAATCCTGTGCTGATCTTAGCACTGATCCAGAAAAAAACACAAATCAAACTGATTCCAAAATTCAAATTACATCTCCATCAGATAATGGAACTATGATGGAAGGGAATAATGAAATAGTTTATTCTTTAGTACAACCTTATTCAATAAAATTTCTTGAGTTATATATTGATGGAGTATTCGTTAAAAATATACCACCGAACAGCAATGGAACTGCGCCAATAATTTCATGTAAATTTGATTCAAGTTTTATCGGAAAGAAAATAAATTTGTATTTAATCTATTTTGATAATGACGGCACCTCACAAAAAAGTAATGTAGCTGCAAATATTTTAATTACGAAGGACAATAGAGTTCCATTTAAACCATATAATGTATCGCTTCTCAAACTTAGTATTGGTTCAATAAATATTAGTTGGAAAGATTCGTCTCGTTATGTTGAAGGTTACGAGCTTTGGCGTAAAATAAATTTAGATGGTATTTATGAATTGCATCAGCAACTTTCCGCTAAATCAAATAATACCAATGACGAAAATCTTGATACAAGTAAAATATATTTTTATAAAATACGTGGATATAAAAATTCCGGCTTTTCATATTTTAGTAATGAAATAAACACCGCGGGAATAATCACATCAGGAAATCTTTTTCCTCCAACTAATCTTACAGCTAGTGTTAGTGGAATTTCAAATGTTAATTTGAGCTGGATAGATAACAGTAGTAATGAAAATTATTTTGCTGTTGAAAGAAGTTCTGATAATGCAATTTTCAATAGAATTGCAGTTCTTGCAAAAAACACATCAGCGTTTAAAGACTCTGGTTATGGACTTGTAACCGGTAACACATATCAATACAGAATCGCTGCTTATTCCAATGAAGATTCAGCTTTTAGTAATATTGCAAGCATAAAAATTACGGCAAGTATTTTACTGCCTCCAACAAATCTTGCAGCAACTTACAACAGCACTATAAAAGTGATTAAATTAACGTGGGATAATTCAGACAATAATATTTTGTATTTTGATATCGAAAGAAAAATTGGTTCTGATAATTATTTGCTCCTGCGCAGAATTGAAGCGACGAGTAATTTATATTTGGATTTTAATATTGAAATAAATAAAACTTACACGTACAGAATTCGTGGTTACGATTTAAATAGGTTTTCTGAATATTCAAACGAAGTGGTGATCTTTACTAATTAATTTATCGGTTTTAATCAGGTGGAAATAAAAAATAAAGATTGGCTTGATATTCTTGGAAGAAACTCCGATTACCATGGTGACCCGTTAATAATATTAGATGATTCATTTGAAATTATTTTTACAAATCATAAAGCTTCCGAACTATTTATAATTGATGATTATCATATAACATTAGAACAAGTATTTGAAAAGGAAACAGTTCAACTGCTGACAGATATTATTGGTCCTGTCGTAAATAACTTTCAAAAAAAAATATTTAAAGAAACATCATTCAATCTAAAATCCGGCAGCACTTTAGAATTTACTCTTGCCATCGAACCTATCCAAACAGATGAAACAACAAACATCATTTTAATTTTTCGAAACATCAGAAACATTAATCAAAATAATTTACTGAGCAAGATAAAAATATCATCTTTAGAAAATTTAAACATAAATAATGATAATCCTGTTAAAACTATCATAAATGATTTACAGCGTTTAGCACCATTTACCGTTGTATCGTTAAAGCTTGCTAAAAATGTGATTGATCAATATGAATTTCCAATCTGGATTAAAGATGTAGAAGGTAAATTGATTGCAATAAATGATGCCTACTCCAGAGTTTTAGGTATTGAAAATTCTTTTGCAGCGGGAAAAAACCATGAGACATTTTTACCGCCTTACAAAAAAGTAATTTATAAAATGATGGATCAATACGTTTTACTTAATGGTAAGCAAATAATTTTAGAAGGATTTGCAAAAAAAGTTAAAAATATTGAAGTTATTGACAGTTTGATTCAAGTTCCGTTAATCAATAATTTTAATAAAACTGTTGCAATGGTTGGTCTAATTGTTGATAATAAGTATGATTATTATAACTTTTGGGGCGGAGAAGTATTTTCTAATGTTTTACTTAATCATTTTCTGAATCCTGCCGCTTTTTTAAGTGCAGATGGAGTGATTAAGTTTGCAAACGAAACTTTTAAAGAATTTTTTAATTTTGCAGATGAACAAATTGTTGATAAAAGATTTGATGAAATATTTCCGTTAGAAATTGTAAAAAAAATCGTAACTTTTATTGAAAATGATTTAACAGAAGATTTTATCCAAATTAAGGACAATACAAGCCCTAAAAATAATTTTGGTAATGATGCAAAACTGTTATTAATAAAAATTTCTGAGAAGGAAGAAAATAATTCAAATATTTTTGTTACGATTGAATCAAAAACTGATACAACAAAATTTGAAGATGATCTTCAAAATATTTTAATGCATAGAGGAACAATGTTCGATATTTTAATTCAAAAAAATCCTGAACCAATATTTGTTTATGAAAAAGAAAACTTAAAATTTCTTGAAGTAAACGAAGCAGCAATAAAACTTTACGGCTATAACCGGGAAGAATTTCTTCAAATGGATTTAACTGATCTTTATGCTCCCGAAGATATTCAAACCTTGTTAGATTCGTTTGGTGACGAAGCCTCTGAGGCAAGATTCAGTAAACCTTTCAGACATCGTAAAAAAGATGGAACTAATGTTCTTGTTGAGATAAGCAAAACTTCGTTTAAGTTTAATGATAAGGATGCACATTTTAACATTGTAAAAGACATAACAGACAGTGTTGAAAAGGAAAAACAGTATCAAATATTAAAAGTAGTTTTTAATGAATCGGATTTGATGATATTTAGTACGGATGCTTCGGGCTTTATCACTTTTGTAAATCAAAATGTATTTAAAAATCTTGGCTACACAAACGATGAAATACTTCAATCCTCATTTACAAGTCTTGTTTCTGATGATGATCGTGGGATTGTAAACACAACTATTTTTCAATCGCATTTAAAAGATTCGGTTGAACTTCAATCAATGTTTAAAGATGCAAGCGGAAATCTTTTTGATTCAGAAATTTCTGCTGCACCAATTCTTGATTTTGATGGAAATGTAGATTCATATACAATTATTGTAAAACCACTTACTTCAAAAAGTATTAATGAAAAACCAAAAGAGATTGTAAAAGAAATTATTAGAGAAGTTATTGTTGAAAAACCTGTTCAAGTAAAAACAAAAACTATAATCCCGGATTCTAATTTTCTTTCAGGAATGTTTCATGAAATCTTAACACCAATTAATGTAATAATAGGATTTTCACAAGAGTTAATTAGCAGCACAGAAAATCCGACTGAAGAGCAGCTTGAAGCATCCGAAATCATAAATCAAAATCGTATTAAAATGATGGATACGATGAACGCTGTTGTTGAGTATTCTGATATTATGCAGAATAAATCTCCATTAAAAATTGAAGACATTACAATTACAGATGTTATAGAAAAGTTAGATTATAATATCAAGGATATAACAGGTATAAATGATATTTCGTTTGCATATGGAAAAATTTCTTCATCATTAAAGTTTAAATCGGATAAACAGAAGTTTGAAAATTTTATTCTTTCGTTAATAAAAGTTGTATCACGATTAAGCAAAGACAAAAAAGTTTACTTCTCAGCTTTTACAGTTGAGCCGGAGTCATTTCTTATCGGGGTCAGCGATCAATATGGTAATCCATCTGAATATGTAGCTAAAGTGCTTGAACAAGTTTTTGGCAATGATAAAGACCCTAAGGATTATGGTTTACCGAAGCTAACAACTTATTTAGCGCGCATCCTCTTAAAATATCTTGGCGGAAAGTTTTATAAATCTGCTGATGATACGGTGAGAAAAGAAACGGGATTTATTTTTCCGATAGAATTGACTTCTGATTTAGAAAAACAAAATTATGATTCAATACAGGAAATTATTTCTTCTATTCCTTCATCAGAAAAGATAATTCCAGAGGATGTAACTGAATCAATTGATAACAATATTGAAAATATTAATCAGTCAGAAAATTTAGTAGATGCAATAAATGAAAATGAGTTTGCTGATGAAAATACAGTTGAGCCGGCGGAAGAATCTGTATCAGAAGAAACTTCAGATGAAGAATCTACTGATATTTTCAGACCCGTTTCCCCAATTGCAACTGAATTACTCTCTAAAGAAGAAGATGAACAGCAATCTGAAGTAGATCCTAATCAACAGGAAACTCAGAAATTTGAGAACTTAAATAGTGATAGCTCAGAAGATTTAAATGAAGTTGAAACCACTAAAGACGAATCCGAAATTCCAGAAAATATTTCCGAAGTTATTAAAGCTGAATTAGCTTCTGATACTGAGAACGTTCCGGATGAAAAACCAGCGCAGTCTTTGGACTTAACAAAACTGAATTGTCTATACATTGAAGATCAAGTTGATTCCCAGATTTTATTTAAAGTGCAGATGAAAGAACTGCACGATGTTAAGTTTGCAGTAAGTTTTGAAGAGGCGCAATTGGTTCTGCTCAACCATCAGTTTGATTTTATTGTTATGGATATAAATTTGCAAGGTGAGTACAATGGACTTGATGCTTTGAAAATTATCAAAACAATGCCTGCCTTCAGTTCAATTCCAATTATTTCGGTTACAGCTTATGTACTGCCGGGCGATAAAGAAAAGTTTATTGCCGCTGGATTTGATGATTTTATTTCCAAGCCGATATTTAAAGAAAAAATGATGGAATCATTGGAAAAAATATTTCTTTCTAACCATTAAAAAATAGAATTTCATTCTAATCCTCTTAATTTTAATATCTTAAGAAGATTTTTTTATTCCTGCCTTGACATTCTACTCTTTCCAAATTAAGTTAGCATACAAATGTATGGTAATTATTATTTGGAGCAATTATGCAAAAAGATTTAACAGAAATTCAAAAAAACATTTTAGACTTTTTGATAGAGCAAATAAAAGGGAAGGGAATTCCGCCAACCTTAGCCGATGTTGCAAAGCATTTTGGATATAAAAATCGTGCAACAGTGCAGCAGCATTTTGCCGCAATCGAAAAAAAAGGCTACATCAAAAAAAATCCTAAACTTTCTCGTGGAATTGAATTAACGCTTGAAGAAAAATTCTTTGTGCCGCGTCCGGTACTTGGAGAAGTTGCAGCGGGCAATCCACTTACAATTTATCCCGATGCAATTGATACAATTCAGCTTCCAACAATTGCCAGAATGCCGCAGGATTCTTTTCTGCTTCGTGTAAAAGGTGATAGCTTAAAAGACGCACATATTTTTAGCGGGGATATTGTAATTGTTAATCCAAATCTTGAACCTAAGAATGGACAAATTGTAGTTGCAATTCTTGATGATGCAGCGGTAGTAAAAAAGTTTTATAAAAAGAGAAATGAAATTGAATTAGTATCTGAAAACCCGGAATACAAGCCAATTGTTATAGATAGAAAATATCCATTATTTAAAATTGTTGGAATTGTTGTAGGGATTTATAGAAGCATGGAAAAGCGGGCAGGATAAGAAATATAAGTTGAATATTACAACTCAGATAGACTATTATTATTCTTTAATAAGAAACAGGTACATTAAAGATAATAATTATCTTGAAAAACACAATTTTAGGTTTTATAATATTTGTATTTGTAGGAAATTTTATTTTAACTAAATCACAATGCTCAGATGCAGGTGCTTGTTCAGTTGGAGGACATTTAATTGATCAAGAAAGTAATAGTTTAATTAATATATCTGCATCTTACAAATTTGGTTCAAGCGGTAAAGAAGATGATGTAAAATATCATTCATTTCAAGTTGGTGCTGTTTATAATGTCCTTGAAAAAACATCATTACAATTATCAATTCCTTATAACATTCAATCGGGACCATTAGGTGATGTAAATGGAATCGGCGATTTGTTAATTAGTGTAACACAAAGTTTATTATCTGATGAAAGCTCAACATTAACAGCATCAATCGGCGCTAAAATTGCCACTGGTAATGATAATAAATATCAGCTTCCAATGGCCTACCAATCTGGACTAGGCTCAAATGATGTTATACTCGCTCTAAAACTACTCTTATAATAACATTGGTGCGATTCATAGAAGAAAGCCACTATATCAACTATGCTTTTTCAGGAACAGCAATAAAGAAATTATTTGATAGAATAAAATTATTAAAATTTTTTTTAAAACGAAAATAATTGGTTGAATGATTTAACTTGTTCGTTTTAACGCTCTGATCATACATCCTGTGAGTTAGATGAATTTACAATAACTCCACAGTTTTATTTATTAAAAGGTTGGATGAATTAAGTGTAATTAGAACTGCTTCTCATTGGTTATGTAAACATATATTGATGTTGACAAATTATTTTTCAGCTTTAATCAACTCATCTTAATTTATCTATTGAAAACATTTCAATATCTTACTAATGAAATAATTAATTATTCCTTAATTGATGATTTAGCGATCCCATTCTTAAAAAGGATCTTCGTAAATGTGAATTAGATTTAACTCGCTACATTTAGTACTTTAATAGGGATTCAATTAGCAATATTAATTAAAAAATGAGGTCTACCAAATTTAACATTGGCACTGCAGGCTGGTCTTACAAAGATTGGGTACCAAGTTCTTATCTTAAAAATCAGTCTGGTGGCTTTGACTGGCTGTAATTTTATTCGCACTACTTTAATTGTGTTGAAGTTATAACCTAATAAGAAGATATAAAAAATGTTTCAAAATATTCCTTTATCAGAATTAAACTTTTTAGATGAGTATGAAATATCGTCTCTTCCAATACATCTGTACAAAAATATTTCAGGAAAAAATAACGGAGTACCTTTTGATATCTACAATTATGATTTTCTTTTTAATGATGAAGAGACAATTCGAATAATAAGAAACGGCTTAACTATAGGATGCTTTTATATAGAATCTCCGGGGATGCGCTCTTTATTAAAAAAGCTTGATGTTACAACTTTTGAAATGCTTACTGCCGCAAGTTCGATAATCCGACCTGGAGTTGCGGAAAGTGGAATGATGCAGGAGTTTATTGCCCGTCACAAAGATCCTTTAAAAAGAAAATACCTATTACCCCAAATGGAAACAGTATTGGCTGAAACCTACGGAGTTATGGTTTATCAGGAAGATGTAATAAAAGTAGCTCATCACGTTGCGGGCTTAACTTTGGATGAAGCAGATGTTTTAAGAAGAGCAATGAGTGGTAAGATGCGTTCTCATCACGCTATGCAATTAATTGTTAATAGATTTTATGAATCGTGCGATGAAAAAAAGATTTCGCGTAAAGTATCAAATGAGTTATGGCGGCAAATAGAATCTTTTGCTGGTTATTCTTTTTGCAAAGCACATAGTGCAAGTTTTGCATTGTTGTCGTTTCAGGTAGCTTACTTAAAGGCTCATTTTTCTGCTGAGTTTATGGCTTGTGTTCTTAATAACCGAGGAGGTTTTTATTCGAGTGCTGTTTACATTCAAGAAGCTAAACGATTGGGAATTAAAATTCTTCTTCCGTGTATAAATAAAAGTGAAAATGAGTATAAGGGGAGCGATAAACAAATTCTTATTGGGCTTATGGCTATAAAATATCTTTCTAATTCATCTATAAAAAACATACTTATGCAGCGAGAAAAATTTGGTAAATATGTTTCTCTTGCAGATTTTATTATAAGGACCAAACTTGGAATAAAAGAAATACAACTTTTAATAAAAAGTGGAGCGATGGACTGTTTTGCTGAAACACGTCACACCCTTTTAAGATTAGCTGATATTTATTTTAATAGATTTAAAATACTGGACGAAGGATATAATGATTTTTTTATTAATGAATCGTTTGAACTTGAGAATGCTGTAAAAACAAATAATGATCTTTCTATTGAAGAAAAATGTATTGCTGAATATGAATCATTTGATTATATGGTTACAAAACACCCACTTGAGTTTTTTACTGAATGGAATAAAAAACTATCCTTAGTATCTTCAAATCAAATGCAAAAGTATGCGGGTAAAAGAGTTAAGATGATTGGCTGGTATATGTCTTCCAAAAGAATAAAAACTAAAAAGGGTGATATTATGAAGTTTTTATCACTTGAAGATTTGTTTGGTACTTATGAAGCTGTAATCTTTCCTCGTGTTTACGCTTTGGTGGCAGAGAACACTCTTTCAATGGGTCCGTATATTGTTGAAGGAAGAATTGATAACGACGGTTTTAACAATATTATAGTTGATAGCATAGAAATACTTTCGCATATAAAGGTAAAAATAGATTCACATAATGATAGTGCCGAAAAATATTATATACCCGATGATGAAGGTTTGAACGAGAATGATATTTATTGTTCTACTATGTTGAACATTGAAAAACTAAAAATTGCATACGCAGGTTAAACGATGATTCCGCTTCATGTACATTCCAATTATTCTTTGCTTCAAGGTGTTATAACAATTGAAGAAATAATTAATAAAGCAATAAGTTATAACCTTAGTGCGGCGGCGCTTACAGATACAAATGCAATGTACGGGCTTATTACATTTTATAAAAAAGCGAAAGAGAAAGGAATTAAGCCCATTATAGGGGCTTATATAGATGAACCAAATAACAAAAATATTTATGCTGTATTTATTGCTAAAAATTTTGATGGCTACTCTGATATTTGCAGAATAATAACAGCAAGAAAATTAAAAGATGATTTTTCCTTATTTGAAATTTTACAAAGTAATTTTTTAAATCTTTTTATCTTAACGCCATCTATAGAATTGCTGCAAAAAATCCCGGCATATAAAAATGTTTATGCAGAGTTAATCATAACAAAGGCTAATAAATTAATAGCAAGAAAACTGTTTGAAGCAGCAAAAGAAAATAAAATAAAATATATAGTTTCTAATCCTGTTTACTTTTCTGAACCGGATGATTATCAATTGTACAAAGTTGTTACTGCCATTAAGAATAGAAATACATTTAAGAACCTTAGAGAAGAAGAACTTTTAGATAGAGAATTCTATTTCAAATCTCCGCATGGTTTTGAACATCTAAAAAATAAATTACCTGAAGCTTTTACCAACGCTCAATTTATTGTTGATCAGTGTAATATTGATTTTGAACTTGGTAAACATAAACTACCTAATTTTCCGGCATATACTGAACATTCATCTTTTTCATTATTATGGAAATACGCATTTGAAGGATTAGAAAAAAGATATGGCAAAATTATAAATAGTATCGAAGAAAAATTAAGAGAAGAACTACAAGTTATAGATGACTTAAAACTTGCCGACTATTTTTTAATTGTTCATGATATTTTTTTAGAAGCAAGACGGAGGGGAATGATGCTTCTTACCAGAGGCTCGGCTGCAAACAGTTTGGTTTGTTACTGTTTAGGCTTAACGGAAGTTGATCCTGTAAAATACGATTTTTACTTTACAAGATTTTTAAATAAAAGCCGATCATCTTTACCGGATATTGATATTGATTTTAGCTGGAAAGAAAGAGATGAAATTGTTCAATATATATTTAAAAAATATGGTTATAGCAAGGTTGCTTTTATTTCTACCCACGTAACAATGAAAGCACGATCCGCATTTAGAGAAACCGCAAAAGTATTTGGGTTTTCAGATAAAGAAATATCAACTATTAGCAAATATATTCCATGGACAGATGCAAAAAATTTACCGGATATATCAAAACGTTTTCCTGAATCAAAATCACTTAATTTTAATGTTGAGCCATGGAAAAGCATAATTGATATTGCTTCAAAATTAGCAAACTTTCCAAGACATCTCAGTATTCATCCGGGAGGAATAGTTATTTCGCCGCTGCCGATCACAACTTATACTGCTCTTGAATATGCTGCAAATAAAGGCGTGGGTCTAATAATTACACAACCCGATATGTATGGTGTTGAAGATCTTGGGCTTGTTAAAATAGATCTGCTTAGTCAAAGATCGCTGGGGGTTTTAAGAGATACAATTCAGCAAATAAGCAATAATTATTTTAATAATATTAAAAACGTTTCGTAAAAACAGGAAAGTATAAATGTGCAAATTCAATATTGGTACTGCAGGCTGGTCTTACAAAGATTGGGTACCAAGTTTTTATCCTAAAAATCAATCTGGTGGATTTGACTGGCTGCAATTTTATTCGCACTATTTTAATTGTGTTGAGGTGAACTCAACCTACTACACTTACATAAGTCCAAAAGTTGTTGATGGCTGGATAAAAAAAGTTGAAGATTCAAATGATTTTATTTTTCATATAAAACTTCATCAGGATTTTACACACAAAAAAAGATTTAATGAACAGAACATAAAAGCTGTGCGATACAATCTTGAACAATTAAGAAAATCAGAAAGACTTGGTGGATTGCTTATACAATTTCCATATTCATTTCCGTTTGATGGAAATTCCGTACAGCATATTCAAAAACTTAGAGATATATTTTCTGATGTAAGTTGTTTTGTAGAAGTTCGTCATTCAAGCTGGAAAAATAATCGTGCTTTAGAATTTTTTAAAGAAAATGATTTAACTTTCTGTACTATTGATCAACCGCAAATCGGGCAGGCAATTGAGTTTAATCCGATTATTACAAACGATAAAGCTTATATTCGATTTCACGGAAGAAATATAGAAGCATGGAAAAAATCATTATCTAACTTTGGCAAACCACAGACTTATGAGGAACAAAGTTCCCGTTACAGTTATCTTTATTCTCCCGGAGAATTGGTTGAGATTGAACAAAAAATAAAATCTATCCAACAAAAAGTTAAAGAAGTAAATGTGATAATGAATAATCATCCGCAGGGCGATGCAGTTGCAAATGCTTTTGAGTTGATCCATCTGCTTGAAGGGAAAATAAAAGTAGAAATGCCTCCAACAATTATAAAAGCATATCCAAGATTGGAAGAGATAATAGTTAATTAAATTGTTTTGATTTTTTATTTTTGATTTAAAATATGCGTACAATTTTTCATTTAGACCTTGATGCCTTCTTCGTTTCTGTAGAGAGAATTCTCGACCCGAAACTTAACGGCAAACCAGTAATTGTTGGCGGCGATCCAAAGTATGGAAGGGGAGTTGTTGCTGCCTGTTCTTACGAAGCTCGTGCATTTGGCTTACACTCTGCAATGCCGATTAGAACTGCCTACAAGCTTTGTCCGCAAGGAATTTATTTGCACGGACACGGCGGTGAGTACACACGTTTTTCAAAAGCTGTAAAAAATATTTTAGAACAATATGCTCCATTAATTGAACAAGCCTCGATAGATGAGTTTTATCTTGATATGACAGGCACGCAAAAAATGTACGGCTCAATGTTTGGTTTTGCAACAAGATTACAAAAAGAAATTTGGGATAAAATTGGTTTACCGATTTCTATCGGAATTGGAAGTAATAAAACTATTGCAAAAATTGGTTCCGATTGTATGAAACCAAAAGGGATTACTTATGTAATTCCAGGAATGGAAAAAGAATTTCTTTCTCCAATGCCTGTGGAAACAATTCCCGGTGTAGGAAAAGTTACAAAGCTAAGTTTAAATGCGCGCGGCATTTATAAAATTGGTGATATCAACAGCCTGCCATCAGATTATTTTGGAACTGCATTTGGTAAATATGGAGTTGATCTTTGGCGTAAAGCAAATGGTGAAGGAACAGAATATTTAACAATCCAGCGAACAAGAAAAAGTATTTCCCGCGAAACTACTTTTGGTAATGATGTTACCAGTGAAGATGAAATTAAAAACACGTTGTTTTATCTAACCGGAAAGGTTGCTCAATCTTTGCGTAAAAAAGGTTGGGAAGCATCAACTATAGATATAAAATTACGCTACACAGATTTCCAAACTTTAACCCGCGCAAAAACCATTAAGCCAACTGATGATGATAAAATTATTTTTGAAACCGCATGGGATTTAATGAAGAAAGCAAGAACAAGAAGAGTTGGAGTAAGATTGATTGGTGTTGGCATCACAAATTTTTCTCCATTAAACGAACAGGAATTTCTGTTTGAAGACTACGAAATGAAAAGGAAAAAAATGCTTCGCGCAGTTACCAAAATTCGTGATAAGTTTGGATATGAATCATTACTATTCGGTAATACAGGTGAAGATAAAAAGTTAAAGGGAATGGAAAATTATTTTCAGGTATAAGATTTATCCCGGAGGCCAATTCATTTTTCTGCCGCCAAGAAGATGCAAATGCAAATGATAAACATCCTGCCCGCCATTATCACCGCAATTAAAAACTAATCTAAAACCGTCATCCGCAATGCCCATTTCTTTTGCAATTTTATTTGCAGTATCAAACATTTCTGCAAGAAGTGAAGCGTGCTTGCTGCCTATAATATCGGTTACTTTTGGGATTTCTATTTTGGGAATTATTAAAATGTGAACTGGCGCCTGTGGATTAATATCTTTAAAAGCTAAAACATTTTCTGACTCAAGAACTATATCTGCAGGAATTTCTTTATTAATAATTTTAGAAAATATTGTTGCCATTATTCATCCTTTTCAATTTCATATTTTTTCATTTTGTTGTAGAGATGGCTGCGTTGAATTTCAAGTACCTCTGCAGTTTTACTAATGTTCCAATCATTTGCGCGAAGTTGTTTTAGAATAAAAACGCGCTCAGCTTTTTCTTTAAACTCCTGGAATGAATTACTAATATCAACAAGCTCATCAACGGAGTGCTGATTACCTGCGAACATAAACGAAATATCTTTTGCTGTAATTTCTTTTTTACCAACTATAATAATTACGCGTTCAATAATGTTTCTTAACTCGCGAACATTTCCTGTCCAAGATTGATTTTTAAGTATTTGAATCGCGTCATCCGAAAACTTGGTTACAGGTTTTTTGTGTTTTACAGAAATTTCATTAGTAAATTTTTCCACCAGTATTGGGATATCTTCAGTTCTTTCTCTTAAGGGCGGAACATTGATAGGAATTACATTCAAGCGATGAAAAAGATCTTCCCTAAAATTCCCTTTTTCTATTTCTTCTTTTAGATTTTTATTTGTAGCCGCAATTAGCCTTACATCAACTTCTATCTTTTTACCGCCGCCAACTCGTTCAATTCTTCCATCTTCAATTGCACGCAAAACTTTTGCTTGTGCTTGATGGGACATATCTCCAACTTCATCTAAAAACAATGTACCTTTATTTGCAAGTTCAAATCTTCCGATTCGCTGCTGTACAGCGCCGGTAAATGAACCTTTTTCGTGTCCGAATAATTCTGACTCAATAAGCTCATTGGGGATTGCAGCGCAGTTAACTTCTACAAACGATTTATCTTTTCTTTCGCTTTTCTTATGGATTGCACGCGCAACTAATTCTTTTCCCGTTCCATTTTCACCGGTTATTAAAACTCTTGTATCAAGCGGAGCAACTTTATCAATCATCTGCAAAATATTTTGAATTGCTTTACTCTTTCCAAGAATTTCTCCATCGCCAACCCAAACCTTTTTAATTTCTTCGTATTCTTCTTTTAAAGATGCACTTTCGGTTGCGTTGCGTACGCTAATTAAAAGTTTTTCGCGGTCTATAGGTTTTTCTAGAAAATCAAATGCACCAAGACGTGTGGCCTTGATTGCATTATCAACACTTCCGTGCGCTGATATTATTATAACAGAAGCAGTAGGTTTTTGTTCTTTAATTTTTTTTAGAACTTCAAATCCATTCATCTCCGGCATTTGAATATCAAGAAAAACAGCAGCAAAATCTTTGGAAGAAAATTTTTCAAGTCCTTCATTAGCACTTGTTGTAAACTCAACCGCATAACCTTCGTAATCCAGAATCATGCTTATGCTTTCGCAGATTTGAATTTCATCATCGATAATTAAAACTGATTTCATAATTGTACTCTAAAAAAACTTAATGATCTTAATAAAAATATTTGTGATGGTTGCAGCTTTTTGTTTTCTTTAAGTAAAGTGCCGAATAATCTACCGTAATCGTTTACATCCAAATCCCGCGCATCAACACTTGATTGAACTTTAAAACTTTCCTCAAAAGCTTCCACAAAATAACCAATTAGCTTTCCCAAATCAAAAATGTTTGATTCGAATGAAAGATATGCGCTGCCAAAAAAATGGGCAAGTTTATCCTTATCACCGTAATCATTTTGGGGCGTATCAAAAAATAAATATCGAGGCAGGTTTTCATTCTTTTTTAAAAAAGTTTTTTCATCAGCGGATGTTAATGGATAATTAACAGTAAAACCTAAAATTGGAATCTGAACCGGAACTTCTCGATAGGGAACTGTTGCTAACATCAAAGCTAAAAGCGCATCGGATATATTTCCATCTGTAATTTTAAAAGCCTCATTATATATGGAATCGGTTGATGCCAAATCATTACAAACATTTCTTATCTCGCTAAATCTTTCTGATGCAATAAATTCTGATATATGATTAACTGATTTAGAAAGATCACTTTGTTGTGCAAATAATTTATTTGCCGCAATAAAGATAGTTATGGGAATGATAAACAGCTTTAATATATTTAATGTCAAATCAAATAAGTTTAATTAAAGATACATTTTTGTCTAAGAAATCTAATCACAGAAAAGAAAATATCTAAATCATAGTAATGCAAAAACGAATACACTTAATCATAATCTTACAAATATTTGTTTGCAACTCTGCAATTTTATTTGCTCAAAATTCAAGAGAATTAATTGATTCAATTAACGCTATTAATTTTGAAGAGATGGTTTCCGATCTGGATAAATCAACAAAAATTTTTAATGATAATCTAAACCGGGCTCGTAAAATTACTTATCCAAAAGGTGAAGGAGTTACATTAAGCAACTTAGCTTTAGTACAATATTTAAAAGGCAATTATGATAAATCAACACAATATCATATTGAAGCTATAAAAATATTTTCAGATAATCAGATGTATAAAGAGTTGAGTAATGAATATGGAGAATTCGGTTATCAGCTTAAAAGAAGAAATTTAATTAGAGCAATTACTTATATGCAAATTGCAATTAAAACAGCAGATGAACATAGTGTACCCAAAAAATTTAAAAGCAAACTATATGATAATTATGGTGTGCTGAAAGAAATGCAGAATGATGCCGATAGTGCTATTTATTTTTATAAAAAAGCTTTAGAGATTAAAAAGACGAATAAAGATTCAGTTGGCATTCCTTATAGTTTAAATAAAATTGCTGTTTTAAAAGCATCACAAGATAAATTCTCTGAAGCTTTTGGATATTTAAATTTATCCGATAGTTATAGAGATAAAGAATTTGGAAATTTTGGCAGAATGGAAAATTTATCTTTTCGTGCCGATTTTTTGAAAATGCAAAAACGGACTGATGAAGCAATTCTATCATACGAAAAGGCTATTAAAATGGCGGAGGATATAGATTATGCTTATATGATTTTGTACTGCTATAAAAATCTTACTGAGCTTTATAAACAGAAAAATCAGTTTGAAAAAGCTCTTTTGTATCACCAAAAATATACAACTTATAAAGACAGCATAAATAATTCTGAAACTGATGCAAAGGTTGCACAATTGGAAATTGCATTCGAAACAGAACAGAAAGATAAACTGCTTGCCCAAAATCAGTTTGAGATAAAAAGTAAAACACAGCAGTTAACTTTTTTATTTATAACTCTCGTTTTGCTGATTGCAATTATAATTGGTGTGTATAAGTTTCAGCAGCAAAGACGTAAAAGAGTTATTAAAGAGCTTGAGTATAAAAATCAAATACAAAACTCCCAGCTTGAGAAAAAAATGTTTAATGAAAAATTGAACATATCTAGAGAATTACACGATAATATTGGATCTCAGTTAACCTTTCTAATCAGTTCTTTGGATAACATTACTTATTCTGAAAGATCTAATATTCTATTGCCTAAATTGGAAAAGCTAAAGGATTTTAGCAGAGATGCATTATTTGATTTACGAAGCACCATTTGGGCGATGAAGCAGGAAGATGGCGATATAGAAAAACTTGTTCTCAAGATAAATGAAACAATTCAAAGAATAAATTCGAGTGTCGGAAATACTTTTATCAATGTAGAAAACAATATCAGGGATAATAAAATTTTATCGTCCACTCAAATGTTAAATTTATTTAGAATAGTTCAAGAAGCTTTACAGAATTCAATAAAGTATTCTTCAGCTAAAGAGGTTAAAATTGTTTTTAGTGAGATTAAAAATGGATTTGAATTAAAAATCTCTGATGATGGAATCGGATTTAACATTGAAAATGAAATTAATGGAAATGGAATGTTAAATATGAAAACAAGATGCGAATTAGCTGGTGGAAATTTTAATATCAAAAGTGATGGCAATGGAACTACTATTTGGTGTGAGCTGATATCAAATTAAAATAGCAAGCTTAGTTTACTGCATTTGCCTTATTGTGATAAGTAAATAACCAGCTTAGTTTTTACTCATTAATAAAATTAGAAATATGAAAATAAATATCGCATTTGCAGAAGACAATGATTTTTTAGCTTCATCACTATATGAAAAATTAAAGATGTTTTCAGATAAGTTTTCCATTTTGTATCGTGCAAGAAACGGTGCTGAGATGATTGAATATTTGGAAAACAATGAACAAAATATCCAGGTAATCTTAATGGATATTGAAATGCCTGTTATGGATGGAATAAATGCAACTGAAAAAATTTCTAAACTTCATCCAAATATTAAAATTATTATCCTTACTGTTTTTGATGATGATGAAAAAATATTTAGTGCAATAAAAGCCGGCGCTAATGGTTATCTGCTTAAAGATGAATCGGTTGATAAAATTGTTGATGGAATAAATTTAGTTCTCGATGGCGGTGCACCTATGTCCCCAACAATCGCTTCAAAAACACTTCAGTTACTAAGACAAAGTAATAAATCGATTGAAAGAAAATCTGAGCAGGATTTTAATCTATCAAAAAGAGAAATTGAAATTTTGGAAAACTTAAAACTCGGGTTGGATTATCAGCAAATAGCAGAAAAACTTTTTATCTCTCCTTTTACAGTTAGAAAACATATTGAAAATATTTACAAAAAACTTCAAGTAAATAATAAAATGCAGGCGGTTCAAAAGGCAACAGCGCATAAAATTGTTTAATTAAATTAATTTAAACTTGTATTACACCAGGATTAAATTTAGGTATATCAGGATTGTTATTTGCAACTTCTAAAGACAAAGAAATCCATTCTCTTGTCAGTGATGGATCAATAATTTCATCGATCCATAATCTTGCCGCTGCATAAAGCGGTGTGCTTTTATCATCGTAAGATTTTTGGATATCATCTAACAATTTCTTTTTATCTGCATCACTAAATTTTTTACCGCTTTTTTCTTCCTGCTTTAGTTTGATATCAAGCAAAACACTGCTTGCTTGATTACCACCCATAACAGAAATTTTAGCATTTGGATAAGCAAAAATAAATCGTGGATCGTAGGCTTTGCCGCACATTGCATAATTGCCGGCGCCAAAACTGTTACCTGTAATTATTGTAATTTTTGGTACTACAGAATTTGCAACAGCATTTACCATTTTTGCGCCATCTTTTATTATTCCACCGTGCTCTGCTTTACTTCCAACCATAAAACCTGTTACATCCTGCAAAAAGATTAATGGAATTTTTTTCTGATTACAGTTCATAATAAATCTTGTTGCTTTATCAGCGGAATCAGAATAGATTACACCACCAATCTGCATTTCACCCTGTTCGGTTTTTACAACACTTCTTTGATTTGCAACTATTCCAACAGCCCATCCATCAATTCTAGCATAGGCGGTGATGATTGTTTTTCCGTATCCTGCTTTATACTCATCAATTATAGATTCATCAACTATTCTTGAAATTAAATCATAAGTGTCGTAAGGTTTTAGAGTATCTTCAGGTATAACTCCAAGAATTTCTTTGGTTGGATATTTTGGTAATTTACTCTCAACTCGATCAAATCCTGCAGAATTATTATTCCCAAATTTTTCTATTAAACTTCTTATTTGTGCAATACATTCTTCATCATTTTTCATTATATAATCTGTAACTCCGGAAATGTTTGATTGAACTTTTGCACCACCGAGACTTTCATTATCAATCACTTCTCCAATAGCTGCTCGAACAAGATGAGAGCCGGCAAGAAAAACTGATCCTTCACCTTCAACAATTAAAGCTTCATCACTCATAATCGGAAGATAAGCACCGCCAGCAACACATGGTCCCATAATAGCAGCTATTTGTGGAATGCCCATCGAAGACATTTTTGCGTTGTTGCGAAATATTCTACCAAAGTGTTCTTTATCCGGGAAAATATCTTCTTGTAATGGAAGGAAAACTCCAGCGCTATCAACTAAATAAATAATCGGAATACGATTTTCCATTGCAATTTCTTGAGCGCGCAAATTCTTTTTTGCAGTGATAGGAAACCATGCGCCGGCTTTTACAGTTGCGTCGTTGGCAACAATAACACAATTACGATTATGAATTTTTCCGATTCCATATACTGTTCCTGCTGAAGGAGCGCCGCCATATTCTTCGTACATATCATACGCGGCAAATGTGCTAAGTTCAAAAAATATTTTTGGATCATCAACAAGTAAGTTTATTCTTTCGCGAGCAGTTAGTTTGCCTTTAGCTTTATGTTTTTCAATTGATTTTTTACCGCCGCCTAATTTTACTTTGTCCTTTGTTGCTTCAAGCTTTCGAAGTAAATCTTTTTGAAAATCTTCTCGTTTTAAAAAATTTTCATTCTCTTTGGATTCTGTTCCGATTTGTTTCATAGATTAATCCTTCAGCAAATCTCTTGCGATTACAATGCGTTGTATTTCGGAGGTACCTTCTCCGATTGTGAGAAGTTTTACGTCTCTATAAAATTTTTCAACTGGATATTCTTTTATAAATCCATATCCGCCGAAAATTTGCACTGCTTCACTGCTGGCTTTTTCCGCTATTTCACTGGCAAAAAGTTTTGCTTCGGCAGCTTCTTTTGTGTTTGGTATTCCGGCATCTTTCATTGCCGCAGCGCGGAATGTTAACATTCTTGCCGCTTCAATGTTAGTAGCCATTTCAGCTAGTTTAAATTGTATTGCCTGAAAATCAAAAAGCTGTTTACCGAACTGTTTACGCTCTTGTGAATATTTTAGTGAAGCATCCAAACAACCCTGCGCCAATCCAACGGAACAGGCAGCAATTGAAATTCTTCCGCCTTCCAATACCTTCATCGAGTTTATAAACCCCATTCCTTCTTCACCTAGAAGATTTTTTGTCGGCACTTTGCAATTTTCAAAAGCTAACTGAGTTGTATCGCTTGCGCGCATTCCAAGTTTATTTTCTTTCTTACCTATAATTAATCCTTCCATTCCTTTTTCAAGAATGAAAGCTGAAATTCCTTTCTTTGCATCTTCTTTATTTGTAATTGCCATTACAACATAAGTTTCACCAACTGTGCCGTGTGTGGTAAATTGTTTGCTACCATTTAGGATCCAATTGTTACCTTCTTTTATTGCGATGCTTTTTAGTCCAGCAGCATCACTGCCGGAAAAAGATTCTGTTAATCCCCAGGCTCCAATTTTTTTTCCGCTTGCAAGGTCTGGTAAATATTTTTTCTTTTGAGATTCATTTCCAAAGAGATTTATATGATTTGTGCAAAGTCCATTATGTGCCGCAACAGAAAGCCCGATTGAAGGATCAACTTTAGAGAGTTCTTCGATTATTATTGCATATTCAACATAACCTAAACCGGCACCGCCATATTCTTCGGGAACAAGAATGCCAAGAAAACCAAGCTCGCCAAGCTGCTTCATTATCTCCATTGGAAATTTTTGAGATTCATCGTATTCCATTATTACAGGACGAATATTTTTCTCAGCAAAGTCTCTAATAGTATCACGAATGATAATTTGATTTTCGGTTAGCTCTGATAAAAAAGGTTTTTGATCCATTATTACTCCAGTTTAGATTCTGTTTTTAAACTCTTCAATAATTTCTTCTGCAATTTGATAGGGAGAAAAATTACCAAGTATAACTTTCTCTAAAGAAGAATTTAAAGAATTTTCACCTGTCTCACTCCACAGTTCATCTTTTAATTTATGCTCAACAATTTCTTTAATTCTTATCTTTGTTTGTTTTTCTCTTTTAAGATTAAACATATCTTTTTCAATCATAAAGATTTTGTGTCGTTCAATCTCACTTGCAATTTCCTCAATACCTTTATTTTCTGATGCAACTGTTTTTATAATATTTGGCAGCCACGAATTTTCATCGTGATCTTTAATCATTAAAATAGTTTGAAGTGCAGTATAGGCTTGCTGCGATCCGGGGCGATCACTTTTATTTAAAATAAAAAAATCAGCAATCTCCATAAGTCCGGCTTTCATAGCCTGAACTGAATCGCCGCTCTCAGGAACAAGTACCACAATTGTAGTATCAGCAGCTTGTGCAATATCAAGTTCAGATTGTCCAACACCAACTGTTTCCAATAATATTAAATCAAAACCTGCTGCATCCAAAATATCTGCAGCATCAATTGCTTTTTTTGATAAGCCGCCAAGACTTCCGCGGGTTGCCATGCTTCGGATAAATACTCCGCTGTCCATTCCGACATCGGTCATTCTAACTCTATCTCCAAGTAATGCTCCGCCGGTAAATGGGGAAGTAGGATCAACAGCAATTATTCCAACTTTTTTATTTTGCTTTCTAAAATATTTTGTGAGTTGGTTTGTAATTGTACTTTTACCTGCGCCCGGCGGTCCTGTAATTCCGATGCGATAAGCCTTACCAATTTTTTTGTGGATTTTTTTTAAATACTCTGCTGATAAAGAACTATCTGATTCAACTATAGAAATAGCGCGCGCAATTGATCGTCGATCATGATTATAAATATTTTCAATCAGATTTTTGTCTATCATTTTAACTTAAATTATTTCTAAAAAATTCTACTGTTGCTTTTAATCCATCTTCAAATTTTGTAGATGGTCGCCATCCAAACTTGTTAAAAAGTTTATCAGAAGTTATTACGCTTCGGAGCTGTTCGCCTGCAGCAGTTGGACCGTGCAGCTCTTCTTTTTTTGCATCAGTAATATTATTAATAAAATGAAAAAGCTGATTTACATCCGTTTCAATTCCAGTTCCAATATTATAAACATCAGATGCTTCATCCTTTAGTGCAAGTTGGTTAGCTTTTACAACATCTCCAACAAAAACATAATCGCGGGTTTGTTTTCCGTGTCCGTTAATAGTTGGCTGTTCATCTTTAAGAAGTTTCGTGGAAAATATTGCAACAACTCCAGCTTCTCCAAATGGATTTTGACGTGGACCGTAAATGTTTGCGTATCGTAAAATTGAGTAATTCAATTTGTATTCTGAATTATAAAAATATAAATATTTTTCAACCGCAAGTTTAGAAATTCCATAAGGTGATTTAGGCTGTTGATTATGTTTTTCATCTGCAGGAAAATAATCTTGCTCGCCATAAATTGCACCGCCGGTTGAGGCAAACATAAATTTCTTTACGCCATACTTTACACAATTTTGTAAAAGATTTATCGTACCAAGAATATTTGTTGCAGCATCAAACTCCGGATCTTTTACAGATCTTCTTACATCCATTTGTGCAGCATGATGATTAACCACATCAAATTTTTCCGATTCAAAAAGTTTATCAAGATTTTTATCACATATATTTGCTTTAACAAACTTTGCTTTTGGATTAATGTTTTTTTCAAATCCTGTTGATAGATCATCAAGTATCACAACCTGATGACCATCATTAATAAAAGCATCTGCAATTTGCGAAGCGATGAATCCCGCGCCGCCTGTAACTAGAATTTTCAATTATTTTCCTTATATAAATTATTTTTATTAATATATTCCAAAACTTTATCAGGTACGAGATAGTAAATGGGTAATCCATCATGGACACGATTTCTAATATCTGTTGCGCTTATTTCAATTCCGCGTGTTTGTACAAAGGTTGCAGCATTCACATATTTATCAACAAAATCTAATGGATGAGATGATTTTCTTTTTAGCACAACTATGTTAGCTAATTTTAGAATTTCATCCGGTTCTTTCCATGTATGAAATTGAAAAATATTATCATAACCAATTATCAAATCAATTTCATCATAATGTTTTTTAAATTCACGAAGCGTATCAATAGTATATGAAATTGTATGCTGTTTAATTTCAAAATCAGAGCACTCAAAAAATGGAATTTCTTCAATTGCAATCTTTAACATATTTAGTCTATGGTTTGCTTTTGATGCTTGTTCATCTTGTTTATGAGGTGAAATAAAGGCTGGAATGAAAATTATTTTTTCAAGATTTCTGATTTCTTTTACAGATTGCGCCGTTATTAAATGTCCATTATGGATTGGGTCAAAGGTTCCGCCAAAAATTCCAATCTTACTCATTTTAATAAATCCTTATATTCAACAAATAAGTGAGTAAATCGTTCGTGTATTTGCTGTGAGCAGTAAACCAGACTTTTCTTTTGGGATAACTCAAAATAAAGTTGTTTAAAATTAATAATATTTCTTACAAGTAAAACATCGCTTACTATGTGTATAAAATGTTCGAAGGATTCTATTTTTCCCAAAAAATCATTGTAATTAAATTTACTTGATATTAAGCCACTAAAAATATCTTCAGAATATTTATTAAATCCAAAAGCAGCAATATTGTCTTCTTTGTTCTTTGCTATCACAAGAGATTCATTTTCCGCGCTAAGTAGTTTAAAACATTGGTCATAATCATTTGGCTTCAAATTGATTACATCAGAAAAGACTACAAGATTATTTTTATAAGACGAAAATTCATTGGTCGATAATTTTTCAAACAATTCTTTCTGCTTTGCAACATCAACAAAAATAAAATTACAATTGTTGTTTTTTAATTCCTCCGGCAGATTATTTTTTTCATTTACATCCCAAATGCAATAAACATCCAGCTTGTTTTTTTTACCGTCAAGATTTTCTAAAATATTTAGATAAAGAGTCACGGCAAGAAATAAAATATCTTCCTTCTTAAATCCATTTAAACTGCTATTTATTTTTACTGGATAAAAAAGCTCTGATGGAAAAATATAAACAGCTTTTGAATTCATTTTTATGTGCTTTGCAATAATTTTATGATAAAGTCTCTATAATTATCAACATCCATTTGATAATAAACCTTGCTTGCGCCGTTAGAATTTTTTAATTGTACTTTTCTAAAAGCAAGTGTTGTTGCAGCTTTAATATAGGCTTTACGATTACGTTCATCAAGCCAGCCTTTTTTTTCTCTCTAGTGGTGAACTTAAAATTGCAAGATGAGATTCAGGAATAATTCCACTTGCTGATTCTTCCTGTAGTTCATTAAAAATTATTTTTCTTTCGCTGCGCAGTGAAACCGAAAAAACTGATATAAAAATTATTATCGAAACAAGAATAAAAAGAAAACCTATTGGTGCATTATGTTCATAACTAAGACTAAAATTCCAGATTGAATGAATCATCATCGCAATCAGTAATCCGGTAATGGCATAAAAAACTTTTATGGAGGAAGATTTAAACTTTGCTAATCCAAGAAATGCACCAAGCGTAGCAGTTGAAACACAATGCATAACAGCAGAAAATAAACTTCTAACAATTACTAACGCAATCCAATTTGCAATTGATTCACTATAAGTAACGAAGTACAAAAAATTTTCAGTCATACCAAAACCTAAACCTATTGCGCCGCCGTAAACAATTCCGTCTGTAATATTATCAAACTTTTTATTTGTAATTGTTATCAGTAAAAAAAGTCCCTTTGTAATTTCTTCAACAATTGGCGCAACCACAACGGCACCAAATCTACTAAGCTGCAATGAATCTTTAATAAAAAGGGAAGCGGCTGCTGTAAAAATTAAACTACCGAGTAAAGCAAGCACAATCGCACCAAGTGCGCCCCAAAGATAATTTGTAAAAACAAGTTTAAATGGTTCTCTATCATATCTATCAAATTTCCATATCAACACTAAATAGATTGACATCGGAACGATTGCGGCAAAAGCGGAAAAAATTATTAACATTTAAATTTTGGCAATGATAACTATTATTAAATATCTGTTTCAAATTATTGATTTGGAGATAAAAAACCCAAAATTATTTTTGGTCTTTTTTATAGATTAGATTTATCAATCATCTATACATATGCTTCAAAACATTTGATTTAAGCTTACTTACTATCATTAAGATGTTAAATGTACTTTACTTAACAGCAAATTATTTTTCTATTCTGATAAATAGCCGTATTTATTCCCAAAATCCCAATCTTTCACTTCTAGAATTGTTTGATTATATAGCGGTTCAGTTATATATTTAGCCTCGTTTTTTGCGTGATTTTGCAAGATGATTATAAAAATTTCAAATTTAACCGTTGGGGAACACGATTTTGTTTTTGAGGACATAGTTGATGTATTGGGTTTAGATAAACCATTTTATGGAAAATTTAAATCTTCTGTAATACTTAATAAACTACACGATCAGTTAATACTTTCTGCAAGTTCAAATTTTAAAGTAAATTATGAATGCGATAGATGTGGAGCTGAATTTAAGACAAGTTTGAGAAGCGATTACAAAATGATTTATCTAATGAATGAAGCACCGGAAGAAACGGAATCGCTTAATGTAAGTTATCTAAACAGAGATGTAGATAAGATTGATATTACAAGCGATGTGCGCGAATTTGCACTGCTTTCAATCCCAATGAAAAAACTTTGTAAAGAAGATTGCAAAGGATTATGTTACAGATGCGGTAAAGATTTGAATAAAGAAAAATGCAGTTGCAATGCGGAAGAAATTGACCCGAGGTGGAAACCTCTTGTGAACTTGAAAGACAAATTAAATCTTAATTAAATATAATGGAATGATAATATGGCACATCCAAAACGGAAAATATCCAAAAGTCGTAGAGATAAACGCAGAACTCATTATAAAGCAGTAGCGCCATCGTTAAGTACTTGTGCAAATTGCGGTGATATGAAACTAGCTCATCGTGCTTGCCCTTCCTGCGGTTACTACAATGAACGCTCTGTGTTTATTCCTAAGAGCTAATTTTTATTAGCTTCCTTATCTAATGACTGAATCAGTAGCTAAAAATTCTAAGTGCAGAATAATTGTTGATGCAATGGGGGGTGACTACGCCCCTCAAAATGCGGTTGTTGGAGCGATTGATGCCTATCATGATAAAAATGATTTTGAACTTTTTCTCATTGGAAAAAAGGAAGAAATACTTTCTGTAATAAAATCCAATCAACTTTTATTTGATGAAAAGTATATAGTCCATACTGATGAAATCATTGCGATGAGTGATTCACCAACTTCTGCTCTAAAATCAAAACCAAACTCATCAATCGTAAAAGGCGCACAGCTTGTTAAAGAAGGTAAGGCCGATGCTTTTGTAAGCGCAGGCAACACTGGTGCGATGATGAGTGCTTCAACATTAATTATGGGAAGAATTCCTGGTGTTGGTCGTCCAACTATCGGTGCAGAAATGCCGAATGTTTACGGCATTTGTTATCTTTATGATGTTGGTGCAGGTAAAGATGCAAAACCTTCTCATCTTTTTGAGTATGCTGTGATGGGAAGTATCTATGCTAAAGAAATGGGTGGAATTTCAAATCCATCTGTTGGGCTTTTAAGTATGGGCGAAGAAGAAGGTAAAGGAAACGATGTATCAAATGATGCTTTTAAACTTCTGCAAAATTCCAAACTAAATTTTATTGGAAATGTTGAAGGACGCGATATTCTTACTAAACAGGTTGATGTTGTCGTTTGTGATGGATTTGTTGGGAATATTATTTTAAAATTTGGTGAATCAGTTCCTAAACTTTTAAAACATCTTTTAACAAAAACAGCCGAAGCAAGTTTTTTTGATAAGTTAAAAGTTGGATTATCAAAAGGAACATTAAAAAAATCCTTAAAGTCTTTGGATTATCAAGAGCATGGCGGAGTGCCTTTGCTCGGCGTTAATGGAATCAGTATTATTGGGCACGGTTCAAGTTCGCCAAAGGCAATCAAGAATATGGTGTTAAAAGCACGAGAAATGTACAATAAAGATTTAATTAAAAAGATAGAAAATTCTATCAAACAATACTCGCAAAAATAATTAATGGATAATTAATGTCTGATAAAAAAATTAATGCTATGATTACGGGAGTTGGAATGTACACTCCTGATAAAGTTTTGGATAACAAATATTTTGAGTCCATTGTTGAAACAAACGATGAATGGATTAAAACCCGAACCGGAATAAGCGAAAGAAGAATTTTAGAAAACGGCGCAACAAGTGATTTGGCTGCTGGCGCTGCTCTCGATTTATTTGAAAAGCATAATGTAAATCCTGAAGAAATTGACGTAATAATTATTGCAACAGTTACACCGGATATGTTTTTTCCGGCAACTGCTTGTTTAGTTCAAAATAAAATTGGAGCAGTAAACGCTTGGGGTTTTGATTTATCCGCTGCTTGTTCAGGTTTTCTTTTTGCATTGCAAACAGGTGCTTCGCTTGTTGAATCCGGCAGATACAAAAAAGTTTTGGTTATCGGTGCGGATAAAATGAGTGCAATTACAGATTACACGGATAGAAATATTTGTATTCTTTTTGGCGATGCTGGTTCAGCAGTATTATTAGAACCAACTGAAGATAAATCATTAGGATTACAAAATACTATTCTGCGAGTTGATGGATCCGGAAAAGATGCTTTGTATATGCTTGGCGGCGGAAGTTTAAATCCAGCGTCTCACGAAACCGTAGATAAAAAATGGCATTATATTTATCAGGATGGTAAAGCAGTATTTAAAGTTGCAGTTAAAGGAATGGCTGATGTTTCTGCAGAATTGATGGAAAAGAGTAATCTTAAATCTGAAGATATTGCTTATCTTGTACCTCATCAGGCAAATTTAAGAATTATTGATGCTACAGCCCAGCGTATGGGATTAAGCAAAGACAAAGTGATGATTAACATTGATAAATATGGCAACACAACTGCGGCAACAATTCCGTTGTGTTTAACAGAATATTATCGTGCTGGTAAAGTAAAAAAAGGAGATAATCTTATTCTATCAGCATTTGGTGCCGGATATACATGGGGCGCTATCCATGTTGTGTGGGCAATATAATTTTTTAATTTAAAGAACTATTTCAATGTCAAAAAAAGCATTTTTATTTCCCGGTCAGGGATCGCAATACATCGGTATGGCAAAAGATTTATTTGAAAAATCTGTAGAAGCCAAAGAGATGATTAAAACTGCTGATGATGCGCTTGGTGTTAATCTATCTTACATAATGTTTAATGGACCCGAAGAACAGCTTAAACAAACGGAGTTTACTCAGCCGGCAATATTTTTACACAGCGTGATTCTTGCAAGTTTAATCAGAACACTTGAACCTGAAGGCGCAGCAGGTCATTCACTTGGTGAGTATTCAGCATTAGTTTCTGCAAACGCAATCCAATTTTATGATGCAATAAAGCTTGTGCGTGCGCGTGGTAGGGCAATGCAGCAAGCAGGAATCGATAATCCCGGAACTTTAGCAGCAGTCGTTGGATTGGAATCAAAAAAAGTTGAAGAGCTTTGTAAAGAAGCATCCGCTGTAGGAATTGTACAGTGCGCAAATTTTAATTCACCCGGTCAAATTGTAATTTCAGGTTCGATTGATGGTGTCAGAAAAGCGATGGAACTTTGCAAATCAAATGGCGCAAAGTTAGTTAAAGAACTTGTTGTTAGCGGTGCATTTCACTCACCATTAATGCAATCTGCAAAAGATACATTGCTTGATGTTTTAGTGTTTACTCCTTTTTATGATGCAAGATTTCCTGTTTATGCAAACGTTAATGCAAAACCCGTTACAAAAAAAGATGAAATAAAAAATCATTTACATAATCAAGTTACTTCTCCAGTTAGATGGGAAGAGACAATAACTAATATGGTTGCTGATGGCTTTGATGAGTTTTATGAAATTGGACCTGGAAAAGTTTTACAGGGTTTAGTTAAACGAATTAATCCTGATGTAAAATTATTTGGAATAGATAAATACGAAGATTTGGAGCAATACTTATAATGGAAACAAAAACGCATCCAGTATTTACTAAAGAAATAAACGGCGTTTACATTGACCCGCAAATTTTTACTTTTAAGTTTTCCTGCAAATGCGGCGGCGAGTGCTGTAATTACGGTGTTTACACGGATTTAAAAGAATACGAATATATTTTAAGTATAAAAGATAAAATCATTCCATTGTTAGATGAAACACAATCTAAGGATGTTGATAAATGGTTTGAAGCACCTGAAGAAGATGAAGATTTTGAATCAGGTGTGGCTGTTGGAACAGAAATTATAAATGGCAAATGCACCTTCTTAGATAAAAATGGATTGTGTACATTACAAAAGCTTGCTATGAATGAAGGTGCAGATAAATGGAAATATAAACCAATTTATTGTGTCTTATTTCCGCTAACAGTTTTTGAAGGCGCACTAACAATTGACGATGAACATATTGATCGATTAAAAACTTGCAGTAAAGAAATAATTAAAGAAACCTCAATATACGAAGCGTGCAAAGAGGAGCTGATACATTTTTTTGGTGAAGAGAAATTTATTGAGCTTGAAAATTATAAGAATGAGTATTTAGCTGAATATCTTTCAGGAGTTGAAAAAAATGGCTAGTAAGGTTGTTGAATCACATAATAAACGTGCGATTGTAACCGGTGGTACCAGAGGCATTGGCAGAGCAATAGTAAAAGAGCTTGCTTCAAGAAGCTGCTGCGGTGTTTTATTTTCTGATGTTGCTTTTGTTTACAATAGCTGCGATGAGTGCGCAGAAGAATTGTTGAATGAGATTGATTATCCGGGAATAAAAATACACGGTTTTAAAGCAGATGCAACATCCTTGGAACAGGCAAATGCTACAGTTCAAGCTGCTATTGAAAAACTTGGCGGGGTTGATATCTTAATTAATAATGCAGGAATTACAAGAGATAATTTACTTTTAAGAATGACCGAAAAAGAATTTGATGATGTTATCAATGCAAATCTTAAAAGTGTTTTTAATTATACAAAAGCTGTTTTAAAACCAATGATAGCTCAGCGATACGGAAGAATTGTAAACATTTCTTCCGTTGTTGGATTGATTGGTAATGCTGGGCAATCAAATTACTCAGCTTCAAAAGCAGGTGTAATCGGTTTTACAAAATCGATGGCGCGTGAATTAGCATCACGCAATATTACGGTTAATGCTGTTGCACCCGGGTTTATACAAACAGATATGACTAATAAATTAACCGAAGAACAAATTAAAAAATTAATACAAAACGTTCCGATGGCAAGACTTGGTAAACCTGAGGACATCGCAAAAGTTGTTGCGTTTTTATGCAGTAAAGATGCTGACTATATTACAGGTCAGGTAATTGCCGTTGATGGCGGAATGACAATGTAATTTATAATTCTATTTGTTTCTTAGATTTTATTTTCATTAAATTTAAACCAATAAATAATAACTCAAATAAATACAAAACAATCTAGAGGAGAACACTATGGATGTTGAAGCAAAAGTGAAAGAGATCATCATTGATAAATTAGGTGTTGAAGAATCTCAAATCGCTCCTGAAGCATCATTTACAAATGACTTAGGCGCTGATTCACTTGATATCGTTGAATTAGTAATGGGATTTGAAAGCGCTTTTCAAATTTCGATTCCTGATGAAGATGCAGAAAAAATCGGAACTGTGGGAGATGCCGTAAAGTATCTTTCAGAAAAATTAGCTTAAAGATAATCAGTCGGGCTTAAACTCCCGACTTTTTTCTTATCTTTATATGGTTTTCCATCTCACAAACGGCTTATGCTGATGAGGATCTATGAATAGGAGACGAGTTGTTGTAACTGGTGTTGGAGCAGTAACGCCTATAGGATTAAATGTTCCAGAATTTTGGAGCGGATTAATTTCAGGTAAAAATGGTTCAGCGCCTATAACCCATTTTGATGCCTCCAAATTTGATACGCAGTTTGCAGCCGAAGTAAAAAATTTTAACCCCGATGAATATTTTGATAAAAAATCTGTAAGAAGATTAGACAGATTTTCACAATTTGCAATTGCCTCTTCTGTGCAAGCAGTTGCAGATTCTCAAATAAACCTTGAACAAATTAATAGAGATAGAGCAGGAGTAATTTTTGGAAGTGGAATTGGTGGATTAGATACACTTCAGAATGAACATTGGAAATATTTCCAGGATAAAAATCCTGCAATGATCAGTCCCTTTTTTGTTCCAATGATGATTGCAGATTTGGCTGCAGGTCAAATATCAATTCGCTTTGGATTAAAAGGACCCAACTACGCAACTACATCTGCTTGTTCAACAGCATCGCACGCAATTTCAGACGCATATATGATTATAGAAAGAGGCTCTGCTGATATTATGCTTTGCGGTGGAAGTGAAGCTGCAATTACAGAAATTGGTATTGGCGGTTTTAATGCGATGCGAGCAATTTCGACATGGAATGATAGATATTTAGAAGCATCTCGTCCATTTGATAAAGATCGAAATGGATTTGTGATGGGCGAAGGTGCAGGTACATTAGTTCTTGAAGAATTAAATCACGCTCTTTCGAGAGGTGCAAAAATATATGCTGAACTTGCCGGTATTGGTATGACAGCAGATGCATTTCACATTACTGCTCCAGCACCAGGCGGAGAAGGCGCTTTTCGATCGATGAAGATTGCAGTAGAGGATGCAGGAGTTTTATTAACTGATATTGATTACATAAATGCTCACGGTACATCAACACCGCACAATGATATTAATGAAACCAAAGCAATAAAAGCTCTATTCGGTGAGCATGCTTATAAACTTGTTGTAAGCTCGATTAAATCTATGACAGGACATTTATTGGGCGCCGCTGGTGCGATTGAAGCTATCGCAACCATATTTTCTATTAACAGCGGTTTGATTCCGCCAACAATAAATCTTGATAATCCTGATCCTGAATGTGATTTAAATTATAGTGCAAAAACTTTAACAAAAAAAGAAATTAAAACCGCAATCAGTAATACGTTTGGATTCGGCGGGCACAATGCATCATTATTATTTAAGAAATTTGAGGAATAGTTTTGAGTTCTGTTTTTTCTCGTTTGCTTAAATATTTTGGCGTTCGGGAAGAAAGCAATAATTCCCATCAGGTAAAAAAAATTTTAACTCCTCATAAGTTTACCGAGCTTGAAGAAATAATCGGTTTTCCAATCAAAGACAAATCCCACTACATCCAAGCCTTAATGCACAGATCATTTTTGGAAGAACTTGAAGATGATGATAAATCCAACGAACGATTAGAATTTTTAGGTGATGCCGTATTAAGTCTTATTGTAGCCGAATATCTTTTTGAAAATTTTCCAAATGAAAATGAAGGTTTTCTAACAAAGGTAAGAGCAAAACTTGTAAATCGTTTCGCACTCTCAGATGCTGCTGAGGATATTGGTCTCGCTAATTTTATTTTAATTAATCAAAATTTAACAAACACATTTGCTAGAGCATCCAAAACAGTACTTTCTGATGCCTTTGAGGCAATAATTGGAGCAATTTATTTAGATCATGGTTTAGAAATTTCAAAAAAGTTTATCTACAAAGTTTTAATCAATCCAATTGTAAAAGACGGTGAGTATTTGATTGATGAAAATTTTAAAAGCCAGCTTTTAGAATATGCGCAAGCTAATCGAATGGAAGTTCCAAATTACATTGTTGTTAAAGAAGAAGGACCTCAGCACGATAGAGTTTTTACTGTTAAAGTAAGCATTGGCGAAAATTATTTTGGCATTGGTACTGGTAAAAACAAAAAAACTGCTGAACAAAATGCTGCAAAAGCAACTTTAGAAAAGATACCGCATTAATTCTCTGCCTAAATTAAGTCTGATTTAATTGACCTAAATTATCGTTTCTTTCAATCAGAATTACAAAGTTTTTCCTTAATTTTGAATATCAAATTAAAATTATTTTTCTATCTTCTAAAAATAAAATTGAGTGTTTAAATGAAATCTTTTCAACATCCGGATGTATTTGAATCAAGACATATTGGACCTGATCATGAAGAAATAAATGAGATGGTTAAATTGTGCAAGGTAAGTTCAATCGATCAACTAATTGATCAAACCGTTCCTAAAAATATCAGACTAAAAAATAAATTAAAATTAGATGATGCATTAAGCGAACATGAGTTTATTGCGCGAATAAACGAACTGGCAAAAAAAAATAAAATTTATAAAAATTATATTGGAATGGGTTATTATCCTGTAATTCTTCCATCTGTTATACAGAGAAATATTTTAGAAAATCCGGGTTGGTACACGCAATACACTCCATACCAGGCGGAAATTTCCCAAGGCAGATTAGAAGCTTTACTTAATTATCAAACTGTTGTTTCTGATTTAACCGCACTGCCTATTGCAAATGCTTCTTTGCTTGATGAAGGAACCGCGGCAGCAGAAGCAATGCTGATGTTTTATCACAACAGAAAAAAAGATAAAGCTAGCGCAAATAAATTTTTTGTTTCCAATGAAGTTTATCCACAAACAATTGATGTTCTTAAAAATCGGTCAAAGCCATTGGGAATTGAATTAGTGATTGCTGATTTTAATTCTTTTGAACTTACTAATGATTTTTTTGGATTATTGGTTCAGTATCCTGCACTTAATGGTGAGGTTTATAATTATAAAACCTTTTTTGAAAAAGCCGCTGCGCTTGGTATTTATAAAGTTGTATCTGCTGATTTTATGAGCTTGTTGTTATTAACTCCTCCCGGCGAATTTGGTGCTGATTGCGCTGTTGGAAGTACACAGAGATTTGGTATTCCAATGGGTTACGGAGGTCCGCACGCCGCATATTTTGCAACAAAGGATGAATATAAAAGAATTATTCCGGGCAGGATTATTGGCGTCTCAATTGATTCACAAGGAAACAGAGCGCTTAGAATGGCGTTGCAAACACGTGAACAGCACATAAAACGTGAACGAGCTACAAGTAATATTTGTACTGCGCAGGTTTTGCTTGCTGTAATGGCAGGAATGTATGCTGTTTATCATGGTCCAAAAAACCTTAAATCAATTGCACAGCGTATTAATAGTTTAACTCAATTTATAAGCGATAATCTAAAACAATTTGGTTTGCAACAGATCAACAAAAATTATTTTGATACTTTAACATTTAAGATTGATGCTGCCGTAATTGAAAAAATTAAAATCAAAGCAGCAAGCAAAGAAATAAACCTGAACTATTTTATTAAAGATTGTGTCAGCATTTCTTTAAGTGAAATTACTACTTATAAAGATGCAATAGAACTAATAAATGTTTTTGCTGATGCGCTGGGCAAAGAACAAATATTAAATTTAATTCCAGAAAATAATAGCAGCACAAAAAGCACTGTTGATCAAGAACTAATTAGAACAACAAATTATTTAGAACATCCTGTTTTTAATTCTTATAAGTCTGAGACCGATATTTTAAGGTATATGAAGTATCTTGAAAATAAAGATCTATCACTTGTTCATTCAATGATTCCGCTTGGCTCTTGCACAATGAAATTAAATGCAACCACAGAAATGATTGGAATTACGATTCCACAATTTACAAGCATTCATCCATTTGCACCAAAGGAACAAGCTGCGGGTTACTATGAATTGTTTAATGAATTAGAAAAAGATCTTGCTGAGATTACAGGATTTTCCGCAGTATCACTACAGCCAAATTCTGGTGCGCAAGGTGAGTACGCCGGTCTTTCAGTTATAAAAGCTTACCTAGAAGATAGGGGCGAAACACAAAGAAATATTGCGCTTATTCCTTCATCAGCTCACGGAACAAATCCTGCAAGTGCTGTAATGGCAGGTATGAAAGTAGTTGTTGTAAGTTGTGATAGTAAAGGAAATATTGATGTTAACGATTTGCGTGCAAAAGCTGAAGCAAACAAAAATAATCTTGCAGCATTATTGGTAACCTATCCATCTACTCACGGTGTGTTTGAAGAATCCATAAAAGAAGTTTGCGAAGTCATTCATCAAAATGGCGGACAGGTTTATATGGATGGCGCAAATATGAATGCTCAAGTTGGATTGACAAGCCCGGGTGAAATAGGTGCGGATGTTTGTCATCTAAACCTGCACAAAACATTTTGTATTCCGCATGGCGGCGGTGGACCAGGAATGGGACCAATTGCTGTAGCAAAACATTTAGCTCCGTTCTTGCCAGGTAATCCTATTGTAGATATTGGAAAAGGGAAATCAATAAACGCAATATCTGCAGCACCTTTTGGAAGTGCAAACGTACTTATTATTTCTTACGCTTATATTAAGATGATGGGCGAAGCTGGTTTAACTTATGCTACCAAAACGGCAATCTTAAATGCAAACTATATCAAAGCAAAATTAGAACCTTATTATAAAGCTTTGTATACCGGATTAAATGGAAGAATTGCTCACGAGTTAATTTTTGATATGCGTGAATTTAAAATTTCTGCTCATATTGAAGTTGAGGATATTGCAAAAAGATTAATGGATTATGGATATCATGCTCCAACTGTTTCATTTCCAGTCCCAGGAACATTAATGGTCGAGCCAACTGAAAGTGAATCAAAATCAGAAATGGACAAATTCTGTGAAGCATTAATCAGCATAAGAGAAGAAATTAAAGAAATTGAAACCGGAATGGCAGATCAAAAAAATAATGTACTTAAAAATTCTCCACATACTGCACAAATGGTTATTGCAGATAATTGGGATTATCCATACGGAAGAGAAAAAGCTGCTTACCCAATTGAGTGGACGAGAACAAATAAATTTTGGGCAAGCGTAAGTCGGGTTGATAACGCTTACGGCGATAGAAATCTTGTTTGCAGTTGCGTACCTGTATCAGAATATTCAGAAGAAACCGTAAATAATAATTAGTGTTAGTTGTATGTATAAGTACATCTAATCTTAAATAATCAATAAAATTGATTCAGAAAACAATAGCGATTAGTGATAAAACGTAAATCTAAAATTGTAATAATATTTTTCATAATTGTTATTGTTTTCTCTTCTATTATCCTTCCTCAAAATCGAGACTCATTATATAATCCGGAACTCTACCCTTTTATTATTGATTCAATTACAATAACAGGAAATGAAAAGACAGAGGAGTTTATAATTTTAAGAGAGTTAAACTTTTCTGTTGGGGATACTTTATCAAAAGTGCAATCATTTTATAATCGTGAAAGAGTTTACAGTTTAGGAATCTTTAATCACGTTTATTTCATTCCAACTATTGTTGAATCGAAAAGAATTTTGACAATTAAAGTAGAAGAAAGCTGGTATTTTTATCCAATTCCTTTATTAGATGCTAGAGATGGTGATCTAAAGAAATTAACGTATGGAATTTTTTTGCAGATGATGAATTTTAGGGGAAGGAATGAAGACCTTACGGCAACTATTAGGGTTGGTTATGATCCTTTATTTTCTTTGGGATATTATAATCCTAATACAATTGGAAATGAAAATATATTTGTTGGTGTTCGTGTTGGCTATTCGGACATTTCAAATAGAAGTCAAATCGCAGAGTATCTATACGGAAAATCTTTTTCACAAAAATTTCTTAGTGCAAATTTAACTGTGGGTAAAAGATTCGGTTTGTTTGATCGTTTTTATATAAATACTGGTTACAACTATATTGAAACACCATTTTATATTCCGGGAATTAATGCGTCTGATAATCGGATTGATAATCTTGTTGAGTTAGGATTTGGATTTGAACACGATACACGCGATCTGATACAATTTCCCACAGATGGAATTTTTTCCAGCTTTACCTATGTGCAAAGAGGCTTAGGGTTAGATAATATAAACTATGGTATTGCAAGAATTGATTTTAGAGAATATAGAGAATTATTTGAAAATCTGATCAGCAAGTGGAGATTTACTTCTCGCTTTACTATTGGAAATGGTGTCCCATATTATGATTACTCCAGACTTGATGGTGGACAAAAAATAAGAGGACATTATAACGAAAAATATGAAGGAAACGATTACTATTTGGGATCTACGGAATTTTATTATCCAATTATTAAAGAGTTAAATATTGATTTAACTTTTATCCCTATTATTCCGGATGCACTTTTATCATACAGAGTTGGTTTTTATACACAAATATTTGCGGAAACAGGATTAGCAAGATTAAGAGATGAGCCTTTTGCAATAAATAAATTTAATTCCGGTTATGGATTTGGGATTACATTATTAATATTACCATATCAAGTTTTAAGAGTTGAAGCAGCATTTAACGAACAAATGAAATCAGAATTGATTATTGAACTTGGAATATCTTTCTAACATAGAGCTTTATTATTGTGCTTCTGTTTTAGATGATGCACAAACTTTTTTGCTTGTTGATGATGAATATCAGCATTGTATAAAAGTTATGCGTAATAATATTGGCAATAGACTTTTTGCAACTGACGGCTACGGAAATATATTTAAAGGAACCGTAGCAGAAATCCAAAAGGAAACTGTTATTGCTAAGATTGAAAGAAAATATTGCTACGAAAATAAATTGCAAAACTTTACTTTTTACATTCCAAATCTTAAAAATCCTGACCGATTAAAATTTGCATTGGAAAAATGCACTGAACTTGGAATTACTAATTTTGTTTTATTTAATTCTGATAACACAGTAAGCAAAGGCTTTAAGTTGGATCGATTAAATAAGTTTGTTCTTGCTGCAATGAAACAATCTTTAAGATCATTTTTACCAAAGATCTCAGTGATAAAATCGATTGGTGAAATAAAAAATCACAAAGGAGAAAAAATTCTATTCGATCAATCATCAACAGAAAAAATAAAAGATTATAAGTTTGATCCGAAAGTGAATTACTTGATGATTTTTGGTCCGGAAGGCGGATTATCGCAAAAGGAAATTGAGATTATCAATCCAACTATAAAATTTAATTTAATTGAAAACAGATTGAGATCTGAAACTGCTATTATTAAAGCAGCATCTATCATTTCATAGGATGAAATTCCGAATTTTATATCGTTTAATATTTTTTACTACTATTGTATTACTAGTCGGTTGCAGCTCAAGTACACGATATTCAAAATCGATAAGTGAAAATGAAAAGAAAACTGATATAAGAGAATTTGGAATTCTTGAAACCGAAACCGGCACAGCATCTTATTACGCTGATGAATTTAATGGAAGAAAGACTGCTTACGGCGAAATTTACGACATGAATGATTTAACCGCTGCGCATCCATCATATCCATTTAATACTATGGTAAAAGTAACTAATCTAAAAAATGGAAAGACTGTTGAGGTTAGAATAAATGATAGAATGCCGCAGTTTAAAAACAGAATTATTGATTTATCATTGGCGGCTGCAAAAAAGATTGAAATGATTAATGCAGGAATTCAAGAAGTTAAAATTGAAGTAATAAATTGGGGAAAGAAATAACTAATAAAAAACCCGGCTGTTAACCGGGCTTAATAACTACTGAATTTTTTTCCAGAGATCATTTTTAATTATGTCGTATTTCATTTTTTGTTTTTTATCTAAAAGATTTTCAATTTTTGATTGAGCATCTTTTATTAATCCATCTTTGTTTTCTGGTTTTGATGAAATATTTTTTTGTAAATCTGATAAAATATTAATTACTTTTGATTCCTGATCCGTATTTAACAATACTTTTTGTGTTAAAATAGATGCGATCTCTGTAATTCTTTTATCATCCTGAAGTTGAGTTCTTCCTAAAATATTTATCGAAGAAAAAACAATCATCAGCACTATTACTGTAGCTAATTTATTTAATCTAATTATGTTCATTTTATATCTCCTATTAAATCACTATGGTTCTAAAACTAATTTTAATATCACTAAAATACAAACTTTAGTATAGTTAAGTTTATGCAAGATTCATTCCAAACTTTGGCGCTTAAAGAAACTAAGATTTTGATTGAAAAACTGATTAAATCTGGTTTCTCAGTTAGTGATCCGACTAAAAAATTATACAATTATGAAATTTCTGTAAACAGTAAAAGTGAACAGGCTAAAGTGTTGGTTTATTTTGGCAAAAAGGGAATTAAAAAAATTGTTCAGGCAAATCCCGAATCCAGCATAAAAAAAGAACTTAATACGATTATTTTCGATCCAACTTTTTTTGATGATGAAAAGCAAGATGAAATTAGATTTGATCAATACATTGGTACTGATGAATCAGGCAAAGGCGATTATTTTGGACCATTAGTTATTGGTGCGGTTTATATCGATAAAAAAACATCTTTAGAATTAGAAAAGATTGGCGTTAAAGATAGTAAGTTAATTTCCGATAATAGTATTAAGATTCTTGAACCTGAGATCAAAAAGATTGTGGACGGTAATTTTGAGATTATCCAAATCAATCCTGAAAAGTACAATCAGCTTTATGAATCTTTTAAAAATCTAAATAAGATGATGGCTTGGGCACATTCAAAATCAATTCAGAATCTTGTTTTAAAAAGTAAATGCACAAATGTTGTCAGTGATAAATTTGGGAATGAAAAGCTTATCACAGATGAATTGAAGAAAAAAAATATTGAGATAAATCATTTCCAAACTGCAAAAGGGGAGCGATTTACTGCCGTTGCAGCGGCATCAATATTGGCAAGAGCAAAAGTTATTGATTGGTTTTATTTTAAAAGTAAGGAGCTGGGATTTGAAATTCCCAAAGGCGGCGGAGCAAATGTAACAGCCGCGGCTAAGCGTGTTATTAATCAATTTGATGATAAATATTTAATGAAATTGATTAAATTTCACTTCAAGAATTCTCAAAGTATTTTTAAGTAATTAAGGAACAAATAGTGAGTATGCCAAAGAAGAATGGAATAAGAAGAATAGGAATATTGACGGGCGGTGGTGATTGCCCAGGATTAAACGCGGTTATTCGCGGAGTAACAAAACCCGCAGAAGATTATGGAATGTCCGTTTATGGAATTATAGACGGATTTGAAGGATTAGTAGAGGGTAAAGCAAAAGAACTTACAAACGCAGATGTTTCTGGAATTCTTTCAACAGGTGGAACCATTTTAGGCTCATCAAACAAAGGTGATCCATTTCATTGGCCTGTTGACGTTAACGGAAAAATTGAGATTCAAGATAAAAGTGCTGCTGCCGTGAAGAATTATAATGCCTGGGGATTAGATGCCTTAATTGCAATTGGCGGCGATGGCACAATGCATATTTGTAACAAACTTTCTAAAATGGGAATGAATATTGTTGGCGTACCCAAAACAATCGATAATGATTTGGATGCTACTGAAGTAACATTTGGTCACGATTCAGCAGTTTACGTTGTTTCTATGGCACTGGATAGGTTACACACCACAGCATCATCACATCACCGGATAATTGTGGTTGAAGTTATGGGACGATATGCAGGCTGGATAGCATTAAACGGCGGTCTAAGCGGAGGCGCTGATATTATTTTAATTCCGGAAATTCCGTTTTCATGGGATAAAGTAGCTGAAAAAATCCATGAACGTGAATTAATGGGAAAAAGATTCTCATTAGTTTGCGTTGCAGAAGGTGCAAAACCTTTAGGCGGTGAACTTGTAACAAGAGGCAGCGATTTAAAGCGTACTGATCCAGTTCAACTTGGTGGAATTGGGAAAGTAGTTGCAGATAAAATTGAAGAATTAACCAAACGCGAAACGCGTGTTACAGTGTTGGGACATCTCCAAAGAGGTGGTAGTCCCACTCCTTACGATAGAATTTTAGCAACAAAATTTGGTGCATTTGCAATAGATCTAGTTGCAAATAAAAAGTTTGGCAGAATGGTATCTTTAAAATGTAATGAGATTAAGAATGTAAAAATTGAGGATGCAATTGCTCGTCAAAAGCTTGTTAAACTTGATGATCAGGCAGTTTTTGTAGCAAAGTCATTGGGTATTTCATTTGGTGACGAATAAATTTTGATATTTTAGTGCCAGATCATATATTTGGCACTCAAATTATAACGGGGTCGTAGTTTCAGCCTGCCTGCCGGTAGGCAAGTTGGTTAGAATTTACCGGTTAAATTTGAGATTTAGAAGATTTATTCGGGGTCGTAGTTCAGTTGGTTAGAACGCCTGCCTGTCACGCAGGAGGTCGCGAGTTCGAGTCTCGTCGGCCCCGCAAAAAAGCCCTAAAACAAATAGTTTTAGGGCTTTTTTATTTTCCCCTTTTCAGAACTAATCAGAATTCGTCAGAGTTTAAACCATTTTGGGCAGTGGATGGGCAGAAAAATTTTAAAGTATTGAAACTATTTACTTGCGAAGGCGGGGTTTTTGATCGTGAACCTGCCTGCCGGTAGGCAGGGTTATTGAACTTGTATCGAAGGGAAGTGAAGATTACGGAACGTAGCGAGTAAAGCTGAAACTGAGCGAGTAAAGGAAATAACGAGCTAAAAACTGTGACTGAGCCTTCGGGGTTTAATAAATAATGCGGGATTACTCCCGCACCTTTAATTGAATTAAGCTGCCTGATCTAATTGATTAAGGAATACAATAGGATCTTCCGGCTGTGCTGCGGATAATGATTTGAACAGTTCTTCAAGTAATGCTCTGCAATGATTTAACTGTGCTGCATCCATTTTTTCGATTTCTGTGTTTGAAGTCGTTCCAAATATTTTTTTAATGATTACTGCTTTTAGCTGTTTATCTGCTTTGCTTCTTGCATCGCCTAAACCATTTTCATCAAAAACAGCCTGGATTTTCTCAACTTCTATTTTTCGCTGCAGATTTCTCTGAACCCATTCAAGATCATTACCCGGAGTTAAGTTTTCTGTGAAAGTTGCTCCCGCAACTTCATCAACCGGCAAGCCCTGAATAAATCTTACAATAGGTTTGAAGTTTTTGTAAGAAGGCATTTCAAAGATTTTACCGTTTATCGTGTCGCTTCTGTCTTTTAGTATATAAGCAACATTTTTTTGTAATGGTTTACGGTCTTTGGTCAATCCTTTTTCAAGCTGCATCCATACATTAAGGTCCGTTTCGTATGGAGTTTCACCAGCGATCTTCATTTTAACTCCCGATTTAACAAACTGACCTTTCTTTGTCACGTTGCCTTCTTCATCCTGTTCATCTTCTTCCTTTTCATACTCAAAACCTGCTCTGCCTGTAAAGACTACATTACCTTCAACTTCAACAAATTTATCAGAGAATTCCTCCTGCCATGCAGGAAGTACAGTTCCCCAATCCTGCAAAGTCATTCTCTGTTTTCTGTTTTTCTCTTTGTAGTCTTTAATAAACCTGTAATAGATTTTTGTTAAGTGAATCAATAAACAAAAAATCTACTTCACCTTTGTTGAGATATTCAAAAGATGTGATAATATCTTTTAAGTGTGTTGTATCCTTTGCAATGGCTTGAATGCCTGCTTTCTTTAATATCGGGATTAAGAATCGCGAGCCTTTTTCATTGTCAAGTATTAAGACCGGCTTTGTGAGCTTCATATCTTTAAAGCATCCGATAATAAATTCCGTTGCTGTTCTTGTTTTGCCTGATCCCTGGAATCCTCCGAAGCTGGCTTTTATAAAGTGGTTTTTTGCTGCGAGTGTTGTTGCAAAATCTGTGAGTTTCATTTTTATCTCCTGTTATTATTTTTGAATATATAGTTAAATACTGAGCTGTCTAAAGTTTTCTTTGAGCCATTATGCACCTGAGAAGATTTAATAATCTTTTCTTCCAGAAAAACATCAAGAGAAAAAAGAAAATCTTTTCCTACTCTTTTATTATGCTGCTTAACAAGTTTTTTGATTCGTGCTACGTTGATATAGTTCATTCAAATCTCCTTTCATTCATTTCAATTACAGAATCATTTAAATAATTGGCGAACCATTCCATTATCTTATTTTGCCAAACTTCGCAATCATTCAGGAGCAACTCAATAATATTATCATCACTTAATCCTAAAACTTTCTGCACTTCTTCCAATCCATAAGCAGAGAGAGTTCTGATTGCTTCATCAATACTGAAATCATTATTAAAGTTTTTCATTTTTAATCATCCTTTCCGGAATGCGACACCTGCCTGCCGGTTAAGCCGCTTCGCTTTGATTTGTTTCTTGATTGTTTAATAAATAGTTAACTGCTTTTTTTGCGGCTGTTGATGCTTTGATTATTAAAGAATTATCGTTCTCAAAGTGCTTAATCCAGTTTTGTATATATGCGGATTGGTTCTCAATTTCTGTTTCAATCCCTGAAATGCTGCACAAATAACTTGCTCCAAGTTCTGCTATCAGTTCTTCATAGGCATAATCATCATCGCCAAACTTCGCTCCTTGATCTCTGCCCAAATCTTTACCTGTCCAGTGGATTAGTTCGTGAAATAAAACATCATAAAATGAGTTCGGGTTTGTAAACTGATCAATCGGAGGCAGACAAATTGAGTGAGTCTGATGGTCTGTAAAATCCTTTCCCTCTGAAATTATAATCAATTACCGGATTGTGTGTGCTTATAATTTCTGATAAAATATCCTCTGCGCTTTGTCTTTCCTGTTTTAGTTCTTCTTCTTTGGTGCCATTATAAAGCGTAGTTTGAGTGAGATTAAAAACAGTAGAAATTTTTACTAAAGGAAAATTATTTGTCTGTCCATTTTCATCGGGTAAACCTTTCATAATTTTCCAGAACACAACCGGAAAACCCTGCGAGCCTTTTAATACTGCGCCTCCTTTCTGCTGTGTCTGCAGGAATGTTAAATAATATGGGCTTTTAAAATCTAGATGATTTAACAGCAGCCAATTAATACCCTGATAAAAACGATTACTTAAAAAATTTAGCGGTAAAAAAGAAAGCATATTATTTTTCCAGGGAATTTTTCCGCCTTTTAATTTTTCTAAAATTATTGTGTTTACTTTATTGTAAATGTTTTCTCTGTTCATTTTAATTGATTTCCTTTCCAATAGGTTTTTTATAAAAATTGAATGATCTGCTAAGTGCTTCTCTTTCAGTCAAGGTTTTATGAATTGTATAATCTTTTAAATTCGTACCCTTGCAGAATCTTTCAGCCAGATCATACGAGGTAAACAACAGTAAATAACCCTCTAAAGATGTTACAGCTTTGCCGCTGTTGATTATATAGTAATGATGCATTTGTTTAACTCCTTTCATTCCTGCCTACCGGCGGGCAGATTTTATTGTTGAATGTGGATGGTTATAAGTTGGATTAGAATAAATCTGAATATCTTTTGAGTTGCAGAGCTGCTTAAAAGAATTGAAGCCGATTTTATTTGATGGAATAAACTTGTAAAGCTTTACGAATACCATATAAACAAAATCGTTTTTATGGATTGCGTATTTGTAGTAATAATCAGTTTGAAAAATCAGATTTTGCGAACGCAAAAAGTTTAAAAACTTAGAGCGTTTGTCTTTGCATTTAAAAACAGCCACAAACAAAGACGGATACTTTGAAAAGTTGCCCATATTTTTAACGCCGAATTGAGAAGCACCGCACCTAAGTGCGGCGCTGCCTAAAGTCTTATGCTTTAGTAAGATTGTGTTAAACATTTTTATGACCATACCGAACAAATTGATATTGTAGATAAGACACCAGAAGCGAACATTATCTAAAGTGTACTTTGAACGATTAATGCCGATAAGGTCCCATTCTGAAGCACAGCCATTGGCAAATTACGCAGAATATTTGCCTGATTTAATCAAGCTTTGAATTAAAGCGAATGCAAAGCCATTAAAACCATTTTACGTTTTGCTACCATAAAGACACCTGATTTTGATTAGTGATTGATTTTGTTTTTTTAACAGAATTAAACTGAATTAAATACTTATAAGCACTGCAAAGAGTAGAGAAGGAAACAGAGCCAACAAACCCAACCGCATTAAAATGGTTTACGAAGTAAACCGTTTTAACTTTGCGCTTTACCATAACCAACCTGTAAAGACTACCCTTATATTTTATTGATGCTATTAACACTTGCCACCTCTAAAAAAAACAATTTTTTGACCCCGTGTTAACAGTTCAAACGATTTACTGGATAAGCGCAAGGGCGGGCTGCGTTAAGTAAAAGGGCGAAAATAAATACCGATATGCGTGGTGTTTATTTTTGCTCCTTTTATAGCTGACCGTTTATATACCCTTGCGGATGCTTAGGTAAGAATGTACAATGTGTTTTTGATGACAAGGGAAGGTTAAGATGATTATATAAATTGTCCACAGGGGGCAAAAAACTTTTTTATGTTTAACAGCCACAAATGCGTTTTACGGTTATTTTGCGGTTTGAGACGACGACGGCAGGAGGAGGAACAAATTGCAAATTAACCATGCAGCCGAATGCATTGCTGCGATTTGGGTAAAACATTTATGTAGTGAAAAATTGGCACGGAGTTTTTGGTAGCGAAAACCGTGAGCAATTTAGTAACGGAATAATTGTTTTATCCCCGCGATTAGTTTTTTCTTAAATAAAAAATTGCTTGGAGTGAAAGGCAGCCGCACAAGATTTTAAGACGGTTGCGACTGATGGCGATTAGCCATCAGGAAATTAAAACATTACAGATGTTTTAATTTAGCAAACGGCTGGGAGGCTTCCCGAAAACGAAACGTGTAATTTTTTATTATGTGTTTGTGCAACAAAAAATAACCAGGCTTGCGGTTATTTTTGACTTGCCCGCAAAGTTGAGCATAGCGAGTTGAGAGGTCTTTTGAAACCTTCAATGAAAGTTAAAATGAAAGCCTGCCTGCCGGCATAGGCAGGTTGCCCTGTAATGATTAGGTTTTTTGCGACTGAATGAATGAGTGACTTGCGAGGGAACGAGCTGAACGATTGAATGAAGAAACAAAGAACCGCATTCCTTAAAAAAAATTAGCCTGTGTAGAGACATCAAATGCGAAGCCTGCCTACCGGCAGGCAGGCAAGCCAAAATAAAAATAATTTCTGCGAGCATTTATAGGAACGGAACAGGTTTATTTTTTATTCTGCTTTTAAGTATTTTAGATTTGTGGTTAGCAGAAAGTTCTCCCCCAAGCTTTTTGTTAACACAAGGCCCTGCAGCTTCGGTTGCAGGGTTACTTATTTATAGGGGGCAGGTTAATGAGACATAAGCTTGTTGAGAAACTCATTCAATCTATCCAAATCCTGAATGCATTTGAAGCAAGGGCATTTCCTTATTCCTAAATCTTTAATACGATATAGTGTTTCGGCGTGGACGAATGGCCAATAATCCGGTTCATAAATGTTGATTTTTCTGCGAAATAATTGAGAATGAAATGCTTTCTTTTCCATAATATACCAACCCCGAAAATAAATCCGGGGCAAGTTGTATGGTATATAATTAAAAGACTAAAGAGGGGATAATAATTGCCATTTGTTAATTGAGTTTGTGGAATAATTATTTTAATTTAATGCAGCAATTTTATTGTGCACTCCTTTTCTAACTATATACCGGAGTGGGGAGCTTGTTGGCGGAATTAAATTTTGGCAAGATATTTACTGGTTAAGGTTTTTATGAATTATCCAAATGTTTACAAAAAAGATACATACGTTTTTGTACCACAGGGATATTTATGTTTTGGAATATTATATATGCATACACGGTTTTTAGAATATTTAGATTTTGAGCTATTTTTATAGAAATTAGAATTTATTTATGCAGCTGCACGCATAAATAAGTACTTTTAATCAAAGAACTGGTGCAGTATAATTAATAGTTATACAAATTTATCGGCACGGTTTGCAATTGGGTTTTTATTTGTTTCTGCTTTTGGTTTTCTCTTTAAAATAAGTTTTAGTGTTCTTTGGCATTTTGGTTTTTAGCGTTTCGTTTTTGTTCTGCGCTTTTGTGTGCTGCATTTTTTTGGTTTTGTATAAAGTTTATGGTTTCAGTTCAGGCAAATATTCTGGGTTTTAATCTTTTACTGTTCAGCACACTTTTTAGCGTGGTAAGTTTTTGTGGTTTCTTTTCTTGTTCGGGATTTGTTCGGCATTTCTGTTTTAGGTTTGCATTTTATTAATCAGTGTTTTGTTATTTGTACTTTGTTTTTGGTTGTCTTGTTTTTAAATGTTCAGCATTTTTGGTTTTAAGTTGGTTTGCAAGTTTTAGTTTTATTCTTTACTTTAGTTTTCATTTTTGTTAAAGGTTTTGTTTTGGTTTTTCTTGTTTTCTATTTTCTTCAAGTAAAATTTGTATAACCAGCGCCTCAACCCGACCGCCATTTTAGTTGGGCGAATTTATGATTTTTGAGATTTTGTTTTTGTTCGGCATTTTGTTCTAAGTGTTCGTTCTAATTAATTAACTTGCCTTTGCGTTGCTGACGCAATTTACGCAACGGCTGTTTAATATTTATCAGTTGTGTTTTAATTGGCTTCCCTGTTATGGGCGGCGGGTTAGGCGCAACGTCGTTATAATGGTAGGAGGTTCGTGATGAAAACATTTTTGGTATTCATTCTTTTGTGTACCTTTTCCATTTCTTTTGCTCAAGAGATATCAGGTAATATTGAAACTGAAAAGTATTTTATAGCCACAAGTTTTAGATCTAATATAACCGGCGCTAGTAATCTTGGGATGGGTCTAAAACTTTCTCTTGGTTATAATATTAATGATGATTTTTCTCTTCTCATCTCTTCTGGTTATATGACTAGTTATACTAATCCTTACAGTTATACAGCTTACAGGATTTGGGATAGCAATGTCAATGATTTTCTTTTGTCTACTTTTTCTAGCGAAAGACAAGACAACAGATTTATACCAGTTGATTTATCACTTAGATATAATTTTAATGTTTTTGGTTTGCAATCTTATGCCTTAGTTCAAGCTGGTTTTGATTTCCATTTGAATCAGGGAAATTATCGTGTTTCCACTTTAACAAAATATGAATCATCTAATCAATTGATTGAATCTACTAGCGGTTTGGCCTCCGAGTTAAATGGTTTTTTTAAAACAGGACCAACTTTTGGGATGGGATTTGGTTTTGGTGCCTTAATTCCAATTAGTAATTCCTTGAAACTTGATGCATCATATTTATTTCTTACAAATCCAGGCATTCATAGTATTGGCTTAGGTTTAAATCTTGGTATAAAATAAGGCAACCATTATAACAAGCGCCTCAACGCCGACCGCCATTTTAGTTGGTGGTTTTATAATTTT
>CAVPHP010000002.1:0-14851 GCA_963704275.1 uncultured Ignavibacteriaceae bacterium | reverse complement strand
AAAATTAAAATCAGGATAAAGAGGGGTATAAAAAACCAAACTTGAACTCTCATTTTAGTCCCATTCTGATTTATTTTAATGTAAAATCGAAATAAAAAATGATAGTTGCAAGAAAATAAAGCTAATTGATTAGCAAGAGTACATAATCAGCAATAAAATTTTGGTAAATATTTCGTTATTATATTTTTACTAATGCTGAGGGGGGGACTTTCAATTAGATTAAATCGGAATTCTTGTGAGATCTTTATTTTGTTTGAATAGAAAAAGACTACTAAGATGAAGAAAATTGAGAGCGAGCGACGGGGATCGAACCCGCGACATCCAGCTTGGGAAGCTGACACTCTACCAACTGAGTTACGCTCGCAATATTTTAAAAGACTTATGTAAAACTATAATAAGATCAGCAGTTATTCAATAATTGTAAACAACTACTATTATCCACATTTCAGAACAGCCAAATTTTCTGTTTTTAGAATTACAATTTGCTTTCCACAAACTGTAAAACTTCTGTTAGTTTCTTCTGCGCCTCTTCTTTTAACTCTTCACAATTTTTTCTCATTTCAGAATTAAACTTATCATCTTTAATATCTTTAAGATTGATTAGTACATTGTAAATTCCTCCGAGCACACCTGTATAAGCACTTTGTGCACCAACACCAACATCAGTTATAGAATTTGGATTGCCGTGCCTTGCAACTGTCTCAGCGATTTCAATCGCTTCATAGCTTAGCTTAGCAGTATTAAGAGGAACATGAACTGCTTGTTTTAATCCATTTTGCATTGCGCTCTTCGCGAACTTTCTTTTCTTCTACAGTTTTGTTTGGCAATCGTCTTGCAGCCATATAATCATTAAAAGCATTTGTGTCATCATCAATCGCTTTAACTAAAATGTTTTTAATTTCCTGGCATTTATCCGCAGCTTCATTTAGAATTTTATCAGTTTCAGGATCACTCCCCCGCTTATTTGCAGTAAGATTTGCAACCATAGATGATAACGCAGCACCAAGTGAGCCGGATAATGCTGCAATTGAACCTCCGCCGGGAGCTGGAGTTTCTCTCGAAACTTCATCAACAAAATCTGTAAGTTTCATCTCAACTAGTGCAGTATCAATATTTTTTGGTAATCCTAAAACTCTTTCTTCGATTATAAATTCTGAAACATCATTTAATCCAAGTGATTGAACCGCGGTGTTTAAAATATCTCGAATAGGAATTCCAGTTGAACGATGCTGTTTTTTTAAAAAATATTTTCCTGTTTCAAGCAAAGCCGGATAAGGAACCATTCCAACAATTTCACTTCCCGTTACACGCAATCCTCTTTCGGCAGCAAGTTTTTCTGTTTCATCAAAAACGTGATGCATTGATGTAACTTTGTAGTTGGTAAGATTTATTGAGATTTGTGCACGATCATATTTATTTACCATCCAGCCAATTGCTTTGCAGTGTTTAAACTTTCCGGGAATTTTAACTGATTGTCCTTCGGGTTTTTTAGGATCAATTCCATTTAAATCTAAAAGTTCAACTAAATCATAACCATGTTTTTCTTTGCAGTGTTTAATAGTTTCATCAATTGTCTTTCCAATAAAATCACAACTGCCGCAGGGATATTTTTCTTTTTCATATTTTAAAATCTTTTCACTCTTAAAATAAAATGGACCATCGCCGCCCTCTCTTGCACTTCTTCCCTTTTCTCTTAATTCAAATGCAATATCAGTTGCATATTTTTCTTCACGAGTATTTAAGTTAATATTGTATGCAATTAAAAATTCACGAACACCAATTACAGTTCCACCCGCTTTAGCATTAAATTTAGTTGGACCAAAATCAGGTTTCCATTCAGGTTTTTTTAATTTTTCTTCAAGTGCTTCATATTCACCCTGTCTAATCTTTGCAAGATTTTCTCTTTCAGGTTTTGTTGCAGATTTTTCGTAAAGATAGATTGGAATTCCCAGTTCATCGCCTACTCTTTTAGCAACTTCTTTTGAAAGTTCAATACACTCTTCAGTTGTTATTCCGCTAACAGGCACAAAAGGACAAACATCTGTTGCACCCATTCTTGGGTGAGAGCCTTTATGCTTACTCATATCAATCAGCTCAGATGCTTTTTTTATAGAATTGAATGCAGCCTCTTTAACAGCTTTTGCATTGCCGATAAAAGTTACAACCGTTCGATTCATATCGTAACCGGGATCAACATCAAGTAGCTTTACACCTTCTACTTTTTCAATTTCATCTGTAATTTGTTTAATTATTTCAGGACGCTGTCCTTCAGAAAAGTTTGGTACACATTCAATAAGTTGTTCGTTCATTTCTTCCTCGTTTTAAAACCGCCATTCCTACCCCGATTTTCATCGGGATAAACTCCAGCAGGAATATCTTTTATTGTTTATGGATTCCCGCCTTCGCGGGAATGACAAATTAAGTAGTACAAATTTAAAACAATTGGGTTGAATTCTCATCTTATTACTCAATTATTTTATATTAGGATACATAAAAATATTAAAGATTCAAATGGAACGTTTAGCATACAGAATTAATAAAGCAGGCTCGATACATAATTTAAAGTTGGTTAAAGAAGATTTAGCCATTCCTGCTGATGATGAAGTAACAATACAAGTTAAAGCAATTGGATTAAACTTTGCAGATGTTTTCGCTATTCAAGGATTGTATTCAGCTACACCCAAAGAAAGTTTTGTGCCTGGGTTAGAATATTCGGGAATAATATTTAAAAAAGGTAAAGGCGTAACCGAGTTTGAGGTTGGTGACAAAGTAATGGGCGCCATAAGATTTGGAGCTTATACCAACTTTTTAAACATCAATAAAAATTATATTTCTAAAATTCCAATGGATTGGAGTTTTGAAGATGGAGCAGCTTTTACCGTCCAATCTTTAACTGCATATTACTCCTTGATTGAACTTGCGGATATTAAAAATAACTCAACTATTTTAATTCACTCGGCAGCGGGCGGTGTTGGAATTTATGCAAATCGGATAGCGAAAAAATTTAATGCTTATACAATTGGCACAGTTGGTAGTGATAAAAAAACAGCACTTCTTAAAAAAGAAGGATACGATCAGGTTATAGTTCGTGATCATAACTTTGATAAAAACTTAGCAGAAAGTTTAAAAGACAAAAATCTTGATATTGTATTAGAGTGTATAGGCGGCAAAATATTTTCTGAAAGTTTTAAACAATTAAGTGCCGGCGGCAGAATAATTGTTTATGGTGCTGCCCAGTATTCTACAGGTTCTTCCCGCCCCAACTATCTAAAAGTTATACAAAAATATTTAACCAGACCAAAAATTGATCCGCTTTCACTATCCGACAAAAACAAAAGTGTTATGGGCTTTAACCTTATTTATTTATGGGATAAAATTGAATTGATGCAAAATATTTTGAAAGATATTTTAAAGATGAATCTGCCGAAACCTTTAATAGGTGAAGTTTATCAGTTTACCGATTTATTGGCTGCCGTAAGAAAATTTCAATCGGGTGAAACTGTTGGAAAAGTGATAATAATAATTGACTAAAATTTAGTTTCCTACAGTGTAGGGATAATTCATAATATCTGAAGAAGTAAAAGCATTATTTGATATTGCGGGTGTTGTAGCTAGTCGAGAGTAAAATAATTGATTGGCGCCGAAAAGTAATGTCTTTACATCATAACCTAATAGCTTTAGGTATGCAGCCATGCAAGCACTTAAATGTCCATCTCCGCTATAAATTAAAATCGATTGATCGATTGGTAATGTTTGCAAACTATTTGTACTTCTAAATTCAAACAATGTCGAGTCTTTGAACCAAACCGTGTTTTTGGGATGTCCTGCGCCACCGACTGAAAAATCACTATATAATCTAACCTGACCGTAGCAGATTAAAAAGTGTGAGTTTATAACATCTGAAGAAAAATATTCTTCATAATTTATACCTGATAGAAAACCGTTGTTGATAAGTTCCTTTATTCTATAAATTGTTTTTTCTTTATCTGAGCTAATTGATGGCGGAAATTCTAAAGTAGGTAAATTTGTAAAAGGTCTTTTAGGATAATCGATATTTGAAAAAGGAAATACCGAGGATCCTAATGCAGCATACCATTCATCGGCAAAAACAAAATTCCATGATGCCATTCCAAATCTTAGACTGTAAACATTTGTAAATCCGGCTAAACGCAATAAGCAAACAAAATATGTTGATGCTTGACCATTTTTTGAAACTATAACTATTTTTTTTAATGGGTTTACGGTGTAAAGAGAATCAACTGTTTGATAAAGCTTGGAGTTTGAAATGTTCATTGCTGATGATATATGCCCAACTAAAAATTCTTGAGAAGTTCTGATATCCAAAACAAAATATTGCGTAATGTTGTTATATAAATCAGTTGCAGAAACTAAAGCCGGCGCTAAATTAGTATTGGCAAAATCTCCTGTGCTTTCAATATAATGAAGTATTTTAGCTGTCTGATTTAACTCAATTTTATTAGTCAGTAGATTATTATCATCAAGACAACTTGATGCAACAATAAGAATTAGAAAAGCTAATATTTTTATAATGTATTTCATACGAATTAATTTACAAGAATAGAATCTGATTTACTTACACCAATAAACATACCTATCACATCATTTCCTTTAACATTCCAAATTGTGTTTCCCGATCCTTGAACATACGGATTGTCTATATCTTTATTTTGATCTTTAGTTTTAAAATACTCGTTAAATGAATGATCGAACGAATAAACTCTGATATACCTTCTTCCATCATAAATTGATGCCTGATAATTTTTTGGATAAGCAGCGCTACGAACTTTAATCGAATTATTGGAACTATTTTCTTGGGGAACCGCAATATTATAAAAATCTTTAGCAGTATCGAACGAGCCAATATCAACAGCCCAAAGAGCACCATACACTTCATCTTTAAATGTTTTTACATCTGCTTCTGAATAAAATCCGCCCGGATTATATTTTACAAAGTTAATAACCGGCTTTACTGGAATTTTTGTAACGGCATAAAATTTATAATTCTCCCATTCACCAAATAATTCATAGTATTCTTCTTCGATTGCTTTAAGTTCATAAAGAGGTTTGTATATTCCGTTTTCTGTATAGTGTAGTGGTACAATTTTAAATCCATTTATGCGCAGATAAAGAATTGCCTCCTTAATTTCAGCAAGTTTAATATCAAACTTGACTCCAAGGGGTAATGTTTTGGTTAATCTAACGCCAGGGAAAAAACCTACAGAACTAAGTTCGCATTCTACAACTATTTTTTGAGTATAACGTAACTCGGGATTTAGCAATTCCTCATTCTCACACCCAATAAAGAATGAAGTGAACAAAATCAATATGAATAAAAAATTTTTCATAATTAAAATGTAATACTTATACCTGCAGCAGGAATGAATGGAAAAAGTGAAATTCTTTTTAACATTGGTTTTTCTGAACCGTCATCAGTTTTGGGTAAAACAATAAACTGTGCAAATGCATTTCTGCGGTTATAAACATTGTAAAGATTAACAAACAGATTTAAGTCTAGCTTATCCATTTTTATTTTATAATTAAAATTTAAATCCAATTTATTATAGGCAGGAAATTTATAGGTATTAAGTGCATCGTAATCAAGTAAAACTTGTGTTGAGCCTGCACTTCCAATCGGATTAAATATAAACTGCCCGGCAGGCGCATTATATCGCATTCCAGTTGCATAAATAAAAGTTGCACCAAAAGTTATAGCATCATTTAAAGTATAAGTTGCGGCTAAAGAAAGATCATGTCTTCTATCATATTTTGGATAAAAGACTTTGCCCGCATTTAGTTCATCAAACTTTCGTCTTGTCCACGATAATGTATAACCTATCCAGCCTTGCAGATTTCCAGTTCTTTTTTGGAAAAATAATTCAACGCCATACGCTTCACCCTCGCCTTTAAGAAATTGATCTTCAATTGAATTATTTAAAGGATTAATCTCAGGAGAGTTTTTAAATTCATAGAGTTTTTTCATATCGCGGTAGTAAGTCTCAATAGAAGCTTGATAAGAATTTTCATCAAAGTAAGAATCTAAACCAAAGACAAATTGCGCGGATCGACTAGGTTCGATATTAGCTGTTGCCGGATACCAAAGATCGGTTGGAAGTGCAATGTCATTTCTGGAAATAAGATGCAGGTATTGATTTGCCAATGCGGCTGCAGTTTTAATATAAAAGTTTTCAAACATTTGGTATGATAAAGAAACTCTTGGCTCGAATGACAGAAGTTTTTGCGCATCAAAATAAAATATTCTTCCACCAATATTTGTGTTTAACCGATCAAATAATTCTGATTCGTTTTGAAAAAATAATGCTGCTTCAATCGAATTAATATTTTTACCGGCAAAAGGATCTTGCTCATAACTTAAATCGTAATACTCATTGTAAAGCAAATCATAATTGTGAAAAGAAATTTCAAAACCTGTTTTTAATTTTTGATTCATCGCCCAATTTAGTTCAGCAGTCTGCCTTAAAATTAAATCTGTTAGATTTGGATTTGAATAGTATGATGATGAGCTTGTGGAACCGGAACCAATCCCAACCTTAGATGAAAATTCATAATTAACATAACTTAAAGAAGAGTTTAAAAACAACGATTTAGAATTTATCTGTAGCCAATTTAAGGTAACACTTGAATTCTTCCATTCAATATCGTAACTAATTTCATCATCGCTTGGATTATACATCTTATCACTGCTAAACATTATACTTAAGGAAAATGCACTTACATCAGAAATGTTATAATTAATTTTTCCATTCACATCGTAAAAATTATACAGCGGAATGGAACTTTGCTTGTTAAATTTTTTTTGAAGTGCATCATAATACATCCACCTGCCAGCAAACATATAAGTAGCTGATTCTTTTAGAGGTCCTTCAAAAGAAAAGAAAGAATTAATTAGACCTAATCCAAATGTACCTGTTTCCTTTTCTTTTGTTCCGGATTTTAATTTAATATCCAAAACACTTGATAATCTGCCGCCATATTCAGCAGGAAATGCGCCTTTAATTAATTTAATATCTCTGATGGCATTGGAATTAAAAGTACTCGCAATATTTCCGATATGTGCAGGATTATACAAAACAGCTCCGTCAACCAATGTTAAAGTTTGATCCGGAGAGCCGCCTCTAACATATAAACCATTTGCTAATTCTGATGATTTATTAATTCCCGGTAACAACATAAGTGAACGAAATAAATCAACTTCACCCGAAAATGTTGGAAGTTTTAACATTAATTCCGGAGAGATATCTATTGTACTTAAAACATTTTTATCAATCTTTTTTCCTTCAATAACAATTTCATCAAGTTTAATATTTTCGGAGATGAGTTTTACGTTGTAGATTAAATCTTTATCAGTTGCTGTTAAATCAATTTCCTTTATTGTCGCTTTGTATCCTACATACCGAAAAATAAGAAAGTATTTTGCACTCTTAAGTTTCGGCAGCATATAAAAGCCAAAATTATTTGCAGCAGTGCCATAGATGGCGATTGAATTGGTATTAAGAGAATCTTTGTAAACTAAAATGTTGGTACCTATTAATGCTTCGCCTGTAGTTGCATCAAATATAAAACCAGATATTGAAATTTCTTTGTCTTGTGAAAAGTTTGGATTGAAAAACCCAAATAGGATTGTTAGAATAAATATTGATCTGAATGCAGAACTCATTTTACTCTGAAAATTATTAATAATTTCAGATCTGAAATAGATAAATTCCATCAAAGAATCAATAGTTAAAATAACTGATTTGAACAGGTTAATTACGGAATTAGCTGTTTATCAATGATTTCTTAAATTTATTCTTTTGATTTGCATTCTTATTTCTGCTTGCACTTACTTAAATTACGCCCCTCAATTTTTAATCACATGGAGATCGATGAAAAAAATAAGAAATATTGCAATTATTGCTCACGTTGATCATGGTAAGACTACACTTGTTGATCAGATATTAAAACAATGCGCTGTTTTCAGAACGAATCAAGTTGTACGGGAAAGGTTTCTTGATTCAAATGACCTTGAACGAGAACGAGGAATTACTATCCTTGCAAAAAATATCAGCATTCCTTTTAGAGATTATAAGATAAATGTTATTGATACACCCGGGCACGCAGATTTTGGCGGTGAGGTTGAACGAGTATTAAAAATGGCTGATGGTGTTTTGCTGCTTGTCGATTCATTTGAAGGACCAATGCCTCAAACAAGATTCGTTCTTGAAAAAGCCTTAGCACTTCATCTAAAACCAATAGTTGTTATAAATAAAGTTGATCGCCCTGATAACCGACCTGTTGAAGTGCTTGATGAGATTTATGATTTGTTTATCGAACTTGATGCAACTGAAGATCAACTTGATTTTCCGATCATATATGCAAGCGGGCGTAATGGCTGGGCTATAAAGAATTTAAAAGATGAACGAACAGATTTAACTCCCTTACTTGATTGTATAATTGATGACCTTCCTGCTCCTCCAACAATTAAAGGCTCTGTACAATTGCAGATAATGACTTTGGATTATAATGATTATGTAGGAAGAATAGGTATAGGAAGAGTTTTTAGAGGAAAATTAAAAATAGCAGACAAACTTTCAATCATAAAAAGGAACGGGACAATACATCCAATTTCTATAAAACAACTTTTCGTTTTTGAAGGACTTATAAGACTTGAAGTTGAAGAAGTTTCGTGTGGAGATATATGTGCAATTGTAGGAATTGAGGATGTTGATATTGGTGATACAATTGCTGATGCTGAAAATCCGGAACCACTTCCAATAATTTCTATTGATGAACCAACTATCAGTATGACATTCACTGTTAACAATTCCCCTTTTTATGGCAGAGAAGGAAAATTCGTTACATCGCGTCAACTTCGTGATAGATTATATAAGGAACTTGAGCATAATGTTGCATTACATGTTCAGGAAACAGCATCACCCGATGCTTATAGAGTTTCAGGAAGAGGAATATTACACCTATCTATTTTGATTGAAAACATGCGTCGTGAAGGTTATGAACTTCAGATACGCGAACCAAAAGTAATTTATAAAACTATAGAAAATAGAAAAGCAGAACCAATAGAAGTTATGACAGTTGATGTTCCTGCCGAATTTGCTGGTAAGGTTATTGAGTTAGTGGGTCAGCGCCGTGGTGAACTGATGAAGATGGAAAACAAAGGAAAGATGAACAAAATTGAGTTCCATATTCCCTCCCGCGGAATTATGGGTTTGCGTACAAAAGTACTTACTGCCACGCAAGGTGAAGCTGTGATGCACCACAGATTTTATCAATATGAATTTTTTAAAGGATCTATTGGTACTGTAAAAAGTGGCGTTATAATTTCTATGGAAGAAGGTCAATCAACAGCTTACGCAATTGATGGTTTGCAGGACCGAGGTAAGTTTTTTATTGATCCAGGTGATATTGTTTATAAAGGACAGATTATTGGTGAACACACAAAAGAAAATGATATTGAAGTAAACGTTCAGCGAGGTAAAAAATTATCTAATATGCGTGCTTCGGGTTCTGATAAAGCTGTGAAAATAACTCCTGCAATTAAATTTTCTTTGGAAGAAGCATTAGAATATATTGAAGATGATGAAATGGTTGAGGTAACACCAAAGTCCATAAGGATGAGAAAATTATATTTAGATACTAACGATAGAAAAAGATTTAATCTTGGAAAGCTCAGTCAGTAATTAAACAAGATTAAAGATTTGTTGTGGTTGATAAGCGATTGATTTTTCTGTTGAGTTTTGATTCGCAGAAATTATCATTGCTTCAGCAACTAAAGATGCTTTAATCGGTTTATATTTTTTTAAAGCCGGAATAATCCTGGTAATTAATCCGGCTATTTTTATTCCTATTGATTCACCTGCTCTTTTTTCACTTCGCAAGCCAACAAGTATTGATGGTCTGAAGATTCTGATTTTTTCAAAGGTAAGCAGTTGAACTTTTTCATCAAGATTTCCTTTCATCCGCAAATAAAAATTACTTGATTTATAATTTGCTCCTGCTGATGAAATCAGCATATAACTTTTAACTCCATTTTTAGCGGCTGCTTTTGCAGTTTCATATTGATAAGTATAATCAATTTTATATTGTGCATCTTTACTTCCGGCTTTTTTAATTGTTGTTCCTAAAGCGGAATAAAGCTCATCCCCTTCTATTTCATCCTTCCATAATTCCAGTTTCTCAAAATCCACAATATGTTCTTCAAGTTTTGGATGTTTAACTTCTAAAGAATTTCTTACAAATACTTTTACTTTTGAATATCTATTATCATCCAAAAGTTTAAGAGTTATATAACTTCCAACCAATCCGGTTGCACCGATCACAATTGCAGTTTTCATTCTTACTATTCAACAATAATTTCATCAACCATTAGCCAAGGCTTTCCGCCTGCTTCGGGATGCCATTTAGGAAGTGCATCATAATTTTTTGCAAAGATTTTAACGAATCTTGCACTTGAATTTTGCAATACAACGTTAAAATCTTTTTGTAACCAATCCGGATTTTTTAATGATGGTGGTATTTCAACTTTTCCGGCACTAACAAAATCAATTCCGTTATCAGACAAATAAAATTCAATATACATAGGAAAAACAACCCATGAGGATGATGCTTGAAAGAATCCAACTGAAATATCTTTAATGTTTGCAATATCACCCAGATCCACAACCGCTTCAAAATCGGTTCCTTGGTAACCCTGCCACGATTTATCACCTCCACGAAAACTATCTGAACCGCGCAATCCATCAGTTAAAGCTTCTACTCCGCCGGCAGAGTATTTTTCACTGTAAGGATAAGTTAGTTTTACTTTTTTTCTTGTTGCTTTATTAAACGTAAATCCGTGAACAAAAGTTTTACCAATTTTTTTATTATTCCGTTCATTAAAAATTAATATTGAGTTTGATTTATCAACAGCAAAATTAAATTGAGCATCACTTTGATTAATCAACAACATCTCGCCGTAAGTTCCAATTTTTAAATCAACATCCTTTTGAAGTTGATTAACTTGAACATCAAAAACATTTGATTGAGAATTATATTTCTTAGTAATTTCAAATGGTTTTGTTTCCAATCCAAAATTAACACCAAGAAGATCTAATCTATCATAATGCTTTTGCACACGCTGGCTAAACTCTTCATAATTTCTTTCAGCGGGATAAGTCCAAACGACTTCAGATAGAGCAAGCATTCTTGGAAATAATCTATCATCAATTAATTCTTGAGGTGCATACTCACTCCACATATTTCCTTCGCTACCAAGAACATGTTTTCTTTCATCTAATGTTAGTTCCTCGGGAACCGGATCAAACGAATAAACTTTTTGCATATCAGTTACATCAACCGGATAATCAAAATAACAATTGGTTGTCGGCGATACTATCACATCATGTCCTTGTTTTGCCGCATCGATCGCACCCTTTAATCCGCGCCACGATTGAACTGTTGCTTCTGGTGCAAGACCGCCTTCGAGAATTTCATCCCATCCTACAATTTGCTTTCCCTTAGAGTTGATAAACTTTTCCATACGCTTTGTAAAATAACTTTGCAGTTCGTGTTCATCTTTTAAATTTTCCGATTTGATTCTTGCCTGACATTTCGGACAATTTTCCCATCGTCTCTTTGGAGCTTCATCGCCGCCAATGTGGATATATTTGCCGGGAAATAATTCTACAACTTCACTCATAACATCTTCTAAAAACTGAAATGTTTTTTCATTACCTGCACAATAAATATCGTAATAAATTCCCCAAAGAGTTCCGACCTCAAATGGTCCACCGGTACAGGAAATTTCCGGATAGCAAGAAATAGCAGCAGTTGAATGACCGGGCATTTCTATTTCCGGGACCACACTTATAAATCTGCTTTCTGCATAAGCAACAATTTCTTTTATATCATCCTGGGTATAAAACCCGCCATAAACAGAGCCGTCATCATATTTTCTAAAAGCGCCTTTAGTTGTAAGCTCGGGATATTTTTTTATTTCAATTCTCCATGCTTGATCTTCTGTAAGATGCCAATGAAGCGTATTAAATTTATGATATGCAAGTAAATCAATATATCGCTTTACAAATTCTTTAGTCATAAAGTGGCGGCAGCAATCAAGATTAAGTCCGCGCCAAACAAATTCAGGTTTATCAAGCACAACAACGCAGGGCAAGTTCCAATTAATTCCTTCAACTCTTGCAACAGAATTTATGTATGGATTAAAAAGTTGGCGGAGTGTTTGAACTCCATAAAATAATCCATTCAACTCACTTGCTTCAATCATAACATTAAATGGATTTACAATTAAAGTATAACCTTCCTTTCCATAATCATTCGGGGAAGAATTTAAAGAAAGAATTATCGAATTTGTTTCAACTCTTCCGTTCCAAATAGATGGTTCTAATTTAAAACCGGTTGCCGGAATAAGAACCTCGGCTAAATAATCAGCAATTTTTTTTGAGTACTGATCATAATATATTTTGGTATCGGCAGTAAAATTAAATGTGCCCTCATTTACAACAATACTTTTGGGTTTGGGGATTATACTTATTTCATTTTCCATGGTCTGTGGTAATGTTCTAACAGATGCTAGAATCGTTAAAACGAATAGAAAATAAATTGTAAAACTTTTCATGATATAAATCCATTTATGAAAATTAAAATATTATTCTGCAAAAATTTGTTGTATAAAATCAAACTCATCTTGTGTAAGCGGATTATCCATTCCGCTCAAATTGGATTTTACCTGATCAAGATTTCTAAATCCCGGAATAACGGATCCAACCTGATTATAATGTAATAGATACTGCAATGCCGCACGTGAAAGTTCCTGATTTGAAGGACCAAATTTATTTTTCATTTTCTCAATTTTTGGTTCAAGCTTTGCAAGATTTTCGGGTTTAAATCTATCTGCGTTTGCACGATGATCGCCAGCTTCAAACTGCGGAGGATTACCTTGATGATATTTACCAAGCAATAACCCTTGAGCAACAGGTCCAAAGGCAACAAATGATACATTATATTCATCCAGCATTTTTCTTGTTGGGGAATCATCTTTTACATATTTATCATCAAGTGCACTTGCCGAACTCTGAATAATATCAGGCTTTACTTTTGGAATGAGTTTTACAAAATCACTATGACTATAAGCTGATTGCCCAATCAATCTAATCTTACCTTCATCACGGAGTTTGTGCATTACTTCAATTGCATCATCAAGATATTTATCATTCTCTCCAAAATCCCCGTGATGGAAATAATAAATATCAATGTAATCTCTTTTAAGATTTATTAATGATTGTTCGCACTGATGGCGAATATGTTTAGGTTCATATGCATGTTCAGCGGTTCCAGGGAACCAACCAATTTTTGTAGCAATAACAAAATTGTTTGTTCGTTTACCAAGAATTCTTGAAAGCATTCTTTCGGCTCTGCCATTACCGTAAACATCAGCATTATCAAAATGGTTTACACCTTTATCTATTGCATAATTTATTGCTTCAGTAATTTCAGACTCGTTAACATTCGCCCAGCCGTTTGGATTTCCGTTAACCCAATTAAGACCACCCATAGTCCAGCATCCCAAACTAATTTCCGAAACGCTAATATTCGATTTGCCAAGTTTTCTGTATTTCATTTTAATCCTCTTAATTGATGAACAAAAATATAAAAGAATGAAGGGATATTGAAGGACAATTAACAAATATTAACGGAAAAATATGTAGCGTTAAAAGGATGATTTTAATCGCAGGATCAATTGCATAAAAAAAGCAGGATAAAAGTTTTAAATCTTATCCTGCCTTAAAGAAGATTAGAGAGATTATAATTTTATGTTAGAAATTTATTAAATACTCTGTACCGTTCAATTTATGATAGCTGTAATAAAGATTTTTGCAAATTGTACTAACTCTTTTATTATCATCAAAAATTGCAACACCTCTTAATCGATAAATACCAATACCATTACCTAATTGATAAAGCGCCACAGCGGCTGCAATTCGTTCATCATCGGTTTTACCATTTTCCAACATATTTAATAGCGGTATCATTGATTTGGAAGCATCATCGCTTTGAAGATAATTATCCTCAATCAAATCAAATAAAACATCTGCAGAACTTGTACGAAGTCCGATGTTTGAAGAGTTAATTCCCACATTCAGATTATCCACAATTACTGATTTTTTTTCTTGTGGAAATTGTTCTGTTTGTGCTGTTACAAACGACGTAACCAAAGCGAGTGTCATCAACACGATTACTAAAGTTTTCATTGCCTGCTCCTTTTTAATTAATATTATTTTTAAGCTCGATGCTAAAATATCTTTTAAAAGATGGCTTGTCTATTAAGTTGTTATGGGTGGTAATATACAACTGCAAACAGCAAATTATTTGGAAGAGAAGAAAAATAGATGACAGAAATTGGACAAATTAATTAGTTTAGTAATTAGGTTCTGTTTTTTTGATATTCGCAAAACTAGAACCTGATTACGATTTTTTTAACCTTAATATTTATCCTAATGCACTAACATTAATTATTAACCGTCTATCAGATAAAATGGCCATTAAATTTAATTACAAAATTCTTCTTCAAGCCATATCATTTTAAAAGTGTCATTTTCTTTGTTTCTAAATAATTTCCTGATTTTAATTGATAGAAATAAACTCCGCTTGGCAATGTAGAATTTACAATGTACAATTTAGAATGAACACCAGCTTCTAAATATTCATTAACGATTGTTTCAACTTCTTGTCCTAAAGAGTTAAATACTTTTAATGTTTGCCAACTGCCTACTGGCGACTGCCAACTGATTTTTGTACTTGGATTGAATGGGTTTGGATA
>CAVPHP010000001.1:0-185870 GCA_963704275.1 uncultured Ignavibacteriaceae bacterium | reverse complement strand
CTAGAGCCGCAAACGAAATTCCAATTAAATTTGCAGACCATTTACTTCCATTATGTATACTAGTAGGGGAGATTGTCCCACCTCCATCATTACCAAAATATAAAAATTGCTTTGTGGCATTTGGGTCATCCGAACTCCAGAACAGAGATCCAAAAATTGGGCTTAACGAGGCACCATTGGGCGGCGCAGTAAGTGTCGCACAATCAGGTATTGGTTCTAATCCTGTACAAAAATCATTCACCTCAACATCATCAATATACCAGGTAGTTCCACAACCATTTTCATCGTTATTACCATAATAAACGAAAGCTATATAGAAAGTTTGACCAATGTAACTGCTTAAGTCTATTTCTCTTAAATCCCACGAAAAGATATTGTCTATATCATAACGTAGTTCCTCCCAGTAATAAACAGAAGGATCTCCAAATCCAACGTAATCAGTTGATATATACACTTTATGCTCAGCTTCTAATCCCTGATCAAGTTCAACATATTCGTAGTAATGTAATGACGCATATATACTAGTGGATAGATCAATTTCGGGTGTAATTAACCAGGCTTCGTTATACGGATCACAATTAATTACAGCAGAATAATCCCCACTATTTGAATTTACATCTGTCTGTTCCCAATCGAAACCGTAATTAAAAAGTTCCCAGCCAGATGGTGGGAAAATTGGATCTTCAAAACTCTCCAGATCTAAATATGGTCCGGCATTAATTCCAGTCGGTCCATTTTGGTAAACAACCATTCCGTTTTTTAATGATTCGGTTGTATTAAACTCTGAGTAATTAATATCTTTTTGAGCCAATAGATTAACACAAAGCAGAAATATTATTACTGCAATAAATTGTATTTGTCTCCTCATAGCATACACCTTAAAATATAATTTAAAAAATAGTTGTAAGACCCATACTCTTACATGCGTAAAAAGTCGATGATGCGGCTCATATAAATCTTAAAAAGTTTAATTATTTTGAAAAGGTTAGATTAGTGAGGAAAAATGAGGTTTTCGTGTAAAGTAGCTGGCTTGTTTATTAGGTTTTCAAATTTATTTGTTAACGAAAACTATCGGATAATATAGTTTTGTTCTTTTCATTCATAGTTTAATTCTGAAAATATACTTCGGTTATAACAGGGAAGTAATTTTACAAATAATTCCTATTTAAAGTATTATTTAAAGCGAATCTTTTGATTCGCCTTAAATTGACAATTAAAAAACTGAATTATTTACTATAACGACATTCGTCGCTATTTTAGCAAAATCATCTTCTTTGTCTGCACAAAACTCCCAAATTGTATTCGATACAGATAAATTCCACTCGCAAGTCTGCTTGCATTGAATTGAACTGAATGATTTCCGGCAGGCATTTCCTGATTAATTAATGTTTTAACCTGTTCGCCAAGAATATTATACACCGTTAGCGTTACCAACCCTGCAATGGGTATTGAATATCTAATTATCGTACTCGGGTTAAAAGGATTGGGGTAATTTTGATATAATGTGTATGAGTTTAATTCCAAATCATTTTCTTCTTGTAAAGATGTTATCACGCCAAGCGACCCATCAGGATTTACACGCTTAGCATAAATATTAGATTGTGTTCCGGTTGGAGCGCCCGCACCTGAAAAAGTTAAAATGGCACCGCTTTGATTTGCAGAGTTACCGGAATTAACCACATTTAGTGGCGATTGAATTGTTGATATATGAACCCCATCGCTGCCCCAGTTAAGTGAGCCATCTTCTGAAATAGACTGTCCATAAATTCCACCGGTGCCCTCAAATACTGATAAAAAATCCGAACCATTAAAAAGCAATTGGTGTGAGTTTAAACCGGGGTTTAATACAGGCTTATCTGAAACAAAATTGCCGTTTGGTGTCCATTGTGCTATTCCGTTGCCATTTAATTTTTGTGCATAAATATTATTACCATTACCGCTTCTTGCATCTAACCAGCTTAGGTAAAAATTGGCTAATGTTTTTGACCCACCTTCATAACGGGCGACTACAAGATTTCCATTATCAGCGCCGTAGAAAGATAGACCAGCAGCCACAATTTTCCCATCGCTTTGAAGTACAATAGAATTGATACGTTCAACGCGATTTTCAGTTGGATGTATAGACGTCAAGTTAATCCCATTCGTTCCAAATGTAGTATCCAGAATACCGTCAGAAGTATATCTTGCAAGTGCAAAATCAGAATAAGTATTTGACCAAGCACCTCCACCAGCCACGATTTTGCCATCATTTTGGAGTGATATGGATGAAATAAATGAAGTTGAAGAATCGATCTCAGTAATAGTATATCCATTTGTGCCAAAAGTTTGATCCAGATTACCATCTTCATTATAACGTAACAGAATAATATCATAAACATACTCTTCCGGTCCAGTGCTTCCACCCACTAAAATTTTACCATCATTCTGTAAAATCAAGGATGATGCGCCAGTATATGTACTAATTTGGGTAGTTATATAACCAATATCACCAAATGTTGTGTCAATACTTCCGCTTTCATTATATCTTGCCAAAATAATCCCATCACCGAAAGCTGGTCCCCCAGCGATTATTTTCCCATCTGTCTGGATTTGAACGGCATAGAAGAAATCATAATCATTATGTGGTGAAGGAGCTATACCGCCCAAACCAAAAGTACTATCCAAACTTCCATTTATATTATAGCGGGCTATAAAACCGTGTCCTTTATTAAACCCAGCTGCGACAATTTTATCATCGTTTTGCAAAGCTATTGAACGAATTACATCTTGATCTACGCTAAGAACGGTTATGACAACACCGTTATCACCAAATGAGTTATCGAGTGAACCATCTGAATTATAACGTACCAGGCATGCATCTGAATTGCCATTATACCAGCTTGATCCAGCAGCAATAATTTTACCATCAGGTTGAATTGCAATACTATTAAGTAAATCATTATCATTCCGAACGTGGTGAGCAACTATTCCTCCCGTTCCAAATGTATTGTCAAGCGTTCCATTAGTATTCAATCGTAACAAAATAAACCAGTCATCCGCTCCTTGATCAACTCCACGATAACCTCCCACAATAATTTTACCATCCTGTTGAACCGCAACAGAGGTAGCTACTTGACTTGTTAAGGGCAGTTTATTAATTACAATTCCACCATCTCCAAACGTCGTGTCAATATATGCCTGGTTGAGATAGGGATAATTTTTCTTCATCAATATCATTTTTAATTTTAGGCAAACTGTGTGCGCCGGTTACATCGTTAACAATAATTCCATTTTCACCCCAGAGTTTGTTTCCTGACGTATCAATTAATTGTGCATAAACCGGACCGGAGGTTATCCACGTAACAGCCATTAAACCGCCGCTTTCAAATATATCCCCTGCCGCTAATAGAACATTCATTCTGCGGACCATTTGGAGTAACCGTAATACCATTTGGATTCCATAACAAATTTCCGTTTGGACTAATTCTTTGTGCCATAATAGAATAACCAACGGTACCTTTATAAGCTGTTACAATGCCGCCTTTTTGATTATCACGGATTAATTGCGGTATCCGATCAAAACGGGCACCATCAGTTATTATTGCGCCGGTAGAACCCCATAATATATTTCCATCAGCATCAATTCTTTGTGCACGTATCTGATCGTAACCAAACCAGTTTCTTTGCCATACAGCATAAGCGCCGCCTTCTCCGTCCGGAACAACATTATAATAAATAACTGATCCCGGTGTTGGTGATGAATACTCACTTACCGGAACACCATCAACAGTCCAAAGTATATTGCCATTTGCATCAATTTTTTGTGCGTATAAGATCAGTCGCATTTGTAAAATTTGTTCTCTGGTCAAGCCAGAAGACTATCGCACTTCCATCATTACTTTCAACTATTTTGGGATTTAGCTGGTCTCCTTCTGCAGTGCAAATAGGAATTCCATCATTTGCAAAAATGGTATAACCATCTTTATCTATTTTCTGCAGATAAATATCAAAAACATTTGTTGTAGAATTTCGATTATCCTCCCAGGCAATAAATGCTCCGTCATTTCCATCAGAAGCTATTACAGAATTATTTTGTGATCCTGTTGAAACGCTGATAAAATTATCTTCGTTGGGTGTTGTTTTCCACTGCGGTTTAATAAACGACACTGTTAAAAGAACGAGCAGCAGAATTGTGTATATGATCTTCATAGGTTTCCTCGCAATAAATTAAATAGTTGTGTAGTTATTCTATCTATTATTTGCAGAGTAAGTAGAAATATTGAAAACTATTTTTTGATAATTTGATTTTGTTTCTAATATTACTCTATGTCATATATCTTTGATGAAAAATCCTTAATAGCCCAAATTGTTGCAGGTAATAGCGATGCTGAGAATCGTATGTTTTTACATTTTAAAGATAGAATTGAGTTTTTGGTTCGGGCGCGGTTAAGAAACAAAGTTTCTTTAGATGATCAACAGGATATATTAAGCGAGGCAAAACAGGCAATACTATTAAGTTTAAGAAAAGGCGGCTTTGATCCTGCCAAAGAAAAACCGCTTGAAGCATACATTGCAGGAATAGTAAGCAATGTTGTTGCTATGTATTTCAGAAATCTCTCTAAAGAGAAACCAACAGCAGATATCGATTCTTATCATTCGATTGAATCTCCGGATAATCCATTAAAAGAAATAATAACTTCTGAAAAAAAGAAAAAGCTATCCGCCGCACTTTGCCGTTTGGATAAAAAATATCAGGAAGTCCTCTTAATGAGAGTTTACGATGAACTTTCAATTGAAGAAATATCAAACCATCTTAATATTGAGAAGCGAAGAGTGAGTGAAAGAATTAACTATGCAATTAAGCTTTTGCTTAAAGAATTAAAAAAACAAAATTATTTTCAATATCACGACAGTTTTGACAAATAGTTAATAGAAAGAATTATTTTAAGATGAAATGTAACTTAGAAAATAGAGAAGTTTTAATCAGCAAATATCTGCTGAATGAACTTTCTGATGAAGAAAGTCTGAAATTTGAAGAACATTATTTTAAATGTGAAGATTGTTTTAAAGAATTAAAGGCGGCAGAAGACGCACTTAATATTATTGCAGAAGAGGGTTCCACTGCTTTTGAAAAAATAAAAACCCAGTCTGCAGAATCTAATTTTTCGTTTATTCCGTCTTTTTCATTCCCTGTAAAAATTGGTTTTGCTTTTGCAGGATTTGCACTTTTGTTTGCCCTATATGTTATATTTAAGAATAATTCCACAGACAGTTTTAACACCCCAAAGATTATCACACAAACCCAGGATGATGAAAATCTCAAAATTGATTCTTCAAAAACCTTAGAGGAAAAACCTTTTGAAAAAAATGAAAATCTTATCGCTGAGTTATCAGGTCCAGCCTTCAATCCAAATGCATATTACGAAGAATGGATTAACGAGAATGTTCGATCTGGTAATAATTTGATTGAACGTGTTATCGCGCCAAAAAACGGAATTAAAACTTATGATGATTTGACTTTTAAGTGGGTAATGAAAGAGAACGCCAAAATTCAATTAAGCATACTTGATAACTTAGAAGAAAAAATTTATTCCGTAAATATCAGTAAAGAAGATTTTCCGGAAATCACCCAAACGGTTTCTGCAGATAATTTTAAGAAATCCGGTTTATACTATTGGCGCATTGAAGACGAAAACGAAGTTTTGTTTGTGGGTAAGTTTTATTTTGTTAAGGCCAGATAGGACAGGAATAGAGGTTGTTTGAATAGTTCCCGAAGTCCTATTGTCATTCCCACCCCGATTTACATCGGGATAAACTCCAGTGGGAATCTGACTTTTTATAATTGTTTTAGATTTCGTTTTCACGGGAATGACATAACAATTTCGACTATTGAGACACATCTGCTCGTTTCAATCCACAAAATTAATGCTCCATTGCTTTCCAGGTCAGTCTGCACCTATTAATAAAAATCCCGCCCACGATCTTGGTCGTGCAGTTAATTGATTTTCAATCAACTTTAATTTTGCTTCACGTAATGAATTAGAATATGATTTACCGGAAATCATTTGCTTATAAAACTCAACCATTAACTCGCTGGTATGTTTATCAGAAATTTTCCAGAGCGAAAAAATTATGTTAGATGTGCCCGAGTATAAAAACCCACGCGTAAGTGCCATAACACCCTCGCCACGAAAAAGTTTTCCCAAACCACTCTCGCAACTGCTAAGCACTACAAGATCCGAGTTTAAATCCAAATTATAGGTTTCGCTTGCATATAAAATCCCATCATTAGAAAAACTTGTATCAATTGGCTGGGCAAAAACAACTCCCGAAATATCTGGCTGCTCCTCATTCATAAAGCTATGTGATGCTATATGAACAATTTTATAATCCTTAACTTTAGTCTTAAAAGAATCTTCCTTCGCATCGGAATAGAAAAAAGCAGTATTTGTCTTATTGGAATTATCATTGTTAAATAAATCTATAATTGAGTTTACCTCCCACTCGCTGTATTTCAATTCATCAAAGTTTTTTCCGTCAATAGATAAAGAACGAAGTAGAGACTCGGATTGTGCAAGCAGTTCAGGTTGTTTAACCGTTGAAATAGTATAGCCAGCCAAATTATTTTTAGGAAACACTGGCGCAAAACCAATAAAGTTTTTTTCAGAATTGTACTCTTTTGTTACCGCTCCACTTTTTTCCTCCAACCCCCCAACAAACAATGCAGCCGAGTAGTGATATGAAATATCAAAATCTTTAATTAAATAATTCAGCTTAGTATAGTCGCTGTTATTTACTTTTTGAACATTAGAAAATAATGTCTCAAAAGGAAGTTTGAATAGTACATCATGTGGAATTATTATAAGTTTTTCCATTGATTCTATTTTAGGGTAGATGGGTTTAATAAGTAAATCCGTTAATTGATTTGCATTTTTTATATAATTATCTGTTTCTGATTTAAGAATTGATGAATAGAAATCACGAACCAGGTCAGTAAAATCAGCAGTTTTTATTATTTCAATAATTTCAAAATCTTTTTTGGTTATTAAAGCAACATCAATTGTACTGTCTCCAACAAAATATTCAAGTATTACAGAACTGCCATCAAGAAAATATTGAATTTCCTGGATTGTTTTAGTTTTTGTCTGATATTTTAAATCATAATAAGCTGGATAATTTTTTTCTAAATCATTTATAAACTGCTCATAATTATTTTTCAATCCGAACAATTCATTTTCATAAGATGATATTTTTAAACTGTCTCTTAAGTCTTTCTTTTGTACTTCGTTTTGTAGCTGTGTTTCATAGAATGTTAAATCGATCTTTAAGTTTTTTTCTTTATCAATCAATTCTAAAGGTAGTTTTGCGAACTGTTTTGCCCTTGATTCAATCATACCTTCTTGCAGCACTGCCGCTTTACTTTTTTCAATAAAGTAAAATGCTTTTTCTTTATAAACTGCCAACTGTCGTAAGATCAAAAAGCAACATGCTGGATTCTATTGCCTGTTCGTAAATTGGTGCAGCTTTTTCTCCAAGATAGAACTTTGAACTTTCGCTTTTATATCCAACTCTCATTATGTCAATTAAAGAATCAGCCAGTTGCCAAATTGAAAGAGCATAAGTTAGATTTTTTATTTTATAATCTTTTAGACTTATTTGTTTCAGAAGCAATTAGCATAAATATTTTGGCTTTTGTTTTAAGTGCATTTAGTAGCAGCGGCTCTGATTGAATACCTTTTAGAGGTGGATTAATCATATAAGATGATTCGTTAAAATCGGATACAAGTTGAATTATAGCTTTTTGAATTGATGTTAAGGCCGTGTCAAATTCATTTTTCTTTATATAAACTTCTGCAAGATTTTGATAAATCTTAGCTATGTCTGATATCTTATTTTCACCAAGATTATTCCAGATGAGTAATGATTTATTATAATAATTTATTGCTTGTTCATATTCTTGTTTATCAAAGTAGGTGAGACCAATATTTGTATAACTTCCAGCAATTGAAGGATGATTTTGTTGAAATAATTTTTCTCTTATTTTCAGAGATTCATTAAAGCTCTCCAGTGCTTCTTTCAATTCTTGCATTTTCAAGTAAACCAGGCCTAAATTATTATAGCTTGTGGCAACAAGATCATGTTTGTTGCCTAAAGTACTTTTTCTAATCGCTAAGGATTTAAGATGATTTTCTTTTGCTTTTTCGTAATCCCCTATGTTCTGATAAGCAGTCCCTAAATTGTTATAACTTGAAGCAGTTAAATAATTTTGTTCACCCAATACTTTTAATCTAATAGCTAATGATTTATCATGGTACTCAAGCGCCTTGCCATAGTCACCCTTGTCTGCATAAATTATTCCAATGTTATTGTAAGCAACGGCTACGAATGAATTTTCTTCTCCAAGGACAGCAAGTTTAATGTCAAGAGATTTTAAAAAATAATAAAGTGCCATATCAAGGTTAAATCTTTTCGCATAGATTATTCCTATACTGGTATATGTGTCCCCTACATCGGAGTGATTCGCACCATATATTTTTATTCTAATGTTTAGTGCTTTCTGAAACATTTCTAATGACCGTTCATATTCTCCTGTAAAATCATAATAAACTCCATTTGCCTGATAAACTTGTGCAGCGGTTTTATTGTCTTCTCCTAATTTTTCAAAACATAGTTCTTTTGCTTTTGATAGATAGATCTTTGAATCTTCATATTTAGCCTGGTAACACAAATTATAGCCAAAATAATTCAGTGCCTGAATATATTTCAGCCACAGGCGCTCTTGATCGAACTGTTCAGATAGATTTTCATAAATCTCAATGGATTTTTGAATAAATATATTTGAGCTGTCGTTCTTTGATTGAATGGCAAAGGATTTGCCTTTATCATAATATTCAATTGCTTTGATTGTATCTGATAATGTGTAATTACTTTTCGGATTAGAATTATCGTTTTGAGCGGTAAGGTTGTTTTGGATAACCAAAAACAATAAAGCTGCAAATATTTTTATCTTATATTTCATATCGCCAGAATGTGTTAATTTCTTATTTTATTGGAAAAACATCTGAGGGAAAAATTTCGGAGAGAAGTTAAGTATTAGAGTAAGAGTTGTCAATATTCCACTTTGGATATTATTACAACCTGACAACTCTTTTTAAAAGTTAAATACTGCGCGATTACTTAAGAAGAATCATCTTCTTGGTTTCAACAAAACTGCCTGCTTGTAATTTGTAGAAATATACTCCGCTTGGAATATTAACGGAATTCCAGTTTATGTCATATATCCCAGAATTTTTCTTCATTAAAACTGTTGCTACTTCATTTCCTAATACATCATAAACCTTAATTGTTATCATACTTCGCTGTGTAATAGAATATTCTATTTTAGTAGCTGGATTAAATGGATTTGGATAATTTTGTTCTAAGTTATAAACTTCTGGATATTCCCAACATATTTCTTCAACATCTGTAAGAATTTCTGAAAGTGGAAGTTTCCAAACACCTCCTCCATTAGGTCCCGCAAAAACATAGCTCCCGCTTACAACAAGAGAGTTAATATCTGTATTTGGCAATCCAGTATTAACTTCTATCCAGTTCGTGCCGTTATTTGTTGATAAAAATACTCCGCTATTATAAGTTCCTGCAAATATATTGCTGCCGTTTATGGCAAGCGAACGAACATTTGAGTTTGTTAACCCCGTATTAACCTCTGTCCAGCTTGTGCCGTTGTTCGTTGATAAATATACTCCACCATTAGTTCCGACAAATATATTTCCACCACTTATTGCCATAGAGTATATAATATTACTTGTTAACCCCGTATTAACTGCTGTCCAGCTTGTTCCGTTGTTTGTTGATAAATAAACTCCAGCGCCGAAAGTTCCTGCAAATATATTGCCCCCGGTTGCAGCAAGAGAGTAAATGGGTGCATTTGTCAACCCGGTACTAACTTCTGTCCAGCTCGTACCGTTGTTGGTTGAACGAAAAACACCACTATAAGTTCCTGCAAATATATTGTTCCCGCTTAAAGCAAGAGACCTTACAGTTGAGTTTGTTAGTCCTGAATTGATAGCTGTCCAGTTTGCACCGTTATCGGTTGATAAAAACACTCCGGCATTTCCAGCGCCAGCAAATATATTGCTACCGTTTGTGACAAGCGAGTAGATATTATTATTTGAGAAATCTAATAATCCTAGGTTAACTTCTGCCCAACTCACACCATCGTTTGTTGATAAAAATAATCCGCCGCCAATAGTTCCCGCAAATATATTGCTGCCGCTTAATACAAGGGAAAAGACACTTGTACTTGTAATCCCGTCATTAACTGCTGTCCAGTTTGCGCCGGTGTCTGTTGATAAAAATACTCCACCACCGTAAGTTCCTGCAAATATATTGTTGCCGTTTATAGCAAGAGATCTTACATTTGAGTTTCTTAATCCTTCCTCCCCTGCTGTCCAGCTCGCACCGTTGTCTGCTGATATATATACTCCAGCGGCTGTTCCTGCAAATATATTGCTGCCGTTTATTGCAAGCGATTGAACATTTAAGCTTGCAAACCCCGAATCAACCCTTGTCCAGTTTGTACCATTGTTAGTTGACAAATATAGATGGGAGGAAGTGCCTGCAAATATATTTCCTCCGCTTACGGCTATGGACTGAACAAAAAAACCCGTTCCCGCTTGGGTCCAGTTTGCACCGTTGTTTGTTGATAAAAATACTCCATCAGGTCCAGCACCTGCAAATATGTTTCCCCCACTTGCAGCAAGAGAATAGGCTTTTGTGGCTGTAAATCCGTTATTAACTTCTGTCCAGCTCGTGCCATTATCTGTTGATAAAAATATTCCGCCGCCAAAAGAACCTGCAAATATATTACTGCCGCTTACTACAAAAGAAAGAACCTCTAAGCGTGTAAACCCGTTATTAGCAGCTTTCCAGCTTGTGCCATCGTTAGTTGATAAAAATATTCCCCCGCCAGTAGTTCCTACAAATGTATTGCTGCCGTTTACGGCTATGCACTTAATAATTTTATTTGTTAACCCCGTATTAACTGCTGTCCAGCTTGCGCCGTTGTCTGTTGATAAATATACTCCGCCGCCATTTATTCCCGCAAATATATTGTTGCCGCTTACGGCAAGTGCGTTAATAATTCCCCCACCAGGACCATTTGTTTGTGTCCATTGCGCATTACTTTCCGTAAGCATAAAAATGCTTAGAATGCAGCCAAGCAGAAGTGTGGAAAATAATTTTTGTTGTTTCATAATTCATCCATATAAATATTTATTTAGTCAAAATTTTCTTGAGTGGAGATTGCAATAATTTTAGATTTTTATAAACTCTACTCTTCTATTATTAGCTTTTCCTTCAGGAGTTAAATTTTTATCAACCGGCATGCTTTCGCCGTATCCTTTTGAATTAAGCCGAGACGCATCAATTCCTGATTGAATTAGTATTGATTTAACTGCATTTGCACGATCTTCAGAGAGTTTTTGATTATAAGATTCATCACCATCACCGTCAGTGTGTCCTTCTACTCTAAATTTTAAATCAGGATGTGCATTCATCATTTGAACGATTTCATTTATTGTTCCCATAGATTCACCTTTTATGGTAGACTTGTTCACATCAAATAAAATTCCTCGAGTAACAAATTTTCCTTCTTCCATAATTCTATCGTATAATTTTTTGCCACCTTCATTAATTTTGATATTTTTAACCGCACTCATTTTAATATGACGATCATCAAAATGGCCCCCAATCGAAAACATTTTTGGTTTAAAACCAAGGTTCGGAATATTTAGCATACGCTCTTCATTCATATATAATTTCAGAGATCTATTGTTAAAAGAAATTGCAATGTGTTTCCACTTGGGTTTCCAGTTTTTCTTTTCATCAACATAAGATTTAGTTTTCCCGCCAAATTGCCCCATTTTTATATTATTCCAACTAACTACTATGGGTGAAACATTCTTCCCATTTATTCGACCTGAATTCCCTATTCCATCATAAAATCTGATCTTATAAATATCTGAATATTGTTCTCCACCATTTTCAAAAAAAATATCAAATTCAATAGTGAAAATTTCCGGGAGAAAATCTTTATTATCCATTAAAGGAAAAATTATAGAGTTGTTATTACTGAAATGAATTACATTCTCCCCTTTTAATGAGGCAACCTCTGCACTTCCACTCAATAAATCCCAGCGTGAAGGAAACTCGCCACTCTCTTCACCAATAAGATTATCTTCAAATATTATTTTATCACCTGGAACAAAATCATATTTAGACCATAACTTTATATCCTCTTTCGAATTTTCAGATGATGTGGTTTGATTTGAATTGTTTTCTATTTCAGCATTCTTATTAGTCGTTGTTTCGGTGTTTGTTTCTTCGGTCGCCCCCTCCTGACTTTCTTTTTTATTGCTATCACCCTCCAACCCTTTGTCAATGGTTTTATCGACTTCTCTATCAACTTTTCTCTCTATTTTCTTTTTTAATTTTTTGCCAAAATCATCAAATTGCCCAAAGACATTAACAGTAAAAGTTAAACCGAGGATAATTGTTAAAATTAGATTAATTTTTTTCATATCATTTTCTCCAACACTTATTTATTAAAAACACCTTTCCATATGTCAGTCATTATTTAGTTACAAGTTTCACTTCTTAATTTGAAATGGACTTATGATATGTGGTCCAAAAGCTATGTAAGCCATAAGATTCGACATTTTAATACTTAGTTGCCAAATAATTTTTCTAGACCACCCAAATTCATAAGATCCATTTTCTTATATGATGAAGGAACAACAAATAAATCCGAGCTCAGTTTCATCGGAGTAACTTCTTTTACTTTGAAAACACTGGTAACATTCCCAGTTTTATCATATTGAGTTACTTGCAGCGGAAAATAACCCGCATCCAAAACTTCACTTTGCCAGTCCGGCATTTCCTGCTGTGAATCCATAAAGAACATAAAAGCTCCCAGTTCTTTTGTCATCCATGCTTCACCTTTCATTCTCTTTTGTTCGAACAGGAATTTTTCACAGTCATAACCAAGAATTTTTTTAGTTTCACCAGTTTTACTGACTTTACCTCCAGCAGCAGCAGTCGTAGGCATCATAGAATTTTCCATATACATTTTTTGCTCATCCATAATCACATACATTTTAAACTTTTGACTATCAAATATTATAGAACCTCCTTTTTCAGGTATTTCCATTTTGAATATTTTATCTTTTGCATAGTAATCAATAACGTGTTGTTTACCTTTCTCCGTTACATCAAATACTACTTTCCCTTCGAACGATGTCTGGGCAAAGGATATTCCTGTTAAAAGTATAAGTGTGTATGCTATTTTCATTATATTCATTTTCTACTCGCTTTTAATTATTATTTAAGTAACATCATTTTTTTTGTCTGGATAAAATTTCCTGCGGTTATTCTTACTATGTATAAACCGCTTGGAAGATTGTCTCCATTAAAATCCGCTTTATAATTTCCTACTGAATAATTTTCATTTGCAAGTGTAGCTACTTCATTCCCAAGAATATCAAATACCTTTAGCTGAACAAATGATTCCTGCGGAATTGAAAACTCTATTGTTGTAGAGGGATTAAACGGATTGGGATAATTTTGCTTCAGAGAATAATCTGATGGGTTATGATTTATTTGTTCTACATCAGAGGTTCCTCCAAGACTTAAATGATCGATAAGAGCATAACTGCCAATACTGGAACTGCTGAAGGTACCGTCAAATATATTGAACTGAATCCAAATTGAATCCGGGGTTCCAGTACTACTGGTGCTTGGATCAAAACTAAAGTACGTATATGATGACGCACCTGTTTCTAAATCAATACTGCCGACTCCTGTGGAAAACCCATTTACATAATAATAAGCAGCTGCTGTCAAAACCACATTATTATTAGTCGGATAAAATTGGTAGTAACCGTTGAGAGTTTGATCAAAGTGGTCAACCGGAAATGTTATCTTCATACTTGGAAAGATGAACGCACCATTAGATTCTTTGATTTCCATACGCACTGAATAAGAGCCTGTATAAGCTGTCGAAGACCTCGTTACTGGATCCCACCCAAGCTGAAGAAAATTACTTGTTTTCCAATCCTGTGGTGTAAACTCATCAATCCAATTTTCAAACCCGGCATTTGGAATCTGAGCGCTTAATGTAATTGACAAACAAAGAAATAGTAGAACAAATGTTATGTATCTCATGATATCTCCTTAAATAATTAATAAATTGAAATATTTCTAAAAGCCTAGCTTGTTTTATTATTTGAGAAATTCCACTAATCCTGTCAATAAAAGAGATATAAGCACACCGATCAGAATTGATATGATTAAAATTAATCGGGTAGCCAATTTTTCCCTTTTTTGAATTTGCTCTGCACTATGTTCCACTTCTTTTTTCTTTTTCAATTGATTGTTAAACGAATATTTGTGATTAAATCAATGACTAATGCAAAGGTAGAATATTGAAGTTGGGCGTGCTATCTGATATGTTACAACATTTTGCTGTTTTGTAACATATCGTAAATAGTTTAGAAATTAGACTCTGTTTTTAGTTTTTGTGTCTGGAAGGATACTCTGAGGGAACGCAATCAAACTGCTTTGCAAACGCTCGGGTAAATTGTGCAGGACTTGAAAAACCAATTTCATAAGCAACTTGTGTTACAGATAACTTTCCTTCAAGCAACAATTTTGCTGCTCTTTTTAGTTTAATTATCCTAATCAATTCCCCAGGAGCTTGCCCGGTAATTGTTATAATCTTCCTATGAAGCTGCGTACGGCTTACGAATAATTCTTTTGCTAATTGTTCTGTGCCGAAATTTGTCTTATCAAGATTATTTTCTACTAACAGTAAAAATTTATTAAGAAATTCATCATCGACGGTATTCAACTTAGCTGCATCTGTAAATAAATTTAGATCTTTACTGTATTTATCTCTTAATCGTTTTCTTTGTTCAAGAAGGTTTTTAATTCGGGTAAAAAGTTCTCTAGAATCAAAGGGTTTAGTAAGATAATCATCCGCACCAATATCCAATCCTTCAAGTTTACTCTCGGTTGATGCTTTAGCAGTAAGAAGAATTACAGGAATATCACTTGTTTGCCACTCTGATTTAATTTTTTGGCAGAACTCTATACCATCCATGGATGGCATCATCACATCACTAATGATCAAATCGGGCATCTTTTCTGTGGCAACTACAAGTCCCTCTTGACCATTTGATGCTTCTAAAATTGTGAATTCATTTTTAAGTAAACCAGATAAATATATTCTTACATCTTCCGAATCATCGACAATTAAGACTGAAGGTTTATTATTTATATCAATGAAATTGGGCTGCGTCTGTTTTACTTCTAATGGGTGAATAGATTTTTCTTTTACGGATTTTTCTGAATCTGGAGTGTTGGACTTATCCTGCCAATCAGAATTCATTTTTTCACTTTCATTCAAATAATGATCCCACAATGGAATTTGAATTTTAAACTCTGTCCCTTTACCCTTCTCACTCTCAACTGAAATCTCCCATTTGTGTAAATCAATAAACTCCTTTACTAAAGCTAACCCAATTCCTGATCCGCCATAGGATCGCTGAGCTGAGTCATCAACCTGGAAAAAACGATCAAAGATTTTATTTATTTTATCTTTTGGAATACTGATTCCGCTATCTGATATTTTTATTTCGGCAAATTGTTTTGCTTCCGTTGATAATTCTTTTACCTTAATCATAACCGATCCTCCAAGCGGTGTAAATTTAAAAGCATTTGAAAGCAGGTTATTGATAATCTTTTCAAATTTGTCTCTGTCAATCCAACACATTTTAGAATCCGTATCACTTTCAAACTTTATTGAAATGCCTTTTTGTTTTGCCAGCGATTCAAACCCGGCTATTAGTCCTTTTAATATTAGAACTAAATCCTCTTGCTTTGCTTTTAAAGGTATTGTCGCTTTTTCTAGTTGTGATAGTTCAAGTAACTGATCAATAAGTTCTTTAAGCCGTTCACTATTTCTCCCAATCAAATCGATATTCTCAAAGTAGTTATCGCTACTTGTTCCCTCCTTCAATTGTTCTAGAGGTCCCTTTATAAGCATTAAAGGAGTTCTAAACTCGTGAGAAAGATTTGCAAAGAATCTTGATTTGATTTCATCAAGTTTTGTTTTTTGTTCTACTTCAAATTGCCGCAATTTTAATTCATTACGCAGCTCTGTACGATTAATTTCAAATCGTCTTATTAGCCAAAGTCCAAAACCTATGAGAACAACATAAGAAAAATAAGCCCAGGGTGTGCGCCACCAAGGTGAGTCTATTATAAGTTTAAGTGAGGTAAATTCATTGTTCCACATTCCATCTGCATTAGTTGCTTTAACTTTGAAGATATATGTACCAGGCTCAAGATTAGTGTAAGTAACGAATCTTCTGGTACCGCTTTTAATCCAATCCTTATCAAATCCCTCCATCATGTATGCATATTGAATGGACTGAGATGAATTGTAATCTAGAGCCGCAAACTCAAATGAAAAGACATCTTTGTTATAAGGAAGTTCTAATTCCTTTGTTGTAATTATGCTTTGTTTTAGTGGAGAGTTCTTTCCAACCTTTACAGCCCGATTAAATATTTGAAAATCCGTTAGAACTACAGGAGGTTTATAGGACGAGATCTTAATCTTTTCTGGATCAAATATGTTCAATCCTTTATTACTTCCCATCAATATCACACCATTCGCAAGTTTTAAAGCAGACTCAAGATTCATCATCGAACCAATTATTCCATCCGCAGTTGAATAATTTATAAAGTTTTTTTTGAGAACGTCAAAGAATGAAATTCCTGAACCAGTACCAAGCCAAAGGTTACCATTATCATCCTCAATAATGCTATTAACAGAATTATTCGGTAGTCCATCTTTAACAGAATAAAATTTATTTTTTACATCAATTTTATAAATATTTGCATTCCCTTCAATGTTTTGAACTTCAAACTTATTTAGCCCATTATTGGTACCAATCCATAAAACTGTAGTGTTTTTATCTTTTGAATTATTTCCATATTGTGATTCACAAATTGAATAAATATTATTACTGCTAAGACTGTTATAATCGTTCGTGTTTTGTAACCAATGATGAAAAATTCCGCCTGCTTTATCTTCAAATAAACCTGCCTGCCGGTAGGCAAGGTTTAGTCCTCCTCCAGCCGTACCAAGCCAGATTCTTCCAAGCCGATCTTCTTTAATTACCCAGACATCATTGTGGCTTAAGCTTTTAGGGTTACCTTGTTCATTTAGCCAGACATTTAATTTTCTGGTATTAAGATTAATTCTTGCAACCCCAACACCCCAATATCCTACCCAAATATTATTTTTATTATCGGCAAGTAATGATTTATTATAGTAAAGTGATTGAGTCTGAATTTTAGGGTGATCAAAATTTTGATTTGTTATTTCTCTTATTAGATAATTATATTCTTTAAGTCCTTTGCCGTATGTACCGACCCATAATTCATTATTAATAGTTGAAGCAAGCGACCAAATATGAAATCCCTCAAACTCTTTCAGTTTAATCAGCTCTGGATTGACATTTATATTCATTAATAAATACAATCCATCCGACGTCCCAATCCAAATTCTATTATCACCGGACTTTGTAATTACGGTTATATTTTTATTCTTCAGTGCAGTAATAATATTAGAGCTACCCAAACTAATAGAATTAAATAATGTTGATTTCGGAGTAGCATAGCTTACACCATCTTCTGTGGCAATCCAAATAACACCGGATTCATCCCTAATTATTTTATTTACCTGGTTACTAATAATGCTTACGGAATTATTTTCATCATGCATGAAACGAACAATTTTTCCAGTAGATAAATTTATTCTTACCAAACCGGAATAAGAATCTGTCCAAATTATATTTTGACCATCTACAACTTCCTCCAAAACCCATCCCGATGCGGTACCATATTGCAAATTTTTCGAGTTAGGAATTTTAATCCTCTGAAAAGATAAATCCGTAGAATTAAATTTTGTTAAATTATTGTGAGTCCCTATCCATATAATATTTGGATCAATTGAAGATTTTGACAATCCCCAAATTAAATTATTACTTAAACTTTTAGGATCAGCAGCAGCATAATAAAATTTTTGAAATCCACTTTCCGGATGTCTTGGATCAAACATATTAAATCCAATGTACGTCCCGATCAGGATTTTACCATTATTATCCTGGCTAATTGCCAGCACATAATTGTGGCTTAAACTATTTTTATCACTAGAATTCGAATTCCAATTATCTAGTTTATTTAATGAAGGAATTAATCTGTAAAGACCGCCTTTGTAAGACCCAATCCAAATACTTCCATCTCTATCTTCAAACAGTGCTTTGATGCTATTTTCTTCTGCTAAATCAGATTGGATTTTCCAATGACTAAATTTTTCTGTGACAGGATCGTATCTATTCAACATTCCGCCTTTTGTTCCGATCCAGATATTGCCTGCTCGATCTTCTATTAAAGACCAAATACTGTTATCGGAAAGACTGTTTGAATCAGAGGGATCATTTCGAAATATTTTAAAATTGTAACCGTCATACCTATTCAATCCATCTTCGGTACCAAACCAGATAAAACCGGTTTTGTCCTGAATGACGGTATTAACAATATTATTTGAAAGACCGTCTTCAACGGTGAGATGATTAAATTTTAGTGATTGGGCAAAGGTAATTGAAGGTGTGTTTAACCAAATGTAAATTAATAGCAATATATAAAATTTAGCAGGAGTCAGTTTCATGATACATTTAATATACAAAAACAGATTAAATCAATAAAAAAATTAAGTGGGATTTTGAGCAAAAGTGGGTTTAATTTTAAAAGTATTTTGTAAGAAGCAAAACTCAAAAAAAACTAACACGGAGAAAATTGCAACCCTTCGGTTAATTTTTAATTATCTTAAGAAATAAAAAAGCTCCAAATTTTTCTGAGGCTTTTTGTGGGCTCTGCAAATTAAAATTACTTAGAGTCCTCTATTCTGAAAATAAAGAGCTATTTAATTACCAATACTGCCCAATTATAAAGCAAAAATTTAAATATTTGTAATAATTTTTAATTAAATTTATTCAGTTATTATTCAAAATTCATTATTATGATCAAATTAAAATCCAATAAGACAATAAAAAAAATCAAGATATTACTGATTGAAGATAACCGACTTTTACGAGAAGGCATTTCTGCACTTCTAAAAAAACAGACCGATATAAATGTTGTTACAACTGTTGGTAATGGCGAAAATATCCTGGAGCTTATCGCCAAGCTAAAACCAAATATAGTGCTCCTTGATCTGGGTTTACGAAGTCAAAACAGCCTGCAAATAGTAAAATTAGTTAAGAAAAATTATAAGGAAACAAAAATAATTGTAATGGATCTTATCCCGTTACAGGCAGATGTATTTGAATTTGTACAAGCCGGGGTTTCAGGATTTATGTTAAAAGATATTAGCGTTATAGAATTTTTAAAAACAATTCGATCAGTTTATGCCGGCGCGCAGGTATTGCCGCCGCATTTAACAGGCTCTCTTTTTTCCCAGATAGTTGAACACGCAATAAATGGTTTAAAGCCAGCAGCACTTAATGAATCGGTTCGAATGACAAAACGAGAAAAACAAGTAATTGAATTGATTGCAGACGGTTCTACCAATAAAGAGATAGCACAAAAACTTCACCTGTCAACATACACAGTTAAGAGCCACGTCCATAATATTCTTGAAAAATTATCGCTTAGTACACGTGTACAGGTTGCAAAACACGCCCATATTTCAGACCAATATAAAACTGCGATCGACACAACTTCCTTACTTGACGATTAATTCCGTTTATTTTCGTTAAATCCATAAAAAGATCTAGCCCTTTTTTCATCCCTTTGGACTATTTATTTGTCTTAAAAGTTTACCAATATTTTGTTGTGTTATTTTAAATATAGCATTTTATAATCTGTACTGATTAAAGCGGCATGGATATACATATAATATTGAACAAATAATTTTTAAGTAAAATACCATGAAGAAAAATAAAATTAAATTTCAGAGAAAAACACTTCCAAAATCCCCAACAAGTATTCAAGGATTTGATGAAATAACAGGCGGCGGATTACCAAAAGGCAGACCAACACTTGTATGTGGAGGTGCTGGATGTGGTAAGACGCTTTTTTCAATGGAATTTCTAGTTCGCGGTGCAACACTTTACAATGAACCTGGAGTATTTATTTCATTCGAGGAAACAGAAAATGAGCTTACTTCAAATGTTGCTTCTTTAGGATTTGATTTGGATAATCTTGTTGCAAAAAAAATGATCTGGCTTGAACATATTAATATTGAACATGGTGAAATTAACCAGAGCGGAGAATATGATTTGAAAAGATTGTTTGTTCGTATCCATAGTGCTATTGAAAGTATTGGTGCAAAGCGCGTAGTTCTTGATACAATCGAATCACTCTTTTCAGCTCTTCCTACTTCAACTATGGTTCGAACAGAACTTAGAAGGTTGTTCAGCTGGTTAAAAAAGAAGCAAGTTACAACAATAGTAACCGGAGAAAAAGGAGATGGTACGTTAACACGGCAGGGTTTGGAAGAGTATGTATCCGATTGTGTTATTTTGCTTGATCATCGCGTAAGCGATCAATCATCCATAAGACGATTACGAATTGTTAAATATCGTGGTTCAACACACGGTACAAATGAATATCCTTTCTTAATTGATGAAGATGGATTTTCCGTTCTGCCAGTTACTTCACTTGGATTGAAACACATTTCTTCGAGAGAAAGAATTTCCACCGGTATTCCGCGCCTTGATACAATGCTATCTGGTAAAGGATACTTTCGCGGCAGTACAGTGCTTGTTTCCGGCAGTGCCGGCACTGGTAAAACAAGTCTGGCAGCACAATTTGTTGAAGCAGCATGTAAACGTGGGGAGCGTGTTCTGTATTTTGCATTCGAAGAATCCCCAAGTCAATTTATGCGTAATATGTCTTCTATTGGAATCTATTTGGAGCCATGGGTGAAAAAAGGATTTCTTAATTTTCACGCAACGCGTCCAACCCTGCATGGGTTGGAACATCATTTAACAACATCTATCAAACTAATTAATCAAGTTCAACCACAAATTGTAGTTCTTGATCCTATTGATGCATTCGTTATAGGAGGTAATCAAACTGAGGTTAAAATAATGTTGCTTCGTCTTGTGGATTATCTAAAGATGAGAAACATCACTGCATTTTTTGCAAGTCTTTCAAATGAAGGTGCACCTCAGGAGATTACAGATATGGCAATTTCTTCATTGATAGATACTTGGCTTCTTTTACGAGATATTGAAATTAGTGGTGAACGTAACAGAGGTTTATATATTCTTAAATCACGCGGAATGGATCATTCAAATCAAATCCGTGAGTTCATACTTACAGATCATGGGATTGAACTTCTTGATGTATATGTTGGTCCTGAGGGTGTATTAACAGGTTCAGCTCGATTATCACAAGAAGCACAAAACGATGCTCAGCAATTATCACGTAAACAAGAAATTGAACGCAAGCAATCTGAAATAGAACTTAAACGTGCAGCAACAGAAGCTCAGATTGTAGTGTTAAAATCTGAATTTAAAACACATGAATCTGAGGCGCTCAGGCTTATCGAGATGGAAAAAGCTACTACTAAAAAATTCACAGAAAATCAGAAAAAAATGGCAGAAAGTCGAAAGGCAGATATTTTTATTAAAAACCCGGCAAGAACATCAGTAAAAGATTAATGAATCCTTTTATTGAGCCAATCTCTCAATCTCTCTAATACGAAGCTCGAGTTGGTCGAGTTAGACTTTTAAAAACATAACAAACTTAATTGTCAATATTAATCCACCGCATCAAAGATGGACTAAATAAAATCCAGACCAGATATTTATTCACCCAAAAAATGTAGTCCCTTTTTCATCCCTTTGCTCTATTGTTTTACTTCAAAACTAATGCTAACCTCATCCACACATAAAAAGGAAAAGTTGTATGAAAAATTTAATCGTTTTAGTAATGATGTTTATTCCCTTCTTCGCAATTGCTCAAAATACAGTTGATGTTACCGATTCAAAAATGGATAAACAGACTCAGGAATGGATGACGAAAATATCATCAAATTCGGAAATGCGCTCCACTATGATGAAGATGATGATTGATGAAACAAAAGGCAATAAAGAAGAAATGACAAAGCTTGTTAATTGCATAATGGATAATCCGGAAATGCATAAAACAATGCAGGCAGTACAACCTGAAAATAATAATATTTCGGTAGAACCGCGTAAAATGATGAATGATAATCAGAACATGATGAAAATGAGTCCTGCTACCCCGGTTTCTAAGAAATAGATTATCCTTAAGGTGATTTCAGGGTATAAACTTATTGAAATTATTATAACTAAATAAAATTATAATCGATTAGAATAGGCTGTTTTATTAATCAATCAACTCTTAAAAAGTTAAAGGAGATATATCATGAGCAAAGGTCAAGACACTAAAAAGGGTTCAAAGAAAGAACCAAAGAAAACTATGCAGGAAAAAAAGAATGATAAAAGGGATAAGAAAAATGAAAAAAATAAACCAGGAATTCTTAATCAATAATTCATTCTAGGGATGTAGTCCATTTTTCATCCTTTTGATCGATTGATTTTACAAGAGAATTAGTTGCATCTTAATATTAGAAATAATAGGATAACTCGATTGCCTTATTAAATCTTAATGTCTCTTATAAATTTTATAATAAATAAAAACGACACGATGAAAAAAATAAGATTACTACTAATAGAAGATAACCGGCTACTTCGGGATGGTATCCTTTCGATTCTTAAACCTCACAAAGATATCGTAATTATTGCAGCATCCGGTGATGGTAAGAATACCTTAGTAAAAATTAAGCAGTTAAAACCAAATGTGGTTCTTCTGGATTTGGGTTTGCGAAGTTTGAATAGTTTACACGTAGTGGAAGTAGTAAAAAAAGATTTTCCATTAGCCAAAATAATTGTTATGGATCTGGCTCCGATACAAGCAGATATTTTACAATATGTAAAAGCAGGTGCAAATGGATTTATTCTTAAAGATGCCTCACTAAATGATTTATTAATCACTATAAGAACGGTAAATGAAGGAGCAACTGTCCTTCCCCCTCTCTTAGTTGACTCCCTTTTTTCTCAGATTGTTGAATTTGCGGTCAGAGAAGGTAAAGGCAAATTGAAAGAAGCAGTTCGCATGACCAAACGGGAAAAAGAAGTTATCGGCTTGCTTAGTGAAGGTATGAGCAACAAAGAAATCGGTCAAAAAATTCACATATCAACTTATACTGTTAAAAGCCATATCCATAATATTATGGAAAAACTTGCATTACATACACGCCTGGAAATTGCAAACTATTCCTACACTAACGACACTCTTAAAACAATTACCAGAAGTATCTCCACGGTAAATAATTAAATGAATCTAAATTAAGAACTAATTAAAAAGAAAAATTTTATGCATTATTTTTTTGTATTAATTGTAACATTATTCCTGGTAAATATTTCAAATGCTCAAATAGATGTAAATATTAATTTAGGAACTCAGCCTGTTTGGGGTCCTACCGGTTATGATTATGTTGAATATTATTACTTGCCGGATATCGAAGCTTATTACAACGTACCTAAACAGCGCTATTACTACTACGAAAAAGGAAATTGGATTTATAAATCATCTTTACCATCACGCTATAGTAACTATGATTTTTATAATTCCTATAAAGTTGTAATAAATGAACGGGAGCCATGGCGCAATCATAAAACTTACAAAAAAAAATATTACTCATATAAAGGTCGTCACGATCAGCAGCCGATCCGTGATAGCAGGGATTCAAAATATTTTGTGAACAAAAACCATCCTGAACATAACAAATGGGTTAAAGAGCAAGATTACATCAAGAAAAATGATAAGAATAAAAAGAACAATAAGGGCAAGAATAAAAAATAACCGGGAGCTGTAACTAAGAGATTAAAAACCGGTTTTGGTTTGATTAAGTAATTTCATCTCAAAACCGGAAGGGGTATTAGAATGAGCGTTGAATTCCAATGGGTAGTAAGTGTTTTCTGTTTGTTCTTGATTGTATCAGTATAAACAAGAAATTGCTGCTCACCCAAAAGATCTAGTTCCTTTTTCATCCCAATGATCGATTGATCTTTAAATCCTAAAAGCTGAATTTAAGCCTAGATAAGAATCTGTAATTCTCTTATATAGGTTTACTGAGTTAAAGGAGTAACAAATGAATATCCTTATGGTTTATCCGATGTATCCCGATACATTCTGGAGTTTTAAACATGCTTTAAAGTTTGTTTCAAAGAAAGCGAGTTTTCCTCCGTTAGGACTTTTAACAGTTGCCGCTTTACTGCCCAAAGATTGGAATAAAAAGCTAGTCGATATGAATGCTAACCAATTGATTGACGATGATATTCTTTGGGCAGATCTTGTTTTTATCAGTGCGATGTCTATACAAAGTGAGTCCGCCGATGAAGTGATTCAAAGATGTAGAAAGTTAGATGCAAAAATTGTTGCCGGCGGACCTTTATTTACAAGCAGTTCCGAACTTTATGAAAATATTGACTACCTGGTTCTAAATGAAGCCGAAATTACTCTACCGAAGTTTTTGAAAGATTTAAAAGAAGGAAAGCCTGAACATAAATATACTTCGGAAGATTGGGCAGACATTACAACCACGCTCTTACCGGATTGGGATCTTGTCTCAATGAATAATTATACATCAATGAATCTTCAGTATTCACGCGGCTGCCCTTTTGATTGCGACTTTTGTGATATAACAGTGTTATATGGAAGAAAACCCCGTACAAAAACTAAAGACCAGGTAATAGCTGAGTTGGATGCTTTATATTTTGCGGGCTGGCGCGGACCCGTTTTTTTTGTTGATGATAATTTTATAGGCAACAAAGTAAAATTGAAAAAAGAAATTCTACCTGCAATTACAGCGTGGATGACTAAAAGAAAAAATCCCTTTTATCTGAACACCGAAGCATCAATAAATCTTGCTGATGATGAAGCCCTGATGTCTCAAATGGCTAAAGCAGGATTTGAAGCTGTATTTATTGGAATTGAATCGCCTAACGAAAAAAGTCTTATTGAATGTCATAAACCACAAAATACAAATCGTGATTTGATCGCAAGCGTAAAAAAGATTCAGCAGTTTGGTCTTGAAGTTCAAGGAGGATTTATTGTCGGATTTGATAATGACCATCCAAAAATATTTGAAGAGATTACAAATTTTATTCAACAGAGTGGAATTGTGACCGCCATGGTTGGATTACTGAATGCGCCCAAAGGAACAAATCTTGAAAAAAGATTAATAAAGGAAGGAAGGATGCTGCAAGATTTTACCGGGAACAACACTGACTTTACAATTAATTTTATTCCAAAGATGGATTCGAAAAAACTCATGGACGGTTATAAATCTATTTTAAAAACAATTTATTCACCTAAATATTTTTATGAACGCGTAATGGTGTTTATGAAAGATTTTGAGCCGAAGAAGAAGAAAGTATTTCATCTTAACCCCAATTACATTCTTGCACTTTTCAGATCAATCTACAAATTAGGCGTAGTTGGTGAGGAAAGAATTTATTACTGGAAATTATTCATTTGGACATTGTTCCGTAAGCCGCAGTTGTTTTCATTGGCAATCTTGTTTGCAATTTATGGCTTTCATTTTAAAAAAATATCCAATGCATATTATTAACTTAACTTACGCAAGCGACAGAAAAGCCTACAAGGTTTTAAGACACTTACTTCTAACATAGTGATTTTAGCAAGACATTTTATTTGAAACCTTGGAGGTTCCAAATTTTGCGTAACGTGAGTTATTAAGTAAATAAAATTTTCCTATTTAGTTTATCCGAGATAATTTCTTACTACTTAATCACCCTAAAGATGTAGTCCCTTTTTCATCCCTTTGCCTGATTGTTTTGCCTCGTACCATCTTGTAGCTTATTAGTATAGATGAGAAAACATAATTTGAGATAAGCACTTTAATAAAAAGTAATAACCTGTACGCTCTTAATTAACAGAATGAGGAAAAAATGAAAAAACTAATTTACTTGCTCGTAATACTTGGTCTGGTTGCAATGAGTCAACCTAACTATGCACAATTTAAAGATTGGGGAACCAAATTCGGTTTCCGAGGTAGTGTTCTATTTCCGGAAAACGCATTTGCAAATTTGGGATTTAGTGGAAATGATAATTTCTCTTTCGATTGGTTCAAAGCTTCCTATCTTGCAGAAGGCTTGTTTGCAATCGAATTAAATAATGCATTAGAATTGTCATTAAATGCTGGTTATGGTAAGTATGCAGGTCTGGCTTATTTTGATGATCCAAATGTAACAAATGGTGAGTACGAATCTTCAATCATCCCAATTTCTCTAAGATTCCAAGTTAGTCCATTTGATTCAAAAGGATGGAATCCGTATGCCTACATTGGTGGTGGAATTATGCATTATACGGTTAATACAAAACCACAAGTAACAGGTATAGCCGTTGAAGAAGATGGCTGGGTTGCGATTCTTCCGATTGGCGTCGGTATAGAGATTGCTCTTGCTGAAAGAGTAATTTTAGATTTTGGATTAGGCGGAGCACTCTCTTCCACTTATGATTTAGATGGCTACCGATCAGTTTCTTCAGATTCCTGGGATTCATATTATAATGTTTCGCTTGGTCTAAGCTTTACGGGTGAAAACTGTAAATTAGATATAGATAATGACGGACTTGGTAAATGTTTAGAAAAACAAATCGGAACAGATCCTAATAACCCGGATACAGATGGCGACGGATTAAATGATGGCGAAGAATATCTCACTTACAAAACTGATCCATTAAATCCTGATACCGATGGTGATGGATTAACTGACGGTAACGAAGTTCATAAATATAAAACTGATCCATTAAAAGCTGATACCGATGGTGACGGCTTAAGTGATGGTGATGAAGTTAACAAATACAAAACTGATCCATTAAAGGCTGATACCGACGGTGATGGCTTAAATGATGGTGATGAGGTATTAAAATACAAGACCAATCCATTAAAAACAGATACTGACAGTGATGGCTTATCTGATGGTCAAGAAGTTAATGGAGTAAATGTTGAGTTAAAAATAGTCGGAGCTCCAGCTGAGACAAAACTATTTAAGACTGATCCATTAAAAGCAGATACAGATGGTGATGGTTTAACTGATTATGCAGAAGTTATGACACATAAAACCAATCCGCTAAATGTAGATACAGATGGTGGAACAATTGATGACGGTACAGAAGTAAAACGCGGTACAGATCCACTTGATCCTAATGATGATGTAATAAAGATAAATGTTCCTATTGTCCTTGAAGGTATTACATTTGCATTCAATAAAGCTGAAATCACTCCTGAATCGGATAAAGTTCTGATGGGTGCTCTTAAAACATTAAAAACATATCCTGATATCGTAGTTGAAATAAGCGGACATACCGATAATGTCGGAAGCAATGCGTACAACCAGAAGCTGTCTCAGAAAAGAGCTGATGCTGTTAAAGCATGGCTTGTTGCAAAAGGTATTCCTTCTGAAAGAATAACATCTGTTGGATATGGAGAGGAACATCCAAGAATTGCAAATGATACAGAAGATAATATGAGATTAAATCGACGAATTGAGTTTAAACGAATAAAGTAATTTGATCTTTATTTCACTTAAGGGTGTCTTCCGGGACACCCTTTTTTATTTACAGCTTAACGGAATTGTTGTACAACAGTGAATTATTAAATATTTCTGTAGAAAAACTGAACTTATGTTGCATCAAAATTCCCACTAAAAACAAGTTATACTAAAACAATAGAACTAATCCCTTTTTCATCCCTTTGCCGTATTGTGCAAAATGACATTTCTGCATATCATCATATATAGATATTACCATCAATAAAGTGATACAGTAAGTAATAGAGCAGTATTCGTGCTATTCCAAAATGGACAGTGCAGGTAATCTCTAACAATTAAGGAAATAAACTAAATGGCGAAAATAGTTTTGCAGCAATCCCATAGTGAAAATCAGCAAGCCGAGGTCAACTTGGAAGAATCCTCTGAAATTGTTCCTGATTCAGTATTTAAGAAATTCTTTTTAGAGGTTTCCTCGATTACAATTTTTACTTTGCGATTTTTCAAGGAAGTAATTAAACCGCCGTATGAGTTTAATGAACTTATGAAGCAATCATTTCTAATTGGTTATAAATCTTTTCCTTTAGTAGCTATCACCGGATTTATAATTGGACTTGTACTAACTATTCAAACCAGACCTACTCTTGCAAAATTTGGATCTGAATCTTTGTTACCTGCAATGGTAGCCATTTCAATTATACGAGAAATAGGACCTGTTATAACTGCGCTGATCTTTGCTGGAAAAGTTGGGTCAGGAATTGGAGCCGAACTTGGATCAATGAATGTTACCGAGCAAATTGATGCGATGCAGGTTTCGGATAATAATCCATTCAAATATCTTGTTGTTACAAGAATCCTTGCTGCGACACTCATGCTTCCAATATTGGTAATTCTTGCTGATGGTGTTGGTCTATTAGGATCCTTTGTCGGCGTTAACATAAAAGGAGATGTAAGTATTTATTTATTTTTTTCTCAGATATTTCAAAGCCTCGAATTTAGTGATCTGTTCCCTGCTGTAATCAAAACTTTTTTCTTCGGGTTTTCAATCGGGCTTATCGGAACTTATAAAGGATATTATTCAAATAAAGGTACTGAGGGCGTAGGGAAAGCAGCAAATTCTGCCGTGGTACTCGGATCACTAATGGTTTTTATAATAGACATGATAGCAGTGCAAATTACAAGTGTGCTTCAAAACTAAAATGACAAGTTAGAAAAATGACAGAGAATGTAATTGATATAGAAGTTAAAAACGAAACCGAATATAAGAAGCATGGTAATGTCGTGATTAAGATGGAACATCTTAAGAAGTCATTCGGGAATAATCACATACTGCGGGATATAAATCTGAAGATTAATAAAGGAGAAAACCTTGCAATACTCGGACAATCCGGAACCGGTAAATCGGTGCTTATCAAATGTATAGTTGGATTGGTTGAAATTGATGATGGCAAACTTTTTATTCTTGGTAAAAATATAAATGAACTGAAGAATAAGGAATTGATTGAGATACAAAAAAAGATCGGTTTCCTTTTTCAAAGCGGTGCTCTTTATGATTCAATGACTGTTAGAGAGAATCTTGAATTCCCGCTTAGAAAACAGTTGCATTCAATACCAAAGGATAAATTAGAATCGATAATAAAAGAAGCATTAAGCGATGTGGGGCTTGATAAGGCAATTGATAAAACACCTTCAGAGCTTTCCGGCGGTATGCGTAAGCGGTTAGGATTGGCCCGAACATTGATTTTAAAACCAGAGATAATGCTTTATGATGAACCGACAACCGGATTGGACCCTATAACATCAAAGGAGATAAGTAATCTTATTCTTGAAGTACAGAGAAAATATGACACCACTTCCATTATCATTACTCATGACATTGAATGTACAAAACTTACAGCAGATCGAATAATTGTATTAAAGGACGGAGTGTGTGCAGCGGAAGGAACATTCGATGATCTTGAAAAATCTGCAGACCCATGGATAAGATCATTTTTTGAATATTAGTTCAGACAATTAAGCAGGAGCAGATCAAATGAAGAAAAATATGAATCATAAAGTCAAACTAGGAATATTTATTTCTCTTGGAATAGCAGTATTCATTTTTGCAATATATTTTATCGGTGAGAAGCAGCAATTATTCAGAAGTACTTTTCGTCTCAGTGGAGTGTTTAAAGATGTTGCCGGATTGCAGGCTGGAAATAACGTTCGGCTGTCGGGCATAAATGTAGGGACCGTAGAAAATGTAAGCATTGTTAGTGATACTTCAGTAAAAGTTGTGATATTGATTGATGAAAGTACACGTGAATTTATTAGAAAAGATGCAATTGCAAGCATTGGTTCGGAGGGACTTATGGGCAATAAGGTGCTAATAATTAGTCCCGGAACAGGCGGGGAAAAGACTATTGAAAATTACGATGTTATGGCTACAACTCAGCCGACAGATATCGATGAGATTATGAAATCTTTAAAAAAAACGATTGAAAATACTTCAAGTATTACAGGAGATCTGGCAAAGATTTCAACTAATATAGAATCAGGGAAAGGAACTATTGGAAGGCTGATAATGGATAAATCCTGGGGAAAGGATATCGAATCTACTATTATAAATTTAAAAGAGGGTTCAGATGGGTTTAAGGTGGTTATGGACAAGGCGGGTGAGCTAGACAGTATTCTGATTGCTATAAAATCGACAATCGCAAATACAGCAACCATCACTTCTGATTTAGCAGCCATTAGTAACAGTCTCCAGTCAGGAGAAGGAACAATAGGAAGACTATTAATGAATAATACGGCGGCAGAAAATTTTGATTCCACAATGATTAATTTGAAGGAAGGAACTGAAGCACTTAAACTCCTTTTAGAGAAAGCACAAGGTAGCTGGCTGTTAAGTCTTTAATTACAAAACAGAGTTTGTGAAAGGAATTCTAAAAAACAAATATTTTATACTTGAAATGATTTTCTATAAATCAAAATATTTTATTTAGATAAAACAACTTAAGAAATCATCTAATCTAAAAGATGTAGTTCCTTTTTCATCCTTTCGCTCGATTGAACTAATATAATTATGTTCCTACTTTAACATAGAATCTAAACGAAGAATACTTAAATGAAAGGATACTTACTATGTTATATACAATCGCAGTTGTTCTTGTAGTCTTATGGCTACTTGGACTAGTCTCATCGTACACAATGGGTGGTTTTGTTCACATACTTCTTGTAATTGCTGTTATAATGATTTTAGTAAACATAATTAATGGACGACGTGCACTTTGAAAGTGTATTAAGTTTTCAAAAATTTAATAAACAAGCAGCACTCAAACTCGAGAATCAAGTTTGTATTTTTAATTAATGACCGAATGCTATTTAATCAGTTCCGTGCTCTGCGTATGTCGGATTTTTAAATATTGGAGCAGCATCAATAAGATTGGCATATTTTACGGCATATAAACAAAAGGGTTTCACTGGTATTCCAACAGTATTAGTTATTTCAGCAATATCTACTATTGCTTTTCCTGGATATTTGTTTGCCAAAGAATATCTCATTTAGTTTGTGATTTTTTATTTTGTTTCGGCAGTTGCTATGATATCAGATTTAAAACTTAAAAAAATATAAGCATAACATTTTATGACGGAGCAAATTAATTCTTTCCGCGGATTTCGCATTCTTGTCGGTGCGGCTGCATTTGTGATAATAATTGCAGGGGTCTATATTGCCCAATCAGTTGTTGTTCTAATACTTTTTTCTTTATTTCTTGCTTTACTTGGAACCCAACCCGTACTCTGGTTAAAGAAAAAACATATTCCATCAGGTATTGCGGTTTTGATTGTCATTTTTATTATGATAGTCATTCTACTTCTGATTAGCGCACAAATTGGATCGTCTTTTAGCGGATTTATAGATCAAATGCCTTTATTTCAGCTAAGTATTCGGGAACAAATTCTGGAGCTTAGCGCATATTTAAGTAGCAAGGGTTTTTCAGGCACTCAAAAATTATTACTGGATTATGTTAAGCCTGAAGTATTACTAAAGCTTACCGCCAACTTGCTATCTGGACTGAGTTCTGTGCTTTCCGATCTTGCCCTTGTCCTACTTACAGTAACCTTTATCTTGCTTGAAGTATCAAGCTTTCCTATAAAGCTTCGTGCAGTACTTGGTGATCCAAAACAAAAATTCCCTAAGTTCACAGAGTTCATTAATGATATGAAGCGTTATATGGTTATTAAAACTTTTTTAAGTTTGGCTACGGGTGTGTTGATAGCGTTTTGGTTATATATTCTTGATGTAGATTATCCAATACTATGGGGTTTTATAGCCTTTCTGCTTAATTATATTCCTAATATAGGATCTATCGTAGCTGCTATCCCTGCATTGATCTTGTCGTTCATACAGTTTGGAATTGGTAGTACTGTGCTGGTTATGATAGGATATACTGTTGTTAACTTTATAATAGGTAATGTTATTGAACCTCGTTTGATGGGCAGAAAATTTGGACTCTCTACGTTGGTCGTTTTTCTCTCTCTTGTTTTTTGGGGTGCCTTGCTTGGATTGGTAGGCGCAATTCTTTCGGTTCCGCTAACTATGACATTGAAGTTTGCATTTGAAAATAATGAAAGTACACAATGGATTGCTGTGTTCCTTGGATCAGAAAAGATGGATGGGATTTCGAAATCGATAACGCCGGAGAAAAAAGATTAAAAGTGCTTCATATAAGTTTACTCACTCGAAAGATGTAGTTCCTTTTTCATCCCTTTGCTCGATTGCAATAGCAATCACCTTCTTGTAGTTTGTTTTATACTAAATAAAAAGAAAGAAATATATTTATGAAAAAATATTTATTGTCCATTATGGTTTTAGGAATTATGATAATCCTTACAAAACCAATTGCAGCGCAGGATCATGGTTTTGGGATGGGACTTATTTTAGGCGAACCAACCGGTTTGAGTGCAAAACTCTGGACATCAAAGATAAATGCATTTGATTTCGGACTTGGCGTGGGTCTTGGTGGTGATCGTATTAAATATAATGGTTACTACAATAATGGGGGACGTATCCATTTTCATATGGATTATTTATGGCATTCATTCAATGCAATTAGCTCAACGGAAAGATTTCCACTTTACTACGGAATCGGAGGCAGGTTCAACACTAGTGGTGGTTATGAAGATTCATTTGGTATCAGAGGTGTATTCGGTATAGCATGGTTTCCACACAACACTCCGATAGATGTGTTTTTTGAATTAGTACCTGTATTTCAAGTTACTCCTCTTACCGGGCTGGGAATTGATGCCGGACTTGGAATAAGATATTTCTTTGAATAAAAGAAAATAATTGTACGTTAATAATTAAAAAAGGATAGAAAAATGAAAATAATAAGAAACTTAGTTGTTATTACCTCATTCGCTGTAGCTGTTTTATTCAATGGATGCGGCACAAGCAATGCAGTAAAAGGCGGTGTGATAGGAGGAGTTGGTGGCGGAGTTGTTGGAGGAGTAATCGGTGATCAATTAGGCAACACTGTATTGGGCGCAATTATAGGTGCTACTGTTGGTGGTACTGCAGGTATTTTGATTGGGAATCATATGGATAAACAAGCTGAAGAAATGGAAAAAGATATCGAAGGTGCAAAAATAGAGAGAGTTGGCGAAGGCATAAAAATTACTTTTGATTCTGGAATCTTATTTGGATTTGATTCATCGACACTTCAACCTGAAGCAAAAACCAATATTACTAAACTCTCTGAAATTCTAAAGAAATATCCGGATACAGATATTCTTGTCGTCGGATATACGGACTCCGATGGAACTGATAATTACAACCAAACATTATCCGAACAAAGAGCTAAATCAGTTTCAGACTATACAAAGTTACAAGGTATTAGTTCATCACGCTTTTCAGTTATCGGATTAGGTGAGGATGAGCCTGTTGCATCAAATGATACTGATGCAGGAAAGAGACTAAATAGAAGAGTTGAAATTGCAATATTTGCAAATGAAGATCTTAAAAAAGCTGCTGAAAAAGGTAATCTAAACTAATGGCTACAAATAATTTTGTTTATGCCAGTTTTATCTAAACTCTACTTTGGAGTTTAAGAATTAAAAGCAAATAAAAATCAAAAAGCCTCACAATATTTCTGAGGCTTTTTTTTGTGCTCCGCAAACACGATACCGACTCAAAAAAAAATAGGCTTGAATTGCCTATTTTTATTGCTAAATCAACAAATGGTAGACTCAAATTGACCATTGACAGAGAAGAATTACCAAATTATTTGGATCTCAGCCGTAAGAAATGCTATCAGTTAACAGATGGATTTTACTTGCCTGAAACCAAAATAATAAATGAATCGAGAGTTAAAATTGATTACCATAAATTATCTAATGAGTATAAATCCCTAATTGATAATGGAACTGTTTTAAACCAAGCGGACCTTGCAAGGAAACTAAATGTAAGCAGAGCCTGGGTCACAAAAGTTTTTAGACTTGGGGCTATAAATTAGCGTTTTCTAATCTATTGAATTTAGGCAACACTAATTTTAACCACAATAATCATCCTAATCGAATAATTTTATAATTTATTTATCAACATTATTTATTTCAGAGGATAATTCTTCGGCTGCTTTTAATAGTATCTGTTCATTCAATCTAACTTTGTAGTTTGGATTAACATACTCAAATTGAATTATTGCATCTTGATCAACAATAAATACTGCAGGTACTGGCAATATGTGATGTTTTTCACCTGATGATTCTTCAAGATTCATATTATGACTTAACAACATTTTATTGTAATCATCAGCAACGTAAAACGCTAAGCCAAATGCTGTTGATGCTTCTGCTTTGCTATCTGAAAGCAGAGTATAACTTAATTTATGCTTATCTAAACTTTCTTTTAATTTCTCGGGTTTATCAATGCTTATTGCAACCATTTGATATCCGAGTGCAAGCAAATCATTTTCAATTTCATTCAAGTTTGCTAATTGTAAATTACAAAATGGACACCATCCGCCTCTATAAAACATTAATACAGTTCTCTTTTGTTTTACTAAGCTATTAAGATTTACATTTTCACCTTCAATATTTTTAATATTTATAGATGGTACCTGATCACCTACTTTGATAGGACATATTTCTTCGGCTGAATTAGCCACTTTCTTTTTATCATCTAACATTGGTTCTCCAAAAGTACTTTGAGTTAAGAGTATTGTAATTAGAAAAATTAAAATGTGTCTCATATTTTATCCTCAAATAAATTAAAATTAAAAAGCAGTTCCACACCAACTATGCTGGAACTTGTTAACTGAATACCCTGAACGTTTCTATAAAAAGGAGTTTGATAAAACAATTTTAGATTATAGGATCCTTCAGAATAAATTAACGATGGAAGTAAATCGTAATAAGTTCCGCCTGTACTTGGTAAAAATCTTCCACCCCAATAATCTTCAGCAGCAAATCTACCTCTTGCAGAAAGAGAAAAAGTTAAATAATCCGTAAAGTAGTATTCGCCGCCAACTGATAAGATGAGTTCATCACCAAACCTGTAGCCATTAAGATTTGATCCTGCATAGCGGTAAAGCGTGGTAATAAAAAATGCAAAACTAATTGGTTGAAATCCTTTATAAAAATTGCCCCATAACAAAACATCTGTTGAGCCTGTACCTGGTTGTAAATCGATAGCTAATCGTGTTCCATCAACTTCTTGCGTGTAGCTACCAACAGGTAATTTAACCCCGCCTCCAATTGTCAGTCCAAGTGGAGATAAAATAGACGGAGTGATTATTTCATATTTTCCAAGAATAATAACGTCTCCAATTCCCTTCCCATCAAAACTAATTACCTCTTTAGAATTATCTACATTTGATCTAATTGTAGTCTCTCGATTCTTTATGAGGTAATTACTGGAAATTAGAACAGATACATTTTCTGAAATTCCATATTCAAGCTCCAAATTAAATGATGACACAGATGAAGTCCTGTTGAGAGGATCAGAAATTTCTTCTCTGCCATTAAAAGTGGAATTTAAAGCAGTATGGACAAAACCAGTGCCTAATTGTAAACTCCCTTTTTTACTTATTCCTCTTTCCAATCCACCAAATGTACTTGAGCCAGCAGTGCAACAACCTTGTGCTAATGTATTTGATGTAAATAAAACAGTAGACACACAAACTATTAAAAATGCAATAGTAATATTTTTCATGCTCTTAAGGATTTATCTCTATTAAAATATCTTTTGAAACTTTGGCACCTCTTGTGTCAGATACGGTCACGGTTATTATATTAGACCCGACACAACAAAAGGCTGCTGTGTATCTTACTTCAGCGCCACTACCTATAATATCTCCAAGCGCTGTGGACCATCCATAATTCAATTGATCACTATCCGGATCGCTTGCGTTTACTTTTATTGTTGCAGTTGATCCAACATTTATGAAAACTGGATCAACAAAAATACTTTCTATTACCGGCGAATTATTTCCACCAAGTGAAGAAACTGTTGATTCCGGCTGCACGCAGCCTGTTACTAAAATTAATAGTATTGAAATGGTTATGTAAAACAATTTTTTTTTCATTGCTTCCTCTTTTATATCGCTAAATTAAAATGAAGATAATAAATACTTTGTCATTAATCTGACAAAACCTCAATAAACAATTGGGTAAATATTTATGCATTAGTATATTTTTATTAGAGTTATCTTAAATAAATCTTATTATCATATTAATTATCGGGTTGTTACATGGCAGATAAATCAAAACTTTGGTATTTGGAGAATTTCAATCTCTTCAGCAGTTTAAAGCAAGATAGTATGATGGATCTGAATAAGATTGCTTTAGAAAAAGAAATTGATAAAAATCAACCGATATATTTCCCTCACGAGCCTTCAAGCTCAATATTTTTCTTAAAGACCGGAAGAGTTAAAATAAGCAAGTATAGTAACGACGGTAAAGAAATGATAGTGGCTTTTATAAATCCGGGTGAAGTTTTTGGAGAAATGTCTTATTTGGATGAAGGTGAAAGAACTGATATTGCAGTAACCATGGATCCTTCTCTTATTTGTGCTATTAATAAAGATGACTTCTCTCAATTCGTAGAAAAGAATCCAACTTTAAATAAACGACTTACAAGAATAATTGGACTTAAACTAAAAAGTTATTCGGAACGAATAGAAGACTTAATATTTAAGGATGCTAAGCAAAGAGTTATTTCATTTTTAATTAAAATTGCCAATGACAATGGGAAACAAATCGGGGATCAAATATTTGTTAAACCTTTTCTAAAACATCAGGATATTGCTGATCTTACTGCTTGTGCACGTCAAACTGTAAACGACGTTTTAACCGATCTAAGAGAAAAATCAGTAATCGATTTTGACAGAAAGAAATTGGTTGTTAATAAGTTGGCGGAACTTCAAGCACTACTTAATAAATAAATTGTCAGATAATTGACATTTAATATTAAGACGAGTAAATAGATTTAGAAATGGATCTTACATTAATTATAAAAGATAATTGTAACGCTTGTAAACGAGTCGAGCAGATATTAATAGAACTTTCAAGAAAGCGAAACGATGTTTTGCTTTACGTAATAAATATTAAAAACATTAATAATTCTAAAACCCAGATAGTTCCTTCATTGTATGTTAATCATATGTTATATTCTTATGGAGATATAAACGAGCAGAAGCTTATAGCTTATCTTGATAATAAAATTGAAAAAGAGATTTGCAAAAACATCGTAAATAAAAGCAATTGAGAAGCGAATTACTTTTTTTGATCGATTATTAGTAATTCTCTTTCTTTACTTGCTTTCTGCGGCACCCGCAATCAAAATAAAATCAGTTAATTTATCCAATTAAATATTGTATCCCGCTTTAGATCCATCAATCTACAACGGTTTTTTTATAAAAGATCAAAGTCATCCTCTCAAATCATAAAAAACCCGGTTTGTTAAAACCGGGCATTAAGTATAATATGAATCTGATCAGTTAAATACTTTATTCTTGTCTAAATCTTAAATCTTCAGTTTTTATACTATGAATTTGTTTGAGGAGTTAAATTGGAAACAATACCTGGTTTATATATTAAGCCTAAAACAACTCCGTATAAAAGATGTCCCATTAAACTTGCACCGGCTAACATAACTGATCCTGAAAAGAAACCGGCACCATAACTACCACCGTTCATTATGCTCATTATCGGCATGACAACTACTTGAGCCATTAACCAAGGTATTAAAGAAAATAAAATCCCTGATTTGATCAGACTAGATGATACATATTTGGGAAAAAAGAGAGCTGCAAAGTTTATAGCAAGAATAATCCCGATCATAAAATGAGCAATCCATCCTACTATTATAGGTGCACCCATTGTTTCAGCTAACATTGCAGGAATATCCATTTTAATCCCCATTAATGGAGCCATAAAAGTAAAAGCAGTCATTGCTGCAGTTGCGATTAAACCAGCAATTACTGCTGAATTGATTGATAAATTAGATTTCATTTTGAACCTCTATAATAAATTGTGAGTAAAAATTTCTAAATGAAAAATAAATTTATTTAGGTGGGCGAGTTGTCAGATTAATGACAAAAGATGAATTTTATGAAAATTAGAGTAAGGTAAACTTTTTCAGGACGATACAAGAAATAAAAAAAGCCCTGGAAATCAGGGCTTTTTTGTGCTCCGCGAGCAAGACTCGAACTTGCAACCCTTCGGTTAACAGCCGAATGCTCCACCATTGAGCTATCGCGGAATATAATTTTTATATAATGTGTGCTAAAATCATTTTATAACAGCCGTCCCGATTCATCGGGAGAGCTATTGCGGAATGAATATTTTCAATAAAAACGAGGTCAAAGATAACATTGACCCCATACTTTGTCAAGGCTCAAATCACTTGAATTAGATGCTAATTCCCATTTCTTTTAATAGAAAATCCGCTTTACCAATTTTTTGCGCAACCCATAGAACATATCGAATGTCCACTCCTATTGAGCGACTATAACTTTCACTCCAGGTATAATCATTAACGGTTGCCTCAAATGCACGATCAAAATTTACTCCGACTAATCTGCCATAAGCATCCATAATCGGGCTGCCGGAATTTCCTCCGCTTGTATCCATATTATAAATAAAATTAACAGGCACATCTTTTAATTTCGGATGGATAAATTGTCCAAAATCTTTTGTATCGTACAACTCTTTTACTTTTTTATTTAATCTATAATCACCGGAATCTCTTCCCTTTTCAATCAGACCGGTTAATGTTGTGGTTGGCTGATAGTAAGTTGCATCTGCTGGCGAGTAACCGCGCACATAACCGAAAGTTAATCTTAAAGTACTGTTTGCATCCGGTACAAAAGATTTGTGAAGCCATTGTCTTTTTACATCGTTAAGTTTTGCAAGTAGAATATTTATTTTCCCATCACGTACTTGCGCTTTAGTTTTTTCTGCATAACCAAGCTCTGCAGCCGATCTTACTAAGTTGAAGTAAGGATCATCAATATCTTCTAATGTTTCATCATTATCTTCAAGCAGTTCAAAATATTCCCCGCTGTTTTTTATAAAGGTATCATCATACAAATCAAAAATAAAATCTTGTTTGTTTTTTTCTTTTGCAAAACTTTTAAATGGTTCGATATTTTTTAATTCCTCAAACGATGACGCATCACTCAAAATTTTATTTAAAATTTGCGGCTCGAGATCAGGCATAAAACTATTGTACAATTTTGTAATTGAGCTGTAAAAATCAGCCCGTTTTTCTTCTTTGTATAATGATTTTCTTTCAGCTTCGGGTTTTTGCATTTCTTTTTTGTAATCGATAAATATTTCTGCAAGCCGATAATAATCCACATTACGACTTAACATCATCAGAACTAAACTTCTTCTGCCGCTGTTAAAAGCATCTTGATAAGCTTCATCAATCTCGCTTAAAACTGTTCCGTACTTTTCTTTCAATTCAGGTTTAGAATTAATAAAGTTTTGTAATTCTTTTTCTTCTTCCTGTTTTTTCTGAACAAGTTTTAATCTTTCCAATCCCTGCATTTTACCGCGATAATTTTTTTCGGTGTTTGCAAGTCCCTGAATTTCACTAACAATTTCTAGCGCAAACTCCGGATCATCTTCCCCGCCCTTTTCATATAAATTTATCAACCAGGAAAATAAATCCTGGATATAAGGCAGTTGATATTTTTCCTGCATTGTTAAAAACTGCGATGGCTGATGTTTAAAGGTTCTTCCGGGATAACCAAGAATAAAAACAAAATCTTCTTCATTAACTCCATTTGGATTAACCTGCAAAAACTTTTTAGGTTGATAAGGCACATTATCTTCAGAGTATTTTGCAGATGAGCCATTTGGTGCAACATAAGCGCGAACAAATGAAAAATCTCCGTTGTGTCTTGGCCAAATCCAATTATCGGATTCGCCGCCAAACTCACCAATTGTTCTTGGTGGTACATAAACCAATCTTACATCGTTAATCATCTTATATCTGAACAATACATATTGTTCACCAACAAACATTTCAGAAACATCTGCTGTAATTGTAGTATCTAACTTTTCTTCACGTTCAATAATCTCTTTTATTTTTTTTGATATTGCAGTAGTTCTTTTTGAAATATCTTCGGCAGTGTTTGCGGCTTCTAAAACTTCTGCACTGACATCTTCATAGGAATCTGTAATTCGACAGGTTAATCCCTTTGCCGGAATTTCTTTTTCACGATTCTCAGCCAAAAATCCATTCTCTAAATAATTATTTTCAACTGTGCTAACATTTGAAACAATTCCAAACACACAATGATGATTTGTAATTATTAATCCTTCGTTAGAAACAAACGATCCAGTACAGCCGCCAATTTTTACAAGTGCATCAACAAGACTAACTCCGTTTGGATTGTAAACTTCATCAACACTTATCTTCAATCCTTTTTCATTTAAGTTGATATTTTTGATATCACTCAAAGGAAACATTCCTTCATCCGGTTTGGATGGAATGAAAGCGAATGAGATAACAATTAAAAGTGAAATTGCAATTAAGATTGGATTGTTGAAAAGTCTGTATTTGAAAATCATTTTGTGTATTCCTTCTGTTAATAACCAATGCAAATATAAAAAAATAGGCACGATTGCTCGTGCCTTAAATAAAAAAAAATTATTTTCTTTGGACTTACAACAAAGATTCTTTCAACCTTCTTGCAACTGCAACAAAAAATCCAAGCACCATTACAATCACGCCTATCCACACAAGACTTATATACGGTTTAATGCTTGCTGTAACTGATAAAACTTCTTGCTTTTGTTCAACAACTTGCTGCTGATTTTCATTTAAAGATGTAATTGATACTTCAATCATTTGTGCTGTAAGATTTGTAAGCTTAATTTTTAATCCGGCATTTTCAGAAACAAAATCTGTAAACTGAACTTCGACCGCTAACACTTTTTCTAAACAACTCAAACTCTTCTTTTTTACCATTTGATTCTATAGTTAAGTTAGCGCCCATCTGAAAATCTTTACCAGCCTGCATATCCGCCATTGTTTCAGAAGAAATATCAAACTTATCAAAAGATATTTTTGAGTTTTTATACTCTGTTACTTTTCCTTTTTCAAGCTGCACAATTTCTCCACCGCCGGCGTTTTGATTTGTTCCTTCATCAAAACCAAGAGGAGCAATGTAAACATCTTTAGAAAAAAGATTTAGTATTGCAGGTTCACGCATTAAACTGTTATTATACTCAGATATATACATTACAGGCGATACAGTATGAACATCATTCCCTTTTTTCATATTAATATTAAAAGCATACTTTGTGTTATTCTCAATAGGAGTGTAGCCGGTAAAAGTCATTTCATAACCAAAAGCAGTTGTAGGTTTATCTTTTACAAGTTCAACATTAGTTTGATCGCTGTAAGCAGCAGAGCCAACTATACCAAGAATAAAAATTGCTATTCCAATATGCGCAACGTAACCGCCAAGATTTTTTAGATTTCCTTTAACGATTTTAAAAGCGATTTCTCCATTTACAACTATTGCAAAAATTGCTGAGAAGGTGAGAATAATCATCATTATTTTATGAACGCCGCCAAAAACTACTACTAAAATTGTTAACACAACGCTTGCAATTACATATAGCATTGATTCTTTTATCAAGTCTTTTGTATTTGTACTTTTCCATTTGATAAGCAGGCTAAGTCCATTTAATAATCCAATAATTATTGCAATAGGTAAATGCATTTCATCATAAAAGAAAGTTTCAACAGCATTTCCAAACAAAGGTGCGGATGTTCCAACTAAAACTATAATTGCAGAGGCAACAAGAATTATTGACGCTGTAAATAAGGATAGTTCACGTGAAAGAACACTCTCATCATAAACAGTTTTATCTTCAAGATGTTTCCATCTTAAAGCTATGCTTCCAAAACCAAGTAAAATAAATGTTCCGATAAAAACGACAAGAAATAAATAAACTAATTGTCCGGGATCAACAAATGAATGAACTGAAGCATCACCAAGTACGCCGCTTCTTGTTAGGAATGTACTGTATAAAACTAAAATATAAGTTAAAATGCTAAGTATAAGATTTGTCTTTGCATATCTTCCAATACCACTTGTTGTTTTTAAACTTCTTTTCTGTACAAGCATTGTGTGTATTGATGCAACTCCTATCAGCCAGGGAATTAAACTGGAATTCTCTACAGGATCCCAAGCCCAATAACCACCCCAGCCAAGCATTTCGTAAGCCCAATAGCCGCCCATCATAATTCCAAGCCCAAGAATTCCGGTTCCTGCAAGCACCCAGGGCAATGATTGATTAACCCATTCACGATAATCGTTTTTCATCATGGCAGCCATTGCAAATGCAAATGGAACAGTAGCCATAGAAAATCCAATAAACAACATTGGTGGATGAATTTGCATCCAGTAGTTCAACAACTGTGGATTCAATCCTTTTCCATCTGCAATAAATTGATTTACTTGAACTCCTGCTTGTGCAAGTAATGTGTGTAATTCGGAACTCATCTGTACAAAAGTTGTATTTGATTGCTGATCAGTAAAAATAAAATTTTGAATAAACGGCAGGTTTAAAAACTGAGCATTAATATTCTTTACATCAATAAAAATTGGTGTCATCCAGATATACTCAAATGGGTTTTTGAACCAGGGAGAAACCATCACTAAAAGAAAAGATGTTGCAAGCGCAAAAACAGCCATCACTCTTGGTTCAAGATCACCACGTTTTGAGGAATAAGATTGAAGTATAATTCCAATTATAGAAGTAAGCAGCAGCCAAAGCATAAAGCTACCTTCCTGCCCACCCCAAAAGGATGAAAATAATAATCCCGTTGACAGCGAATTTTGGCTGTAACTAAAAATATATTTGTATTGATATTGATGAGTTAAAATTGCGTACCACAAAAATGTAGAAGCAGCAATTACAAAAATTGCCATTCCGTGATAGCTGTAACGAGCAATGTTTAAGGTGTTTTTATATCCTTTAAAAGAAAGATAATACATCACCATTGCAATTATGCTAAATACAAGGGCAACACTTAAAAAAATACTTCCGATCATATAACCTCTCGCTAAGCGCTTAGCGCAAAGTGCATAGAGCAATCACAAATGCAGCTTTACAAAAACGCAATATTATTTTTTAATTAATTTCTAAAAGAAATAGCTAGAAAAGGCGCTATGCTCTAAGCGCCTTGCTCTTTGCGATTACATACTAGATGATTGAACTTTTTGTTCCTCGTATTTGCTGGGACATTTTGTTAGTATGTCTTTTGCATGAAAATACCCATTGCGGTAAGAGCCGGTAACAACTACGCTAGTTGCGGATTCAAAATTATTTGGCATTGCACCTTCGTAAATCACTTTCATTTCATTTCCGGATTCATCTTTCATAATAAATGAGAATGTGTTTTGTTCACGATTCATATCATAACTTTTTTCTTTAACCCAGCTTCCGGTTGCCTTAACGATTTTGTCAGTGGATTTTACATTTGCAAAATTTTCTTCGTACTTAATATTGCTTTGTGTAAAAAGATAAGCCATTATTCCAAGGAATAATAAGATGATAAATCCACCGAACATATATTTATTTTTCATTTTTTTCTCCAATCATTTCTTTTTCTACTTTTTTAATTCGTTTATCAAGGCTAAACAAGTAACCAAAAATTCCTGCCCAAACTATCAGGACGATAATCATAACAACATAGATTGCATTTTGTGAAAGAAATTGTTCCAAGTTAACCTCTGATTAATTGTTTATTTAATTTTTCTCGCAATAAAATCGATTTATATCCCACCTGCCACATCCAAAAATACAGAATTGTAAATCCTATTAATGAAAGAAAAAATATTAAAAGCATGTGAGAATCCATTTTAAAATTTACAACCGGACCTGCGTTTGAATCATCAGCCGACCCTGGGTGCAGCCCAGTCATTATTCTTGGCATAATAAAAATAAAAAACGGAACTGTAACAAAAGCAATCATAGAATAAACGGATGACAAAGTTGCACGCTTTTCTTCGGATTCAATTGATGAACGAAGTGCAAACCAAGCACCGTAAATTAATAACAGCGCAAATATACTTGTTTGTCTTGGATCCCAACTCCAATATGATCCCCACGCAAACTTTGCCCAAACTGCACCGGTTACAGTTGCAAGAATACAAAATATCATTCCAAGTTGTGCCGCCGCATAAGATTTAACATCATCATCTAAGTTTTTCTTGCGTAAATATTTGAAGCTGTAAACTGTTGACATAAAAAATGCAACCACAGTAAGCCAGGCCGTTGGAACGTGGAAGAAAATTATTTTTGCGTTTTCTTCAAGCCCGGGAATAAATGGAAACTCATACCACTTGGTTGGATTCTCTACAATGGGAAAACCAATTCCAGCGATAGAGACAAATGCGAGTAAGAGAAATAAAAATATTTTCCAGATCATAAAATTTTCAGATTAGTTTGGTTAAAAAATGCTATTCTTTCCAGATAAAATCAAACAACATATAAGATGCTGTGAGCATTATTACATCGTAACTTACAACTATTGCCAATTCAAACTTAGCTCTTTCAAAGGATATGCCATCTAATGCAAACAATGTTAGCTGAACTGAGGTTAAAATCAAAGGTAATAAAATGGGAAATGAGAGCACCGGATATAAAGTTCCTTTAGCTCCTGCTTTTGCAATTATCGCAGCAATTATGGTTGATGAAACCGCTAATCCAATATTACCAAGTACAAATGATGCTAAAAAAAGCGCAAAGTTTTGGATAACAAACGCCTCAAATATTGCTGAATAGAGTACAGCAATAATGGTGTTCATTGCAAAGACTAAAATTATATTAAAGATTAGTTTTCCTGTATAAACGGTTGAAGGTGCTGCGATTAATTGTAATGTAAGTGCGGTTCCGCGTTCTTCTTCGGAAACAAAAGCTCTGGATAATCCAGACATAGCTGTAAAAAAAATAACAACCCAAAACAATCCACCCGTTAAACTTGGGCTGATTTTTTCATTTCCAACAGAAAATAATATTACACTGATTGCAACAATAATAAACATTGCAAGTGCATTAATTGCGTAACGTGTTCGCAGTTCAGATTTAAAATCTTTTAAAAATAGGCTGTATGATTTTGAATTCATTTAATTTTTGATTGATTTAGCTTAAGTCTTTTTATTCATTGTTATTTATCCACGTCCTAAAAGGTTGTGGCAATTAATTTTTAAATTTCTCCAAGTAAACAATATCGCCACAAAGTTCTAAATCATTTTTTTCGTTGGATGCTATAAGCACAATATTATTTTGTCCTTCTTCTTTAACGATTTCATAAACAGAATTTTTCCCTTCTTCATCAAGATTTGATGTTGGTTCATCTAAAATTAAAAGTTGCGGTGAGTGCATCAAAGCAAAAATAAATTTCACTCGCTGCTTCATTCCCGATGAATATGTTTTTAATAAATCATCTTTTCTTTTATACAATAAAAATTTGTTTAAAAGATAATCAACTCGTTCTTTGTTGAAAGCAACACCTCGAATATCTGCAAAGAGATTTAAATTTTCATATGTGGAAAATTCCTCATACAAAACAAGATACGGCGAAACAAAACCAATATGATCATGAAGCTGCTCTTCAGTAATTTCTTTATTATTTAGCTTATGAACGATCTTGCCCTGTGAGGCTCCGATAATTCCCGCAATAATCTTTACAAGTGTAGATTTTCCGGAACCATTTGGACCTGATATTCCATATACGCCGACTTTATCAAATTTAAATTGAAGACCATTAAAGATAAGTCTTCTTCCAAAAGATTTGTTAAGTCCGAATGCTTCAACAGAATAGTTAGTCATTAAAAATCACCAGCTTGCCTTTGTAAATATTATCACCGGATTTTATGACATAAATGTAAACACCTGTTGAGTAATCAATATCTGATTTATCTAAAACAATTTTGCAATATTTTTTTGAGTTTTTAAGATAAGATGATTGTATCGATTTTTTATTTGCAAACTGCAATTCCAATCCAGCAGAATAAATATTCAAATCAACTTCTTCTCCAAGTGTTTTATCGGATTGAAAAACGATACTAATATTATTAGCAGATGATTTTCTAAACGGTGTGGGATACGCAAATGTTTCATCTTCAATATCCGGTACATTAAAATTAGAATCTCCATAAACCACGATGTTATTTAATATTCCAGCGTTGTTCCAAAAGTTTTGATTATCCCTGTCGAAACTAACTGAATAAATATCGCTGATTATTTTTTCTCCTGACGCTGTATCTGCATAAATTTTAAAAGAAAAATTCAAAAGCTGTGTATAATCATCAATCGTTTTTTGCCAATCCGAATTAGTAATAATTGTATTAAATACGCCGTCTAGCAAAGGAAGATTTATTTTTAAAAAATAATTTGCTGTTGGATTTACAGACATATTATATGTTTGTGTTGATGAACTAAAATTTACAGCAGCAGTTGGCGTGATAAGTGGAAATTGAACAGCTTCTTCAAAATATTTACCGGGAATTGTTCGTGAATTAGTGAAATAACACCAAATGCCAAACTTATTAAGTTCGTTTCCAAGAGTTGAACCTGCATTATCAAGACTAAGGGCAATTGCTTTTATTGCAGGAGTTGTTGGAATTCTTTCCCACTGATTTTTTAAAATTTCAAAACCGAAATTTTTCTGCAGAAAAATATTCCAGATTGTTAAATTGTATCCGTCATGCATTGGCATTGCTCTTTCCGGATGCTGAAAATAAGAGGGCATATAGGCGTAATAATCGTTTACATCATCAAAAACAAATTCTTCCATCGAAGTTGAGGTTAATTCATAGAAAAATATATCATCATTTCTATAAGGCGAATTAAAATTCTGCGGTGCAAAACTTCCGCTTTGTATTCCATGATGAAACTCGTGAGCAACAGTAACTCTTGCGCCATTAATTCCTGTTGAATAATATCCCACAAAATCATTATCAATCACCATGTAAGAAGTCCATCGAGATTCAGCAACTTTGGTTTCAAACTGAGTGTAACCATAAAGCCCGCTAAGATTTTGAATGTAGATATCATACTTATCATCATCGCCTGCCGAACCATCAGAAGGCGGAGCTGGGTAACCCAAATAATTTATTTCAAAATTGTAAACTGAATCCAATGCAGCCAAGAGCAAGTTTAAATCATAACCAATAGCATTGTTTCCGGTTGTAGTGTAGTGAACTCTAAAAAATCCGTTTGATGAAACGACTGTGTTTGGAAGACTTGTTGGTCTCTCCAATATTTTGGATAAAACATTTTGCTGTTCAACGGAATAACTATTTAAATTTTGTTTGATTGAATTAACTAATCCCATACCGCATTTAAGCACTTCCGGATGATCTTTAATCTGCTGCTTAAAACTTTCTGATACATCTACGCCTTTCACATAAGTGAAAAGCTTATACATTGAATCAAGCTCAGCTTTAGAAAAATCCTGTGCTATAATTGTTGATGAGAAGCCTAAAATTATAATAGTAATAAAATATTTTATCATTTAGATAGCTGCCTTATTTCAATACTGCCGGATTTAGTATCTGTAAAAATCAAATGTAATTTTCTCTGATCTAACTGTTGGATAATGTAATTGTTCAATTTAATATCTGTAATTTTTTCTGCCATTAAAAAACTGCCGCCGGTTTTTGCGGCAGTGATTTCTATTAATGAACTTAAATTAGAATCATAAACAAAAACTGAGTTATTTTTTCCAAAAAATAATTGATTTTTATCTTGTATCCTAAATTCATTTTTGAAGTTAAGGATTGAATAAAGTTTTGGTTCCATATCTACTGCAACCAAAAATGTTTCGTCTTCATTTTTAAGCAGCGCGGAATATCTAAAACTATCTTTACTAAATATTGAATTGGATCTTGAAACCAACAATGAATTTTTTCGATTCAGTTTAAGCTTTATTAGTGGCGTTCGTTCATCTTCCTTAAAATTTATAAAATTCAATTTTAAAAATTCCTCATCATACTGCCAATAACCGATTGTAAGCTTGTCATCAAAAAACAAAAATGCATCAAACAAATTTGAGCTTAAATTTGTATAAACTTTTTGATTGAATCCAACTTGCGTTTTTGAAATAACCTGAAGATTTAAAGTTTTATCTTTTGAATAAAGTATAAATAATTCCGCCTCACCTTCAGCATCCGGTTTAATTTTAATATCCTGAATTGGTCCTTCAGCATAATGAATTTTGCGTTTAAAATTATACTTATCAAAATCGACTTCAATCGCTTCAATTATTTTTTTATTTGAGCTGTAAAGAAAAAAAGTTTTTTCCAATTTATCATTACTGAATTCTAATATCTTATTATGATCTTCATAAAGATCTATTGCAAAATATTTTTCCGGTAAGCCTGCAGCACTACGAATAATAAATTTTAATTTTTTATCAAACTCATCTGTAAATACTAAATCAATTATTCCGTTGTTTGTATGATCGAATGGAGCTATTAAATCGGGTTCAATCACAATTGCAAGCTTTTGACTCTCTGTCATCGAAGTAACTTTGGAAAGTATATTTACTTCTCCATTTTGATTTAGATATGCAGCACCGTACACGAACTTGCTAAAGAAAGGAATTACGTCTATAATACCTTTTTTCTTTTGCTGGATAATTTCGGGAAAGAACATATTGAAATCTTTTGCAAAGATTGTTGAAACAATTCCTTCATCAATGCTTAAATAATTAATATCAAAAAAACCATCACGATTAAAATCGCCGATTATAAATTTATTTGCCGGGTAAGTTGTTTGCACATAAATTGTTTTACCAAACGAAGAAGTTGCATCTCCAAAATAAATTTGAATGTTTGATTTTGTGCTTACTATAATGTCTTCATACTGATCATAATTAATATCAAATATTCTCATCGATAGAACATCATCATTCATTCTTAGGGTTCTAAGTTCATTAAATTCATCGCGGGAATTATTATAAAACAAATGAAGTTTATTATCTACTGAGTTTAATGCCGCAATATCTTCATACCCATCAGAATTAAGATCAATAAACTGTGCATTCAGAAAAGGTTTATTAGCGTAGATTTTTTTTTCTTTTAGTTGATTATTATGACTTGATACGATTGATAAACCATCAAACGAATTGCCGGATAACAAAAATAACTGAGAATCATCTGAAGAATTATTTGTAGCGCTGATATTTTCAGGATAGGAATCAAATTTTATTTGCGAAACCAATTTTACTTTTCCGGATGTGTTAAAATTATAAATCCCAAAGCTTCTGCTTTTTCTGGATGTGAAAGCAAACGATTCAATCATTTTCTTTGGAATTATTATCGGTTCGATTGCAGATAATTCTATCGGAAGCGGCAGCATTTCTTTTAGAATAAATTTTGTTCCGCTTATACCATCATAAAGTGCGGCTTTTTTTTGTAAGGGATCATAAATTAATAAATCAGAGTGTCCATCCTGATTATAATTAAAACTAAAAATTTTAGTAAAACCGGAATCAACACTAAATGAATTTAATTTGCAAAATCCTTGAAAGGGAATTTGCGGATAAATAATCTGTGAGAGTAAGACAAAGGCTAAAAGTGTTTTAAATTTACTTTTTCCTGTCTTTAAGGCGGTTCTCTCTTCGTATGAGAGCTTCATTGTATCTTCTAATTTCGTCTTCAGATTCCGGAATTGCATCAATAGCTTCAACCGGTTTACCATCATTATCTACACTTACAAAAGTTAAATACGCTGTATTTGAATGAAATCGAGTACCCAATCTAAAATTTTGTGCATAAACTTTTACCCCAACTTCCATCGAAGTTTTAAACACTCTGTTTAATGATGAAGTTAAAGTAACCGCATCACCTAATTTAACAGGATTGTGAAAATCAATTCTATCCACCGAAGCAGTAACACAAACTCTCTGATTATGTTTTGCAGCGCTAAGTGCCGCGCAAATATCAATCCAGTGCATCAACTGCCCGCCTAACAAATTACCAAGCTGGTTTGTATGATTTGGCAGAACAAGTTCTGTCATTACAATTTGAGAATCACTTATTTTTTTTGCGCGTTGCATTATGGGTTTACTGAGAGTATGCTTTCCAATGATTTTTCTATCTTCTGCACATCGCTAAAATTTTTATCATTTGGATATTTTTGCAGAAACTTTTGTGATTCCGCCAAAGCTTCTGAATTTCGCTTTCTATCCACAAGCAAATTTATTTTGTTATAAAGAGCAAGCGGTGCGTATTGGGTATCGTGATAAACTTCCATAACTGAATCATAATATTTAATAGCAGCTAAATAATATTCCATCTTATCGTAAATGTGTGCGGCTTCATATTCCTTTTTTGCCAACTTATCGTTCAGCTCTTTTATTTTGGATTCAGCATCTGCGGCTCGTGCATTTAAAGGATAGAAATCAATAAATACTTGAAACTCTTCAACAGCTTTTTTAGTGTATTGTTGTTCAAGGGTAAAATCCGGTGAAAGTTCGTAATAGCAATCAGCTAACATAAACTGTGCGTCTGGTAAAAATTCGCTGGAGGGCATAGATTTTATTAATCTACTGAATTGATATGCAGCAAGAATATATTCTTCTCTTTTAAATCTTGTCATCGCCAAATAATATTGTGCATCATCAATTATGCTGCTGCCGGGATATTGTAGTATTATAGATTCAAATTCTTTAACGGCTTCTTCGTAATCTTCCTGATCGTAAAGCTTAATTGCATAAGCCAATTTTTCTTCGGGAAGCATATTTGTTGTATCAAGAGTTGATGAACAAGCAAATAAAAATAATGTTACAAAAAGTAGTGCAAATATGTTTTTCATTTTAAAGTATATAGGTTTTTTGATGTGCAATTATAACCAAAATGGATAAGCCTTCAAAGGTATTTATATGTGGTTCCTTGCAAATAAAATAAGAGGCACGAAACATATTGGATATATTTTTACTGTAAATAATTAATGAAGAAAATTTGTTTTTTATAAACAATTATTTGCGACGCCCTTACTTAGAACGAACTGTAAAGAATAAAATTACAGTTACTGCTGCAGCGCCAATTGCTACGATAGGCTCTAAAAGGCTAGAAAAAAACGGTTCCGGCGGCAGATCGCCTTGTGTAAAAGGATATGATCTGTTTTCTACATTTTCAACTTCTTCCACATTGATTGTGTCTTTTGCGGTAAGTTTAAACTCCTTTACCTGCGGATTGTTTGATATAAAATAATTACCCGAAAGTTCAACAGTTCTTTCAGTAAAAAAGTCTCCAAAAATTCCATCTTTTTCGGGATCAGAATATCCAACAAAGGAATTATCAACAACAAAATTTACACGAACAAAATTTTTATCATCAGAATTTTCACCAATTAGTTGGATTCCATTTCTTAAAAGTTTTCCTCTTACTTGATTTGCAAAAACAGAATAATCAGTTCCAAAGTTTAGTTCTAAGTTTACCTTTTTTGTATCGCCTAAATCCTTTAATAAATTATTTGATGCGGAATCAATTAACGTATAAAACTGATCAAGATTTGAAGTTGTTTGGGAATATGTTGAGGTTTGAAGTGGCAATACAAAAAATAAAATCAATGAAAATTTTTTAATTAAATTCCAAATATTATTCTTTTGATTTTTCACGATTAGATTAAAATACTTATTTGTTGTGCCAAATTAATTTTGCTTGTTTTATTTCTTTAGAATTAAAGTATTCTTTTATTTTACTTGTGTTTAAATCTTTAATATCTAAATTGATCTTCTCTCTAATCTTGCGCAATTCATCAATAAGTCTATTATCAGTTTTATTTTTCTCAATGGTTTTAATCATCTAATACCTCTCTTGGCGTTCTTATTTCTAATAATTTATATCCTAGTTTGTAATTTACCGAATTATAACCACGTATTCTGTTAATGTTTACAATATGTTTAAAATTCCAGCTTAACAAAATATCGGCATTATTTAAAGTTGCTAATGCAATGTGAATACAATCAGCGCGGCTAGTTGTTCCAACAACCTTTTCAGAAATATAAGATTCTGCCAATGCAATTGCCGGATCTGAAATATTCACCAACTCTATAGATGATTCTGGTAAACTTTTAACAAGTTCTCGAACATTTTCTGGGGCAGATGCTAATTCTATATCAGTTAATCGAGAATAAATGATTTTAAATTCCCCATCTTTTATTTTCTTAAATAAAATCTTGGTCCAGATTTCAAACTCTGGTTCAAAGTAACCCCCAAATACCGATGTGTCCAAATAAACTCTATTCATATACTAATATAATAACTTCAATTTATATTTTATCTTACATAGATATAAAAGTTTTACTCGATAAAGATAACAAATTATTTTAGTTCTTTATCAAGCGAATATTCTTGTCGCCCTGAACCTGCCTATCTGCAGACAGGCTTGTTTCAGGGTTTCCTAGCTTTATTTAAAGATGCTGAACTGTTTCTTCGTAGTAATAGCATGACTTTGAAATCTATCTAGCTACACAATACTAAGTACTCAGTTCTAATTTATCTTCTTCCCGCAGCAATTTCCTGCAGCTTCGCAATTCTTTGCTCAACAGGCGGATGTGTAGAAAATAATTTTCCTAATCCACCAAGAAAAGGACTTATGATAAACATATGCGCTGTTGAAGGATTTGTATTACGCATTGGCTGAACTTGATTTACGCGTGAAATTTTTTGCAGCGCAGAAGCAAGAGCCAAGGGATTACCGCTAATTTGTGAACCGCCCGCATCAGCGGCAAACTCGCGCGATCTTGAAATTGACATTTGTAAAAGCATTGCAATAATTGGTGAAAGAATTATTAAAATCAGCCCACCAAAACCTTCGCCCTCTTCGCTATCATCACTTCGCCAAACATTGCAGCCCAGCCAGCCATTTGTGCGATGTAAGAAATAGTTCCAACTAAAGTTGCGGCAATTGTGCTAATTAAAATATCTCGGTGTTTAACGTGAGCAAGTTCGTGCGCCATTACTCCAGCAAGTTCTTCATTATTTAGTCCCTGCAAAATTCCGGTTGTGGCGGCTACTGCAGCGTTTTGCGGATTTCTACCCGTTGCAAATGCGTTTGGAGTTGGATCGTTTATGATATAAACTTTTGGCATTGGCAGATTTGCATTTTGTGCAAGCTGCTCAACCATATCATAAAATTTTGGCGATTGCTCTCTTGTAATAGGTTGTGCGCGGTACATTTTAAGTACAATTTTATCCGAAAACCAATAAGAGCCAAAATTCATCGCAAGCGAAAACACAAAAGCAATTGTCATTCCCGATTTTCCGCCGATTGCATAGCCAACCAGCAGAAAAAGCGCCATCATTAACGACATTAGAAATACAGTTTTAAGTCCGTTCATTTATTATCTATTCTCCGTTTTTATATTTCAAAGTTAAATTGTAAAAATTGATGAATCAAGTTAAACAGGATTCACCTAATTTAGATGAGAATTTGGTCACTAAGGTTGCAAGTACTGTACGTAAAGACGTAATAAAAATTGAGAGTGAAAAATCACTCCTAAGCACTAAATTCCATAACCAATTTTTGCCGATATAAAATTATATCCTACAGAAAATTGCAATAAAATTGGATTAATAGAATACAGAGATAAATCAATGGTTGGATATATAAAAAACTTTGTTTGATTATTTTCTTCAGCATCTTGTTCACCAATTTTTCTCTCCAATAAAGTCGAAACGAATCTTTGTATGTTTTGATCCCATAGAACTTGTACTTTATCATATGAATAATCATACTGTAATTTATATGAAGAAAAATTAATTCCTGAAATAAGTCCCAATTGAATAAATAAGTTTTTATTAAAAAATAAAACTGGGGTTGTCCCTTTAAAATATATTAAGGCTCTAAAAGGATCTTTCGATATCAACTCATTGACATTCCAGGTCTGTGAAACGAAGTCACTATTTTGCAAAGGATCTTTTTGATAAACAACTATATTATTTTTAAGATCTGTTTTTGCATCTAAAGATATTCCAGCACCAAAACCTAGTGTAAAGAAAGAAAATGGTTTTAAAATATCGTTCATCATTATCTTATAATTAAAGGATAGATTAAGCTGAGTTGAATTTTTAACATCACCTATAATTAAATCATTTGGTATGATGTTCCCACTCGATTTAATATCAAGATGTTCTTTAATCTGAAAAAAATTTATCCCTATAAATATTTCATTCAAGGGAAAGTCATTTAGGTTATACTCCGACTCAAAATATTTAAGCAATAAATCCGAAACGACAAAATCATTGCTTTGATTATCATTAGAAAACAAATACCAGTAATTCAATAAATCCACTATTGGTTCAAGTTCTTGATCCTTTGTTCCAATTGAAGCTACTCTTTCAATCCGACTATCTCGGATAATTTTTTCGATAGCATTTTTGCTTTTTGTATAATCTACATTGAGATTATACTCACCAAGATTCTGCGTTCCCAAAGCAATTGCCGAATAGTAATCAACAAAATTCTGATCCAAATAATAATCTGCCTTTCCATTTGTATCTTTAATTTCACTATAGAAACCACTAATAAAATTAATAGCTTTAATTTTATATTCAGATGAATATGAAGTTTTCTCGATTATTTCTTTTTCTTTATCAATCCACTTATTCCTTTTCTGGTAATATTCAACAGTTAGCATTCTAAGATTATTTAACCCGTTCAAATCATTGTCCTGAATTCCCTGATCGAACAACTTTTTATAATATGTAATTCTATATGCTACTAATTCAGGATTTAAGGAAAAGTCTCTTTGAAGGGCTAGTGTTATCTGTTTTAACAAACCGGGGTTTTCCTGAACCGATTTTGGTAACTGTTTTTGCAAATCAGATAAATTTGATTGTGTAAAGATAACAGATGGATAAATAATGAGAACTATAATAACCACTAAAGATTTGAACATAAGCCCCTCTATAAAATGTTAAAAATTACACTTAAAAATAAGTCTGGTTAATATTTATATCAACCATTATTTCCCCTTGCCTTTATTTTGGGTTATACTTAAATAGCTACAGAAATTTTGGAGAATTAATGAACAAGGTCATCTTTTTATCCCTTTCCTTAATAGTGTTTGGTAATTTTACTTACAGCCAAAACACTTTTGATTTTTTACGCCTTGATGGCAGCGCACGCGCCGGAGCTTTGGGCGGAAGTTTTGTTTCTAATGACGACGACCCTGATGTGATTTTCTATAATCCTGCAGGAATAAAATTGTTAGAAGGCAGCCCGGCTTCGTTTTCTTTTGTAAAACATTTAATGGATATAAACCTTGCAAGCCTTGCATACTCAGCACAGTTTGAAGGTATAGGAAGATTTGCCGCAGCAATTAAATATATTAATTACGGCAGTTTTGAAGGAGCAGATGAATCTGGAATCAGAACCGGAGAATTTGGCGCTGGAGAAATGGCTTTTGTTGTTGGTTACGCAAATCAGCTTGATAATAATTTTTATTACGGTGCAAATGCAAAATTTATTTACTCGGGAATTGAAAGCCGCTCATCTACAGCATTAGCAGTTGATTTAGGATTGCATTATGCAATTCCCGATAAAAACTGGAACTTTGGTTTTTCGGTAATGAATCTCGGCGGACAGGTTTCAAAATATTACACAACATCAGAAGATTTGCCGCTTGATATTTCAGTTGGAGTTTCAAAAAGATTAGAAAACCTTCCACTTCGTCTTTCAGTAGATTTTCATAAGCTGAATGAAAAACGCGATGATTTTGTTCAGAAGTTTAAAGCTTTTAATGTTGGTGCTGAGTTTACTCTTAGCAAAGTTATGAAGCTTAGATTTGGATATAACAACGAACGCCGCACAGAATTTAAAATTGGAACAACCGCAGGCATCGCCGGATTTAATGTGGGTTTAGGTGTAAAGGTTTCTGATTATCAATTTGATTATGGTTTTTCATCACTCGGATCGGTTGGCGGATTACATAGAATTGGTATTTCAACTTCGATTTAAATCTTTTTATAAAAATAAAAACCTTCGAGTTTTTTAAAACCTCGAAGGTTTTATCCAATAAAATCACAGTCTAAAAAGATTCAGTTATTTAATCTTTGCTAATTCCACATCAAGTTTTTTTGCAAGTTCTTCTTTTGATATCCCCTCAAAATTTATCTTTGATGTTTTTAGAGTTATAATCGGCGCATCACCTTCACCATTCAAATATTTTAACATGCAATATGATAATCTGTTTCTATCACTTGGAGTTGGAATGTTTTCCTTAAAAGTTTCTATCATTGCATAAACTTTTGATTCAATCGAATCTTCAGGTGATTTTTTTACTTTTGGGGGAGGCAAAGTCGTCATAATTATTTCCTTATAAATTTATGGTCTAAAATTAGGCACTAAAACAAAAAGTTCAAATCAATTTGTGGATATAAGTTTACGAAATGATAAATTTGGCAAAACATTTTATAAAGATTTTCTTGACAAACTTAGATTTATCAAAATTAAATAAAGTTCTAATTATCAGATTAAGCTCACTTGGCGATATTCTGCTAACAACTCCGTTCGTTCGATCTTTAAAAAATCAATATCCAAAAATTGAAATTGATTATATAGTACGCGAAGAATATTCAGATCTTTTAAAACTTAATCCTCATCTTAACAAGGTTTTTAAATTCAGCAGAACTGAAAAAGATAATCTCACCACAACTTCTGAAATAAAAAGAAACAAATACGATTTAATTATTGATCTTCAAAATAACCTAAGATCAAAGAAAATATTCTCTGATAATAATCCACAAATAGTTAGGTTTTCAAAAAATACCTGGCAAAAATTTTTATTAGTTAATTTTAAAATTAACAAACTAAAAAATGAACCGCAGATTCCGGTTAGATATGCAAACACAATTTCTGGTTTTCAATTAGATAAAAATGGTTTAGATCTTTTTACAGATAAGACTACTGATACCAGAATTTTGGGGAAAGAAAATTTAATTGGATTTTGTCCGGGCGCGCGCCATTACACTAAACGCTGGCTAAAAGAATATTTTATTGAACTTGGAAACAAATTAACTAACGCCGGTTACTCAATTGTTTTATTCGGCGGCAAGATTGATAAAGAATTATGTGCAGAAATTTCAAAAGAGATTTCGGGTTCGATTGATGTTTCCAACATTGATGATATTTTACAAACCGCAGCAGATATGAAATTGTGCAAAGCCGTTGTTTGTAATGATTCCGGTTTAATGCACACCGCCGCCGCAGTTGGAACAAAAGTAGCCGCAATCTTCGGATCAACTGTAAAAGAATTTGGATTTGCACCTTATAATTGCAAAGATTTAATCTTAGAAAACAATTCCTTAAATTGCCGCCCGTGTTCACACATCGGAAGAAGCAGTTGCCCAAAAAAACATTTTGATTGTATGAAATTAATTAAACCGGATTTTGTATTTGAGAAAGTAATTTCGATTATCTAACACTGATGAATTTTTTATTTAACATATTTTACAACTTTTTAGTATTGCCGATTCTCTATGCAGCACTGCGGTTTGCCGGATTCTTTAATAAAAAAATCCGAACCGGAATAAAGGGACGAAAAAGAGTTTATGAAGAACTGATACTAAACGCTACTTCAATCAATAAAAAGAAAAAACTGATTTGGTTTCATTCATCTTCATTGGGCGAATTTGAGCAGGCAAAACCAATAATTGAAAAACTAAAAGAAGATAAAAACGTAAACGTACTTATAACTTTTTTCTCACCGTCGGGTTATGAAAATTCAAAAAAATATCCGCATGCTGATTTGATTTCCTATATTCCATTCGATACAAAAGCCAATGCAGAAAAATTTATTTCAATTACAAATCCAACTCTTGCGGTTATTATGCGATATGATGTTTGGCCAAATATTATTAACGAATTACACAAAAAAAATATTCCAATATATTTAGTTGATGCAACACTTAGGAATGATTCACCAAGAAAATATCCGCTGGCAAATTCTTTTCACAAAATTTTGTTTGGATATTTTACAAACATTTTAACGGTATCAGAATCTGATGCAAAAGAATTTAAATCATTTGGGTTTGATGATAATAAAGTTAAAGCTGTGGGCGATACACGATTTGACAGAGTTCATCAGCGTAGTTTACTTGCAAAGGAAAAAAGACTTTTAAGTTATAACGTAACAAAAGATAAAAAATTTTTTATTGCCGGCAGTACATGGGAGCAGGATGAAGAAGTTATTTTTCCTGCATTTCTTAAACTTGCAGAAGTTGATAAAAGTGTAATTATGATTGTTGCCCCGCACGAACCAACTTTGCTTCATCTTGAAAAGATTGAAAATGAATTTAGCGGCAAATTAAAAACAATTCGTTTTTCACATCTTAACAATTATTCTGATGAACGAGTAATTATAGTTGACTCAATAGGCATACTTTTAACACTTTATACTTACGCCGATGTCGCTTATGTGGGCGGAAGTTTTAAACAAAATATTCATAACGTTCTTGAAGCCGCTGTTTATGGTGTTCCGGTAATGTTTGGTCCAAAAATTCAAAACTCGCAGGAAGCAATAAAGTTAGCTGAAATTGGCGGTGGAATTGTTGTTAATAATAAAAAGCAGGCTTACAGAAATTTAAGAAAATTATTTTCAGATGATGATTATAGGAAACAGGCAGGACAAATTTCTGCTGACTATGTTCACTCAAATATTGGTGCTACGCAAAAAATATTAGATGCAATTTATAAAGTGATTTAGATTACTTTTCAATTTATTACATATATTTTTCTGTTAAAACTTTTAAATGATGTTTCTCATGTCCTGCAGTCATAAACATTAAAGCCAAAACTGTAACTTCATAACCACTTGCAGTGCCTCGGTTCTGTAAAACAGATTTATCAAAACTGCCAAATAATAAAATGTTTGACTCACGGAGCAATCTAAACTCATAATTTAAATCAAAAAGTTGACGCTTATTAAATTTACCGTTAGCAACATATAAATTCTGATCCATACCAGGAAGTGATTGTTTTTCACCTCGTGCAATACATAATGCACGATATGCAAAAATTCTTTCAACATCTATTAAATGTCCAATAACTTCTTTAACGGTCCACTTCCCTTCCGCATACTTAAAATTACCTTTACTCTCAGAGAAAGAATTAAGTATGTCTTGCGATTCTAAATTTTGTTCGATAAGAATCCTAAAAATATCATCGCCTTTAACTTGGTCGATGTACTGTTGATAATATTCATTATAATCACCCTTATTCGGTCGCATAATTCCTCCACCTGAATATTTTTTATTAAGCTATTTCCATATTTCAACTTTAAAATCACCATTAGAATTTGCAACTGAACGGAACATACTTTCTGTATTAAATGGCATTTCAAAATTTCCATCTTTATCTACAGCAATTATTCCGCCGCTGCCGGCAGGCAATCTTTTAAATATCATTTCATCGCAAGCTTGCTTAAGAGTATAACCTTTATATTCCATCAACGCAGAAATATTAAATGCCACTGTGTTACGGATAAATAATTCACCGAAACCCGTTGCAGACACGCCACACGTAATGTTGTTTGCAAAAGTTCCTGCACTAATAATTGGAGAATCTCCGACTCTTCCCGGAATTTTATTTTGTCTTCCGCCGGTTGATGTTCCTGCAGTAATATTTCCATATTGATCAAGAGCAACGCATCCCACAGTTTCACCTTCTTGCTTTAAATTTGATTTGAGCCATTTTTGATATCGAGTTGAATCGTGGAAATATGAGTTGGGAACAATATCAACACCCAACTCAATTCCTAAATCATCAGCACCCTTGCCTGCAAATAAAACGTGTTCAGTTTTTTCCATCACTAATCTTGCAAGCGAAATTGGATTTTTAATAATTGTTACTCCCGCAACAGCACCGCAAGACAAATCTTTGCCTTGCATAATGGATGCATCAAGTTCATGTTTTCCTTCAGAAGTAAAAACAGCGCCCTTACCGGAATTAAAAAGAATATTGTTCTCTAAATAGTTAATTGTTTTTTCAACAGCATCTAAACTTGTTCCGCCGCGTGATAAAATATTTTTCCCGATGTTTATAGCTTCAGTTAAAGAATTGATGTATTGTTGTTTTAATTCATCAGATGATTCTCTATCAAAATATCCAGCACCACCATGAATAACAATTGTGTATTTACCATTCCTATCCTGAGCAATAGTTTTAAAATTAATTATTGAGATGAAACAAACAATAGAAAGTGTTATTATACAGCGGTAAAAATTTAGGTTCAAACCAAGACCTCTTTAAATTAAAATAAATAACAAGTTTTGAACACTTATAACTTAATAATTTTTCTATTCATTTTCTTCTTTTTAAACACCTCACCGACTTTTTTTGCCGGGAAGGCAATTAAATGCGACCCAGACAATTATAAAATCCATTTTATTAAACAGAACTGGCATACTGCAATTGTTTTTAATTCAGTTGATCTCGATTCACAAATTTTTAGAGAATACAACTGTTTTAAAGATTATAATCTTATTGATATTGGATGGGGTGATGAGGAATTTTATCAATATCCTGGTTTTGATTCTGGACTTGCATTTAGAGCAATATTCTATCCAACACCAAGTGCATTAAGGGTTGAAGGAATAAATCTCACTCTAGAGGAGTATTTTAATTTTTCGGAAGTCGTAATTGAATTAGATATAACCAGAGAACAACTGCTTATTATTCTGAATTTTATAAATGATTCCTTTCTTCTTCAAGAAAACAATCAATCAATAATTTTAAGCAAGCAGGCAGAAGGGAAAATAATCTTTTTTAAGGCAGTTGAGTCTTATCATCTATTAAACACATGCAATACTTGGCTTGCTAAGTGCCTTAACAAAGCCGGGTTTAACATTGAAGATAATATAATTTTAACTGAGCAGTTGTTTAATGAGCTCTTTAAAATTGGAATCGTTTTAAAACCTTTTCAGGCTTCAGATTGACCTGAAAATATTTTTAATCCAACTATCCCTACAACAATTAAAAAAATGAAAAATATTCTAATTAATTCTTTTGATTCGCCAAATAAAATAATTCCCAACACCGCAGTTCCAACCGCTCCAATACCTGTCCAAATCGCATATGCACTTCCAATGGGAAGATGCTTTACTGAATAAGCCAGCAATCCCATACTAATTATCATACAGACAACAGTAACTACCGACGGTAATAATTTTGTAAATCCTTCGGTGTATTTTAGACCAATTGCCCAGCTAACTTCAAACAAACCAGCAATAAATAAAATTATCCAGTACATATTAATTCATTCTTCCATTTGATAATTCATCACTTAAACGAGTTGCTTTATAAAGATCACGAATAGCTTCCATCATTCCAAGCGCACTAACACAAACCGTTCTGTTTGCTTCTGTCGTGTAAATAAAATTACTTGGCAAACTTTCAATATTTCCGTCAAAAGCTAAACCAACAATTTGAGCCTGAGTATTAATAACAGCGCTTCCGGAATTTCCGCCAACTATATCATTTGTGCTTATAAAATTTAATGGAGTTGATGGATCAAATTCTTTTGGAAGATTTTCAAAATACGATGGTAGGTGAAATGGAAATTTTTTATCAAAAGAATAATAACGATCCAGCGCGCCGTAAAAAGTTGTTTTAATTGGTGCACGCGTTCCATTGTAATCATATCCTTTTACTATTCCATCTGCCAAACGTAAAGTACCTGTTGCATCAGGAGGAATTGCATCGCCGTAAACTTTGTATAATACTTCACCCAACATTTGATTTAATATTTCTTCGTTATCATTTCTTGCTTGATTTTCATCCTGCATTTTTTTCAATTCATCCTGAGTATTTAGAATATAAAAAATGAAAGGATCACTTGAATTTAGAACTGCTTCATATCCACCTTCCGCCAATTCTAAAAATTTTTCATTGCTTGTAAAGTTAGAATTTGCGATTATATCTTTTCCAGCTTGTTCAATCGTTTTATCACCAATTAATCGTCTAACAATTTTATGATCAGCAGGTAGATTATTTTTTATAATGTTAAGTTGAATATGCAACAATTGATTTGTTAAATCTTCATCTAAATTTTTCGGAAATAATTGTGCAGATAATGAATCATATTTTTCTTTTGTGATTTCATCATTCTTTAATTGTTTGGCATAATTGATAAGGTTTCTGGCGATAAAGAAATATTGAGGCGAATAAAAACCTATTGTGTAAGCATAAATTTTATTTGCAGTTTTTCTGGCTTCCAATCGAGATGCTTCTAACTCATTCCAGATATCTCCATACTTTTCCTTTAGTTTCAGGATTGCTATTAACCGTCGTTCTAAATTTTTTTTCAAAATCTTTTTTACGTGCTATCAAAAAAGGATCAAGCAAAGCTTTATATGTACCTGAATAAACTTTAAGCGCATTGCCAAATGAATAGAGTCTTGCAATTAAATTAAAATCTTCTGCGTTATTTTCTGTAACCATTTTTTCATAAATGTTATACATTGATTGAAACATTCCAACAATCATTGGATAGCGAACATCTCTTGCATATTCTATTTGCGCCATAGTATTTATTCTATCAGTGCTGCCAGGATTCCCAACAACAAACACAGGCTGATCTTCAACAACTCCATCGTTATTCCAACTAAAATAAAAATTTGTTTTTATTGGCTTTCCATTTTCATATGCACGAAGAAATGCACAATCCAAACCATAACGAGGATATGTAAAGTTATCGGGATCTCCGCCAAGCTTTGCAACAAATAATTCAGGAACAAATACTAATCGAATATCATCATAAACTTTATAGCCATACAACGAATATTTGCCGCCGTTGTAAAGCGAAATAACTTTAAAAATAAGTTCGGGATTTTGTTTGGAATATTCTTTTTTTAACTCATCTATTTTTTGATCTCGAACATTAATTTTATTTGAATCACTTTTAACTTCATCCATTGCGGATTGAATTTCTTTTGTAACATCTTTTATAATTATTAATTGTTCAACTTTAAGGTTTGGAACTGTTCTTTCATCTTCTAATGTATTGGCAAAAAAACCATCGCGTAAAATATTTTCATCATCTTTTTGAACGGTGGAAAGTATTCCACGTACGCAATGATGATTTGTCATTATCAAACCATCTTCCGAAACAAAAGATGCGGAACAGCCGTTTCCAAATTTTAAAGCACTCTTTTGAAATTTTTCTAATAGTTCTACAGAAGGATTAAATCCATATTCTTTTTCAAAATAATCAAGCGGTGGATTTTCAAATGTCCACATTTTTCCCATATCAAATTTTTGTGCTTTAACTGTATCAGGATTTATTCCGTAATAAGTTTGTGCTGTAATAAGATTTGTAAACAGAATAAAAAATAAAAGAGATGTGATTTTAAGTAAATTCTTTTTCATCGATAGATTCCAATTTGATTTTAAACTTAATGCAAATTAAAAATATTAGATGGTAATAAGAAACCACTCATCATTTCTCCAATTCTAGTTATATTTAAGAAATAAAGAACAAATAATTATTTAAAATGAACATCCAGATAATCGGCACAAAAAAGTGTAAAGAAACACAAAAAGCAGAACGATATTTTAAAGAAAGAAGAATTCCATTTCACTTTAGAGATTTAACCGAAAAAGGTTTAGCAAAAGGTGAGCTTGAAAATATTTCTCGTGTTATTTCTTTAGATGAATTGATTGATAGAGAAAGCAAAAGATTTAAAAACCGTGGAATGCTGTTTATGGTTTTTGATATTGAAGAAGAATTATTAGCTGATCCATTGCTGCTAAAAACTCCAATAGTAAGAAACGAAAGATTGGTTACTGTTGGTTATCAGCCTATTATCTGGAATGAGTGGCAAAAAAACAAATAGGACGGTAAAGAGAACTAATCAATATTTAGATTAATAACCCCTGCCAATATGTTTAATGTTACTAAAACACCTATCAGCAAGGGTAAAAATAAAGATCAAAATATTTTTATTATTTCAACCGAATCTCTCTCATTACTTTTGTACCTAATAATTCTCTAATATTTTCATAATTAGAAACAGTTTTTTCGAAATCACCTTTCATATTATCACTAATCTTTTTTTGAATCTCATCCATCTTTGCTTGTCTGGTTGAATTCGGATCGAAAGAAGCCATATTTTCATTTTCAATCATAAGTATAAGATTGAAATCTTCCTGGTTAGCTGCATTACCGAGTAGTATTTTATAAGATTTTACAAATCCTGCTTTAACAGCTTCTTTCATTGTTGCATCCCAGGTATTTTTAAGTCCTTTAAGATAATCGTCTGTAGCATTTGCCCCAGTTCTTATAAAAGTGCAAGACCAAACTGTTCCGGAATCATAAAGATCTTCAGATTGTGAGTATCCAAAATTACTTGTTCCTACAAAAATCAAAGTAATCAGAACAAAAAATAAAATTGTGTTTTTCATTGAGTAGCTCCTTAATATTATGAATAAAATAATAATGTGAATAGATTTGATTTTGAACCAACCTATTCAAGATTAATTAATAATTGAACGCTTCAAATCTAAAATTCAAGAAGAAAAATTGATTGTACTTTTAACGCAACTTTTAGGATTTTTGTTTCATTTTTGATTTAATTAGTCACCTCATGCAAAATTTGAAACCTCTAAGGTTTCAAATAAAATGATTTTAAGAATACTCTAATACATTGTAGGCAAAAAAAATAGCCCACACATTTAACATTTGTGGGCTAACAGAATATTTACACTTTATTTAAGATTAAATTTAAGTTCTATAATTATACATCATAATACAAACCAAACTCATAAGGATGTGGCTGCAGTGCCATTGGCTTAACTTCTTTATCCATTTTGTATTTTATCCAGGTTTCGATTACATCTTCAGTAAACACATCACCCTTTAATAAATACTCGTGATCATTCTCCAAAGCCTTTAATGCAGCTTCTAAACTACCAGGAGTTGAAGGCACATTTTTTAATTCTTCCGGTTCCATATCATAAATATCTTTATCAAGCGGTTCACCCGGATCAATTCTATTTATCACTCCATCTAATCCAGCCATTAGCATTGCAGAAAATCCGAGATATGGATTTCCAGATGCATCGGGACATCTAAACTCAACTCGTTTTGATTTTGGTGATGATGAATACATTGGAATTCTAATTGATGCACTTCTGTTTCTTTGTGAGTATGCAAGATTTACAGGAGCTTCAAATCCGGGCACTAATCTTTTGTAAGAATTTGTTGTTGGATTTGTAAAGGCAAGTAAACTCGCAGCGTGTTTCAACAATCCGCCAATAAAGTAAAGACCCATTTCACTTAATCCCGCATAACCGGAGCCAGCAAATAATGGTTTGCCTTTTTTCCAGAGAGAAGTATGAACATGCATACCGCTTCCATTATCGCCGTAAATTGGTTTAGGCATGTAAGTAACAGTTTTGTTATTCTTCTTTGCTGTATTTTTTACAATGTATTTAAACATTAATAATTGATCAGCAGCTTTAACAAGGGGCATAAAACGTAAATCAATTTCACACTGCCCACCGCTTGCAACTTCGTGATGCTGAGCTTCAACATCAATTCCGCAATTCATAAGATTCATTACCATTTCATTTCTTAAATCCATTAAGGAATCTGTCGGAGGCACAGGAAAATATCCTTCTTTAAATCTTGGCTTATACCCAAGGTTTGGATTTTCTTCTCTTCCGCTGTTCCATTTTCCTTCTATTGAATCCACAACATAAAAACTTCCGTTCGGCTGTGAATCAAATCTTACATCATCAAAAACAAAAAACTCCGCTTCTGGTCCGTAGTAAACAGTGTCTGCAATTCCAGTTGAGATTAGGTAGGCTTCGGCTTTTTGAGCAATGTTACGAGGACAGCGGGAATATTTTTCCCTCGTCGCAGGTTCATAAACATCACATATTAAACTAAGTGTTGGTGCTTCGATAAAAAGATCTACAAACATTGTTTCAGGATCGGGCATTAAAAGCATATCACTTTCATGTATCGGTTTCCATCCGCGGATTGATGAACCATCAAAACCGTAACCATCTTCGAATGAACCCGCATCAAAATGAGTAACTGGTACCGTAAAATGCTGCCACTGCCCAGGAAAATCCATAAACTTCAAATCCACAAATTTTATCCCCTTATCTTTAATAAATTTGAGCACCTTTTCGACTGCTCCGTTAGCTGCTTTAGCCATATTCTTTCCTTTATGATTATTTATGATTTGTTAAATATTTATTTCAAAAGTTTCTTTAACTGTAGAAAGAACGTAAGTGGTTTTCGTTCCTGTTACTCCCTGCCAGGATTGGATTTCTGATAATACTTTTTCAAGTGCTTCTGTATTTTTAACTAATGCTTTTAACAGATGCGAACCTTCACCAAGAACAGCATGGCATTCAAGTATTTCAGGCATCTTTTCAACCTTGGTAATAAGATTTTTATAGTGCTTTGATGAATCCACCGTTACAAATATAAAAGCCATTATATCGTAGTTAAAAGTTTTACGATTTAATTTTGCGTAATAGCCTTTGATAATTTCTTTGTCTTCCATTTTATTCAGCCGCTCACTTACAGAGGGGATTGAAAGCTTAACCTCTTCTGCAAGTTCATTACGTTTTGTTCTTCCTCTCTTCTGAAGTGTGCGTAAAATCTGGAGATCAATATCATCTAACATAGAAAACCTTAATTATTTAGGATTGTTTCAAATTTTGGTTTCGAATATAAGGCGAAACAAATAATGTTCCAAACATATTTTAGTATTTTTTAAAGATTTTACTAAAATAGTTGGGTCAGAATGAGATTTTGTATTATTTTATTAGGCCAAAAGGAGTGTGGGCTAATTTAGAGTTTTTTACTTCTTCAAAAAGATCAATATTTATTTGAAGACGTTTTTGCAGCTTATGATAGAGGTGATATTGAACAGCGATATGATTTAATGATTTTACTTTTAATCCATTTAAGCCTAATCGAAACTCAATGTCAGTATCTTCCCCAATTGAAGGAGCTTCATATCTTTCATCGAATCCGTTTATTGCAAGAATATCTTTCTTATACAAAGAAAAATTGCAGCCAAGCAGCCCACGATATTTTTTATTCAAAATTTTTCTCAGGAATTTATTCTCAAGATAAAAACCTTTTTCAACGTAGCTTGATTTTCCCAAAAGAGCATCTTCAATCAACATAAGATTATTTGATTCAAGAAAACCGTCTTTAATTTTACTCTCAGTTAATAAGTTTGTTATCTTTTGTGAAAGGTTTACCCTTCTGCCTGTAGATACAGTATTTAAGCAGCTTTCCTTTAAATGTTCTTCTATAAATTTAGAGTGGGGTACACAATCAGAATCAATAAAGATTAAATAATCAGCCTCAGAAGTTAAAATTGCCTGGTTAAGTATTCGATTTTTTCTAAATCCATTATCAGGATGCCAAATATGCTTTATATGGAAGGAATAATTTGAAGCAATGAATTCAATCTCTTCTAAAACTTCTTGGTTCGATCCATCATCTGCTATGATAAGTTCGAAATCTTTTTCTGTTTGTCGTTCAAAACCAGCAAGAACAAGTTTTAGATAGCGAATGTTGTTATAAAATGCTGCAATCACAGAAGTCTTAACCATTTGTGTTTAAGTCATCCTTAATTCTCTTTTTGATCTTCTTCTTCTCCTCATCTCTGTCATAAGCCTTTGGATTTTTTTCCACTTTTGGAGGCTTCTTAGGAACCGGAACGCGCTTCTTTTTCTTTACGACAGTTATTTTAATTTTTTTCTTTTTCATTTTACTTTGAGATAAGAAATAAGTTATTAATTATTTGTCAGTTCGAGCGAAGCGAGAAATCTGAATTAATCGACATTTTAGATTTCTCCTTCCTTTGGTCGTCGAAATGACTACCCTCAATAGATCATTCCAAATTCGATTTAGGTCGAATGAGGAATCTTTTATTTTTCACTTAGATTTCTCAGACTTCTAAAAAATTGCATAAATAAAAGGAGCTAATGCTGAACCTTGTGTTAGAATTATTAGCCCGCCAAGTAGAACTAAAAATAAAATGATCGGCAGAAGCCACCATTTTTTTCTAACTTTTAAAAACTCCCACAACTCTGATATTATTGATAATTTGCTCATTATTAATCCGTAATCTAATAATCTAATAATCTAATAATCTAATTTTTTAACTAAGTCATTTCGAAGGAGCCTGCCTGTCGGCAGACAGGTCCTCGACTGAGAAATCTATTTATGTCTGGCAATAAAGATTTCTCCCTTCGCTCGAAATGACAGATCATTCAAAACTGTCTGTCATAATCTATTTGCTGTTTAACTAGATTTTCTCTCTTCTCCCAATATGTTGATGCTTTCTTATCAAAACCAAGCGGCATAAATTTTTTACCAACCAGCTTCGCAATCAATCCAATCGGAGTAAGTACAATATAAAACAATAATGTTAAAATAACTCTGGACATCACAAATCCCATCATCAATGCAAACATCATCCATAGCTTGTGGAATGGGCGCAATACAGGTATCGCAATGAATGAAAAAATTACCAGCAATCCACCAAAGCTTGAGAAATAAACAAACGTTGTTTTTCCAAAATACCAAAGCAGCATTGAGATTAAAATTAGAACAACTCCAACTGTCAATCCTGTTTTCTTTACCGCTTCATCTGAGTTATCAATATGTTTAAATTCTTCTTTTAACATTTCTAGTCCAATACAAATTCTTTCTTCCAATCGCTGTCATTTTCCAGCGGTTTCTGATCTTCTTTATTTAAAATGTAATTGCCAAGCACAAGATAATCCATATCTGTGCGCATAAAACATTTATATGCGTCTGCAGGGGTGCAAACAATCGGCTCGCCTCTAACATTGAATGACGTATTTATTATTACAGCACATCCTGTTTTTTCTTCAAACTTAGAAATTAATTTATGATAACGCGGATTGGTTTCCTTATGAACAGTTTGAAGTCTTGCCGAGTAATCCACGTGTGTGATTGCGGGAATATTTGATCTCACAACATTAAGTTTATCAATTCCCCATTTTTTTTCTTCATCATCTGTCATAGGAATTCTGCGTTCCTTTTTTATATCCGCAGTTAGAAGCATATAAGGGCTTTCTTTTTCTATCTCAAAGTATTCACTTACTTTTTCATAAATAACAGATGGCGCAAATGGACGAAATCCTTCTCTGAATTTTATTTTGATATTCATTGTTGCCTGCATCTTTGGTGAACGCGCATCTCCAATTATCGTTCTTGAACCCAATGCTCGAGGACCAAATTCCATCTTACCATCAAACCAGCCGATTACTTTTTCTGAAGCAATCATATTCGCAACTGTCTCTATCAATTCATCATCACTATATTTTTTTGCAGATAATTTTTTCGATTTGATAAATGATTGTATTTCGTCTTCAGAAAACTTTGGACCGAGATACGATCCCTTTTGTGAATCAGTTTTATCATTAGTTGTTCTTGGTTTGTTGTGATATTTATACCAACCGATTAAAGCTGCACCAAGTGCTCCACCTGCATCGCCTGCCGCCGGTTGTATCCAGATGTTTTCAAATGGTCCCTCTCTTAATAATCTTCCATTTGCAACACAGTTTAGTGCTACTCCGCCTGCAAGACAAAGATTTTTTAATCCAGTTTCCTTATAAACGTGAGTACCAAGTTTAAGTACAATTTCTTCCGTTACTTCCTGCAATGATCTTGCAATATCCATCTCTTTCTGAGTAAGATTACTCTCAGGTTCTCTTGGTGGACCTCCGAAAAGCTTGTTAAACTTTTTATTGGTCATTGTAAGTCCCTGACAGTAATTAAAGTAATCCATATTCATACGGAATGAACCATCAGCTTTTACATCGATCAGATGATCATAAATAAGCTGCTTGTATTTTGGTTCTCCATAGGGTGCCAAACCCATTACTTTATATTCACCGGAGTTTACTTTAAATCCTGTGTAAAATGTAAGTGCTGAATAAAGCAATCCGAGTGAGTGAGGGAATTTAATATCTGCAAGAAGCTGAATATCATTTCCATCGCCTATTCCATAGCTTGTTGATGTCCACTCGCCTACTCCATCCATAGTAAGAATTGCAGCTTTGTTGTATGGTGATGGATAGAATGCGGAAGCTGCATGGGATTCGTGATGTTCAGGAAAAATAAATTTACCCGAATATCCAAGTTTATCTTTTATCATCTCCTTCATCCACAACTTTTCCTTTATCCACAAAGGCATTGCTTTGATAAAAGATTTTATTCCAACAGGAGCATAAGTAAGATATGTTTCAAGCAATCGTTCAAACTTTAAAAATGGTTTATCATAAAACGCTACAAGATCAAGCTGTTCAGTATTAATTCCGGCATCCTTTAAACAAAACTCAATTGCTTTTTGTGGAAAGTTGTGATCGTGTTTTTTTCTTGTAAAGCGTTCTTCCTGCACGGCTGAAAGTATTTCACCATCTTTGACAAGACATGCTGCACTATCGTGATAAAATGCTGATATTCCGAGGATGTACATATTAAGGAATCACTTGTTGTTGTTGCTGATTTTTAATCCACTGCTCAGCCCAATCTACGTTCGGGGCAATTAGTGGAACGGCTGTTACCTTTCCGCCAAATCCTAAAAACCTCATTCCAAAACTTGTTACCGAAGTTACTTCAATTTGTTCAAGCAAATCAAGATTAAGACTAACACCAAATTTAACTGCAAGTTTATAAGTAAAATCTGTTATCTTATTATAAAGTTTATGATTAGTTAAATCCTGTTTATACTGTTCTTTAAATTTTTCAAAAGGCTTTGGCGGAATAACCTTTTCATCCTGCTTATCTATCAACTTAAATATAGAATATCCTTCAGCTAACGTTAACGGACCAAAAACATCACCAACATTCATAGTTGCAGCTATTCTGCCAATTTCTCCATGCTGGTTGATTGGGAACAAACCATATTCACCCTTGTTTTTCTTTGTCCATTCGCGTTTATTATATTTTTCCGCGAGTGTTTTAAAATCACCACCATTATTTAAATCATTAAAAATTTTATCAACCGTTTCTAAACTGTCAGTCAATATTTCAATAATGTTTACAATCATTGGATAAGATTCAGGCTGATTATTTTTTTGATAAAAACTGTAAATTTCATCATCAGTTACAGTAACCGAATCACGAAATTGATCTTTTAAAAATTGAAACAAATAATTTTGCTTCCACATTTCAACATCGCTCTTTACTTCAGGTAAATTAGCATATCCTTTTTTCAAACCATCGCGATATAATAATTCTTTTTCAATATCTTTTCTTACCCTGCTGTCTAACGATGCTCTAATAAAGTTTATTTTATAATCTGTTGCGTTGTAACCATCAAAAATAAGGCTGCGCAAATATTCTTTAAAAGTAATTGGGTTTTTATCAAGTTGAATAAAAATTTCACTTAATATTTTTTTTCCAAAAACTTCTTCCATTTTCACAATATCGGCAGGCTCAAGATTAATCAGATCACCATCTTTAATAAAAAAGTTTTTCTTTTTGTATTCAAATAAAGATGAAATGTTTTGTGATAATGTTTCAAAAAGTTTCGGATTAACTTCAGCCTTTTTATCCTTAAAAAAGTCAGCATAAAATATTTTTTGCTGTTCAATCAGTTTTCTTGCTTCAATAGTTTTGCGAACATTTTTTATTGCATCTTCTCGTGCGTTTGAACCTGCTAACATTTCTTCAGATTTATTTATTAGATAAAATATATACCATCCATCGGGAGTTAAAATTGGTTTTGTAAATTCATTTATTTTTAGATTAAAAAGGATTTCCTCAACACTTTCATCCATTTGCCCAAATACAATTTCAACAGGAGTTATCTGTTCATCCTTTTCGGGACTTTCGGCAAGAATCGAATCAAACGGAATTCCATTTTGAAGAAGTTTGTACAAATTATTCATCTCCTCGTTATCGTAAGAAAAAAGATAGCGCACATACAACTTTGATGAATTTCTTTTTAAACCTTCAGCTATTTCACTTTCGGATATAACAATTTTATCTTTAATTTCTTTTTTAAACAACGCATCACGGATAAACATTTTTTCAAATTCATTTGATGCAAACTTTATCACTTCGGTTGTATCCATACTTCTCGATAGAGCTTCAAGCGACCAAAGTTTTTCTGCAATCAGTGAAAATAAAAATTCAATTTTTTGTGATTCAACCGCACTTTTTACCTGGCGATTTATTCCCGGTGTCATCTCAAATCGTTCAAGAAATTCTTTATCGGATATCGAAATATTTCCAACTCTTGCCACCGATCTATCCATAAAAACTTGTGCATATAATCCGGCTGAAAACAAAACAATCAGCAGTATTGTGTAAGTTAATTTTATCATTAAGAGTAATTCTTATTATATATTTTGCAAAAAATTATGGAATGAATTTACTAAATTCGCATATCTTAAAAAAAGTTAATCGTTAATCTATAAATGGATGTTGAATTAAATCTATGAATAAAAGTCAAAATAAATCAAACCAAAGTGTTCATAAAACAACTCCAGAACAAAATAAAATTGTAAAGAAAAATCCATTTTGGTTTTATATAATTTTAGTTGCAATTCCTTTTGTATTTATAATTTTACTTGAAGTTCTGCTGCGCTATTTTGATTACGGTTATGATTTTAGGTACTTCACTCAAATATCAAATTATTATCCTGATAAATATTTTACTAATCCGGATTTACCACGAAAATATTTTTTTAATATTAAGGCAACGCCATCTGTAGTTCAGGATGGATTTGATATTATAAAAAAAGATAACGCATTTAGAATTTTTGTTCTGGGAGAAAGCAGCGCCGCCGGCTGGCCATATGTACCCAATGCTTCTTTTCCACGACACATAAAAAGAAAACTTGAATTGCTTTATCCCGAAAACACAACTGAAGTAATCAATCTTGGGATATCTGCAATCAATTCTTACACGTTAAGAGATTTTGCAAAAGGTGTTGTTGAAATGAAACCTGATTTGATACTTATTTATACAGGTCATAACGAATATTACGGTGCGCTTGGCGTTGGCTCGTCTGTTAATATGGGTTACTCAAGAGCTTTGGTTAATTTTTATCTTTCTATAAGAGATTTTAGAACAACACAATTTTTGCAAAATATAATTTCAGGAGTTTTTGGAATTTTTAAATCTGTTGGATTGAATGGCAGCGAAAACAAAGAAACTTTAATGAGCAGAATGATAGGTGAGTCACTCATTCCATATAATTCCGAAATGTTTAACAATGGTATCGATCAGTTTAAAGGTAATATGGATGATATCCTTAAAATCTTTAGCGATAAAAATATTCCTGTTGTCATCGGTAATCTTACCTTTAACGCAAAAGACCAAAAGCCTTTTGTTTCTATAAAGGATAGGAAAATATACTGCAGCGGATGATGTTTATTTAAATGCTCAGCGCGAATATGAGAGTGGGAATTTTGAAAAAGCAAATCAACTATTTATGCAGGCAAAAGAACTTGATGCATTGCGTTTTAGAGCACCGCAAAAAATAAATGATGCAATTTATGATCTTGCAAAAAAATATAATCTATCGGTTGTTAATGTTGATTCTGTTTTTCAATTTAATAGCCCCAATGGAATTGTCGGATCAAACTTAATGGTGGATCATCTTCATCCCACCTTTGCAGGATATAGAATTATGGGAGATGCTTATTTTAAAAAAATGCTTGATTTGGATTTACTGCCTTCCGGATTGCGAGCATCGATTTCTGAAAGCAGCGCCGATAGTATTCTTAAAGTAAACTTCCCTTTTACACAACTTGATTCTACAGTTGCTGAAATGAAAATTATTCAATTGAAAGGCAACTATCCATTTGTACCTAGGGGAACATTAAATTATAAGATGCTAACTTTCAAACCGAAGGACATGGTTGATACCTTAGCTATCGAACTAATAAACAACAATATACCATGGGAATCGGCACACGGATTATTGTCTGATTATTATTTTAAAAAAGGTGATTATGCTAATTGCATAAAAGAAATTGCAGTTATTATTGCAAACGAACCATACTATGATATTCCTTATAAAGATTTAATTTCCAAATTGGTTGATGGCGGTAAGTTAAATGAGGCTATGGATTTTTTAGTTCCACTATATAAACTTAAACCGGATTATTTTGCTACAAAGTGGCTGGGACAAGTTTTACTAAGACAAAACAAATACAAGGAAGCACTAAATTATCTACAGCAAGCTGTTAGATTTAAAGAAGTAGATTCTCAGACATATTACAATCTTGCTGGTGCATATTATTTAAATAAACAGAATGATGAAGCACTTGCAGCTTTACAAAAAAGCATAAATCTAAATCCACAAAACAAGTTAGCAGTAAATTTTTATAACCAGCTTTCTGCATTGAATAAGAAAAAATAAAAAATGATGCTGTTAAAAAATTAATTCTTACTTGTCATTCCCGTGCAAACGGGAATCCGATCCCTTTTAAAAAAAAGATTCCCACTTTCTCCCAAGGAGATGCCTATGGCAGTGGGAATGACTATCCTTCCTTTGGACAATCCATTAAAAGCTATACATTAAATTTCTTTATCTAAGAAGCAGCATCTTTTTTGTGAGCGAAAAATTCTTAGTGCTTAGCGTATAAAAATATATTCCGCTTGAAAGTTTAGATGCATCAAATGTTGCCTCATAAGCTCCTTTAGATTGTTCTCTGTTTACAAGTGTTTCTATCTCTTCTCCCAATAAGTTAAATATCTTTAAAGTAACAAAACTTTTCTCTGGAATGCTGTATCTAATTTTAGTAGTTGGATTAAATGGATTTGGATAGTTTTGTTCTAAGTTGACAAACTCACTTGGCAAAAGATTTTCAATTTTTTTCACACCAACCGGGTTCGGATCGCCAAACAAATTATTTACGACAATTAGTGGTATATCTGATAATAGAAAGCTATGTGATAGACTATCGGGAAACTCATTATTCAATGGTTCAATTCCACCATTTATTGTATCTGCACCTGTATACATAACCGCAAATTTATATTCATAAAAACCGGAGTTTGTACCTGCAGGAAAATCCACTTCAAACTTCCAATTATTATCACTAATGTGAGTTAATAATACCATATCTCCGGTTGATGTGTCATCCGAGCACCAGCATCCTTCCAACATATTTCCCATTAAAGGTAACGTACCTTTAAGTCCAATAAATTCTATTTCAGAAAGTGAAATGGGGAATCCAGTGTATCTATTAATTGCTCCAGTCATATCAAGATTTAAAGTCAGATGTACTCCTTGCCAAGACCAGCCGGGCAATATATTTGGAATGATTATAGGTAATGTAACAACACTACTATCTTCACTAAATGTAAACCAGCGATCTGATCCTGTTTCCCATCCGGCATTCATAAAATAGTAATAGGGTGCTGCTTTAAATAGCCATCTGACGGAATCAAGAGTACTGCTAACTAATAATGTTGTTGTATAAATTCCGGGATTTAGAGTATCCACATTTGACATCATTCTATTGCCAACAACTGTAGTTTCCCCATCCCAATCCAAACCAATAACTAACAATGAATCACGTAGTGGATCAAAAGCTCCGCCAAAACCAACGCCAAGAATTCCGCTGATATCTGCAGTAAAAACAACCGTATTTGTAGTTGTAATTTTATTTTTTTGTGCGAATGAAACACACGCTATTATAATCAACAAAAAAATTGTTAACTGCTTTTTCATTTTAGCCTCTTAAAGTTTACCTAATCAAAATCATCTTCTTTGTTAGATTAAAATTTTTAGTTTGCAGAGTATAAAAATAAATTCCACTTGAAAGTTTAGAAGCATCAAACGTTGCTTCATAAACTCCTGCAGATTGTTCGCTGTTTACAAGTGTTTCTATCTCTTCGCCCAATAGATTAAATACTTTTAAAGTAACAAAACTATTCTTTGGAATGCTGTATCTAATTTTTGTAGTTGGATTAAAAGGGTTTGGATAGTTTTGTTCTAGTTTAAATTTATCCGGAATAATGTCTTTAATTTGCTCAACAGCATCTGGTCCTGTTGGATGTCCGAACCAATTATTTGAAACCGATATTGGATGATTTAATAAAACATTAAAATGATTAACTCCAAAAGGGAATTCATTATTAAGATATGCAACTCCACCATTTACTGTATCAGCACCGGGATACATTGCCCCAAACCGAAATTCAAAAGGTCCAAGATTTATTCCAACAGGAAGTGTTGTATCATAAGACCAGATGTTTCCGGAAGTGTGAGTTAATACTTTCAATAAACCATTAACTGTATCATCCGGACACCAGCAATGTGTAGCCCAAGAATTTCCCAACCAAGGGACCGAACCTAATACAACGACATAATCGATTGAATCGACCGGAATCGGTTCGCCATTATACCAATTAATTGCACCTGTCATATCAACGTTTATTGTAAAATCTATTTCATTTGTGCTAACTCCAAAGTTTGGATAAATACGAGGTACAATTGTAGGTAATGTTATTATTGATCCGTCTGCTACATAAACATGCCATCGATCAGAACCAGTTTCCCAACCTGTATTTTGAAATCTTGAATCAGGATAAGCTCTAAATTTCCATCTAGTTGAATCACCTACTCCGTTTGGTGATGCAGAGCTGGATGTTACAGTAAGAGTTGTTGTGTAAATACCTTCACGAAAAGGATCGGTATTTAACATTCTTCGGTTACCAACTACATTCTTACCTAAATTATTCCAATCTAAACCCATTACTAATAATGAATCCTGATCAGGATCGAATGCACCATCAATTCCAACTCCTATAATATCACTAATATCTGCAGTAAAGTTTAACGTATTAGTAACTTCCCAATGTACGTAAAAACTATCATTATTGAACCAAACTACTGGTAATACTGTAGCTGGTGAAGTAAGTGTAAATTGTCTTTCAGAAATTGATTCCCAATTATCGCCTGCTGGTGGATTAACTATAACGAATTTAAAGATATAAGTATTGCCAGCAAGAGATGCAGGTGCACTAAATGTACCAGTATATACAGTATCATCATCAGGGTCTGATAATTGGTATAAATTTCCCTGCCAATTTCCACCAGGATCACCAGCATCTGTTTGGAAATCTACCACGAACAACTACATTTGCCCCTGGAGGAAAAGTCCATCCAGCTATCTGATAACTCATATCAACCTGGAATGTTATGTTGATACTTTGTGGAAACGAAAAAGCACTGAACAAAAAGATCAGTGCTAAAATTTTCAGCTTTTTCATAAAGCGCCCCTTGAAATAACTGTTACATAATGTTTTTTAAAGACCTACCGATAATGAAAATCTTGAAATTGGATCGAAGATTCCGAAATCAGCATAGCTATAATCGAACTTGGCAAAAAATCCGCCAAAATCATATTGTAAACCAACTCCTGCTGTTAAACCTTCTTCTGCTGCTTCTTTAAATAAAGAATTGTAGCCGCCGCGCACAGACAATAAGTTGCCCCAGGTAAGCTCTAATCCAACATTTCCGTATGTGGTTTGATTATTCGGGATAAGGGCATCACCAGCCAAAGTTAAAAGCCAGTCGTCATCTTTATAAGCATCATAAGCTAAACCAACAGTAAATGTAAGCGGCAATGACCATGATTCTGTTAATAGCATTCCGGAAATATTTGAATTATTACCAGCGTTGGCAGCATCAATATCAATCGGCTGCAGTAATGATTTTCCATCAAGCTGCATTTCGGTTCCAAAGTTGGTAATGTTCATACCCAATCTTAATCCTTCAAGCTGAGTGTAGAATAAAAGACCAACATCCACACCAAAACCGGTTGCAGAAACATCATAAATTTTTTGAGAAATATATTTTACTGTTCCACCAATCGAAAATCTATCTGTAAGATTTCTTGAATAAGATAAGCCGATTGCAATATCGGAAGCAGACCAATACTGCCCTGTTCCATTTTGCTGCGCTGCTGTTGTAATTTCTTCTTCGCCGTAATCCAATTGATTGATACTGATACCAATAGCATTGTCATCATCAAACTTAATTCCGATGCCAACCCAGTTAAGCCTGGAACCGACAAGCCATTCTGCTGTTGAAGCACTAAACTCAGTTCTGGTAAGTCTGGATAAACCGGCAGCATTCCAAAAAGAAGTTGTTGCATCATTGGCTACCGCGGTAAAAGCTCCGCCCATTCCTGTTGCGCGGGGTCCTACGGGAATCGTTAAAAAATCACCAACAGTTGTACCTACTTTGGTCTGCGGAAAAAAGTTTACCGATAAACCAAGTATGATTACTAATATTATTTTTTTCATTTTAATCTCCATTATATTCACTGGTAATCGGTTACTTAATTATTGCCAGTTTGCCGGTTTTTTTATCGCTTATACCTTCAACTTCCACAACATAAAAATAAACTCCATACGCAATATCCAAACCTTCTTTAGTTCTAAGATCCCATTCCACAGAGCCGTCGTTTAAACTGCCGTCATGCTCAAGTGTGCGAACATGATTACCGCTTGATGTATAAATATGCACTTTAGATTTTGGCGGAAGATTGATAAAATAAACGACTCTTTCACCACGACCTCTAATAGTAGGCGGTAATGGTTCTTCAAACACGTTTGCCACAATGTAAGGGTTTGGTACCGCTTTTACACGATCAAGCTGTTCTCTTGCACTATTAAAATCGTAGGATGCTTTTGTAGTCTTGAAAGTAAATTCATCATCTCCAGAAATTGGTTTTGAGAAGCGAAGGAATAGAGTATCGCCTCCAACTGGCACAATCTCCGAGCTATCTGAGCCAGTAAATGTAAATCTCCAAGAAAGCTCTGTTCCTGTAGTATTAGAAAAAATAACATTATCACCAAAGGATAATGTATCGCGTCGATAAGGTTTGGTTTCTAAAAAGACAAACTGTACTCTCTTGGGATTATTTCTATCTGTTATATCATAAGCCTTAAAATTTACTGGCATTGCCGGTGGTGCACCACTGCCTAATAAATCAGTTAATTTATTAGAGCTGTCTGTATAGGCATCAGAAAATGTCAACATATAATCCAGTGGAAACCTTGTTCCCCAAATAGTCGTAAGCTTAACCTGATCACTTGTAAACCTTAAGTTTTTAGGTCTTTCAATATTCCATCCTGTTAATTCATTATAAAATGAACCGGGTGCACCGGATATTGGGGTTTTTAATTTAACACTATCAAGTCTCTGAAAACTTGAATCGATGGATAATCTTATGCCGTCAAACACAATTCCATTTGCTGGTGTAAATGGTTTATCGGAAATAACCACATTTCCTAATGGATCGGTTACTGAGTATCCCGAAGAAATATTTACGAAGGATCTTTCTTGACTTAATGGATCCGGAGATTTTCTTAATGAATCATTAAAAGTTATACTATATGTTCCCTCATTGATCTTTATTGGATCAACCACTTCAAAAAATGGAACCGGAGTAGAAAAGCCACTTATTCTGTCTGCATTGATTCCGGAAGGCGGCGGTACATAACCAGCAACAGGTGCTGATGGTGTAACTGCAACAGTATTTATATCTGTGCTTACTCTGCCAAGTGCATCTTTAGAAATAAATCGTGTGTTTTCAGATGGATAAATATCTTTGCTTGCATCGCCTCTATCATAAGCAACAAGTGCATAATAGTACGTTCTGCCATTTTGTACATCGTTATCAACATAATAATTTTGAATTCCGTTATCTGTTCCGAGATTAAAAGGAGCGCCATCAGTTAAAGTAATAAGAGTTGGTGATGATGGAAAGATTCCTGAAATTCCATTAATTAAATCATACTGTGCAACCGGTTTATAAAACACTTTATCACCGCTTGCATTTGTGATTATCAGTGCATCTGTTAAATCAGGATCAGTGCCTTTATAAATTTTGTATCCTTCAAAGTCTTTTACTTTTAGGGTAGGATCAACAGAACTTTCTGCAATTCTATCCCAGTACAAAGTAACTTTTCCATCTTCAGCAACAGCACTTAAAGTCGGTTTATCCGGTGGTCTTGGGAAGTTGTAATTTGCGTTGTAAATAGTCTGAGCAATTTGTTTTGCTTTTAATACTGCAGTAAAATCACTTCCAAATGCAAGGGCTAATGAAAATCGTTCAGTTTTTTCTGCTAATAATGGAAAATAACCTGAGCCGTATAAAAAGTCTCCATCTTCTCCTCTTATCGCAACGTTATTTACAATTGATGATGGAACTTGAAAATATCCCGGAAGCATTCTATTCCACATATCGTTATCATCGCTCATTCTAATATCGCCAGCGGGAACAAAGTATTGAAAACTTGTTAAACCGATTTGGTCTGATTCATCAACATCGGTTGCATCAAAATTCGGTTCACCGGGTGTTGGAATTCCATCACCTTCACCAAAATCATTTGTGCCCGATTTTCCGTCTGCACCAACATCATCAAATTCAGCATTCCAATCACCATCATTATCAATTCCGTCATCACGCTTTTCATCAATCATCGGATTTCCGTTGCCGCCGGCAAGATAATCTCGATATTGAACAGGAGCTAAAGTATCAATCAATACAATTGGTACAGCCGGTGGCACTGCTGAAGATTTTTTAAACTGACGAAAGTGTACTTGATAATTTTCATCAATCAACCCGTCAAGATCATTATCAATTCCATCTCTTGCAGTCTTACCAATCGGGTCTGTGGTTGTAAGGTTTATATTACCCTCAACTAATCTTGTAACACCAGGTTGAATAAAAAACGGAACACCCAATGAAACAACTGTTACTGTATCATTTGGTACAGTAAATGAAGTTCTTTCAAATGTTGTTTTATCAATAAGTATTAATTGATCACCCGCAGTAACTGCAGATACTTCAGAGACACTTGGAAAATCTTCCGCGGCAAAATAATTTGCGGTTCCAACACTTGCATTATCTCCGTCGTTATCAATTCCATCAAATCCATTTCCTGGTGATTCTAAAAATGCATAGGCAATGTACCCAACTTGTGTTGGATCGGGCAGCCATTTAGGGTTTGCTGCTGGATTGATATACTTATCAAAATCCCAAGTGTAAGTAATGGATTCTCGAACATTGAAGAAAGAAGCATCATCATTCCATTCAGGATCTTCAACTCCTACATAAGTTCCAACAACAAGTCCAAACACAGCTTGATCATAAGTTTCAATACCATCATTTTTTATATTGTAAAGCCAGAAAATAACATCCTGCGCTAAGAAGTTTGACCATTGCAAACCTCTTACAGAAACTTGAATTGCATGCCCTTTTCTGTTTATATCATTAACACTATCCGGCAGAAAATCATTTAGCAAAAAATTTTCTTCATCATTGTAATCATCCATCCAGAAATAGCTTTCTTGATCAGCATTTAATTGTGCACGACCGAAGAAACCATTCCAATCAACTTGCGGTGTTTTATCTACTCCATCAACAATAACAGGATCACCGGAGTAAGTCCAGCTTGGATAATCTGGCCATTGCTGCGGCCAAGTTTCTGGTTGATGACTCATCGCAACACCTTTACCAATTTCATCAAGAAAAGCATCTGCAAATCCAGGGATAGGTTCAAATGTATATGATTTACCACCGCCGCCTTCACCGCCGCCGGGTCTATCAACGGGTGTAATTATAACGGTATAAATTGTGTCATTAATGCCATCCTTTGGAAGAGTTCCACGACGATAGTCACGAATTGGTAATCGTAATCCCACAACCGGTGAAACGTCTCCAACGTATCCGTTAGCATCAAACTTCCAGGCACCTCTTGGTCCTTCAGTACCGGGTTGTGCAATTACACCATAGTTTGAAAAAACTGTTCTTACCTGGTTGCCTCTGTGTACGCCGACTTTTCTAAAGTTGGATGTGCCTCTATCAGTAATTCTTTCTTGAGAAAGAATATCCGATGAAGATATAAGAAACAAAATTGCAAGTAATAAATAATATTTAGTTGATATTTTCATATTTTTTTTCCAATCATAATATCTTAATTCTAGAAGAAAATTGTTGCCCCAAGTTCTACTCTTCTGGGTTCAGAATAAAAACCAGGGTCTCTATAATATTCATCTAATGTGTTAACTAATTGATCCGGGTTATCATCGTTTCTTCTTAAAAATTCATTCATCGTAAAATCTGCTGTTCCTGAATCATTATAAACATTTAATTGATTACTTATATCAAACAGATTATAAACCCTTGCAAATAAGCTTAATCTAAAATCACCAAAAACAAAATCCTTGTAAGCACGCAAATCTACATTTGTAGTAACAGGTTTCAGTTCGCTATTGGTAAGTAGCGCGGAAATGTTTAATTGTGAAGTTGGAGTATAAGGGAATCCGCTTCCGTATTGTCCTATCAAACTGAATCCCCAATTATCATCAGAAGCATAGGAAAACGTAACATTGATTGTATGCGTTTGATCCCAATTTAATTTAATAAGTTTAATTTCCGGTTGTGTACCATCTATAATTGCCTGCCTGTTTGCTGCAGGATCGGAAGCATTTCCTTTTGCAGATTGGAAAGTATAATCAACAGTTGCAGACCAGTTGCTTGATAGTCTTTTTGTAACTGTAAGAACAATTCCCTGAACAAAACCAAAATCGCTGTTTACATATTGGCTGTAACTTGATGAACCGCCTGGTAATCTAATTTCATCAGCTCTTGTTCCTGCAAGATTTCTAATATCTCTAAAGTAAGCAGTTAGATCAACTGATATATCATCCGAAAACGCCTGCTGAACACCAACTTCTCCGCTGATTGTTTGCTGAGCTTTTAGATTTGAATTACCTGCAATGCCAAGGTTTCCAGTGCCAGGACCAAATTTAAATTCCGGATTTGTATATAAAAGATCAAAGTTTGGTATCTGGAAAAAGTGTCCGTAGGAAAAATGTATTACGCCTCTATCAGTAATTGGAAATGCAACACCCAATCTTGGGGAAATTTTAATTTCACTTTCGGCATTTTTATACCAGGGATCTCCATTTGCATTAGAGTTTTGTCTTTCATCAAAAGATTTCTGAATATTTACTTCTTTTCGAGGTCTGTAAATATCCGGGTCAGTCGGATCATTTAAAACCTGTCCATCAGAAGTAAAATAATCCATTCTAACACCCACGTTAATAATCATTTCATTCAATTCAAGTTTATCCTGTATGTATGCAGAAAACTCAAATGGCTTTCTTTCGTAAATATCAATGGCTAAGTTTTCATTGGGATCAAGTGGATTGGGAACAAATCGATTTACAAAAGGATTGCCGGAAAATGATGGATCTTCTATTGATAAAGGCTGCTGCAAATAAATATTATCAAAGCCTAAATGATGTTGATTAACTTCAATACCAAACTTAACCATATTGATTTTATCAAGCTGTGAAGTAAAATCTAATTTAAACCCGTACGAGTTTGTGATTCGTTTAAACTGCTGATTTTGCGTTCCGCCTGTTTTAAAACTTGGAACTTCAGTTGGTTCCTGTCCAAGCAATCTATCGTGTGTCCAATATGGATCATTTGGGTCTTCATAAACATACTGCTTGTATTGTTTAAAGAAGTAAGAAAAATTAGCTTGATAAAATGTAGAAGATGAGAGTGTATGAGTTAGTCCAAGAATATTTGTTTGACCTAATCTAAATCTTTTAAAATCACCATCAGGATTGTATGAAAATGATTTATCGAAATCTCTGTATTCCACATTATCATAAAGAAAATTGTAGTTTATTTTTATATCTGAAAAAGGACGGTAAGTCAATTTTCCCTGTCCGTAAATCTTTTCATTCCAGTTCATCGGAACAATTTTTCCATCCCCGATACCGGAACTATCTGCACTTAAAATATATCTTGATTCTATTGGCTCGGTTGCACCACGATTTATGGTAATGTTCCATGGATTATAAACTCTTTGTCCATTCATCCATCCGCCAAAATATATGTATCTCATATTTGCGTAAAAAAACATCGTATTAGGAATTATCGGTCCGCTTATATTTCCTTCAAAGTTACGGATAGAAAAAGGATCGATATTATTAATATCTCTAAAAATATCTGTTCTATTGCTCACATAATCACCAATATAACTTGACACTGAACCTTGAAATTTATTATCACCATCTTTTGTTGCAATGTTTACATAGCCGGAAAGTGCTTTGCCGTATTCCGCATTAAAAGCACCGCTAACAAATTGTAACTCTTGGATAGAGCTTGTAGAAACATCAACAACTGTAGAGCCATCATAAACATCAGTCACAGGTACGCCATCAATTGCGTAAACAACTTCACCTTTACGTCCGCCTCTTACCCTACCATCAACAATTCCAGCTTGTAATTCTAAAACATCTTGAAATTCTGTAACCGGCAAAACTGAAATATCATCTGAGCCAATAATAGAAGTAGATGAGGTAAGATCTTTTGTTATCAAAGGTCTTGTAGCAATAACAATTACTTCCCCTTTTAATTCAATACTCGTTTCCATTAATTCAAAATTAACTTCAGTTGTTAAATCAATTGAGACACGAGCGCCTTGCACAGTTTGTGGATTATAACCAATTGCAGAAGCCCTTATATTATAATTGCCGGGTCTTAAACCTATGATGGAGTAATATCCATCGATATCAGTTGCAGCACCTAAGGTTGTGCCTTCGACCAAAACGTTTACAAAAGGAAGACCTTCGCCCGTACTTCCATCAATCACTTTTCCCGCAATTTTTCCGCTTTGACTAAACGCCGTTACAGAAAACAAAAGTGTAAAAAGAAATACAGACAGATACTGTATTCGAAACTTCATATATCCCTCCGGGAGGTAAAATTGTAGATCATGTTTAAAATGTATAAGAGTAGAGTAAAAAATTATCCTATACTTTGTCCTAATTATACTTTACAAATGCTTTAATTAAATTTCCTTTGCCAAATATATATTTCGCTCAATGGAATGTCAAAGCTTTAATTTTAATAATTAACTCAATTTACGCAAGTGGTGCAAAAACCTCCAAGGTTTTAAGATTCTTACTTCTAAAATAGTGATTTTAACAAAGCATTTTATTTGAAACCTGGGAGGTTTCAAATTTTGCTTAAGATAACAAACTAAATTGCTTTTGGTGGATATTGATATTAATCAAATCTCTTAACTTGCAGGGTTTTATTTAAAACTTTTTATCTTTGTCGGAAGAAGGTAGTCATTCCGCCAAGTACATATTTAGCGTTATAACCGTTTTTAATTAAAAAACTTGCAGCAACAGAAGATCTGTTTTGTGTTCTGCAGATTACAGCAATTTCTTTGTTCTTATATTTTTCAAAGTCAGAAATTCTGGATTCTAAAATTTGCAATGGAATATTTATAGCACCATCAATTTTGCTTAAAGGTCCGGCTAATTCTTCTGGAGTTCTAACATCAAGAACAATTAACTCTTTATCACTATTTAACTTCTCTTTAAACTGTTCCATCGAATAAGTGTTGGATGGATTTTGCTGTGCACAGCTTATTACAGATATAAAAAAAACAAAAAGAATTATAAAATTTTTTAATAGAATCATTTACTTCCTTTAATTTAAACCGCACATACCGGAAGCGCATCCACCGCCGTAGGATGGTTGAACTCCGCAGTTTCCAGTTTCGCAGCTTGAACTGCTTGATGAAAATCCTGCAGCGCTAAATGTTGATAGCAATTTCTGATTTTCTTTGGAGTTACATTTTGGGCAGCTAACTTCTTCCTGATTTAAAGACGATTTATGCAAAACTTCAAACTTTGAACTGCATTTTTTACATTTATATTCAAATATCGGCATAGTGTTTTTCTTTCTTAGTTATGATTTTTTTTTGAAAAGTATTTCTGTTAATCGCAGTCGCTTAAATCTAAAAAATTCATTAAACGCGAGTGTGCATCTTTTGGAATTTCTTCATTGTATTTTTTGTAATAATCAATTGTAAGCTCAACAGTTTTAAAGTAGCTTTTACAATCACTGCAACTATCTAAATGATTTTTAATCGCAACGCATTTATCTGAGTTAAGCTCTTCACCTAAACTTTCACAGATGTGCTGCATTACATCTTTACATTTTGGTTTTTGTTCACTCATCGGCTAAATGCCTCGTTTAATTCTTTTCTTAAAAATGCTCGTGCTCTGTGCAATCTGGATTTTACTGCCGGAACTGATAATTCAGTCATCTCAGCGGTTTCTTCTGTTGATAATCCTTCAACATCACGCAACAGAAAAACTATTCTGTATTCCGGACTAAGTTTATTTATTGATTCATCCAATATCTTTTTCAATTCTTTATTTTCGATATTTTGATTCGGAATATTAGACCAGTCTGCTGTGTATTTATCTTCATACAGATCGTCATCATTATCTATAGAAACAAAGGTTCTTGATTTATCTTTTCTTGCAAGCATTAAACAATGATTGGAAACTATTCTATATAACCAGGTAGAAAGTTTTGAGTTTCCATCAAACTGATGCAGACTTTTTATCATACTATAAAAAGTTTCCTGCATAATATGTTCTGCTTTGTCTCTATCCCTGCAAATCTTAAACGAAAAATTATAAACAGTCTGCTCATTATTTTTTACTAACTGAGCCAGTGCCTGTCTATCACCCGATTTTGCAAGTTCTACTAATTTTGATTCTTCCATCTGTAAGATGCTTTATGTAAAATGTGGATTCTTTAGGTGGACAAAAATACCAAATATATTTTAGATAGGTAAATATTTAGGAAAATAGCTGTTTTTCAAGGAATAATTCTTGCACAATATTTGCAGACAGAATATCATTTAACAATTATTTTGGATTTTAAAATGAGTTCCAACAAAACAATTGAATTAATAAAATCAAATGATTTGTTCAAAGGATTAGATTTTGATTCACTCAAAATTCCTTTTGATGCAAAAAATTTTTTAGAATTTAAAGAAGGAGATTTGATTTATTCATCAGGTGTTCCTTCTGATTTTGTTTACCTTATTATTAATGGTGAAGTAAAAGTAAAATTAAATTCTTTAAAGAGATTGTTCTTCAAATCACCAAATGAGTTTTTTGGCGAGACCGAAGTTTTGCAAAACGAGCCAAGAAGTTCATCCGCACTTGCAAACAACGATTGTTTAATTTATAAAATGGATGCCGCTTTTTTCCTCAAGCTTCATAGTGAGTCTCCATCATTTGGAATAAACTTAACTAATGATAATAAAAATGAATCAAATGAGATTCCGATTATAAAACCTGTACCTGAATTAATTATACCAAAGCCAGAACTTGACTTGAAACCTGTTCCAGAAATAAATACAATAATGCCGCAATTCAATTTAAAGTCAGAACCTGAAAAAATTGAAATAAAAAATCTTGTTGATGTTAAACCTAAATATGAAACATCAATTGATCTTGATAAAATAAAGATAAAACGATATGAGCAGGAACCAGACCTTGATGCATTTATCCAGCAAAAATATTTAGAGAATGATAACAAATCTTTAAAAAATAATCTGCTTGGTGATTCTGATGATTTAACAAACTGGATAATTACAGAAGGTAATTTGGAAGAGGTTGTAGAAAATAAATCTCAATCTTCTAGTTCGAGCAAATTAAATTCAGAGGGCAGCGATATTTCATTTTCAAATCCAGCACAAAATTTTGAAAATCAGTTTGGATTAGATTCCGCTAGTTATAAATCTACATCTTTACCGCAGCCTTCCGGCGATATAAATAAAACTGCTAAAGAAATTTTAAATTATCTTTTACACAAAACTGATTCACACGCTGGCGCTGTTTATTTGTTCTCACAAGACTCACAGATGCTTGAAGAAATTTATCAAACCAATGAATCTATTTACAAAGCGAAGAAATCAATTAAAGAAGGAATAACAGGATTAGCGGCATCAGAAAAAGAAGTTAGATTTGCAGTTTCTTTTCTTAATGATATTAATTACAATCAAGAAATTGATCGCCCGAATGATTTTGTTGGTGAATCATTAATTGTAATTCCATTTGTAGATGTTAAAAAAAATCTGCTCGGTGTTGCCCAAATTGGATCTAACGAAACAATGTTTACAAAAGATGAAGAAAGAAAAATTAAAGAGTACGCAAATCTAACATCAAAAGTTTTAGAGCAAAGTTTAATTTTAAGTTCTAAAAATAAATCTGTACCTAAATCCGAACTTGGTCAATTCTCTAATTTTATAATGCAGGATGTTAAAGCTCCACTACTAACCATAAAGCATTATTCCTCGCTTCTATCCCGATTTGATTTACCCGAAGAAGTTAGAAAAGTTATTAAACTGCTTTCATCACAAACTAATTCTGTTATCGATATGCTGCAATCTTCAATCGATTTTTCTGAAAAAAATAAAAAGATAAAATTAGAAACCGTAGCCTTTAACGAAGTGATGGATCATAATTTAACTTTACTATCGGATTATGTTGAATCCAGAAATGTAAAGTTGTTTAAAAAACTTGGTGATGATGTTAAAGTTAAAATTGATACAAGAAAATTTTACGTAGCTTGTTATTACATAGCTCGATTTGCCTGCGATCTGATGAAGCAGGGCGGCAATCTATATTTCAGCAGTTCTATCGAAAGCATAAACATTGTTCTGAATATTAAAGATGGAAACAAAATAGACAGCGAAGATTTAGAAAAAGTTTTTGATTCTAACTTTACTGGCGGTACAAATGAAAATATTGGTCTAAGTTTAGCAATCTCAAAATTTATAATTGAATCAATGAATGGTTCAATTAAATTGGAAGCTTCAGAATCCGGAACAACTTATCTGGTTTCTATTCCAATTTTGTCTTTAACTTAGGTAATGAAATATGATTTAATTACCATACTTGGCTGCACTGCAACAGGAAAAACAAAACTTGCTGTGCAGCTCGCTGATTATTTTAACGGAGAAATTATTTCCGCTGATTCCCGGCAGGTTTATCGTGGAATGAATATCGGCACAGGAAAAGATTTAAGCGAATATAATATCAACAGCAAATCAATTCCCTATCACTTAATTGATGTGATCGATCCTAAAGATGAATTTAGTCTTTACACATTTCAACAGCTTTTTCATCAGTCATTCAATTCAGTAAAAAAAAATAATCGACTCCCATTTCTTGTTGGCGGAACAGGCATGTATTTAAGTTCTGTTCTGCAAAATTATAATCTTAGTAAAGCTGATTTTGAAAATCAATCGGATAAACTCACATCTTTCTCGGATGATGAATTAAAAGTGATGTTAAAAAATTTAAATCCGGATTTACACAACACAACTGATTTAACTAATAGAAATAGGATCATAAAAGCGATTGCAGTTAGTAATGCAAAGTTAAATCAACAGCCGCAGCAAGAAATAAAATCATTTACAATTGGTGTCAATTTTTCTCGTGATGAAATAAAAAAAAGAATTACAACAAGATTAAAAAAAAGATTAGATGAAGAAGGTATGATTGAGGAAGTAAAATCCTTAATGGATTCCGGTGTCAGTTACGATAAAATGATATTCTTTGGTTTGGAATATAAATTTATTGCACAACATCTAAATGGTGTGTTAAATAGAAATGATATGTTTCAAAAGCTAAACTCTGCAATTCATTCATTTGCAAAAAGACAGATGACATGGTTTAGGAAGATGGAAAAAGAGGGTGTTAAAATTAATTGGATTGATGGACCAAATTTTAATAATGCAAAAGAATTGATTGAAAAAGAGTTTTGTTAAATTTTTTCAGACTCATCAATTGTTTTAAAATTGACACGACCTTTATTAGAGCCTGTGTTAAAATAAAAAACCGTCACATCGAGCGAACCTGCCTGCAGGTCCGATCAGCCTGACGATTGCAAATTTAAATACAACCTCTAAAGATCGTGGCAATTAATAAATATTATAACAAAACATTCTATCTGGGTTTAATCATATTTTCTGGTCTTAATAAATCATCCAGTTCGGTTTTTGATAATAATTTCTTTTCAAGCACCAATTCATAAACACCGCGATTTGTTTCAAGCGCTTCTTTAGCAAGCTTTGTGCAGGTTTCATATCCAAGTGCCGGATTCAGCGCAGTTACAATACCAATACTTTTCTCAACCAGTTCTCTGCAGCGATCTTCATTTGCTGAAATTCCATCAATACATTTTTCTTTTAAAGTCATCATTCCATTCTTTAGCATTTCAATAGATTCAAATAAACTTTGCACTATAACAGGTTCAAAAACGTTTAGCTCAAGCTGTCCGCCCTCTGCTGCCATTGTTACGACTAAATCATTCCCAATGACTTTAAATGCTATTTGATTTACAACTTCAGGTATTACAGGATTTACTTTTCCCGGCATGATTGATGAACCCGGCTGCATTGGTGGAAGATTAATTTCATTAATTCCCGTTCGCGGACCAGATGAAAGCAACCGTAAATCATTACAAATTTTAGAAAGTTTTACAGCTAACCTTTTTACTGCTGATGAGTACATAATAAATGCACCGGTATCCTGAGTTGCTTCAACAAGATTACCTGCAAGCACGGTATTTAATCCGGTAACTTCTTTTAGGTGAGCAACTACTTTTTCAGAATAATCCGGATGTGAATTTATTCCAGTTCCGATTGCAGTTGCGCCCATGTTTACTTCTAAAAACAATTTTACATTTTGCTCAAGGCGTTGAACTTCTTCATTCAACATTACAGCATAAGCTTCAAACTCCTGACCAAGTGTCATCGGAACAGCATCCTGCAATTGTGTTCTTCCCATTTTTATTATTATGAGAAAATTCATTGGCTTTATTTCTGAATGATTGAACAAGTTCCTGTAATACTTCTGTCAGTTTTTTGTTTGAGTTGATCAGATGCAATCTTAACAGAAGTTGGATAAGCATCGTTTGTTGATTGAGAAAGATTAACATGATTATTTGGATGACAATATTTGTATTCGCCTTTTTCATATCCTAAAATTTCAAGCGCACGATTTGCAATCACCTCGTTTGCATTCATATTTGTAGATGTTCCCGCACCACCCTGAATCATATCCACAACAAAATGCGAATGAAATTTTCCATTTATTATTTCATCACACGCTTTTACAATTGCATCAGTAATTGGTTTTGACATCAAACCTAAATCACAATTTGCAAGTGCTGCCGCTTTTTTTACCATTGCCAGCGCTTCAATCAATACAGGATAGAAACTTAGTGTTACGCCGCTTATATTAAAATTTTCTAAAGCCCGCAAAGTTTGTACGCCATAATAATATTCGTGCGGTACTTCCCTATCACCAAGCAAATCGTGTTCACTTCGTGTTCTACCGGATTGATATTGAGCTGCAACATTTATTACACGTGTATTTGCTGCGCTCATTCTTCGTGAGATTACCTTACCAATATTTGAAAATATTTCAAGCGCAGTTTCGTTTTGCTCTTTCATCAATTCTTTGAAGCTATCTCGTGTAAGTATTACAATAACTGAATCGATGGTTGCACGGGCAGAAGTTGAATGCGGAGAATTATCCATAAGCGCACCTTCACCAAGAAAATCATACTTACTAAAGATTGATAATCTTTTTTCTTTGCCGTACGGTGTTCGCTTAAATAATTCCACTTCGCCATCATAAATCAAAAAAAGATTTTTACGGATATTGTTTTCACTAAACACCATGCTTTTTGCGGAATATTTTTCCACTTTTACTTTTTCACAAACAGCATCAAGCTGAACTTCACTAAATTCTTTGAATAACTGAACGTTTTTTAAAAAAATTTTTATTTCTGATTTTTCCATTTTATTTCCTTATTAAATAAAAATTACTGTTCAAATTTAGCTTAATTATAGACGGCAAAAAAAGTTAAGTAACATCTACTCCAATTTAAATTGTCTTCCTGAGCTAAGACGAAGGATAACGTCCAAATAATTCGTTCACACCTCGACTTCGCTTAGTGTAACTAGGTTATTCTAAACTAAATTGAGGACCTACGTAATTATGAAACCCAAACTCAATTTGAAATCCCTTCTCAAATAGCTAAATTTGCGTTCAATTTTCACTAATTAAGTATAAAAAATGCGATATCCTTTTACAGAAATAGAATCAAAATGGCAAAAGTTTTGGGAAGACAATAAAACTTACAAAACCGATTTATCCAAAACAGAAAAAAAACTTTATGCGCTTGTGATGTTCATTTATCCTTCCGGTGCAAAACTCCACATCGGGCATTGGTATAATTACGGACCCACCGATAGCTGGGCACGTTTTAAAAAACTACAAGGCTACAATGTTTTTGAACCGATCGGTTATGATGCATTCGGTTTACCTGCAGAGGGCTACGCAATCAAAACAGGAATTCATCCGTTAGACAGCACGTTAAAAAATATTGAGGACATTCGCGAACAGCTAAAAAAAATGGGCTGTATGTATGATTGGGATGCAGAGTTAATGACTTGCGCACCTGAATATTACAAATGGAATCAGTGGATTTTTCTTGAAATGTACAAACGCGGATTGGCTTACAGAAAAAATGCGCCTGTAAACTGGTGTCCGAATGACCAGACCGTACTTGCAAATGAACAGGTTGTTGATGGATGCTGCGAGCGATGCGGAACAACTGTTATTCAAAGAAATCTTTTTCAATGGTTTTTTAAGATTACTGATTACGCTGAAGAACTTCTTGATGGACACAATAAAATAGATTGGCCACATGAAACAATATTAAAACAAAAGAACTGGATTGGTAAAAGTGAAGGTGCCGAAGTTACTTTTAAGATTGTTGATGATAACCAAGATGAAATAAAAGTTTTCACAACTCGTCCCGATACATTATTTGGAGTTACTTATGTTGTGCTTGCACCGGAACATCCACTAGTTGATAAAATTATAAAACCAGAATTTAAAACCGGTGTTGATGAATATCGTGAATCAGCAAAAAAATTAACTGAAATCGAACGCACATCTACCGTAAAAGAAAAAACAGGAGTTCCAACAGGTGCATTTGCAATCAATCCCGTTAATGGAGAAAAGATTCCTGTTTGGATTGCAGACTATGCGCTTATCACTTACGGAACCGGTTGCGTAATGGCAGTTCCCGCGCATGATGAAAGAGATTTTGAATTTGCTAAAAAGTTTAATCTTCCAATCCGAAAAGTAATTTTGCAGGATGGAACTAATGAAGACGATGAATTAAAATCTGCCTTTACTGAAGTTGGTGCAATGATCAATTCAGGTAAGTTTAATGGTGTTCGTTCTGATGAAGGAATAACTCAGGTAATAAAATATCTCGAAGAAAATAATTTTGGCAAAGGAAAAATAAATTATCGTTTACGCGATTGGTTAATTTCCCGTCAGCGTTACTGGGGAACTCCGATTCCTATAATTCATTGTCCAACTTGCGGTGAAGTTCCAGTTGAAGAAAATGAATTGCCTGTTGTTCTTCCATATGATGTTGATTTTAAACTTGGCGGTGAATCTCCGCTTGCAAGAAATGAAAAGTATATAAATGTAAAATGTCCAAATTGCGGCAATGATGCTAAACGGGATCCTGATACAATGGATACATTTGTTGATTCATCCTGGTATTATTTACGTTATCTTGATCCAAAAATTTCCACATCAGCATTTAACAAAGAGCTTGCAAATAATTGGGTTCCAGTTGATATGTATGTTGGCGGTAAAGAGCATTCTGTTATGCATCTTCTTTACGCAAGATTCTTTCATAAATTTTTGCGTGATATCGGTCTTGTTAATAGCGATGAACCATTTGCAAAGCTTGTACATCAGGGTGTTATTACTAAAGATGGTTCTAAAATGTCAAAGTCCCGAGGTAATGTTGTAAATCCCGATGAGTTTACTTCAATATATGGAACAGATGTTTTTAGAATGTACTTAATGTTTATGGGTCCATATGATCAAGGTGGTGATTGGAGTGATAAAGGGATATCCGGTGTTGAGCGTTTTGTAATTCGTAGTTATGAATTGTTTAATCAATATTCTGATATTATCAAACAAGTATCCGCAAAGGATAAATATGATATATCTGCTTTATCAGATAACGAGAAAAAAGTTTACCGCAAATTAAATCAGACTTTGAAAAAATTTAACGAAGAGATTGAACATTTTAGATTTAATACTGCGGTTGCTTCTTTAATGGAGTTAATAAATGAACTTAAAGTTTTGGAAAGCTGCAGTAAAGAAATTCAGAGATATGTGTTACAAAGATTTGCAACTATGATTGCACCGCTAGCTCCACATCTTGGTGAAGAATGCTGGCAGATACTTGGGAATGAAAAATCAATATTCCAGAATCCGGTTGTGTTTGAGATTGATAAAGATGCATTGATTGAAGATACAGTTAATATTGCAGTTCAGGTAAATGGTAAATTACGTGCAACTATTCCTGCTCCTACGAATAGCGAACAAGATGCTGTTAAACCACTTGTATTTGCAGATGAAAAAGTAACCAAGTTTACTGATGGCAAAACAATAGTAAAAGAAATATTTGTAAAAAATAAAATTTATAACATTGTAGTAAAATAAAATCGCAATGGTACACTGATCTTTATGATCAAAACTGATTTGTTATGATTAAGGACAATTACATACATTCTGAAATTACTGATTTAATTATTAAAGCATTTTTTAATGTTTATAATAAACTTGGTTATGGATTTCTGGAAAAAGTCTATGAAAACGGAATGATGATTGAATTGAAAAGATTAGGATTGAATGCTGAGAAGCAAAAACAATTAAAAGTATTTTATGATGAATTTGAAATTGGTGAATATTATGCTGATATAATTGTAAATGATTGTGTAATTGTAGAATTAAAAGCTGCAGAAGCAATTTGTCCAGAACATGAAGCACAACTGGTAAATTATTTAAAAGCTACTGACATTGAAGTAGGTTTATTATTAAACTTTGGCAAAGAACCCAAATTTAAAAGAAGAGTTTTAACATCGGAATTTAAAAATCATAAGAAATCATAATCATCATAATAATCAGTGTACTATTGCTTTTAATAAGGAAAATTAAATGTTAGACATAAAACTTATTCGTGAAAATCCTGATAAAGTTAAACAAGGGATTGCAAACAAGAATGAAGCGAATCGGATTGATGAACTTCTTGAGCTTGATAAACAACGCAGAGAGATCATCGCACACGCAGATGAATTAAAATCAAAGCGAAATTCTGTTTCACAGCAAGTTGGAAAAATGAAAAAATCCGGACAGGATGCAACAGCAATAATCGCAGAGATGAAACGAGTTGGTGATGAAATTGCCGATTATGATACTAAGCTAAGAACTATCGAAGAAGAGATTGATACAATTTTAAGATTCATCCCAAACCTGCCGCACACATCTGTACCAGTTGGAAAATCTGCTGAAGAAAATGTTGAAGTAAAACAATGGTTGCCGGAGGGATTTAAATTTGAAAACGATTTTAAACCTATGGATCACGTTGAACTTGGTAAAAAACTAAACATTCTTGATTTTGAACGCGGCGCAAAAATTAGCGGTTCAGGTTTTCCCGTTTACAAAGGTAAGGGTGCAACACTAGAGCGTTCATTAATCAACTTTATGCTTGATTATCATTTACAAAATCATAACTACACAGAAATTTTTCCACCGTTTCTCGTAAACAAAGAATCATTACGCGGAACCGGACAACTTCCGAAAATGGAAGAGGATATGTACACGATTGAAAAAGATGGTTTGTATGCGATTCCCACAGCAGAAGTACCAATCACAAATATTCATCGCGATGAAATTCTAAATGAAAAAGATCTGCCAATAAAATACGTTGGCTACTCAGCCTGCTTTAGAAGAGAAGCCGGTTCTTATGGAAAAGACTCAAAGGGATTTTTGCGTGTTCATCAATTCAACAAAGTTGAAATGGTAAAATTTGTAAAACCGGAAACATCCTACGATGAATTAGAATTACTTGTAAAAGATGCAGAAGATATTTTGCAAGCATTAAACATTCCATACAGAATTTTATTGTTGTGTTCTGGTGATTTAAGTTTTTCTGCAGCAAAATGTTATGATATTGAAACTTGGTCGCCTGCAGAAAATAAATGGCTGGAAGCTTCATCTTGCAGTAACTTTGAAGATTTTCAGGGACGAAGAGCAAACATTCGTTTTAGGAATGAACAAACTAAAAAACCAGAGTTTGTTCATACTTTAAACGGAAGCGGTTTGGCAACCAGTCGATTGATGGTTTCTCTTTTAGAAACTTATCAAACTCCTGAAGGAAAAATTGTTGTACCAAAAGTGTTGCATAAATACACCGGGTTTAATGTGATTGATTAATTGCTATCTTTTGTCATTTCGAAGAAGTCTTCGACTGAGAAATCTTTTATAAATAATCAATAAGATTTCTCACCCCGTTCGAAATAACTATTTAGTGCAACTATAATTTGAGACTTGAATCACCCCGAAACGACTTCGGGGTTTTTATATTCGCACAGTGTTTGAGCAATAAAAAAACTATCTTTAACTTAAATCAAATTCTTATACTATTTCTATTTAAATGAAGAACCTTTTTACACTTAAAAAATATTTCATCAAGTATAAAAGAAAATTGTTTTGGGGAATGCTGTTCATTCTTATTTCAAATTCAATGACGGTTTATCTGCCAATATTACTCAAAGATTCCATCAATGAAATTCAAAAAAACGCAACTTCAGCCATTTTATCAAGGTATGCATTATTAATTGTAGGAACTTCAATTATTGCAGGAATTTTCAGATACCTGATTAGACAAACAATAATTGTAGTTTCAAGAGAAATTGAATATGATTTACGGGGTGATTTTTGGCAGCACATTCAAAAGCTTCCGTTAAGATATTTCCAGAATAACTCGACCGGAAATATTATGTCTCACGCAACTAACGATATTAATGCAGTGCGTGGATTCGTTGGTCCTGCTGTTATGTATTCGATAGATACATCTATTAGATTAATTATTGTTGTTGCGATAATGATCTCAATCAATTTTCCTCTTACTGTCTATGCTTTACTTCCACTTCCTATTTTATCTTACGGTGTTTATAGAGTTGGTAAACTTATACATGAGAAGTACACAAAGATTCAGGAAAATTTTTCTCAACTTACAACACGTGCTCAAGAAAATTTTTCCGGCATACGTGTAATTAAATCCTATGTGCGCGAAGCAAATGAAATTAAAAGATGGAATGAACTGAGCCAGGAATTTCTTCGTAAAAATATGAATCTGGTTCGCATTCAATCTCTTATCATGCCAATTCTTACTATCATAACCGGTATATCAATCATAGTTGTAATTTGGCTTGGTGGAACAAAGGTAATCAATGGCGAAATGAATCTTGGTGAGATGGCTGCTTTTGTAATGTACCTATCAATTCTAATTTGGCCTGTAATAGCATTTGGCTGGGTAATGAATATCATTCAGCAGGCAGAAGCGAGCATGAAACGGTTAAATAAAATCTTTAACGAACCTTATGAAATTCAAAATACAGATTCAACCGATTTATCTGTAAAGGAGTTAAAGGGCGAAATTGAACTTAGAAATATTTCTTTCAAATATTCAGATTCACTACCTGAAGTCTTGAAAAATATTAACCTTAAAATCACGGTTGGTTCAACCTTAGCAATTGTTGGACATACTGGTTCAGGCAAAACAAGTTTGATAAATTTAATTCCAAGATTATATGATGTTACATCAGGGGAAATATTAATTGATGGCAAAAATGTAAAAGATATTCCGCTTGATGTTTTAAGAACAAATGTTGCAGTAGTTCAACAGGAATCATTTTTATTTTCTGATTCAGTTTATGGAAATCTATCCTATGGATTACGCGAAACTGATAAACTAAAAGTGGAAGAAGTTTCCCGCATTGCAAACTTTGATAAAGACATTCAATCTTTTCCCATGGGATATGAAACAATTGTTGGTGAAAGAGGAATAACATTTTCCGGTGGACAAAAACAAAGAGCATCTTTAGCAAGAGCACTGGCAATTGATCCTAAAATTCTGATTCTTGATGATTCGTTCTCTGCGGTTGATACTCATACAGAAGAAGAAATCTTAAAAAACCTAAAAGAGTTTATGCAAGACAGGACAAGTATTATTATCAGTCACAGAATTTCTACTGTTAAGGATGCTGATAAAATAGTCGTCCTCGAAAATGGAAGAATTGCAGAACAAGGTACTCATGATCAATTAGTTTCATTAAATGGACTTTATGCTGAATTACATTTCAAACAATTATTAGAAAAAGAACTTGAAGAATTGAATTAATGGCTGACAATAAACAAGACGATGAAATATTAGGAAAAGCATACGACTCTAAATTGATGAAAAGGCTTCTTACTTACATTAAGCCTTACAAAAAGTATGTTATCATTGCAATTTTACTGAACGTATTTGTTGCTGCCCTTGGCCCGCTTCGCCCTTATCTTACTAAAGTAGCAATTGATGATTACATTGTTAACTCAAACTATCACGGTTTGATGATAATTGCTGTATTACTATTTGCTTCGCTTATTTTGCAGGCAGTTGTGCAATACTTCTTGACCTACTACACTCAATATCTCGGACAGAGAACTTTGTATGACATTCGCACACAAATCTTTGAACACACACAAAAACTTGCATTAAAATATTTTGATAAAACTCCACTTGGCAGAATTGTTACTAGAACAACGAATGATGTTGAATCATTAAGCGAATTATTTTCATCGGGAATTGTTATGGTTTTCAGTGATGTTTTTATCATCATCTGGATTTTAGTTTTTATGTTCTCAATGGATATCCCGCTTTCGTTAGTTACTCTCTCTGTCTTACCTGTATTGATTTACGGTACTTTTCTATTTAGGAAAAAAGTTAGAGAAAGTTATCGTGATGTTCGTTTTCATCTTGCAAGATTAAACTCTTATATGCAAGAGCATGTAACTGGTATGAGTGTGGTACAGATATTCAGAAAAGAGAAAGATGAATTAAAAAAGTTTTCTAATATTAATGCAGATCATCGTCAAGCAAATATAAAATCAATATTCTACTATGCAATTTTCTTTCCGAGTGTTGAATTACTTAGCTCGATAGCAGTTGCACTAATTGTATGGTATGGCGGTGGAGAAGTTGTCCAAAATAATGTTGGCATAGGCGATCTTTTTGCTTTTATACAATTTACAGAAATGTTTTTCCGACCGATTCGCGATCTTTCTGAAAAATATAACATTATGCAAACATCAATGGCTTCATCTGAAAGAATTTTTAAACTTTTGGATAACAAAACATTTATTAATAATCCTGAAAATCCGGTTGAGTTAAAAAATATCAAAGGTGAAATTAACTTTAAAGATGTTTGGTTTGCTTACAATGATGAAGATTATGTTCTAAAAAATATAAACTTTAACATTAATCCTGGCGAAACAGTAGCAATAGTTGGACACACAGGGGCAGGTAAATCCACATTAATAAATATTCTTACTCGATTTTATGATATTAACAAAGGCTCAATTTTAGTAGATGGCATTGATATTCGTAAAGTTGATAAGAGAGAATTACGCAAATTTATTTCAATTGTATTACAAGATGTTTTTCTCTTTTCCGGTACTGTTGAATCAAATATTAATATGGATAACGATGAAATTGGCATTGAAAAAATAATTCACTCTGCAAAAACTGTCGGTGCCGATAAATTTATTTCAAATCTTCCAAATAAATATCAAGAAGAAGTTAAAGAACGCGGCGCAACATTAAGTGTTGGGCAAAAACAACTGATTTCTTTTGCACGGGCTTTGGCTTATGATCCAAAAATCTTAATTTTGGACGAAGCAACTTCAAGCATTGATACTGAAACGGAACAATTGATTCAAACAGCAATTGAAAAACTGCTTGTTGGAAGAACTGCAATTGTAATAGCACATCGTCTTTCAACTATCCAGAATGCAGATAAAATTATTGTTCTGCACAAAGGTGAAATAAGAGAAATTGGAAATCATCAAGAGTTATTGGCAAAACGTGGAATTTATTATAAATTGTACCAGCTACAATATAAAGATCAGGAATTAGTAAAATCCAAATAGCACTAACCATATAATGGGAGAGATAAAATGGAAAGAGTAAAATTTAATACCCTGGCGCGCCACATCTACGAAGAGGAAAGAAAATATCCCGAAGCCACTGGCGAACTTTCTGATCTGCTTCATGACCTTTCACTCGCCGCAAAAGTAATCTCGCTGGAAGTTAATAAAGCAGGACTTGTTGATATACTTGGTTTTACTGGTGATCAAAATGTACATGGCGAAAATGTAAAAAAACTTGATATTTTTGCTAATGATATGATGATTAAGGCAATGGATCACGGTGGACATCTTTGTGTTATGGCTTCTGAAGAAGAAGAAGATATTATTCACATTCCACCAGAATTTTACATTGGCAAATACGTTTTACTTTTTGATCCACTTGATGGCTCATCTAACATAGATGTTAATGTAAGTATTGGAACTATTTTTTCTATTTACAAAAGAGTTTCACCTGAAGGCGGGCCAGGGACAATGGAAGATTGTTTGCAGCAAGGATTAAAACAAGTTGCCGCCGGTTATGTTATTTATGGCTCCAGTACAATATTTGTTTATACTGCAGGCAATGGTGTTCATGGCTTTACACTTGATCCATCGTTTGGAGAATTTATTTTATCTCACCCAAATATTAAAACTCCCAAAAAAGGTAAGATCTATAGTATTAATGAAGGTAATTATCTTTATTGGCATCCGGGACTAAAAAAATATATTAAGTGGCTGCAGGATGAGGATAAAGAAACCGACAGACCATATTCATCACGCTATATTGGTTCAATGGTTTCCGATATTCATAGAAATCTTTTGTACGGCGGAATTTATATGTATCCTGGTGACTCACGAAATTCCAATGGAAAATTAAGATTGATGTACGAGTGCAACCCAATGGCATTTATTGTAGAGCAGGCTGGCGGTCGTGCATCAAATGGAAAACAAAGAATGTTAGAAGTGAAGCCAACTTCGCTGCATCAACGCACTCCTGTTTTTATTGGAAGTGAAGAAGATGTTAAACTGGTTGAAAAATTTATGCAGGATTATGAGCCTGTAGAAGTAAAATAATAATTAAACGTCAATCTCATAAATTCTAATGTTCATTTTGTCATTCCCGTGAAAACGGGAATCCAATACATTTAAAACAAAATAGATTCCCACCTTCTCCCATCGGGATGCCTATGGCAGTGGGAATGACAAATCTATTTTTTTGACTTTTGGAACAGTCTCTTTAAGTAAAAAATCGAAAAGTCCAAATTATTTTTTCCCCATCTTTAAATTCTTCAAACTGTTTTCTGCTTTTGAATGCGAATTTCCGTAATCTCGCATCTCCAATAAATTTTCATATAACTTTATTGCTTCCTCTTTTTGATTTTGAACTTCAGCTATTTGGGCAAGATATAAAACTGCATTTACTTGAAAACCCGATTCTTCTCCTTCTTCATCAATCTTTTTTAGATTCAGAAATACATTTGTTAAAATATGTTTTTGCTGAATCCAGTTGTCCATTGTTTTTAAAATTATATGCGATGTAATAAGTTGCTTCTCTAACAGTATTAGAAGCGCTGTATCCAAAATATTTTTTATCGGATTTATTTAGAACATCTTTAAAAACTGAATCAGCTAAAAAGTAATCGCCTCTTCTTACTGCAATTCTTCCACGCCATTTTTCAAAAACCGGATTGTCGGGAAAATCATCACTTAACAACTTAGCATAATCATCAGCAACAATTGCATTGTTTTCATAACGATAGTATAGCGTCATTAAAAAATAACGGGCTTCATACTTTGCAAATTTTCCATTAAATGCAGTGTTTTTTAATTGTTCAATTCCTTTTTGTTTATCACCATCGGGAAAGAAAATCATTAATGGTTTTATTAATGGATATTCATTCGGGATTACATCTGCGTAATAATTATAAATTCCAAAACCAAATTGTACATCCATATTGTTTGGATCAAGTGCTGCAGCTTCCTCCACGATTGGTAATGCTTCACGTCCATCATCAGCAGCTTTAAGCCAGCTTTCACGAAATGCCCTAAGTCTTCCGCGAAAACCTATTGATCCGCCTTTAAAGAAAAGAGCATTAACATCTTTGGGATTTTTATCCAATATTTTATCGCATTGATAAATTACATCTTCAAGTTTTTGGAAAAATACTTCGTCGTGAGATTCATTATCAGGATCGAGTAAAATTTTCCACCAATCAATCATAGCAATAAAAAATCTTCCCGCTGGTTGTTGTGGATAATCTGCAATTACAGAACGAAATGTTTTTTCTGCCTCGGAAAACTTGATGTTATAGATTTGTTTGATGCCATTGGTAACGCGGAAATCAAAATCTGAATTCTGTGCAAACAAATTTGTTGCGATTAACAATGAGAAGAATAATACTTTAATCATTTTAATTTTCTCTTCTTTACTATTGAGTGATTAACCCCTGAACCTTTGCTGATCTGTTTTTCAGCAAGTTTTATATCTTCAAGAATTTCAATCTTGTCAACCATTCTTTCGTACTCAGTAACTCCTAAAAGTATTGCTGCGCTTTTTCCATTTTGAGTAATTACAAGTGGGTCGCTTATCCTTGTTAACTTTTTCAAGATAGAAAGCAACCTTTGAGCGAAATTCTGATAACGGTTGAATATCTTCTTGTAATTGAATTCTTTGCATATTTAACCTTTAATATTTTGTGCACTTAAACGTACAATATTTTGTGCAAATAAAAAAGGCGATTCTCTTAAATCGCCTTCATTGAAAAAGGGTCTATTTGAAATTGTAAATTATTTCATTAACAGCATCTTACGAGTTTGTGAATAGCTTTTGGCATTTATAGTATAAATATAAATTCCTGAAGGTAAATGTGAAGCGTTAAAACTAACTTGATAACTTCCAGCCTCTTTCTCTTCATTAACAAGTTCTGCTACCTGCTGTCCAATCAAATCAAATACCTTTGATATTTACGTTACCAGCTTCTTTGATGCTAAAACTTAATGTTTGTTGTATGGGTTAAATGGGTTTGGGATAGTTTGCTATTGAGTTTTCAAGTTCCATTGCTACCACAGATGTTGAATCAGAAGTTTTTGGCATCAATACACCAAATACAGCAAACCAATCATTATCTGAGTATGTACCTTCTGTGGAATAGTATGGTCTAACATCATAATACAATAAATCATTTGTATAGCTTCTTGTTAAATTGTATTCGTCATCAATATAACTTGTGGTGCCTCTGTTTGTTGTAGCAATTAATTGTGCAACGCCCATTACTCCGTTATGTTTTACTTGTCTCCAAATTTTATATTGCGTTACATTCACATTTGGATGTTCATTCCAATACAAAACAATAGGTTGATTATAGGTATTACCGGTATGAAGACCTCTGTTTGTTGTTAATGGGTTTGCCTGTGTAGTATGCTGTATATGTTTCAGTAATTCCAGGATTAAAAGTCTTGGTTACTGTTGTGCTATTATCACTCCAATGACTAAAAGTGTATCCAATTTCAGTTAATAACCTGATAAACAGCAGTTCCGGATAATTGGGTTTAATTCGACAACATCAAATTGAGCGGTTGGGGAGTTGTACTGGGTGTTGTTAACTTTTATTACCCCTCCATTGCCAACTGCCAACAAAACTGTTTTGGAAGTTTGGTTTAACGATTTGACGCATATGCGGCTTGAATTTGCAGCTCCGTTATCATTTGATGCCTACTGTGTAGTTGTAGTCCCTACCTGTTGCTCCAATGAATGTTACTAAAAGTGCTTTGAGTCTTATCTGGTTTCCGTTGCCATATTACTATTGTAAGTTCCGCTTTGATTCCAGAGATAATTTGTATAATAGTATTCTTGATCGATTGCTCCAACTTGTAAAGTCTCATTTTTTAATTTATTTACTGAATAACCATGGGGACGTTGTTGATTGTCAACATTTATGACACCACCACCAAAGCTATTCAAAGACGTAACTGGGTATTTTACATAAAAAGTGATTGTTTGTTCTGCAGTTTTTTCCCAGCCTGAGCCTCCAAGGAATGTCTCCAATAGTTCTATGCGCCAAGTGTAGGTGTTTGATTCTAGATAAAACCATTGTGGTATATCTCCATCTCGAGAATCATAAGTGGCGTTGTGCGTAATAAGTCTTATTGCTGTTGATAAACTTACTTTGGGAGGATAAGGAGTGGTAGTAAAGTATCTTGAAAAATATACGGGAACAGAACTAGCTGTTGAGGCATAACCAATTGATGTAATTGATGAGCCGTTTGTTGGGCTAGTAAATACAATGCTTTGTGCATTAATCTGCGATCCCATTAAAAATAGGATTACTACCAAAAGAAAATAAAAGTTCTTTTTCATGATAAATCTCACATTTTATTTTAACTGGCAAATCATTAAGTTTTCGAAGTAAATAAAACAGGGCATTAATACCCTATTTAGGTGAGCAGCCTAAGTTTATTTACATTCGGGAACGGTGTTGCCGCACCGTTCCTTTTTTTACTTCAATTTTTGATGCTCTGAATGGCTCCTTATTGTTAATCTAATTTACCCCTAATAATAAAATTCAAACTTGTATTATCTTCATAGGCAACTACAAAAACATCTTTTTCAAAAACAGCAAGACTATATAGCCCGATTTGTTTTGGGTAAGTCGTAAAAATCGCTTGCAAATCATTTCCATTATAATGTAAAAGTCCTTCTATGCTGACGCAAAAAAAATCTTTTTCATTTCTGCCTCCTTTAAATCCTAGAAAAGAAGTCCCAGGAAAATCTTTCCAGAATTCTATTTTACCGCTATTGTACTTATATATTTTTCTATCTAAAGTTATGTAGACTTCGCCTGCCATTTGATTTAAAAAAGGTTGCTCATAGCCGGAATATATTTCATCCAATGTTGATCCATTATAAACATAAAGCTTATTCAGAAAACCACTGTCGAAATTTGTGCCATAGATAATAAATTCACCGGTAGTTTTTTTTTGAGTGATTTTATAGAAGCCAGCTCTTATATCTGATAAGTTTAAATAGTTCCAGTTGCTCCCATCATATCTCAGCATAATACCCCTATAGTCGATTCCTCCGCTATTTTGGTCTGCACCACCCACAGCATAAATATTATTAGTGGCATCACCCCAAATACTATTAATTTCTATCCTATCAAACCCTTGAAGAGATAAAGTTTTAAACTTAAACCAATTATTTCCTTGAAAACGCCAGATAGAATTCGAAGCATCCCCTATCCAAACATCGTTATTTGTAAATCCAAAAATTCCAAATAAATCAGCTCCCAATTGTTGTGGATACAAAGTCCAATTTTTTCCATCATAATGCCACAATAAAATTTGCGAAGAAGCACCGGATCCGATTGCCCACATATCATTCGGCGAACTGCCCCAAATATTTGAGATTGAAAAAGGTACGTGTGTATTTGGTGGTGGTGGCATTAATGTATCCACTGTCCAGGTATAGTCACGTCTGCCAGGTTTAAGTTCATCTGGTTCGGTTGTGTTGCAACTTAGTTGCATAAAAACGGGCAAACTTAAAAGTATTAGCATCATTGCCTTGGGCAAAAATACTTTAAGTTTTTTGTTTTCAGAAAAGAATCTTAGAAAAGAAACATTAGTTAATTTTAGTTTAAGCATTTGTGTGATCTCCCGCTATGTTTAATTCATTTCAAATTTTATTCCGAAAAAAATACTTCAAAAAAAAAACAAATATCAAGCCATCGTCAAAATAGGCGGTAAAAAATTATTTAAACAAGTAAAAATTTTTACTTAAAAATTAATTTGTTAAAAAACAAAAAGGCGATTATTTGAATCGCCTTCATTGAAAACTTGCCTGCTGCAAGCAGGTTTAACATTGATCATTAAACACTATTGCAAAAGTTTATCACTCAAATATCTTGTAAGCTGATCAATTGCAACTCTTTCCTGAACCATTGTATCTCTATCACGCACTGTAACAGTTTTATCTTCCATTGTTTGAGTATCAACAGTTATACAAAATGGAGTTCCGGCTTCATCCTGTCTGCGGTATCTTCTTCCAACTGCACCTTTATCATCATAAAAAACTTTAAAGTTACGTCGTAAATCCTTTTCAATCTCGCGGGAAACTTCAGGCATTCCATCTTTATTTACTAATGGAAAGATTGCCGCTTTTATTGGCGCAAGTCTTGGATGAAATCTTAACACTGATCTCATCTCACCATTAACTTCTTCTTCATAATAAGCATCAATTAAAAATGCCATAAAACTGCGGCTTGCACCGGCAGATGTTTCAATAATATATGGAAGAAATTTTTCTTTGGATTCATCATCAAAATATTTTAATGATTTACCGGAAAATTCTTCGTGTCTGCTTAAATCAAAATTAGTTCTGTTGTGTATTCCTTCAATCTCTCCCCAGCCGAAAGGAAATTCATATTCAATATCAGTTGCAGCAGCAGCATAGTGCGCAAGTTTTATATGATCGTGATAACGAAGTTTTGTTTCAGTCATACCTAGAGATTTAAACCAATCAAGTCGTGCAGCCTTCCAGTACTCATACCATTCTTTATCATTTTTAGGATTTACAAAAAACTGCATTTCCATTTGTTCAAATTCACGCGTACGGAAAAGGAAATTCTTTGTGTTGATTTCATTTCTAAAAGCTTTGCCAATTTGTGCAATACCAAATGGTAATTTTTGACGTGCAGAACTTTGAACATTTAAAAAGTTTACAAAAATTCCCTGTGCAGTTTCAGGTCGTAAATAAACAACGTTACCGCTTTCTTCAACGGGACCAACAAATGTTTTAAACATTAAATTAAACTTACGTGCATCGGTAAACGTGTTTGCATTACCACATTGCGGACAATTTAGTTTTGATAAAAGTGTTTTGCCAACTTGTTCATCTTCTAAAAGTAAATTAAATGCATCTTCATCACCGGGATTTTTAATTGTTTCTTCAATCTTGTTTAAAACAGATAGTATCATCTTTAAAATCATTTTTAAGTTCTGCTAAAGCTTTTTCTTTTTTCTTTTCATTGATAGAATCTCCAAGTACATCTAAACGAAAACGAGCTTTACACTGCTTACAATCAATCATAGGATCAGTAAAATTTTCAACGTGACCTGAAGCTTCCCAAACTTTTGGGTGCATAAGAATTGAGGCATCAAGACCTTCCACATTGTCGCGGTAAGTCATAAACTTCCACCACTCTTCTTTAATATTTTTTAGAAGTTCAACTCCAAGCGGGCCGTAATCCCAACAGCCGTTCAATCCACCATAAATTTCACTTGATTGAAACACAAAACCTCTTCTTTTTGCAAGAGAAACAATATTTGCAACCGCATCAACTTTTTTATTTTTATTATCACTCACAATTCACCTTAATTTATATATACAATTTGAGGTGTGAATATAGCAAAACCACAGCAATTTTTTGAATAAGTTATTGGTGAATATATTGAGTTTACTTAGTTTTGGATTGTCGAAGGCACACTTTTTATAATAATCACTTCATAAATTATTGGTGTTATATGTTTAAAAAATTACTCCCAAAAGAAGAAAAATATTTTGAAGATTTTAAAGAGATGATAAGTTTTATCGAAGAGATGGCTATTCATACAGAAAAGGTTTTTGCCTTTGATGATCCTCAGAACCATATATTGAAAATGAAACCCCTTGAATTGCGATGCGATGAAATAACAGCTAAAATCACAAAAAGATTAAATAAAACATTCATCACTCCATTTGACAGAGAAGATATTTTTGCTCTTGTAAAAAGATTGGATGATATTAGTGATATGCTCTTAGGTGCAACTGTTAGAGTTGAAACTTTTCATATAGAAAAAAAAATAGACTATGCTGATAAGCTTGCTCTGATAATACGTGCCCAGGTAAAAGAACTTGGTGTTGCGATACAGGACTTGAAAGTAAAAAGAGTAAATGAATTAAAAGCTGTGAAAGATCTTGAAGTTGAAGCCGATAAAGTATATCAGCAGGCTATAAAAGAATTATTCGAAAAAGAAAAAGATGCAATTGAATTAATAAAGAAAAAGGAAATAATAGATTTACTTGAACGAACAAGCGACAGGTGCCAATCTACTGCCAATGTAATTTTATCGATCTTCATTAAGAATGCATAAAGAATAAAATATGGAAATAGTTGTCCTGATTATCGCTCTTGCACTCATCTTTGATTTTTATAATGGGATGAATGATGCTGCTAACTCAATTGCCACAATAGTTTCAACTAGAGTGTTAACTCCCTTTCAGGCTGTTGCCTGGGCAGCATTCTTTAACTTTGCCGCAGCATTTGTATTTGGGGTGCACGTGGCAACCACTATTGGAACCGGATTAGTTGATGTAAACATTGTTGATAATTATGTTGTACTTTCCGGATTAGTCGGTGCGATAATATTAACCGCATCTGCTACCCATTTTGGTTTACCAATAAGTGTCTCTCATGCAATAATTGGTGGTTACGGCGGGGCTGCAATTATGAAAGCAGGTTTTGGGGCACTAATTATTTCAGGTTACACAAAAATATTAATTTTTGTTTTTCTTGCGCCTATCATTGGTATGGTAATGGCAACGCTTTTTTCAATTTTGACTATCTGGGTTGTTAAAGGTATGAATCCTCGTAAGGTTGATAAACAGTTTAGAAGACTGCAATTATTATCTGCTGCTATTTATAGTTTAAGTCATGGCTCTAATGATGCACAAAAGACTATCGGCATTATTACGATTGCTTTATATACAAATGGAGTTTTAGGTTCTACGTTTTATGTTCCTACGTGGGTTATCTTTTTAAGTTATTCTTTTATCGCATTCGGAACTTTAATTGGTGGTTGGAAAGTAATAAAAACTCTCGGAATGAGAATTACAAAACTTACACCCTTTGGTGGATTTAGTGCAGAAACATCTGCAGGATTAACAATCACCGGGGCAACTTTACTTGGGATCCCAGTTAGTACAACTCACACAATTACAGGTGCAATTATCGGTGTTGGTTCTGTGAAAGGTTTTTCTGCTGTGCGATGGGGTGTTGCAAAAAATATTTTATGGGCTTGGGTACTTACAATTCCCTTGTCAGCTATTTTTGCAATGTTAACATATTTAATTGTTCTCTGGATATTTTAATCTCTTATCAATTGTTAATCATAAATCCCAGATAATATCTCTACCATTCCAGACCATAAGATTGATAAATAACTTCATATTCTTGAAACCATTCATTCTCTTTTTTGTTTTCAACCTTTTCTTCATTATAATTTTTTAATTGCTGTTCTTTGGTTTCAATATCCGTATTACTTTTTTTCTTGAACAAGCTAATAAAAAACGATTCATCTTTTTTCATAATTATTTCCTTTTTATTTGATAAGATATGATAAGGAAGGTGTTGATAAATTAAGGTATTGTTAATTTATCATTAAGAAATAATTAAGAAACGCTGTGTTATAATTTGTTTTCCCATAATGGAATGAACCCAGACTGGCGGACGATATTCTGACCAGCTGGTGAAAGTACCCAATCTATAAATTTTTTAATTGTTCCATCCGGCGTTTTTGAAGTAAAGAAATGTAAATATCTTATAATTGGATAGGTATCATTTCTAACATTATTTTCTGATGGATCAACACCATTAATTTTTGAATCAATTATCTTTCCCTTATACCCCATTCCACCATAACCTATTGCATTTTCATGTTCTTCCACAAACTTTATAACTTCTTTTGTTGTAGGTTTAACTATAGAATTTTCAGTATAATTTTCTCCATCAAGAATATGATCTTTTAAATAAAGAAATGTCCCAGAGTTTGGATTTCTATTTACTGCACTTATTGTAGTATCCTTACCGCCAAAAACTTTCCAGTTTTTTACTTTACCTGTGTAGATATCTTTAAGTTGATTTAATGTTAAATCTCTGACTGAATTATTTGGATTTAAATAAATACTTAAAGCATCTTTTGCAACCAAAAATACTAGACCCAACGAGCCGTAGTACTCTGCAAGACTTTTTGCTTCTTCCGGTTTCAAATTACGTGAAGCTGTACAAATATCTGTTTCATTATTTATTAGGGCTTTAATACCGGTTGCTGTTCCACCGCCAGAGATTGTGATGGAAATACCCGGGTTTTCTTTCATAAACTGCTCAGCAAGATTTAATGTTAGTTCTAACATAGTATCTGAACCAACAATCTTTATTTCTCTTTTTTCTGATGGCTTGTATGAACAACTTAGTAGTAATAATAAGAGTATAAATGTTATTTTCTTCCAAATCATCATTTTACTTTTCTTCTGCAATCGATCTTAAACGGGCATTAATAAAAGGAGAACTGCTTTTCCACACAGGAGTTTCAATTTGATCTGCCAAATGAAAACATAAATCAAATAATATTTTAGCATGTTTAGCTGCCGCTTCTAAATCTATATTCTGCTTTAAATCATCGAATGGTGTGTGATATCTATCTAAATAATAATCAATAAAAGCTTTTAATACTTCTTCTTTGCTCTTTGTTTTGTTGGTCAATCCTTCCAGGACTAATATTGAAGGAATACCACCAACTGCAAATGCTAACTGATCTGATTTGTTAAAGGCATCAAAGCTTCTGAATTGGGGTGGAATTCCTTCTATGATCAATCCATATCTATCTGCTGTTTGATTGAGAAAATAATCAAAATTTGAATACTGCGTTCCAACCGGAACCAAACTATTAAAATCTTTAAACATTGCAACACCATCTATATTTACATTTGCAATAGTTTTATAAAGTGGAACTATTGGATTATCAATGTAATAACTTGAACCAAGCAATCCTTTTTCTTCTCCTGTTGTTGCAATAAAAAGAATTGATCTCTTTGGCTTCACTTTTACTTCTGAAAATGCTTTTGCAATTTCAAGCATAACTGATATTCCGATTGCGTTATCAAGAGCACCATTATAAATAGAATCTCCATTTACAGGAATCCCAATTCCTAGATGATCATAATGAGCTGAAACTATTAAATAAGAATTCTTTAAATCCGGATCGCTTCCGTTTATTACTCCAATTACATTTTTTGCAACAAAATCTCGTTCTTTAAACACCCCCTCAAATTTTAATTTTGTATTTAAAGGGAATGATCTAATGCTGTTTTCTTTATTCATTCTAAGTATATCAGAAAAAGAAAAGCCTGTACCTGTAAAAAGTTTATCGGCAATCTTTGGATTTATAATAATACTAAGATTAGTCGTAACGGAATACGCAAGAGTAACATCTTCATTGTCAAAATCTTTTCTTACTGCCTCCCAATCATCATATTCAGTTAATGAAATTTGGATAGTACCCGCAGCACCGCGTGAAAGCGCCATTCTTCTTTTGGATTCTGAATAACTATAGATTGTTGGGGATAGCCCATTAAAGTAATCTTTATCTTCGGATTTCGGTTCACCATCTATATAAACAACTATTTTATCTTCCACATCAACAGATTGATAATCATTATAGTCAAACTCAGGTGCAACAACTCCATATCCAACAAAAACTATAGGAAGGTAATCCGGAATTAATGTTTGTTGTCCGCATCTATAAAGAGAATAGTCATTACCTAGATTTAAAATGATTGTATCATTATCTGAAGCAAGTGAAAGTGCGGATTTAGTTAAAGGAAAGCTTCCATGCATTGGAATATATTGAAAGTAAGAATTCTGATTTGGAATATTTTCTAATGAATACTCTTTAAATTTATCAGCAATGTAATTTGCAGCAATTGTTGAGCCTATTGATCCAACTCCTCTGCCCTGCAGTGAATCATCTGCAAGGACATATAAATTCTCTTTAATTCTTTCAGATAATATGGAATTTCTTACCGAATAAAAATTATTTTCTGTTTGGGGATAAATCGCCGAGATGAACCCTATAAAAAAGGAAAATAATATTTGAATAACAGTTTTCATTCTAACACCTAAAATATAAAAAGGACGCTACAAAAGTGCAGCGTCCCTCGTCGAATGAGAGAGGAGAGAAAAAAATCTCTTTATTTTAATAAGGTCATTTTTTTAGAAATATTTGTTGAACCCGTTTCAAGTGTGTAGATATACAAACCACTTGCTAAGTTCTTTGCATCAAAAATTACTTCATATGTTCCATTTGATCGGAAATCATTTACTAATGTTTCCACAACTTGCCCAAGAATATTCGTAACACTCAGTTTTACCTGAGAAGGCTGAGCAATTGAGTAAACTATTTTTGTACTTGGGTTGAACGGATTAGGATAATTTTGGGTTAAATTAAAGTCGCTTGGTAATGTTGATATCTGAGTTGATATCTGATTTTCATCAACCGAAGTAACATAACCAACAGGAGTAAAATCAGCCCAACCTTCGGTCCAATCTATAGTTCCAAAAGCACCAACAAATGTTGCTAAAACATCAAAGAAACCATCGCTTGGAGGAGTTGCAGCACCGGTTAATACAGGTGAGCTTGAATTTGGCAAAAAGTTTGGGTTTGTTAAATTAAATGGGTCAGTTAAACTGACTTCTGTATTAGCAGCGAAATTTCTGCCAGCACTATTTGTCCACCAGGTATCAATATTAAAAATTGCTCCACCTGTTGATGCAGTATCTAATGCAGCAGAAGTCCAACCAGCAACCACGGAATTATTAACCCACATTAAATTATTCATTGTACCTTGAATAGTATTTGTACCATCCAAACGTATTCCTGTTGGCCAGCCCATAATTAATGCATTAGATACTTTATTACGTGATGATCTTCTTAAGTGCATTCCTCTTTTGTAAAGAGAATTAATCGTAGTGCTTGATTCTTTTTTGGGACCAATTAAAGTTACATTAAACCAAGCTGGAGAAGTTATTGGAGTATTAAGTGTTCCTGATCCATCATTATCAGATTCAAATCCATTCGAACTTGATTGATCTGCAATATCAGGATCTCTTAATCCAACAAGGAATTGCAGTTTTCCTGAATATCCAAAATCTGTGTCAAAGTCATCATCCCAACCACGATATGCAATTAAATTTTTGCAATTAACTGTTCCGCCAAACCATTCATAAGAATCATCACCGCTATAACTAACTTGGATGTGATCAATGACAGTTCCACGACCAACACCGCCAAATGTTAAACCGTTAATTTCATTGTTTAGTGAAAAAGCAATTCCAGGATATTCAATTCTAACATATTGCATAACACCACTACTATCTTCATCATCAGTTCCGCCGTAAGAATCACCAGGCCCTTCAATCGCAGCAGTTCCACCGGGAACATTTATCTTTGCGTTGCCTAATAAAATGATTCCACCCCAATCGCCATAAGTTGGCAATCTTGATGAACCATTTTTTGCAAATTCACTAGTGAATACAATTGGATTAGACTCTGTACCTGCAGCTATAATTTTAGCACCTGGTTTAATAACTAAAGAACCTTGTGTACTGTTCTCACCGAAAATATAAGTACCGGCTTCAATTGTTAAAGTAGCAGGAGACTGTACTTTTACAAACCCTCTTAGTAGATAAGTATGATTTGCAGTTAAGATTGTATTTGATGTTATATCGCCCTCTATTACAACATCTTGGGCAAAAATGTTTAATCCAAATAGAGCTAAAAACCAAAATACCGAAAGCACTTTTTTCATATATGTATTCCTTTTATTAATTGATTTGATATGATAATTCTAGTGAAATGTTTCTGCCGGTTTTATTTACTTCCGAGATTCGATCTCCGCCCGGCGCCTGTTGTATAAAATTCTTTTCCTGATTCAACAAATCCTTAACCGAAAACTTTAATGCAAGACTGCTTAAAAGTTTTTTCGATATTGAAAAATCGATTACATCAATAGGTTTTTCAATTATGTTACCTAAGTCACTTGTTCCGACTTTAGCTATTCTTGAGCCAACTTTGTTATAAACTATAGATGAGTTTAATCCCAAATCAAAATCATCATAGTAAAGACCTAGATTGAAAATATAATCGGCTTGCCCTTGCAATGGTCGTTCATTTTGCTGAAATCCATTTGTTTCTGAATTAATTTTTATTGATGAATTGATAAAAGTAATATTTCCTACGAAAGAAAAATTATTAATTGATTCGCTGATAAAGCCAAGTGATTTTCTAACTTCCATTTCTATTCCGTAATTATCAGCACTTATCGCATTAGCATAAGAACGTATTGGCTCGTTGCTTGATGACGCGGTTAAGATTTCCTCGATTGGATCATTAAATCTTTTATAAAAAAGACTTAGTGCAACTAATTCTCCACCATGTGGAAAGTATTCAAATCTTATATCATAATTCTTAACAATTGTTCTTTTCAGATCTGGATTACCCTGGACTAACTCACTTGAGATAAAATCGAAATAACTAAAAGGGGACAATTCTCTAAACTCAGGACGTGCGAGCGTATTACTATAAGCTAATCTTATATTGATATCCTGATTAAGTAGATAAGTGAAGTTTAAACTTGGCAGCCAATCTCTGTATATATTATTGACAGAAATAACTTCCCCGGTTTGAGAAAATGAGTTTAAAACTTGATTTGAATATTCAAATCTTGCACCTGCTACTAACCGGATTTGTTCGACAACATTTGCATCAAACATCATATAGCCAGCAGCAACTTTTTGATTTGAACTGTAACTGTCTGATGCTTTTGTTATTTCATTAATGCCGATAAATGTTGATGTAACATTTTCAGGATTGAAGATATCCTGAACAGATAATTGAAGAACACTGTCTTCTGCAATAAAACTTCCACCGGGCAAGTTTTTAAATCCAAATGTTCTTGCATCAAATATTCTATCTTTTTTATTGTAAAATGCTCCAACTTTTATTTTTGGTAGTTCTGGGTTGTCAAATAACTTAAAATTAAAATTGATCCCGCCATTGTAATCGTTATCAACTAAATCTCCGAAATATCTTGTCGCAAGTGATTGATCTAACTGAAACCTCAATGGATCGGTCGGTTCTTCTATTGATCGCGAGTAAACATATCTTCTTGCATCAGGTTCGTTTCTATCTGATCTTGAATAACTGAAAGTCCAATCTAAATTTAATCCGTTAACAAAATTGAATTGATGTTCACCAATTAATTGAGAAGATAATAAGGAACGCGAAACAAATTTTAATGATGTTATTTCGCGATACTGATCTGCATATCTGTAATCACCTTTATAAACAATAGCTTCATCATCTGCATTTTGATTGTAAAGATTTTTTAGACTTAATTTATTGGTTAGTCCAAACTTGTAACTTAGATTTAACATTCCACTCCACATTACTTTGGAGCTGTAGTTCATCCCCTGGTATAAATATCTTGGACCTGAAAAGTCATAAAAATTCTTTTGCTTTTCTGTGGTTGTGAATGAATTTGAATATGAGAACGAACCAATGTATCCAAAAACGTCTTGAGCACTTAGATCAAACTTATCCCCTGCTGTAATTTTAAATCCGCCATTTACCGGGGCCTTTTTAGAATTTACACTCCAGTTATTTAAAAAAGCAGATGTGATATCTTTTAACTGCGGGTCAGAATAATTTCCTCTTGAAACTTTTTCTGAACCTATTAGATCTGGATAGTCTCTGGTTCCATCATCAATACCAAGATAGTCTGTTGTACCTCCTGTGTATGAAGAAAATTCTTTGAATGAAGTATTAGTATTAAATCCGGAAGACAAACTAACTTCTGATGTAAATTTGTTTGGAAATTCTACTGTGCTTATTTGGACTAATCCACCAGAAAAATCTGCTGGTTTATCCGGAGTAAATGTTTTTGCAGTGATTACACTTTCAATAAGATTTGCTGGAAAAATATCATAAGAAAAACTTTTCTTCTCAGGATCTGTACTTGGAAGATTTGCACCGTTAAGAAGAGTGTTATTATATCTATCACCAACTCCGCGAACAAAAGCATACTTGCCTTCTGAAATTGTAACACCAGACATTCTTTTTAAGATGTCAGTTCCATCAGAACTATTATTTTTTTTGATCAAGTCACCGCTAATACCATCAACTATGCTTGCAGAATTTTTTTGAAATTTAAGAACAGAAGTTTCGGAATTTTTAAGAGCTTCTGCGGTAACTAATACTTCTCCTAGTTCAGTTGTTGTTGAAATTAATGAAACATCAACATTGGTTGAGTTTCCAGCTGTAACTAAAATATTTTCTACAGTAACACTGTTATAAGAAATGTAAGAAATTTTAATTTTATAATTCCCTTCATTTAAACCTCTAATGTTGAATTTTCCATCAATATCTGATGAAGCACCGATAGTCGTTCCAATAATCAAAATATTCGCACCTATTAACTCTTCGCTATTACTTTTATCAGTAATTTTTCCAGATATACTCCCAGTTTGCTGAGATAACATTTCTGATTGCAAAATTATCAGCGCTAGAAATATGAATATTGTAAACTTCATGTTTTGATAACTTAATTGCTTAAATAGAACCATTGTTGACATCTTCTCTCCATTAAAAATTATTTTCTTCGACGCAAGAAAACTAAAGTTTCAATGTTAAGAGAATGTTAAGAGAGTGTTATCAGTATGTTAAGATTAAAAGATGGGCGCTAAAACAGAAAATAATATGGAGTGGATTATTTAATACAAAGTCAAATTTTGGGACAAAGGCAATAATTTCCGGCATTCAATCTCTAAATACTACCGCCGATAAATATCCTACCACTTCGGATTTATCGCCGGTTACATCACCAGAATCACTTCTGTTAATTACTAAAGATTTAGTAATATTTTTTAAAGATGCTGCTTTCATCATTACAGCGATCGGTCCACCGCCGCAAGCTTCACATTCCTTATCATCCAAATCTTTTAACAACTGTTCAAAATTAAAATCATATATATTCGTTTTTCCACAACAGAATCCAATCGTATCCGCTTCTTCAGGATCATAAAAATGGGACATATCAGAACTTGCAACAATAAGAGTTTCATCATCAACAATTTTTGATATTTTTTCTGCAAGTTCATCCACAAACATTTTGCTTTGATCACCCATAACGATTGGAACTATTTTAAAATCTTTTAGTACTGATTGCAAAAATGGAATTTGAACTTCAAGTGCATGTTCTTTTCGATGTCCTTGAATTCCGCGAAATATTATTTTGCTGTTTTCCACTAATTTATCAGTCATTTGCTTGATCTATCTCAACAATTCCTAATGGAGTCTCATAAGCATCACCATCATAAATTGAAATTCCGGGAAAATATTCTGAGTGACTTGGAGAAATTACAATTACAGTTTTATAAGATTTATCTTTTAAAAGATTATAAACATAAGCTGCGGTTTTACCAGAATAGATGTATCCTGCATGGGGTGAAACAATTCCGAATATTTTATTAAAATATTTTTCCAGTTTTGCAGATTGCAGCAATGATGAAATATCTTTTTGCAGCTTATCTTTTTCTGCGGGATAAAAATATCCTGCAACTTGCGGATGTCTGATTCTCATAATTTCCTTTCCTCTTCTTCAGAAAATATTTCGGCAGTAAATACTTTTATTTTTAATACGCGTTCTTTCCAAAACTCACTATAAAAACCGGATTTGTTGCAAAGTGCAGAAAGAAATTGTTCACGATTCATTTTATGTTCTGTTGCAACTTGGGGAAGCAATAATCCTCCACTGCCTTCATCTAAATACAAACCGTGAGTGCCGATAATTATTTCATCATAACTTTTTATAGGAATAAATTCTGATAAAATTGATATTTCAATTTTAATTTTATCTAATTCAGATTTTTTTAATGCAGAAAATCTAGGATCATTTACAGCAGCATGAACAGCAGCTGAACAGATTGTTTCAAATAACGGCTCTCTTCCAATTATGTAGCCGATACAACCGCGCAGTTCTTTATTAATTGTTAAAGTTACAAATGCGCCAAGCTTTTCTTTTAGTAAAGGATATTTTTTGTAGTCTGGTTGTTCAGGTTCTTTAGCATCAAATAGAGAGCTAATTGATTGACGTGCGGCTTTTAGAAGAATGTCTTTTTCTTCTTGTGAGATGTTCATATTAATAACTCACTTTTAGTAGAAGTCTGTTTCAAAAGTAACAATTACTAAATTGTCATTCCCACGAAAGTGGGAATCTATTTAATATTAAGGAACTTGGATTCCCGTTTGCACGGGAATGACAACTATAATCAAACTTCTGAGACAGCCCTACTCTTTTATTTGATAAACAAATAACTTCGTTTTATCAACAATTAAAAATATAAAATCATCTTTAACAAAAAATGATTCCGGCATTAAACTGCTCAAATCTTTATCTAATGTTTCTTTTAATATAATTTTATTTTTTGATAGATCGACAGCAGTAAAAATGTTGTTTAATGTATTTGATTTTGAAACTTCGTGATAGTTGAACATCAATAAATCTTTAAACTTTAAATAACTGATTTCACCTTTAATAATATTTTCGATTAAAATATTTGATAAATAATTTTGCCATTCATTTTTAACTGATGAATTTCGATTAAAGTATTCCGGGAAAAAATAATTCTGTTCATAAAATTCTTTTTCGGATTTTTCTTTTAACTCATTTACAATTGTAACATCACTTCCAAAATCCTCAATAACATTTCCCGTCAAATAATCCAAAGCAAAAAATACACGTGATTCAAATCTCTGTTGATAGCAATATACTTTGTCTTCAAAAACAAATGAAAAAACATAATTATCGTTTTGCCAAAGTATCGTTTGCGGTTTAATATCAAATGCAATTATGCTTTTGTGAGCAGGCATATCCGGCTTGCCGTAAGCATGAAAGAAAATTACATCCTTGTAAATTGATTCAATGCCAATCCAGTTTTTTTCATCAAGTTGAAAATCTTTAAAGATTTTTTTACCTGATTCAATATCCAAACAATTAAAAAAAACTTCTTTGGTGCTTGCATCTCTTTCTTCAATTACAAGTTTTTTATTTCCGGTTGGTAATATTCGCCAGATTTGTTTTTTGTTATCGTGTTTATATAATTTTTTCAGCTTCATTGTTCTATAAAAATATTTTAAGTAATCATAATCTTTGTTGTCAACTATTTGTCAATCGAGAGTAGTCATTTCGACCAAAGGGAGAAATCTTTTTAGAATAATTTGAAAGATTTCTTGGTCAAGTTCTCCCTCGAAATCATGATTTTAGATTAAGCAACAAACTTGAATCTTATTTGCAAATCTTTATCCTATCGGTTCAAACCGTGCTGTAAAATGTCGCAGCATCGGTGCTTCATATGTAAATTTATAACCTTTTAGTTTATCACGATTTTTATACACTTCAATTATAACTTCAAGTAAATAATCAATATGGCTTTGAGTGTAAACTCTACGTGGAATTGCCATTCGCACAAGTTCCATCATTGCAGGAATGAGTTTTCCATTTTTATCTTTTTTACCAAACATAACACTTCCAATTTCTACAGCACGAACTCCGCCTTCGAGATAAAGTTCGCACACAATTGATTGCCCGGGATATTGATCTGCTGGAATATTTGGTAAAAATCTTTTTGCATCAATATAAATTGCGTGTCCTCCTGGGGGCTCAATAATAGGAACACCGGCAGAGACTAATCTTTCTCCAAGATATTCAACACTTCTAATTCTATATTGCAAATAATGTTCATCAACAATTTCTAATAAGTCCTTGAGCTACTGCTTCCAAATCTCTTCCTGCAAGTCCGCCGTATGTTGGAAATCCCTCTGTAACAATAAGCAGATTTCTACATTTCATCGCAAGTTCATCATTGTTCAAAGCTAAAAATCCGCCGATATTTGCTAACGCATCTTTCTTTGCGCTCATTGTAACACCATCAGCATAAGAAAACATTTCTTGTGCAATTTCAAGTGGAGTTTTATTTTCGTATCCCTTTTCCCGCATTTTAATGAAGTAAGCATTTTCTGCAAAGCGGCAGGCATCAAGAAAAAGTGGAATACCATATTTATTACAAACTGCTTTTACATCTTTTATGTTCTGCATAGAAACCGGCTGACCGCCGCCAGAATTATTTGTTACCGTTATCATACATAGCGGAATGTTTTCGACACCCTTTTCTTTTATGAATGCTTCAAGTTTTTCAACATCCATATTTCCTTTAAAATCTGCGCGGATTTCAGGATGTTTTCCAACTTCATTCAATAAATCAACAGCTTCTGCACCGCTAAACTCAACGTTTGCACGTGTTGTATCAAAGTGTGTATTGTTAGGAAAATATTTCCCTGCTCCGCCAACGATGGAAAAAAGAATTTTTTCTGCTGCTCTTCCCTGGTGAGTAGGAATTATGTATTTAAGATTTGTAATACTTTTTATCACAGCTTCAAATCGATAAAAACTTTTTGAGCCGGCGTAAGATTCATCACCTTCCATAATTCCTGCCCACTGTTTTGCACTCATTGCAGAAGTTCCGCTGTCAGTAAGCAAATCAATCAGTACATCATCTGCAGGAAGAAGGAATGTGTTATATCCAGCTTCTTTAAGCAGCAATTCTCTTTCTTCACGAGTTGTAAATCTTATTGGTTCAACTGATTTTATTTTGAAAGGCTCGATGATTGTTTTTGGTTTCATAAATTTTCCACAAAAGATTTAAAAGATTTTTTTCCTGCTCAAATTTACAAAAAGATGCTTCTTAAATCTCATCAATTATTAAAGATTATTATTGCCTTTTGAGTAAATGATAAATAGTTTTCATTTGTGTCATTTCAAAAATAAATTTAGGAGAAGCAATGGAAACTGAAGATACAATTCAATCCGAACAACCTACAAACGAAGTGGAGGAACTTTCACATACCGATAAAATTGTTGGAGTTATTTCCGAACCATCAAATCTTTTTTCAAAATTGGCATTCTTAAATCCAAAAGCAACCGACTGGATTATTCCCTTACTTGTTTTAATTGTTGTTGCAATTGTTTCGATATTTGTTTTAATGTCTAATCCAGAAATAAAATATCAAATGCAGCAGCAGCAGGAAAAAGCTATGAAGGAACAGTTTGATAAAATGGTTGAAAGCGGACAGATGACAAGAGAACAAGCAGATGAGCAGCTTGATAGAACTTCACAGTTTGTTAGCAACCCCATGTTTATGTATCTGATTCCTTCTATAAGTGTTTTTGTTATTATGCTGCTATGGTTTTTTGTTTTCACTACCGTGGCATTTTTACTTACAAAGTTTGCTCTAAAGGGTGAAGGTGGTTATTCTCAGGCTATGACCGCAATGGGTTTACCACTTTACATATCCGTTCTTCAAAGTATATTATTGGTTATAGTTGGAATGTTAATGGGTAAGATGCTAACAGGACTTAGTCCGGCATCTTTAATGGATATGGATCTTAAAACCTTACCTGGATTTTTATTAAGCCGATTTGATGTTTTTTCAATTTGGTATTATGTTGTTGTAGGTATTGCATTTGCTAAAATATTCAAATCAGATAATGTTAAAAAATATATTATTATATCGCTGGCAGTCTGGATAATTTTTATGTTTATAATCTTTGGATTAGCTCAGATAATTCCGCAATTAGGTAATATGATCAGATAGGATTTATAATATGGAGCGGCTGACAAACTGCTCCAATTATTTTCACTTTTCTAATTCCCAATCCCACGCACCGTAAAACAAACCAAGCGGAGAAAAACCAATATTTTTTATTTGCTTGTTGTACGCAATTATATTATCAGACCAAAAAAGAATTGTAACCGGTTCATTCTCTTTAAATATTTTACTAACGTTTTTATAGATAGAAATTTTTTCTAATTCCTCTTGCGCTGGTTTTATTTGGTTTAATAATTTCTCAAGTTCATAATTTGTAAAACTTGAAAAATTTAGCATACTTTTATCAGGATCGGAACTCCAATAGCTGTATAAATTAAGCGGGATTTCAATACTCCATCCGGCAATCCATGCATCATACTTTCTGGCAAGCAATCCATCTACAAATTCATTTTTTTCTACAAAAGCCAACCGGGCATCAATTCCAATTTCTTTAAGATTATTTTTTATTATTGTTGCTGCAAACTCACGTTTAGAATTTCCGGATGCGGAATAAATCTTAAATGAAAATATTTGATTATTTTTTTCAAGAATTCCATCGCCGTTTAAATCTTTCCAGCCATCTTCTTCAAGCATTTTTTTTGCAAGCATTGGATTATACTCGATATTTTTTAGTGAGTCTTCTAAATATATTTTAAAAATCGGAGAAATTGGTGAATCATAAATTTCTCCATATTTGCCAACGATTGATTGGAATATTTCTTTACGATTTATTGCAAGCGACAGAGCTTTACGGGTTTTTGCTGATGAAAAAAAATTGTTTGGCTTGGCTTGTTTTTTTTGCTTTGCTGCCGGATCGATGTGATTCCATCCAACGTAATCATAATTTCTCCCCTTGATAGAACCGATTTTTATGTTTCCATTGTCAACAAGTTCTTTAACCTTTTCTGATTTTATATCTTCAGTAATATCTATCTCACCATTTTTAAGTTGAGTTAGAAGTGAATATTCATCGGGAATAATTTTAAATATAATTTCCTGCACTTTATTTGGATTAAAAAGATAACAGGAGCTATCCGCCCACAAATGTATTTTTTGATCTCTATCCCATTTGTAAAGTTTAAATGGTCCGCTTGTTACGGGATTAAAATTAACGTCAGAAGTTTCAACATCCTCCCTTTTAATATTTTTATAAATATGTGCGGGTATTATTGCATGGTTTATATCTAGAAAAGTAAAGTCCTGATAATCTTTAAAAAATATTGTTACACTTGTTTCAGAATTTTTTCTAAATGTTTTTTTTAAGTCGATGTGTAAATCATTTGATGTGTAAAAATTGGTGAACAAACCGTACAATCTGCTATTTACTTTTGGATCAGAATAAATATCCAAGCTAAAAATTATATCATCAGCGGTAATTGGCTTTCCATCAGACCATTTTAAATTTTTTCTGAGAAAAAGAGTAACAAAATTTGAATCTTTATTAATCACCCAACTTTCTGCAAGCATTGGTTTTAGCTCTATAATGCCCAATGAATCATTCCAGTTTTCAAATGCAGGTTTAAGAAAAAGTAAATCCAGCAAATGCCCTTCCTGTAAATCAAAAGCGTAAAGTGGACTTATAGTTGAAACATCAGACTGGATACCAACAACAACTAATTTATTTTTCTTTTCCGATGATTTTGAACAGCCTGAAAATCCAACAAGAATTAAAAGTACTGTTGTAATAATTGTTAAGTAAAAAAATATTTTGTTTTTGGATGAAGAGTTTTTAAATAATTTCATTTGCGGTAAAATATTTATGAATAACTTTTTAAAGTTAATATTGTTATTAATTAAAAAGTAGTAAATAACTTTTTAGAAATGATTATAGTTAACAAAGAGAGAAAACTTAAAAACGCAGTTAGAGATCTATCCTGATTACCTATTACGATTATCAATAATTAAACCCTAACTGCGAATTATTTTTTTTTGAATTCTTTTAAAACCTTTTCAGCAGATTTTAAATGAACTTCAGCTTCTGCTTTTCTATGTTCCTGTTTTAATAGATTTCCAAGCTCTTCAGAACTTTCAGCTTTATTGTATTCGTTTTCAAAATCATCATTTAACCTTATGCTGTTTTCAAATAGCTCTTCAGAAAGTTCAAAGTTATTAAGATTGGATTGAACGATTCCTTTAATTCTATAAATATCGGCAATAGATAAAGTGTCATTCAATTTGCAGGCTATCTCCATAGCTTTATCTGTAAAAGCATCAGCTAATGGTAAGTTTTTTAGTTTTGTGTAAATAAATGCTTTACCAATGTAAGAGACTGCAGAGTTGGATTGATAATTATTTTCGATTGAAAGTGTGATTGAACTATTAAATTGTTCCAAAGCTAAATAATATTCACCCATTCTTGTGTAGAGCATTCCAATATTATGATAAACTCTTGCAATGCGGCTTTTATCATTTAAGCTGTTAAACTTTTCAATTGAATCTTTGTAATTCCAGATCGCTTTTTCATAATCGCCATAAATTGTATAAATGATACCAAGGTTTGTTAGAATCATAGCCTGTGTAGAAAGATCATCACCTTCTTTAAGAATAACTAAAGCGGCTTCAAAATGCTCCAATGCTTTTTTAAATTCACCTTTTTCACCATATAAGGTACCAAGCATATTCTCGCATTTTGCAAAACCTTTAAGGTAGTTTACACTTTTAAAACTTGAGTAAGCTTCATCAAGATAAAAATCACAATCTTCCCACTGAGCTTGAGTCCAATAGATTTTTGAAATAAGTAAATTTGCTTCGCCATTATAAACTCTAAAATCTTCATTAGCGCCAATTACATTTTTAAGATCAGTTAAAATTTCTAGCGCAAAAGCCTGATTACCAATTTTTATCATCAGTTGGGCAAGTTCTAATAACAATCCGTAGTATTTATCTTTTAATAAAAGTCTTTCGGAAAGCGTAATTATTTTATCAACAATAACTCTTTCGTCAACTCCATCAGAAAACTGATAATTAATGTGCTGTTGATCTATTTCAGGAATATCAGTATCAATTATTTCAAATGATTTTGCGTAAACTTTTACAGCCTTAATAAATTCATCAGCATCAGACTGGGAAAGAAAGTTTACCAAAACATTTTTAACATGTGTAATAATTTTTTCTGTGTTATTGTTCATTTTGAACCTCTGCTGCATTTGATTGAACAGTTTCCAAACCTAAGGTTTTTTCGATCATTAAAACTTTTTCTTTAATATTTGATTTTCTGTAATAATCAAGTGCCTGGTTTAAATAGTTATTTCCTAATTCGTGTTTACCTTCCTCTTTATAAATAGAGGCAAGTTCTGCAGATGTTTCTGCAATGTTTAAACTATTACGCTGTTTAGTATTAATCCGCAGGCTTATCATCAAATAAGATTTTGCGGTTTGAGTATCATTAAGGTGTTTTGCAATTATTCCTCTAACACGATAAATATCTGCTATTGTTAGCTTATCATCTAAGTTGTGGCTTATTGATAATGCTTTATCTGCAAATTCCTTTGCCATTCTTAAATCTTGATTTGCAATTAGAATTTGCGACTTTGCTAAATACAAAAGTGCAAGCGAACTCCAATATTGATTTTTGACAGCAATATCAATTCCTTTATTAAAAGCAGCCAATGCGGATTGAGTATCATTAAACTGTAAAAAATTTGTTCCGATATTATGATATAACTCCGAAACTTTCTTTAGATCTTTTATCTCTTTGTAGATGTTTAATGATATTTCCAGATGCTCTACTGCTTCATCAGTATTACCAAGTATGCTATTAACAATACCTAGGTTTGCCTCTATTTTGGCATTTAACTCTTTTTCATCAGATTCATTGGCAAAAAACAAGCTTTGATTAAAATATGTTTTTGCTTTTTCTATATCACCCATTTCACCGGAAATGGAACCTAACATGTTAAAACAATTTGATATTCCAGCTTTGTCGTTTGTTTCTTTATAGATTGATTCAGCTTCAGTTACTAAAGAAATGCTGCGAGTCCAATTTGCTTTGCGGCTGCAAATATCTGCCAAACCAATAAGGGATTTTGCTTTTAAAGTTTTGTTTTTAGTTCTTCGGTTTATTTTATTAAAGATTTCTTGAGCCAAGTAATAGTTGCCGGCATCATTACAGATTTCACCAAGCTTTAAGATAAATTCAAAATATTTATCAGAATCAAGTCTTTTTTCTGCAAATGTTATTGCTCTATCAATCTGCATTCGATTACAATTATCATCGATTTTGATATCTAACTGCTTTTTATACAAATCACTAATCTGTACTGACGCATTATCTTCAGAGGCTGCATGATTAGTATCAAAAATCAATTTCTTATAATCATCTTCAGCAAAATAATTCCTCAAGAGATATTTAATCTCACTGTCGTATTTGTTTACTGAGTTTTGCATATTTAGTCTCTTGGTTAATTAGTTAACAAAACCATATCTAGAAAAATGATTTAATCTGGCATTTGTAACTTTAAGAGTTCCAGTTGCTGCATCCATAGTTATAGAATCATACACAACACCTGTTATTGTGCCGTTCTGTGCTACATAAACAAAGTCTAAAGTATTTGGATTTATACCTGTTAAATCCATACCGGAAACCGTTAATGTATATTTAGCGGCTGCATTAAACACCATTGCTGGTCCAAACTCTAATGATGCTGTTTCAGTATTAAAGGTTTGAGTTATCGTTACTGTTCCGCTAAAAGCATTTGATGGAAAAACTAATTGTGATGTAATTGATACTACACCTGATGTGCTTTGATAATCAAACTGTTCAGTAAAACTTCCGCCATAATAACCATTTATGCTTTTTGATCTGGTCAATAGAGCTTCGATTGAAAGACCCTGCACCTGTTTTGGCAGTTCAATTAATTTTAACTGCTTGTTGTTCGCTGAATCATCTGGACTGATGACATTTGCGTCTGGATTACATCCAAATAGCAAAGCTATCATTATCAGGTTGATTGTTATGAACTTTTTCATTGTTGATCCTTTATCTGTTAGAGAATAAATAATTTTTAATAAACTTTATCGAACGAATATATATCTTGAAAAGTGCTGCAGTTTTGCGTTTTTAACGTACATTTCTTTTGAGTCCCACTTTATCTTACATTCATTTTTTGCTATACGCTCAACTGCGCCATCATCAGTACAATAAACAAAATCAACTTTGGAATTGGAATCGAAACCTAAGTTGGAAAGATCAATCCCTTTGAAATAAAAATTAAGTTTTGCTGGTTTGTTAAATTTTATGGAAGGTAGAAATTTAATTGATGCATCAGTTGCACTTGGACTGATTGAAATATTTTTAGTACCGTTGAAAGAATTTGGTTCAAAGGTTATGTTTGCTCTTATTGAAACAAAATTACCTTTTGCGTCCATAATAACAGTATCAATAGAGATTACTCCTCCATTGGTTCCATTAATCTCTTTATGCACAGTATAAATATCATCCAAATCTAGTAAGTTCTGCGCTGCTGTCAAATTGCAATTGGAAGAGTCAGAATTCGACTTAGCTATATTATAGGAGGTTAACACAGAATCATCAGCAGATTCGCAACTTAGGAGAATAACTGAAAAGATGAACAGAGCAAAAAAACTTACGAGCTTCATTTTGCTACCCTTGAATATGTTAAACTTGTTTTGAAATAGTTTAAGCCTAACACATCTCCGCAAATGAAACTTTTCCCTAAAAGTGAACTCAGTTTTTCACTTATTGTGCCATTTTATAAATATTACATTAGGGGCAACTATTGGGTTTTAAGCCTGATTTTTGGCTGTATGAGAATTTCAAGTTGAAACAAGTTCTAACTATTGTATCAATAAGCAACAAGCCCCAAACAAGGGCAGATTTGAGAAACCATCGCATATTTTTGTAAATTGTTGTTGAAACAATTTTTAATCTAATCAGCAACTAATTTTAAGTTAATGGAAATTTTAGATCACTTATCGATTGCCACATTTATAATAGATGAAACAGGCAAAATCATTTATCTAAATAACGCCGCAAGCAGTTTTATTGGTAATACTAAAGAAAAATGTTTGTCCTTAAATTTTTTGGGGTTTATTGAAGACAAAAATTCTCTTCAATCAGTTCTAAAAAAATTAGATCAACAAAACCTGCCTAAATCTATTGAGATGAAAATTAGAAAAGAGGATGGTAAATCATTATATGCCTTGCTATCGATAAACATTTTTTTTAATCAGCATCTGAAACAAAACCAATTTATTATTTCTTTAGTCGATCTAACAAATCAAAAGATGCAAGTAGAGTTGATTAAAGAAAATCACCTAAGATTTGAAAACATCGCAAACTCTGCCCCTGTTATGATTTGGATTACAGATGTAAATGGTTTGTTTAATTTTGTAAATAAAATTTGGTGTGATTTTACAGGAAGAAATATTAGTGATGAGTTAGGCTTAAATTGGATACAGGATGTGCATCCCGATGATATAAAAGAGTTTATGAATATCTATAATCAGGCTTTAGATAATCGAATTCCATTTTCGCATCAATTTAGATTTAAAAGAAATGATAACACTTACAGATGGTTGATGATAAATGGACTCCCGCGTTTCAGCGATCAAGATGATTTTTTGGGGTTGATCGGAACTTGTATTGATATAACAGTGCAAAAAGAAAATGAAGAGTACATTAAAAAGATAAATGAAGAGCTTGAAAATGCTACAAAAAATAAAGATAAATTCTTTTCAATTATCTCTCATGATTTGCGAAGTCCTCTTTCCGGTATAATGACATTGATGGATATAATGGTTACTGATTACGATACTTTGAAGGAAGATGAAAAAAAAGAAATTATTGCTGAAGCAGCAATTACATCAAGAAATACATTTACATTGATGGAAAACTTACTGGAATGGTCCAGAATGCAAACAAGTAACATGAATTTTGAGCCGCAAAATATTACCTTATCATTCATTGCAATCGGTGTACGCAATCTTTTTAAACAAAAGCTAAAAGAAAAAAGTCTATCACTCGATTTTGATATTGAACCCGAAAGTTTTGTATTTGCAGATATGCAGATGACCGAAACAGTTTTCAGAAATCTGATTTCAAATGCCATTAAGTTTACACCACAATTTGGATTGATACTAATTACTTTTGAAAATCTTGATAACGAAGTTCTGATAAAAATAAAAGACACAGGCGTTGGAATGGATGAAAAACAAACTTCAAATCTTTTCAGACTTGATCAAACAAATTCAACCATTGGAACTTCCGGCGAAAGAGGAACCGGACTTGGATTAATACTCTGCAAAGAATTAATTGAAAAGCAAGGCGGCAAAATTTGGATTGAGAGTGAAATTGGTTCCGGATCAACATTCTTCTTTACACTTCCAAAATCCAGGTAACAAAAACAGCTACATTATACTCTGCGGATCAACATCGTAATAAAGTTTAACATCTTTGTGTCTGGATTTCTTATTAAACTCAGCCCACGATTCCATAATTGCTTTTCTTAAAATTGCTCCACCCGGATCTTTTTCTTTTATACTTTTTATTAAGATGTGATATCTATAGTTATTTAACAATTTAAATATTTGAGCAGTAGTTGGATCAGAAATTTTTAGAAAGTTTTTGTATTTGATTATCTCTTTATAAAAATCATACGCAGCCCCTTTTGCTTTTTCCATCGATGTGTCCTTAGTTTCAATTAAAGCAATACGCGTAAACGGCGGGTAACCCATTTGCTCTCTGTCTTTTCTTTCCTTTGCATAAAATCCTTTGTAATCATTCTCTAAAACTTTACGCAATACAAAATGTTTTTCATTATAAGTTTGAATTATAACTTCGCCTTCAACCTTACTTCTGCCTGCCCTGCCTGCAACTTGTGTAAGTAATTGAAATGTACGTTCATCTGCACGAAAATCTGGAAGCCACAAAGTTGTTTCAGCAGAAATAACTCCCACTAAAGTAACCCGAGCAAAATCCAAACCTTTAGAAACCATTTGAGTACCAACAAGAATATCAATATCACCTTTACTAAATCCTAAAAGTAAATTACTTAAGTAAGATTTCTTTTTAATTGAATCAGAATCAATTCTTTCAATCCTGGCGCTAGGAAAATAAAACTGAAGTTCATCTTCAACACGTTCTGTTCCGGTTCCAAAATATTTTATGTTGATTGAACCGCAATGCGTACAAGCGCCGGGTACAGGTTTTACTAAGCCGCAGTAGTGACATTGTACTTTGTTTTGATTAATGTGAAATGTCATCGGCACAGAACAATTTTCACACATTTCAACTTCACCGCAATCGTTACAAAATATTTGAGTTGAAAAACCACGCCTGTTCTGTAGAATTATTACGCCTTCCTTTTTCTTTAAACGATCTTCAATTTTATCAACAAGTATTTTAGAAAAAACAGTTTCTGATTTAGTTTTATTTTTTTCGTGTGCAATATTTACAAAAGTTATTTTGGGAAGCTTTGCATCATCAATTCTTTTGGGAAGTGAAAGTAGTCTATACTTTCCAGTTTCTGCATTATACATGCTTTCAATCGATGGAGTTGCGGAACCAAGTAAAATAGGGCAACTAAAAATATTTCCAAGCACTACTGCACCATCACGCGCATTATACTTTGGAATCATATCTGCACTTTTGTAACTCGCATCGTGTTCTTCATCCACTACAATTAAACCGATATTATTTAAAGGAGCAAACAAAGCAGAGCGTGCACCTATAACAACTTTAGATTTACCGTTTAATACTCGCCGCCACGAATCATATCTTTCTCCCGCAGACATTCGACTGTGAATAACTGTAACGGTATCCCCAAAATTGTTAAAAAATCGTGAAGTGATTTGCGGTGTTAAAGAGATTTCAGGAACAAGAATTAAAACCGTTTTATTTTTTGCAAGTGCTTGTTTTGTAAGCTCAATATAAACTTGCGTTTTTCCGCTGCCTGTAACTCCATGCAGTAAATAAGTTAAAAATTTATTTGAATTTATATTTTCTGAAACAGAATTTACAACTTCTTGCTGCTGTTTTGTAAGAATTAACCTTTGATGATCTTCTTCATACTGTTCTTTATATCTTCTATCAACTTCTTTTTCAAATATTTTAACAAAACCTTTTTGCTCAAGTCCATTTAAAGATGTTAATGATGATTCAGTTTTATGCAAAAGTTCTGCAACAGGAAGCGATGTGCCTTTTGCTTCAATCATTTTAAGCAAGATTTTTACTTGCTTCGGAGATTTACGATCAAGCTCAGGAAAACCTGCGTAAATTTCTGCAATCTCTTTTACAAGTTTTACAAATTTTACCTTTTTAGGTTTTACTTTTGCGCCCTGCACTTCATCAACAATTGTAATTGCACCTTGATTGTGTAATGCGCGAACTTGTGAATAAATACTTTTTCGCTTAACCGCTTTTTGAAGTGTTGAAAAACTTAATTCATTTCGCTTATAAAGTTCAGCCAGTATTTTAAATTTTAACGAATCTTTTTTCTTTTCAGATCGCAGCAATTCCTCGACAAATTTTTTATCAACAACAATTTTTCTCTTCGTTTCAACATCAGTTCCCTGCGGCACTAATAATTTTAAAGCTTCACCGAGCGAGCATAAATAGTACTCAGAAAGCCATTCGTAAAATTTTATTGTTTTGTTTGTAAAGATTGGTTTATCATCAAGAATATCTGTGATAGGTTTTACTTCATCTTTTTTTAGTTCAATCTTTTCAGGAAGGTTTACAATAAATCCCGTTAAAGTACGCTTTCCAAATGGCGCAACTGCACGCACTCCAATTTTAGTAAAGCTTTCCAAATCTTTGGGAACTGAATAAGTGAATGCTTTTCTAAATGGTAAAGGAAAAACAATTTCAACAAACATTAATTATCTTTCAGATAAAATGGTGTTAGAGATTTTAGTCCTTCTTTGTTCGTATCATCACTGTACATTTTAAATTTTAATGTTTTTATAGATTTATCCCAAACGATCCTTTGATACTCTGCGGTTTTTGTTATTTGTCCGTTTGTAGAAATAATGCTGTCATCAGCGGCAACAGTTAAATAATAATATGGGTCATCAAACTGCATTCCTTCAACTTTATTTAAGTCTGTAAATTCATATCGAACTAAAGCATTTAATTTTTCCCTCTCAACTAAAAGATTTCTTGAAGTAATATTTTTTCCATCAGCTTTTTGTTCATCAACAAATTCCATGCTTTTTAATCCATACTCCAAAATACTTTTTATATCTTCATCCAAATTTTCTTTTGAAGCTGCATCACTGTTGATATCCTCAATTGTTACTAGCGCTGTTCCTGTTCCATCATCATTAAAATTAACTTCGTAAGAGACAGAATGAAATACAATACAACCGTTTAGCTGAGACAAGAGTATGATGGATATTAGTATTAAAATGTTTTTCATTTAATTCCTTTTCTTTTTTACCACAAAGTCTTCAAAGGATAACACGAAGTTCACAAAGTTAAATACTCCTTAGTGCACTTTGTGAAGACTTGGTGTTCTTCGTGGTTTATTGTTTTAAAATTTAATTAACTGCTTTTTCTAATAGAGTAAAAGTTTGATTGTCTGCATCAAGTTCTGCAAGTGCACCAAACGGAATTGTAAACTTATCTTTAACATGTCCGAATGACATCCCATATACAACAGGAATTTTTAATTTGTCAAATCTATCCTTTAAAACTTCCATCAATGTAAACGATTTAGCAGTCAGATCACTATTTTGTTTCACTTCACATTTTCTAAATATTCCCAACATCACACCAGATGCTTTTTCAAACTTGCCCGCTTGTATCATTTGTGTTAACATTCTATCAACACGATAAGGTTCTTCTCCAATTTCTTCAATAAAAATTATTTTGTTTGAGTAGTCAACATCAAATTCAGTTCCGATAAGTGATACTATTATTGATAAATTGCCGCCGACAAGTCTTCCCTTTGCATTTCCTTTTACTATTGAAGCCACTCCATAAATATTTTCATCATCACCGCTTGTTGAATTTGAAAATTTTGAAGTTCGCTCCGGATTCATCAAAACTTTTTTAAAATTATTTACAGAGTAATCATTAAAAGTTGATGTGCCCACAGGGCCATGGAAAGAAACCAAACCGGCTTTTTGATAAAGACCATAAAGCAATGCAGTTATGTCACTATAGCCTATTAGCACTTTGGGATTTGCTCCGATAACATCGTAATCAAGCAAAGGAAGAATGCGTGTGCAGCCATAACCGCCGCGAGCACAAACAATTCCCTTTACACTTTTATCCGAAAATTTTTCCATCAAATCTTTTGCGCGATCTTCATCTGTTCCGGCAAAATATCCGCTCTGCAAAAGTATTTTTTCTGAATAAGTAGTTTCAAATCCAAGTTGGTTAAGATTTTTTATTGAATCCTGTAATTCACTTTCCGAGATGTAACTACCGGGAGCAACAAGTGCAAGTTTATCACCGCTTTTTAATCGTGGGGGTTTAATAATTGGAGGTTCATCTTTAAAGAAACCTTCGAGGTCTCTGCTTTGCGATCTCGAAGGTTGCAAAGTTGAAAAAGGAAATACTGTTGCACCAACTGATGCTACAGATAACGATGTAATAAATTTTTTTCGGTTCATAGTTTAATTTAGGAATGATATTTAGAAAATGCGAGAGTAAACTACAAACCCAATTCCTTAAAGGAATTGGGTTTGTTGACAAAACATTTTAACACTTAATCCTTACATCCACAGCAAAGATTTTATTATCTGATGTAATAAGCAATGGATTTAAATCAACTTCTGATATTTCTTTATGATTTATAATCATTTGTGCAAGATTTTTTATAACAGATTTAATTTCTTTTATATCCGCCGGCTCTTCACCACGAACACCTTTAATTATTTTACCAATCTTGGTTGAGTTAATCATTTCATCAATATCATTTTCTGTTAAGTACGCCGATCGCATAACTGTGTCATCAAGATATTCAACATATTTTCCGCCCGATCCAAACATTATCATTGGACCAAAACTTGGATCACGAAATGCACCAATCAACAGTTCAAACTTTGTGGTTAAAAATGGCTGCACTAAAAATGAATCAAGCTGAATATTTTTTGAACTGAAATTCCAAATCATTTTTTCAGCAACTTTTATCAACTCAGATTTGGTATGAATATTTAACTCCACACCTTTCAAATCTGTTTTGTGAACAATCTCTTTACCAACAGCTTTTAACACAACAGGAAAATGAATTTCTTTTTTCGTTAGCTCATTTAGATTTAGCACTTCATCCTTAACCAATGGCAGTTTATAATGATTACACAACTCAACTACTTCTGCTGGATTTAGAAATGATCCGATTTTTTTATTCAAAGAAAAATCTTTAACTGATTCCTCAGTTTTAATTCTTTCTGTATTTAACTTTTTATTTTGAAAATCCAACATATTTTTTATTACAACAGCGGGGTCTTCGGGTCTTTTAAACAAAGCACGCTTAGTTTTAGATTCAATACGATATTCCTGCCAAAACTCCGGCAGCGGCAATACAACTTGAAAGATTGGTTTTTCAGATTTGATTTCATTAATACCTTCAATAACGGGAAGAGCTTTTACCATTATAGGTTCAACAAAAACGGAAATTACTGCATCAACATTTTTATCCTGAACAAGAATTTCATTCACAGCTTTAAATTGTTCCGCTGTGCCGCCGGGTAAAAGATCAACAGGATTATTAACACTTCCTTCGGGATGAACAATTTCTTTTAATTTTGATTTTGTTTCGGGAGTTAAATCCGCAAGAGCAAGGTTATTCTTTTCAAGAGTATCAACCGTTAAAATAGCGGGTCCGCCAGCATTAGTAATAACCGCAACACGATTTCCTTTTGGTGCAGGAAAATCTTCAAATCCTTTTGCAGTGTTAAACATATCATTTAAATCATCAGCACGAATAATTCCAAATTGTTTTAAAATTGCATCAACAACTTTATCACTACTGCCAAGCGCACCTGTGTGTGATGAAGCAGCTTTTATTCCGCTTGATGTTCGTCCGCCTTTTAATACTATAACCGGTTTTGTTATTTCATCATTAATAAAATATTTGATAAATTTTTCGCCATCAACAAAACTTTCTAAATAGTAAGTTATAACTTTAACATCATCGCAGTTTTGCCAATACTCAAGTAAATCATTTTCATTTACATCTGCTTTGTTGCCAACGCTTATAAATTGTCCAAAACGAATATCGGTTTCGCGCAATGAATTCAGTACTGCAGCACCTATCGCTCCGCTTTGAGAACAAAAAGCCATAGTTCCCACTTGCGGCTCTTCGGCAACAAAAGTTGCATTCATTTTAATTGAAGCAATTGCATTTATAATTCCCATACAATTAGGTCCAACTAATCTTGCATTGGAATCACGTACAAGTTTTAAAATCCTTTTTTCAGCTTCAGCTCCTTCTTCGCCGGTTTCCTTAAATCCTGCTGTGATAAGAATTATTGCTTCAACTTTTTTTGTGATAAGCTCTTTTATAGATTCCTCAACAAATTGTTTAGGCACCATCACAATTGCAAGATCAATTCTATAATCAATTGAACTAATTGTTGGATAACATTTAAATCCTAAAATTTCATCAGCTTTTGGATTTACAAGGGCAAGATCGCCTGTGTAACCGTATTGTTTAACTGACTTTGTTAATTCGTAGCCAAGGCTTTTAGGTTTTGATGATGCACCGACGATGCAAATCGAATCGGGGTAAAAATAATAGTTGAAAACTGATTCCATAACTCCACACTGATATTTTTTGATACTTCAAACTTAAGGGTATGTTATTGAAGTCTCAAATTATTATGCTGAATTTATTTCAGCATCTGAAATAATTATTCATTGAGATCCTGAAACGAGTTCAGATTAACAAAATGAACCAAAATAATGTGAGAAAATTTTTTGGTGTGGAAAAATTTAAAATATTTACTAAATATCTGATGCGGAATCTTGATCGATCTTTCCGCAAAAGAATTTACCCGTTGGTACAAAATAATGGCAAAGCCACCCTAGCTGTTATAAGTACTGCGGGTAAGTTTGTTTTTATGATTTTTAAACCATTGCCATTCAGAAATCTAAAGTCTTATAACTATTTTATCCCAAATTTATTTTTAATTTTTTCAAATCCTATATGCGATGATTATTCCGAACAATATTTCTAACTACTTACAAAAAAGAGGTTCTAATAACTGGCAGATTGAAAACGATTATATAAGATATTTTCAAAAAATAATTGTTGTTCCCGCCATTGCTGAATCTGAAAATTTACCAAATTTTATAAATTCATTGGAACAGAATGATGAACTTGAATTACTCAATACACTTCTTCTAATTGTAGTTAACAATAGCGTTTCCTCATCAAAGGAAGTAAAGCAGGATAACCAAACAACTTTAACTTATTTGAGAAACATACAAAGCAAGATTAATATTTCATTCCTTGATGCAGCCAGCGTTGGTAAAGAAATGGACGATAAAAATGGCGGCGTTGGTTTAGCCCGTAAAATCGGGATGGATTTAGCTCTTACCAAATTTGATTATTACTCAATTAATAAAAAGATTTTGATTTGTACTGATGCAGATTGTAGCGTTGATTCGAACTATCTTTCGGAGATTTCGCAGGAATTCAATCGAAATAATTATGAAACCGCTATTGTAAACTTTGAACACGATATTGCTGGTAATGATGAAGAAACAAAAGCAATAATCTGCTATGAGATATTTTTACGATACTATGTTTTAGGATTAGCATATGCTCAATCGGATTATGCTTTTCATACAATTGGCTCCACAATGCTTTGTACTCCCGAGGCATATATAAAAGTTGAAGGGATGAATAAGCGCAAAGCAGCAGAGGATTTTTACTTTCTTGAAAAACTTACAAAGGTTTATCCGATTGGAGAAATAAAATCAACTTACGTTCATCCTTCAAAACGTGGTTCCTGGCGTGTGCCGTTTGGTACAGGCAAAAGTGTTGATCGATATTTATCAAACACACGTGATGAATATTTGCTTTATGATCCTAGAAGTTTTATTGTGTTAAAGAATTGGTTAGACATATTTTTCAGTAAATCAGTAGAGTCCTCAGCTGACTATTTGAAGATCGCAAAAAATATTGATGAGAATCTTTTTAAATTTCTAGTTGAACAGGATTTACAAAGATTCCTTTCTAAAGTATTGCTCAACTCAAAAAACCCTGTAGAAATAGAAAAACAAAAACATTTCTGGTTTGATGCTTTCAGAACATTAAAACTAATTCATTATTTTCGTGAGGCAGCTTATCCAAATATTAATATGTTTGAAGCAATTGATAAACTTTTAAAGATGATGAATATTGAAAATATTATTTCAAGAAACTCAGCCATACCCGATTTAGAAACACAAAAAAAATATTTGTTATTGCTAAGAAAGATTCAAAGTTAAAGATGATAATTAAAACCAATCCGGATGAATTTGAAAATTTTGTTGTTGATGCTTCCAACTTTAAGGGAAACTGTGATGCTGTTTATTTTCCTGAATATGTAGATGAAATTGTTTCGATCATTAAAGAAGCAAATAAAAACAAAACTAAAGTTACAATTGCCGGAAATAGAACAGGCTTAACTGGTGCTTGTGTTCCTCAAAATGGAATTGTTATTGCAACAGACAAGCTGAACAAGATATTCGAAATAAATCCTACTGAATTCTACGCTGTCATTGAACCAGCAGTTTTACTTTCAGATTTTCAAAAAGAACTAAAACAAATAAAACTTTTTTATCCACCTGACCCGACAGAAACTAATTGTTACATAGGTGGAACTGTTGCTACAAACGCTTCCGGTGCAAAAACATTTAAGTATGGCCCAACTCGTGATTATGTTATTGGCCTACAAATAATTCTTCCTGATGGCGGAGTAATTGATCTTGAAAGAGGAAAACAAAAAGCAAATGAATATGAATTAGGTTTAACCACTCAATCCGGCAAAACAATTACTTTACAAATTCCTGATTACACTTTTCCTGCTGTTAAAAATGCTTCCGGTTATTATGTTAAAAAAGATATGGATGCTATTGATTTGTTTATAGGCTCCGAAGGTACACTTGGAATCATCACAAAGATTAAACTTAAACTTCTTGCTCAACCTGAGGATACAATTTCCTGCGTTCTATTTTTTGATGATGAAATTACTGCTCTCAATTTTCTTGAGGAAGCAAGAGATACTTCGTTTCAAAACAAAAAAAATAATATAAACGACAAGATAAATGCCCTTGCACTCGAGTTTTTTGATGAGCGTGCATTAAAATTTTTAGCAAAGGATTTTTCTGCAATTCCAGAAAATGCACAAGCAGCAATTTGGTTTGAACAGGAATCAACTGCCGATTCTTTTGATTCTATTCTTGAAGAGTGGAATAGTTTAATGCAAAAGCACAATGTAAATGAAGAAACAGCGTGGTTTGCCTTTAGTGATGCTGATAAAGAAAAGATTAAAGATTTCCGACACGCTATTAGCTGGAAAGTTAACGAGTACGTTGCAAGAAATAATTTTAGAAAACTGGGAACCGATGTTGCTGTTCCAGATAAATCGTTTCGTGAGTTTTATTTTACTCTGCAAAATTGGGCAAAGCAAAGTAAAATAGATTTTGTTGCCTATGGTCATTATGGGAACTCGCATATACACTTAAACTTTTTACCAAAGAATGATGCTGAGTTTAATGAAGGTAAAAAGCTTTACAAAAATATTTGTGAAGAAGCTGTAAGATTAGGAGGAACAATCTCCGCTGAACACGGAATCGGCAAAGCTAAACGAGATTATCTTTTGATGATGTATGGCGAAGCCAACATCCGTAAAATGGCAGCACTAAAAAAATCTTTAGACCCAAATCTTATTCTTGGGATTGGAAATATTTTTAATGAGAAGTTTTTATAAATCTATAAAATAATTCTAAAAATTGTTTAACCAACGAATCATTAACTCTTAAGACTTTTTAACTCATCTCTTGCGTCATTTATTCGCCTAATTTTTTTTACAATCAGTACATTTGATTTTATAATAGATTTCCTTTTTCACTTCTTTGATTAAAATTTTTAATAAAAACAAAACATAAAATTTGGAATAATTTTTGCTACTTCATCACAACAACAATCTGTTTCTAAAAATATTTTATGGGTTACTTTTTGGAATCTTTGATTAAAACTCTGGCACGATCTCTATCATATCTATCATATCTCTTTTGAGCTTTCTTATTGGGGTGGAGATATGTTACTAAAAAACCATTTTAAGTTACCTTTCACAAACAGTATTTTTCCTATCATTTGTTTTTTCTATCTAAATATTATAATCATAAAAATTATTTACTAAAAGTATAAAGGAACTTTATGAAAAAATTACAAAAATTATTGTTTATTCTTTGCACGTTCTCTTTTATATTCTAAAACATTCAATCTATTAGGCAATTCAGAAATTCCCCAGTTTTGTTTTGAAAATTTTAGCTTAAGAACTATTTCAATTATATAATAAAAAAGAAGAATAAAGAGCACTAAATACAAATAGGTATTAGATGAATTCATAATAATAATTCAGTCATATTTGGAGACTGTCATGGTGCGTACCGCAATCAACCTGTAAAATAATTATAATTAGTGGAATTAAAATTTCATTTTCTTTTGAAATTTCAGCTAAGAACTTTCAAGTATATTATACAAAAAAATAAAGAACTAAATACAAATAGGTATTTGATGAATTCATAATAATATAGGACAAGAATCATCTGTACTTCCTGGGCTGTCACGGTCGCACCGTGACAGAACGACTAACATTTGTATAAATCAACACCACCCATCTCAGTACTAACTTCTAAAATGGAATGGTCGTCATAAATATAATTCCTGGCACTTGAATATTTATAATCCTCAACTCTAAGAGCCAACCCAGATTTAAGTGGAGTATTATGTATATAACTTAACTTAGTCCAAAACATTTCCTGATCACGAATTACTTCATCATCAAATCTTTTCATCCAGAGTTTTCTTGCCTGGTCTTTAATTTCTACTGCGACTTCACAAAAGATATTGATTTCCTGTCTATATATTTCCTCTTTTTCCATCAAATCAAAAATCTGCCAGGTAGTAAATTTCTTAATGTCTCTCATTATCTCTGATATAGTTCCATATTCAGGATTGACTTGCACTATCCAGTGAAAATGCGATGGCATAATTACGAAACCAAGTACTACAAATTTATATTTTCTTTGATAATGTTTGATGTTGGAGATTAGTATATCACAAAACCTGGTATCCTTAAAAATCGGAGTGAATTTTATAACGTTGTTGTTACAAAGAAAAAATTTCATCAGTTAAATTATTTCTTCCTCTTCTTCCCATAATTCAAATTGTTTAAGTGGTTAGTGTCACGGTGCGACCGTGACATGCAATTATTATCTACCAATCTTATAACTCGTACCTTCTTTGCTATCCTGCAAAACAACACCAAGCTCTTTTAATCTATCGCGAATTGTATCTGAAAGCTGGTAGTTTTTATTTTGCTTTGCTTCAGTTCTAAGTTTAATTAACAATTCAACAAGCTCACCAACAAGTTTATCATCGCCTGAAGTTGTTTTGTTAAAATCAACAATACCAAGAACATTTTCTGCTGTTTTGGACAGAAATGCTTTAACATCATTGTAAAAACCAGCATCAATATTTTCTGCGAAGGTAATAATTCTGTTTGCTTCTTTTACAAAATCAAAAATTACAGCAACTGCTTGCGATGTATTTAAATCCTCATCCATTGCTTCTTCAAATTTTTGATAGTAAGATTTAAAATCAAATTCAGGTTTAACTCCGGAATTATTCTTCTTTATCTCATCATTAACTTTATCAACAAGATTTGTAATCTTCTCCAGACCTTTTTCCGCTCCGGTTAAAAGTTCATCTGTAAAGTTTAGAGGTCCACGGTAATAGGCTTGCGCAAAAAACATCCTTATTGCTTCAGCAGAATATCTTTTTAACACATCTCTTGCTGTAGAAAAATTACCAAGTGATTTAGACATTTTTTCTTCATTTATATTCAGAAAACCAAAATGAAGCCAATACTTTACAAATGGTTTTCCGTTTGCCGCTTCACTTTGTGCAATTTCATTTTCGTGATGTGGAAATATCAAATCATTTCCGCCGGCGTGAATATCAAATGTTTCACCCAAGATGTTTACAGCTCATTGCAGAGCACTCAATATGCCAGCCGGGACGACCTTTGCCCCACGGACTTTCCCAATAAGGCTCGCCGGGTTTTGCTTTTTTCCATAATGAAAAATCCAATGGATTTGATTTTTCTTCGTTAATTTCTATTCGCGCACCGGACTCAAGATCTTCAATATTTTTTCCGCTTAATTTGCCATACCCATTAAAATGTTTAACATCATAAAAAACATTTCCATCTTTGTTGTAAGCAAATTTTTTATCCTCAAGCTTTTCTATCAGATCAATAATCTCAGTCCATATGCTCGGTTGCTTTAGGATAAACATCTGCTTTTTTAATTTTTAATTTTGTTATATCTTCAAAAAAAGCATTTATGTAATCATTTGTAACTTCATTTGGTTTTCGTTTTTCTTCATTCGCCTTTTTAATAATCTTATCATCAACATCAGTAAGATTCATTACAAACTTCACTTTGTAACCTTTGTATTCCAGATATCTCCGCACCATATCTGCCATAACGAAAGAGCGTGCATTTCCGATATGAAAGTAATCATAAACAGTTGGTCCGCACATATAAATTTTTACTTCATTAGGAACAATTGGAATAAATTCTTCAACTTTTTTAGTAAGTGTGTTATATAGTTTTAACATAATATTAATTGTTTTTTGGATAATTGTTGGTGTAAATATAAAGAAAATGAAAGATTGATTATTGATTTGTAATAATTGTCATTTCGACCAAAAGGAGAAATCTTAATATTATTAGATAAAAGATTTCTCAGTCGAAGACCTGTCTGCCGACAGGCAGGCTCCTTCGAAATGACAGACTAAGTTTTTCTACTGCTATTGTTTTAATTTTTCTAAAAGCAATTTAAAATCTTCCGGCAATTCAGAATCAAATCTTACAAGCTCTTTTGTGTGAGGATGAATGAAGCCCAATGTTTTTGCGTGCAATGCTTGTCTTGGCATTAGTTCTAAAAGATTAGTAATTCTACTTTTTAATTTGGGTAATTCATAACCTGAGTGAATTTTATTCCCACCATACGTTGGATCACCGAAAATTGGTTTACCCATCCCTGAAAGATGAACTCTTATTTGGTGCGTTCTGCCTGTTTTAAGATTAAGTTTTAGATATGATGCGAATTCAAATTCTTCAATCACTTTATAAAAAGTAGTTGCATCTTTCCCTTCTTTGTCACTGATAGTAAATTTTTTTCTATCACTTTTACTTCGTGCAATTTTCTTGTTTATCTCGCCTTCTTTTTCCTTGAACTTGCCCCAGCAAATTGCGTGATATTCTCTTTCAATCGTATGCTTTGAGAACTGTGCAGCTAACTTTGCGTGAGTATAATCATCCTTTGCAACAACTAATAGCCCACTTGTATTCTTATCAATGCGATGAACAATTCCTGGTCTTCCAACTTCATTAACAGAACTTAAAGATTTAGTGTGATGCAGAAGAGCATTAACAAGGGTTCCGGTGTAATTTGCATAAGCAGGATGTGCAACCATTCCGGCAGCTTTATTTACGATGATAAAATATTCATCCTCATAAACTATATCCAAAGGAATTTCCTCCGCCTCAACATCTTCAGGTCTTGGTGAAATAAGTTGAATTGCTTCAACCTTATCAAATGGTTTTATACTGTAATTTGCTTTAACAACTTTGCCGTTAACTTTTACAAGTCCGGCTTCAATTGCTTTTTGTATTTTAGATCGTGTAGTATTTTCGATGTGATGAGTAAGAAATGTATCTATTCGTTCTTTTCTTTTTCCTTCAGGAACATCAATCAGAAATTTCTTTTCGGATATCAGTTTGCTCATTATTTGTGTTTTCTTTTGTTATATCCGAACTGTTATTGTTATCATTATTTGGAATTACAACAGCATTATTATCTAAAATCGTTTCAGTTGATACAGGAGAAGTTTCTAATTTGCTTTCAATTTTTTCATCATCATCCTGATGTTTTTTGTAGAAAAAGACTAAAATCAAAACGCCGATTGTAACCGCGGCATCAGCAACATTAAACACTGGCCATCGATCATAGCTTCTTCCGAACAAAGTAAAATCAAAAAAATCTACATCAAAAAAGTCAACAACTTTTCCGTAAAATAGAGGCGAGTAATCAAAAAATAATCCATAAAAAGTTCTATCAATCAAGTTGCCAATAGCTCCACCAAGAATAAGAGCAATGGCAATTTTTAAGCTCCAGCTTTTATCACGTATAACATAAAGATAAAATATCAATCCAATGCTTGCTACAAGAGAAAAAATTGAAATGATTAGTTTGAAGTTGCTTCCGGGATCGTAGCCAAAAGCCATTCCTGGATTTTCTACAAATGTAAATCTAAAAAAATCACCAAGCACCGGAATCATTTGCCCAAGATACATTCCCTCAAAATTTATATTCAGGAATGGAATCGAGAAACCTTTAACCATTAACTTCGAAACTTGATCAATAACTACAATAGCAAATGATAGATACAACGCTTTCAACTAATACAAACTCCTTGATATGTATGCTTAAATTTTTCCACCAATTTTTAATAGAACTATAACACTATTTTTTTTCTTGTTTCTGTTTCATAGGTAAACACAATTGACTATGCGGAACAGCTGCCAATCTTTCTTTCGGAATAAGCGGGCAAGTCGGACATTGATGCTGCGGCTCTTCAATACATTCAAGACAAATTCCGTAGGTTCCATTTTCGATTCTCTTTAAAGCATCTTCTAAGTAACCAAGAAATTTATTTTCACGCTGTGCATAAAGAAAAGTTTTTTCTCTTTCCATCGCATCAGTTCCCTGCTCAGCCATGTGCAATGAGTAAGGAGAATTTTCATTTATATATTCACCTGTTGTTGGATCAAGCATTTGCTCTCTTAAATTTTGAAGCTGTTCAAGAATTTCATCACGTTTTTCAAGAATTATTTCTTTAAAATGATCAAGTTCTTTTTTACTGTAACCTTTAATCTTTTTTAATGCCGTAGCACGATTAGCGGCTGTCATTTCGGGTGTAATATATTCTTCTTCTTTTTTCTTATAGATTTTTGGTTTTACTTTTTGTTTTACGCTTTGTTTTTTTTCAACAACTTTTTTAACTGCTGATGTTTTCTTTGGAGCAGTTTTTGTTTTAGCTGTCTTAGTCTTCGTTACTTTTTTTGCCGTCACTTTTTTCACTTCCTTTTTCTTGGGTTCTGCTTTTTTTATAGTTTTCTTCGGTGCCGCAGCTTTAACAGGTTTTTTCTTTTTCAGTTCTTTTTTAGCAACAGTCTTTGTTGTTTTGGCTGAACTCTTTTTTACGCTTTTCTTAATAGCTTTTTTTACTGCCATGACGAGATCCTCCTCTATTTAGGATTATACCTTTGCGATATTAATTGAACAATCAAACTCACCAATTTTAAACTCTTGTGTTAATCCGTTTTCGCTGATCTTTTCCACAGAAAGTTTCTCTGCAAGAGTTTCAGTTGAAATATATTGATTAAAATTGTTAATAGCTTTAATAAACTGTTCAGAGCCAATAAAATTAACAATAATTTTATCAGTTACATCAAATCCTGCATCTTTTCTCATGTTTTGGATTCGATTTACAAACTCACGTGCTAAACCTTCTTCAATCAATGCTTCATCAAGCGCAACATCGATTGCAACAGTTATTCCGGCTTCCGCTTCCACAACCCAGCCTGTAATTTCTGAGCTAATTATCTCAACATCATCCTTAGATATATTTAGATTTTCACTATCGATGTTAAGAGTAATTTCTGAGCCGCTTTCAATTTTTGAAATATCTTCTTTTGAAAAGTTTCTAATTGCCTCAGCAACTGCTTTTACTTTTTTGCCAAACTTTGGTCCGATTGTTTTAAAATTTGCTTTTGCAGATTTTGTAACAATCTGGGAATCATCCGTTAAGATAAGCAACTCTTTAATATTTACTTCTTCTAAAATTACATCTTTCATTTTAGAAAGAGCTTCTTGCTTGCTCTTATCCAGCGAAACCATAATTTTCTTTAGTGGCTGGCGAACTTTAAGATTGTTTTTTGCACGAATTGCTCTGGTTAGATAAACTACATTCTGGGCAACTTCCATTTTATCTTCTAAAGTCTGGTCGCGATAAGTTGTTTTAGGAAACTCTGCAAGATGAACCGATTCAAATTTTTCACGCTTAGTTTCATTATTCAAATCAAGATAAATTGCTTCTGAAATAAACGGCGCAAAAGGTGCTGTAAGTTTGCAGATGGTTGATAAACATTCATACAAAGTTTGATAAGCAGAAAGTTTTTCTTTATTCATTTCAGATTTCCAGAAACGTCTTCTGCTTCTTCTCACATACCAGTTTGAAAGTTGGTCAATCGTATAACTTGACACAGCACGAGCGGCTTTTGTAACATCGTAATCATCCATCAACTTTTCGTACTCTTCAACAAGTGCATTAAGTTTAGATATTATCCATCGATCAATTTCAGGTCGTTCCTCATAAGGAATTAATGCATCTTTAAAATTAAATCCATCTATGTTTGCATAAAGCCCAAAGAAAGAGTATGTGTTTACTAAAGTTCCAAAAAACTTTCGCTGAACTTCAACCAAGCCTTCTTCATCAAATAAAGTTGGACGCCAGGGTGGTGAGTTGGTAACTAAATACCAGCGAGTTGCATCAGCACCGTATTTATCAAAAAGGGAAAATGGATCAACTGTGTTGCCAACTGATTTAGACATTTTTCTTCCTGCTTTGTCCAAAATCAATTCATTAACAATTACATTTTTAAATGCAACACTATCAAACAACATTGTAGCTATAGCATGCAGCGTGTAAAACCATCCGCGTGTTTGATCAATTCCTTCGCAAATAAATTGTGATGGAAAATAATTTTTCTCAAACTCTTCTTTATTTTCAAATGGATAATGATACTGAGCAAACGGCATTGCACCGGAATCAAACCAAACATCAATTACTTCCGGCGTTCTTTTGTAGATTTTTCCATTTTTTTCAAAAAGTATTTTATCAACAAATGGTTTGTGAAGATCAATTTCATTCAGATCTTTTAATGAAATCCTTTTTCCATTTTCTTCAATAAAACCTTCTTTAACTTCTTCAATACTTCCAACTGCAAAAACATCGCCGTCATCACTTACCCAAAGGGGTAATGGTGTAGCCCAAAATCTATCCCGCGATAAAGCCCAATCTTTATTATCTTCAAGCCAGTTACCAAATCTGCCACTGCCAACTTCCGGCGGCTGCCAGTTGATTTGTTTATTAAGTTCAATCATTCTACTTGCAACTGATGTTGTACGAATAAACCAACTTTCGCGTGCATAATAAATTACCGGCACTTCCGGATGACGCCAGCAGAAAGGATATGTGTGAAGTATAGTTTCTTTTCTATAAAGCTTGCCTTCTTTTTTTAGCTTGATAATAATTCCTGCGTCCGCATCTTTAACAAACTGTCCGGCAAAATCTATTACTTCTTCAGTAAATATTCCACCGCGAGTTACAGGCTGAAGCATCGGTAAATTATATTTTTTAGAAACCTCATAATCATCCGCACCAAACGCTGGTGCAATGTGTACAATTCCTGAACCATCTTCCGTACTTACAAAATTACCTTCAACTACATAAAATGCTTTTTTATCAACCTCGCAGTAATCCATTAACTGTTCGTATTCAATTCCTGCAAGTGCGCTACCTTTCATCTCTTCAAGAATTTGATATTCTTTATCAACAACAGATAATCTTTCTTTTGCAAGAATCATTATTGTTTGTTCAGTTTTAATTTTTACATAATCGATATCAGAACCAACAGCGAGTGCAACGTTTGAAATCAATGTCCAGGGAGTTGTTGTCCAAACAAGAAAATGCTCATCAGCATTGGCAAGTTTAAATAACACATAGACAGATGGATCTTTTGTTTCGCGGTAACCAAGTGCAAGTTCGTGTGATGATAAAACAGTTTCAGACTTAGGATCCTGCGGAACAATTTTATAATCTTTATAAATTAATCCTTTATCAAATAAAGTTTTAAGCGCCCACCAAACTGATTCTATATAATTATTATCAAGAGTTATATAAGCAGATTTAAGATCAATCCAGTAACCCATGCGGGTTGTCATCTTTTCCCAAAGATCAAGATAGGTAAAAACAGATTCACGGCATTTTTGATTATATTTTTCAACTCCGTAATCAAGCACTTCGCTTTTTTGTTTTATACCAAGAGCTTTTTCAACCTCAATTTCAACAGGTAAACCGTGTGTATCCCAACCGGCTTTTCTATTTACACGATAACCTTGTAAAGTTTTGTATCGGCAAACTAAATCTTTTAAAGTTCTTGCCATTACATGATGAATGCCTGGTTTGCCGTTTGCAGTTGGTGGTCCTTCGTAAAAAGTCCACGATTTATTTTCATCGCGGGTTGTTATACTTTTTTCAAAGATCTTATTGGATTGCCAGAACTTTAAAACTTCTTGTTCTAACTGAGGATAACCTATTTTTTCTAAATTCTGCTTAAACATTTTAAATTGCTGTAGTGTGTAAGTGGACTATAATTCTTCGTACTTTTTAATTAATTCACGCTCTGTGTGTATAAACTCTTTAAGTTCTTTTTCAATTCTTTCTTTTTTCAAAATTGTATTTTTAGCATGCAGTTCAGCATCGTTTATTAGCTTTTCAGCTTTTACTTTTGCTTCGCGTAGAGTTAACTCAGCTTCCTTTTTTGCATCGAGCATTGTTTGTTCATAAACTTTTATTTTTTCTTTTAATACAACGCTTTCCCGTTCGGAGCCGAGTACTTCTTGCAAGGCCATTCCAAAAAATCCCATTGCGCCGAGAGTAATATTTCTTAAACTGTAAAGGATAATATTTTCTGTAAGTAACTGTGCTGCTGCAAAATATTCGTTAAAGAAAATTATAACAAACAAACTAACAATTGTTACTCCGATTATAATTGCGAAAACAATTTTTCCCCCGTGATGCCAGCCTAAAACACGATTTATAAACCATCCACAGCTAAAGCTAAATATTGAAAGCACAAACCAAACAGCAAAGTTTAGCTGTCCAAAATCAAACAAATTTGTGTTTAAAAAATTTGATATAAATAAAAATGCCGCCAGCAAAACTGCTGCGCCATAATTAACAACTAATCTTTTAGGTGAGAATTTCATTTTATTCTCTTAATTACTTCTTTCATTATTAAAGTCATTTTAGGTTCAGCCTTCATTGCGGCTGCAATTATCTCTTCAACATTTACAGCTTTTAGTGTTTCCGGAAAACATTCATCGGTAATAATACTCATTCCCAAAACTTTCATTCCCATGTGGTTTGCAACTATGTTTTCAGGAATTGTTGACATTCCAACAACATCAGCACCGATTTCTCGTAAAAATTTATACTCAGCTTTTGTTTCTAGATTTGGACCAGGAACAGCAACATAAACACCTTTGTGAACATCTATATTATTTTCTTTTGCAACTTCTTCAGCAATTTTTATCAACTCTAAAGAATACGGTTCACTCATATCGGGAAATCTTGGTCCAAGTTCGTCTTCATTTTTTCCAATTAATGGATTATCACCAAGAAGATTAATATGATCCTGCATCAACATCAAATCGCCTTTACGGTAAGTAGGATTCATTCCACCGCACGCATTTGAAACAAGCAATGTTTTTACTCCAAGAAATTTCATCACACGAACAGGATAAGTAATTTGCTGCATTGTGTAGCCTTCGTAGTAATGAAATCTACCCTGCATCGCAACAACATTTTGTCCATTAATTGCACCAAAAATTAATTTGCCTTGATGTGATTCTACCGTTGATAATGGAAAATGCGGAAGATCAGCATAATCAATTTGATGTTTGATATTAATTTCTTTTACTAGCCCGCCTAAACCGGTTCCAAGAATAATTCCAACAGGAAAACTATCAGAAGTATGTTTTTTAATTACTTCTAAAGTTTCATTTATTTTTTGGATTAGCTCGCTCATAAAATTTTATTCAAAATATCGTTTATATCAATATCCATTTTGTTTGATTGCTCAATTTTTTTTCCGGTAGTTTTTTCATCACCGGCGCGTTCAACTTTAAGCTCAAGTAAATTAGCCTGAGAACTAACAATTGCTTTTAGTTTTGATAATATCAAATCTTTTTCTTCTCGAAGATTCACAACCGCATTACGGATATCGTTTGTACTTTCGCGAGCTTTTTCAATAATCTGAGAAGCTTTTAACTCTGCTTCTTTAATCATTAAACTCGTTTGCTTTTTGGTAGCTTCCATAGATTTTGCAGAATTTTCCTGCGCCTTAAGAAGCGTAGCCTGCAAATTTTGTTCAATTTTTTTGTACTCATTAACCTGTTCGGTTAAAGATTCAAGTTCATATTTTAACGATTCATTTTCAGCATTAAGTTTTTCAAATTCTTCTGCTAAACTTTCTAAAAAGTTTTGAACTTCATCGGGATCAAATCCGCGCATTTTTTTTGTAAACTCTTGCTGACGAATTTCTATGGGAGAAATTTTCATATTTGTCTCCAATCTTTTGAGTAATCACGATCACCAAAAATCGCACTTCCAACTCTAATCATAGTTGCACCTTCTTCAATTGCAATTTCAAAATCACTTGTCATTCCCATCGATAGCTCTGTAAGATTGTAACCATTATTGTTAATTTTATCTTTCAAAATACGCAAATCCGCAAAACTTTTCCTAATAATTTTAGCGTCATCAGTTAATGGCGCCATCGTCATTAAGCCTTTTAAATTGATGTTTTTAAGCTCTGAACAACTTTTAACTAAACTTAAAATTTCATTTTCAGTTTCAAGTCCGGATTTTGTTTCTTCTTCAGATGTTTTCACTTCCAACAAAATGTTTTGCACTTTATAAAGTTTTTCTGCACGTTGATTTATTTCTTCAACAAGTTCAAGCGAATCAACCGAGTGTATTAACCTTGCAGCTTTTACAGCATATTTAACTTTATTCTTTTGAAGTGTTCCAATAAAATGCCACACTACTTCATCGCCAAGTTTTTCGTACTTAAGAGTAAGTTCCTGCGCACGGTTTTCACCAAAATCTGTTAACCCACAATTTTTTGCTTCGACAATTGAATCAACACCAAAATATTTTGAAACTGCAATAAGCTTTACATCTTCAGATTTCCTACCTGAACGCTTACAAGTTTCTTCTATTTTTTGCCTTAAAACGGCTATATTTTCTGCAATCATTTTAAAATTAGGTGGTGAATTTATCCTGATAATTCATAAAAAACAAAGAATTTATAAGGATTTTTAATAATCCTGTGTTTTAACCCCGCAAATATAACCTTTACCAGAGTGAAGTGCTTGAAAAATTGTAACTGAATGATGAAATAGAAAACAAAATGAATATTGAATTATGAACACGGAATATCGAATAAATAATTTAGTCCATCTTTCATTATTCTGGATTCGATATTCGTTATTCACTTGATATTTAAAATTTAGAAGATTTTACAATTACACTAAACTTTTTTTTAGTATTTCCGATAATTGTAGTAACTGGGGCGTATCCTGATTCAGTTCTTAGCCTCAAGAACTGTAATTTTTCAGAAACAGATAAAAAAGAGATCTTCGGATCTCTTTTTTTATTCCAACCAAATCAATTACAATCGCTTGTTTAGAAATTTTAGTAATTTTGATTGTTATTATTCACAATTTATTCCGGAGAATTTATGGGTTACGAATTATTAGATCAAATCAAATCAAAAGCAAAATCAAAAAACAAAACTATCGTCCTTCCAGAATCCCACGATGAAAGAGTTCTTAAAGCAGCAGAGATTTTAACCAAAGAAAAAATCTGCAAAGTAATTACGCTTGGCAATCCTGCAAAAGTAAATGAAGATGCAAAAAAACTTGGTGTGGATTTAACGGGAGTAGAAATAATCAATCACACAACTCATCCAAAGTTTGATGAGTTTGCAAATATCTATTATGAACTGCGAAAGAAAAAAGGAATGACTATCGAAGTTGCAAAAGAAACAATGAAGCGTGATTTATTTTTTGCAGCAATGATGCTTCGTGAAGGTTTAGTTGATGGAAGCGTTGCCGGTTCATTCGCTTCAACTGCTGATGTTATGAAAGCCGGAATACAGATTGTTGGAATGCCGCAGGGAATTTCAATCGTATCAAGTTTCTTTTTAATGTTGTTTAAAGATAAAGCTTTTAGCTTTGCTGATTGTGCTGTTGTTCCAAATCCTGATGCAGAACAACTTGCAGATATTGCAATATCAACAGCAGATAATCACAAAAAATTAACTGGAGAAGAACCGCTTGTTGCAATGCTTATCTTTCTCAACAAAAGGCAGCGCAAAACACGAACTTGCTGATAAAGTTATTCAGGCAACAGAAATCGTAAAAACAAAAAGACCTGATCTTAATGTTGATGGTGAACTACAATTTGATGCTGCAATTATTGAATCAATCGGAAAGAAAAAAGCACCGGAAAGCAAAGTTGCGGGTAAAGCAAATGTGTTAGCTTTTCCTGATTTGAATGCCGGAAATATTGGTTACAAAATTGCACAACGCTGGGGTGGAGCTGAAGCAGTTGGTCCAATGGTTCAGGGATTGAAAAAACCATTTTTTGATTTAAGTCGAGGTTGCAGTGTTGATGATATTGTAAACACAGCATCAATAAATGTTTTGATGGGATAAAAAAATTACCCGACCCTATCGCTTTTATCGTATACAAACCCAGTTCCTTAAAGGAACTGGGTTTGTTTTGTGGGGTTATTTATAGTAATTGCCAACTGGCCATTTTTTTCTTATGTTCGCCAATCAAAAAACTAATCCAATAAATGAATTTAATTTTAGTAACAATTTTTGTTTTTGTTTTAAATCTTCCGTTTGGATATTGGCGAGCAAATGTGCCTAAATATAAGCTTCAATGGGCGCTGGCGATTCATATTCCGGTTCCGTTTATAATTATTGCAAGAGTTTATTCCAATATTGGATTTGAGCTTTATACTTATCCAATTTTAGTTGGTGCTTTTTTTCTTGGACAAGTCGCTGGAAAGTATTTATACTCAAAAAGAAAAAGTCTTGGGTACACTCCAATTACTTCTTGTTTGATAATGGATTTAGTTAGACAAACTTGATTTAATAATGATAGAAAAGGAAATTTATGCAAAAACTAATATCAAATTTTATTTATCTAATTATAATAACACTCCTGCTTTTTCACCATCAAACTCAAGCTGGAAAAAATCCTAAAGGGATTGAAATGAATAATAACATTAGCAGAATTACTGTAAAAGATATTAATGGAAAAGAAGTGAAGTTATCCGATTACAAAGGCAAAGTTTTGTTAATTGTAAATGTTGCAAGTTATTGCGGTTTCACAAAACAGTATTCCGGTTTGGAAGAAATCTACAAGAAGTATAAAGAAAAAGGATTTGAAATTCTTGCTTTCCCCTGCAATCAATTCGGAGAACAGGAGCCTGGTACAAATGAAGAAATCAAAAACTTTTGTTCATCAAAGTTTGATGTTACATTTAAATTATTTGATAAGATTGATGTAAATGGTAAAGGTAAATCCCCGCTATATTCTGTTTTAACTGATAACGAAGTAACAGGTAAAGCAGATGTCAAATGGAATTTTGAAAAGTTTTTAATAGATAAGAACGGAAATATTGTTTCAAGATATTCCAGTAAAGTAGAGCCGAAAAGTAATGAATTAATTTCTGCGATTGAAAGTGAATTAGAAAAGTAGTCATTGCTTCTCCTGACATAGTCGGGAAAAGCAATCTCAAGGAATAAAACAGATCACTTCATCCCGTTGGGATTCGTGAAGACAATTAGATTTACTTCAAACCTAACTGTTGTTTAACCCAGAGTTTTGCGTTTATAATTTGTTTATGCTCTACGTTAATCGTACCGGCAATACGCTTCATAAGATGATCTTCATACTCACTTAGTTTTTCATCTTTATAAATTAACTTCCAAAGACTTTCAATCAATTCAATTTTTTCTTCCTGGCTAAATGTGGTATTGATTACTCCGGTAAATTCATACAAGCTTACGCTTTCTTTAATGCGTTGTTCAGCTAATTGCATCAAATCGCTAACATATTCATCATCTAAATTAAAAACCGATTTCATTTCCGAAACAATAAAATCTCTTTCTTCATCAGTGTATTCTCCATCAGCCTTTGCCATTTCAATAAATAATGCACAGGCAGCAACTTCAATTTTTCTATTTTTATTTTTGGAAGATGAATTTTCTACACTTTCTTTTTCTGAAGATTCACTATCCACAAATATTTTTCTTAAATACTCAAACATAAAATTATATCTTATCCAGTTCACTTAATAAATCAGGAACATCTAAAGGTTTTGTAACCATAATTAAATTTCCATCTTCATCTTTCGGCCATTGTTCAACAAGTTTATCGCAGTATAATTCAATGCCGTTTCCATCAGGGTCTTTGATATAAATAGATTCCGAAACACCATGATCTGATGCACCTTCAAGCGGGTAATTTGCTTCCCATAATCTTTTAAAAGCTTTTGCAAGATCCTCTCTTGATGGAAAAAGTATTGCGTAGTGATAAAGACCAGTGTGTCCTTCAGGAGCGGGAGTAGCATTTTCACCGGCCCAGGTATTTAAACCGATATGATGATGATAATTACCCGAAGAAAGAAACACAGCGTTCTTTCCAAATCTTGCCGTAACTTGAAAACCCAGTAAGTCCCTGTAAAACGCTAAAGCTCTATCAAGATTAGCAACGGTTAAATGAACATGTCCAATTCTAGTCCGGGGATTTAATTCGTATTCCATTTCTATCCAAAAAATTTATGAGTGATTAACTTTTACTGGTTTAATTTTCCAGATTTTTTCAGAATATTCTTTTACTGATCTATCACTTGAAAATTTTGCAACGCGTGATACATTGTAAATAGATTTTTTTGTCCATTCCTCTTTTTTCTTATATAAAGCTGCAACTTTATCCTGTGCATCAATGTATGCCTGATAATCTGCAAACAAGCAGTAATAATCTACGTTCATCAAACCGCGAATCATGTCATCAAAAATTCCAAGCTCTTTTGGATTAAAAAAGTTCGTTGCAATCATATCAACAACTTTTTTTAAATCTTCATTCTTCTCATAGTAATCTTTTGGATTATAACCATTAGCCTTTAATTTAACCACTTCATCAGCAAGCAAACCAAAAATAAAAATATTATCATCACCAACTTCTTCTCTAATCTCAACATTTGCACCATCCATTGTGCCGATAGTTAGTGCGCCATTTAAAGCAAACTTCATATTACCTGTTCCGGAGGCTTCCAATCCAGCAGTAGAAATTTGTTCTGAAAGATCAGATGCAGGAATAATTTTTTCTGCTAGTGTAACAGAATAATTTTTTAGAAAAACTACTTTTAATTTATCGCCAACATCGGGATCATTATTAACAACATCTGCAACACAGTTAATTAGTTTGATAACCATTTTTGCGGCTTGATATGCAGGGGCAGCTTTTCCGCCAAAAATAATTGTACGCGGAACCATTTTAATTTTTGGATTACGTTTTATCCTGTTATACAGTGTAATAATGTGAAATACATTTAATAATTGTCTTTTGTATTCGTGGAATCTCTTTATCTGTACATCAAAGATTGAATCCGGATTAATTTTAATGTGATGTTCGTTTTCGATATAATCGATTAGGACTTGTTTGTTATTCCATTTAATTCTTTGCCAGTACTCGATAAAATCTTTATCGTTTACAAATTTTTCTATCTTTTTAATTTGAACAAGGTCTTTTATCCAGTCCGGTCCAATTCTTTCAATCAGCAATTGAGCTAATAAAGGATTTGCAGTAACGAGCCATCTTCTGGGGGTGATGCCGTTTGTTACATTAATAAATTTCTTTGGAAATATTTTGTTGAAATCAGGAAAAATTCTTTTCTTCAGAATTTCCGTATGCAGTGCGGCAACACCATTAACAGCAAAGCTGCCAACGATTGCAAGGTTGGCCATTCTAACTCGTTTATCTTTACCAACAGAAATGATTGAAAGTTTTTCTAATACCGCTTGATCTTTAGAATAATTTTCTCTTACATCATCTAAAAATCTTCTATTGATTTCATAAATTATTTGAAGATGTCTCGGAAGTAGTTCGCCAAAAATCTGTTCAGACCATTCTTCTAAAGCTTCCGGCACAACGGTGTGATTTGTGTATGCAAATGTTTTTGAAGTGATGCTCCACGCTTTATCCCAATTCATATTTTCGTCATCAATGAGTATTCTCATTAACTCTGGTATTGCAACAACAGGGTGAGTATCATTTAACTGTACACAGGTTTTATCGGCAAACTTATCAAAAGTTTTATTCGCTATTTTATATTTTCTAATAATATCCTGTAAAGTTGCAGAGACGAAAAAATACTGCTGTTTTAATCTTAAAAACTTTCCTTCAACATAAGTGTCGTTTGGATAAAGAACTTTTGAAATTGTTTCAGAATCATTTTTGTTCGCAACTGATTCTACATAATTACCTTTATTAAAATCATCAAATTTAAAATCTATCGCCGCCTTTGCCTGCCACAATCGTAAATTGTTTACTGTTTGGTTTTTATAACCTGGAACAGGCACATCATAAGCTATAGCAAAAACATTTTCTGTATCAACCCATTTAAAACCAAGCTCTCCATTCCCTTTATCAAAAGAATCTGTTCTGCCATAAAATTGCACTTTATATTTAAGAGATTTTCTTAGCAGATCCCATGGGTTTCCATCATGCAGCCAATTATCAGCGCGTTCAACTTGATAACCATTTTCTATATCCTGTTCAAAAATTCCGTACTCATAACGAATTCCATAACCAAATGCAGGCAGCTGAAGCGTTGCCATAGAATCTAGATAACAAGCAGCTAATCTACCCAAGCCGCCATTACCTAATCCCATATCTGGTTCTGTTTCCGTTATCTCTTCAAGATCGTAACCATCACGATCAAGAATTACGCGGCACTCATTATAGTAGTCTAAATTAATAAGAGCGTTACCAAGAACTCTTCCCATCAAATATTCCAATGAAAGATAGTAAACACGTTTTACATCTTTATCGTGATAAATTTTTTGTGTTCGCAGCCAGCTTCTTACCATTCTATCTCGCACTGCAAGTGAAAGCGCTGTATAAGCATCAGCGGCGGTTGCAGTGTTTTTATCTTTAACTAAAGTAAATTCAAGGTGTTCTGCAAATTGATTTGATAAAGAAAAACTTGCGGGATCCTCTTTGTCGGTAAAAAATATTGTTTCAGTGTCTTTTTTAGCCATGTTAAAACTATTTCCTTAAATAATTTAATCTAAAATGTTGAGGCAAATTTACCTTCATATAGTTTTAATACAAAATTAAATACTTTTAATTAATTAGAATTTTATAATGAATACGAGAAAATGCAATTAACTTTTTAACAGCAAACCCAATTTCTAAAAAAGAATTGGGTTAGTTATCAGAATAAAAATATTATGGATTTTTATTTCATCAAAATCATTTTTTTTGTTTGGAAGAAATCTCCGGCTTGTAATTGGTAAAAATATATTCCACTCGTAAGGGCGGTTCGCATACTCGCTCCCACTGCATTAAATACTACTTCATACGTTCCTACAGATTTTTCTTCATTAACCAATGTTGCAATTTCATTACCTAGAATATCATACACTTTAAGCGAGACAAATTGCCTGTCGCCTATTGAATATTGGATTTTAGCAGTAGGATTAAATGGATTGGGATAATTTTGTTCAAGAGAAAATGCTAATGGTATTGTTTTTTCTTCTTCAACACTTACTGCATTATCTTTTCCAATTCCGGTCAATGCAATTTGTTGTGTTCCGGCATTTGAATATACTTTTAAAGTAGCTTGATAGTTTTTAATGCTATCGGGATTGAACTGTAAAGATATTTTTGAAAACAAAAATGGTTCGATAGTAAAATTATTTGAACTTACAGAAAATCTTGAATTCGAAATTGTAATTGAATCAACAACCAACTGAGCACTGCCGCTGTTTGCAATGTAAATTTGTTGTGATGTGGAATTATTTACAAATGTTGAATCAAAATTTACTTTAAGGGGCAGTACTTCTAACTCCGCAAAAACTGGACGCACATTATTTGTTATAAAACTATAAATCCTATCAACAAATTCAGGATGATCAATAAACGGATTTCTTTTTAATTGCAGCAGCGCTATAGCATTATTACGGTTCGATTCCACAACGCCAACTGGATCAAATTTATTCCACTCTCTAAAAACACTTTCTTGTGTTGCATTTAAAAAGTTACCATAGTTAACGGGATAACGAGTAATAAAGTAAAACATAGATCGGCTTACATCACCTTTGTGAACATCTCTTGGCTCAAATACTAATTGCCCGATGCTGTTATTTCCAAGTTTACTTCCACCCACCTGCCAGGAAATGTTTGAAACAACATTTCCTAATGCATAATTTGCCCGCATACTATTAGCGGTAATGTCTGTAGGAAATAAATGATAAAGATCAGATTTCATAGGTTCTTGTTCACCAAAATTTGATTGCGGCCAGGTGTGTTCTGTGTTAAAATTATACGGCGAATTCTGCGCTACAGTTCTGCTTGTGTAACCAACTGCTAGCCTTCCTGTGTATACACATTCGAGAGTATTTTGTGTTGCGCCTTGTCCATTTACTTTTTGATTATCAAATTCCATAAACATTTTATCGCGTGCTAAATTATATCCTAAAGAGGTATGATTATTAACCAAAGAAGTTAAAACAGTTTTTAACTGTGTGTCGTACAAATTAAATGTAGCAGCGTCATAGCTATCACCAAACTTTCCCGAGCCGGTAACATTAACTACAGAACCAATTGTGCTGTCATCACCTGTAATAAAAATTAAATCTTTATCAATCACATTTTGAGTCGGCAATATTTAATCCACAACTATCGTGCTATCGTTTGCTGGAATAACTAAGATTGTGTCCGATAAACTGTAAACAGCTTTTAGATTAGTAATCTTAATTTTAATAGTTTGATTATTGATTATTTAGGGTTTTAACATAAAAAAAAAGCTATCCGAACTTCCAGTAAAAGTTTGCTGGAATGAAATTGAATCTACACTAACTAAAACTTGTGCGTTTAATTTTAGCGTAATGATAAATGCGGCAAATAAAAATTTCTTTAACATAATTACAATACTTTTTAATTTATAAAACGGGTGGAAATTTACAATTTAATTCCCTTAATAATATTCTATTATTCTAAAATAATTGCCGTTGCTTCTATTTCGATAAGCATTTCAGGATCAACTAAAGATTTTACTTCAACCATTGTAGATGCAGGTTTGATATTCTTAAAAAACTCACCATGAGCTTTACCAATTTCTTCCCAGCGTTTAATATCTGTAACAAACATTCTTGTTCTAACAACATCTTTTAATGCTGCGCCGGCTTCAATCAATGCTTTTTCAATTTTTTGAATAATAAATTTTGTTTGAGCATACGCATCATTAACGCCAATTACTTTTCCATCTTCAACTGCGGTAGTTCCGGCCACTTCAATTATATTTCCTATTTTTACCGCGCGTGAATATCCAACAATATCTTCCCATTTTGCTCCGGATGAAATGTTTTTTCGTTTCATATTTTACCTAGCAAATAATTTTTTCTTTTCTGTTCTGGAAATTTTTCTATAGCATAGCGAAGCATTGTTCGTGGCATTGTTTTATAATATTTTTTCAAAAATTCTTCTTCTGATTCCATATCACGATTTCCAACTTCACGCAGCATCCAACCGACTGCTTTGTGGATTAGATCTTGTTCATCGTACATTAAAATTTTAGAAATATTAAATGTATCTTCAAACCAGTGTTGACGTATAAAAGTGAATGTTGATAATATTGCAATACGTTTTTCCCACAGATCTTTTGAGTTCGCAAATTTGTAAAGTAAATTTTTATCTTTATCAATAAGATATTGTCCAACAATTTTAGGAGCTGAGAGATCGACTAAATCCCAATTATTAATACCTTTTCTGTTTTTGATATAAAAATTAAAAACTGCTTTTTGTTTTTTCTCATCTCCTCTTTGAAACTGCTCAACAATTATAAACGCTGCTATTAGCCTTTCTTCGTGCACTTTAGAAGCCATCAATGCTTTTAAATCTTCAAGCGATAAATCCTTAAATCGTTTTGCAATTGTCCTTTGCAGCGGAACTTTAATTCCATAAAAAATGTCCCCTTCTCCATACTCGCCTTTACCTGTTTTAAAAAATCTTTGAAGGATAATTGCTTGAGATGGATTTTTTTTGCTTAATATTTCTTTTCTTATTTCTAATAGGCTCACAAAAAGATTTCTCCCTTCGCCTGCCTGCCGGCAAAGGCAGGGTCGAAATGACTTAATATTTTAATTTGTTATTTTCTTTATCCAATTAAGCATTGTTTCTAATGCTATTGGTGAAATTGTTTCTTGAATCTTTCCATACTCAGAGATCGCTCCGGTTGCTGATGTTTGGAAAAGATGATTTAATCCAGCAAGTTCTTTTATCTTCAAAATTTTTGTTCCCGCCTTTTTTTAATGCAGATTCAATTGCAGATAAATTTTCCTTTGGTGGAACTTGTAAATCATTCTCTCCATTTATTGCCAGCACCGAACATTTTACTTTTTCTAAAACAGGAATGGGATCATATCTTAAAAAATACTTAAACCATTGACTAGTAAGTGTTTTAATCTGTATATCTAAATAAGTTTCCAGATCACCAAGTTCACTTTTTTCTTTATCTGACATAAAAGAATATTCTGATCTGAATATTTCTTCAAGTTTTTCCTTTAACAAATCATTATCATCAATAATTTTAACAGATGAAATTATTTTCCTTTGAATTTTAGAAGATCTTTGTACCTCTTCTTCACTGACTCCTTCTACTCTCTGAATTAACTCTCCTTGTAAATAAATAATTGAATCGCCTGGAATTCCGGGTCCAGCCATCAAAACAATAAAAGCAACATCATTTGATTGAAATGCTGCCATCGGAGCAATTATACCACCTTCGCTATGTCCAATCAATCCAATTTTTGTTTTATCAATTTCTTTTCGTTCTTTCAGAAATTCTAGTGCCGCTAAAACATCTTTTGTAAAATCTTCAGACGTTGCTTTTGAATAATCTCCAGTTGATTGTGCAATTCCTCTATCATCAAATCTTAAAACTGCAATTCCGTTTTTTGTTAAATAATCTGCTATCACCAAAAATGGTTTATGCCCAAACAACTCTTCATTTCTATTTTGTCCACCTGATCCCGAGATCAATACAACTGCAGGAAAATTATTTCCTTCTTTTGGATAAGTTAAAGTACCAGCAAGCACAACATCATCAATTTCATTTTCGAAAAGCACTTCTTCAGAATTGTAAGGGAATGGTTCTTTAGGTTCTTGCGGACGTTTTGGACCATCAAGTTTATCAACTTTATTAACTGTTAAATCCAAACTCATTCCGCCTTGAAACCATTTACCAAAAATTTTCATTTCATCATAAAATATTTTTCCTGTGTAATAACCCTGCACAACAGGAATTTTAATTAAAATAGAATCGCTATTTAAAGTAGTACTTTCAGTTTCTATTCCCATCGCCCCTTGATCCGGACTATCTAAAGTTGATATGTATTTTCCTGAATCATCTTTAGATAAATTGAAAACAATAGTTAACTCCACTGAATTTGGCAAAGCAAGTTTACCAGTCCAAATGCCTGTTAAATCTTTTTGCTGAGAAAAGATTTGAATTGTTATCATAACAAATAATACAATTAATTTTTTCATAAAATATTTCTTATTCAAAAAATTATTTTGCAGATATAACTTCATTATAAAAATCTTCAATTACTTTATTGTAATTAAAAGCCAAAGTTGTTTTTCTAATTCGTACTATATCGAAATACTCAATTCTTTGTCCTTCCATCAGATCAATTTCATTTGGGTTTAGTTCAATTCTTTTCCAAAAAATATAATCAGTAATTTTTTCTGATGTAATAATTTTGAACAAATTAATCTCACCTAATTCTTGCAGTCCTAACTCTTCAAACATTTCTCGTTTAACAGCCTGTTCAGGTGTTTCATTTTCTTCTACTTTTCCACCAGGAATATCCCACATATTAGGGAAAGGTATGGCAATTTTATTATCACGCAATAATAACAACACCTGATTATTGCTGTTGAGCAATATTATTCCTGCACCAATTATCATTTTGGCTCTATTTGTTAATCAATAAAAAAAAGTTTACAATGTTTTTATCAAATTACCTGTTTTCTAGTGAGCAACTTCAGGTACCTGCTTTCATTTAAGGAACTAAATATAAGATAAATTGGTTTTAATTGTATGACAAACAAAAAAACAAAATCAGCTATTATAATAGGCAGCGGGCTTGGCGGATTATCCACAGCATTAAGACTTTCCACAGAAGGTTATGATGTAACTGTGATTGAAAAACATTCCAAACCTGGCGGCAGATTAAACCAACTTAAGTTGGATGGATTTACCTTTGATGTTGGTCCATCGTTTATGAGTATGAGCTGGGAACTTGAGGAGTTATTCAAAAGCTGCGGAATAAAAAATCCGATTGAACTTGAAGAACTTGATCCTCTTTACCAGGTTTATTTTGAAAATGAAGCTAAACCTTATAAAATATGGAAGTCTTTAAATAATCTTGAGGAAGAGTTTAAAGATATTGAACCAAATCTTGCCGCTAAGGTTGAAAAGTATTTAAAGCGTGCCGGTGAATTTTTTCATGATACTGAAGACAAAGTTGTAAAATCAAATTATAAAAATGTTATTGACTACATTTTAAAACTAACACGAGTTCCTAAAAAACACTTGCCCTATCTTTTTAGAAATATGTGGACTGAAGTTGAGAAGAATTTTGAATCTGAACAAGTTAGAGTGATCTTTTCTTTGGTTGCATTTTTTTTGGGATCAACCCCATTTCAAACTCCTGCGATTTATTCCTTACTTAACTATACTGAAATGAAACACGATGGCTACTGGAAAGTTAAAGGCGGCATGTACAAAATTGTTGAAGAGCTGATAAAAATTTTAGAACAGCGCGGAGTAAAGTTTGTTTACAATACTGAAATTATTTCTGTTTCAAACTCTAACGGTAAATTAAACTCTTTAATGGATAGAACAGGTAAAACATGGAGTGCAGATATTTTTATTTCAAATTCCGATGCTGCTTCTTTTAGAGGTCAGATTTTAGGAAGAAAAAAATTCAGAGAAGAAAAATTAGATAAAATGGATTGGACACTTGCCCCGTTCACAATTTATCTTGGTGTAAAGGGTAAAATAGATTCGCTTCAGCATCACAATTATTTTCTTGGAAGCAACTTTAGGGGTTATGCTGATAAGATTTTTACATCTTCAATCATTCCTCAAAAGCCATATTACTATGTTAATGTTTCATCCAAATCAAACCCGGATTGTGCGCCCGATGGAACAGAAAATATTTTTATTCTTTGTCCTGTTCCTGATAGAAGATTCAAAAAAGATTGGGATGATAAAGAAGAAATTGCAAACAACATTATAAAAGATTTATCAAACAGAGTTGGATTTGATATAAATGGCAACACCTTAGTTAAACAAATTTATTCTCCGGTTGATTGGGAAAATATGTTTAATCTTTACAGGGGTTCTGGTTTAGGATTAGCGCACGGAATAAATCAAGTTGGCGCATTCAGACCCAAAAACAAAGACGAAGAATTTCCAAATTTATATTACGTAGGCGCATCAACAACGCCTGGCACAGGCTTACCAATGGTTATAATTAGTTCAAAACTTGTAACAGACAGAATCAGGAGTGATTATGGATCAATACAATAAGACATCGTATGCAATAAGCAAAGTGATAACAAAAAGTTACAGTACTTCTTTTAGTCTTGGCATTGCCGCCTTTTCTCCTCAATACCGCGATGCTATTTACGGCATTTATGGGTTTGTAAGAATTGCGGATGAGATTGTTGATACTTTTAATGAGTTTGATCAAAAAAAACTGATGGCAAATTTTCGCAATGAAACTGAAGAAGCTTTAAAAACAGGAATATCTACCAATCCTGTTTTGCAGGCTTTTATTCATACTGTTAAAGAATATAAAATTGATTATCACTACATAGATGCATTCTTAAGCAGTATGGAAATGGATCTAACAAACTCCTACTATGAACCACAGCAGTATAAAGATTACATTTATGGTTCCGCAGAAGTTGTTGGTTTGATGTGTTTGCAAATTTTTGCAGGCAGTGATAATAAGTTATTTGATCAGCTTATTGAACCTGCAAGAAGTCTTGGTTCAGCTTTTCAAAAAGTAAATTTTTTAAGAGATATAAAAAGCGATATGGAAGAACGTGAGAGAATTTATCTTCCGGGTGTAAATCATGCTATAAAAATTGATGATGTAAGCAAACAAAATCTGGAAAAAGAAATTGAGCTTGAATTTAAAAACGCCTTAATTGGAATTAAAAAATTGCCAGTTGGAGTTAAGCTTGGTGTTTACTCTGCTTACTTATATTACCAAGGGTTATTTAGAAAGATAAAACGATTAAAGATAAAAGAGTTGATGAGTCATAGAGTTAGGGTATCAAACACGACTAAGTTAGCATTGCTTTTACGCGCTGTACTTGAAATAAAAATTTTTAGGCTTACCTAAAACAAAAATAATTTTTAATTAAGTTGCCGGTAGCAATACCGGCTTTTCTATTATATGAGTACATACTTACTGATAAATATTTTAATCATTTTTTTCCCTTTGGTTTTATCGTTTGATAAAAACCTAGTGTATTACAAAAAAGTACCGCACGTTTTAAAATCAATTGCATTTGTTAGCACTGCTTATATTATTTGGGATGTAATTGCAACAAAGCGCGGCGATTGGGCTTTCAATCCTGAACATTTGGCTGGTATTTATATTTGGGGTTTACCAATCGAAGAAATCTTGTTTTTTATTACTGTTCCCTATTCCTGCATATTTATTTACGAAACTGTTTTATTCTATGTAAAAGAAAAAAAGCTGAATTTTAACAATAAATATTTTTTAATCCCTTCAATCCTGCTAATAATCCTTGCAATAATTTTTTATGATCAGAATTATACGTTTACTGTTTCAATTTTTTCAGCAGCGTTTTTTATTGGAGCAATATTATTTAATCAATCACTCCTTAATTCAAGAAACTTTTGGATTACGATTCTGATATGTTTTATTCCTTTTCTGATTGTCAATTACTTTTTAACTTCCATTCCGGTTGTAACTTATAACGATGCTGCTTTTAGCGGAAAACGATTTATAACTATTCCTTATGAAGATTTTCTTTATTCATTTTCTATGATCGCTTTATGGATTTTATTTTATGAATTAGCTAAAGAAAAAAGTAAATGAGAAATATCGGGATCATCGGCGCAGGTCTTGGCGGGTTATCAGCAGCTATTAGATTAGCAAACAAAGGATTTAAAGTTGATCTCTACGAACAAAACAATTCTGTTGGAGGTAAGGCTGGTGAGATTAATGAAAGTGGTTTTAGATTCGATACCGGTCCATCTTTATTAACGATGCCGTTTGTTATCAAAGAATTATTTGATGAATGCGGTGAAGATTTAAATGATTATTTAAAGATTAAAAAGCTTGATATTATTTGTAAATATTTTTACGCTGATAAAACGATAATCAATGCATACTCAGATGTTAATAAATTTGGCAAAGAGATTGAACAAAAAACAATTGATAATTCTGATTCAATAAATAAGTATTTAGAATATTGTAAAACCATATATGAACTAACCGGTGATTTATTTCTCACTAAAGATCCATCAAGCATTTCAACATATTTAAATTCTAAGGCGCTCAAAACTTTTTTAAATATTTATAAGATTGATTCATTTAGAACAATGAATGAAGCAAACACAAGTTTCTTTAACGATAAGCGGCTTGTACAATTGTTTAATCGTTATGCGACTTATAATGGATCAAATCCTTACTTGGCGCCTGCTACTTTAAATATTATTCCTCATGTTGAATATAACCAGGGCAGTTTTATTCCTGATGGTGGAATTTATTCAATCTCTAAAGCGTTAAAAAAACTTGCAGAGAAAAAAGGAGTAAAGGTTTTTGTAGATCATAAAGTTGATGAGATTATTCTGGATTCAAATAAGGCATCAGCTATCAGAATCCAAAATGATATAATTAATTATGATAAAATAATTTCTAACGTTGATGTTAATTATACTTTTAAAAATCTCATCAAAAATTATAACAGCAAAGAAGCATCAAGATATACTAAAAAAGACCTTTCGTTTTCAGGTTTAGTTTTTTACTGGGGAATCGATAAAGAATTTCATGAACTCGAAACACATAATATCTTATTTGCAAAAAATTATAAACGAGAATTTGATGATCTATTTATAAACAAGACAATTCATTCTGATCCAACTGTTTATATTTATATTTCATCAAAACTAAATAATAATGATGCGCCGAGGGGAAAAGAAAACTGGTTCGTAATGGTAAATGCCCCGCATATCCAAGATCAAAATTGGGATGCTGAGATAAAAAATGCACGAACAAATATCATAAATAAAATCAATAGCTTTCTTAATACTAATATTGAACAGTTTATTGAATTTGAAAAAGTTATGTCGCCTGTGGATATTCAAAACAAAACAGGAAGTTACCGCGGAAGTATTTACGGGATTTCATCAAATGATAAATTTTCAGCATTTATGAGACAATCAAATAAATCTAAGAATATTAAGGACCTTTATTTCTGCGGCGGATCAGCACATCCGGGCGGTGGAATTCCGCTTGTAATTTTATCCGGCAAAATTGTTTCTGATATAATACAGAAGGAATATCATAAATGATAAAAGCTGATCACAAAAAATGGGCTGAAGTTATTTTTGATATTTACCTTAAAAGATTATTGAAAAAATCTTTTAGGGATTTTAGAGTTATAAATTCTTTACCTGTTATTGATAAATCAAAAAGTTTAGTAATAACTCCAAATCATTTTTCCTGGTGGGATGGTTTTTTTATTTACTGGCTAAATAAAAAACTGTTGAACAAAAAACTGCACATATTAATGCTTGAAGAGCAATTAAAAAGATATTGGTTTTTTAAAAAGCTTGGCTGCTATTCAATTGATTTGAATGATAACCGTAAAATGATTACATCACTTAAATACACACTTGACTTAATCTCTAATCCGGAGAACCTCATTATAATTTATCCGCAAGGTGAAATTAAGCCTTATGAACAAAGACCTATAGAAATAAAAGAAGGAATAGATTATTTATCTTCAAAGAGCAGTAATGATTTTCAAATTTTACCGCTTGCTTTTAAAATACATTACATTAATGAAAGATATCCAATTGTCTATGCGCGATTAGGCAATTTGCTTTCATCAAATGAATTATCAACAAAGAATAAAATATTTAAAGATGAGTTTACGGTTAATCTGGAATTTTTGGATTCTGAGTTTTCAAAATCAAATTACAAAAGTATTTTATAAGCAATGTTGATTATTATACTTTTAATATCGTTGAGTGTATTTAGTTTTATTTCTATTTATAATTTATTTACTGCGCCTGTGCTAAACTCTAAAAATAAAAGTTCAGAGCCGCGTGGATTAGTTTCGGTTTTAATTCCAGCAAGAAACGAGGAAAAGAATATTGTAAAATGTATAGAGGGTATTATTAATCAGGATTATCAAAATACAGAAATTATAATTCTTGATGACAACTCAACTGACAACACATATAATCTTGCTGCTTCATGCAGTTCACCTAAAATAAAAACATTAAAAGGGAAAGAGCTTCCACAAAACTGGCTTGGTAAAAATTGGGCTTGCCACCAATTATCTCAGCAAGCTAAAGGCGATTTCTTTTTGTTTATTGATGCAGATGTTGAAGTAAAAGAAAATGTGATTTCCTTAGCAATGGAAGAAATTGAAAAATCTAATGCAGCATTGCTTTCTATCTTTCCAACACAAAGTATAAAAACATTTGGCGAGTATTTAATCGTTCCGCTTATGAATTGGCTTCTGTTAACTTTTCTTCCGCTTAATTTTGTTTATAAGTATTCCAACAAAGCATTCGTTGCGGCTAATGGTCAGTTTATGCTATGGCGTAGAGATGATTATTTAAGTTTAGGCGGGCATCAGATTATTAAAGATAAAATTGTGGAGGATATGGAACTTGCAAGAATTGTTAAATCTAATAATCTAAAAGTAAAAACTCTTTTGGGCGGCAATCAAGTTTTTTGCAGGATGTATAATTCTTTTACTGAAGCTTACTCTGGTTTTCAAAAAAATTTTTATGCGGGATTTTCAGTTAGTGTAATATTTTTTTTAATTATAATCAGTTTCTTGTTTAGTGTTTTTATAATTCCATTTATTATTATGGATGATAGTTTGATTTCATGGCTTCCTCTTTTATTGATAATACTTTTAAGAACAAGTGTTTCAATACGTAGCAAACAAAGTTGGATTATCAACTTATTGCTTCATCCATTGCAGATGATTTTTATGATGTGGATAGGTTTTATTTCTGTTATTAAATTCAAAAACAAATCGCTGGTATGGAAATCAAGAAATATTTAAATCGTTTCAAACCAGAATATTTTCTTTACCTGATTTTCACGGTTGGAATTATAGGTCATATTTTTAAACCGCTTCTTAATATTATGCTGTGGCTTACGCCATTTACATTATTTTTAACCGGCTCTGTTGTGTTGTTTTACTCTTACAAATCTTCAAGAAATAAGTTTTTAATTTGGTTGTTAATAACCTACCTGATCACTTTTATTTTAGAAGTTGTTGGAGTTAAAACTTCTTTAATATTTGGTGATTATAATTACGGTAATACTTTAGGATTAAAAGTTTTTGAGGTACCATTAATCATTGGATTCAACTGGGTGTTTGTAATTCTTGGTTCAATATCAGTTTCACAACTTATCTCAAAAAATAATATTATCATTGCAATATTTTCAGCAAGTATATCAGTTCTATTTGATTACGTTTTAGAACCGGTTGCAATAAAACTTAATTACTGGCAATGGGCTGACAACATCATCCCGGTTCAAAATTATATTGCATGGTTTTTTATTGCATTAATTTCTGTTTTAATTTTCAGTTATCTTAGAGTTAATGTCAAATCAAAAATTGGGTTGCATTATTTAGTTATTCAATTCGTGTTTTTTTTATTAATACAAATATTTGGATAAAGATATTATGGGAATTTTAGTCGCAACAATTATAATATTTACATGGGCTGCTCACTTATTTTTTTCTTTAAACTTTGTTGATGTTGATTTTACGAGTCCGCTTTTTTATTTGCATGTTTTGCTTCAAGGTTATTTGTACACAGGATTGTTCATCACCGGTCACGATGCAATGCACAGAACAATATCAAAAAATAAAAATATCAATATTAGCTTTTGGTTGGATATCAACTTTGCTTTTTGCGGGATTGTCTTACAATAAATTAGTTAAGAACCATTTTAAACATCATAAAAATCCGGGTGAAGAAACTGATCCTGACTTCTACATTAAATCTCAAAATTTTTTTGTATGGTGGACAGTTTTTCTTTTACGTTATACAACTATCTTACAACTAATAATAATGGCTGCTGTATTTAACATTTTAAAAATCTGGTTTGATCAATCTGCAATAATATTTTTCTGGGTTGTTCCAGCTTTTCTTGGAACTTTCCAGTTGTTTTTTTTCGGAACATATCTGCCGCATAAATATCCACACACAGAAAATATGCAACCGCATAATGCGCGCACACAAAAAAGAAATCATTTATGGGCAATGATATCTTGTTATTTTTTCGGTTATCATCATGAGCATCACGAATTTCCATCAACCCCATGGTGGAAATTATATAAAATGAAAAGTAGATAATTGGGGGTTATAAAACGCTGGTTTCAGAGATAATTTTTGTAAGCTCTAATTTTCCGAATGGTTTAACCATAAACTTTGTAGCACCAGCTTGATAAAATTCTCTAATCTTATCTTCGATGTACTCACTTGAAATAATAATGATTGGTCTTTTAAAGGGGTCGTGTCTCTTAATATCTCGGCAAATAAAAATTCCCTGCTGCCAGTAATTCTTATCAACATCAAAAATAAAATGACTAAATGAGCTGTCCTGCACAAACTCAAGTTTAAATTCTCTTACGCTGTAGTTAAATAGAGTAAAAGAATTTTTTAAGAAAGCTTTAACAAGCTCAAAAGTTTCACCGGAATTGTCTATCATAAGTATTTTGTTCGTGCCTTTTACTGCATCCAAATCACTTACTGAAGCAAAAGATTTAGACTGATTTAAAGGAAGAGTAAATGTAAATGTTGATCCAACACCTTTAATACTATCCACAAGTAAGGAGCCGCCTAATTTTTCAATGTATCTTTTTGCTAAAGCCAGCCCAAGTCCGATTCCTTCATAGTTTCTTCCAACATTTAAATCTTCCTGGCTAAAAGGTTGATAAAGATGATCCAAATATTTTGTTGAAATTCCTATTCCTGTATCTCTTACTTTACATATTGCTAAGCCTTTTTCCTGTAAAATATTTACTTCAATTTCAATATAACCTTGATGAGTAAACTTAACTGCATTACTGATTAAATTATTTAGTGCATTCTCAACGCACTGAACATCAACATCTACATAAATCTTTTTGTGAGAGAAATTTGTTCTAAGTTCAAGATTCTTTTCCTTTGCATGCTTTTGATGATCCGGCAGACAATCTTGAATTATACTTATCAAATCTGTTGTTTCGGTATTCAGACTATAATTTCCAGCTTCTATCTGAGCAAACTCTAACATTTGCGTAATACTTTTAAATAATCTCTCACTTCCGCTGTGCAGATTATCTAAATAAATTTTATCCTCTGCTCCTATCTTATCGTTTAGATTTTCTTTAATCAAAGATGAATAACCCAAAATGATATTTAGCGGAGTACGCAGTTCGTGGGATAAAACATTTAAAAATGTATTTTTTAATCTTTCTGATTCATAGCTGGCATCACGTGCTTTTTTAACTTCTTCTTCAGTTAAAAGTATTTCGGTTTGATCTTCGTGATACATTACTATATATGGCTCTTCTTCATCCTTAATCAGAAAGATATTTGTTCTTAAGATTGGAATTGCATAATCGCGTGAGCGGAGTAATGAATCTTCATAATAATCGATAGCAGTATATGTTTTACCGTTTAGTACTTCCATAATTTTTTCAACGGATTTATTTTCTTTTAAAACAATATCGTTAAATAATGAGTACTCGGCTAATTCATCCAGATGGTAACCCCACAAGATTGTAAACGCCTCATTGGTGTAAACAATTTTTCCGCTCTGTTCAACAACCTGAACAGGAAAGCGGACTTTGTCATACATCAAGCTTACATATTTTAAGAAATCAGTGATTACCATTTTTAAACAATAGGTATAGAAATTTCTATTTTAGTTCCAGCATCTGATATTATGTGTTTTATTTCACCGTTATGTTTATCGATTATACTTTTGCATAAAAATAATCCATAACTATTTTTCTTTGGTATATAAGATACAAACAAATCTTTACTTACTTCTTCTGGAATACCAGGACCATTATCTTCAACAATTACATTAACAAATTTATCGTCTGAAGAAGATTGAATATTAATTGTAACATCTTTTTTAGCATTTACGGAGTTAGTAAATAAGTGAACAAGTAAATGCTGTATTTGTTCTGAATCATAAATGCAAAGTGGAATATTATTTAGCTGCGTTTTAAAAGTTGCAAATTGATATTTCTTCATTGGAGAGATGTATTTTATAACCGATTGTATTGTTCTATTTAAATCGCCGCTGTCTTTGTTAAGATTCATTATAGCGGTTTCCATTAGAACCTGCGCATATTTTTGGATTCCCCTTATACTATCGATTGCAACTTTGGATTTTAATTTTAAACGATCATATAAAAGTGATTCTTTACCAATTCCGGAATCTTCGGTCTCCTTTTTCAATCGATCCAGCATTCTTAACAAACTTTCATTTTCCAGCAAAGCTAAGTGTACAAGCCCCTGTAACGATTGACCAATTTCAGAATCTATACCCGCTTTTAGTGCTTTGCGTTCTGCTTGTATTAGCTGCGAATTTGCCTCTTGAAGTGCTATGTTTGCAGAAAGCTGATTTTGATATAATTGTGCGTTACGAATTGCCGCAGCAGCTTGTCCTGCTAAAATTTCAAAAGTACTTGTTGTTTCTTTTTCCTTAATCTTATGCAGATGTTTACTATCAACATAGATAACACCAATCTTGTTTCCATCTGTAATTAAAGGTGAGCAAAGAATGGTTTGTAAATCTAAACGAAGAATACTTTTACTTGATTCTAATGTTACATCACTTTGGGCGCCTTCAATAAATCTTGATTGCCCATTATAAAAAACATCTTCTACAACAGAGTTGCTAATTTGAAATAAACTTTCCGGAAGTTCTTTTCCGTTTGAATCCAATCCGAGTTTAAATTCAAGTTTACCTGTTTGATTTTTTAAAACAATAAATCCACGCTCGGAGTTTGTTAATCTGATGGCATTTTTAAGTACTAGTTCTAGAACATCTTCAAGGATAAGCGAGCGATTTATGCTGTTGAGGATATTTAAAATTACTTCAAGATTTTTTGTTTTCTCAGAGGAAAGATCAGAGTCTAAGCTTGTTTTAATTCCGCTGTCGAGATTTTTTTTGAATTCTGAAAATTTCATTAATCTTTAAGTGTTCTAAAATGTTTATAAAGCAAACTTTACAAGCAATAATAATACCGCTTAATGTATGATAATATGAGCAGATTTTAGTAGAAATAATGTAATTAATACTTAAAAACGTATTAATCTCTTAAAAGTTTCCAGGAAATGAACCATTCTGTATCACTTCCTCCATTCCACCAAGCTTTTGCAAATCCGGCAGAAACTGTTGATTCAAGATTATACCAATGCTGAAACATAATATTAAACTGACCGCCAACATCAATTATTTTATCAATCTCTGGAGAATCAGAAATTAATCCCTGAGTAAAAAATGATAGATTAATATTTTTCAACTCAATGCTGGCAACAGAAACATTTGGTATGCGAATAGGCGGCAGTGAATTTTCTATCATCACTTTAAGAAATCTGTTTGAGGTAATGCTGTAAATAGGAGCACCCGGAAAACGAAACATTTTTTCAAATTGCTTAACAGGCTCGTTCTCAATTTCTCTATTTCCAAATCCGCCAAAGAAAAACATTGTTTCGGGCAAATTATTATTAATAAAATGATATCCGGTTGCAGCTTTTAAATGCAAAACATTATGCGGTGCTAAAAACAGAAAATATTTGTCCCATTCACCCATTAACTGTCCAGAAACTTGAGGGTCTTCAGGATTAGATCCGTATCCAAGTACAGATAATCTAATTAGATCTCCTGATTCCCAATCAATACTTCCAATAGTTTTTCTAAGGTCTCTAATTTCAAGCTCAGATTTTAAAATTGCATAATCCGGCGTACTTACTTCTGTAAGGTTATCATTTATGTACTTTATCTTCCGATAAACTGAAAGCTCAGATGTATGCTTTACTTTTAGTGGATTATCAAAAATCAAATAATAGTTATAACCAAGTGAGTATCGTTCACCAAGCATTCCTCTTTTTCTTTTGTTAAATAGATCAAAGAAATCAGCAGAGTTTTTTTCTATTCCTATATTTAATTTTTGATGATACGAGTACTTCAAACGCAAATGAAATTTTATATCACTTGTTGTTTCTTTGAAGGGCGAAATACCTGCCTCTAAAATTAAATCATGATTTAACACCGGATCATTAAATTGAGAAAAAAATCCTAATACTATTCGTGATTGAAATCCAGATATAATTGGAATAAAAGTTTTGATTGAAATATTTTTGAAAGACGAATAAGCTTTTTCTTCTGTAAACAAACTTTTATCAACAACTTCGGCTGCGGGTTTTAAGTTTAAATCATAAAGTTCAGGTGATTTGTCTAATATCTTTTGTCCAAAATAATTTATTGCAGACAATTTTTCTGTTTTTGATATTGCAAACTTAACAGGAGTAAAACCATAGATGCTAAACTCCATCGCAATCATAGAATCAGTTGAAACTTCTATTGGTTTAAATAATCCTTTTAACGTATTGGTTATTGGAATGATTTGATCTGCTTGTAAATCGTATCTGTAAATATTAGAAACACCATTCGTGTAGGCATTCCAGTATAAAAATTTTCCATCCGATGACCACGCCGGGTTTTCAGGTGAACCGCTTGATGTGATAGTTCTAAATTGAAATGGATTCCCTTTCCCTAATCCGGTAATATCAGAAACAATTATAGATTGCTGCCCGCTAGATCTATGCAAAACGGCAGCAAGTAAATTTCCTTTTTTATTGATTGCCAAATCAGAGAATTCATCTCCAACATTAAAAACAGAAAGTGATTGATACTCAGTGTAAGGATATTTTGATCTTATTAATATTGCTTTGCCGCTTAATTGCTGTATGCCCCAAAGTTCGTGTGTTGTTTGAGAAATAGTTAACTGTCCAATTCTTGCATCTTTAAAAAGTAATTTTTCTTTGCTGCTATTTAAATCATACTCCCATATATCTCTATAGAGCTGATTGTTGTTGGTTGTATAAAATATTTTTTTGTAAGATTCATCATAAGCCACTGCTGCAACTTGCACAAGACTTGGGGTTGGAAGTGTAGTAATATATTCTGATTTTTTTGTATCTAAATTAAATTTTTGGATTTCAGCTAAGTGCACCTTTACGATGATATCCAAATATTAAAGAATTGCTTTTAGCATCATACGTTGTATGTGTAACCCAGCCAAATGCTTCAGTAGAAAGTTTATTTGTTTTAGTTAGCGGATATTTTTTTATCAAAGAGATGTTTGAGTTTTGAAATTCCTTTTCATCCGAAATAAAATTCTTCCATTCATCGGAAATATCAATTCCATAAATATCTTCAAACTTTGACTCTAACCCGGGATAGAATTCATCCGGTTTAAGTGAAAACCAATTAAGTAATTTTTCTGTGCCGTATTTTAATGCAAGATGTGCAATAAATCTTGTACCATACAAATAAAGTATATTTTCTAACAGAATGCTTTTATGTGATGTAACATTTTCTATTTCAGAAAGTCCCGGAAAGTCTTTATTATCAATTACCAAGGATCTAAAATACATTTCATCAAAATTTCCAAGTACTCTGCCGTAACCTCCACTAAACCAGGTTTCAATAAAAACAGCAATTGCTTCCTGATACCAGCGCGGAGTATATCTGTTATGATTGGTTAGCAGGCTATATAAAATTGTTTGTGGCTGATTTTTATCCGGTGTTACCTTTCCTATTACACTTCTTAATGCAGATTCAAAATCAGAAGCCATATCGTTAACGATTATGTGGACAAGCTCGTGACTAAGCAGCCATTGAAATCTTTCTGAATACGGAACCATTTCGTATCCCGGTTCTAAAGGTTCAATCTCAAGTCTAATATAATTTTCCGGAATAGTAGTAGTTGCACCAAAACCATAATCACTCGCATCAAATGTATTAATAATAATTTTATCTTCCGGCTGATAATAAAAAAGCTTTTTTAACTGTGCTAAAGAATTTTCTGCAGAAGCAAGTATATGATTTATTAGATGTGAATGCGAATCGCGATAAATTATTTTAAAGTGCTCACTTTCTTTTGTGTACCAATCACCAAAATCTCTTTTGCTGATTCTAATAACTAGTTCATTATCATCTTTGCCTTTGTAAACTTCGCTGATTGTTTCTTTTTCGTTAAGTAAAAATTTGAATTCCAGCAACTGCAAACCATTATTAATTTCTAATCTTTCTACTATATCATTTGATTTAAAATTTACAACTGAATCATGCGATACGACAGCATTCCACAATATCAAGTGCAGATTTTGTGCTCTATAAAAATTGTAAAAATTATCTGCTCTATCAGTTGTTTTTATTCTAACTAAAACACTTTCATCTTGATATTCTATTGATATACTTGATAGTTGGATGTTCTTTTCAGGTTCAGTAGTGGATACTTGATTAGGTTTTTCAACGATCTTTATTCTATTTGCAGATAATGGTATTAATTCTTTTTGCCAGTATTCGTTTATCAAATCAGTTAGAGCGGTTACTGAAATATATATTTTTGAGTTTTTTTTGTATGGCGGACTTGATATTTGAATAGTCTTAACTATGCTGTCACTTAGAGTAAATATCGAAACAAATGCGTTACCGTTGTTTATTCGCAGCTTATTATTTTGAAAAGTTAAGGTTGTTTCCCCAGTTTTATTATTTATATAATTAGAAAGTGGGAGCGCATTAGCAAAATCTAAAAGCGAAACATATACAACACCTGCTTGATTTTCCGCATCAATCAAATCGTAACTATTCTCATGAATTAATGCAATTTTTGTTGCATCCTGCGAGAAAGAAAAAGAATGAAAAAAGAAAAGCACAGCAAAAACAAGAATAATTTTCATAAGAATTTTTAGTGGGAATTGAGAAACAATATTTTATTTGAAGTACAATTTAAAAAAAAAGCCTTCAAATAAATGAAGGCTTTAAAATATTATTTAACTTGAAATATTATCTTGTCCAAGCATATCTTCCGCCTAATTCCTCAAGCTGTGAATTTGATCTTGTCCAAGCATATCTTCCGCCTAATTCTTCAAGCTGTGAATTTGATCTTGTCCAAGCATATCTTCCGCCTAATTCTTCAAGCTGTGAATTTGATCTTGTCCAAGCATATCTTCCGCCTAATTCCTCAAGCTGTGAATTTGATCTTGTCCAAGCATATCTTCCGCCTAATTCCTCAAGCTGTGAATTTGATCTTGTCCAAGCATATCTTCCGCCTAATTCCTCAAGCTGTGAATTTGATCTTGTCCAAGCATATCTTCCGCCTAATTCCTCAAGCTGTGAATTTGATCTTGTCCAAGCATATCTTCCGCCTAATTCCTCAAGCTGTGAATTTGATCTTGTCCAAGCATATCTTCCGCCTAATTCCTCAAGCTGTGAATTTGATCTTGTCCAAGCATATCTTCCGCCTAATTCCTCAAGCTGTGAATTTGATCTTGTCCAAGCATATCTTCCGCCTAATTCCTCAAGCTGTGAATTTGATCTTGTCCAAGCATATCTTCCGCCTAATTCCTCAAGCTGTGAATTTGATTTATTTTGCAAAATCAAATTATCAGTTGTTTCAAAAGTATTTGAAACGCTAATTTGCTGTTCAACCAAAGTTGCATCGCCCTGCACTCTGTATCTAACTGCTTCTTCAACTTGAGCAAATGAAGTTGCAACTAAAGCAAACAGCACAACAAAAAGTAATATGGTTTTTTGCATAGCTCCCACCGTATAAATGATGAAATATTAAGTTTATAATGACACTAAATTCATACTAAATTTAACTCCGCATAACTGGAGTTAGCCCTCTAATAAGTGATATAAATCAACAATACAAGTGCCATATAAGATGCTTAATAATTAAAAACTTTTGATGATTTTATATATTTATCGGTCATTATTACCGATTTCTGTTAGAAAATATGTTTTTTTGTAAAAATTATTTACACATATTTTGGGGTAAGAGTCCTAAAGGTTTTATTTTTTTTTAGAAACCAAGGTATCAAGTTTGGGTCTCGAAATTCCTAATATTTTAGCAGCTTGCGATTTGTTTCCGCCAACCTTTTCCATGACCTGTATGGTATAATGTTTAGCCAATTTTTTTATATCCGTTGTGCCATAATTTATATCCATACGAATAACATTTTCGGGTATTTCATTCTCAAATTTATTTAAGTCCATTACGACAGGAACCGCTTTTATAAGGTCTGAAAAATCACTTACTTTTATTTCCCCATCTTCAGATAACAAAACTGCACGCTCTATTAGATTTTTTAGTTCACGAACATTTCCGGGCCATGGATATGCGAGGAAAAAGTAGCGCAGTTCTTTATTGATTTTTTTTATTGATTTTTCAAAAAGAGAATTAAATTCCTCAATAAAATGATTAGCCAAACTAATTATATCTTCACTTCTTTCGCGTAAAGGCGGAAGCTCTATTGTAACCACGTTTAATCGATGATAAAGGTCTCTTCTGAAAGTACCTTCTTCAATCATTTCTTCTATGTTTTTATTAGTTGCAGAAATAATTCTTGCATTAATCGGAATATCAACAATGCCGCCTAATCTTTTTATTACTTTTTTTTCGATTGCTCTTAAAAGTTTAGCCTGCAAGTTCAAACTCATATCACCTATTTCATCAAGAAACAGCGTTCCGTTTTCTGCAATTTCAAATAAGCCGAGTTTTCTTGTTCTTGCACTTGTAAATGCTCCTGCTTCATAACCAAACAATTCTGATTCTAGAAGATTTTCCGGAATAGCTGTGCACACAATATCAACAAAAGGTTCTTTATAATTTTTACCGTAATTATGTATTGCTTTTGCAAATAATCCTTTGCCGGTTCCGGTTTCACCCAATAATAAAATATTCGAAGTGCTTTGTTCTGAAACTTTTTTAGCTAATTCAATGGTTCTGGAAAACTTTTGAGAACTGCCAACTATTTTAGAAAGATTGTATCTAATGTCGTCATCTTTTGGGGATGGAGCTGCTGAAGTTTTATATAAGCCATTATTTACAATCTCTTTTATGTACGATGTAAATTTTAATATTTCGTAAGGAAAGACGAAAATATCTGTCAAACCCATTTTGGCAACTGTACTAACAAGTAAAGCATTGTTGTTTCTTATTACAGTTATAATTTTATTTGGAATTCCTTTTCTTGCTTGCGAAACTTCCGCCAATAAACCAGAGCCTAATGAATCAATTTGCAAAATAATTATTGTGTCTTCTTCAGCACAAAAAGAATTAGGATTTGTAAAAGCAATCGGCACACTTTCTAATTCAACTTGTCTTAAGCCTGAGTTTATTGTGCTAATATCTTCGTTATCAGAATATATTTTTATATTAACTTTTTGAGAGTTCATTTAATTGAGTTTGGTTGCTAATAAGTATTAGTTTCTCTAAAGCTTTCTTTCTTTCGGGATGATTGAAATAAGCTGCTCTTATTTTATTATTAGAAATATTTTCACCAATCATATTAATTAATTCATAAGCATAATAGCTTGGCTTTTTAGCTTTGTGAAAATTTCCTCTTTCCCAATAAGTCTCTGCAATAGTAAAAAGGATTTTCCAGGTTAATTCAGAAATACTTTCTTCTTCAATAAGGTTGTATGCAGTTTCAAAATATTCAATAGGAGATTTTAAATTTTCACTCTGTGTAAAATAAGCAATCTTTCCTAACAAATATTCTCTTTGTGCTTTGATTATAATATTATGTTCAATGAAACTTATAAAATCTTTATCATTAAGAAGAGACAAAGCTTCATCAAATTTACCCAGCTTTAAAAACTGATCCGCTGACAAGAGAATAGATTCAATATATAAATCTGTTTCAGAAATAGCTATTGAAGCTTCCATAATAGATGAGACCGCAATTTTTATATCCGAATAAGAACCATTGTTGAGTCTTGATAAAAACTTTAGAAATTTAAAATTAAAATCATTTTTTTCAGACTTTATTTCATCTGTCATTAAGAAGTATTCATATTGATTTAAAATATTCTCCTGTTCTTCAAATTCTCCGATTACAAACCAAAATCTACTAAGGACAAATAGTGTATTCAATTGTTCATCTCTATTTCTCATTTGTAAAAATAGTTCGGCGGCTTTGGTTAGATTATCAAAAGCATTCTGATAATCACAAGTCTTAAGATACACTTCACCCATATTTCCTATTGCTAGTGTCATTTCATTAGTAAAACCCAGAACACCAAAAATCGCTTTTGCTTTATTCCAATTTTTAATGGCATGCTCATATAGGTTTTTGCCCTGATAAAATATTCCATAATTAATTAAAATATAGCCTTCTTGATCAAGATTCCCTATCGTCTGATTAAGCTTCAAGGCTTCCTGCCAATACTTTTCTGCTGTATCTTTATCATTAAGAATATTATTAATGTTACCGATGTTTACCTTAATACGCGCGCTTTTATCAATAATATTTGTTTTATCATAATTTTCCTTACCAAGTATAAACTGTTTTAATGCTTCTTTGGGATTGTTTCTAATTTGAATTTCTATTAAGCCCAGTAGATTATAACACTTCCCTTTTTCTTCAAAGTCCAAATCAGTGTCTTCAAATAATTTTTTACAATAAGCTTCGGCTTCATCAATATTATCTAGATCAAACTCCGCATAAGCTAACTCGGCAAGAGTTTGTTGTTTTAACTTTTTGTCTTTTGCGCTCGAATTTAATTGTAAAAGAATTGATTTGCCTTCTTCCAATTTTCTTAGACCGATTAAACTTGCGCCTTTAATAAATTGTAACTGTTTTTTTTCATCCTCAGAAAGTTTAGAAATATTAAGTTTATACAAATTTTCTAAAACTGCCTTAAAATCACTTAGCTTAAATAAAGTTTTTACAAGTTCGTATTTTAAAGTAATGAGTATTTTTTCTTGAATATTAAATTGTACAGCTTTCTCTAATAATGATCGCTTGTATGCAAAAGCGCTTATTTCATCAGCTAATAAAATTTCTTTTCTTAAAAACTCTACAGACTGTTCAGGTTCATTTGCAAGCTCATATTGCCTGGATAATTCCATCACATTAAAATCTGCAAATAATTTCTTTATCGAGTTTGCTAAAACTAAGTGAAATCTTTTCCGGTTATTTATTGTGGAATAAATATACTTTTTAAAATTAAATGAATTAATCCTCGGTGCATTACTAAGACTTAGCGGATCAATAATATTTTTTTTCTCTAATTCATTTAATATAGATTTAAGAACTTCTTGAGAAACATTTAGAAGCGCTGCCAAAATTGTTTGTTCAATTGAGATTTCAAATGCTGAAATAATTTGTGCTAGTTTTAATTCGTTACCATTTAGATTACTTAATCGCATTCGATAAAGTTCTTCGTGAGAACTTTGTAAGGCAAGAACTATACCTTCAGTGATATAAAATGTAACCTCAGCATTATCATATTTAATTACATTTAAAAGTATTAAATCTTTAATAAAACGCTTAATATTTCCCGGCTGCAAATCAGAATAAAGTAAAATGTATTTCTTTAATTCCTTTTTAGGATACAAATTGTAATAGCTTAAATCTAAAAACTCAGTAAGCTGGTGATCTGTAAACTGATTGAGTTGAACAATACATAAATTAAATAAAGATGAAGATGAATGATCAAAATCCGATGACTCTGTAAGTATAACTTTAATTCCTTTTACCTGAAATATTCTAATAATTTCTGTAAGCGATTCCTTTGTAAAATTATCGTACAAATTATAATCATCAAAAATTATTGTAAGATTTACAGAATCAGGTAAAGTGTTAAAAATCCTTTTGATTGATTCCATAAAATTGCGGGATGATTTAATGAAAAGATCATCAATAATTTCTGCAAATTTATTTCCACTTTCAATATAAAAGGCCTCAGTTAAAATAATTTTATTAAAAATATATTTAACTGCTTCAAGACCAGTTTTTGTTTTCGAGTTTTCAACAAAAATAGATAGCGGATTCTTTCGATAAATCTCTAACATTAACGATGTTTTTCCGGATCCATCAAATCCTGTAACGGAGAAAACCTCGTTACTTGTTTTATCATTTAAATATGTACTGAGAATATTAAAAGCATCTTTTCTATCACTAAATACTTTTGCCGGAACTAAATCTTTAACTATTTCAAAATCAATAGGTAATTGTAAATCTAAAATTATTTGCAGGGCATTTTTGTATCGCTCTTCAGGATTCTTTTTGATCAATTTTTCAATTACACTTAGTAACTTCTTCGAATAAATTGAATTACCTAAAACAAATTCATCTTCAATATGAGATTTATAGATGTCTAACTCTTTATCACTTTCAAATGGAAATTTTCCGTAAACAATTCTATACAGCAGAATTCCCAATGAATAAAAATCAACTCTGTAATCATGATTTTCATTTTTTAAAAGTTCTGGCGCGATATAATAAGGCGTACCTTGAATGCTCTTTTCAATATCTGCTACTACATGCTTTGTAAATCCAAGATCAATAATTTTTATTACCGGGTTTCCCTTTTGTTCAGCAACAAGAATGTTTTCTGCTTTAAGATCGTAATAGATGTAGTTTGATTGATGGAGGTAATAAAGGACTGAGGAAATCTGCTTTATAATTTGATTTAACTTTTTTTCTTCTTTTAGACCGGAATAACTTAACAAAGCGGATTGGCGGAAAATATTCCATCGTTATAAATTGAGAATATTTTTCAATCTCATTTTCTTCATCCTCATCTGTAATCAAAACCGTATTCAGTTCAAATGATTTAATGATATTCGGATGATCGAGTTTTTGTAGAATAAAAAATTCCTCGCGAAAAAAATCTTTTTCTTCGTTTGATGCTGATACAGGAAGAAACTTTGCAGCAACTTCTCTTTCCGGAAACTCAGTATCAATTACACTAAATACTTTGCTTCTTCCTTCGCCTAATTTTTTGCTAACTATGTATCTTCTATTTATCATTTTTAATTTGCTGCAGAATTAAAATGTCTATTAATATTCCTGCCGATTTCATTTATGCTTAGTAAAGAAATAATAAGAGTTAATCCGGGTACAAATATTAACCACCAGGATTGTGTTATATATTGCTGCCCTGCTTCAATCATCGCACCCCAAGATGGATATTCTGTTCCCGTTCCCAATCCAAGATAGCTTAATGCAGCTTCTGCAAGTATAACATTGCCAAGCTGAAAGATTAAATTAACACTTACAGGAATAATACTTGCGGGTAATATTTCCCGCATTAAAAGCTTAGTGTTTTTTAATCCAACTAACTTTGCAGATAAATAATACTCTTTATTTTTTATTGATAACATTTCACTTTTTGCAATTTTAAATAAGCTCATCCAGCCAGAAAACCCTAACACAATAATAATCGAAAAGATGTTACTGCCAAATAAAGCGATAATAAGAACAACTAAAAATATTGCGGGAAAAGAAAGAAACAAATCCGTAACTCTGCTTAAAACTAAATTAATTATTTTACCTCTTTCGACCGCTGCAAATGCAAAAGTTAATCCTAAAATAAAAGAAATAACAACAGCGCCAAATCCTACCATCAACGATATTCTTGAACCATAAACAATTCTTGTAAAAACATCTCTTCCAAATTCATCGGAGCCAAGAAAAAATAATTTAGATTCTACTTTTGGATAACCAAATGTACTTACTAATTCCTTTTTATCAATTTCAAATTCAGCTCCAGACTGATAATACTTAAAGGATAATCCAACAACTGCACTGTCTATAAAAATTAAATTTTTATTATATGATTTCGGAATAACCTCATCAATTAAAATATTTAATTTGCCGTCGTTTGATTGTGTGGTTTTAGACTCTTCTTTAATTTCTATATAAGATACGGATGAAAATGGCGGTAAAAGTTTTGTTACGGAAATATTTTTTTGAAAATCCGGATGCTGATTTGTAATAATTGGGGCAAGCATAAAACAAGCCGCTAATAGCATTAAAACTGAGTTTGCTAAATTCAATTTATGCGAAAGAAATTGCCTAATTTTTTTTGAACTTAGTATTAGAATTGGCAGTGTGATAATTAATAATAAAGAAACAATGTTATCAATTACAGATAAACTAAGCTGAGCAAAATCGTTTTCTGATTTTATAAAAAATGATTGGATAATTACAAAAAGTAAATTCATCAACTGAAATAAAAATGATAATCTTAAAATTATTATCAATAAAATAATTATAAGTGTAAAGTGCCATATTTTAATTTTAGTAAACATTAATTTATAAGTTCTTTAATAAATCGTTTATCCATTTTTATTTTTATAAGATCGGCTGTTAAGTTTGAAATTATCATCATAAATCCCGCAATAAAAGTACACGCAGTGACAAGCGGAAAATCACGATTGAAAATTGCATTAACAGTTAGTCTTCCCATTCCAGGCAAGGAAAATATAACTTCTGTCAGCAAGGCACCACCGAGTAAAACACCAAATTCAATTCCTGCAATTGAGATAAGTGGTTGAATTGCATTGGGCAGTAAATGATTCTTAAATATTTCTTTTTCAGTAAATCCATTTGCCCTTAGGCTTGTAATAAAAGCTGAGTTTTCAATCGAGTCTAAATTATCTCTTAGATATTTAAAAAATACTGCTGCCCCTGCATAAGAAAGCGTAATCATGGGTAGGATAAGATGAAGCGAGTGATCAAAAATGTTTTCGATAAAACTTAAATCATCTCTAAAAATTGTACTAACACCAGACGTAGGAAAAACATTTAACTTTACTGCAAAGACGTAAACAAGAATTAATCCAACAACAAAAGTTGGAAGTGAGAAAGTAATGATGGATAAATTAGAAAATAGTTTGTCAATAAATTTGCCACGTTTGTTGTAAGCATATTTTGCAAGTAAATATCCAACCAGTAATTGTAAGATAAAGCTGATTGAAGAAAATATTAATGTAAAAAGGAAATAGTCTTTTACCACTGTCAAATACAGGCTTGCGATAGTTATAAGAAATTCCAAAATCACCGGTAAAAATATTTTTAACAAACGATATATACTGTGTATAAATTGGTTGATCTAATTCAAAGGATTTTGTTACTTTTTCTGCAAGTTGTGGGCTTAATTTTGGAGAAATATATTTTTGGGCTGGATCACCGGGCGCTAATCTTACAAGCAAAAAAATAAATGTTACTAATAAAAACAGGACTAGTATTGAACTTGCAATTCTTTTTGTTATCGCACGGTAAAAATCTTTTTTCATTTGTAACTAAAAATGGCAACTGTTAAAATAAATAAATTAACTTCCAGCATATAAGTAGCTTAAATACTAATAAATCTTGGGTTAATTTATTATTTTGAATAACAAATAAAAAATTTAATAATGCTTACTGTTGATCTAAAAAATATTTCACTTAAAAATAAAATTGAAAGCCGGGAACTTTTAAAGAACATTCAATTTACCTTAAGCGGAAAAAAGATTTATACCATCCTTGGTAAAAACGGCAGCGGAAAATCTACTCTTATAAAATCACTTACATGTTTGCTTAATGAAGAGTTGTACATAGTAAATGGTAATGTTCTTTGGTTTGATGAAAATATTTTTGAGATGAAATATGATCGCTTAATTAAACTGCGCAGAAACGAAATAAAATATGTTTTACAGGATTTAACAAACAATTTTGATCCTCTTAAAAAACTAAAGTATTATTTTGATAAATCCGGAATTGATGAGAAAATAATTTCAAAAAGTTTAAAAGATTTTCTCCTTCCGGACTATCAAACCATTTCAACTCTCCACTCGTACGAAATTAGCGGAGGAATGGCGCAGCGTTTAAGTTTGATGTTAGCGATTCTTTCTAATCCCAAACTTTTAATTTTAGATGAGCCAACATCCGCAATTGATTATGCAAATATTAATCTAATAAAAATTAAATTGTTGGAATTTAAAAAAGCTGGCGGCACAGCCCTTATTGTTACACAGGATATATGTTTTGCAAAAGAGATTTCTGATGAATTAGCTTTTTTGCACGAACACAGTTTAAGTGAGTTTGTTGAAGTCATTGAATTTTTTAAAAATGCAGAACAAAAACCTTACAATAAATTTCTTCAATCATTCAAAGAACTTCAATGAAAGATATTATTCTAAAAGTGGAAAGTATTTCTTTCTCAGTTGATAAGAAACATCACCTAACGGCAGGCAGAAATAGCTTCTCCGAATATCAATCTGTTGAGATACTAAAAAATATTTCCTTTGAAGTTGAAAGAGGGAAAAGTTCTTGGCATCTCAGGTCAATCAGGCAGCGGTAAATCCACACTCGCAAAAATTTTAGCTGGAGTTATTGATCAAACTTCGGGTAAAATTAAAAAATCTTTTAAAAAAGATTGGAGTAATTCTTCTCCAGAACCTGTGCAAATACTATTTCAAAATGATGGCGAATTAATAAACCCATTTAGAAAAGTGAAAAATGTTTTAAATGAAGCGTTTGAACTTAAGTTTAAAATAAATAAAGATTATTCTGCAGAGATAGATAATATTTTTTCACATTTCAATCTTAATCCACAATTAAAGGACCGAAAGGGATCGCAGTTAAGCGGTGGAGAAAAACAGCGAATTGCTCTTGCAAGAATTATTATTGCTGAACCTGAGATTTTAATTTTAGATGAACCATTCTCTTCTCAGGATGTTGAATCGCAGCTTAACATTCTAAATCTTATTAATAGGCTAAAAGAAGAACTTAATCTTACAATCATTTGCATTTCACACGATCTAAATATTTTAAAACATTTTTCTGATTCGATATTAATAATGTATAGCGGAAAAATAGTCGAGAGCGGAACAACAAAGAGCTTGATTGATAATCCGAGTAACGAATACACAAAATTTTTATTAAACGCTCAATCGTTAAATCTAACCGAAGCGGAAATCCAATCTTTCCATAAAAACTATGAGCAAGACTAACGCGATAAGAATTCTTGAATCACACAAAATAAATTTTGAAACATTTTCTTATGATGTTGATGAAAATGATTTAAGCGGAGAAACTGTTGCTCTAAAAATTGGCATCGATGCTGAAACAGTTTTTAAAACCCTTGTATGTATTGGTGATAAAACCGGACATATAGTTTTTTGCATTCCAGTTAACGAAGAATTGAATTTAAAAAAGGCTGCTGTTGCAAGCGGAAATAAAAAAGTTGAGATGATAAAACTGAAAGATTTGCTTCCGTTAACAGGCTACATTCGCGGTGGTTGCTCTCCAATCGGAATGAAAAAACTGTTCCCAACGTACATAGATGAAACCGCACAATTGTTTGATAAAATATGCGTAAGTGCGGGCGTAAGAGGGACACAAATAAAATTAAACCCTGATGA